>JACKLZ010000001.1 GCA_024235675.1 Zoogloeaceae bacterium
TGGCAAGATCTACTATGCCGTCAAATTTAACGGCTTACGTCGCCTGCTGATAGGTCGAGATGCTGGCATCGTCGCAGAAAATGGCGCAGGGGAAGCACAGTCGCGAACAAATTCGGGTCACACAACTGATTGCGGACGATGATAGGCATGATCGCTCATCATAAATATTGCTAGGGTTGAAGGGGGCAGGTCACCACAACTGAACCCCAAGCAGCTATCTTGCTAACCCCTGGGCCTCTCTCCCGTTGAGTGGTACGGCTGAAGGGGGGGCTGGTCATTTTGCGTCCATTTATTGCGAAGTCTTTGGTGGGATGGTCATGCCGATGCCGCGGATCGCGTTGTGTCAGCGTTCTTTTGGCAATTCGGCGGTTTGGGTGCGGCGGTTTGCTTGCCGCTGGTGCTTGGGTGTGAGCGCACCAATTGTCGACAAAAAAGGCCAGAACCCCGACTGAGTGTTCTGGCCTTCTTTCAGGATCCTTTCGGACCCCTGTGTTGGTGGAGCCGGGGGGAATCGAACCCCCGTCCGCAAGCCCTCCACAATGAGCTCTACATACTTGTCCCGTCTATTTGGATTTAATCACGGGGGTTGGCCGACGGACGGGCCGTCCCGCAACGAGTTACCTTGGTTTTAGGAGACGCGCCAAGTAACCCGACGCATCCACGAGTTCCTGTAAATGACACTGCAAGAAAGGATTTTCACCCCATCATCCGACCCAGGAACCTGTCGGGGCAGCGCCCACCGGGATTAAGCGGCGAGTGCGAAACGCTTGTCGTTGGCGTTTAGTTTGTTTCCAGCTGATTTACGAGGTAACTGGACCTCGGTATGCACTCAATTGCTTTGCGACCCACGTCGAAGCCAAGTCGGCCCCTTGAAGTGCTACATGGGGGCAGTAGCCCCCGACTTCAAGCCCTTGCAGTTTAGCATGAGTCTTGGAGGCGGACATGAAGTAGCGCCTCAGGGGTGTCGACAATCCAGTCGGCCCCCCATGTTTCGATGGGGTGGTCTACACCCAAATACCCCCAATTTGCGGCAGCGGTGGGCATGCCTGCGGCCTTCCCCGCGGTGATGTCTCTCAGGTCGTCACCAACGTACAGGGTTCTGGCAGGTGAGACGTTTAGTGCATGACAGGCAAACAGGAGACTGTCGGGGGCGGGTTTGGGGTTTGGTGTGGTGTCGCCGCTGACAACGCAGGCTGCACGGGATCCAAGCGGGAGTGCGTTGACCAGTGGTTCTGTGAAGCGTCGGGGCTTGTTGGTGACGATTCCCCACGGTGTGCCTGCGGCTTCGAGGGCGCAGATGAGCGTTTCGATACCCGGGAAGAGGCGGGATCCGACGCAAAGGGCGTTGGCGTAGTGGGTGAGGAAGCGTGCTGAAAGCTCGGGGAATCGGGCGGCATCGGGTGTTACGCCGTAGCCGATGCGCAGCATGCCGCGGGTTCCGGATGAGGTGTGAGGCCTGAGCATCTCGAGTGGCAGTGCAGGTAGGCCATCTTCGGCCAGGAGTATGTTGAGCGCTCCCCCCAGATCGGGTGCGGTATCTGCGAATGTACCGTCGAGGTCAAACAGGACGGCCTCAAACATGGCGCCGGGTGTGCATCAGGTAGTTGACGTCGGTGTCCTTGCTGAGCGAGTAGACACGCGTCAGCGGGTTGTAGGTGAGGCCGGTCAGTTCGCCAAGCGCCAGGTCGTTCGATCGGCAGTGCCGCGCCAGTTCAGAGGGTTTGATGAATTTTGCGTAGTCGTGCGTGCCCCGTGGCAGCATGCGGAGAAGGTACTCGGCGCCGATGACGGATAGCAGATAGGATTTCGGATTGCGGTTAAGCGTTGAAAAAAACACATGGCCACCGGGTTTGACGAGGGTGGCGCATGCCTTGACGATGCTTGCCGGATCGGGGACGTGCTCGAGCATTTCCAGACAGGTGACCGCATCGAAGTGGGCGGGCATTTCGAGAGCCATCGCTTCGGCGCTGATGAGCCGGTAGTCGACCTTCAGGCCGGACTCGTGAAGGTGGAGTTTTGCAACACTGAGCGCCTTCTCACCGAGGTCGATCCCGGTGACTTCGGCGCCGCGCGCGGCCATTCCTTCGGACAGGAGACCGCCGCCGCAGCCGACATCCAGGACGGTTTTTCCTTGCAGCGGGAGGTGACTTTCGATCCAATCCAGGCGCAGCGGATTGATTTCGTGGAGCGGCCGGAACTCAGATTCGGGGTCCCACCAGTGGTGGGCCATGTCGCCGAATTTCTGGAGTTCGGAGGGGTCTGCATTCATGGTGAAAGGCTTGCGAAATATGGGGTGGCGAAACGATAGCATGAAAAGAAAAAGCCCCGCATTTGCGGGGCTTTTTCAGTCGAAGCGAACTCGATTACTTGGAGCCGATGACTTCGATTTCAACGCGACGATCCGGCTGCAGGCAGTCGATCAGGGCCTTGCGGCTCTTCTGGTTGCAGTTGGTGGTCACGGGCTGGGCTTCGCCCTTGCCTTCGGTGTAAACACGGTTGGCTTCAACACCTTTGCTGACCAGGTACTGCTTGACAGCTGCAGCACGCTTCTCGGACAGCTTCTGGTTGTAAGAAGCAGAACCCAGACGGTCGGTGTGACCAACAGCCAGGATCACTTCCAGCTTCAGCGAGCCGGCTTCAGCAGCCAGTTTGTCCAGCTTGCCTTTGCCTTCTGCTTTCAGGACAGCCTTGTCGAAGTCGAACAGCGCGTCAGCGGCCAGTTTGACTTTGTTGGCGGTGGGCTTCGGTGCCGGTGCCGGAGCGGCCATCGGCTTGGCGGCGGCCATCGGAGCGACGCACTTGTCTTTCGGGACGATGTCGCCATCACACCCGCAGCCAACCGGGAACTCGCCAGCCAGAACGCTGGAAGCAGCAGCCGGGCTCCAGTAACCGGTGCGCCAGCACAGGTTGGTGCCACTGCGAGCAACGACGTTGCGACCGTCGATCACGTAGGGGATGTCACCTTGGCCAGTCACTGTGATGTCGCCGTGGTTATCGGCCATGACTGCCGATGCGGAGACACTAAGTGCGGCAGCAGCGGCCGCCATGATGAGATGCTTTTTCATTTGTTTGATCATATGTTCCTCGTCACAGGGCAAGGTTGAGCGGTGAAAGTTCCGCGGTCTTTGTCGCGGTACTAGTCGAAACGACTACCGACCTTATTCTGCCATACGCGTGCAACGCCAAGCAATTCATTGTCTGCTTTTTGCAACACTTGTTTATTGGAAACACGCGCCAGTCCGGCAACCCAGACGTCCGACACATGTTCTCGGCCTGCGCAATATACAAGATGCGAGACTGGGTCAAAGCAGGGTTGTGTTTCAAATGGTGACAGATCGACGGCGCAGAGGTCGGCCCACTTGCCGATTTCGATACTCCCGATGTCGTTTTCCTGCCCCAGGGCCTTTGCTCCATGCAGTGTGGCCATGCGCAGAGCGGTTTTGGCGGGGATGGCGGCGGCGTCGAGCGTGCTGACTTTGGCGAGTAGCGCGGCCATGCGCATTTCCTGGAAGATATCCAGTCGGTTGTTGCTGGCGGCGCCGTCGGTGCCGAGGCCGACGGGAATGCCGTGGGCGAGTGAGTCGGCTACCGGTGCAATGCCGGAGGCGAGCTTCATGTTGGAGGTGGGGCAGTGGGCGAGGGCGCAGCCGTGTCGCGCCAGTGTCTCGATTTCGCTCGGCGTCAGATGCACCGCATGGACGCCGATGAGTTGACTTTCGACGACGCCGAGCCGGGCCAGGCGTTCGAGCGGGCGCTGGCTGTATTGTTTCAGGCTGTCTTCGATTTCCTGTGCCGTTTCGTGGATATGAATGTGAATCGGCAGGTCCAGTTCGTTGGACAGGCTGACGATGCGTGAAAACGTGGCATCGGAGACGGTGTAGGGCGCGTGTGGCGCCAGGGCGAAACGAACGAGCGGGTTGCCTCGCCAGGCGTCGCGTGCGGCGAGCCCTTTGCTGAGGTATTCGTCGGCGCTGGCGGCATAGGAGGTCGGGAAGTCGATGGTGGTGATGCCGATGACGCAGCGCATGCCCAGCGCGTCAAAGGCGGCTGCCGCGGCGTCGGGGTAGAAATACATTTCGTTGCAGGTGGTGATGCCGCCGCGCAGCATCTCTGCGGCGGCAAGCAAGCTGCCGTCGCGTACGAAGGCCGGGCTGATATGTTTGGCTTCGGTGGGCCAGATCGCCGTTTGCAGCCAGGTCATCAGTGGCAGGTCGTCGGCAATGCCGCGCATGAGTGTCATGGCGGCGTGGGTGTGCAGGTTGATCAGTCCGGGGATGAGCGCGTGGTCGGGCAGACGGGTTTCGGTGGTGGCGTGGTAGTGCTCCCGCGCAATATTGCTTGGCAGGACGGCGACGATGCGGCCGTTGCGTACCGCAACACTGTGGTGTTCCAGGGTGGCGTCGGCGGCGTCTACCGGGATCACCCAGCGGGCGCTGATCAGCAGGTCGACCTGTTCGCTCATGGCGTCTGTTCGCCTCGGAAGTGAAGGATGGAGGTGGCATTCAAGCCCGGGGCACGAGAAAGATCAAGTCGGCGGCGGCGCGTCGTGGCCTTGCGGCGACGCCGGTTGGTGTTTTGGCATGCAGCGACATCGGTGCCAGAGGGGGAGAAGGCAGGGCTCGACGTGGTAATATTTCCCTCTTTTGAACGCCGCCTTTTCGGGCCTGCCGACAGCCATGGATCAATTCGCAAAAGAGACCCTTCCGATCAGCCTTGAGGAAGAGATGCGTCATGCCTACCTCGATTACGCAATGAGCGTGATCGTGGGGCGTGCGCTGCCGGATGCCAGGGACGGTCTCAAGCCGGTGCACCGGCGGGTGCTGTTTGCCATGCACGAGGCCAACAATGCGTGGAACCGGCCGTATGTGAAGTGCGCGCGAGTTGTCGGTGAGGTGATGGGTAAGTATCACCCGCATGGCGACTCGGCTATTTATGACACCTTGGTCCGCATGGCGCAGAATTTTTCACTGCGCTACATGCTGGTCGATGGTCAGGGTAACTTCGGCTCTATCGACGGCGATAACGCGGCGGCAATGCGTTATACCGAGTGCCGCCAGGCGCGCGTGGCCAGTGAGTTGCTGTCGGACATTGACAAGGAAACGGTCAATTTCGTCCCCAACTATGACGGCAAGGAACGTGAGCCGGCCGTGTTGCCGGCGCGGATTCCGAACCTGCTGATCAACGGCTCATCGGGTATTGCGGTGGGTATGGCCACCAATATTCCGCCGCACAACCTGCGCGAAGTGATTGATGCGTGCTTGTTGTTGCTCAACGAGCCGGACACCGATATCGAAGCGCTGATCAAGATCGTCAAGGCGCCGGACTTTCCGACGGCCGCCCTGATTTACGGTCTTTCCGGCGTGCATGACGGTTACCGTACCGGTCGTGGCCGGGTGGTGATGCGCGCGCGGACGCACTTTGAAGATCTGGAGCGCGGCAATCGTCAGGCGATCATCGTCGATGAGATGCCCTACCAGGTGAACAAGCGCTCGGTGCTCGAGCGTATCGCCGAGCTGGTCAACGAGAAGAAAATCGAGGGCATCTCCGAGATCCGCGACGAGTCGGACAAGTCCGGCATGCGCGTGGTGATCGAGCTCAAGCGCGGCGAAGTGCCCGAGGTGGTGCTCAACAACCTGTTCAAGCAAACGCAGCTGCAGGACACCTTCGGCATGAACATGGTGGCGCTGGTCGATGGCCGCCCGAAGGTGCTGAACCTGCACGAGCTGCTCGATTGTTTCTTGCAGCACCGCCGCGAAGTGGTGACGCGCCGCACCATTTATGAGCTGCGAAAAGCGCGCGAACGTGGCCATGTGCTTGAAGGTCTGGCCGTTGCCTTGTCGAACGTGGATGAGGTGATCGCGCTGATCAAGGCGGCGCCGACGCCGGCCGAAGCCAAGCAGAGCCTGATGGGCCGCCTCTGGCGTTCGCCGCTGGTCGAGGAGATGCTGGCGCGTGCCGTGGCCGATCGCGACAGCTTCCGCCCGGCTGGCCTGCCGCCCGAGTTTGGTTTGCAGGACAACGGCTACCGCATGTCCGATGCGCAAGCGCAAGCCATTCTCGAACTGCGCTTGCAGCGGCTCACCGGTCTGGAGCAGGACAAGATTCTGTCGGAGTACCGCGAGGTGATGGAAACCATCTCCGACCTGCTCGACATTCTGGCCCGCCCCGAGCGCGTGACCAGCATCATTGCCGAGGAACTGGCAGCGGTTCGCGAGCAATATGGCGATGAGCGCCGCTCGGAGGTGGTCATGGACACCTCCGATATCAATATTGAAGACTTGATCGCGCCCGAAGACATGGTGGTGACCTTGTCGCATACCGGTTACTTCAAGCGTCAGCGTCTGGCCGACTACCGTGCCCAGCGCCGTGGTGGTCGTGGCAAGCAGGCCACGGCCATGAAGGACGATGATTTCATCGACCGTCTGTTTGTGGCCAATACCCACGATACGATCATGTGCTTCTCGAACCGTGGTCGTGCCTATTGGTTGAAAGTCTACGAGGTGCCCGAAGGCACGCGTAACTCGCGCGGCAAGCCGATCGTGAACCTGTTCCCGTTGTTCGAGGGCGAAAAGATCACCGCCGTGCTGCCGGTCAAAGCCTTTGATGAAGACCATTTTGTCTTCATGGCGACCTCGCGCGGCACGGTCAAGAAGACGCCGCTGTCCGATTTCTCCAACCCGCGCAAGGCCGGCATCATCGCGGTCGGGCTGGACGAAGACGATTACCTTATTGGCGTGTCGATTACCGATGGTCAGTGCGATGTGATGCTGTTTTCCGATGCCGGCAAGGCCGTGCGCTTTGCCGAAACCGATGTGCGCCCGATGGGTCGCACGGCGCGCGGTGTGCGCGGCATGATGCTCGAACCGGGTCAGCAGGTGATCAGCATGCTGGTGGCCGACGACGAAAGCTGGTCGGTGCTGACCGCCACGGTCAATGGCTACGGCAAGCGCACGCCGATTGGCGAGTACACCCGTCACGGTCGCGGCACCAAGGGCATGATTGCCATCCAGTCGTCAGAGCGGAATGGCAAGCTGGTCGGTGCCGTGCTGGTCAAACCCGAAAACGAGATCATGCTGATCTCCACCGGTGGCGTGCTGATTCGCACCAAGGTCGAGCATATCCGCGAGATGGGTCGTTCGACCCAGGGCGTGACGCTGATCTCGCTCGATGACGGCACCTATCTGGCGGGCATCGAACCGGTGGCTGAAACCGAAGATGATGACGTGTTTTTTGATGAAGCCATGGATGTGGCCGAGGGCGTCGAGGGCGACGCAGCGGTTGATGCGCCTGCCGAGACGGACGGCGCCGCTGAGGCCCCATCGGAAGACGGCGCAGACGGAGCAGAGTGATGTCCCGCGTGTTCAATTTCAGCGCCGGTCCTGCGGCGCTGCCCGAGTCTGTGTTGCGTCGTGCGGCCGAGGAAATGCTCGACTGGCACGGTACGGGCGTGAGCGTGATGGAAATGAGCCATCGCAGCCCGGCCTTCCAGTCGATTTACGACCAGGCCGAAGCCGATCTGCGTGAGCTGCTGGCGGTGCCATCGAATTACCGCATCCTGTTCATGCAGGGCGGGGCGATTGCCGAAAACGCGCTGGTGCCGATGAACTTGCTCGGCGACAAGCGCGGCGCGGATTATGTAGTGACTGGCTCCTGGTCGGCCAAATCGCAGAAGGAGGCGCGGCGCTACTGTGATGTGACTAACGCGGCGGCGACCGAGCCCGGTGCATACAACACGGTGCCCGCGATGAGCGACTGGCGTCTGTCGGATGACCCCGCCTATCTGTTTGTGTGCACCAACGAGACCATCGATGGTGTCGAGTTCGGTTTTGACCCCGATCTGCGCACCATCGGCCGCGGCGAGGTGCCTGTTGTGGCCGATGTGTCTTCGCACATCCTGTCGCGCAAGGTGGACGTGTCGCGCTACGGCGTGCTGTTTGGCGGCGCGCAGAAAAACATCGGACCTGCGGGGCTGACCATCGTCATCGTGCGCGAGGACCTGCTCGGCCGCGCCCATAAAGATTGCCCGTCGGCCTTCGACTACAAGCTCGTGGCCGACAATAACTCCATGTACAACACGCCGCCGACCTACGCGATCTACATCGCCGGGCTCGTCTTTCAGTGGTTGCGTGCCCAGGGCGGCGTTGAAGCCATTGAGGCGATCAACAAGAACAAGGCCGATCGGCTTTACGGTTTCATCGATCAAAGCGCGTTCTATCAGAACCGCATCGATCCGCGGTATCGCTCGCGGATGAACGTCCCGTTTTTCCTGGCCGATGAGTCGCGCAATGCTGCGTTTCTCGAGCAAAGCTCCGCCGCCGGCCTGGTGCAGTTGAAAGGGCATAAATCAGTCGGAGGCATGCGCGCCTCCATTTATAACGCGATGCCGCTGGACGGCGTCGAAGCGTTGATCGAGTTCATGCGGGACTTTGAAAGGCGGAACGGGTGATGGCTGAAGGGATGAGCGAAGAGCAGGAGCTGCTCAAACTGCGCAACGAAATCGATGCAATCGACGACGCCGTGCTGGCCAGCATGTCGCGTCGCGGCAAGCTCGCCCAGCGTGTGGGCGAGATCAAGCAGGGCAATATCTATCGCCCGGAGCGCGAAGCTCAGGTGCTGCGCCGGTTGGCAGACGCAAACCCGGGCCCCTTGCCGTCGACGGCGATTCAGCGGATTTTCCGCGAGCTGATGTCGGCCTGTCTGGCGCTCGAGCAGCCGCTCAAGGTGGCTTATCTCGGGCCGGCAGGCACGTTCTCGGAAAGTGCCTCGCGCAAGCATTTCGGCAGCGCGCCGACCTTCATGCCGATGCTGGCCATCGACGACGTATTCCGTTCGGTCGAGGCGGGCAGTGTCGACTACGGCGTGGTGCCTGTCGAGAACTCCACCGAAGGCGCCATCGGCCGAACCCTCGATCTGCTGCTGCTCAATCCGCTCAAGATCTGCGGCGAGGTCAAGCTGCGCATTCACCAGCACCTCATGTCCAAATCTGACGGTTTGGGGGCTGCGCGACGGGTTTACTCGCATGCACAGAGTCTGGCGCAGTGTCAGGAGTGGCTCAATCGCAATCTGCCCTCGCTGCCGCGTGTGCCGGTGGCCAGCAATGCCGAGGCCGCGCGCTTGGCGGCAGAAGACCCGGAGTCGGTGGCCATTGCCGGTGAAGCGGCCGCCGAGCTGTATGGCTTGAATATCCTGGCCGGCAATATTGAAGACGACCCGAACAACACCACGCGCTTCCTGGTGATCTGCCAGCACGATGCCGGCCCCTCGGGTAAAGACAAGACCTCACTGGTGTGCTCTACGCCCAACCGCGCTGGTGCCATGCACCGGCTGCTTCAGCCCCTGGCTGAGCATGGCGTGAGCATGAGCAAGCTGCAGTCGCGCCCGGCGCGTTCTGGCCTGTGGGAATATGTCTATTACATCGATTTTGAAGGCCACCAGAGCGAAGCGAAGGTTGTCGCGGCTTTGGCCGACCTGGAGCGCCATGCGAGCTTCGTGAAGGTGCTGGGGTCTTACCCGGTCGCCGCGCTCTGAACGCTGAGGCGTAGCAGGGCAAACACAAATAAGAACGCACTATTCAGGAGACGCCGTCATGCCAATCGCCGATCAGGCGCCGGACTACATTCGGGCCATCTCTCCCTATCAACCGGGCAAGCCGATCTCCGAGCTGGCACGCGAAATGGGGCTGGTCGAGGCCAGCATCGTCAAGCTCGCCTCCAATGAGAACCCGCTGGGTATCAGTCCGATGGCCAAAGAGGCGATTTCGCGGGCAGTTCTCGAGCTGGCGCGCTACCCGGACGGCAATGGCTTTGCGTTGAAGGCGGCTCTGTCCGAGCGTACCGGCGTGCCGATGAACGGCATTGTGCTTGGCAATGGTTCGAATGATGTGCTTGAGCTCGTCGCGCGTACGTTTCTTACGCCCGGTTCTGAGGCGGTGTTCTCCGAGCATGCGTTTGCGGTCTACCCCTTGGCGACAATGGCCGTTGGCGGCAAGCCGGTCGTCGTGCCGGCCAAGAATTTTGGCCATGATCTGGACGCCATGGCGGCGGCCGTGACCGATAAAACCGGTGTGATCTTCATCGCCAACCCCAACAACCCGACCGGCACCTTCTTGCCGGGGCCGCAGATCGCGGCCTTCCTCGAGAAGATTCCCGAACGTGTGCTGGTGGTGCTTGACGAGGCCTACACCGAATACCTGTCGGACGATGATCGCTACGATGCCATCGGCTGGCTGGCGCGCTTCCCGAATTTGCTGGTGTCGCGCACCTTTTCAAAGGCCTACGGGTTGGCCGGCCTGCGGGTGGGGTATGGCCTGGCGCATCCGAGCGTGATCGATCTGCTCAACCGGGTTCGTCAGCCATTTAACGTCAATAGCCTGGCCTTGGCGGCAGCGACCGCCGCGCTGAGCGATGAAGAATTTCTGGCCAAGAGTGCGGATCTCAACCGCCGTGGCATGACGCAATTGACCGACGCGTTTCGGGCCATGTCGCTTGAATGGATTCCGTCGTGGGCCAACTTTGTGACGGTAAAAGTGGGCGATGGTGAGACGATCAACCGCAAGCTGTTGGCGCAAGGCGTGATTGTTCGTCTTGTCGCCAGCTACGGCATGCCTCAATGGTTGCGGGTGTCGATTGGCCTGCCCGAAGAAAACGCCCGATTCATTTCGGCCCTGAAGCAGGCGCTGAACTGATGGATGCATTGCCGGGAGCGCCGATTCGACGGCTGGTGGTGTGTGGCGCCGGCCTGATTGGCGGCTCGTTTGCGCTGGCCTTGAAGTCGGCCGGGATGGTGGCGCATGTCGTGGGTGTCGGGCGCACGCAAGTGTCGCTGGAGCGCGCCAAGACGCTTGGTGTGATTGATGAAGTCGCGCTGGATTGGGCAACGGCCCTGAACGGCGCCGATTTCGTGCTCCTTGCCATGCCGGTCGGTCAGGCGAACGCCGTAATGGCGGCGATGGCGCCGCATCTGGCACCCGGCACCATTGTTACCGACGCCGGCAGCACCAAACGCGATGTGATTGAGGCGATTTACGCCCATCTCGACATGCATTTGACGCATGTCGTGCCGGCACATCCGATTGCCGGCGCCGAGAAAAGCGGTGCCGATGCCGCGTTTTCTACGCTCTACCGTGGGCGCAATGTGGTCGTCACACCCTTGCCAGAGAATGATCCGGCGGCGGTGGCACGGGTGATCGCAGTCTGGGAAGCCTGCGGCGCCTTGGTGCGCGAGATGAGCCCGCAAGATCATGACCGGGTGTTCGCCGCGGTCAGCCATCTGCCGCATTTGCTGGCTTTTGGTCTGGTACACGATCTGGCCGGTCGCGCCAATGCCGAACAGCTCTTCAGTTTTGCCGCCAGCGGTTTTCGTGACTTCACCCGTATCGCCGGCAGTCATCCTGAAATGTGGCGAGATATCTGCATGGCGAATCGCCATGCGCTCACGGCCGAGCTGGACCAATATCTGGGCGAGCTGGCCTATTTGCGCGCGCTCTTGATGTCGGGCGACGGCGCCAGTCTCGAAACCCTGTTTGGCGAGGCGCGCGAAGCGCGTAACCGCTGGGCGGAGAAAACCTTTCCTTCTTGATTGATACGGATGTCGCAACGTGGAAACCCTTGATCTTGCCCCAATGATCCGGGCGGCGGGCACGGTTCGCCTGCCGGGCTCGAAAAGCATCTCCAACCGGGTGTTGCTGCTCGCGGCGCTGGCCGACGGGCAGACCCGAGTGCACGATTTGCTGCGATCAGACGACACCGAGCGCATGCTCGATGCGCTGCGCACGCTGGGCGTGCCGTGGCAGCACGATGCGGGCGCCGACTGCTTCGTTGTCGAAGGCGTGGCAGGGCGCTTCCCGGTGGCTGACGCCGATCTGTTTCTCGGCAATGCGGGGACGGCGTTTCGTCCCTTGACCGCTGCCTTGGCCTTGTCGGGGGGCGACTATCGCCTGTCGGGCGTGCCGCGCATGCATGAGCGGCCGATCGGTGATCTGGTGGACGCCTTGTCGCAACTGGGCGCCGCGGTGACCTATACCGGCAATCCGGGCTATCCGCCGCTGACGATCAGCAAAGGCACGATTCGCGCTGGCGGAACCGTGTCGGTGCGTGGTGATGTCTCCAGTCAGTTTCTGACCGCCTTGTTGATGGCCGCACCGCTGACCGGCGTTGAAATTCATATTGAAGTCATTGGCGAGCTGATCTCCAAGCCCTACATCGAGATCACCTTGAATCTGATGGCGCGTTTCGGCGTCGAGGTCGAGCGCGAAGGCTGGCAGCGATTTACCGTGCCGGGCGGCGCGCGCTATCGCAGCCCGGGTGATATCCATGTGGAAGGCGATGCCTCGTCTGCCTCGTATTTTCTGGCCGCAGGTGCAATGGGCGGCGGGCCGGTGCGTGTCGAGGGCGTGGGCCGCAACAGCATTCAGGGAGATGTGCGTTTTGCCGAAGCGCTCGAGCAGCTTGGCGTGCAGATCACCATGGGCGAGCACTGGATCGAGGCAAGCGCGCCCGCCAGCGGCCGGCTCAAAGCCTTCGATATGGACCTTAACCACATCCCCGATGCCGCGATGACGCTGGCGGTGATGGCGGTATGCTGCGATGGCCCGTGCCATCTGCGCAATATCGCCAGCTGGCGGGTCAAGGAAACCGACCGGATTGCCGCGATGGCGATCGAACTGCGCAAGATCGGTGTCGAGGTCGAGGAGTTTGACGATGCGCTGCGCGTCACGCCGGCCACGACGCTGCGTCACGCGGCCATCGACACCTATGACGACCATCGCATGGCGATGTGCTTCTCGCTGGTCACCCTGGCTGGCAGCGGGGTCACCATTAATGATCCGGCCTGTGTGAACAAGACCTTCCCCGGCTATTTCGACGCTTTTCGCGGCATTGCGACGCCGGTGCCCGTTATCGCCATTGACGGCCCCTCGGCGTCAGGCAAGGGCACGGTCGCCGCACGTGTGGCCGAATCGCTGGGCTACCACTATCTCGACAGCGGTTCGCTCTATCGCCTGGTTGCGTTGGCGGCGATTCGCGGTGGCGTCACCGATGAGGCCGCGATCGCGACGCTGGCCGAGGACCTGCCAGCCGAGTTCGTGGGCGGAAAGATCTTGCTCGCCGGTGCCGATGTGACCGATGCCATCCGCAGCGAAGAATGTGCAGCCATGGCCTCGAAAGTGGCGGCGATTCCGGCGGTGCGAGATGCCTTGCTCGAGCGTCAGCGCGCGTATCGTCAGGCGCCGGGTCTGGTGGCGGAAGGGCGCGATATGGGCTCGGTGATTTTTCCGGATGCATCAAGCAAATTCTTTCTGACGGCGTCGGTCGAGGCGCGCGCGCAACGGCGCTATAAGCAGTTGATGGAAAAGGGTTTGCCTGCTAACATTGATAGTCTTTCTCAGGAGCTTTCCGAGCGCGACGCGCGTGACGCGGCCCGCACTGTGGCGCCTTTGAAAAAACTGCCGGACGCAGTGCTTGTCGAGACGTCAGACATGACGGTCGATGAAGCGGTCCGGTTTGTGGCCGAGCGCATCGCCTGACGCGGTGAGCCGGTTCAAGCGTATTCCGGCCCCTTGGCCGGTGTTTTTATTAACTAACCCGCTGTCCTTGTGGCAGCACCAGGTCTTTTTTTATGTCCATTCCCACTCCTGAAATGTCCATGGAAAGCTTTGCCGAACTGTTCGAGGAAAGCCTAGCGCTGCAGGAAATGCGCACGGGCGAAGTGATCACCGCCGAGGTGGTCCGTATCGATCAGAACTTCGTTGTCGTGAATGCTGGCTTGAAGTCTGAAAGCTATGTCGCGATCGAAGAGTTCCGCAACGATCACGGCGAACTTGAAGTTAAAGAAGGCGACTACGTCCAGGTTGCCATCGACGCACTCGAAGACGGCTACGGCGAAACCCGCCTGTCCCGTGATAAAGCCAAGCGCATCGCCGCCTGGAACGACCTGGAGCTCGCGCTCAACGAAGGCACGCTGGTTAACGGTGTTGTCAGTGGTCGCGTCAAGGGTGGTCTGACGGTCATGACCCACGGTATCCGCGCCTTCCTGCCGGGTTCGCTGGTCGACATGCGTCCGGTCAAGGACACCGCCCCGTACGAGGGTAAAGAATTCGAATTCAAGGTCATCAAGCTCGACCGCAAGCGCAACAACGTGGTTGTGTCGCGCCGTGCCGTGCTCGAAGAGACCATGGGTGAAGAGCGCGATAAGCTGCTCGAGAACCTGGCCGAAGGTATGGTCGTCAAGGGCATCGTCAAGAACATCACCGACTACGGCGCGTTCGTGGATCTGGGTGGTATCGACGGTCTGCTGCACATCACCGATCTGGCCTGGCGTCGTGTGCGTCACCCGTCGGAAGTGGTTGCTGTCGGCGACGAACTCGAAGCCAAAGTGCTCAAGTTCGACCGCGAGCGTTGCCGCGTGTCGCTGGGTCTGAAGCAGCTGGGCGAAGATCCGTGGGTCGGCATTGCACGTCGTTACCCCACCGGCACCCGTCTGTTCGGCAAAGTCACCAACATCACCGACTACGGCTCGTTCGTGGAAGTGGAGCAGGGCATCGAAGGTCTGGTGCACGTCTCCGAGATGGACTGGACCAACAAGAACATCCACCCGAACAAAGTCGTCCAGCTGGGCGATGAGGTGGAAGTGATGATCCTCGACATCGACGAAGAGCGTCGCCGTATCTCCCTGGGCATGAAGCAGTGCATGGCCAACCCGTGGGACGAGTTCGCCATGAACTTCAAGAAGGGCGACAAGGTTGCCGGCCAGATCAAGTCGATCACCGATTTCGGTGTGTTCATCGGCCTGGATGGCGGCATCGACGGCCTGGTTCACCTGTCCGACCTGTCATGGTCCGAGCAGGGTGAAGAAGCCGTGCGTCGCTTCAAGAAAGGTGACGAAGTCGAAGCCGTGGTACTGGCCATCGATGTCGAGCGCGAGCGTATCTCGCTGGGCATCAAGCAGATGGATGGGGATCCCTTCACCAACTTCATCGCGACCCACGACAAGAACAGCCTCGTGCGCGGCACCGTCAAGTCGGTCGACGCCCGCGGTGCAGTGATTTCGCTGGGTGAAGACATCGAAGGCTACCTGCGCGTGTCTGAAGCCGCTCCGCACCGTATCGACGACCTGACCACCGTGATGAAGGAAGGTGAAGAAGTCGAGACGATGATCATCAACGTGGATCGCAAGTCCCGTTCGATCAACCTGTCGATCAAAGCCAAGGATCAGGCTGAGACCTCCGACGCCATGCAGAAGCTGGCCGCAGAGAGCTCCGCCGCGACGGGCACCACCAGTCTGGGTGCCTTGCTCAAGGCGAAGATGGACGAGCAGAAGCAATAATTGGTGCACACATGACCAAATCGGAGCTCATTGCGCGACTGGCGGCACGTTTTCCGCAGTTGGTTGCCAAGGATGCCGATTATGCTGTCAAGATGATTCTCGATGCGATGACCGACTCATTGTCGCGTGGTGATCGCATCGAGATTCGCGGCTTCGGCAGCTTTGCGCTGAATTACCGCCCGCCCCGCATGGGACGCAATCCGAAATCCGGTGAACGGGTTGAGGTTGCTGAAAAACATGTGCCGCATTTCAAGGCGGGCAAGGAATTGCGGGAACGCGTGGATCTGGCCGAATAATCGGTTCAGATCGTGTCATTGGGGAAGGCGGTTTCGACCGCCTTCTTTTTTGTCCACGAGTCGGCCATAATCACCCCCTATGCGAATCATTGTCTGGATTATCCGTCTGGCGGTCTTCCTCGTTCTGTTCGGCTTTGCCGTCAAGAACGACCAGCTCACGACGTTGAACTTCTACATGGGCAAACAATGGCAGCTGCCATTGGTCTTGGTCATCCTGGGCGCCTTTGCCGCCGGAGCCCTTGTTGGCGTGACCGCGACCCTGTCGTCGCTGGTGCGCCAGCGGCGCGAGATCGGTAAGCTGCGCAAGTCACTGCGCAAGGCCGAGGCAGACATCAAGGCGTCGGCGAGCACGGCGGTTGTGCCGCGGGCCGACGGGGATGCGCCTGAAGCGTTCTGACCCCCATGGAAATTGAATTCTGGTGGTTACTGGCGCTGCCGCTGTTCTTTGCCTTGGGCTGGATGGCGGCGCGGGTAGATATCCGGCATGTCATGAAGGAGTCGCGCAGCCTGCCGCGCTCCTATCTCAATGGATTGAATTTCCTGCTCAACGAGCAGCCCGACAAAGCCATTGACGCCTTCATTGAGGCGGTGCGCATCGACCCCGATACCGTCGAGCTGCATTTTGCGCTCGGCAGCCTGTTCCGGCGTCGCGGCGAAACCGAGCGCGCCATCCGCATGCACCAGCACTTGATCGATCGCGAAGACCTGAACGAGTCCCAGCGGCTTCAGGCCTTGGCGGAACTCGGTCAGGACTACCTGAAGGCGGGTTTGCTCGATCGCGCCGAATCCGTGTTTCTGCGCTTGCGCGGTACGGCCTTGAACGACATCGCCCTGCGCGATCTGCTGGAAATCTATCAACAAGAGAAGGATTGGCCGAAAGCGATCGATATCGCCAAAGCGTTGCCCGATCACGAGAGCGTCTGGTGGCGCAAGGAAATGGCCAACTTCCATTGCGAGATGGCCTCCGACGCGCTGGCGGATTCGCGGCTTGACGATGCCGATACGGCGATTCAGTCGGCATTGCAGGTCAACCCGCGATCGGTGCGCGGCAGTCTGATCAAAGGCGATCTCGCCGCTCGGCGAGGCGATCTCGACGAGGCCGTTGCGGCCTGGAAGCGGATTGAAGGCCAGGACCCGCATTACCTGTCGCTTGCCGCTGAACGCCTGATGAAGGCTTACGATGCGCAGGGCCGGATCGAAGACGGACTGCAATTGCTTCGTGCTTATCTTGAGCGCCATTCTTCGCTCGATTTGCTCGACGTGTTGTTTGATCGCACCCTGAAGTTGGCCGGTTCGCTCAGCGCCTACGACCTCGTTCGAGACGAGTTGCGGCGTAATCCCAGTGTGCTCGGTCTGGACAAGATGCTCGAAGCGGCGCTGGTGGCTGCACCGACCGAGCTGCGACCCGATATCGAACTGGTTCGCCAGCTGGTGCATAGCCACACGCGGCGCGTGGCCCGCTATCGCTGCGATTCATGTGGATTCAAGGCGCGTCAGTTCTACTGGCGATGCCCGGCCTGCGGCGGTTGGGAGACCACGCCGCCGCGGCGAACGGAAGAATATGATCTGGTGCCATGAGCGTGAATCGCTGTGCCAGCCATGAAATGAGGACTGAACGATGAAAGTGACGGTAATCGGTACCGGCTATGTGGGCCTGGTGTCTGGCGCCTGCCTGGCTGACGTGGGTAATGATGTGTTGTGCCTGGATGTTGATCCGGCCAAGATCAAGATTCTTGAAGACGGTGGTATTCCCATTCATGAGCCGGGGCTGCATGAAATTGTCCGCCGTAACGTTGAGGCGGGGCGACTGTCTTTCACCACTGATGTTGAAAAAGCGGCCAAATGGGGCGTGACGCAGTTCATCGCCGTCGGCACGCCGCCGGACGAAGACGGTTCGGCTGACCTCAAGTATGTGATCGCCGCCGCGCGCAATATCGGCAAGCACATGGACGGCTTCCGGGTGATCGTGGACAAGTCCACGGTGCCGGTGGGAACCGCCGACAAGGTGCGCGCTGCGGTGGCCGAAGAGTTGGCCAAGCGTGGCAGCACGGTGGAATTCAGCGTGGTGTCGAATCCCGAGTTCCTGAAAGAGGGCGCGGCGATTGAGGACTTCATGCGTCCGGACCGCATCGTGGTGGGCGCCGAAGAGCCGCAGGCCATCGAGCTGATGCGTCAGTTGTATGCGCCCTTCCAGCGCAATCACGATCGTCTGGTGTTCATGGATGTGCGCAGCGCCGAGCTCACCAAATACGCTGCAAACGCCATGCTGGCAACGCGGATCAGTTTCATGAACGAGTTGGCCAATCTGGCCGAAACGCTCGGCGCTGATATCGAACTGGTGCGTCAGGGCATCGGTTCGGACCCGCGCATCGGCTGGCACTTCTTGTATGCCGGCTGCGGTTACGGCGGCTCGTGCTTCCCGAAAGACGTGAAAGCGCTGATCCGTACCGGTACCGAATACGGCCACGACCTCAAGTTGCTGAGCGCCGTGGAGGCCGCCAACGAAATTCAAAAGCATGTGCTGGTCGACAAGATCGTAAGTCGCTTCGGCGAGGACCTGACCGGTCGCCATTTCGCATTGTGGGGCCTGGCCTTCAAGCCGAATACCGACGACATGCGTGATGCGCCCAGCCGCGTGATCATCCATGAGCTGTTCAAGCGCGGCGCGACGGTTGCCGCTTACGATCCGGTCGCCATGCAGGAAGCCGAGCGTATTTTTGGTGACGAACCCCGCCTGAGCTATGCCGGTCGCCCCAAGAGCACGCTCGATAATGCCGACGCGCTGGTGATCGTGACTGAGTGGAAAGAATTCCGCAGTCCCGATTTTGACGCCATCAAATCGCGTCTCAAGCAGCCGGTCATGTTCGACGGGCGCAACATGTACGACCCCGCGTTGATCCGCGCCGAAGGCATCGAATATTTCGGTATCGGGCGCGGCTGACATGAGCGGCCGCGACGTGCTGCCGGCGACCTCGGCAGCGCGCATTCTTGTTGTCGGTGATGTCATGCTGGACCGCTACTGGTTCGGTGACGTCAGCCGGATTTCGCCCGAAGCGCCGGTGCCTATCGTACGCATGACCCGCGCCGAAGATCGCCCTGGCGGCGCGGCCAACGTGGCGCGCAACGCCTCGGCGCTGGGGACGCAGGTGTCCTTGTTGTCGGTGGTTGGACAGGATGAGGCGGGCGACAGCCTCGATCGCTTGCTGGCCGAATCGGCGGTAAGCGCTCATCTGTTTCGCGACGACAGCGTTCAGACCACGCTCAAACTGCGAGTGATTGGCAGAAGTCAGCAGCTCTTGCGTATCGACTTCGAGCAGCGCCCCCAAGCCGAGGTGCTGGCAGCCAAGCTCGATACCTACAAGCAATTGTTGTCCGCCCATGATCTGGTGCTGATTTCCGACTACGACAAGGGCGCACTGGATCACGTCGAAGTGATGATCCGGCTCGCCAAAGAAGCGGGCAAGCCGGTGCTTGTCGACCCCAAGGGCGATGACTTCACCCGGTATGCCGGTGCGACCGTCTTGACGCCGAATCGGGGCGAGCTTCAGGGGATTGTCGGGCGCTGGCGCTCCGAGGCTGATCTGGCCGCGCGCGTCGAGGCGCTGCGCAAAGACCTGTCGATTGGTGCGGTGTTGCTGACCCGGTCCGAAGAGGGCATGACGCTGTTTGATGAAAATGGCGTGAGTCATGAACCGACGCGCGCCCGCGAGGTCTTTGATGTATCGGGCGCCGGCGACACCGTGATCGCGACCTTTGCCGTGATGCTGGCCTGCGGCCTGTCTGCCCCGGATGCCATGCATTGGGCCAATCTTGCTGCCGGCGTCGTTGTCGGCAAACTCGGAACGGCGGTCGTTTCGCTGGATGAACTGCGCGCCAGCGCGTCTTGACGCTGCGTAAGCACTGGAAAACGGATGCAATTCAAAACCCTTGAAGACTATGTTGGCGAGACGCCTCTGGTACGCCTCAAACGAATCAACGCCGGCGACGGCAATGTGATTCTCGCCAAGCTCGAGGGCAACAACCCCGCGGGTTCGGTCAAAGACCGGCCCGCGATGTCCATGATTCTGCGCGCCGAAGCCGCGGGCCGTATTCGGCCCGGCGATACACTGATCGAAGCCACCAGTGGCAACACCGGCATCGCGCTGGCCATGGCGGCGGCGATTCGGGGGTACCGGATGATTCTGGTCATGCCCGAGAATCAGAGCGTCGAGCGCCGCCAGACGATGCGGGCCTTCGGCGCTGAATTGATCCTGACGCCCAAAAGTGGCGGCATGGAAGTGGCACGCGACATGGCAACCCGGATGCGGGACGACGGCGAGGGCGTGATCCTCGACCAGTTCGGCAACCCGGACAACCCGGAGGCGCATTTCGAGGGCACGGGCCCCGAGTTGTGGCGCCAGACCGACGGGCGAATCACCCATTTCGTCAGCTCCATGGGCACGACTGGCACCATCATGGGCACGTCTCGCTATCTCAAGCAGCAGAATGCCAAGATCGAAATCATCGGTTGCGAGCCGGCCGATGGCGCGCAAATTCCCGGCATTCGAAAGTGGCCCGAGGCGTATCTGCCGACGATCTACGATGCATCGCGCGTCGATCGTATCGAGCCCGTGACTCAGGCCGATGCCGAAGAAATGACCCGCCGACTCGCTCGCGAAGAAGGCATTTTTGCTGGTATTTCGTCCGGCGGCGCCATGCATGTGGCCTTGCGGATCGCCGCTCAGGTGAGCAATGCGGTCATCGTGAGCATTGTCTGTGACCGTGGTGATCGCTATCTGTCGACGGGTGTGTTCCCGGCCTGAGCGTATTCACGGGTGGCGTCCGCCGCTCTGGCGGACGGGCCTGGCGTTGCTTCTGTGGGGGGCGTCAGCCTGGGCGGGCTTGCAACTCGACATTCACCAGATTGACCACCCGAGCTTTTCCGCGCGTGGCGTGAGTCTGTTGCTGGAGGGGTCGGCCGGACGGATTCGGCTTGATCGATTCGCCGCGGCGGGCCGACAGTGGCATGGCGTGCAACTCGATTGTCGCCGCTTGCGGCTGGACGATGGACGTATCCAGTGTGCCTATGCGCGGATCAGCGGCGTGCCTGAACTGGCCGACGCCCGACTCAATCTCGACTTCTCGACCCAAACCCGTTCAGGGCACTTCACGGCGCAATTCGCTGGCGAGGCACGGCTCACGGCGACGTTAACGGCCAACTCGGCGCTGGATATCAGGTTCGAGCAGTTGCCGCTCGCGCTATTGGGGCGATTCTGGCCGGCGGCGGGTCAATGGAAGCCGTCAGGCGCGCTGACCGGTCGTGCCGGTTTTGATGGACGGCAGTTTTCGGTGAACGCAACACTTGAAAATGCCGGATTCTCCGATGTTTCAGGTAATCATGCCGCCGAAGCGTTGGCCGGCGATGTGCGTTTGAACGCCCTGCGCCGTGGTGATGCATGGACTTGGAAGATGCGCGCTGCGTGGACCGGTGGTGGGGTTTTCTGGGATCCCGTGTTTGTGCCGCCGGGCGTGTCACTGGTGGCCGAAGGTCAGGCCTCCGATCAGCGCGTTGATATTTTTTCCTCGCGGATTGAGGCGCCCGGTGTTTCGCATATTTCGGGGAAAGGGCAGTTCGATATTGCCGGGCGTCGAATCATCGACGCAGCGGTGTCGGTCAGCCACGCGGATCTGGCGGTGGTGGTGCCGCAGTTCGTCTTGCCCGTCGTTGCGCCCGCCCAAACGGAGCGTTGGCAGGTGGCAGGCTGGGCGGATGTCGATGTCCGGTGGCTGGGTGGAGAGCTTCAAGGTGTTGATGTCGGGCTCGACCAGGTCGGCTTTGCGTATCTGGGGCAGCGTTTCCGGGTCGGGCCCTTGTCGGGTCGTCTGCCATGGCATCGGGACGCGTCGGTCGAGGGGCATCTTCAGGTCGATGGCCTGCATTGGCAAAAACTCGATTTCGCGCCTTTTTTTCTGAATATGGCGGTCGCGCAGGGCAATATCACGGTCGCGCCGGCGCGATTGCCCGTGCTGGACGGGGCGATCATCATTGATCACCTCACGGTGGTGAACGGCGATGAGGGGTGGCAGGGCCGGGGCGGCTTCTTCATGGAGCCGGTGTCGATGCGTGCTCTGACCGCGGCGCTGGACCTGCCGGAAATGGTGGGGACCTTGTCGGCTTCGATTCCCGGTTTGCTGGTGACGCCGCGCCGCGCGGCACTGGACGGCGCGCTGGTCATCGCCTTGTTTGATGGGTATGTGCAGGCAACGGGGTTGGAGGTGGTCGAGCCTTTTGGGCTGTTGCCGCGTTTGCGCGCCCATGTCGTGGCTGAGCATCTCGATATGGCGCAACTGACCGAAACCTTTTCTTTCGGCGCAGTCAGTGGCTTCGTGGATCTGGCGCTGAACGATCTGCAGATGGCGGCCTGGAAACCTGTGCGCTTCGACGCCTCGGTGCGAAGTACGCCCGGCGACTATCCGCGGCGAATCAGCCAGCGTGCGGTGGAGCACATCACCGCGCTTGGTGGGCCGAGCGCGAGTGCGGCCATCCAGCGCAGTTTGTTGCAGTTCTTCAACGATTTTGGCTATCGGGAGATCGGTGTGGACTGCCGTCTTGCCAACGGTGTATGCCAAATGCAAGGCATTGAGGGCGCGGGCGCAGATTCGGCGCCGTTTACCATCGTGCGTGGCGGGGGCATCCCGGCGCTTAACGTCATCGGCTACAATCGGCGCGTGAACTGGGACGAGCTGATCGAGCGCGTCAAGGCGGCCATCGCCAGCGATGCGGCGCCGGTCATCAAGTGAGGATAGACATGAAACCGGTATCGAATTGGGTTGCGGTGACGGCGTTCAGCCTGGCCATTGCGGGTTGCGTCACAATCAATATCTATTTTCCGGCGGCTGCGGCAGAGAAGGCGGCGGACCAGATCATCGACGAAGTCTGGCAACTCAAGCCCGAAGCCGCCACCAAGGAAGGAGCGCCCAGCCGATGAAATCCGTTTGGAAAACCGTGTTTGTTGCCAGCCTGCTGTCCGCGACTCTGGCGACTGCACAAGGGAATCTCGAGATCGATACGCCTGCGATTTCGGCGATCAAATCGTCCATGTCGCAGCGGCATGCGCAACTGGCGCCCCTGTATGCGTCCGGCGCGGTCGGTCTGAAGTCGGATGGATCGCTCGCCGTTCATGACGCCAATGTCGTGCCGCTCGCGCAGCGTGGCAAGCTCAACGCGCTGGTGGCGGCCGAGAACAATGACCGCACGGCACTCTACCGCGAGATAGCCACGGCCAACGGCCACCCCGAATGGGCGGGCGATATCCGCAATACCTTCGCGCAGCGCTGGATCGACAAGGCGCCTGGCGGTTGGTGGGTGGAAGGCTCGCGGGGCTGGGCGCGCAAGTGAGTGCCGTCCTCATCTTCGATATCGAGACGATTCCCGATGTGGCGGGGCTGCGTCGTTTGCACGATCTGCCTGACGATCTCGCCGATGACGAAGTGGCTGAGCTCGCCATGCAGCGGCGCCGCGCAGCGACCGGGAATGATTTTCTGCCGCACTACCTTCAGCGCATCGTCACCATTTCCTGTGTTTTTCGTGATGCGGCGCAGTTCAAGGTGTTTTCGCTCTCCGAGCCTGATTCGGATGAGGCGGGCATCATCCAGCGCTTCTTCGATGGTATCGAGCGCTTCACGCCACAAATTGTTTCATGGAATGGTGGCGGATTTGATCTGCCGGTGCTTCACTACCGAGGCCTGTTGCACGGGGTGAGTGCCCCGCGCTACTGGGAGATGGGTGAAGGGGATTCGCGCGACGCGCGCGATTTCAAGTGGAACAACTACATCAGCCGCTATCACAGCCGGCATCTGGATTTGATGGATTTGTTGGCCTTGTACCAGCCACGCGCCAATGCGCCGCTGGACGTGCTGGCCAAGCTGATGGGTTTTCCGGGCAAGCTCGGCATGGACGGCTCCGCGGTGTGGGGGGCGTATCAGGAGGGGCGGATCGCTGAAATCCGGGACTACTGTGAAACGGATGTCGTTAACACCTATCTGGTGTATTTGCGCTTTCAACGCATGCGCGGAGTCATGTTGGCCGAGGAGTACGAGGCCGAGCTGGCCGTGGTGCGCACTGCATTGAAGTCGATCGGCGCGCCGCACTGGGAGGCCTTCCTGGCGCAGTGGCCCGAGTCATGAATTTGTCACTGGAGCATCGAATACTATGGGAATCATCTGGGCGATCCTGATCGGATTGGTGGTTGGCGTGCTGGCGAAATTTCTGCATCCGGGCAAGGAAGACCTCGGATTGGTGATGACGGCGCTGCTGGGCATTGCAGGTTCGATGGTCGCGAGTTTCGGCGGACAGGCGCTCGGGATCTACCATCCGGGGCAGGGTGCGGGCTTTATTGGCGCGTTGATTGGTGCGGTATTGATTTTGTTTGTCTACACACGAATTAAGCGTTGAAAGTATTTGACAGCTGATTGGGTTCGGCTATAATTCGGCCTCCTTAGGCGCGTAGCTCAGCTGGTTAGAGCACCACCTTGACATGGTGGGGGTCGTTGGTTCGAGTCCAATCGCGCCTACCAAACATCTAAGGAGCGCATTGTCGTGGCTTTCCGAACTTGCACCGGTTGCAATAACTGAACAGGTCGAGTTTCACGACGTTTGCGTTGCGAACGAAAAAAGTGCGGCTCAGACCGCACTTTTTTTTTGCCTCAAAGGATTGAGTCATGCCGAAGATCACGCTCCCCGACGGTTCCGTTCGAAGTTACGAGCAGCCGGTGACCGTCCTTGAAGTTGCTGCATCGATCGGCGAAGGGCTGGCGCGCGCCGCGCTGGCGGGCAAGGTCGATGGCGTTGTTGTCGATGTGTCCCATCAAATGGACGCCGACGCGGCGCTGAGCATCATCACCGCGAAAGATCCCGATGGCCTGGAAGTCATCCGCCACTCGACCGCCCACCTGCTGGCCTATGCCGTCAAGGAGTTGTACCCGGAAGCGCAGGTCACCATTGGTCCGGTGATCGAAAACGGTTTTTACTACGACTTCTCCTACGCGCGACCCTTTACACCCGAAGATCTGACCAAGATCGAGGCGCGCATGCGCGAGCTCGCCAAAAAAGACCTGCCCGTAGTGCGCGAGGTCTGGCAGCGTGACGAAGCCGTGGCCTTCTTCAAGTCGATTGGCGAGAACTACAAAGCCGAGATCATTGCGTCAATTCCGCAGGATCAGGCCGTGTCGCTGTACCGCGAAGGCGATTTTGTCGACCTGTGCCGTGGCCCGCACGTGCCCTCCACTGGCAAGCTGAAAGTCTTCAAACTCATGAAACTCGCGGGCGCCTACTGGCGTGGCGATTCGAAAAACGAGATGTTGCAGCGGATTTACGGTACGGCCTGGGCCAGCAAGGACGACCAGGCCAACTACCTGCACATGCTCGAAGAAGCCGAAAAGCGCGATCACCGCAAAATTGGCAAACAGCTCGATCTGTTCCATCTGCAGGATGAGGCGCCGGGCATGGTGTTCTGGCACCCGCTGGGCTGGACGCTATGGCAACAAATTGAGCAGTACATGCGTAGTACGCTGAATGAGGCGGGCTATCAGGAGGTGAAGACGCCTTTCATGATGGATCGCGCGCTGTGGGAACGTTCCGGCCACTGGGAAAACTACCGCGAGAACATGTTCACCACGGAGTCGGAGAAGCGGGATTACGCCGTCAAGCCGATGAACTGCCCCGGCCATGTGGAGATTTTCAACCACGGTCTGCATTCCTACCGCGATCTGCCGCTGCGCCTGGCTGAGTTTGGCTCGTGCCATCGCAACGAGCCTTCCGGCGCGCTGCATGGCTTGATGCGTGTGCGTGGTTTTGTGCAGGACGATGCCCACATTTTCTGCACCGAAGACCAGGTGGTCTCCGAGGTGCGTGACTTCAACGAACTGCTGATGCGTGTGTATCGCGATTTCGGCTTTACGGAAGTCGACGTCAAGCTGTCGCTTCGCCCCGAAAAGCGTGCTGGTTCGGATGCGGTCTGGGACAAGGCCGAAGACGGATTGCGTGAGGCGCTGGCCTCGTCCGGCGTGAGTTGGGAAGAACTCGAAGGCGAGGGCGCCTTCTACGGTCCGAAGATCGAATATCACATCAAGGACGCGCTTGGACGCTCCTGGCAATGCGGCACCATGCAGCTCGACTTCGTGCTGCCTGAGCGCCTGGATGCCGAGTATGTGACCGAAGGAAACAGCCGCGCACGCCCGGTAATGCTGCATCGCGCCATTCTGGGGTCGATGGAGCGCTTCATTGGCATTCTGATCGAAAACCACGCCGGCCACTTCCCGTTTTGGCTCGCGCCGGTTCAGGCCGTTGCGATGAATATCTCCGATCCGCAGTCCGACTATGTAAAATCGGTGACAAGCCGGCTTCAGAAAGCTGGTTTTCGGGTCGTTTCAGATTTGCGGAACGAGAAAATTACATATAAAATCCGCGAACATAGCGTACGCCGCCTGCCGTATCAGCTTGTCATCGGTGACAAGGAAAAAGAAGCAGGATTGGTTGCCGTGCGTGCCCGAGGCGGTCAAGACCTCGGTCAAATGTCCCTCGATTCGTTGATCGAGCGTTGGCAGCGTGAAGTTCTTACGCGCGCCGGCATGGACTGATTTTGTTCGAATTTGGAGAGTTGAACCATCGCTCAGGAAAAGAAGCAGCGCGTTAATTCAGAAATTACCGCGCCGGAAGTGCGTCTGATCGACGCCGACGGGGAACAGGCAGGTGTCGTGTCCATTCGTGCAGCACTGGCGATGGCCGATGAAGTGGGGCTGGATCTGGTAGAGATCGCTCCGCTGGCTGAACCGCCGGTCTGCCGCATCATGGATGTCGGCAAGTTTAAGTATCAGAGCGCCAAGAAGGCGCATGAGGCTAAGCTCAAGCAAAAGCAGGTTCAGGTGAAGGAAGTCAAACTGCGTCCGCGAACGGACGAGAATGACTACCAGATCAAGCTGCGTAATCTGAAACGCTTCCTGGAAAATGGCGACAAGGTCAAAGTGACGCTGCGTTTCCGCGGACGGGAGATGGCCCACCAGGAATACGGCATGCGGCAGCTGGAGCGCATCAAGGCCGATCTGGTTGAGCTGGCGAACGTCGAGCAGATGCCGAAGATGGAAGGGCGTCAGATGGTGATGATCATCGCGCCGAGCAAGAAAACGGTTTAAAGATTTTTGCGCAGTGCGCAAGAAGTAGGGGAAGTGCCAGTCACTTCCATGACAAGTGGAGCCGGGTAAAAAAATACGCCACAGGCGTTACCTGGTGCCATGACATAACAGGAGCAGTCATGCCCAAGATGAAAACGAAGAGCGGCGCAAAAAAGCGGTTCAAACTGCGCGCCGGCGGTGGCATCAAGCGTGCCCAGGCGTTCAAGCGTCACATTCTGACCAAGAAGACCACCAAGGTGAAGCGTCACCTGCGCGGTGTTCTGGAGGTTCATGAGTCTGACGTCAAGATGGTTCGCGCCATGTTGCCTTACGCCTGATAGGAGAAAAAGATGTCCCGAGTTAAACGTGGTGTAACGGCCCGCGCCCGCCACAAAAAGGTCCTTGCTCAAGCCAAGGGCTATCGCGGTCGCCGCAAGAACGTCTATCGCGTCGCCAAACAGGCGGTGATGAAAGCCGGTCAATATCAGTATCGTGACCGTCGTCAGCGCAAGCGTCAGTTCCGTGCTCTGTGGATTGCCCGTATCAACGCGGCTGCCCGTGAACTGGGTCTGACCTACAGCGTCTTCATGAACGGCCTCAAGAAAGCCGCGATTGAAGTCGACCGCAAAGTGCTGGCCGATCTGGCAGTGTTCGACAAGCCGGCGTTTTCCGCCCTTGTTGACCAGGCCAAGGCAAAGCTTGCTGCATAAGCGGATGCAGCTCAAAGAAAGGAGGCCTGGCCTCCTTTTTTTTTCTGAATTGATTTACGGCCATTGTTCATGAATGAGCTCGACACTCTCGTAGCGCAAGCGCGCACCGATTTTGAGAACGCGGCTGACGCCTCTCAGCTGGATGTCGCCAAGTCGCGATATCTCGGCAAGGGCGGCGCCATCACTCAGCAGATGAAGACGCTGGGGCAGCTGGGTCCGGATGAACGCCGGGCGGCTGGCGCGCGCATCAATGCGGCCAAGGACCAGATCGAGACGGCGCTTGAAGCGCGTCGCGAGGCGATCCGCGATGCCGCCCTGGCTGTTCAACTGTCGGCCGAGGCGCTCGACGTCACTTTGCCAGGCCGCGGGATGGGCAAGGGCGGTCTGCACCCGGTGAGTCGGACGCTCGAGCGCATCGAAGCCTTGTTCCGATCCATCGGCTTTGAAGTGGCCGATGGCCCGGAAATCGAAACCGACTTCCTGAACTTCACTGCGCTGAACACGCCCGAGAATCATCCGGCCCGCTCGATGCATGACACCTTCTATCTCGAAGGGGCGGACGATGTGCTTTTGCGGACGCACACCAGCCCGGTTCAGGTCAGAACGATGCGCGAGCATGTGGCGCTGTATGGCGAGCGCGAGCACATGCCGGAAATCCGGGTGATCATCCCCGGCCGGGTGTACCGTGTCGACTCCGATGCCACGCACTCGCCGATGTTCCATCAGGTCGAAGGCCTGTGGGTGGGTGAAGACATCAGCTTTGCCGATCTCAAGGGCGTGATCGCAGATTTCCTGCGCAAGTTCTTCGAAACCGATGACCTCCAGGTGCGCTTCCGTCCGTCTTTCTTCCCTTTTACCGAGCCGAGCGCCGAGATCGACGTGGCCTTCATGCACGGCGAGATGAAAGGGCGCTGGCTGGAGATCGCCGGGTGCGGCATGGTTCATCCGAACGTGCTGCGTCATGGCGGCATCGACCCCGAACGCTACACGGGCTTTGCTTTCGGTATGGGGCCGGACCGGCTGACCATGCTCCGTTATGGCATTAACGATCTGCGCCTTTTCTTCGAGGGTGATCTGCGTTTCCTCGGCCAATTCAGGTAAGCGAACATGCAATTCTCAGAACAATGGTTGCGCCATTTCGTCGATCCGAAGATTGACAGTGAGGCGCTTGGTCAGTTGATGACCATGGCAGGCCTGGAAGTGGAAGAAATGAACGCCGTCGGCGGGGTGTTTACCTCGGTCGTGGTGGGCAAGATTCTGTCGACCGAAAAGCACCCCGATGCGGATCGCCTGAAGGTTTGTCAGGTTGATGCCGGCCTGGACGCACCGCTGCAAATCGTGTGCGGGGCACCCAACGCCGAGGCCGGCATGAAAGTGCCGTGCGCTTTGGTTGGCGCCACGCTGCCGGGTTTCGAAATCAAGAAAGCCAAGTTACGCGGTGTCGCTTCGCACGGCATGCTGTGCTCCGCCCGTGAGCTCGGCATTTCCGACGAACATGGCGGCCTGTATGCACTGCCCGATTCGGCGCCCGTCGGTGCGGACATTCGCCAGCACCTGGGGCTGGATGACACGGTGTATGTGATCAAGCTGACGCCGAATCGGGCGGACTGTCTCAGCCTCGCGGGCGTGGCCCGCGAAGTGGCGGCGCTGACCGATCTGCCGCTGACCATGCCCGCGTCGGCGCCCGTCGAGCCGACGATCGATGATCGTCGCGTCATCGCGCTTGACGCCCCCGAATCGTGCCCCCGTTTTTGCGGCCGGATCCTTCAAGGTGTGAATGCGCGTGCAAACACGCCGGAATGGATGGTGCGCCGCCTGGAGCGCTGCGGCATTCGTGCGATCAGCGCGTTGGTGGACATCACCAATTACGTGATGCTCGAACTGGGCCAGCCGCTGCACGCCTACGACAACGACCGCCTCGATGGCACGATCCATGCGCGCATGGCGCAGCCGGGCGAAAAGCTGCTGCTGCTCAACGAGCAGGTGATTGATCTGGCAGCCGGCACCCTGGTGATTGCAGATGATGCCCGCGTGCTGGGCATGGCCGGCATCATGGGCGGAGAGGAGAGCGGTATCTCGCTCGACACCCGCAACGTATTCCTTGAGGCTGCGTACTTTACGCCCGACGCAGTGGCCGGCCGCGCGCGTGAATATGGTTTTGGTTCGGACGCCTCTCACCGTTTCGAACGCGGCGTCGATTTTGCGCTGTCGCCCGTGGCAATCGAGCGCGCCACTGCATTGATCCTCGAGATCTGCGGTGGCCAGGTCGGTCCGGTCGTTCAGGCGGAAAGCCTTGCGCACCTGCCCGCGCGCCCACCGGTGATCTTGCGTCCCGCGCGGGCCCGCAAAGTATTGGGTATCGATCTGTCCGATGACGCTATGGCCAGCCTGCTTGCCCGCGTGCACCTGGATGTGGCGCGAGAGGGCGACAACTTCTGTGTAACGCCGCCGTCGTATCGCTTCGATATCGAGATCGAAGTGGATCTGGTTGAAGAACTGGCGCGTTTGCATGGCTACGACAATATTCCCGCACCCGCGCCGCAAGGCCATCTGGCCATGCTGGAACGGCCAGAATCCCGTCGTGACCTATGGCAAGTGAAGCGCGTGGTGGCCGGCCGTGACTACCAGGAAGTGGTTACTTACTCATTCATTGAAGAAGCATGGGAGCGCGACTTTTGCGGCAATGCGCAGCCGATCCGTCTGGCTAACCCGATTGCCAGCCAGATGAACGTGATGCGCAGCAGTCTGATTCCCGGTCTGCTCGGGGTGCTGCTGACCAATCGCAAGCGCCAGAACCCTCGCGTGCGCGTGTTTGAAACTGGTCGCTGCTTCCGCATCGATGCCGTCGGCGCCCCGGTGGCCGGGTACGATCAACCTGTGCGGCTCGGTCTGCTGGCCGCCGCAGGCACGGCCCCTGAGCAGTGGGGTATAACGAATCGCAATGCCGATTTTTACGACCTGAAGGGCGATCTCGAGGCCTTGTTCGCACCGCAGGTGCTTGGCTTCGAAGCTGCCGAGCATCCTGCATTGCATCCGGGGCGGAGTGCCAAAGTAATGGCCGACGGCAAGCTCATCGGCTACATCGGAGAAATCCACCCGAAGTGGGTTCAAAAATACGAATTGGGGACTGCACCGGTCGTTTGCGAAGTGGATGTGAACGCCGTGCTGGCAACGAATCTTCCCGTGTATACGGCCATTTCTCGACAGCCGGCCGTGGTACGCGACATGGCCCTGGTGGTCGCCAATTCGGTCGCTTCAATGTCCTTGATGGCGGCGCTCAAGCAGGTTGCACCGGCCATTGTTCGAGACATCCAGTTGTTCGATGTCTACCAGGGCAAGGGGGTCGATCCCGACAAAAAGAGCCTTGCTTTCAGGGTGTTGATGCAAGATACTCAACGAACCCTTGAAGATGCCGAGGTGGACGCTGCGGTGAGTGCACTGGTTCAGTGCGCCGAAGCACAATTCAACGCCACCCTGCGTAGATAAGGGACGCAAGCATGACGTTAACGAAGGCCGAATTAGCGGATCTGTTGTTTGAGCAGGTCGGTTTGAACAAGCGCGAATCGAAAGACATGGTGGAAGGGTTCTTCGAAGAAATTCGCACGGCATTGGAGCGGGGGGACTGCGTCAAGCTGTCCGGCTTCGGCAACTTTCAGTTGCGCGACAAACCCCAGCGTCCGGGCCGGAACCCGAAAACAGGGGAAGAAATTCCCATTACCGCCCGCCGTGTAGTGACCTTTCACGCCAGCCAGAAGCTGAAATCTTCTGTGGAAAAGCTGAGCTATGCAGGAAAGTCCTAATCCGGAAGCGGATGTCGTACTGCCGCCCATCCCGGCCAAACGTTATTTCACGATTGGCGAAGTCAGCGATCTGTGTGCTGTCAAACCGCATGTGTTGCGCTACTGGGAACAGGAGTTCACCCAACTCAAGCCGGTAAAGCGCCGAGGGAATCGGCGGTATTACCAGCACCATGAGGTGCGCTTGATCCGCAAGATTCGGGAGCTGCTGTATCGTGACGGTTTCACGATCTCCGGCGCGCGGAATCAACTGAACGCATCGGCCATCCACGCGCAGGAAGACGCGGAGCAGGCAGTCGAGTTGCGCGAATCCATTTCGCAGGCACGCGAGACCCTGACTGCCTTGCTGGATGACCTGAAGCGCTAGCGCATTAAAAATAATGGCATTCCGGAATTGTAGTTTTTGTTTCCGGTGCTATAATTCCGCTCCTGTGTCGGGGCGTAGCGCAGCCTGGTAGCGCACTTGCATGGGGTGCAAGGGGTCGCGAGTTCGAATCCCGCCGCCCCGACCAATAGAAACAGGCACTTAGCCCAGTCTTCGGACTGGGCTTTTTGCTTTCTTGCGTTCGGATGGCACCGATTTGGTGGTCTTGCCCTCAGTTCCAGAGGAACAAGACGGTCGCGCAAGCGCCAACTACGGTATTTCGGCCCGCGTTTCATTGTTGAGCACACCTTGAGTCAAGTTGAATCCAGCGCTTCTGGAATTGTTGGTTACACGTGAGATGCCCTTTGGTAAGTACGAAGGGCGCATCATCGCGGATCTTCAGGGGCACTATCTCGTATGGTTCGCGCGAGAAGGCTTTTCCGCAGGTCAGTTGGGGCAGTTATTGGCGCTCATGTATGAGCTCGATCACAATAATCTGGTCGGTCTGATTGACCCGCTGCGGACAACCCGATGAGGTGATCGGCAGCCTAGCTTCGGCTAAATCGGCAGCGTCCATATAGGTCGCCGGTTTGGTGAGATGCATTTAGTCTGAATCCGACCGCTTGAGCCAGTTGCGGAGAAAACGCCGCAGCACGAAGGAGATGGGGAGCACCGTTTTTAGCCAGCCGACGCGTTGCAGGTTGGCGGCGCTGTTTTTCGGCGCCGAAGGTTCGGGTTTGGGGATCGCTGTGGGCAGTTCGGTGAGTTTGCTTGGTGTGCTGGGTTCGGTCGAGGACTCGTTGAAGGCGGCTTTGGCGGTAGTGGTGTCGCCTTTGCTCGCTGGCCGTTCGGTATGCCGTGGGCGTGCGTCGACATCTATCAATTGGCGGGCCAGCGCCGGCAGGCTTTTGGCGAGTGCGCTGGGCGCCGGCAGGCTGATCTGGGCCGTGTAGGCGTCCGTGGTGTAGAGCGTTGGAGCATCGTGCGGGCGCATCGCCGGGGTCAGGCCGATGACTGAATCCACCATCCGTTCCAGGCCGCGCGCGGCGGTCGTTTCGGTCGGGTTCATGCCTGCTTCGATGACGATCAGATCGAAACGCTGGGTGCGCGCACGCGTTTCAGGCGCCGGCAGAAAGCGCCAGATCAGCCGTCCAAAGAGACCGAGCCCGCCCTGTTGTGCAAAGCGGTTGAACAGGGCCAGCAGGGTCAGCCAGGTGCCGGCCGACCAGCCTAGCGCCGCGGTGCCCGAGGTTGCGGGCTGGAGCAGGGTGGCGAGAATGCGTCGCCCTTGTGCGTCGGACTGTTGATAGAGCGCGCGGGCCAGTTGTTCGGCGAGCGCACGGTCCGATGCGCTGTGCAGGATCAGCATGCGGCGCTCTTCTGCGGGTCTTGGCCGGTGTTTGAAAAAGAATCCGACAATCAGATGCTCGCGGTCCGGTCCTTCTTTCCAGGTTTTGTCATTTGGCTTGCCCAGCGCCGCGGGGCGGAGCGTGAGGCGTTCCGAATGCTCGGGCAGTTCGGCCAGCGCGGCGGTCCAGCCTTCGGCCAGCGGACCGTCGGCCAGGGCGAGCACGCGCGCGTCGTCTGGAAGCATGGTCATCAGCGCCTGGGCTGCCGCCGGCGTGGCATAGACTTCCCGCAGGTGCAGCGCGCCGCGGGTGGCCTCGGCCATCGGCTGGTGCTGCCAGGCCTTCGCATCCATCGCCGTGCTCAGGAACAGGTCGGCCACCGAGTTGGCATATTGGGCCAGTCGCAGGTGCGCGCCCCGCAGGCGTGGTGCAGCGGCGCTTGGCGCCAGTAGCGTGACGGGTCCATCGTTCCATTCGGTGGCGACGCGTTCGGCGGTGTGCAGCGCTTCCGTGAATTCGGCGTCGCTGGGTAGCACCAGCCAAAGCGGCGTGGCCGGTGCGTGCGCAGGGCGACCGAGCAGAATGCGCGCGACGCCATGGATGAGGACGACGAGGCAGGCAAGTGCTACATGTGCCGCCGCTGCGTCGCGCGGGCTGAAATCGACCGCCACGCCGTGCAGAAAAACGCCCTCCCGTCCGAGCGCGCTCAGAAGCGTGGCAAGGGTTTCAGCCAACCAGACGCCATTGGCCATCAGCAGCATCCAGGCGGCGAACCAGGCGACTTCGCCGGCCGTGCTGGCGCTGATCCGCCCGCCCAGTTGCCAGCGTGCGAGGAGCGCAGGGAGTGTCAAGCCGATGCCGGCCACGGCCAGTCCGCAGCCCGCGCCCGCGAGCATGCCGGCGATCGGTGCGATGCCTTCGAGCGGTGTGTTGAAGGCGACCCGCAAGGCAGCAGTCTCCAGCCAGGGCACGGCGAGTTGGGCCATGGCCACGCCGCTCAACAGGCCGCCCAGGCGGATTGTGCCACTGCGCAAGGCAAGCAATTTTCCAGCCCAGCGAAAACCTCGGGTGGCTTCAAAGCGGTTGCACAGAAAGGCGGCAACCCACAGCCCGCCGACGATCGCCATCAAGCGGACCAGGTTGTCGCCGGTTTGCCAGGCGGTGACGCCCAGCACGAACAGCGCGGCGCCGCTGGCGATCGCCAGGGCGGCGGAGAAAGGCAGGGCAAATGTGCCCAGGATGCGACCGAGGCGTTGCGTGCTGAGCACCATCGATAGCGACAGAAAGGCCGCCACCGCACTGCTGATCAGCACCGCCTGGCGAATGGTCTGCGCCAGCGCCGGGTCGCCGGGCAGGACATTGGTCAGCCCGATGACGGCAAAAAAGGCGGCCCCCAGCATCAGTGCGGCGAAGCGGCCGATGGCCGCTTGCGACCAACCGATGGCGCTGGGCAGCGCCATCAGTGCGGTGCCGCCGCCAACCTGCAGGGCGATCCACACACCAGGCCAGGTGGTGTTGCTGTCGCCAAGAGCCAGTGGCAGGACAAGGAGCATGGCGGTGATGGCGATGCCGCGCTGGGTGCCTGGTGCGCGCTCGAGCGCGGCGCGCACGGTGGCGGGTAGCCCGCTGGCCACACGGTTTCCGTCTTCGGCTTCGCGCCGGGCTGCGTGCCAGAAAGCGAGCAAGGCCTGGCCAAGCGCGCGCGACGGGCGATTCATTGGCCGGCCTCCGCGATCCAGTGCCTGATTTGCCGCGCTTGCCGGCGTCGACGCCAGATCAGCAGCAGCGGCCACGAGCCGATCGCGGCCAGCAAGGCGTAGGTCCACAGTTGCGGCGGGGGTTCGGGCGGGCGCAGCGGCAGCGGGTAGGGCGGCACGCGCCAGATCTGCGCGCCGCCGGCAGGGGCCGGCTCGCTCGCCGCGCGTGTGTCGGAACCACTGGATTGCGTTTGGGCATAGCCTTCCACGGTGACGCGGGGTGTCGCATTCTGGCGTGTTTGCGGCGCGGCGTCTTGCGCCAGCACAATTGCCGACTCGGCGGCTTGCGCGGTGGGAATGAGGTCACGCAGAAGCGAATCGAATGCCACGCGGGCGCCGGAATTCTGGAGCGACTTTTGTGCTGGCGCCTGCTGGTTTTGCGGCGGTGTGATCTGCTTTTGCCGTGGCGGCGCCTTTTTTTGTGGCGTGCTGCGGGCGGGAGGCGCTTCAGGTGTTTCTGTTGGTGGCGCAACAGACTGCGCGTTGCTGTTTTCAGTGTCTCCTGGCGTTTGAATCGCCGTGGTATTGGCAGGCGGACCGCCGACTTCGTCGAGTTGCGGCGCAATGACTGGTTGATCGGCGCGCCAGGCCGTCACGATCCGCTCACCGTCGGGACTGAAGGTCGCGCTCCAGATGCCGCCCGGGTGAGTGATCGGCGTGCCGAGCGGCGCGCCGCTACCGGCACTCCACAGGCGGGCGTTGCCGTCCAGACCGGCGGTCAGGATTTGTTCGCCGTCGGGGCTGTATGACGCGGCAAGCACCAGGGCGTCATGTGACAGCGCGCTACCCAGTGCAGCGCCGGACGCCGCATCCCAGCGCCGGGCGAGATCACCGGCGGTGGTGAGGACCTGCGTTCCGTCGGGACTGAAGGTTGCGCCACCGACGACGTCGGCGTGCTCCAGCGTGTGCAGCCGCTCGCCGTCGGCGACCCGCCACAGCCCGGCGGTCTTGTCGGCGCTGGCGGTGATGATGGTCTGCCCGTCCGGGCTGAAGGCCGCGTCGCGCACCGGGGCGCTGTGGGTCAGCGTGTGGGTGTAGGCGCCGCTGTCTACGATCCAGATGCGTGCCGTATGGTCTTCGCTGGCCGTGACCAACTGTTTGCCGCTCGGGCTGAAGCGGGCGAGATTGACCGGCGCCGTGTGTTCGAGGGGGGCGCTGATCGGTGCACCGGTGCGGGCGTCCCAGAGGCGAGCGGTTTTGTCCAGGCTGGCGGTCGCCAACAGTGTGCCGTCCGGGCTGAACGCAATATGTAAAACGGGCGCCGCATGATCCAAGGCAGGGCCGAGGGCCTCGCCTGTGCGGGCATTCCACAGCCGTGCCTGGCCATCGGCACTGGCGGTGGCGACGCGTGAGCCGTCGGGGCTGAATGCGACATCCAGCACCGTGCCCTGGTGGGCCATGGCCGCACCCAGCGCTTCTCCGTTGCCGGCGTCCCACACGCGGGCGGTATTGCCCGCGGCGGTGAGCACTTTTTTGCCGTCGGGGCTGAACACGGCGTCGTTGGTCCCGTTGGTGCTATTGAAGAGAGTGAGTGCGCTGGCGTCCGCCCGGGTTTCCCAGAACCGAAGCGTGCCGTCCGCGCCGCCCGAGACCACCTGCGCGCCGTCGGCGCTGAAGGCGACGCTATTGACCGGGCCCGCATGGCCGCGCATCGGTGAGCCGACCGCTTCGCCGGTCTTGGCATCCCACAGGCGCAGGCTGGCATCGCTGCTGGCCGACAGGATGTAGGCGCTATCGGGGCTGAAGGCCGCGCTGGTGATCTCGTCTTCGTGGCCGGCCATGGGTGGCCCGATGGTTTTCCCGGTATTGATATCCCATTGCTGGACGATGCCGTTTCTGCTGCCGATCACGAGGCGGCGGCTGTCGCGGCTGAAGGCGACGCTGGTGACCGGGGCCCTGGCCTGGAGTGCCTGGTTGATGGCTTCGCCGGTGGCGATGTTCCACAGGCGGACGGTGGTGTCGGCGCCGCCGGTGGCGACAGTGGCACCGTCCGCGCTGAAAGCCAGACTCGTGATTGCGCTTGAGTGGGCTTTCGTTTCGACACTCTCACCAATGTTTACGTTAAACAGCCGTAGCATGCCATCGGCAGTGCCGGTCGCCATGTGGCTGTTATCGGCGCTCCACGCGACAGGGGTGACGGGGTTTACCCAGATGGCGACTTTGTCTGCTGTCAATAGTGTGCCGATCAGCTGGCCGGTGCGGGCGTCCCATTGGCGTCGTCCGCCGTCCCAGTCGGTCGAGATGATTGTCGTGCCGTCGGCGCCATACGCGACGGCGCGTATCGAGGCAGCTTGCACGCCGCCGATCCAGCGGCCTTGTTCGGCGTACAGCGCATCTCGCCAGTCGGCCGGGAGGGAGTCGGGCGGGGTGCGCTGGGCTGCGATGGTGAGCGCCGCGCCGGCGGCGAGGACGCCCGCGGAGACGAGCAGCGCGCGTCGCGAGCTGCCGTAGAAACTCAGGCCATTGCGCCACAGCAGGCGGTCGCGCCAGGCGGTGAGCCATTCGTGCCACAGGCCGCTGCGCTGGCGCACGGGCAACTGGGCCAGCCAGCCCGACCATTCGCGGGGCGCGCGCAGCATCAGCTGGCGCGGCGTGTGGCCGGCGAGGTAGCCAAGGTAGAGTGTGTCGGCGGCGGTGTCGGTGGTGGTGGGCTGGGCGCGGCCCAGTGGCCCCGGCGGCTCTTCGAGACTGAGGGCGTCGTCGCCCCGGGCATCGAGCTGAATCTGGCCGAGCTTGCCGCGCACCACGGTGCGGACTTCTTCCTGCACGCTGGGCGAGAGGCTGTCGAGCAGGGCCAGGCGCAGCCAGTCAGGCATGTGCTGGCGACGCAGCCAGGGCAGCATGGCCAGGCGCGGGTAGTCGTTGGCGATGTAGTCGGCCAGGTCTTCGGGCCGCAGTTTGGCGTTGAGGTAGTACTGCTCGCCGAGCAGCAGGGTCAGCTCCCAGCGCACGATGGGCGGTACGGCGCAGGCGCATAGCCAGTAGTAGCCGTTTTCGCCGAGGTAGTACTTGAGTTGTTCGAGTAGTTCGGTGAGGCCGTCGATGGGGGTGTCGGGGTCGAGCAGGGCGTCGATGCGGTCGTCGGCCTCGAGCGCCCGCAGGCGGGCCGGATAGCGTTGCGCGCGGCTGAGGGTAAAGCGCGGCAGGCGGCCGGTGACCACCAGTTCGGCCCATGCGGCGAGCGCCGCCTCGTCCAGCGGCAGCACGTAGAAACCGGGGTCGGTGGGGCGTTCGCGGCGTTCGATGGCGTCTTCGCGCGCGCCCCAGTGGCGCGGTTCGACGGGGGTGAACATGACGCGCTGCGGCCAGCGATGGAAGCGCGCGCGGGCCGCCCAGTCGCGCCACTGGTGATCGGCGTCGATCAGCAGGTGGCCGTCGGAGACGATGACCAGGCGCTGGCCGACGGGCGGTGTTGGCAGGCGGTCGAGGGCTTCGCCATCGTCGCCGTCGAGTTGCCAGCCGGTGCCGGTGGGGCGGCAGACGAGCGCGGTGTGCGCCTCGGCGTCGAGGCGCGCGAGTCGGATGTCGACATCGATGCCGTGTTTTCGCAGGCGCTCGGCCCAGTGGTAGAACATGCGCCCGCGCGGGTCGTTGATCAATTGATGCGGTGTCTGACCGGCGTCGGGGGCGACCTCGACGATGAGCAGATAGGAGGGGCGCAGGCGGGCGTCGCGATGGCGCAGGCTGAGCACGCCGAGGCGGCGCGCGGTGGCTTCGATGGTGCGGCCAATGTGCAGCGGCGGTCGGCGTTGCAAGCGGCTGCGCGCGGTGGCCGGGCCGGCGACATGGCGTTCCAGCCGGGCCTGGATGTCGGCGGACAGCGGTGGCACGATGCGCCGGGCTTCTTCGCGCAGGCTGGTCAGATCGAGCGGCACGCGACGTCCGCTGCGCCGCGCGTGGCCCAACCAGGGCGTGGCCAGCGGCAGCGTGAGGCCGAGCATGCCCAGCACGCCGAGGCCGAGCAGGGCGCCCGCTACCCACGGGCGCAATTCCCGGTTGTAGCGCACGGCGGGGTAATAGCCGGTAAATCGATGGGGTGTCTTTTTGACCACCGGTGTGGGGGGCGGCGATGGCGTTGTCGGCGTTGCGATACTGGATTTGGGCGCCTCAGACACCGTTGGCTTCTGGGTGGGGATCTGGCGTGAATCCCACCAGGCCAGCAGCACGATGATGGCAAAGACCAGGCCCGCCAGATTGCGCCAGATCGGCACTCGCGGGGGCGTGGCGGCGGCGGTGGCGGTGTCGGGTGTGTCGACCACCGGGGCGCGCTGTGGCCGGCGAGCGTTTGCCCATTCGCGAAACACGGCGTCGAAGCGCGCCTGATCTTCCACGCGCTTGCACAGCACCGGGCGCAGCTTGGGGATCAGCCAGGCGGGGTCGTCTGGCGCGGTGCGTGGTGAGTCGCCGTGCGCCAGATGTGTGATCAGGCGTGCCGCGTCGACCGCCTCGGCCGGACCGACCGGGAAGCCGCGCGCGCTCAGAAAGACAATCAGGCCGTCGATACCGCCGCCCGGGGTCAGCGCGTCCGCCGGGGTGCTCATGCCGTCCCGGTGCCCAGGTCGAGGCCGAAGCGTTTGAGCCGCGAGATCAGCGTCTGGCGATCATCCTGGTGCTTGAGAATCGTGCCCAGGCTGCGGCCGATCAAGGCTGCGTTCGCCTTCAGATCGCCCTGTGCGTCGGCCTGGTAGCGGGCCAGCGCGTTGGCCCAGTCGATGAGTTCCGAAGTGCCCGGTCGGTAGGCCAGATGGGCGGCGCGTTCGTCGCGGTATTCAACGAAGAAGCTCAGCAAGTCCTGATAGAAGGGCGCGAGCTGGTCGATGGCGCCGGCGCCCGTCGCGCCACGGGACGGGCCGCCCAGCGCGGCGGGCACTCGCAGACGGAGGATTTCGGCGAGCTTTTCCTGCGTGGGATCGGGAATGTTGTAGTACACGCAGCGACGCAGGAAGGGGTCGGGCAGGTCGCGTTCGGAGTTGCTGGTGATGATCACGATCGGCTTGAGTGTGTCGTCATTGGGCGCCGACACGAGGTGGTTGCGCATTTCGCGGATGCGGAAGGCCATGCGTTCGATGCCGTTGAGCAAATCGTTGGGCACGTCGCGTGCGGCTTTGTCGATTTCGTCGATCAGCACCACGCTGCGCCGCGCTTCGTCGATCGGTGCGTCCTCGGTTGGGTTTTCGCTGACCCGCATCGCTTGCGTGTTGCGCCGATCCCAGTCGATCAATCGGGCGTGAGCCTGTGGATTGGCATGGAGAATCGCCTTGCCCAGCGCGCCGAAGCTCAGAAAGTGTTGCGGCGGACGCGGTTCGTTGCCGCCACGCAGTTGCGCATCGGCCATTTGTGCAATCAGGTCGAAGCGATAGAACAACTCCTGCGCCTCGGTCAGCGACTGGCTTTCAAAACGCAGTACCGGGCCCAGGCCCAATTCCCAGGCGATGCGTTCGGCCAGCTCGCTCTTGCCGGTGCCTGGGCGGCCGGTGAGCAGCAGCGGCTTGGCCAGGATGAGCGCCGTATTGACCGCTTCGACCAGGCCTTCGTCGGCGCTGTAACCGGCCGGATGGCCGGGCACGGCGGGGTCGCTGGCCGGCGCGTAGCCTTCGCGCAGCCACGGGCCGGTCGCCGGCGGCGTTCCTCTACCAACGAAGTGCGTTCGTGCGGGATCAGGGCGTGTCATCGGGCGAATCTCCGGCGGGGTGGGTACAGGGGGTGCATAAGTCGGGGTGTTTGAGGATCTGGTCGATACGGCGCCCCATGTCGTCGTTGAACTCCTGTATCGAACGGGCGGTGTCGCTGGGTAGGGGGATGCGGTCGTTCTCGCCGCCCCAGCCGTGCCACCAGTCGAAATCCAGGTGGGCGATGTTCGCTTTGCGGAAGCTCACCCGATGCAGGGCGATGGCCTCGACCGGGAAGATCCACATGGTCAGTTTGTCCGGTGGCTGGGCGCTGGCTTTGGTGTCGATGAAGTAGAGCAGGTCTGGCGCTTCGTCCGTGTCGCTGGCCGTTTTGGCGTGCAGCAGATAGTCGGTAGTGAAGATGGCGACGAAGTCGGTCGCCTCCGAGCGGAATTTGCGAATTGCGGCGCTCTCTTCGCCGGCCTGCTGGCCCGGATCACTGGCCACCACCATCAGCATTCGCCCATGGTCGTCCCAGTCCGACAGTTGCAACCGTGCCTTGAGCTTGCCGAACACTTCGCTGGCCAGCGGGTCCGGTCGCCACGAGACGTAGATCAAGCGGCGACTGTCCTCAACGTCGATAATTTGGCTGCTCGCGCGTGGCATGGCTCAATGCCCCCGTGCCGGCAGCGTGCGCTCGAAATGGTCGATCAACTGCTTGATCTGGTCGCGCAGGACCGCTTCGTTTTCCCATTGCAAGCGCACCAATTGTTTGGCGCTGTTGTAGGGGCCGAGAAAATGGATGTCACCGATGCGCTGGACTTTCGGGTCGTCGCTGACCAGCCGCCCGGCCCGGCGATCGGGGTTCAGGCTGAGCAGATCGGGACGCATGTCGTCGATCAGCACGAACAGCAGGCGGGTCTTCTTGCCGTCTTCGTAGCGGTTGATTGCCGCGTTCAGCTCCCGACGGCACTCGGGTGACAGCCAGAAGTCGTCGGTCAGCAAGGCGATGAAATGGGTCATCCCGTTCAGTGCCGCGTTGACCTCGTCCTGCCAGTTGTCGCTTGCGCGTAAGTCCTCGTCGTCGAGAAACACGCGAAAACCGAGCGCGTCGGATACGACCTCAAGCGCATTGCGCAGGCGTCGGGCGACACGTGTCGAATGCTCGATATGCTTGTAAGAAATGAACACCAGCTCGGCGGGTTCTGCTCTCATCGGTGAGGCTCTCCTGATCATGCGCACTGGGCGCATGAGATCGATGCGCCGGAGCGGATTTCGAAGGGCGAGCCGCCGGATAACGCGTTCGCATAGCTGCCCCTCCTGTGTTCATTCAAGCACTTGCGCCCGCTCATTCAAGTGAATTGGTGCCGAATTTGCGCTGTAAGCCGTTGCCGTTCGGCTGTGGTGGCAATTCCGAATGCGTAAGATGGGTGCCGTCAGGGTGAGATGCTTCGATCGCGATGAGATCGTTGAGGCGTACTTTTCGCCGAGATATCCCCCGCGTGCGAGGCTGGACTGTTGGGCTGGAGGGCCTTGTCAGTGCCAGATCGATTGCAACAGCCGCGCGTTGAGGTATGCGCTGAGCGCTTGTTGCGTCGAATCGCATCCGCTCGGTCAGTTAAAAATCGACACTTAATCGTGGGGGGGCGGCGGATTTTGTGGTTGATGCTGGATAATTGCTGTAACGCATCATCTTCAGGATTTGTTTGTGACCCGCATCATCAAACCTGCTCGTCGGCTGACCTTCTTTCGTCTGCTTGGTATTTCAGCATTCATCATCGTTCTGGTGGCCCTTGTCGCCGGTGGGCTGCTGATTGCCCATGAGCTGAATTATTCGCGCTTGCAGGCGCGCGAGATTTCGCGCTATGCCAATACCCTCAAATTCGAGGTGTCGGACAAGCCGAGCCAGGCGGTGATCTATCCGTCGCACGGCCCCTTCGATCAGCGCATGGGTTACACCGAGCTTCCACGTATTGCCGAGCGCTTGCAGGCGCGAGGTTTTGCTCTGACGGGGCAGTCGCGGTTTTCAGATGCGTTGATGAGTTACGCCCAGCGCGGCTATTTCGTGCCGCACCGGGAGAAGGCTCAGGCGGGATTCGGGTTGACGGATTGCCGCGACGCATCGCTTTACCGTTTTCGTTATCCCTTCCATGGGTATTCGGACTTCTCGGCCGTGCCGGCGCGTGTCGCTCAGTCCTTGTTGTTCATTGAGAACCGAGATTTGCTGGATCCGTCCCGTCCGAAGCTGAACCCGGCGGTGGACTGGGTGCGTTTCGGGCGGGCGGGCATTGGCCAGCTCGGGCGCATGGTCGATGCCGATCTCGATGCGCCTGGGGGCAGTACCTTGGCGACTCAGATCGAGAAGTACCGCCATTCACCCGATGGCATTACGCATAACGCGCGGGAGAAGCTGCGTCAGATGGTGTCGGCCGGCGTGCGGGCGTATCAGGCGGGTGAAAACACCTTGCCGGCGCGTCAGTATCTGGTGCTCGACTATCTCAACACCGTGCCGCTGTCGGCGGCGTCGGGGTATGGCGAGGTCAATGGTTTGGGCGACGGGCTGTGGGTGTGGTTCGGCGCGGATTTTGCACAGGTGAATGCGCTTTTGTCGGGCGAGGATGGCGACGGTGAAACGCTCGCGGCCCAGGGCCTGGCCATGCGCCAGGTGGTGGCGTTGATGATTGCCCATCGCCGGCCGTCTTACTATCTGGCGCGCGGACGCGCAGACCTGGCGCAGTTGACCGGAAGCTATCTGCGTCTGCTTGCCGAGGCGGGTGTCATTTCGTCGCGTTTGAGTGAAGCGGCGCGCGCGCAGACCCTGGTGTTTCGCGATCAGTTGAACGACCCGGCACGGCTTCCGACGGTGACCGGGAAGGGCGCCGGTGCGGTGCGCTCGCGTGTGGCGGGGCTGCTCGGCACCTCGTTGTATGGGCTCGATCGTATTGATGTGGATGTGTCGTCCACCCTGAATCGGGATCTTCAGTACGCGGTGAGCGACTACCTGGCACGCCTGAGCGAGCCGGCGTTTGCCGCCGAGCAGGGCTTGATCGGCGAGCGCATGCTGGGCCCGACGAGCCTGGGGGCAGTGCGCTACAGCTTCAACCTGGTCGAACGGTCTGCGGGGGGCAACCGGGTGCGGGTGCAGACCGACACCACCGATCAGCCGCTCGATATCAATGAGGGCAGCAAGCTCGAACTCGGCTCGACTGCCAAGCTGCGGGTGCTGACCACCTATCTCGAGATCGTCGCCGAGTTGCACGAGCGCTATGCCACGCTGGACAAGAATGCCTTGCGCGCGGTTGAGCTGGCGCGGCGCGACAGGCTCAGTCGTTGGGCCGTGGACTACCTGATGGATGCCGACGACCGCGCCTTGCCCGCGATGCTCGAAGCTGCGCTGGAGAGACGCTTTTCGGCCAGCCCCGATGAAAGCTTCTTCACCGGCGGCGGTCTGCATACGTTTGGCAACTTCAATCACAAGGATGACGATCGCTCGCCGACTGTGCGAGAAGCCTTGCAGGCGTCGATCAATTTGCCCTTCGTGCGGCTGATGCGCGAGGTCGTGCGTTACTCGATGTATCAAGTGCCGGGCAGTACTGCAAAGCTGCTCGAAGACAGCGAAGACCCACGCCGTGCAGAGTATCTGGCGCGCTTTGCTGATCGTGAAGGGCAGACTTTCTTGCGGCGGTTCTGGCGAAAATACCAGGGCCTCACGCCGGAGGCCATGCGCGCGCAATTGCTCGATGGCCTGCGCCCCAGTGCCGATCGGCTCAGCACCGTATTCCGCTACCTCGATCCGGCGGCGCCGCCGGCCGAACTTGCCCGTTTTCTCGGCGAGCGTCTGGGCGACGCAAAGATGTCCGAGTCGCAAATTGCCCAGCTGTACGCCCGCCACGCACCGGAGGCCTTCGACCTGCCCGATCGCGGCTATGTGGCGCGTCTGCACCCGCTGGAGCTCTGGCTGGTGGCCTATCGCACGGCGAACCCGGAGGCGACGCTGGGCGCGGCCCTGGAGGCGAGCGAAGATGAGCGCCAGGCGGTGTATCGCTGGTTGTTCCGAACGCGATTCAAGCGGGCGCAGGATGTGCGCATCGATACCATGCTGGAGGTTGAGGCCTTTCTCGACATCCACCGGCGCTGGGTGCGCATGGGCTATCCCTTTGAGCACCTGGTGCCCTCACTGGCGACGGCGCTGGGCAGCTCGGGCGACCGTCCGGCTGCGCTGGCCGAGTTGATGGGCATCATCATCAATGATGGCGTGCGCTTGCCGACGGCACGCATTGAAGCGCTTCGATTTGCGGCTGACACGCCGTACGAGACACGCTTCACCCGCCGCCGTGCGGAGGGCGAGCGGGTGATGGCGTCGGAAGTGGCGACCGCCTTGCGGCAGGCCTTGTCGGAAGTGGTTGAAGGCGGCACGGCGCGACGGCTCGCCGGCGCCTTCACGCTGGCCGATGGCACGGTGCTGACGCTCGGTGGCAAGACCGGCACCGGCGATAACCGCATCGTGCTCGCGGGTGACCGCAGCGGTCCGTCGCTCAACCGCACGGCGACCTTCGTGTTCTACCTGGGCCCGCGTCACTACGGCACGCTCACCGCCTACGTGCTCGGCCCGAATGCGGCAGGCTACCGTTTTACGTCGGCGCTGCCGGTGCAGATTCTCAAGTCAATGGGGCCGGCGCTGTTGCCGTATCTAGAGCCAGACGCTGAGGCGGGGTGCCGGATCGACTGAGGTGCCGTCACCCCGGGCGGATTCAGATGGCGAATCCGCCGAGCCTGGTTTCCAGAGACTCCATGATGGCTTCGCGTGCATCTTCGCGGCCGAGGTGGGGTTGATACCGGTGATGCCGGTGATGCCGAAGTGCAGGCCTTCAAACATGCGCAGCGCACGGCCGATGTCGCGGGTGTACACATAGGCGGCCAGGCCGTAGGTGGTGTCGTTGGCGTCGCCTGCATCGCCGTCCGGCATGCTGCCGATGGTCTCGCCGGTGGCCGGGTTGAACACGTCGAAGCGCTGAGCGCTGGCCGCGTCGGTCCATTGTCCGTTGATGTACCTCGCTGTCTGTGTGGCCGGGCGCCTGTCTGAGCGCGGCGCCGCGTGGCTCACTGCATTCTGTGACGAAGATGTGGGCGTTCACATCACTGTAACCTTGCTGACAAATAATGGCGCGGCCCGATGAGGAAGGGGCGGCGCCAGGAAAGTGAAGCCGCCTTTGACTCATCTGCTGAAACACCGTGACTGACCGCCATTGGCCGAGGTCCGGAATTGTTCTCAACAGGAGATTTTCGATGAAAAAGGCGGCTCTCGCCCTTGCAGTGCTCTCAGCGGTTGCGACCGCGCCGGTGCTGGCTCAGTCCTCGCGTGATTACATCAGCATCGTCGGTTCCTCGACGGTGTATCCGTTTGCTACGGTGGTGGCCGAGCAGTTCGGCAAGGCCACCAAGTTCAAGACGCCCAAGATCGAATCGACCGGTTCGGGTGGCGGCATCAAGCTGTTTTGCGCCGGCGTCGGCGTGCAGCACCCCGACATCACCAATGCCTCGCGCGCCATCAAGAAATCCGAGCTCGAGCAGTGCGCAACCAACGGCGTGAAAGACGTGGTCGAGGTCAAGATCGGCTATGACGGTTTGTCGGTGGCCGAGAGCAAGGCCGGCAAGGACATGAAGCTGACGCGCCGCGATCTGTTCCTGGCGCTGGCCAAGCAGGTGCCGAATCCGAATGGTACGCAGACCCTGGTCGACAACCCCTACAAGACCTGGAAGGACGTCAATGCCGCATTGCCGGCCATCAAGATCGAAGTGCTCGGCCCGCCGCCGACCTCCGGGACGCGTGATGCGTTTGTGGAGTTGGTGATGGACGAGGGTTGCGACACTTTCGACTTCATCAAGGCGATGAAAAAGGCTGACAAGAAAGCGTATAAAGCCACTTGCCAGACGATTCGCGAAGATGGCGGGTATGTCGAAGCCGGTGAGAACGACAACCTGATCGTGCAGAAGCTCGAAGCCAACCCGACCGCGCTAGGGATCTTCGGTTTCAGCTTCCTCGACCAGAACCGCGACAAGGTGCGTGGCCTGTCCATCGAAGGCGTGCAACCGGAATTCGAAACGATCTCGAATGGCAGCTACCCGGTGTCGCGTCCGCTGTTCTTCTACGTGAAGAAAGCGCACGTCGCCGTGATCCCGGGCATGAAGGAATATCTGGGCGAGTTCATCAGCAAGAAGGCGATGGGTGAAGAGGGCTATCTGGCCGAGCGTGGCCTGATTCCGCTGCCCAAGGACGAGTACGCCACCGTGTCGAAGCGCGTCACTGCCTTGGACGTCATGAAGTAAGGTAGCATCCGCGGGCCGGCGACCCGGTCGCCGCCCGCGGACTTCTCCCCGTCCTTATTGGCTGACTGTTTCCTGTGACCCAAACCCCCATCCTTCTTGTCCTGCTGCTGGCGCTGAGTTCGGCTGCCTATTACTTTGGGTGCAAGCGCGCCTTCCGCGTGGCGGACGGCAAGATCCGCAAGCTGCATTCTTTGCCCGGGTATTACGGCCTGTATGTTGCGTTATGGGCCGCGCTGCCGGCGCTGCTGATTCTTTGCGCGTGGCTGTTGTTTCAGGGCTCGATCATTACCCGCATGGTGGTGTCGTCCCTGCCGGAGTCGATCCAGCAGCTGGGGCCTGATCGGCTCAATCTGGTGGTGAACGACATCCGAAATCTGGTGTCGGGCAATATTGTCTCCGGTCAGCCGGATGCCACCATGCTCGCGGCTGCCGAGTACTATCGCAGCCTGTTGAGCGTGTGCCGCAATCTGTTGTTTGCGGTCGTGCTCGTGGTGGCGGGGCTGTGCGGTTGGTTCGGCTATTCGAAAATTCGCGTGCAGCATCGTGCGCGCAATGGTGTCGAGTCGATCGTCAACGGGTTGTTGGTGGCGTGCTCCACGGTCGCGATTCTCACCACCGTCGGTATTGTTCTGTCGGTGCTGTTCGAGTCGATCCGGTTTTTTCAGGCGGTGCCGATTACCGAGTTCCTGTTTGGTCTGGAGTGGAGCCCGCAGATTGCGCTGCGCGCCGATCAGGCCGGCTCTTCCGGCGCCTTTGGCGCGGTGCCGCTGTTCGCCGGCACCTTGCTGATCACCTTTATCGCCATGACCGTGGCGGTGCCGATCGGCCTGATGTCGGCGCTGTATCTGGCCGAGTACGCCAGTGCGCGGGTGCGGGCCGTTGCCAAGCCTTTGCTTGAAGTGCTGGCCGGCATTCCGACCGTGGTGTACGGCTTCTTTGCGGCATTGACCGTGGCGCCGTTCATTCGTGAATCCGGCAGTTTTCTGGGGCTGGACGTGGCCTCAGAGAGCGCTTTGGCGGCCGGTCTGGTGATGGGGATGATGATCATCCCCTTTGTCTCGTCGCTGTCCGATGACGTGATCAACGCTGTGCCGCAGTCGCTGCGCGAAGGCGCTTACGGCATGGGCGCAACCTCGTCCGAGACCATTCGCCGGGTGATTTTCCCGGCCGCGTTGCCGGGCATCGTCGGCGCGATTTTGCTGGCGGTGTCGCGTGCGATTGGCGAAACCATGATTGTGGTGATGGCCGCCGGCCTGGCGTCGAACCTCACGGCCAACCCGCTCGAAGCGGTGACCACGGTGACGGTGCAGATCGTGACCCTGCTGGTCGGTGACCAGGAGTTCGACAGCCCGAAAACACTGGCGGCCTTTGCGCTTGGTCTGGTGCTGTTTTTGGTGACGCTGGCGCTGAACTTCGTGGCCCTCTACATCGTTCGTAAGTATCGGGAACAGTATGACTAATCCGAGCAACGCGCAGCCTGGGGGCGCAACGAGCTTCGCGCGTATTCAGGCCGGTATGGCCAAGCGCCGGGCGGCAGAGCGCCGGTTCAAGATGCTGGGGCGTCTGGCGGTAAGCGTCGGCTTGCTGTTTCTGTCGGTGCTGTTGTTCAGCATCGTCAGCAAGGGGTATACGGCGTTCTGGCAAACCCAGATGCGCATCGACGTGACGCTCCTGGCCGACGAAATCGACCCCGAGGGCACCCGCAACGCCGAGACCTTGCGCAAGGCCGATTATTCGTCCTTGATCAAGCAGAGCATGCGCGACATGTTCCCCGAGGTGTCGGGCCGGCGCGACAAATTTGCCTTGTACGGGCTGGTCAGCAACGGCGCGGCCTTTGATCTGCGTGACAAAGTGATGGCTGACCCATCCTTGATCGGCACGAAAGTGTCGCTATGGGTGCCCGCCGACGACGATGTCGATATGTTGATGAAGGGGCATATCGATCGCGATGCGGCAGAGGGCGACCGGCGGATCAAGGACAACACCCTGGGCTGGATTGACCGGCTCAAGGCGGAGGATCGACTTGAACTGCGCTTCAATATCGACTTCTTCACCAAGGGCGATTCGCGTGACCCCGAGCTGGCGGGTATTCGTGGCGCCTTGATGGGCACCATCTTCACCTTGATCGTGACCTTATCGCTGTCCTTCCCGCTTGGCGTGGCGGCGGCAGTGTATCTCGAGGAGTTCGCGCCGAAAAACAGATGGACCGACCTGATCGAGGTGAACATCAACAACCTCGCCGCGGTGCCGTCCATCGTGTTCGGTCTGCTCGGTCTGGCGGTGTTCATCAATGTGTTCGGGCTGCCGCGTTCGGCACCGCTGCTGGGCGGTCTGGTGCTGACGCTGATGACACTGCCGACCATCATCATTGCCAGTCGTGCTGCGCTCAAGTCGGTGCCGCCGTCGATTCGGGACGCGGCGCTCGGTATTGGCGCCTCGCCGATGCAGGCCACGCTGTATCACGTCATTCCGCTGGCGCTGCCGGGCATGCTCACCGGCACCATCATCGGCATGGCGCAGGCCCTGGGCGAAACCGCGCCGCTGCTGATGATCGGCATGGTGGCTTTCATTGCCGACGTGCCGCAGGGGGTGTTCGATCCTTCGACCGCATTGCCGGTGCAGATCTACCTGTGGGCCGATAGCCCCGAGCGCGCCTATGTTGAGCGCACCTCGGCGGCCATCATGGTGTTGCTGGCTTTTCTGGCGCTGATGAACCTGGTGGCGGTGCTGCTGCGCAAACGTTTCGAGCGGCGCTGGTAAGCGTTGGCCGATAGAATATTGAGAATCGAGGTCAAATCATGAGTCCCCAAGGGCAAGCAATGGCTTTCAAGTTCGATGGCGGTGCAGCGTCACCGCATGCCACAACGGTCGCACGTGATGTCCGCCAGACCGTGGGTGAAGTCCGGGTGATTGACCCGCGCATCCGCTGTACGGATATCAACGTGCATTACGGGACAAAACACGCCATCAAGAACATCAGCCTGGATGTGGGCAAGGGCGAGGTGCTGGCCATGATCGGCCCCTCGGGCTGCGGCAAGAGCACCTTTTTGCGCTGCCTCAATCGCATGAACGACACCGTGCGCGAGTGCCGCGTGACCGGCGAGATCCTGCTCGACGGCGAAGACATCAACGGCCGCCACATCGATGTGGTGCCGTTGCGGGCGCGGGTGGCGATGGTGTTCCAGAAGCCGAATCCGTTCCCGAAGTCGATTTACGAGAATGTGGCGTTCGGCCCGCGCATTCACGGCCTGTGCGAGAGCAGGGCCGACCTGGATGTGATCGTCGAGAGCAGCCTGCGCAAGGCCAATTTGTGGGAAGAGGTCAAGGACCGTCTCGACGACGTCGGCACCGGTTTGTCGGGTGGTCAACAGCAGCGTCTGTGCATTGCCCGGGCGATCGCCATCGAGCCGGAAGTGATCCTGATGGACGAGCCGTGCTCGGCGCTCGACCCGATCTCGACCGCCAAGGTCGAGCAGCTCATCGAGGAGTTGCGCCAGCAGTTTTCGATCGTGATCGTCACTCACTCGATGCAGCAGGCGGCACGGGTGTCGCAGCGCACGGCCTACTTCCACATGGGTGACCTGATCGAAGTGAGCGAAACCGATCGCCTGTTCATCAAGCCGCGACACCAACTCACCGAGGACTACATCACCGGTCGTTTCGGCTGATACGCCTTTTCAGTAAAAAAGCCCGCGACCGGTCGGTTTGCGGGCTTTTTTATATATGAAGTGACTGCTCGTCAGCGCATTTGCTGTTCAAGGTTCTCGAACAGGTGATCGTAGATCTCGATCAGCGCGTTGCGGTCTCGACTGTCTTTGACCCAGCGCCGGTCGGCCGCGATGCGCACGGCTTCGAGCTCCATGTCCGAGAGGCTGTGCAAGCCGGCGGCTTCGCCCTGAATGATCTGGTTGGCGTCGGCCCGCGCTTTTTGCGCTGTCGACACAATGTTCATCGACCGGTTCATCGACAAGGCGCCTTCGCCGATGCGCGCGGCCAGCGTGCCGACCTGGGCGGCCGAGTTGGCCGAGGTGACGAGTTTTTCGTGGAAGTCATTTGCCGTCTCGCGCGTGTCGGACACGGCATTGGCCAGGGTGTTGATCTGTCCCGTCGCCGAGTCCATGGATTTGCTCATCGCCGCGATGGCTTTGGCAATCTGCTCGGCCGATTTTTGCGCCTGGTCGGCGAGTTGGCGCACCTCGTCGGCAACCACCGCGAAACCCCGCCCGGCTTCGCCCGCGCGGGCGGCCTCGATCGACGCATTGAGTGCGAGCAGGTTGGTCTGCTTGGCGATATGGTCGATGTTGCCGGTCAGCGAGCGAATGGCGGCAGCCTTTTCCGACACGTCGCTCACCGCGTGCGCGCCTTGGTTTGCGCGCTCGCTGGCGTCACCGAGTGCGCCGGACATCCGCGAGGCAGCCTCGGACATGCTGCGGGTGGTCTCTGAAAAAATTTGGGCGAGCGCCTGGGATTCGGTGGCGTCGTTGCATACCGTATCGAGCGAACCGCTCACATGGTCGATGGCCAGCGACAGACCGCGCTCCGAACGCAGAAAAATCCGCGAGAGCAGGGCTTCGCGTGCGACCGATACCTGTGCCGCGTCGACATTGTCGAGCATTGACTGCATGCGCTCGAGTACGTTTTTGAACAGCCCGTGCAAGCCAACAGTCTGCAGGCGACGCCAGGGCCGCTGGTTGGCGCTCGCATCCATGCCGCCGAGAATCTCGCGGAAGGCGGTTTCGGTTTGATCGAGGGCGGAGTTCAGATTCACACGCATGGTTTCGAGCGTCGGGTCGCGATAGGCGTGCGACAGGCGGTTGGTCAGCGCGCCGTTGCCGACTTCGCCGAGCAGTGCGGCCAGTGAATCGATCTCGCGCACCGCGGCGCTTGAGGGCTGCATCACGATGATGCTCGCCAGGACAGCGAGAGCGGCCGCCAGAGCCGGCATCCAGAATGCCGCTGCGGCAGCCCCGAGGCTGCACAGCAGTATGGCGTGGCGCCGGTCAAAGCGCGAAAACAAGTTCTTCATATTTCATGTCCTTGGCGTTCATCACATCCATCAGCACCTGTGTGCCGGCGGCGATCGCGTCGCGCGCACCCGCCTGTTTTTCAGCTTGCAGCATTTGCGCATAGACCGTCGAGATGGCCTCGATTGCCGGGCGGCCGGGGCAGCGGCGCACCGAGCTGTAGCCGGTGATGCGTCCGCTGGCGTCTGTATCTGGCGTGATGTGGGCGAGCACCCAATAGAAGCCGCCGTCCTTGGACAGATTCTTCACGTAGGCGAACACTTCCTTGCCGGCCGCGATGGTGTCCCACACCAGCTTGAAGGCGGCGCGGGGCATGTCCGGGTGGCGAATGATGTTGTGCTGCACGCCCAGGAGCTCGTCTTCGGTGTAACCGGAGAACTCGACAAAAATCGGATTGCAGTAGGTGATGATGCCTTTGGGGTTGGTCTTCGAGACGATGAAGTCGTCGTCGCGCATCACGCGTTCGACCTGGGTGGGGGTGATGCCTTTCTTCATGCGCTACTCCCGTTGGGCATGCGGGAATTAGCGGCATGGAATGCCGGGGCTTTAGACAAAGGCGCGGCGAATTTTGCGTGTGACGCTGCGAGGTGACGTCACACGCGAGACTCAGAGGCTCTGGCGGGGGCCGACCAGCATGTCGAGCAGCGCCAGTTGCGCCGGATGCCGCTCGCCGCGTGGCGTCTTGCGGCGGTAGCCACCATCGGGCTGCATTTCCCAGGCGTTGCAGTTGTCGTTGAGATAGACGCGGAAGCCTTCTTTCATGACACGGCGCTTGAGGCGCGGGTCGAGAATCGGGAAGGCGGTCTCGATGCGGCGGAAGAAGTTGCGATCCATCCAGTCGGCGCTTGAGAGGTACAGCTTGTCTTCGCCGTCGGCATGGAAGCAGAAAATGCGGTGGTGCTCGAGGAAGCGCCCGATGATCGAACGCACCCGGATGTTCTCGGACAGCCCCGGCACGCCCGGGCGCAGCGCGCAGGGGCCGCGGATGATGAGGTCGACCTCGACCCCGGCCTGGGAGGCTTCGTAAAGCGCCATGATGGTTTTTGGCTCGAGCAGGGCGTTCATCTTGGCGGTGACGCGCGCCTTGCGCCCCGCGCGGGCGATCTCGGTTTCGGCCTGGATGTGCGCGATCACGTTGGCGTGCAGCGCGAACGGCGCTTGCCACAGGTGGGTCAGCGTCGAGGCTTTGCCCAGCCCGGTGATCTGCTTGAAGAGCGCGGCGACGTCTTCGCCGATGTCGGGGTTGGCAGTGAGCAGGCCGAAGTCGGTGTAGAAGCGCGTGGTGCGCGGGTGGTAGTTGCCGGTGCCCAGATGAATGTAGCGGCGCAGGCCGTCGGCCTCGCGGCGGATCAGCATGAGCAGCTTGGCGTGGGTCTTGTAGCCGAACACGCCATACACCACGTGGGCGCCGACCTCTTCGAGTTGTGCTGCCCAGCCGATGTTGGCCTCTTCGTCGAAGCGCGCCATCAGTTCCACGACGACGGTGACTTCCTTGCCCTTTTGCGCGGCGCGGATCAGATGCTCCATCAGCACCGAGTCGGTGCCGGTGCGGTACACCGTCATCTTGATGGCGAGCACGCCGGGGTCGTCGGCGGCGGCCTTGATCAGCTCGATGACCGGTGTGAAGCTCTCGAAGGGGTGGTGGAGCAGGATGTCCTGCTTGCGGATGGCGGCGAAGATGTCAGACGACGAACCGTCCAGACCGGCGGGCATGGCGGGCTTGAACGGGACGAAGGTGAGGTCGGGGCGGTCGACGCTGTCGGGCAGCTGCATCAGGCGAACGAGGTTGACGATGCCGGGGGTGCGGTACAAGTCGTTCTCAGACAGCCCGAACTGGGTCAGCAAAAAGGCTTCCATGCCCGGCGAGCAGTTGTCGGCCACCTCGAGGCGGACCGAGTCGCCAAAGTGGCGTTGCTGCAGTTCGCCCTTGAGCGCGGCGCGCAGGTTGGTGATTTCTTCTTCGTCCACGAACAGGTCGGAGTTTCGGGTCAGTCGGAACTGGTAGCAGCCAAGCACCGCCATGCCGGGGAAGAGTTTGTCGACATGCGCGTGAAGGATGGACGACAGAAAGATAAAGCCGTATTCCATGCCCGAGATGTGCTTGGGCATCTGAATGATGCGCGGCAGGGCGCGCGGCGCCTGGACGATGGCGGTGTTGGTGTCGCGGCCGAAGGCGTCGAGGCCGTCGAGCTCGACGGCGAAGTTCAGGCTCTTGTTGAGCACCCGCGGGAAGGGGTGGGCCGGATCGAGGCCGATCGGCGTCAGCACCGGCGCGACCTCGCGCTCGAAGTAGTCGGCGACCCACGTCTGCTGGGCTTCGGTCAGCGCTTCACGCTTGAGCAGGCATATGCCTTCGGCCTCGAGCGAGGGCAGAATCTCTTCGTTGAGCAGGCGGTACTGCTCGTCGATGATGTCATTGACCACCACACTCACCCGATCGAGCAATTCGTGCGGCGTCAGTCCGTCCTCGGTGTCGGGCGTGCGCAGGCCCTGGCGGATTTTTTCCTTGATGCCGCCGACCCGGATCTCGAAGAATTCGTCCAGATTGCTGGAGACGATGCACAGGAAGCGCAGGCGCTCGAGGAGCGGGACGTTGTGGTCCGCCGCCTGCGCCAGCACGCGCTGCTGGAACTGCAGCAGGGCCAGTTCGCGGTTGATGAAAGTCACGTGCGGGAGGTCATCGGGATTCATGAGTGATCGTGCCGTGTTGAAACAAGGTAGGTGCGAGAGTCTTTGACATTCATATTACATCGCGATGACAAAAGGCGAGCCGGGTGGATTGGGTCGCGGCCCGGTCGCGCGACGATGCTAGAATCCGGGGCGTCTGCCTATGCCTTGTGCTGGGCGCTGTCCGGCCACACCATGACTAACGATTTGATTGCCGCAATCGATCTGGGTTCCAACAGCTTTCGCCTTCAGGTCGGGCGCATCGTTGGGGGGCAGATCTATCCGCTCGATGGGCTCAAGGAGCCAGTACGGCTGGCTGCCGGGCTGTCGTCTGAGAAATACCTCGATACGGCGGCGCAAACGCGCGGCACCATGGCGCTGAGCCGCTTTCGCGAGCGACTGGCCGGGTTCAATCCGGACCAGGTGAGGGCGGTGGCTACCAACACCTTGCGTGTGGCCAAGAATGCGCCGGAGTTTCTGATTCGCGCCGAGGCCGCGCTGGGTTTTCCGATCGAGGTCATCGCGGGCCGTGAAGAAGCGCGTCTGATCTATATCGGCGTGGCCCACTCGCTGGCCGATCCGCAGCGCCAGCAACTGGTGGTCGATATTGGCGGGGGCTCAACGGAGTTCGTCATCGGCCGGGCGTTCGAGCCGCTGGAACTCGAGTCCTTGTACATGGGCTGTGTCAGTTTCAGCCTGCGCTATTTCCCCAATGGCAAACTCGATCGACGTGGTTTTCAGGAGGCCGATCTGACCGCTCAGCGCGAGTTGCAGACCATTGTCACGCGGTTTGCAGAAGTGGGTTGGGAACTGGCGGTGGGCTCCAGCGGCACTGCCAAGTCGCTCAGCGACATCTTGCGCGGCAACGGCTACACCGACGGGCGCATAACCTTGTCGGGGCTGGAGAAGCTGCGCACGGCGCTGATCAAGGCGGGCAGTCTCGATGCCTTGTCGCTGTCCGGTATCAAGGCGGATCGGCTGCCTGTGTTGCCCGGCGGCCTGGCCATCATGATTGCCGTATTGAAAGCATTTGGCCTGAAAGAAATGGTTTTCTCCGAGGGCGCATTGCGCCTGGGCGTGCTCTACGACCTGCTGGGCCGCTACCATCATCACGACCTGCGCGACGCGACCGTCGAGGCCTTCGCCGTCCGGTATCGCGTGGGCCGGCCGCAGGCGGAGCGGGTTGCCGATACCGCGAGTTTTCTGTTTGCCCAACTCGATCCTTCGGCTGAGTGCGAGGGCAATCTCGATATGCGTTATCTCAAGTGGGCCGCCTTACTGCACGAAGTGGGCATTTCGGTCGCCCATTCGAGCTATCACAAGCACAGCGCCTATATTCTGGGCAACGCCGACATGCCGGGGTTTTCGCGCATGGACCAGGGGCGGCTGGCACGGCTCGTCCTGGCGCATCGTGGCAAGCTCGCGCGCATCGCGAGCCTCGACCCGGCCAGCAGCGACTGGTTGCTGATTGCCTGCCTGCGCCTGGCGGTCGTCTTTCATCGCGCGCGGGACAATCGCGGGCGCCCGCCGGTCGGTATCGAGCGAAAGGGCAGTGGCTTTGCGCTGGTGGCCGATAAGGCCTGGCTGGATGCCTTGCCGCTGACGGCCGCCACATTGGCCGATGAAGTGGCGCAATGGTCCGCCCTGGGGCATCCGCTGTCGGTCTCAACGCGCTCCGGTTTCGCCTTGACGGTTTGACCACCCCCATGGCCGACGCCCTCCGCACGCCGGAACTCCATTTGAGCGAGGGTTGCCTGAGTCCGGCAGGGGATTGGACATTGCTGGCGCTGGGCCCGCACGCGAATCGCTTGCGCAAAGAGCTCGCTGCGGCCAAGGCCATACGTTGGGACTTGTCCGCGCTGACCCGGCTGGACAGTTTCGGTGCGCTGCTGCTGTGGCGCGCCTGGGGCGGCCGCCTTCCCGCCGGCACGGTGCTGCCCGACGGGTTTGCGACACAGTTTGAGCGCTTTGTGGCGATGGATGAGGCGCCGGTGCCGCACCCGCCCCGTTTTGTGTTCACCGATCTGTTGGCCGGCCTTGGCGCTGCGGTGCTGGGGCTGTTTGCGCATTTGGGGGATTTCCTCGCGCTGATCGGCCGCCTGGCGCTCGATAGCCTGCATTTGCTGGGGCGGCCGCGCAATTGGCCACTCAAAGAGTTTTCGGCCAATCTGTACAAGGTGGGCGTCAAGGCCATGCCGGTGAGTGCGCTGGTGGGCTTTCTGATCGGCGTGGTGCTGTCGTACTTGTCCGCCTTGCAGCTCAAGGCCTTTGGCGCGGACATCTTCATCGTCAACATTCTGGGCCTGGGCATCATTCGCGAGCTGGGCCCGGTGCTGGTCTCGGTGCTGGTGGCCGGGCGTTCCGGCTCGGCCATGACGGCGCAGCTTGGCGTGATGCGTGTGACCGAAGAAGTCGATGCGCTGACCGTCATGGGCATTTCCAACTACATCCGACTGGTGCTGCCCAAGGTCATGGCGCTGTCAGTGGCCATGCCGTTGCTGGTGTTGTGGACCTCGACGGTGGCGCTGGTTGGCGGCATGGTGTCGGCTGAACTGCAACTGGGGCTGAGCTACGGATTCTTTCTTGAAACCCTGCCCAAGGTGGTGCCGGTCGCGAACCTGTTTATCGCGCTGGGCAAAGGGGCGGTGTTTGGTGTGCTGATTGCCCTGGTGGCCTGCCACTTCGGCCTGCGGGTCAAACCCAATACCGAGAGTTTGAGCGCCAACACCACCGCCTCGGTGGTGACGTCAATCACGCTGGTGATTCTGGTCGATGCGGTATTTGCCATCGCCACACGTTCGATCGGGGTGCCGCTATGAGTACGCCGGTGCTCAGTCTGCGGGGTGTCAGCACGCGCTTCGGCAGCAACTGGGTGCACAAGGGTGTGGATCTCGACATCCCGCCGGGCGAGGTGGTGTCGCTGGTGGGCGGCTCGGGCAGTGGCAAGACCACGCTGCTTCGGCAAATGGTGGGTTTGCTGACGCCGACCGAGGGCGAGGTGCGGGTCTTTGACGAGCCCTTGTTCGCGGGGACTCGCGAGGATCAGCGTCGGCGCCGACGACGCTTCGCCATGTGTTTTCAGGGCGGCGCGCTGTTCTCGGCATTTACGGTCTACGAGAATATTGCGTTCCCGCTGCGTGAGGCGGGCATCGCGACCGAGGAAGAAATCCGCGAGCTCGTCGCGCTCAAGCTAACGATGGTCGAGCTGATGCCCAGCCATGCGGCGCTGATGCCGGCGGAGCTGTCGGGCGGCATGATCAAACGCGTGGCGCTGGCCCGTGCGCTGGCGCTGGAGCCCGAATTGCTGTTGCTCGACGAGCCGACGGCCGGTCTGGACCCGACGCGCAGTGCGTCATTCGTGGCGCTGATCCGCGATCTGCAGCAGCAATTGGGCTTGACGGTGGTGCTGGTGACGCACGATCTGGATACGCTGGCGGCATTGTCGTCGAAAGTGGCGGTGCTGGCCGAGCGCCGTATTCTGGCTTTCGATACGCTGGAAGCGGTGATGCAGATCGATCATCCTTTCATTCAGGAATTTTTCCTCAGCGAGCGCAGCTCACGTGCGCTGGCTCGGGCGCAGGGAGCGTAATCCATGGAAAATCGGGCGCATGCCATTCTGGCCGGCCTGTTTGTGCTGCTGCTGGGTGCGGCTACGGTCTCGGGGGTGTGGTGGTTCTCCGGAGAGCGCGAGGCCACGCGGACGCTGGTGCTGGTCAGTCGCGGCAGCATCACCGGCCTCAACTTGCAGGCGGCGGTGCGTTACCGCGGCATCTCGGCGGGGCGGGTGGAGTCGATTTCCATCGACCAGGCCGATCCGCAAAACATTCTGGTGCGAGTCAGTCTGCGAACCGATCTGCCGGTCACTCAGGGCACCAAGGCCTCGCTGGGCTATCAGGGCGTGACCGGGCTGGCCTATATTCAACTCGACGACAAGGGCACAGACCCGACACCGTTGGTGGGCGAGAACGGTCAGCCGCCGCGCATTGCGATGTCATCGGGTTTGCTCGACGAGTTGTCCACGGTCGCCATGCAGGCGCTCGATCAGTTCCGCAAGATCGCTGCGCAAGTCGAGCGCGTGTTCGACGACAAGTCGGTGGCGCGGGTGGAGGCGATCATGACCCGCCTTGAATCGGCGGTCAAGGGCATGGACGAGACCTTTGCCACCGCACCCGAGGTGCTGGCCGAGGCGCGTCGTTTTCTGACACCGGAGAATCGGCAGCACCTGACGCGCAGTCTCGCCAACCTTTCCAGCGCTTCCGAGCAGGCCGGGCCGACGCTGGTGGAGTTGCGTGGGCTGCTGCTCAAGCTGCAGGATGTGAGCGAGCATATCGATCAGACTGCGGTTGCCACGGGGGATGGCTTGCTTAATGGCACCTTGCCGCGTTTGAACGGGTTGATGAAGGAGCTGACGGTCACCTCGCAGCGCCTGACCCGCCTGATTGAAGAGGTCGACGCTTCGCCGCAAATGTTGCTGCTTGGCCGAGGCGAGCAGGCACCGGGGCCGGGTGAGCAGGGCTTTGCCGTTCCGGCTGTGCGCTGACACACAGGAGACGCACGAATGACACGATACAAAGCGCTGGCCGCAGCCTTGTTGTTGGCCGGTTTGAACGGATGCACCAGTTTCAGCGCCATTCCTGAATCCTTCAGCATTTACGACATCGGCCCCCAGGGGAACTCACCGGTGCCCGTTTCGGTACCGCTGGTGGGCATCGACGTGGTTGCGCCATCGTGGCTGTCTTCGTCGGCCATGCAGTACCGGTTGGTGCCGCAGCATCCACTGGAGCGTCGCGCTTATACCAATAGCCGGTGGGCCGGAATGCCGTCGGAGATGGTGCGAATTGTGGTCGGGCGCGTGATTGAAGCGCAACCGGCCACCAATGGCTCCGGCTGCCGTCTTCGGGTCGATGTGGACGAGTTCATCCAGCGTTTTGACACGGTCGACACCAGCGTGGGTTTGATTGAATTGCGCGCGAGCCTGCTGGCGCCACGTACCGATGCGGTGATGGCCACCAAGGCGTTCGCGGTCGAAGTGCCGACACCGACGGCCGATGCGGCCGGTGGCGTGATCGCGATGCGAGCCGGCGTCAATCAGCTCGCGATTGACGCCGGGCGCTGGCTCGCCGCGCTTGAGCCCGCAACGAGCGGAGCAGATTCTTTCCGGACGCGTTGCTCGCGCTAGCCGGAGTCTTTCAATCGTCGTTTCAATCTGACTGCCTGTGGGAGTGACGCATGACCCTGACATCCAGCCCTTACGCGGAAGGCCTCGATCGATGTGAGGCCAACTATGTGGCGCTGTCGCCGCTGAGTTTTCTGGTGCGCAGTGCGGCGGTGTACCCCGACCGTCTCGCGATCATTCACGGCGCGCGTCGCTACACCTGGCGCGAGATGTATACCCGCAGCCGACGCCTCGCCTCGGCGCTCAAGGCGCGCGGTGTGGGCCGTGGCGATACTGTTGCGGTCGTGCTCAACAACACGCCGGAAATGCTCGAAGCACACTTTGGCGTACCGGCCATCGGTGCGGTGCTCAACACCATCAATACCCGGCTCGATGCCGATGTGACCGCCTTTATCTTTGGTCATGGTGAAGCCAAGGTCCTGCTCACGGATCGGGAGTATTCACAGGTAGTGCGGGAGGCGCTGCGGCGCGCCAACCGGCAGGACCTGCTGGTGGTTGATGTCGATGACCCCGAATTCACCGGCCCCGGCGAATGCGTCGGCGAGCTCGACTACGAGGCGCTGCTGGCCGAAGGCGATCCGGGCTTCGTGTTCGAGATGCCCCCCGACGAATGGGATGCCATCTCGCTGAATTACACCTCGGGCACCACGGGCAATCCGAAAGGCGTGGTCTACCACCACCGCGGCGCCTACCTCAACGCGCTGTCCAACATCGTCTCCTGGGGCATGGCGCCCCATGCGGTGTATTTGTGGACGCTGCCGATGTTCCACTGCAATGGCTGGTGCTTCCCGTGGACCATGGCGGCCAACGCGGGTGTGAACGTGTGTCTGCGCCGGGTCGATCCGGCCCTGATTTTCGATGCGATCCGCGCGCACGGCGTCACCCACTACTGCGGCGCGCCGATTGTGCATTCGATGCTGGCCAACGCGCCGGCCGCGATGCGCGAAGGCATCCATCACAAGCTCAATGGACTGGTGGCCGCCGCGCCGCCGCCGGCCTCGGTGATCGAAGGCATGGCAAAGATCGGCGTCGAGCTGACGCATGTGTATGGGCTGACCGAAACCTACGGCCCGGCAGCGGTGTGCGCCAAGCACGATGAATGGGCCGATCTTCCGCTGGCCGAGCAGGTGCGGCTCAATGGCCGGCAAGGGGTGACCTATCACGTGCAGGAAGGCATCACGGTGATGAACCCGGAAACCATGCAGCCCGTGCCGCGCGACGGCGAAACCATGGGCGAGATCATGTTCCGTGGCAACCTGGTCATGAAGGGTTACCTCAAGAATCCGCAGGCGACGCGCGAGGCCTTGAGCGGTGGCTGGTTTCACAGCGGCGATCTGGGCGTGCTGCAGAGCGATGGCTACGTGAAAATCAAGGATCGATCAAAGGACATCATCATCTCCGGCGGTGAGAACATCTCCTCCATCGAGGTCGAAGATGCGCTGTACAAGCATCCGGCGGTGATGGCGGTCGCCGTGGTGGCCGCGCCGGATGACAAGTGGGGTGAAGTGCCTGCGGCGTTCATCGAGTTGCGCGAAGGCGCCAGCGTCACCGAAGCCGAGCTTGTGGCGCATTGCCGCGAGCATCTGGCCAGCTACAAGTTGCCGAAGAAGATCCTCTTCAGCGAGTTGCCGAAAACCTCGACCGGCAAGATTCAGAAGTTCGTACTGCGCGAACGCATGCGATCGACCGACGCGATCGATTGATCCATACGCTACCGTCTGGTCATTTCGCGATCGGCGCGCTACCATGAATCGAGAGCGCCGTTCGCAACCGCGAGCGGCCGTGACAATGCCCGGGCGTGCGCAGCGCTTCGCCCGGCACCGAGGAGAGAGTCATGAGTGCAGTGCTGAATCAGGACGATAGCCCCATGGTCTTGCGCGAGGACCGCGATGGCGTCGCTTACCTGACCCTGAATCGTCCGGCGCAGTTCAACGCCTTGTCCGAGGCGATGCTCAATGCGCTGATTGCCGAGCTGGACGCGATTGCGACCAGTCCGGCTGTGCGTGTGGTGGTGCTGGCGGGTGAGGGCAAAGCCTTTTGCGCCGGGCACGACCTCAAGGAAATGCGCGGCAACCACACCATCGAATTCCAGCAGGCGCTGTTCCGCCTGTGCGGCAAGCTGATGTGCAAAATCATCGCCATTCCGCAGCCGGTGATCGCGCGGGTGCACAGCATCGCCACCGCTGCAGGTTGCCAGCTGGTGTCGATGTGCGACATGGCGGTGGCGGCTGAAGGGGCGCGTTTTGCCGTGTCGGGCATCAACGTCGGGCTGTTTTGTTCGACGCCGAGTGTCGGTCTGTCGCGCAATATGGGGCGCAAGGCTGCCTTCGAGATGCTGGTGACCGGCGAGTTTATTGATGCGCCCGAAGCACAGCGCCGAGGCCTGATCAACCGGGTGGTGCCGCTCGATCAGCTCGACGAAGAAGTCGCCAAACTGGCTGCATCGATCTGCAATAAATCGGCGGCGGCCATCAGCATGGGCAAGCAGTTGTTCTATCAGCAGCTCGAAATGGGTATTGAAGCGGCTTACCAGACTGCAGCAGAAACCATGGCCTGCAACATGATGACCGAGGACGCGGGCGAAGGCATCGACGCCTTCATTGCCAAGCGCAAGCCGGTCTGGAAAGGTCGCTGAGCGATTGTTTGGGGGTGCGATGCTGATCGACACCCACATTCATCTTGACGCGGATGCGTTCGCGCCGGATCGGCAAACGCTGATGGACGCGGCCCGCGATGCCGGGGTGGGGGCCTATGTAGTGCCCGCAGTCACGGCAGCGGGTTTTGATGCCCTGGATGCATTGGCCGATGCGACGCCGAACGTGGCGCGCGCCTACGGTCTGCATCCGCTCTATATCGATCGCGCGCGGCCCGAAGATCTCGAGCTGCTCGCCCAGCGCTTGGCTCGGCCGGATGCCGTGGCGGTGGGCGAAATCGGCCTCGATGGTTTTATTCCTGCGCCGGATCTGGCCGCACAGCTACCGTGGTTTGAGGCGCAGCTGGCGCTCGCAAAGCGATTTGATTTGCCAGTGATCCTGCATGTGCGCCATGCGGTCGAGCCGATCATCCGCGCACTGAAAAAGGTCGGCGTGCGCGGCGGTATCGCCCATGCGTTCAACGGCAGTCGCCAGCAGGCGGATACCTTGCTGATGATGGGTTTCAAGCTGGGTTTCGGCGGGACGCTGACCTACCCCGGTTCGCGCAGGATTCGCGCGCTGGCCGAGAGCCTGCCGATGGACGCGATTGTGCTCGAAACCGATGCGCCGGACATGCCGCCGGTCTGGGCGCGAGCTCAGCGAAACGAGCCAGTCAATCTGGCACGCATTGCCGAGACCTTGGCCGAGCTAAGAGGCGAGTCCTTGGCGGACATTGTTGCCGCGACCGAGGCGAATGCCCGTTGCGCCTTGCCGCGGTTGAACACGCTGCTCGCTTGAGGCCTTGCGCGTCAGGCTTTGGTGGCGTTGGACGAGCTTGCAATCAGTCCGGCGATATCGTTTTTCAGATCGTTCAGGTTGTCTGCATAACGGTCGCAAAACATCAGCGAGACGCCGAACACATACGCGTAGAGCAGCATGCTGCGGCTCGATGCTTCAGCCATCGGCACGCCGCAGGACAGGAACAGTTCGCGAGCGCATTTGAGGCGCCAGGTGTCGACTTCTTCGACCACCGCCGCGGCCGTGTCGTCACGTCGTGCCCAGTCGCGTACGGCCAGCTCGATCATCATGCCTTTGCGGCTACGGCTGGCGCTGTACACGTCGATGACGTGGTGCAACTGCGACAACTCGGTTCCGGTGTTGGCGCGGGTTTGTTTCACGATGTCCTTGATACGGCCTTCTTTCCAGACCTCCAGCACCGATTGCAGCAAGTCGCTGCGATCCTTGAAGTGCCAGTAAAAGCTGCCCTTGGTTACCTTCAGGTGCTTGGCGAGCAACTCAACCCGCAAGCCCGCGACGCCCTCCTTGGCGAGGAGGTCGGTGGCGGCGAGTACCCAGGCCGAGCGGTCGAGTTGGGCGCGAGGTTTGGTCTTCGAATTTTCCATACGCCGTAGTATTGACAAAAACACCTTCCATACGCTACCGTACGGCCAATACCGTTCCGTATGGAAATTTGCCAATCGGGGGCATCATGCGAAACATCGTAGGCGATGCCATAATGATTGTTGGCTTTGTAGCAGTATTGCCTTTCTGAAGATTTGATTAAGGAGGACAGCCTTGAAAATTCTGGTTCCCGTCAAACGGGTCGTTGATTACAACGTAAAAGTACGCGTGAAGGCCGATGCGAGCGGCGTCGATATTGCCAACGTCAAGATGAGCATGAACCCCTTCGACGAAATTGCCGTCGAAGAGGCCGTCCGCCTGAAAGAGGCGGGCGTGGCGACGGAAGTCATCGCCGTGTCTTGCGGTGTGGCCCAGTGTCAGGAAACCCTGCGCACCGCCATGGCCATCGGTGCCGATCGCGGCATTCTGGTGCAGACCGACGAAGAGCTTCAACCGCTGGCTGTGGCCAAGCTGCTCAAGTCGCTGGTCGACAAGGAAGGCCCGCAACTGGTCATCCTCGGCAAGCAGGCCATTGATGACGATGCCAACCAGACCGGTCAGATGCTGGCCGCGCTGTTGAATCTGCCGCAGGCGACCTTCGCCTCCAAGGTGGCCATCGCTGACGGCAAGGCCACGGTGACCCGTGAGATCGACGGTGGTCTCGAGACTCTGTCGATGTCCCTGCCGGCCATCGTCACCACCGACCTGCGCCTGAACGAGCCGCGTTACGCCACGCTGCCGAACATCATGAAGGCCAAGAAGAAGCCGCTGGAAACCGTCACCCCCGCCGATCTGGGCGTGGATGTCGCGCCGCGCCTCAAGACGCTCAAGGTTGAAGAGCCGCCCAAGCGAAGCGCCGGTGTCAAAGTTGCCGATGTGGCCGAACTGGTCGCCAAACTCAAGAACGAAGCCAAGGTGATCTGAATATGAGCATCCTCGTCATCGCAGAACACGATAACGCCAGCATCAAGGCTGGCACCCTCAACACCCTCGCCGCGGCGCAAGCCATCGGCGGCGACATCGATCTGCTGGTGGTCGGTAGCGGCTGCGCAGCAGCGGCGGAAGCCGGTGCCAAGCTCGCTGGCGTGAGCAAAGTGCGCGTCGCCGATGCGGCCCACTACGCTGATGGTGGCGCCGAGAACGTTGCCGCCCTCGTGGTGGCCAACGCGTCGGGTTACACCCACATCCTCGCCGCTGCCTCGACCTCGGGCAAGAACGTGATGCCGCGCGTGGCCGCCCAGCTGGATGTGGCGCAGATCTCGGAGATTGTCACCGTGGTATCGGCTGACACCTTCCGTCGTCCGATCTACGCCGGTAACGCGATTGCCACCGTGCAAAGCGCCGATCCGGTCAAGGTCATTACCGTGCGCACGACCGGCTTTGATGCAGTTGCCGAGACCGGTGGCAGTGGCAGTGTCGAAGCACTCGATGCGGCGGCCGACACCGGCCTGACCAAGCTGGTCAATCGCGAGCTGACCAAATCCGAGCGTCCCGAGCTGGGCGCGGCCGGCATCATCGTGTCCGGTGGTCGTGGTCTGGGCAGTGGTGAGAACTACCACAGCCTGCTCGAGCCCCTCGCCGACAAGCTCAACGCAGCGCTGGGTGCCAGCCGTGCTGCCGTTGATGCGGGTTATGTGCCCAACGACTACCAAGTGGGCCAGACGGGCAAGATCGTCGCGCCGCAGCTGTATGTGGCGATCGGGATTTCAGGCGCCATCCAGCACCTCGCTGGCATGAAAGACTCGAAGGTGATCGTCGCCATCAACAAGGACGAAGAGGCCCCGATCTTCCAGGTGGCCGACTATGGTCTGGTGGCCGATCTGTTTGAAGCTGTCCCGGCGCTGACAGCAGCACTGGGTTAAGCGCAAGGCGTTGCGGCGGTGAACTTCACCGCTGGGTTATTTGCCGAAGGCTGGCTTTGGGGGGCGTACGCGCTCACTGCTGTGGTGCTGGTCTGGATTATCCGGACCGGTCCGTGGGCCAGCCTGAGGCGTCCCGAGCGCATCAATGTGTGGCTCGGGACGTCTGTTGCGCTGATGGTGGTGTGGCGGATGAAGGCAGGGGTGCTCCCCGGTCTGGATCTGCACCTGCTCGGCGCGATGGTGGCAACCCTGTTGTTTGGGCCTCAGCTGGCCATGGCCTTGCTCGGCATTGTTCTGGCGGCGGTCATGCTGGCCACCGGGGGTGACTGGCCGAGCCTTGGCTTGAACTGGTTGGTGATGGTGGTGTGGCCGGTGCTTGTTGCCGATGGCGTGCGTCGCCTGGTTGCGTGGCGCCTGCCCCGGCACTTTTTTGTATATGTGTTTGTGGTCGCGTTTTTCGGCAGTGCGGCCACAGTGATGGCGCAGGGAGTGCTGGCCTCGGTGGTGCTGAGTGTCGCCGATGTGTACTCACTGGATTTTCTGGCCTCGGACTATCTGCCGTATTTCCTGCTGCTGGGCTTCTCCGAGGCCTGGCTGTCGGGTGCAGTGATTACCGTGATGGTTATCTATCGACCGGATTGGGTTGCCAGTTTCGATGACCATCTTTACTTGAAGAACAAATAGGCACGGCTGCGGCGATTGTCGCAACCACAATCAGACACTGGACAGGAGTGCATGGACAATGAGCGAGTACGTTGCCCCGATTCGGGATATGCAGTTCGTAATGAAGGAACTGGCAGGCCTTGAGCAGGTGAGTCAGCTGCCGAGCTTCGGCGACGCCACCGACGACCTGGTCGATGCGGTGCTGGAAGAGGCCGGCAAGTTTGCCACTGGCGTGTTGTCGCCGCTGAACCGCACGGGCGATCAGGTGGGCGCCAAGTGGGCCGATGGCCAAGTGACCACGGCGCCGGGCTGGCAGGGCGCCTACCGCCAGTTCGCCGAGTCCGGCTGGACGGCACTGGCCTGCGATCCCGAATACGGTGGTCAGGGCCTGCCCAAGCTGGTGAGCACTGCGGTGATGGAAATGTGGAAGTCGGCCAACATGGCCTTCTCCCTGTGCCCGATGTTGACCAACGGTGCGATTGAAGCCGTGATGCTGCGTGGCACCGACGAGCAGAAAGCGGTGTATCTGACCAAAATGGTGAGCGGCGAATGGACCGGCACCATGAACCTGACCGAGCCGCAGGCCGGTTCCGATCTGGCGGCGGTGCGCACCCGTGCCGAACCGCAGGCCGATGGTAGCTACAAGATCTTCGGCCAGAAGATTTTCATCACCTACGGCGAACACGACCTGACCGACAACATCGTTCACCTGGTGCTCGGCCGTCTGCCGGACGCACCCGAAGGGGTGAAGGGGATTTCGCTGTTCCTGGTGCCGAAGTTCATGGTTGAGGCCGACGGCACGCCGGGCGCACGTAACGATGTGCACTGCGTGTCGATCGAGCACAAGCTCGGCATCCACGCCAGCCCGACCTGCGTGCTGGCCTTTGGTGACAAGGGCGGCGCAACGGGCTATCTGATTGGTGAAGCCAATCGTGGCCTCGAGTACATGTTCATCATGATGAACGAGGCGCGTTTTGCCGTCGGCATGGAAGGCCTGGCGCTGTCCGAGCGTGCATATCAGCAGGCGCTGGGCTATGCCCGTGACCGCGTGCAGGGCACCGAGCCCGGCGTGCGTGGCGGCGGCAAAGTGGCCATCATCCGTCACCCGGACGTGCGTCGCATGCTGATGTCGATGAAGTCCCAGACCGAAGCGATGCGTGCGCTGGCCTACGTGGTCGGCGCCGCAACCGATATGGCACACGACCATCCGGACGAAGCCGTGCGTGCGCAGAATCAGGCGTTCGTCGATTTGCTGATTCCCATCGTCAAAGGCTGGTGCACCGAGAACTCGATCGACATCGCCTCGACCGGCGTGCAGATCCACGGCGGCATGGGCTTTATCGAGGAAACGGGCGCAGCCCAGCATTTTCGCGATGCGCGGATCACCACCATCTACGAAGGCACGACCGCTATTCAGGGCAATGACCTGATCGGCCGCAAGATCTCGCGCGACGGCGGCGTGGCCATGAAGTCTGTCATCGAGCAGATGCGCAGTGTCGTGGTTCAGTTGAACGAGCAGAGTGCGCCGGAGTACAAGGCGATTCGCACCGCGCTGTCGGCCGGTATTACCGCGCTGGAAGAGGCGACGGACTATGTGCTCGCCACCTACGGCAGCGACATCAAGGCGGCTTCGGTGGGGGCGGTGCCCATGCTCAAGCTGTTCGGCATTGTGGCCGGTGGCTGGCAGATGGCGCGTGCGGCGATGATTTCGCAGACGCGCTTGAACGAAGGCGCGGGGGATGCGTCGTTCTACCAGGCCAAGATCGTGACGGCCCGCTTCTACGCCGACCATATTATGTCGCAGGCGCCCGGACTGGCCTACGCCGTGGTCAATGGTGCCGCCGGTGCGCTGGCACTTGAAGACGACATGTTCTGATTACCGAACCTTGTCAACGAAAACCCCCATTGGCGTCAGCCCTTGGGGGTTTTCTTTTGTCGCTGGCACGGACCCGCTGCGGGTGTCGGGTGTTGATGAAAAAAGCGACCCGAGGGTCGCTTTGTGTTGGTGCTGTGTCGACTTAACGATAGCCGGCGCGATCGTAGGCTTTCTGTGCTTCAGCGACTGAGTTGGCGAGTTTGCCGACCGGCAACGCGTCGGCCTTGAAGGTACCCAAGCGCTCCAAGGCGGCGTTGCTCACCTTGACGGAGGCCACCACCGGCCACTCGTTGTTGCCATCGGCAAAGTAGCGCTGCGCTTCGTCCGACGCCAGGTACTCAAGGAAGGCGATGGCTGCGGCCTTGTTCGGCGCGTGCTTGAGCATGCCGCCGCCAGACACGTTGATGTGCGTGCCGACATTGCCCTGGTTTGGCCAGATGATACCGACGGCTTCCATGGCTTTCTGATCCTCCGGCTTGGTCGAGTTGATCAGGCGCGCAACGTAGTAGCTGTTGGCAATTGCCACGCCGCATTCGCCGGCGGCGACCGCGCGGATCTGGTCGGTATCGCCACCCTTGGGCTCGCGCGCGAAGTTGGCGACGATGCCTTTGGCCCAGGTTTCGGTCTTTTCGATGCCATGGTGTTCAATCATGGCTGCGCCCAGCGACAGGTTGTAGGGATGGCTGCCCGAACGGGTGCATACCTTGCCTTTCAGCGCCGAGTTGGCGAGATCTTCGTAGTTCTGCACGAGTGCGGGCTTGATACCGGACTTGTTGTACACGATGACGCGGGCGCGGGTGGAGAAGGCGAACCAGGTGTCGGTACGCAGGTTTGCCGGAATGCGGCTAGTGAGTGTCTCTGATTTGACCGGCGCGAACACGCCCATCTCGTCGGCTTTGGCGAGGCGCGAGGCGTCCACTGTGATGAACACGTCGGCCGGGCTGTTTTCGCCTTCGCTGCGGATGCGCTCGAGCAACGCATCTTCCTTGCCCTCAATGCGATTGACGGTGATGCCGGTGGCCTTGGTGAAGTTGGCGTACAGCGCTTCGTCAGTCTGGTAGTGGCGCGCGGTGTAGAGGTTGAGCACCTTGTCATCAGCGTGGGCGGAAGTGACGGAGAAGAGCGCGCACAAGGCGGCAGCGGCAACAGTACGATTCATCATGGGTCGGACCTCTGATTCAGGAAAATTTGCGTGGCCAAAGTGTAACGAGAACAAATTTCAAATGCAAACGATTCTCATTCGGTGTAGTCTTGTTGCGAATTGTTCTCAATAGGAATATGTCATGAATGCACTGCTTATCGGCGCCGATCGCCTTGGTAACATCCCGGGTGTCCTGGACGAGTTTGGCATCCGGATCGCTGCTCATGTGACGGGGCGTGACCGCTCACATCAGCGACGCGCGGCGGATTTGCCGGTGGGGGTGGATCTGGTGATTCTGTTCACGGATTTTCTTGGCCACAATGTCATGCAGCGTTTCCGCGAGGCAGCGGGCAAGGCGGGGGTGGAGTTTGTATGTTGTCGCCGTTCGGTGTGCGCGCTGAAGCAGGCGCTCGACAAACGCGCCGGCAGTCTGTGCCGTGCGTGTCCGAACCGGCGCTGTTGAGCGGCGGGGCTTATTGAAGCGTTGAGGTGGCGGCGGGGCTGGTGGCGTGACTGACGACGCGTCGACCGCCGTTGAAACGTTTGTTCCAGTAGTGGGTGTTCAGGCTTTCAATGCGCACCTTGCCACCGCTGGAGGGGGCGTGGATAAATCGATCGCCGCCAAGATAGATGCCCACGTGAGAGTAGGCGCGGCGCCGTGTATTGAAAAACACCAGATCGCCCGCTTTGAGTTGCGCGCGCTTGAGATCGTCGCCGATCTTGGCCAGCTCAGTGGTGGTGCGGGGTAGATCAAGGCCCAGCGCCCGTTGAAAGACTTGCTGCACCAGGGCGCTGCAGTCGATGCCGGTATCTCGGGAGTTGCCACCGAAGCGATACGGGGTGTCGAGATAGGCCAGGCCTTGGACGATCAGCTCGCTGATCGGTGTGCCGGTGCTGACCGGGGTGCTGTCGGGATCCGTCGAGATCCCCGCGTCTTCCGTGGCGCGCACCGGCCCCGACAAAACCAAGGCGAACAAAAGCGCGGCAACAGGAAGTGCGTGTCGAATACCCATCCGCGCGAATATACTTTCTTGGCGCTTTTCAGTAAAGCGCTGATTATTGGCACTGTTTTTGTTTTGAGCCCTGACGACAAGGAGAATGCGCGGGATGGCGTGGATATTTTTCTTCGTTTCGATACTGGCCATTGCATGGTTAGGTTTTCTGGTGCGTCGTCGTCGACGCGAGCACAAAGAGTCGGAGCAAGCCCGAGAGATGGCTTTTTTGTTGGCCCATGGCGAGCTGCCAGGTGGGGCGCTGGCGGGTGACAATGTACTGAAACGACAGGCGAGCGATGGCGAAAGCCTTCAGGGTGCTGCACCTCAGCCAACGCCTTCTGTCACGCCCGTAGCGGTGCCTGCGGGGGCGCGGCCGGCGTATCTGGATGTTGTGCGGGCAACGGCGTATCGGCGGCTCAGGGCAGCCTTGCCATCCCATGAGGTCTTTCCGCGCGCCTCATTGCGACGGGCGGCCGGCCTGGAGTCGATTGAAAAGGATGCCTTGCTCGACTTTGTGGTCTGTACCAGTGCGCTGGTTCCGGTGGCTGCCGTTGATCTGGTGCGGGGCGAGCGGGCATCGCCAGCCGATGCCATCAAGCGGGAAACACTGGAACGCGCTGGCGTGCGCTATGCCCGCTGGCGGCATGACGCCCTGCCGGACAGCGAAACGATAGCGACTTGGCTGACGAATTAAGCCGCGTCAGAGTGGGCGATTCAGGCGTTCGCGTGCGTGTTCAAGCTCGATCAGTGCTTGCGCGGTTGCATGCCCCAGGATGCGAGCCCGCGCCTGCGTTGCGAGGAAGAGTTGTGCGATGGCGTAGCCGTCTCCCAGCGCATGGTGTCGCTGGAAGGTCTCAATGCGCAGGGCGTTCATCCATTCGGTGAGTTTGCTTGCGCCCTGACTGCGCTCGGCAAACAGTCCTGGCAGCAGCCAGTACAGATCGACGCTGTGTAGCTCGGGCTCCACGTCCAGAACGCGCTCCATGGCGTTGAGCAGCACGCGCTTGTTGAAGGCGGCGTTGAAAACGACGATAGGTGAGCTTCCGATGAATTCGAGCAGGCCGGTCAGCGCATCCGCCGGGTCGGGTTCAAGGCTCTGGTAAAGCGCGAGTTTCGGGTTGATCAGCCCGTTTTCGATGGCCATAGCCGCGACGGACAGGAGGCGGTCCTTGCTCAGGTCAAGACCACTGGCTTCGGTATTGACAACAACATAACGCGTCTCGACGTGTTGCCGGTCGAGCGCCGTTGCGGGCAGTTTGCGCCAGGCGTCGAGTCGTGCGCGGACCTCGGGCGTCAGTTGCGCGGGCGGATGGGCGCCAGGGATAAGTCGGGAGAGCCAGGTCATCAGTGGTTGTTTGCCAAGCGTGAGTCGTCAGAAAGTGTGCTTCATTTCCGCGTGACGTCAGAATCATTCTGCCGTCGCGCGATTGGCGAAAGCACCGTCTTAAAGCTGGTAATCCAGTTTGAGCCGAAGTTGCAGCTTGCGGGCTTGCCGGAAAGCTTCTTTGAGAATGCGCCGATCCAGTTCGTTGAGGGTGTCGGGATCGACCTTGTTGTCCCCTGGTGCGTCGTGTTCGGTGTCGAGGTGTTGCGAGCGCAGGCGCAGGAGCTGAATGAAGTGGAAGCCGTCGGTGATGGCGTTGAGTTCTTCTTCGGCCATGTTGGCCCGCTGGCCGGACTGGCGCAGGCGGCCGACCGTGCTGGATGCCTCGACGCCCGAGCGTAGCGACAGAATGCGGGCGACGTCTACGAACAGACGCGCGCCCGATTTTTTCAGGTCGATCATGCCGTCGTCTTCGACCACGAAGTCGCGGAAACGGCCCAGTGGCGGCGCAACGGCCAGCGCATTGTGGGCCATCATGCGCAGGAAAGTGGAGTTGCCGCGTGCGGTTTCGAGCAGCCAGCGACGCAGTTGGTCACCAATTTTCTCGCTGCCGAAGAGCACCCGGAAGTCGAAGAAGATCGAGGCATTGAGCAGCGCTTGCGGGTCGGGCTCCCGGATCCAGGCACCGAAGCGTCGCTTCCACTCTTCGAGCGTCAGACACAGTTCGGGGTTGCTGGCCATGATATTGCCCTTGCACAGCGGGAAGCCGCAGGCGGCGAGCGCGTCGTTGGCGTCCTTGGCGAAGGCCAGCAGTTTTTGTTTGGTCGCTTCGCGCTCGCCTTCCGGTGCGGAAAAAATGATGCCGTTGTCCTGATCGGTGGAGAGCGTCTGCTCGTGACGCCCTTCGGAGCCGAAGGCCAGCCAGCAGAACTGTACGCCGAACAATTCGTGGCGCCCGAGCTCCAGTGTGATGATGCGGCGGGTGAGGGCGTCGTTGAGGGCGGAGATGAACCGTGTGAGCTGTTCGGCGCCGATGCCTTGCGCGATAAGGTTGAGCGCCAGTTGCCGGATGTCTCGGCTGGCGTGTCGGAGTGACTCGATGTCATCAGCGCTTTCAATGCTGGCGCGAATCTGACGCAGACCGATGCGTTGGAGCGAGAACAGGTCGCGCTCGGACACGACCCCACGCAGCTTGTCATCGGAGTCGACTACCAGCAGGTGTCGTCGGGCGTGGGTGGCCATTTCGAGTGCCGCGTCGTAGGCCGTTGCCGTCATCGGCAAAACCTGCGGCGACGGCGTCATGACATCCGAAATCGGCCGGTTCAGGTCGAAAGCAGGGAGCACGATGCGCGACAGCAGATCGCCCTGGGTGAGAATGCCCACCGGGCGGGCGTCGGCATCGGCGACCACCATGCAGCCGATATGCAGCTCGTCCATTTTTTCGAGGGCGTTGCGGGTGCTGGTCTCGGGGGTGACAGAAATCGGGTCGCGCTTGATCAACTCGCTGAGCGGGGTGGTCATGGTCTGCTGTTCGGCGGCGCGTTGCGAGAACGTGTTCTGCAGTTGCTGACGGGACTGACTGAGCAGGCTGGCGATGTACTGGGTGCAGAAAACCTGGAAGACCGGGCTGATACGCATCAGCGTTATGAAGTCGTCGGCAGGCAGCTGGAAGCAGAAGCTGTCTTCGAGCGCCATGTAGGTGTTGGTGGAGGGGCGGCCGGCGGAGATGGCGCCGATCGGGAAGCATTCGCCCGGCCCAAGTGTCATGGAGGCGTATTCGGTGAGGGCGACGTCGCCGCTCTGGCTGGCTTGCACCTTGCCGCGCTGAATGATGTAGAAGTAGCGCGGTTGGCCCATTTCGGCGGACAGAATGGTCGCGCCCTTGCTGAAGTAGCCGAGGAGCACGCGCTCGGAAAGGTAGTCCAGCGCTTCCGTTTCCATTTGGTCGAAGGGCGAAAAGCGCTTGAGGAAATCAGTGCTGGCACCTACGAGCGATTCTGTTGCTGTTGTCATGCGGCCTCCCCTTTCGGCGTATCCTGAAATTATAGGGCGCTATGGTGACTCAAAACTGATCTGACGCAAGAAACCGGCGCGTGTCGCGGAATCTCGATAGTGCTGCGGGCGGGCTGAGGGGATTGCGCTACTGGCCCAGCGAGAAACGAAAGCGTGCGCCTTGTCCTTCGATGGATTCCGCTTCGATCTGACCGCCGTGGCGACTGATGATGCGGTGGACGGTGGCCAGGCCAACGCCGGTGCCGTCGAAGTCACGCGGTGAGTGCAGGCGTTGGAAAGGTTTGAAGAGCTTGTCGGCATAGGCCATGTCGAAGCCGGCGCCGTTGTCTTCGACCACAAACCAGCGTTGGCCGTCGCGTTGCTCCGAAAACACGTTGATGTGTGCCGCGTCGACACGTCGGCTGAACTTCCAGGCGTTGCTGATGAGGTTGTCGAGGACCGACTGGATCAGGATGGGGTCGGCCTCGGCACGCAGGTCGTGCGCGATCTCCCAGGTGACCGCGCGTTCGGGATCGCGCTCTGACAATTCAGCGACGACCTGGCGTGCCATTCGGGAGATGTCCACCGGTTGCCGGTCGACGGGTTTGCGCGATAGCCGGGCAAGGTCGAGCATGTCGTCGATGAGCCCACTCATCCGGTTGACGGCGGCCTGGATGCGCTCCAGGTATTCTCGATTCACGTCGGTCAGCTGGTTCGCCATGTTTTGTTCGAGCAAGCGGCCAAATCCGTCGATGGCGCGCAGCGGTGCGCGCAAGTCGTGTGACAGCGAGTAGCTGAATGATTCGAGTTCGTCGAGCGCGCTCTTCAATTCGACGGTGCGCTCATCCACGCGGTCTTCCATGGAGGCTTTGAGGCGTTCGAGCTGTTCGGCCGTCTTTCGGCTGGCGGAGATGTCGCGAATCATGAGCGTCATGCCGCTTCGCCCGCCATTGGCGAGTCGATGGCGCGACATCCTCACATTGAACCAGTGGGTTTGCGTGGCAAGCTCGACCGAGTAGTCGAATTGCTGAATGCCAAGGCCGCTGCGGAGTTTTTCGTGTGCCGCGTCAAAGAGGGCCTTGGCCTCCGACGGCAGCAGTTTGGTCACCTGGAGGCCGGTCAGTTCGGCGCCTGGGAGCTGGAAGCGGGGCGGGGCGGGTTTTGGGTAATGATCCTGGATGACCCCACCGCAGTCGGTGATCAGCATCAGGTCATCCATGCCCGCGAGCGCGCCGTGCAGGCGCTCATCGCTTTCGCGCCGTGAGCTTTCGGCGTGCATGCGCTCGGTGATGTCGCGGCCGATCACCATCAAGGCTTTGGGTTGCTGATCGGCGTCCAGGATCGGGGTCTTGATCATGTCCAGCGAACGCAGCCCGGGCGCATCGGTGTGGGGGATTTCTTCGATGTAGCGGATGGACTCGCGGCGCGACCAGGCGAGCGTGTCGGTGTTGTCGCAGCGGGACAGGATGTCCTGCATGTCGCCGCCGGCCTGGGCGGCGAGTTGCGAATTGGTTTTTTCTTTCCAGTCGGTTTGGGACAAGCCATACATGTGCAGGCCGGCCGAGTTGGCCATTTGCCAACGCCCCGCAGCGTCTTTGACCGCGATGAAATCCGGCGAGGTGGCGAGGAGCGCGTCCAGACGTTGTTCGGAGTCGTGCAGTGCCTGCTCGATGGCTTGCTGGGCGGATAGATCGATGATGAATCCGCCCAGATAGTGCTTGCCCAGGAAGTGCATTTTGCTGAAAAACAGTTCGACCGGGATCCTGACGCCGTCGGCACGAATGAGCTGGCGCTGCGCTCGCAATGCATTGCTGTTGTCCGGCAGGCTGAGGGGGGTGTCAGCGCGGTCGAAAATCTGCTGCAGATGGATCGCTGCGCCGGGGTCTTCGTAGCCGGCAAGCTGTTTGAACGCTGCGTTGCTCAGCGGGATGCAGCCTTCCGTGTCAGCCCACATCATCGGCAGTGCCATGGTGCCGAATGCGTGCCGGCTGAAGCCCAGCAGTTCGCCCGTTTCCTTGGCAAGCGTCTCGTCGATCAGGATCAGCAGGTGCGATAGCGCACAGCCATGAACATCGGTGTCAAACGTCTGGGTCTGCACCATGAGTTGGCGTTCGCCAATCTGGATCGAGATGGGCGATGCTGGCTGGGGGCCCTGGATGAATGTGAGGACGGAGCCGCGATCCTGTTCGCTCGAGTGCTGTAACACCTCGGTGAGTCGGCCGGCAGGGCTATCTGGGGCAAGGTTCAGCAGCGCGCGTGCGGCCGCATTGATGAAGCCGATCCGGCCCTCGGCCTCGACGAGACACAGGCCGAGTTCCTGGCTGCGTGACAGGAGTTGGTCGAGCATATTGGTGTGGGCGTGGACTTGCCGGTGGGCTTCGAGTTCGTCGGCCTGGCGATGGATGACTCGCCTCAGCACGTCAACGTAGCGATGTTCAAGGCAGCGCACGATGTCGTGTTCAGACACCACGCCGCATAGCTGCGCGTCCTGGGTGACGATCACGTGGCGGATACCGTTTGACGACATCAGGCGAGCGGCTTCGAAAACCGGGCGATTCGCCTCCAGCTGAATGGCCGGCGACATCATCACTTCAGTGACTTGCATGGCATGCAAGGCGTCCCGCTTGGCAAGAAGACGGGTCACGTCACGCGTGGTGAGGATGCCAATCGGTGCCCGCGTCTCCGAGACCACAACGACGCAACCGATATGCTCCTTGCGCATCAGGTCGGCGCAGTCGAGTACCGAGGTGTCCGACGTGACGGTAGTCAGCCGGGGGGTCATGATCTGCTCGATGGCGTCGAGGTGAGCGAAGTGCTCGATGCCCATGCGGCCAAGGATGGCGCTCTCTGAGAGCAGGCCGACCATGTCGCCATCGGCACCGCGGACAATGGCGTGGCGCACGCCGTGGCGCAGCATGCGCTCGTAGACGTCGACATAGTTCTCGTCGGCGTCGGCCCACAGCACAGAGTGTTGGCAGACGTCGACAAGCCGCCGATCGCTTGGCTGGGTTGATTGATCAAGCCCGAGCGTCAAGGCGGAGCGCTCGGTCAGAATGCCAATGATGTCGCCGTCGCGCTCGGCAAGCACGGCGTGGGATGGGCTGTCGGCCAGATTGGCCAGCGCATCTGAAAGCAGCGAGCCGGCGGGCAGTGCGGTGATCGGCAGGGCGAGCTCGGCCGCAGACGAGGTCGCAAAAGGTGAGTCACCGACACTGCTGGACGCCGACATGTGAGATTCGCTACAGGCGTGGTGTCACCCACTTGTTACCAAATGTAGCCGATCCCCGTCTCAAAAAGAAGTGATATGTCAATGGTATGACATGTTGCGCTCAACGGTGGTGATGCTGCGCGACCCATTGATTCATCAACATTCGCACCGCATCGGGGAGCTCGGATGCGCCCATGCCAATGGGGCCAATGCCCTTGGCGAGCAGCAGGTCCGCAGCGGCACCGTGCAGATGAACGGCACCGATGATGGCGGTTTCAATCGGCCAGCGCTGGGCCAGCAAGGCGGCGAGCAGGCCGGTGAGCACATCGCCCATGCCGGCGGCGGACATGCCCGGGTTGCCGCTGCGGTTGATGAGCCAGCGTCCGTCGGGGTGGGCGATGAGGCTGCCGTGTCCTTTGAGTACGACGTGTGCATCAAATCGCTTTGCCAGCGTCAGTGCCGTATCGAGCCGGTCGGCCTGGACTTTGTCCAGGCTGGTGTTGAGCAAGCGCGCCGCTTCGGCCGGGTGGGGCGTGAGGATCACCGGCGCATGGCGTCGGGTGAGGGCGCCGGCCAGGGTGTTGTCGGTGGCCAGCAGGTTCAACGCGTCGGCATCGAGCACCAGGGTGTGTTTGCCGGCGACCGCTCGATGCAGCAAGGATGCAGCCACCTCGTCGCGACCCAGGCCGGGGCCGATGGCAATGGCCAGGCCTTCGATCATCGCCGCTTCGGCCGGGCGGAGCATCAACTCGGGCTGGACCAGATCGACGACCGGCGCGTTCGGGTCGAGCAAGCCGACAAAGACGCGACCGGCACCGGCGCGCAGCGCGGCACGGCCGGACAACAACGGGGCGCCGCACATGCCGGGCGCGCCGCCAATGATCACGGCGTCGCCAAACAGGCCTTTGTGCGAGTTCAGCCGCCGGGGGGCGAACTGTTCGCCAAACAAGGACGGACGCACTTCCCAGCCTGGTGCGGGCAGATAGCTGTTGGGGTCAAGATCCAGCCGTTTGACGACCAGTTCGCCGCAGTGGTCTGGCCCATCCAGCGTGAGCAGGCCAGGCTTGAATGCAATGAAGGTGACGGTATGTGTGGCCTTGAACGCCACGCCCAGCACACGGCCGGTATCCGCACACAGGCCGCTGGGGACATCGATTGACATGCGCGGGCAGGGCAGTGCGTTGAGCGCGCGAATCCAGTCGGCAAGCCGCCCGGTGATGGGGCGTTGCAGGCCGATGCCGAACAGGGCGTCGACCACCAGTGCCCAGCCTTCGGGCGGGGCGGCGGGCAGGTCGGAGAGGGTTTCGCCGCCCGCGTCTCGCCATGCCTCCCACGATTTTTTGGCGTCGCCAGGCAGCTTGGCGGTATTGCCCGAGAACGCGACCACCACCTTGCGGCCGGCCTGCAGGAAGTGGCGCGCCATGACAAAGCCGTCGCCGCCGTTGTTGCCGGGGCCGCAGGCAATGAGCAGCGCGCCGGGACGGTCGATCATCAGGCGCACGGCTTCTTCGGCCGAGGCGCGGCCGGCGCGCTCCATCAGTGGCGGCTTGGCGGTGGGCATGGCCGCCTTTTCGATGGTGCGGATGCCGGCAACGGTGTAGATCGGTTGGCTCGGTTGCAGCATGGCGTGTTTGCCCAGGACGTCAGAGAGGCCACATTCTACGCGTTTCAAACGGCGTGGCGTGCAGGCCTCAGGCGCTGGCAATCCAGCCTTCGAGCGGATCGGCGTCCGCGGGCATGCCAAACCGGGGGCTGCCATGGCGGGCGCACCAGGCCGCTTGTACCAACGCCAGTGCGGCATCGAGCAGGTCGCCGCGAGCATCGGCGATCAAGCGCGAGCGCTGTTCGGGCCTCATCGCCAGGCGCAAGCCGTCGGGCGCGGTACCGGCGACCAGCTCGGCGATGATGTCTTGTCGCGCCGCTTGCCGTTCGGGGCTTTGCTTGCGGCGAGTGTCACTCTTGTAGGACGCCCGCGTGATTCGCCGGGCGAGCAGACCGGGGTAGGCCTCGACGGCGATGCGTTGCGGGTCGCCCATGTGGAGGCCGGCGATCGTGCAGCCCGCGGTGAGCAGGCGCGGTGCGCCTTCGAAGAACATCAGCCCGACGGGTGGATTGACCAGCTTCATCGGGCTGTGCGAGCGGGCCGCGGCGTCGGTGCGACGGTGCGGATAGCGCGCGCCCATGGGGCGGCGCTGGCGGTCGGCGTCGAGTGCAGCGCGAAAATCGGCTTTGCTGAGCGTGGCGACATGGCGCACCACCGCGGCCCAGTCAGCATGTGGCCAGCCCAGCGCGGTGAGGCCTTCGCGCGGCAGGCCGAAGGGGAAGTCGAAGGCGCCCAGCCAAGGGCCGGGCGTGTGTAACAGCGCCTCGAAGCTCGGCCAGTCGGGCAGTGCCGACAAGTGGCCGAGGTGGACGACGTCGCCGTCCAGATGCCCGTGTGCAACGGTGATGGGCTTGACCGGGCGCGGCGCCGAGGTGAAGTCGACGCCGATCAGCGCGCTCACGTGCCAGTGCTGCCCTTGCCCTTGTGGCGCTTGTCGCGCAGGTAGAGGTGGCTGCCGCGCCGCTCGGATTCGAACAGGCCGGTGGCTTCGATCAGGTCGCCGAGCTTCTTGTAGCCGTAGTTGCGTGGGTCGAAGGGCGTCTGGTTGCTGATGTGCGAGCCGATCGACGACAGGCTGGCCCAGTTGTCTTCCTCGCCGGCGCAGGCTTCAACGGCGTTGCGCAGCAGGCTGGTGATGCGTGAGTCGCCGCGCAGCGCCTTGCTGCTGACGCGCTCGGGTTTTGCTGCCGCGGGTGCGGTGTCGTCGGTGGACTCGACGATCAGGTTTTCGAGGTAGAGGAAACGCGAGCAGGCGTTGACGAAGGGCATCGGTGTTTTCTTTTCGCCGAAGCCGTACACCTTGAGGCCATTGGCGCGGATGCGCATGACCAGCGGGGTGAAGTCGGAGTCCGACGAGGCCAGGCAGAAGCCGTCGAGCTGCTGGGTGTAGAGCAGGTCCATGGCGTCGATGATCATGGCCGAGTCGGTGGCGTTCTTGCCCTTGGTGTAGGCGAACTGCTGCACCGGCTGGATGGCGAACTCATGCACCTTGTCGGCCCAGCCGTTGAGGCTGCTGCTCTTCCAGTTGCCGTAGGCGCGGCGGATGTTGGTGACGCCGTACTTGGCCAGTTCGTCGAGCATCAGGTCGATCTTGCTGGCGGGGCAGTTGTCGGCGTCGATCAACAGCGCGATTCGGGATTCTTCTTGCATCAGGTACTCCGGAACAGCCGGGCGGCTGTGCGTAATGTGGTGGCGTGGATGGCGACGGTGTCGTTGATGTCATGACCATAGCCGCCGGCCATGGCGATGGCAACGGGAATGCGCTGGTCGCGACAGGCGCGGAGCACCATGGCGTCGCGTTGGGCGAGACCGTCGAAGGTGAGCGAGAGGCGGCCGAGGCGGTCGCCTTCATGGGGGTCGGCGCCGGCGAGGTAGATCACCAGCTCGGGCCGAAAATGCGTAAGCACCTCGTCGAGTGCCGGGGCGAGTGCGGCGAGATAGTCGGCGTCGCCGGTGCCGTCGGGCAGGGCGATGTCGCGATCGGAGACGGTTTTGCGAAACGGAAAATTCTTGTCGCCGTGCAGACTGAGCGTGAACACGTCGGGCGTGTTGGCGAGGATGGCGGCGGTGCCGTCGCCCTGGTGGACATCGCAGTCGATGATGGCGACGCGCCTGACCCGGCCCTCTGCGCGCATGGCCAGCGCGGCGACGGCGGCGTCATTGAATACACAAAAACCCGAGCCGAAATCGCGGTGCGCGTGGTGCGTGCCGCCGGCCATGTTGGCCGCGCAACCGTGCTCAAGTGCGCTACGGCAGGCGGCCAGCGTGGCGCCGGCCGAGCGGCGTGAGCGCTCGACCATTTCGGGCGTCCACGGGAAGCCGATGCGGCGCTGTTCGGCGTCGGAGAGCTCGCCGGTGATGACGCGCTGGAGATAGTCGGCGCTGTGGGCGCGCAGCAAGGCGGTGTCGTCAGCGCCGTCGGGGACGCAGAAGTCCGTCGGGTCGAATCCTCCGCCAGCCACCAGTTGCTCGCGCAGGCGGCTGTACTTTTCCATCGGGAAGCGATGGCCCGGCGGCAGCGGCAGGACGAAGTGGTCGGCGTAGAAAAGTTGCATCCGCGGCTCCATCAGCGCTCGCGTGCCAGACAGCGGTCGTAGCGCCACTCGACCCGCTTGGCGAACCAGGCGGTGGTGAGCTTGCGCTGGATTTTCGGGCTCTGGAGCAGGATGTCGGGCATCTGCTCGCGCGGCAGCGCGCGCCCGGCCTTGCGTTCGGCCAGTTGCCAGAGGCGGTCGTAGAGCCGGGTGTGGCTGAAATCGAGCGATTTTTCGCGTTCAAGATCGTTGCGGATCTGACGGGCGCTCAGGTGCAGGCGGCCGGCCAGCGTGCGCAGGGCCGCTTCGGTGGCGCTGACGTCTTCGCTGGGCGTGTCACCGCGATAGCGCAGCAGATCGCCGTCGGGCGCAAGCTTGCGGCCCGAGACGCGGGTGATCGCACTCTGGAAGGCGGCGTTGCGGCTGCTGTATTGGCCGGCGTTGAAGTCGGCAAAGCGGTAGCGCGGGTGCGGGTAGTCGGCCGGGTAGTCGAGCAGGTTGGCGATGCCGAAGTACAGCCCTCCGCGACGGGTGAAGACCTCGTGGCGCACGCTGCCGGTGCGCGGGTAGGGGTAGGCGCGCTGGCGCAGATGGTTTTCGGCGAAGGCGATGCTGACCTGCATCGGTCCGCCGGTGCGGATGGGATTGAAGCCCGAGAGCAGGGTCTTGCCCAGCGGCAGTTCGGAGAGCATGTCGTCGAACAGCGTGTTCATCTGCTTTTCGGTACGCAGGGCGGCGATGCGCTTGGCGTAGCTGCGGCCATTGGGCGAGGTTTTTTCGAGTGCGGCACTGACGACGATTTTTGGGACGCCGTAGCGCTCGGCGCGACTGTCGATCTCCTTGCGTACGATGCGCGGCAAGCCCGGCACCGCCGGGTCGGCCTGCCAGGTGGACTCTTGCTCGATGACGGCCATCGCCGCACACAGGTTGTCGGCGCTGCGGGGGACGCCGAGGTGGTCGAGCGCGGTGTCGATATCACGCGCCCAGCCGCCGCGGTCGGCGATGTCGCCGGGCAGCAGGTCCGCCGCGCTCAGGCGAGCGACGGGCGCTGGCGCGTAGGGCCGCTGCGTGACAGGGGCTTCGTGTACGGGCGCGCTTGGGATCGGCGCGGGCGGGATTTGGCCGGGCACCGTCACCGCCGGCGGCAGCGAGGGTGAGGGGCGGGATTCGTAGGGCGCGGTTTGGCAGGCCGCGATAAATAGCGGGGCCGCGATCAGCGCGGCGCGCCGCAGCAGGGTGTGAGACATGGGCTTAGCGAGGGCTGGGGCCGACAGCGCGCATGAATTCGTTGCGCGCCTGGAGATCATTTTCGAAGCTGCCGGCAAAGGCCTGGGTGATGACGCGCTCGTCGCCACGGCGGTCTTCGCCCAGCAGCAGACAGAGTTGCTCGGCTTCAATCAGGCAGGCGGCGCCGGCGGCCTGGCCGTGCTGGACGAGTACGTCGGCGATGTCGCGGGTCATCCATTCCTGATAGGTGAAGCGGTGGCCGATGGCGTCGACCATGCGCGCGATGCGGCCAAAGCCGTGCAGTCGGCCACCGGGGATGTAAGCCACATGGGCAACCCCGCGAAACGGCACCAAATGATGCGGGCAGATGCCATGCACGGCGATGCCACGCACCACCACCATGTCGCGACGGGGGTCTTCAAAGCCGTCGCCGAGCGCATCGGCGGGGTCGAGTTCGTAGCCGCCGAGCAGGCGCTTCTGCCACAACTCGCGTACACGCCCGACGGTGCGACCGGTGTGCGGGCCGTCCGTCGATACGCCGCAGGCGCGCAGCAGATCGCCGACGGCCTTCTCGAAGGCGACGGGGTCGAAGTCGCCCTCGCGGGGGATGCCGATACCGCGGCGCGGGGCGGGTGCGTGATGGCAATCGTCAGACATGGTGGTTTCCTGAAGCCGAGGCGTTCATGGTACCGAAAAGGCTTTCGACACGCCGCGCGGCGCGCCAATGGCAAATTCAGCAAAACGTAAGCTTCGAGCAAGCATCGCGTAAGTGCTCCGGACATACAGTGCTGCCAGCGCGTGCACCGCATGTGCGCTCAAGACATTTCCTGAGGAGACTACTCAATGACATCCCCTGATAAAAAATCAGGCGAGGCTTACTGGAAGGCGACGCTCAATCTGCTGACCGTCATCCTCGTCCTGTGGTTTGTGGTGTCGTTCGGCTTCGGCATCATTCTGCAGCCGGCGCTCGACAGCATCCACCTGGGCGGTTATCCGCTGGGCTTCTGGTTCGCCCAGCAAGGCTCGATTTACGCATTTTTGATCCTGATCTTCTGGTACGCGGCGCGTATGAACAAGATCGATCGCGAACACGACGTTCACGAAGACTAAGGGGCGCACGATATGGATCTGAAAACACTTACCTTTGTTGTCGTCGGCCTGTCCTTCGCGCTCTACATCGGCGTCGCGATCTGGGCACGTGCCGGCAGCACCAGCGACTTCTACGTCGCCGGCGGCGGTGTGCACCCGGTGGTCAACGGCATGGCAACGGCGGCTGACTGGATGTCGGCGGCTTCCTTCATCTCGATGGCCGGCCTGATCGCCTTCCTCGGTTACGGTGGTTCGGTGTACCTGATGGGCTGGACCGGCGGCTATGTGTTGCTCGCCGTGTTGCTCGCCCCCTACCTTCGCAAGTTCGGCAAGTTTACGGTGCCCCAGTTCATCGGCGACCGTTACTACTCGAACGGTGCGCGTCTGGTGGCGGTGATCTGCCTGATCTTCATCTCCTTCACCTACGTCGCTGGCCAGATGCGTGGCGTCGGTATCGTGTTCTCCCGCTTTCTGGAGGTCGATATCGTCACCGGTCTGCTCGTTGGTATGGGCCTGGTGTTCTTCTACGCCGTGCTCGGCGGCATGAAGGGCGTGACCTACACCCAGGTCGCGCAGTTCTGCGTGCTGATCTTCGCGTACATGGTGCCGGCAATCTTCATTTCGCTGAACCTGACCGGCAACGTCTTCCCGCAGCTGGGTCTGGGCGCGTCGGTGGCCACGGGTGAGCCCTTCCTGGCCAAGCTGGACATGGTGGTGCATGACCTGGGCTTCCAGGAATACACCTCCGGCAACAAATCGCTGATCGACGTGCTCGCCATCACCATGGCGCTGATGGCCGGTACCGCCGGTCTGCCCCACGTGATCGTGCGCTTCTTCACTGTGCCGAAGGTCAAGGATGCGCGTTCGTCCGCTGGCTGGGCGCTGGTGTTCATCTCCATCCTCTACACCACGGCACCGGCAGTTGGCGCCATGGCGCGTTACAACCTGCATGCCACGATGACCCCGGGTGTTCTGACCGGTGAAGTCTTCGCAGAGGGCAGTGGCCTGAGCTACGAACAGCGTCCGGACTGGATGAAGCGCTGGGAAGCGACCAAGCTCATCAAGTTCGAAGACAAGAACGGTGACGGCCTCATCCAGTATTACAACGACAAGTCCAAGGATGCCGAATTCCTGGCCAAAGCCGAAGCGGCTGGCTGGAAAGGCAACGAGCTGACGGTTGACCGCGACATCATGGTGCTGGCCAACCCGGAAATCGCCAAGCTGCCCAACTGGGTGATCGCGCTGGTGGCTGCCGGTGGTATCGCGGCCGCACTGTCGACCGCTGCCGGTCTGCTGCTGGTGATCTCCTCGGCCATCTCGCATGACCTGATGAAGGGCATCCTGACGCCGGATCTGTCGGAGAAATCGGAGCTGCTGGCCGGTCGTATCGCCGCCGCGGTGGCGGTGGGTGTGGCAGGCTATCTGGGTTACAACCCGCCAGGGTTTGTGGCACAGGTGGTGGCCTTCGCCTTCGGTCTGGCCTGCGCCTCGCTGTTCCCGACCATTCTCCTGGGCATCTTCTCCAAGACGATGAACAAGGAAGGCGCCATTGCCGGTATGTTGAGCGGTCTGTTCTTTACCTTTGGCTACATCCTCTACTTCAAGGGGATCTTCATTACGCCGATGGCCGAGAACATCCCCGCCAACTGGCTGTTCGGTATTTCGCCGGAAGGTATCGGTACCGTCGGCGCGATCCTGAACATGCTCGTCGCCTTCACTGTGGCGAAGTTTACGTCCCCGTGCCCGGAGCATATCCAGCACCTGGTCGAAGACATCCGCACCCCGCGTGGTGCCGGTGGCGCGACGCACTAAGTGTTGTTGTGATGCTGTGCTGAAAGACTCCCGCTACGGCGGGAGTTTTTCTTTGTGAATCGGGTGCGCGAGGGCTTGCGAGCGCGTGTGGCCGGGCTACACTTTGCAGGGCGTGCCCGGCGCCGGGGTGTGAGGCGTAAGAGGATAGAGATGCGTGTACTGGTGGTCGAAGATGATGTCGAGTTGGCGCATGGCATGGTGAGTCACCTGCAGGCACAGGGTGTTACCGTCGAGGCCGTGGACGATGGCGAGGTAGCGCGGCGCCGATTGGCCGCTGGCGGCATTGACATGGCGCTGATTGATGTGGGGCTGCCGGGTTTGTCCGGCTACGAACTGGTGCGCGGCATTCGCGCCGACAAATTGCCCGTGGCGGTGATTCTGGTGACGGCGCGCGATGCTTTGTCGGACCGGATTTACGGCCTCGACCTGGGCGCGGACGATTACCTCGCCAAGCCCTTCGAACTGGGTGAACTGTCGGCAAGAATGCGTGCCGTGGCGCGCCGGATCGGCCATCTGGCGCGTAGCGAGCGGGTGTTCGGTCCGCTCAAGATGGATGCCGAAGACCACATGGCGACACTCGCCGGTGAGCCCATGACGCTGACCGGGCGCGAATGGGCGGTGTTGGCTGCTTTGGTCGAATCCGGCGGGCGAACGGTGCCCAAAGAGCGCTTGGTTGCGGATGGTTCCGCCAACGCGGTGGAGGTCTATATTTCCCGTCTGCGCCCTCGGCTTGAGGTGGCGGGCTTGGTGATCCGGAGCGTTCGCGGCTTTGGTTATCGTCTGGAGCATCGAGGCAATGCGCCCGATCCGGGTGACGGTGGTTCTACGAATGCGTAGATCCGGGATGTCGCGTGCCTAGTCTTCGCCGCCGACTGCTTCGTGCCTTGCTTCTGCCGGTCGTGATCACCCTGATGGGTGGTGTGTTGGCACATCGCACGGCGATCGACGTGATCGGTGCCGCCTACGATGCGAGCCTGTTGAATCTGGCCGACGGCGTGGCCGAGCGGATTCGGGCCGGTGAGTCGCGTTTGCAGATGGACATGGCCGACGGCGGGGTGGCGCTGCTGCGCTCTGACACGGTTGATACCATTTTCTATCGCGTACGGGACGATGACGGGAACCTGGTTGCCGGAGATGGTGACTTGCCACCACCGGACGCGATCAGTGTGGACGCTCCCCCCGGCTACTTCGATACGGACTATCACGGCAAAGCCATCCGCGGTGTGCGGCTTCACCGGATGATCGATGACCGGGGCTTTTACGTCACCGTCGCCGAAACACTGGGGAAGCGACAGGCGGCACTGGAGCGACTGCTGCTGGGTTTTGTCGCGGCGATTGCCGGCTTGGTGGTGGCGGTGGTGGCGATTGTGCGTATTGCCATCCCGTCGGGTTTGTCGCCACTCGCCAATCTGAGCGCCCGACTCGCGGCACGCGATGGCGAGGATCTGAGCCTGATTGATCCGGCCAGCGTGCCGCTTGAGTTGCGTACATTGGTCGAAGCGCTCAACACCGTGCTCGGGCGGATGGCGTCTGCCCAGGCGCTGCAACGCAGTTTCTTGCAGAATGCCGCGCATCAGTTGCGTACCCCATTGGCCAATTTGCAGATCCAGGTCGAGTTGCTGGGCACGTCCCCCGCGGCCGATCAGCTCGAGCATGTGACGCGTGCGACCGTTCGTGTGACGCGCCTGGCGAATCAGTTACTCGCGCTGGCGCGTGCCGAGGCCGGTGAGCACTTGATGGTCGATGCGACGCCCATCGACCTGGCGCCCCTGATTGACGACATGCTGGACGACTGGTTGATACAGGCCGATCGCAAGCAGATTGATCTGGGCGTGCATCGTCAGTCGGCCCGGGTGGCCGGCGACGGGACATTGCTGCGTGAGCTGGTGGCGAATTTGATGGATAACGCCCTGAAATACGCACCTGTCGACGGTTGGGTCAGCCTGCACTGCACGGCGCATGCCGGCGAAGTGCTGTTGACGGTCGAAGACGACGGCCCGGGCATTGCATTGCAAGAGCGTACGCGTGTGTTCAACCGGTTTTACCGTACGCCGGGCAGCGCAGGCAGCGGCGTGGGGCTGGGGCTGGCGATTGTTCAGGAGATCGTCCGTGCCCATCGTGGGCGGATTGAACTTGAAACACCGTCGGCGGGGACGGGCTTGCGTGTGCGGGTCAGTCTGCCGGAGGCTCAGCCCGGCTTGGCCGCGGCCGAGCGCTTGTAGCGCTGATCTGGCGGGGGGGCGGTCGCGTGCCAGCGTGCCAGTGCGTCGGCACTGACCGCTTCGCTGAAGTGGAAACCCTGGCCGAGTTGGCAGCCTTCGTTGATCAGAAAAGCGGCTTGATCGGGGGTTTCGACCCCTTCGGCGATGACATCAAGCGCCAGGCTCTTTGCCAGCGCGATGATGGCCCGGGTGATGGCGGCGTCGTCGCGATCGCCGGGGATGTCGCGCACGAAGGACTGGTCAATCTTGAGCCGCGTGACCGGCAGGCGTTTGAGATAGGACAGTGATGAATAGCCGGTGCCAAAATCGTCGATGGCGATCGCTACGCCGAGCGCTCGCAGGGCAGTCAGGCGCGGGATGGCTTCGGCCGCCTGGTGCATGATGAAACCTTCGGTGACTTCCAGCTCCAGCATGTCGGCGGGAAGTCCGGTCGCGGCGAGTGTGTCGCGGGTCAGGGCAACGAGGTCGCCCCGACGCAGTTGCGAAGCGGCGATGTTGACCCCGATCCGGCCAAACGCCAGCCCGCTATCGTGCCACGCGGCCGCCTGCCGGCAGGCCGTTTCGAGAATCCAGCGACCGATGCGTGGCATCAGACCGCTTTCTTCAGCGATCGGGATGAAGGCGGATGGATAGAGCAGGCCATTTTCGGGGTGGATCCAGCGCACCAGTGTTTCGACGCCGGTGAGGCGCCCGGTGCTCAGCTCGACCTGTGGCTGGTAGTGCAGCACGAATTGATTGAGGTCGAGTGCTTTGTGCAGGTCGTTTTCAAGGCGAACCCGCTCGGTGGCCTTGAGGGTGAGCTCGGGGGTGTAAAACGCGAAGCCGAATCGGCCGCGGTCTTTGACCTGGTACATCGCCGCGTCGGCGTTGCGGATCAGTTCAGCCGCGTCGCTACCGTCGCGCGGGAACATGCTGATGCCAATACTGGCGGTGACAAACTGCTCGCGCTGCTCGATGGCGAAGGGCTGATTGAGTGCGAGCTGGATTTTTTCGGCGACCAGCACGGCACTGTGGGGCGCCTTGACCTCTTCGAGCAGGACCACGAATTCGTCGCCGCCCAGCCGGGCGACGGTGTCGTCGAGCCGGACGCAGTCGCGCAGCCGGCTGGCCACCTGCCGAAGGAGTTCATCGCCAAACGGGTGTCCGTAAACATCGTTGATGTTCTTGAAACGATCCAGGTCGAGGAACAGCAGCGCCAGTGACACACCGCTGCGGGTGGCGTGCTCGATGGCGTGCATGAGGCGTGCATTGAGCAGCATGCGGTTGGGCAGGTCGGTCAGCGGGTCGTGATGGGCCAGGTGCTCAAGCTTCTGCGCCGATTGCTTGACGCGGGTGATGTCGGAAAACACGCCGGTATAGAACACGGGTGTGCCGTCATCGTCGTATACCGTGCTGAGTGTGAGCCATTCGGGGTAGATCTCGCCGTTCTTGCGACGATTCCAGACCTCGCCGCGCCATTGGCCACTTTCTTGCAGACTGCGCCAGAGCGACTGGTAGAACTGCGGCGGATGCTGCCCCGAGCGGAGGAGACTGCTGGACATGCCGATGACTTCGTCGTGTTCATAGCCGGTAATCTCGGTGAACGCGCGGTTGACCTCGATGATCTTGGCCGAGAGGTCGGTAATCATCATCCCTTCCGTGCTGCTTTCGAATACGGCGGCCGCCTGGCGCAGACGGTCGTCGGCCTGGCGTTGTTCGGTGATGTCTTCCTGAATGCCGACGAAGTGGGTGGTGCGGCTGCTGGCGTCCTTGACCGGCCAGATGCTCATGCGGTTCCAGAATGCGCTGCCGTTCTTGCGATAGTTGCGCACCACGGCCTGGCAGCCTTCACCCTGCGACAGGGCGGTGTAGATTTTGGCGATCTCGGGCTGCTGGCGATCATCGCCCTGCAGTACACGGCAGTTGCGCCCGAGCATTTCGTCGGCGCGGTAGCCGGTAATCGTTTCGAAGGCAGGGTTGAGGTACACCACGGGCATGTCGCCGTCGGCACGGGTGATGATGACGCCGTTGGTGGCGGCTGACAGTGCGCGGTCGCGCAACTGCAGCTCGCGCTCGGCATGTTGTTGGGCGCGGCGGGTCGCGGCGGCGTCGACGGCCCGGTTGATGGCGGGTACGAGCCGGGTGAGGTTGTCTTTGCTGACGAAGTCGGCGACGCCCGCGCGCAGCAGGTCAATGACGGTTTCTTCGCCGATGGTGCCCGAGATGATGATGATTGGCGTTTCGGGGTGGGCGGCCGCCAGCTGACAGATCGTCTCGCGGATATCGATGCCCGGCAGGTTGTAGTCGCTGAGGACGATGTTCCAGTGCGCTTCGGGTTCGGCCAAGGCCTTGGCAAGGGCGCCGGGGGTGTCGGCTCGCGTGCATTTGCAGGCAAGTTGGCTGCGCTCCAAGTGTCGGACAAGGAGCAGGAAGTCTTGTTCGTTATCTTCGATGACCAGAATCTGAAGCGAGGTCGTCATGTAGTGCTCTTGGGCGGCTCGTTGAGCAGCATCCAGTACAAACCGAGTTGGGCGACCGCCTCGGTGAACTCGCCAGGATCGAGCGGCTTGCGCACGTAGCTGTTGGCGCCCAGATCATAGCTGCGCAGGATGTCTTGCTCTTCGTCAGATGAGGTGAGCATGACGACCGGAATGTTGCTGGTGCGAGGATCTTGTCGAAGTTGTTCAAGCACCTCAAGGCCACTGAGTTTCGGCAGGCGTATGTCGAGCAACACCACGGCGGGGCCGTCTGCTGGATTCCGCTGGGCGTGTGCATTTCGACAGAAAAGGTAGTCGAGCGCTGCGGCACCGTCACCCACGACGTCGACTTCGTTCACCACGTTGATGCGCTTGAGCGCGCGCAGGGTCAGGCGCAGGTCCTGAGCGTCGTCTTCAACCAGCAGCAGCTTGCGGTGTTTCATAGCGTACTCCCCTCTTGCGGCCCCAGACTGAACCGGAAACAAGCGCCTTCTCCCGGGCGCCCGTGACCCTCAATCCAGCCGCCGTGGCGTCGTGTGATTCTTGCCACTGTTGCCAATCCGATTCCGATGCCGGGAAATTCGCTGGGATGGTGCAGCCGTTGAAACGGCTCAAACAGCTTGTCGGCGAAGGCAGGGTCGAATCCTGCTCCGTTGTCTTCCAGACAATATACTCGCTGCCCATCTTGCATTCTACTGGTGAAGTGTATGGTGGCCTGGGTTCGGATACTTGTGTATTTCCACGCATTTTCAAGCAGATTTTGCATGACGGTGGCCAGCAGTCGGATGTCACCGACGGCCATGATCGGCCCTTCGCAGTGCAAGGTGACCTGGCGCTCAGCCTGGTTGCGCGCGAGCCGGCCATGAATGGACTTTGCGATCTCGGCGAGATCAAGCGTTTGCCGCACCATGCTTGCCCGGCTGCTGCGTGACAGTTCCAGCAGGCCGTCGATGAGATCGCCCATTCGCGCACTGGCCTTGGCAATCTCGGACAGAAAGTCCTGGGCGCCCGCCGGTATCTCGGGGCCAAAGTCTTCATCGAGCGCACGTTGAAACCCCTGAATGGCGCGAAGGGGGGCACGAAGGTCATGGGAGGCGGCGTAGGTGAAGGCTTCGAGTTCAGCGTTGGTGGCTTGCAGTTCAGCCGTGCGTTGTTCGACCCGTTGTTCCAGTTCGTCATGCGCGTTTTGCAGCGCCTTGGTCGCCAACACCCGTTCGGTGATGTCGAGCACCGTGCCGCGCATGAACACGGACCGGTCAGCGGGTTCGGTTTCGATCTGGCCCTGCGCAAACAGCCATCGGTGCTCGCCGGTTGGCCGCGTAAGACGGAATTCTTCATGAAACGGAATGCCATCGCGAAGCGCGCCTTTGAAGGCTGCGTCAATTCGCGCGGCGTCATCGGCATGCACGGCGCTGATAAACAGGCCGTAAGTTGGGGCTTGGGCCTTGGGGTCGAGACCAAACAGCCGGAAAATCTCGTCGGACCAGCGAATCTCGCCAGTGGTGATGTTCCAGACGAAACTGCCAAGGTGCGCTTGCTCTTGGGCTTCGGCCAGTTCGCGCCGTTGTCGGATGAGCGCTTGTTCGAACTGCTTGCGTTCAGTGATGTCTTCACCGAAAGCCTGCAGGATGATGACCTCCCCCTGGGCGTTGCAAATGGCGCGGTTGGTCCAGCGTTGCCAGCGGACATCGCCCTTGCCGTCAATCACCTGATGTTCATGGGTCACGAATGGCTTGTCGGCATTGAGCGACAGGAACTGGCGTCGGACCTCGTCCCGGCTATCGGGTGGGATCAGATCGAGCAGATTGCCGCCGATCAGGGCGTTTCTTGGCTTGTCAAAGTATTCGCAATAGGCCTGGTTGACGAATTCAATGGTGCCGTCAGCGCGGTTGCGGCAGAGCAAGATCGGAAGGTCTTCGACGACCGAGCGGTAGCGGTTTTCGCTGGCGCGCAGGGCCTGGATGGCCGCATGCAGGTCGATCGCGGTGGTCATGCGGCGCGCGGCTTCGGCAAACAGGCGGTGCTCGTTCGGGCTCCATCCGCGCGCACAGCGGCAATGGTGGATACCCATTGCCCGGGTCGGGCCTGTCGATGGGTGCAAGGCGACAATCATGAGCGACCGGACGTCGAAGTCTGCTTTCATGGATGCCAGCGCGGCCGCGTCGCGCTCGTCGGTCAGCATGACGGGAGCGGCACTGGCGAGCGTGGCGCGACAGATGGCGGCGATCTCCGGGGTCATCGGCAGATCGGTGTCCAATGCGCCTGTGCCGGGATACCCGGGGCGCGTGGTTTCCATCTGGATGCGCCATGTCAGGGCATCGGGGTCGCAAGGGGCCAGCAGCCAACTGCGGTCGCAGTCGAACATGTCAAGAATCGCTGCGGCGCCACGCTTGAGCATGTCGTCCATATCGCCGCTGGCGTGCAGCGCGGCGTCGAGTTTTTCGAGCGATTCCAGAAAATGGATGTGATCGCGCCGGGTGACGTCGGCCTGCATCCGCTCGGTGATGTCGAAGATGATGCCAAGATAGCCGGTCACTTGGCCATCGGCATCGACGAGGGCTTCAGCCGCGCCAAACACCCAGATGGTTTTGCCGTCCGGGTATTGGAAACGATATTCGGCGTGAAACGCTTGTCTGGTGTCGAGCATCGCTTGCCAGGCCGCCTCGACACGTTCGCGATCATCGGGATACAAAGCCTGCACCCACCCGTCGCCGAGGGCCTGTTCGAGTCCGAGGCCGGTAATCAGACACCACCGCGGGTTGCCGTAAGTCATTCGCCCCTGCGCATCGGTGTGATAGATGCCCACGGGTGCGAGTGCGGTGATGGCGCGAAAGCGGGATTCGCTTTCGCGGATGCGGCGCTCGGCGAGTTTTTGTTCGGTCACGTTCATTGACGAGCCGAGGATGCGTACGGGGGTTTCATCGCGCCCGGAGATACGCTGGCCCTGAACATGCAGCCAGGCGGTCTGACCATCGCGACGCAATACGCGATGGTCGAGTCTGATGGTGTCGGTCTCGCCGTCGGTGATGTGCTTGAGTGCGTTGAGAAAGTCTTGCGCGTCGTCCTCGGGCAGGCGCGACAGCAAGTCGCTGAGCGTGTTTGGGGGCGTATTGGGCGCATCGCCGGTCAGGCGTGCGAGGTTGGCGTCGGCCAGCAGGCGGCCTTCGTTGGGCCAGATTTCCCAGGTTGCCGACTCGCTGATTCGCGCCGATAGCGCATATCGCCGGCCCATGTCGCGCAGCTCGGTGATGTCAGCGGTGACGCCAAACAGCTTTATGGGTTGTCGGCGCTCGTCAAAAGAGACGTAGCCGACGGTTTTGACATCGCGCCGCTCACCATTGTCGTATCGGTGGATGGCAAACTCGCATTCGAGCTTCCCGCTGTCGAAGGCGGCTTCCTGGGCGCGCTGTACACGCTCCCGATCTTCTGCGACGATATGCTCGAACCAGTCCTGGTGCGTTGGCGGGTGGGCCCCCTTGCTGAGCCCGTGGATGCGCAGCAATTCGTCGGAGAAGCGCGACTCGCCCGTGGTCGGGGACCATTCCCACCAATCGACATGGGCGAGGCTTTGGGCATTTTCAAGTTTCTGGTTGAGCGTCTGGAGGGCGAGTTCGTCCGCCTTGTGTGCGGTGATGTCGGTGTGCGTGCCGACAACCCGCACCGGACGTCCTGTGCTGTCCCACTCGACAGTTTTACCTTTGCGTCGGATCCAGCGCTCGCTCCCGTCGGCGTGTCGCATGCGGACTTCGATATCGAAGGGCGGCGCGCCGGTGATGCGTTGCGCATCCATGTGCAGCCGGAACATGTCCCGGTCGTCAGGATGAATGTGTTCCAGGCAATCGGCCAGGGTTTTCGGCTCGCTCTCGGCGGGGTAGCCCAGTTGCGTGAAATAGCGTGCACTGCCACGGCAGGTGTCGCTGGCCAGGTCCCAATCCCACACACCGCCTTCGGCGGCATCGAGCGCGAAGCTCAGGCGGGCTTCACTGTCGTGCAAGGCCTTCGTTGTCGCGTAGCTGTCGGTAATGTCGCGTACCACCGAGATGACCTGTGCATTGTCATCGAAACGGCATAGCCGGGCCTCGAAGCGTCGCGTTTCACCCGCCACATCAAGTGAGTAGTCGAAACAGCGCATCTGGCCGGTGTCGACGACCTGTGCCAGTTTGCCAACGAATTGCTGGGCGATGACCTCGGGCAATACATCCTGCATGCGCTTCCCGAGAAAATACTCGGGTGGTACGTACAGGTCGTCGTCGGTTCGTGCCCGATAGTCGATGATCGTGCCGTCGCGGCGCATCCTGAAAAACAGATCGGGCAAGACCGAGAACACGGAATCGAGCACGCGGTCGCTGTGCCGCACCTCGTTGAGCGCCTTGCGCAGCGAGATGTCACTGGACTCCAGCGCGGTGCTTGATCGTGTCATTGCCCGCCCCGAAAAGTGGTGCAACAGCTCGCGCTCTCCGACCAGTCCGATCAGACCGCCGGTGTCGTCGACCAGCACCAGTGCGCACGCCGGGCTTTGTCGCAGACGCTGATAGCCAGTGGCGCAGTCCGAACGGGCATCAATGATTGTTGCGGGCGCCATGCGCTCCCGGGCTGTCGCCCCCGTCTCCAGCGGAGGCTCTAGCAGCATCGCGGCCGTCAGCACGCCCACCGGGCGGTCGTCTTCGATGACCACCAGAATCCCGTGCTCGGCGACAAGACCGCACAGGCCCGCTGCCAGGGTATCTGGGGTCGCGACGGGAAAGTCGCCGGTGCATAGTTCGGCAAGGATCGATGATTCCATGATGACCGTCTGCGCCTCTGCGCCGTAACGACGTTATCCTAGGATAATGCCATTCGGGGGCGCTGGGCGAGTCTGCTTTGATCTCGCAATGGCGTCGGCTCGGCGCCTGCTCGCCCCTGTGCAGGCGCCGAGCGGCTTGTATTCGCCCGACACGATTTCTATAGTCAATTTGTCAGAAATATTTTTTGACGTGTGCTGTTGACGGTGTTGAGGCGGGTACTTCAATTGCATGACTCGCACGCTTTTGCGCTGTGATCGTCGCACGTGGGCGTAGGGAGCTCGCCTTAGCAGGGGGGCTCCCGCCACCATTTTCACCCGGCGTGGCATGTCGGGTGTTTGCGGGAGATGCGCACATGTCCCCACAGAAACATCTCACCATCGTCGCAACATCGATCGCGCTCGGATTGGGCGGCTGCGCCACCAACGGCGAAGGCGGCATGTCCAAGCAGACCATGGGGTCGGTGCTCGGCGCGGTCGGCGGTGCGATTCTGGGCAGTCAGGTCGGCAAGGGATCGGGGCGCAACCTGGCCATCATTGCCGGTGCGCTGGCCGGTGGTGCTCTGGGCAACTGGTTCGGCGCCAAGCTGGACGAACGCGATCGCGAAGCGCTGGCCGCGAGTACGCAGGACGCACTCGATTCGGGCAAGGCCGTGGCGTGGCAATCCACACACAGCGGCGCCAGCGCCACGATTACACCCATTTCGAGCAAGACCGTCACCTCGCAGCAAACCATGTACCGCGCACCCAAGATCGCGACGGTGCAGAACATGGCGGTTATCAACCAGCCCTACCAGGCCATCAAGTCGGTCAATCTGCGTGCCGCGCCGGGCACGCAGGGTGAGAAGGTCGGCGGTTTTCTGGCGGGACAGACCTTTACCGCGCTCGGGCGCACCGACAATGACTGGATCGCCGTCGGCCGCAAAGGGGTAACCGTCGGTTACGTGTATGCGCCGCTGGTCGGCCCGGTGGCGATGGCGGCCAAGGATGCGCCGACCGATCTCGATGCCATCTCCGTGGCATCGGCCAGCGCGCAAGGCTTTGATCTGGACAGTATCGAACCGAGTGCCGCAGTGACCGAGCAGGTGGCGGTAAAAACGACCTGTCGGACGGTCGACTATCGCGTGAAGACCGCGGAGGGTGAAGAAAGCAAAACAGTCGATGCCTGTCAGAGCGCCGACGGCGCCTGGCAGTTGAGCTGACCATGGTCGGCGGCCGCAGCGCGGCGTGGTGGCTGGCGGGCGCGCTCGGCCTGGTGTCGACACATGCGCTGGCGGAGAGCTACCGGCTGGCGTTTTCCAAATCTGAAAACATCGAAATTTTTGTCGAGCATGCGGCAGGTACGCCGTGGTGTGCGCCGCATCTGTCCTTGCGTGCGGTGCATGGCGGCAAGCCCGATACAGCGGCGCTGGCCCGACTGCTGCCCAAACTCGGCGCACTGCTCAACAGCCAGTGCCCCAAGGCCACTGCGCTTGATTGGGTGAGTACCGCGGCGGATGGCCAAGCGGTGGCCAAAGGGACCAGCAGCAGGGCCGATCTATGGGCGCTGCGTATCGCGCCCGCGACCGCGGTCCCGCCGGTTGCGGCGGCTGCACCGACACCCGCACCTGTGCCAGCACCGGCACCGGCACCGGCACCGGCACCGCCGTCGCCTCCTGAGCCTTTGCCGAGTCCGCCGCCGGCACCGATTGCGGTACCTGCGCCCGCACCGACGCCAGCCCCGGCTCCGGCTCCGGTCGCGGCGCCAGCGCCAATGCCCGAGCCGGCTGCGACGCCAGCCCCGGTTGTCACGCCGGTGCTCGCCGATTTCGACATCGGCGGATGGAAGCCGGGCGACGGTTCGCGGACAGGTCCGCTGGCCGAGGCCTTGACCGAGATGAAGGATCAGAACGGCTGTCGGGTGCTGACCCGGATTGATGCGCGCACCGACATGAAATTCATCGCGCTGAAATCGGCCGATATGACTTGCGGCGCAGACGGCTACGGCAGCGGCCCGGGTCGGCTGACGCTGGAGCGCTCCGATGGCGTGCCGATCGCGCGTACCGGCCAGCTCTGGTTTTCGGGCGGCATTCCCTTCACTCAGGCGGTGAAGGCGACCCGCCTGGTCGCCGCGGACAAGCAGAACACGCTGTGGTTTCATCTGGCCAGCGATGTCGATACGCGCACGCACTTTTTACTGCGCGCGCGGGCGACCAGCTACGGCGGTATTGGTGTGTGGCAGATTGATCCGCAGATCGATGCGCTGACCGATCAGGCCGACCGCTTCCGTCAGGCCGAGGCGATCCGTCCGGCCGTGGATGCAGCCTTGCTGGCGCTCGATAGCGCCGACGTGAGCCGCGCGTCGCGGGCCAATCTGGTGTTTTCCAGCGATTTCGAACGCGGCACCGCAGCGGGGGATGCCAACCACCTGCTGTACGCCATCAGCGTCTGGCGTGGGCGAGACCGGCGCAGCAAGGACTGGGGGCCGTGGCAATACAATCTGCAGCAGGCCAATAACTACCTGTTCCAGCGCGATGCCCGTCTGGCCCGGCAAAAGCAGATGGAAGAGCAGCGCGCCGAGCAGCAGCGCCAGTACGCCGAGCAGCGCGAGGCGCAGCGCCTGCGCATGGAGCAGGCGCGCCGGGTGGCCGAGCAGCGCCGCAATCTGCAGACCTATCAACAACTGGTGGACGAAGCGACCCGCGATCCGCAGCGTCTGCGCAGCCGTCTGGAGTCGGACCTTGCCTATCAGCCGCTGTCCGGCGGCACTTATGCCGCGCTGGTGGCCGGGGGCAAACGCAAGATCCAGCGCATTGTGCGGGTCGATGGCAGTGATGGCGGCGATGCGGAAGTCGATTGGCCCTATGCCATGCGCCTGACCGGGAAGGGCGACCTGGCCTCGGGGTGGTATCGCGTCGATGGTGAGGTGACCGTGGATGCCAAGCGTCGCGATGACGAGGGCTTGCCGCTGACGCTGCTGAGCGCGCAGACGGTGATGCCCTGCAAAAAAGAGGGTTGCGCCGATCTGCTCGACCCGCTGGCCGTCACCCGCATGACGCTTGGCCAACCCGAATGGACGCCCGAGGCCGCGCAGGCAGACCTCCAGCGCCGCGAATGAGGCAGAAGCGATGGCGATGGAACAACGCAAACTGATGATGATTGGCGGCGGCGCGGTCGTGGCGGTCGTTGTCGGTTGGATGGTCTTGTCGAATGTGGCGGCGGGCAAGGCCGAAGCGGCGATCAACGGCGCGCTCGACCAGCATGGCATGCGTGGTCAGGTGTCGTGGCAAGCCGTTTCGGCGTCTCCGCTGGGCGGTAGCGTGCAACTCGACGATGTGCGTATCGAGCGGGTCATGGGCGAGGGGGCCGTGCACATCGCGCGGGTGGAGATCGACGACTTTGTCGATGAACCCCGGCACAAGCGGGCGGGTGTGCGGATGAGTCGTGTGGCCACCACCGAGGGATTCAGCCCTCTGGGCGATATCGCGTTCGTCCAGGCCAGTGGTCGTTCGCAATTGCCGCCGGCCACTGTCGTGATGCAGTGGCGCATGGATCTGGACGATGACACGCTGACGCTGGGCTTGGAAGTGGATCAACCGGAGGTGATGAAGGCGCGCCTCGATCTGGCGCTTGAGCGTGTTGGTGCGCTCGCGCGTTTGTCCGAGGGCGGCGCCACTCCGTCTGCGTTTGCTATGCCCGGCGCGGGCGGGTCGCGCGGGCGCCGCGGTGGTCCGCCGCCGGGTCTGGGGATGGCTTTTCAGATGCTCGAATCGATGGGTGAGGTGCGGCTCAAGCAGCTTGAAGCGGCCTTGCGCGACGACGGCTACATCAAGCGCAGCATCGCCTTGCACAAGCGCTACGCGATCCCGGTGTCGCCCAGCGAAGGCAAGGCGGCGGCGCAGCGTGACGCGCGCTTCAAGGCGGATATCGACTCGGCGCAACGCGACTGCGAAAAGGAGTTGCCGGTGGCTGATGCTGGCGATCGCAAGAAGGCCTGTGCCACGCTGATCGAGTTCATCAGCGGCGAGGACGACAGCATTAAACTGACGCTCAGCCCGGAGCGCTCGGTGTCTTTTTCGGAATTGATGGAGCAGGCCATGCAGGCACCGGCCCGGCTGGCGCCCCTGCTGCGTCCGAAGATCGGTTCCTGAGTCGCGCCTGTTCAGCCGGCCTGCATTTTCAGCAACTCACGCAGATCGAGTGGCACGCTTTCGCCGGGGCGTCGCGCGTCGCCGGGGGCATTGAGCAAGGTCTCCAGCGTGCGCTGAAGATGGCCGGGATAGGGCAGCATGGTGCCGAGAAAACGGACGGCGTTGCCTTGCTGGATCATGATCGTCGGGAAGTTCTCGATGTCCATGTCGTCGGCCCAGTCGGCATGGGTTTCAATGTCCACCCACAGAAATGCGGCCTGCGGAAACTGCGTTTGCATGGATGTGAAGGTGTCGTGATAGTCGCGGCAGGTGCCGCACCATTCGGCGCACAGGCAGGCCACCAGCCACTCGCGCGAGAGGGCGTCGGTGACGGCGGCAGGGTCGGCGAGGTCGACGAGGGTGTTCATGGGCCGGGTGTGGTTGGGAGCAGGCCTCCCGCTTATACCGTATCTGCCGCGGAGGCGCCATGGTGCCACAGGCCTTGCCAGCCGCGGCCAAGGGCGTATCGTTCGCGTCCATGAATCTCTCCCATCGTTTCTTCGCTCTGCAGGACATGCTCGAGACGCACGCCGATCTGTGGCGCCCGCGGCCGTTTTGCGTCGAGAAGCCCGATTGGGTGGCGCGCTATCCGGCGCTTCAGGCCGATGTGCTGGCGCTGAGCGATGAGGAGGTGATTGCACTGGAAGCTGACGATGCGGCGCGGCTGGCCTGGGTGGCGTCCCGCATCCCGGCCTTGAATGGTTTGCGTTCTTTGACCGAGGTGCCGCGTTCAGAAGCGCGTGCGATGCCGCTGTGCGATGCCCATTTCGATTGGGCAATTCCGGGGCGAAAGCGCGAACAGATCGAAGCCTTCGCCGCCGCACTCGATCCGGTCGATGCGCCAGTGCTCGAATGGTGTGCCGGCAAGGGGCATCTCGGGCGGCGTCTGGCGATGCAGGGCGCGAAGGCCGTGACCAGCCTGGAAATCGATCCCGCCTTGTGCGCGCAAAGTGCCTTGCTGGCGACGCGGGCGCGGCTCGCGCAGCACATGGTCTGCGCCGATGCCTTGTCGGCCGAGGCTCAGGCGCGCGTGGCGACGCATCACGTGGTGGCCTTGCACGCCTGCGGCGAATTGCACCGGACGCTGGTGCGAGGGGCGGCGCGGGGCGCTGCGGCGGGATTCAGTATTGCGCCATGTTGTTACGACCGGGGCGTGACGGGCGACTTCCGGCCGGTGTCGGCGGCGGCGACGCTGAGACTGGACGCGGGCGACCTGCGTCTGGCCATCACCGAGTCGGTCACGGCCAGTGGGCGTGAGCGACGCCAGCATGCGCTCGACAGTGCATTCAAGCTGGGTTTCATCGCGTTGCGCGCGGCACTCGACGGTGACGGCTATCGCCCGTTCCGCTCGGTGCCGGCGGCATGGGTGCGCGCGGGTTTTGAAGGCTTTTGCCGGCTACTGGCCGCACGCGAAGGGATCATGCTGCCCGGCGCCGTGAATTGGGATGAATGGCAGGCGCTCGGCAGGGCGCGTTACGCGCAGGTGGCGCGCTACGACCTTGTGCGCCATGTGTTTCGGCGCGCGCTGGAGGTGTGGCTGGTGGGGGATTTGGCGCTCGGCCTTGAGGTGGCGGGCTACCGGGTCAAACTCGGCTACTTCTGCGATCGGGCGATCACGCCGCGCAACCTGCTGGTGCAGGCTGCGCGGGCTTAGTCCCGGAGATCAGACTTTCGGACGCTTGATGAAGGGCTTGCCGCCCTTGAACGGCTTCTTGGCCGGTGCGCCGGGCGCGCCCGGACGCTTGCTCGCGCCCGGCTTGGTGCCAAAGCGCTTGGCCGGCATCGGTGTCGAGTCGTCGGCCTGAATCTGCAGCGCCTGCTGGCACACACGGGTGCGTTTCAGCGTGGCGAGCGTTTCGTTGGAGAGGTCGCTCGGCAGTTCAACCAGGCTGAAGTCGTCGAACAAGTGGATCTGGCCGATCTGGCCGCCCGAGAGGCCGCCTTCGTTGGCAATGGCGCCGACGATTTCTTTCGGCGTTACGCCGTGCTGGCGACCGACTTCAATGCGGTAGGGGCGCAGCTTGCCGTCAGCGGCGTCGCGGCGACGGTTAGGCGCTTCGTCGCGATTTTCGCGCGGCGCGCGCACTTCGCTGGTGGTGGGCAGATCACTGCCTTTGGCGTTGTCGAGCTGTAGCGGCTTGTCGCGCTGGGCCATGAAGGCCAGGGCGGCGGCAATCGAGTGCGCCTTGAGTTCGTTTTCGTCACGCAGCTGGCCGACCACTTCCATGAAGAAGTGCAGCTCTTCCTGTTCCAGGATGTCGAGCACTTCCTGTTTGAACTTGGAGACACGACGATCGGCCATTTCGCTGCGGGTCGGCAGTGTGAGCAGGGCGATTTTCTGGCGGGTGGCGTGCTCAATGGCGCGCAGCATGCGCTGTTCGCGCGCCGTGATGAACAGAATCGCGTGGCCGGTGCGGCCGGCGCGGCCGGTGCGGCCGATGCGGTGCACATAGGCTTCGGTGTCGTAGGGGACGTCGTAGTTGATGACATGGGTGACGCGCGGCACGTCGATGCCGCGGGCGGCGACGTCGGTGGCGACGACGATGTCGATCTGTCCCGATTTGAGCTGGTTGATCACGCGCTCGCGCAGGCCCTGGGTCATGTCGCCGTTGAGTGCAGCGGCGGCGTGGCCGCGTGCTTCGAGCTTGTTGGCCAGCTCATCGGTGGCGACCTTGGTGCGCACAAAGATGATGGCCGCGTCGAGTTCGTCCTCGGCTTCAAGGATGCGGGTCAGCACGTCGAGTTTGTCGTGGCCGCGCACCATCCAGTAGCTCTGGCGGGTGGTCGAGACGGTGCTGGTGGCCGATTTGATCTTGATTTCGACAGGGTTACGCTGGTGGCGCTGGGCAACGCTGCGGATGACCGAGGGCATGGTGGCCGAGAACAGCGCGGTCTGGCGGGTGCTCGGCGTGTGGCTGAGAATCCACTCTACGTCTTCGATGAAGCCCATGCGCAGCATTTCGTCGGCTTCGTCGAGCACCATCACTTTCAGGTCGTCGAGCTTGAGGCTGCCACGCTTGAGGTGGTCCATCAGACGGCCCGGGGTGCCAACGATGACTTGCGCGCCGCGTGTGAGCTGGCGCAGCTGGACGACCATGCTCTGGCCACCGTAGAGCGGCACCACATGGAAGTCGCGCAGGTAGCGGGCGTAGGTCTGGAAGGCCTCGGCGACCTGGATGGCCAGTTCGCGGGTCGGCGTCAGCACCAGAATCTGCGGGGTGCGGCGCGTGACGTCGATGCGCTCGAGAGCGGGCAGCGCAAAGGCGGCGGTCTTGCCGGTGCCGGTCTGGGCTTCGCCGAGGACGTCGCCGCCGGTCATCAGGTGAGGAATACACGCCGCCTGGATGGGCGAGGGGGTTTCGTAGCCGATTTCTGACAGCGCGGTCAGAACGGGGGCGGATAGCCCCAGGGCAGCGAAGGTAGTAGGGGTCGGGTCGGACGTTGTCATGCGGGTCTCGTGGTCTCTGGCATCCCCGGACGCAACGGGCGACGGGAAAACCGATCAGTATCCGCTATAACGCGCTGAAAGTAAAATGAATTCCCTGAATGGTGCGGTGCACCGTTTTGCGGTCCGCCGACGGGTATTCCGTTGGCTTGGCAGACGCACCGGCCGTGGTGGCCGGTGCGTGGTGTGGGTTTAGAGGACTTCTGCGGCGTGATCGGCCAGACGCGAGCGCTCGCCCCGTTGCAGGGTGATGTGGCCAGAGTGCGGCCAGCCTTTGAAACGATCGACGACAAAGGTCAGCCCCGAGCTGCCTTCGGTGAGGTAGGGCGTGTCGATCTGGGCGATGTTGCCGAGGCAGACCACTTTGGTGCCCGGGCCCGCGCGGGTGACCAGCGTCTTCATCTGCTTGGGGGTGAGGTTCTGCGCTTCATCGATGATCAGGTACTTGTTGATGAAGGTGCGCCCGCGCATGAAGTTGAGGCTCTTGACCTTGACCCGTGAGCGGATGAGGTCGTGCGCCGCGGCGCGACCCCATTCGCCGCCTTCGTTGGTGGCACCGTTGAGCACGTCGAGGTTGTCTTCGAGTGCGCCCATCCACGGCGTCATCTTTTCTTCTTCGGTGCCGGGCAGGAAGCCGATGTCTTCGCCCACCGGAACCGTCACGCGGGTCATGATGATTTCGCTGTAGCGTTTGCTGTCGAGTACCTGGGTAAGTCCGGCGGCGAGCGTCAGGAGCGTTTTGCCGGTGCCGGCCTGACCGAGCAGGGTGACGAAGTCGATGTCCGGATTCATCAGCAGGTTGAGCGCAAAGTTTTGCTCACGGTTGCGCGCGGTGATGCCCCAGATATTGTTCTTCTGGTGGCTGTAGTCGATCAGCGTTTCGAGGACCACGGTGGGGCCGTCGCATTCGGTGACCCAGGCGTCGAAGGGCGGCTCGGAGGTGGTGTCGAAGACGAACTCGTTGTGGCTGAGCGAATCGGCCAGGGGGCCGCGCAGGCGGTAGTAGGTGCTGCGTTCGTCCTTCCAGGATTCGAGGTTGGCGCCGTGCTTTTCCCAGAAGTCGGCCGGCAGTTCGCGGGCGCCGGAATACAGCAGATCGGTGTCTTCGAGGACTTTGTCGTTGAAGTAGTCCTGCGCATCGAGGCCGAGCGCCCGTGCCTTGATCCGCATGTTGATGTCTTTCGACACCAGAATGACCGGTCGTTTGGGGAAGCGTTTGGCGAGGAAGCTGACCACCGCCAGGATGTGATTGTCGCCCCGGCCGGTGGGCAGGCCCGGTGGCAGGTGCAGGTCGATGGCCTCGGTTTGCAGATACAGGCGGCCGGTGGCCTGTCGGCGGGAGGGTTCGGTGAGGTCGATGCCTTCGTCGATGCCGTTGGGGCAGGCGCGGACGATCTCGTCCATCATGCGGCTGGCCTGACGCGCGTTGCGGGCCACTTCCGACATGCCTTTCTTGTTTCCGTCGAGCTCCTCCAGCGTCATGATCGGGACGTAGAGGTCGTGTTCTTCAAATCGGTACAGACTGGTGGGGTCGTGCATCAGCACGTTGGTGTCGAGAATGAACAGCTTGGTTTTCACAGACTTCGATGCGCGTTTGGTGACCATGCGGGCTCCGGCAGGGAATCGGTGTTCTGAGGCCCGGTCGACAACTGTGCCGGGCCGGCCATGAGATTAAAGCGACTGGACGAAGTTGAGCACCTCCTCGGCATGGCCATTCACTTTGAGTTTGCGCCACGCGCGTCGCACGACACCTTCGCGGTCGATGACGAAGGTGCTGCGTTCGATGCCGCGCACTTCTTTGCCGTACATGTTTTTCATCTTGATGACGTCAAAGGCCTTGCAGGCGACTTCGTCGGCGTCTGACAGCAGTTCAAACGGCAATTCGAGCTTGGCCTTGAAGTGTTCGTGCGATTTGAGGGTGTCGCGCGAGATGCCCAGCACGACGCAGCCGGCCTCGACAAACTTTGGGTGAAGCTCGCCAAAATCACGGGTCTCGGTGGTGCAGCCGGGGGTGTTGTCTTTGGGGTAGAAGTAAAGCACGACCGTCTGTCCGTGCAGATCGGCGAGCCGGATGTGCTGGTCGCCAGTGGCGGGCAGGGTGATGTCGGGGGCGGCTTGGTCGATCATGCATGCTCCTGTCGGTGAGGGCTTCAACGCAGGGTAATCGACATTCCATCACGATGACAAACGCGCGTGGGCAATTGCCCGCGAGCGCGTCAGGCCGGGTCAAACATCAGGGCGGCGGCGACGTTGCGGTTTTCGCCCATCAGGATGTTGTAGGTGCGGCAGGCGGCGGGCGTGTCCATGATCTCGAAACCCATGCGGGCGTCGATCAGCGGGCGCAGCAACGCCGGCGAGGGGAAGCGTTGGCGGTCTCCCGTGCCGATGAGCACCACGACGCAATCGAGCTTGGCCAGGGTGGCAAACGCCGCTTCGTTCAGGGCCGCGAAACCGCCGACAGCGGCCCAGTCGGGCAGGATCTGGTCGGGCAGAACGATCAGGCTGCTGGCGCGATGCTCGACCCGGTTGACCTGGACGTAGTCGGGGCCGTAACCGGTGATGACGTTCTGGTCGGAAATGGTGTCTTGATGAAGGTTCATGGGCGGTGCACGATTTGGGCGGGATTTGCCCGGGGGCTGTGGCTTGGGGTAGATTACAATCTTTTGATTTTCTGGCCAAACGCAAGGCTTTTGCGTTGCAGCAATTATTGCGGTCAGTGTCCTTCGCACAGGGGAAGATGATGAGCAAAACGCCCAATCTCAAGGTGGCAGAGCCGATCGGTGAAATGCAGGGCGCCGCCCCCGCCGCCGACGCCGCCGCCTTGCGGGCGGTTCGCAAGTCGCACAAGCTGGCGGAAGTCTGCTACGACATCCGTGGCCCCGTTCTGCAGCGCGCCAAGCAGATGGAAGACGAAGGGCATCGCGTCACCAAGCTCAATATCGGCAATCTGGCGCATTTCGGTTTTGAGGCGCCCGAAGAGATCGTGGTTGACGTGATCCACAACCTGCGCGGTGCGGCGGGCTATTCGGATTCAAAAGGCCTGTTTTCGGCGCGCAAGGCGGTGATGCATTACTCCCAGCAGAAGAAGATTGCGGGGGTGGGCATTGAAGACATCTATATCGGCAATGGTGCGTCCGAGCTGATCGTCATGTCGATGCAGGCGCTGCTCAATAATGGCGACGAAGTGCTGGTGCCGGCACCGGACTATCCGCTGTGGACGGCGGCCGTCAGCCTGGGGGGCGGTGCGCCGGTGCATTATGTGTGCGATGAGCAGGCTGGCTGGTTGCCCGATCTGGACGACATCCGTCGCAAGCTCACGCCCAATACGCGGGCCATTGTCATCATCAACCCGAACAACCCGACCGGCGCGCTGTATCCGACCGAGTTTCTCGAAGAGCTGCTTGAGATCGCCCGTCAGCATCAGCTGATCGTGTTTGCCGACGAGATCTACGACAAGGTTCTGTACGACGGCGAGACCCACACTTCGATCGCCTCGCTGGCGGACGACGTGCTGTGCGTGACCTTCAATGGCTTGTCGAAAAATTACCGCGCCTGCGGCTATCGTGCCGGCTGGATGATCGTTTCCGGCGAAAAGCGTCATGCCCGCGACTACATCGAGGGGCTCGACATGCTTGCCTCGATGCGCCTGTGCGCCAACGTGCCGGCGCAGTGGGGTATCCAGACCGCGCTCGGCGGCTACCAGAGTATCGAAGAGCTGATTGCGCCCGATGGCCGCCTGACCCGCCAGCGCGATCTCGCGTACGACCTGATCACCCAGATCCCGGGCGTGAGCTGCGTCAAACCCAAGGCGGCGCTGTATCTGTTCCCCAAGCTCGATCTGAAGATGTACCCGATCGAGGACGACCAGCAGTTCATCCTCAAGCTGCTCGAAGCCGAGAAGGTCCTGCTGGTGCAAGGCAGCGGCTTTAACTGGAAACAGCCGGACCATTTCCGTCTGGTCTTCCTGCCGCACGAAGAGGACCTGCGTGATGCCGTTGAGCGCATCGCGCGTTTCCTCGAGCATTACCGCAAGGGGCTCCATCGCAGCTGATGGCGTCGCCGGGCGTTTGAATCGAATCGCGCGGCTACCACGGTCGTCTGGCCGTGGTAGCCGCGCTCATGTTCCCCTGTGCTGCAGGGGGTGTTGACCACGTTGTACTGACTTCAAGAAAACTCTGCGATGAAACCGATCAATGTTGGCCTGCTGGGCATCGGCACTGTTGGCGGCGGCACCTGGACCGTCCTTACCCGTAACGCTGAGGTGATTACCCGCCGTGCGGGGCGTCCCATCAGCATTACTACCGTGGCGGACCGCAACATCGAGCGCGCCCAGGCGATGACGCAGGGTCAGGCCAAGGTTGTGGATGACGCTTTTGCGGTGGTCCGCGATCCCGAGATCGACATCATCGTCGAGCTGATCGGTGGCTGTACCGTGGCCAAGGATCTGGTGCTGGCGGCCATCGAGAATGGCAAGCATGTGGTGACCGCCAACAAGGCGCTGATCGCCACGCACGGCAACGAGATCTTCGCCGCCGCCCAGAAAAAGGGCGTGATGGTGGCCTTCGAAGCCGCTGTGGCCGGGGGTATCCCGATCATCAAGGCGCTGCGCGAAGGCCTCACCGCCAACCGTATCCAGTGGCTGGCCGGCATCATCAACGGCACCACCAACTTCATCCTGTCCGAGATGCGTGACAAGGGCCTGCCCTTTGACGTCGTCCTCAAGGAAGCGCAGGCGCTCGGCTATGCCGAGGCCGATCCGACCTTTGACATCGAGGGCAACGACGCTGCGCACAAGGCCACCATCATGGCCTCGATCGCCTTTGGCGTGCCGATGCAGTATGAGCGCGCGCACATCGAGGGCATCACCAAGCTGCAGGCAACCGATATCGCCTATGCCGAGCAACTGGGTTACCGCATCAAGCTGCTGGGCATTGCCCGCATGCGCGAAGACGGTGTCGAGTTGCGCGTGCATCCGACGCTGATCCCCGCGAGTTGCCTGCTGGCCAATGTCGAGGGCGCCATGAACGCCGTGCTGGTGCAGTGCGACGCTGTAGGCCCCACGCTGTATTACGGCAAGGGCGCCGGCGACGAGCCGACCGCCAGCGCCGTGATTGCCGACCTGGTCGACGTCACCCGCATGCACACCGCTGACCCCGAGCACCGTGTGCCGCACCTGGCCTTCCAGCCCGACCAGCTGGTCGATCTCAAGGTGCTGCCGGTGTCCGAAAGTCGTGGCGGCTACTACATGCGCATGCGTGTCGACGACAAGCCGGGCGTGCTGGCCGACATCACCCGCATTCTGGCGGACAACGGCATCTCCATTGATGCGCTGATCCAGAAGGCGCCGCGTGATGGCGAGTCGCAGGCGGACATCATTCTGCTCACGCACGAGACCGTCGAAAAGTACGCCGATGCGGCCATTGCCAAGATCGAAGCGCTGCCCGTGGTGTCTGCGCCGGTCACCCGTTTGCGTATCGAACAACTCGACAGTTAACTCCTCCCCCGTCGGACGGCCCCGGTGCCGTCCGCCCTCTGGTGAAGCTCATGCGTTATCTCTCTACCCGCGGGCGGGCGCCCGACCAACAGTTTTGCGACATCCTGCTCGGTGGCCTGGCGCCCGATGGCGGGCTGTATCTGCCGGAGACCTATCCGCAGGTCAGTGCGGCCGATCTCGCCGCGTGGCGACAACTCCCTTACGCCGACCTGGCGTTTGAAATCCTTTCGCGTTTCATCGACGATATTCCGGCCGATGACTTGCGTGCGATCTGCCAGAAAACCTACACGCCCGCCGTGTACTGCAACACCCGCGCGGGCAGCGACGCGACGGCGATTACGCCGGTGACCTGGCTGGAGGCCGGCCAGGGCCCCAACCATCAAGGTGGGCTGGCATTGCTGGAGCTGTCCAACGGGCCGACCCTGGCCTTCAAGGACATGGCCATGCAGTTGCTCGGCAATTTGTTCGAGTACGTGCTCGACAAGCGCGGTGAGCAGACCAATATCCTCGGCGCCACCTCCGGCGATACCGGTTCGGCGGCGGAATACGCGATGCGCGGCAAGCACGGGGTGCGCGTGTTCATGCTCTCGCCGCACGGGCGCATGAGCGCCTTCCAGCGTGCGCAGATGTATTCGCTGCAGGACGACAATATCTTCAACATCGCCGTCAAAGGCATGTTCGACGACGCGCAAGATATCGTCAAAGCCGTCTCCAACGACCACGCCTTCAAGGCAAAGTACAAGATCGGCGCGGTCAATTCGATCAACTGGGGTCGGGTAGTCGCGCAGATCGTGTATTACTTCGCCGGCTATTTCGGTGCCACGGCGAGCGACGACCAACAGGTCGACATGGCCGTGCCCTCGGGCAATTTCGGCAACATCTGTGCCGGCCATATTGCCCGCATGATGGGGCTGCCGATTCGTCAGCTGATCTGCGCGACCAACGAAAACGATGTGCTCGACGAGTTCTTCCGCACTGGTGTCTATCGCCCGCGCAGCTCGGCCGAAACGCATGTCACCTCCAGCCCGTCGATGGACATCTCCAAGGCCTCCAACTTCGAGCGTTTCGTGTTCGATCTGGTGGGGCGTGACCCTTCCGTGGTGTGCCAGTTGTGGCAGCAAGTCGAGTCGGGCGGCAGCTTCGATCTCAACCAGACGCCGTATCGCGACGCGCTGGCAGGCTTCGGCTTCGTGTCCGGCAGCAGTTCGCATGCCGACCGCCTCGATACCATCCGTGCCACCAAAAAAGCCTATGGCGTGGTGGTCGACACGCACACGGCTGATGGCCTGAAAGTGGCGGCAGCGCATCGCGACAGCGCGGTGCCGGTGTTGGTGCTCGAGACCGCGCAAGCCGTCAAGTTTGAAGAGACCATTCGCGAGGCGCTGAACGAAGATCCGCCGCGCCCCGACGGCTTTGCCCACCTTGAGGCCTTGCCGCAGCGTTGCGAAGTCATGGCGGTTGATATCGACCTCGTCAAGGATTTCATTCGTGCCCATGTGGCTGACTGAGCATGGCTGAACACTCCCCCCGGGATTTCTGGGATCGCCGCTTTGCCGCCGCAGGTGAATCGTTTGTGTTCGGGCGTGAGCCCAACGATTTCCTCGTTCGTGAGGCGGGTCGGTTGTTTCCCGATAGCGCGGTGCTGTCGGTCGCCGATGGGGAGGGGCGCAACAGTGTGTTTTTGGCCAAGGCCGGCCATCGCGTTGATGCCCTCGAGTTTGCGCCAGCGGCCGCGGCAAAGAGCCGCAAACTCGCTGCCGAGCAGCAGGTCGAGATCAATCTGCTCGAAACTGACGTGTTCGAGTGGGTGTGGCCCGAGGAAACCTACGATGCTGTGGTCGCCATCTTCATCCAGTTTGCAGCGCCGGCGCAGCGTCAGGTCTTGTTCGACAAGATGATGGCGGCGCTCAAGCCGGGCGGCTTGTTGCTGCTGCAAGGCTATACGCCGAAGCAGCTTGAACATGGTACGGGTGGCCCGTCTGCCGTCGAAAATCTGTACACCGAATCGGTACTGCTCAATGCTTTCAAGGGGCACGATATTCTGCTGCTTCGGGTGCATGAATCCGTGATCGATGAAGGCGAGGGGCATCGCGGCATGTCGGCGCTGGTTGACGTGGTAGTGCAGCGCGCCGCGGGCTGAGTTGTTTTGATCACACCATGACAAAGGGCACCCGCGGGTGCCCTTTGTCATGGTGCTGGCCTGCTGCTACAAGTACATCACTGCGGGGAATACCGTGATGGCCACGACGTACAGCAGCCACTCCAGATTCCGGCGGGCGAGAAAGCCCGAGAAGTGCAGTACTAAAACGGTAATCGCAAAGATGTAGTAGAGCGCAAACAGCATGCAGGGTCTCCAGGTCGGCCGGGCAGGCGGTTCAGTCTTCGATGTGGCGCAGCGACAGATCGATGGCGCGCACGTCTTTGGTGAGGCCGCCGATGGAGATGCGATCAACCCCGGTTTCGGCGATGGCGCGCACCCGGTCGAGGCTGACGCCGCCCGAGGCTTCGAGTTCGGCCTTGCCGCCGGTGAGCTGAACGGCTTTGGCCATCTGCTCCAGTGTCATGTTGTCGAGCAGGATCATGCGGGCGCCGGCATCGAGTGCGGCAGCGAGTTGTTCCAGGGTTTCGACTTCGATCTCGATGAACACATTGGACGGCGCGATGCGCTTCGCTTCGGCCAGCACCTCGGCTACGCCACCGGCGGCGATGATGTGGTTTTCCTTGATCAGGATGCCGTCATACAGACCGATGCGGTGATTCGTGCCGCCGCCGATGCCCACCGCGTACTTTTGCGCCAGACGCAGGCCGGGCAGGGTTTTGCGGGTATCGACAATCTTGGCGCGGGTGCCGGCCACGGTTTCGACATAGCGGCGGGTGAGGGTCGCGGTGCCCGAGAGCAATTGCAGAAAATTGAGTGCGGCGCGTTCGGCGCTGAGCAGGGCGCGGGCGCCGGCGACCACGTCGCACAAGGTTTGGCCGGCTTCAACGCGGTCGCCATCCTTGGCGTGCCACAAAATGGTGGCGGTGGGGTCGAGGGTTTCGAAGGCGGCGTTGAACCAGTCGGTGCCGCACAGCACGGCGTCTTCGCGGGTAATGACGCGGCCACGCGCTTCGGAGGCGTTCGGAATCAGTCTTGCGGTCAGGTCGCCGGTGCCGATGTCTTCGGCCAGGGCGGCGGCCACGCTACGCTGGATTTCTACCCGGAGTTGCTCGATGGATTCCATGCGGCGGATGCTCTTTGAGGTCGGGTGTGCATTCTATCACCGCAAATCGCCGTGGTACGGGCTTAAGCGCGATGCTTGGGCGACGTTTACACTCTTTGAAACCAGCGGCGAATTCGGAGGCGGTATGGAGAGCGTGACCACGGTATTTTCGGTCAGTCTGGGTGTGATTGTGGTTGTCATCCTGATGGCCGGCCTGGTGTTCTGGTATCTGCGCGATATCACCCAGAAGAAGCACGCGATTTTGCGCAACTATCCGGTGGTTGGGCATCTGCGCTACTTCTTCGAACAGATGGGCGAATATTTTCGTCAGTATTTCTTTCTCGGCGACCGTGAAGAGATGCCCTTCAACCGTGCCACGCGCGGCTGGGTCTATCGTCTGGCCAAGGATGAGGGCGGCACCATCGGCTTTGGCTCGACTTACAACCTGCGCGAGCGCGGGGCGATCATCTTCGTCAATTCGCCGTTTCCGGTGCTCAAGGAAGACCAGTTGCCCACGCCCGCGCTGATCATTGGCGAAGGTTATTGCACGACCCCTTTTGTGGCCGGATCGGTAATCAATATCAGCGGCATGAGCTTCGGTGCCATCTCCCGACCGGCCGTGCAGGCGCTGTCGCGGGGCGCCAAGCTGGCGGGGTGTTGGCTGAATACGGGTGAGGGCGGTGTGAGCCCCTTCCACCTCGAAGGCGGCTGCGACCTGATCGTGCAGATCGGTACGGCCAAATACGGCGTGCGCGACCAAGAAGGACAGCTATCGGAGGCGCGTTTGAGCGAGTTGGCCGGCATCGCGTCGGTGCGCGCCTTTGAACTCAAGTTGTCGCAAGGCGCCAAACCGGGCAAGGGCGGTTTGTTGCCGGCGGAGAAAGTGACCGAAGAGATCGCGCGGATTCGCGGTATTCCCGCCGGCCAGGCATCCATCAGCCCAAACCGTCACCCCGAGATCAAGGATGTGCATGCCTTGCTCGACATGGTGGTTCGCATTCGGCAAGTCACCGGCAAGCCGGTCGGGATCAAGGCGGCCATTGGTGGCTGGTATTTCATGAGTGAGCTGTGCGAGGCGATTGTGCTGCGAGGGCGGGAGTTCGCGCCGGACTTCATTACGGTGGATGGCGGCGAGGGCGGCTCCGGGGCCGCGCCTCAGGCGCTGGCCGATCATATGGCCTTGTCGATAGACGAAGCGCTGCCGCGGGTGGTGGATTCATTGATCGAATATGGGTTGCGTGACCGGGTACGGGTGGTTGCGTCCGGCAAGCTGGTGACCTCGGCGCGCATTGCCTGGGCCTTGTCGGCGGGGGCCGATTTTGTCACCTCGGCGCGTGGCTTCATGTTTTCCATGGGCTGTATTCAGGCCATGCGCTGTCATACCAATACCTGCCCGACAGGGATCACGACGCACGACCCCAAGTTGCAGCGGGGGTTGGTGGTTGAGGAAAAATTCGAGCGTGTCGCCAATTACTGCCGAAACCTCAATCACGAGGTCGACATGATTGCCCATGCCTGTGGTTTGAAGCACTCGAGAGAATTCCAGCGCGAGCATGTGCGCATTGCGCAGGGCGACGGCGGGTCGATTGCGCTCAGCATGCGCTACCCCTATCCCAAGCCGCGCTACTCGAAGATGGTGTCGGAGTTTGCCCCACTGGAGGACTGATCGGCCGGCGCGCCGACGAAGGCCGCAATTTCTGTCATCAGCCAGTGGCGAAAGGCGGTGAGCAGCGCGGTCTCGGTCTTGCGCTCCGGAATCATCAAATAGTAGGCCTTGCCGCTGTCGTAGGTGGCGTCCACCGGCACCACCAGCCGACCGCTGGCGAGCTCGTCCTGAATCAAGAAAGGCGGGATGAGCGCGACGCCCATGTCGTGCATGGCCGCCTGCGCGAGCATCGAGAACAGCTCCATGCGCGGGCCGTGCAGATCGCGCGCGGCGCGCACGCCCTGCGTGTCGAACCACTGACGCCAGGCGTAGGGGCGGGTGCTCTGGTGAAGCAGGGGCGCGTCGGCCAGGTCGGCCGCGGCATGCATGCCACCGCCGAGCAGGCGCGGGCTGCACACCGGCACGGGGTTTTCATGCATCAGGAAATGCGCCTGCGTGCCCGGCCAGTCGGCATCGCCAAAGTAGATCGCCGCGTCGAATTCGGTTTGCGCGAACAGGAAGGGCCGGGTACTGGTTGCCAGATTGACGCTCGCCTCAGGGTGGGCCGCGAGAAAGCCCGACAGCCGTGGCAGCAGCCAGCGGGTGGCGAAGGTTGGCACCACCGCCAGCTCAATGCTGCGCCCGCCGGCGTGGTGGCCCATGACCGACAAGGTATCCCGCTCGACGGCATCGAGCCGGCTCGCCACCTGGCGGCTGTAGCTCAAGCCGGCATCGGTGAGCTTCACGCCTCGACGGGCGCGCTTGAACAAGGCCACACCGACAAATTCTTCAAGGCTGGCAATTTGCCGGCAGATCGCACCTTGAGTGAGCGAGAGTTCTTCCGCGGCGCGGGTGAAGCTTTCGTGGCGGGCCGCGGCTTCGAAGGCGACGAGCGCACCAGTGCTGGGGATTTTGCGTCTCATGATCTGCCGGCTGCTGTATCTCGGAGTGAGATTTTTGCACAAAGCGGTGCAAATTTCTCGGTTGTGCCATTGTGGTGTGGCTTCTAAGATCACAGTCAGATACTGATGCGCTGCGGCGCCTGACAAAACAACCCCGACGGAGGAGATGCCATGAGCGCCAACCCGAGATTCAACTGGGCCGACCCCTTGTTGCTGGATGCACAGCTGACCGAAGAAGAGCGCATGGTGCGCGATACCGCCCGCGCCTATTGCCAGGACAAATTGCTGCCGCGCGTGCAGGACGCCTTCCGCAACGAGCGCACCGACCGCGAAATCTTCAACGAAATGGGCGCACTCGGCCTGCTCGGCCCGACGATTCCCGAGGAATACGGTGGCGCCGGCCTCAACTACGTGGCCTATGGTCTGATCTCCCGCGAGATCGAGCGCGTCGATTCGGGCTATCGCTCGATGATGAGCGTCCAGTCCTCGCTGGTGATGGTGCCGATCAATGAATTCGGCACCGAAGCCCAGAAGACAAAGTATCTGCCCAAGCTGGCGACCGGCGAGTGGGTGGGCTGCTTTGGCCTGACCGAGCCGAACCATGGCTCCGATCCGGGTTCGATGGCCACTCGCGCCATGAAGGTCGATGGCGGCTACTCGCTGTCGGGCAGCAAGATGTGGATTACGAACAGCCCGATCGCCGATGTGTTCGTGGTGTGGGCCAAGACGGAGGACGGCAAGATCCGCGGCTTTGTCCTCGAGAAGGGCTGGAAAGGCCTCTCCGCCCCGGCGATTCACGGCAAGGTCGGCCTGCGCGCGTCGATCACCGGCGAGATCGTGATGGACGAAGTCTTCGTGCCCGAAGAGAACATGTTCCCCGAAGTCACCGGTCTGCGCGGCCCCTTTACCTGCCTCAATTCAGCGCGTTTCGGCATTGCCTGGGGCGCGCTTGGCGCCGCAGAGTTCTGCTACGAAACGGCCCGCCAATACACGCTGGATCGCAAGCAGTTCGGCCGCCCGCTGGCCGCCAATCAGCTGATCCAGAAAAAACTGGCCGACATGCTGACCGAGATCACACTCGGCCTGCAGGGCTGCCTGCGTCTGGGCCGCATGAAGGAAGACGGTTCGGCGGCAGTGGAAATCACCTCGATCATGAAGCGCAATTCCTGCGGCAAGTCGCTGGACATCGCCCGCATGGCGCGCGACATGCTCGGCGGCAACGGCATCTCCGATGAATTCGGCGTGATCCGTCATGTGGTCAACCTGGAAGTGGTGAACACCTACGAGGGCACCCACGATGTGCACGCGCTGATCATCGGCCGCGCCATCACCGATATTCCCGCCTTCGCGAACTGAGGCTGATCATGGCTGGCGCACTGTCACACCTTCGCGTGCTGGACTTGTCCCGCATCCTGGCGGGGCCGTGGGCCAGCCAGCTGCTGGCCGACCTGGGGGCCGAGGTCATCAAGATCGAGCGCCCCGGCGTCGGGGACGACACCCGTCACTGGGGGCCGCCCTACCTCGCGGACGCGGCCGGCGCGCCGACCAGTGAGGCCGCCTATTACCTGGGCGCCAACCGCAACAAACGCTCGGTCACCATCGATATCACCGCGCCGGACGGCCAGCAACTGGTGCGCGATCTGGCGGCCAGGAGCGACGTGGTGATCGAGAACTTCAAGGTCGGCGGCCTCAAGCAGTACGGGCTCGACTACGACAGCCTGCGGGCGGTGAATCCCAAGCTGGTGTATTGCTCGATCACCGGTTTTGGTCAGACCGGCCCCTACGCGCCGCGCGCCGGCTACGACTTTCTGATTCAGGGCATGGGCGGCTTGATGAGCCTGACCGGTCGGCCGGATGAGGCGGAAGGGGGTGGTCCGATGAAAGTCGGCGTTGCACTGACCGACATTCTCACCGGCCTGTATGCCTCCAATGCCGTGCTCGCCGCCATCGCTTACCGCGACCGCGACGGCTTTCGCGCCGGCGACGGGCAGCATATCGATCTGGCGCTGCTCGACGTGCAGGTCGCCTGCCTGGCCAATCAGGCCATGAACTACCTCACCAGCGGCAAGGCGCCGCAGCGTCTCGGTAACGCGCACCCGAACATCGTGCCCTATCAGGACTTCCCGACCGCCGACGGTTACATGATTCTGGCCATCGGCAACGACGCCCAGTTCGCCCGCTTCTGCGAGAGCGCGGGGCAGCCGGCGCTGGCGACAGATGAGCGATTCAAGACCAACGCCGCCCGGGTGGCGAATCGCAATGTGCTGATTCCCAAACTCAACGCGCTGACCGTCACACGCGGCACGGCCGAGTGGATCGCCCGGCTCGAGACTCTGGCCGTGCCCTGCGGTCCGATCAACACCGTGGCCGATGTGTTCGACGACCCGCAGGTGCAGGCGCGCGGCCTGCGTGTCGATCTGCCGCATCCGCTGGCCGGCACGGCGCCGCAAGTGGCCTGTCCGATCCGTTTGTCGGAAACGCCGGTCAGCTACCGCAACGCGCCGCCCGTGCTGGGTGCGGACACCGACGCCGTGCTGGCCGAGGTGCTGGATCTCACGGCCGAGCTGCGGGCCGATCTGCGCGCGCGTCAGATCGTCTGATCTCACGGCACAGGCGGTGTCGTACGCCCATGGCGTACGCGGCGCCTGTGTTAAACTGCGGCGCTGATTCCGGCGCCAGCTCGCAGCGGGCGGCGCCCCCACCCCGCAAGCGAGAAAACGCGATCGTGCGAATCCTGATCAGCAATGACGATGGCTATTTTGCGCCCGGCATCGAGGCGCTCGCCGCTGCCCTGTCACAGGTCGGCGAGGTCACTGTGGTGGCGCCCGAGCGCGATCGCAGCGGCGCGAGCAATTCGCTCACGCTGGACCGCCCCCTGTCACTGCGCCGCAGCGCCAATGGCTTCTATCATGTGAATGGCACGCCGACCGACTGCGTGCACCTGGCCGTCACCGGCATGCTCGATACCTTGCCCGACATGGTGGTTTCAGGCATCAATCACGGTGCCAACATGGGCGATGACACCATCTATTCCGGCACGGTTGCTGCCGCCACCGAAGGCTATCTGCTTGGCGTGCCGTCGATGGCGATATCGCTGGTCAGCAAGAATCCGCAAGACTTCACCGCCGCGGCGCAGGTCGCTGCCGAGCTGGCTGCACGCTTCAAGCGCCAGCCGATGCGCCAGCCCGTGCTGCTCAATGTGAATGTGCCTGAAGGCGCGCGCGGCGATCTCAAAGGCATCAAGGTCACGCGCCTGGGGCGCCGCCACAAGGCCGAGCCCGTCATCAAGAGCCTGTCGCCGCGCAACGAGACCATCTACTGGATTGGCCCCGCGGGCGAAGCGCAGGACGCTGGCGAAGGCACCGATTTCAGTGCGGTGGCCGAAGGCTTTGTGTCGGTCACGCCCTTGCAGATTGATCTGACCCACACGGGCCAGATGCCGTCGATTACGGAATGGCTGGCATGATCGGCGTGCGCACGCCGGCCCAGAATCTGGCCCTGGCCACGCGCGCCCGCGCGCGCATGGTCGAGCGTGTGCGCGAAATGGGCGTGCGTGACGAGAAGGTGCTGAACGCCTTGCTCCAGGTGCCGCGCCATGTTTTCGTAGAAGAAGCGCTGGCCTCCCGCGCCTATGAAGACACCGCCTTGCCGCTGGGCTTTCAGCAGACCATCTCTCAACCATTCATCGTCGCGCGCATGGCCGAGATCCTGCGCGAGGGGCGTGAAATGGGCAAGACGCTCGAGATTGGCGCTGGCTGTGGTTACCAGGCGGCCGTGCTGTCGCATTTGTGTACCGATGTGTATGCGATCGAGCGGATTCGTCCGCTACTCGATCGCGCGCGCGAGAATCTGCGACACTTGCGTTTGCCCAATGTACGATTGAAATACGCCGACGGCATGCTTGGTCTGCCTGAAGCGGCACCCTTCGACACCATCATTTCCGCAGCCGCTGCTGCGGACGGCGTGCCCGAAGCGCTCAAGGCGCAATTGGCGCCGGGGGGTCGGGCGCTGGTGCCGGTCGGTGGTCGCCAACAATATTTGATCCTGGTAGAGCGCCAGGGCCGGCAGTTCCGCGAAACCCGCCTGGATGCCGTCCGCTTTGTGCCTCTGCTCGGTGGTACGGAATGATGACTATGCAAAACCTGTTCCGATGTGCCCTGCCTGTGCTGGTCCTGAGTTTGACCGGATGTGCCGCCAATTTGTCGGCGCCGGTCAGTGACCGCAACATGCCTGTTGAAACCGCGGGCGAGTTGCCGCCGCCTGACGCTGGCGCATCGACGCTGCCGCAGCAGCCCACAACTTACGTGGTGCAGCCGGGCGATACGCTCAATCGTATCGCCCAGAAGTTTGGTTACACATTCAAGGACCTGGCTGAATGGAACCAGATGTCCGATCCGAATCAGATTTCGGTCGGCCAGACCGTCCGTGTCGCACCGCCCGACGGGGTGACGGTGACGCCCATCGCCGTCGGCCAGCCAAGCATCGGCGCGATGCCGGGTGGCCCGTCGTCAGCAGCTGCTGCACCTGTGACATCTCCGAGCACAGGCGGCGTCAAAAACGGGCCGCAAGCCATCGTCGAACCCTACTCGGACGCGGCCTGGGCGCGAATCCGGCAAAGCCCGGCAGCGACACCGTCGAGCAAGCCCGAGGTGGCTCCGGCCACGCCGGCCCCTGGCGTTGATTCGCCGCCGCCCGCGGCCGCGGGAAGCTCTGAGTGGCTGTGGCCGGCGAGCGGCAAGGTGGTGAGCACATTCGCCAATGGCGAGACCAAGGGCATCGACATTGCCGGTAAGCTCGGTGATCCGGTCCGGGCCTCGTCGGCCGGACGCGTGGTGTATGCGGGGGCTGGCTTGCGCGGCTATGGAAAACTCGTCATTATCAAACACGACGCTGATTACCTCAGCGCGTATGCACATAACAAGAATCTGCTCGTCAAAGAGGGGCAATCGGTGACCCAGGGGCAGACCATCGCCGAGCTGGGCCAGACAGACGCAGATCGACCCAAATTGCATTTCGAGATCCGTCGTCGAGGCAAGCCGGTCGATCCGCTGACATACCTACCCAAACGCTAGGAGGCGAAGGCATGCACGATCCGGCATTGAACGAAGAAGTTGACGATCAAACGCCGGATCTGCCCCCCGAGGTTGAAGCCTTTGTCGAGACCCCTGCACCGTCCTTCGAAAGTGACTTTCTCACCGATGTCACCCAGCTCTACCTCAATGACATCGGCGCCAATCCGCTACTGACAGCAGAAGAAGAAGCCGCGCTGGCGCGTCGCGTGCGCAAAGGCGATTTCGACGCCCGTCAGATCATGATCGAGCGCAATCTGCGTCTCGTCGTCAATATCGCCAAGCATTACCTCAACCGCGGCATCCCGCTGCTCGACCTGGTCGAAGAGGGCAATCTCGGCTTGATGCATGCACTCGAGAAATTCGATCCCGAGCGCGGCTTCCGGTTTTCGACCTACGCGACCTGGTGGATTCGCCAGAACATCGAGCGGGCCATCATGAACCAGTCGCGCACCATCCGGCTGCCGGTGCATGTGGTCAAGGAGCTCAATCAGGTCTTGCGCGCCTGCCGCCGTGCCGAGGCCGCGGGCAAGCGCGACTCACTGGTTGAAGAGGTTGCGCGCGATCTTGGCAAAACCGAAGACGCCGTGCGGGCCATGCTCGCGCTGAACGAGCACACCGCGTCTCTTGATGCACCGCTGGATGTGGATCCGTCGCTGTCGATCGGCGAATCCTTGCGCGATGACGAGGTGAGCTCGCCGGATGCGCAGATCCATGATCAGGAGGTTGAAGCGCTGGTCCGGGAATGGATCAACATGCTCAACGACAAGCAGCGCATGGTCGTGCGGTACCGCTACGGTCTGGATGGCGTGGAAGTGCAGACGCTCGAAGAGCTGGCGGGCGAACTGAATCTGACTCGCGAGCGGGTTCGCCAGATTCAGCTCGAAGCGCTCGGCCAGCTGCGCCGTATCGTCAAGCGACACGGCATGTCGAAAGACTCCTTGCTCTGAGCTACTGCCGCGGGGCGCTGGCCACCGTGGTTTCATGCTGCGCATTGCGCAGCGCTTCAGACAGTGCGTATACCGCCATTGCGTAGAAACTGCTGCGGTTGTAGCGCGTAATCACATAAAAGTTGCGAAACCCCAGCCAGTACTCGGTGGCGGCGCCCGGCGTTTCGAGGTCGACCAACGTGGACAGGGTATTGTCGGGCAGCTCGCCCAAGGGCAGGACTTGATGGTCGGCCAGCACCTGCGCCGAGACGGTCGGCTCGATGCCGAGATCCACCAGGGCTTTTGCGCTCGCGGCATCTTCCACATGTGCGCGCACCGCGACCGGTGCGCCAGCGATCCAGCCGTGAGCAGCCAGGTAGTTTGCGACGCTGCCGATGGCGTCGGCCGGGCTGCCTTCCAGATCAATCTTGCCGTCGCCGTCGAAGTCCACCGCGTAGCTGCGGATGCTGCTTGGCAGGAACTGCGGGAAACCCAGTGCGCCGGCGTAGGAGCCTTCGTAGCTGAGCGGATCGCGGCCGCTGTCGCGTGCCAGCAGGAACAGGTTTTCGAGTTCGCGGCGGAACAGCGGCGCGCGGGGCGGGTAATCAAAGGCCAGCGTGGCGAGTGCTTCGGCAACGACAAAATTGCCGGTGTTGCGGCCGTAAATGGTTTCGACGCCGATGATGGCGACGATGATCGATTCCGGTACCCCATATTTGAGACTTGCCGCGCGCAGTGTGTCGGTGTGTTCGCGCCAGAACTCGGCGCCGGCCTCAATCCGAACCGGCTCAATGAACCGGCTGCGATAGCGTTCCCAGGAGCGTACGCCGCGCTTGGTGGGCGGCGTGATCAGGCGGATGACCCGGTCATTGCGCTCGACCCGACCGAGCGAGCCGAGGACGTCGCTGGCGGCGATGCCATGGGTTTGCGCCATTTCATCAGCAAAGCGGATCGCTTCAGGGTGGGTGTCGTAACCCGGGCCCGCCATCGCTGTGCCGGCACCGACGGTGGCGGCGAAGCCTGCGAGGAGAAGTGCACGGAACGGGCGGGGCAGAGAAATCGGACGCATTAAATCGAGAACCTTTTGATCTGTGAGTGAAGCGCCTTGCTGTCGTTCGCCGTTGTGCCAGCGCTGTAGCGCAGGCGGGCATAGCGGTGGGCGATGGCGCGAATGGCCGTGGCTTGATCGGGGCAGTGACGGGCCGCGCGATCAGCATAATCGGCCGGCCCCTCCCAGGGCAACCGGGGCACGCCTGCGCGGGCCAGTTTGCGCTCGAAACGATGCCACGCACGCTGCAGCGGGTCGCGCGGTGCGGCGCGGTGTTGTGCCCACCAGGCCAGCGCCGCCAGCAAGCTGCCGATACCTGTCAGCATGGCCACACCCATCTGGCGCCAGTCGTCGGTGTGCAGACCGAGGCGGCGCAGCAGCGAGCGCTGAGTCTTCTGGTCGAAGCCCAGCACCCATTGGTTCCAGGCGTTGCCGAGGAATTCCCAGCGGTCGCGCACGGTGCGCAGCCAGCTCAGGTCGGGGCGAACCAGGAAGGGCAGGGCGCTGTCGTCGGGCAGGGCCGCGGCGAGGCCGCCGTCGATTCGGCGCGGTGCGCTGACCGCGGTCGGGTCGACCCGTCGCCAGCCTTCGCCCGCGAGCCAGACTTCGGCCCAGGCATGGGCATCGGACTGGCGGACCACCATGCTGTTGTCGAAGGGGTTGATCTCGCCGCCCTGATAGCCGGTAACCACCCGCGCCGGCACGCCAGCGGCGCGCATCATGACCACAAACGCGCTGGCGAAGTGTTCACAGAAGCCCTGACGGGTGTCGAACAGGAATGCGTCGGCGGTGTCGATGCCCAGGCGCGGCGGGCGCAGGGTGTAGGCCAGGTCGGCCTCGCGCAGCCAGGCGATGGCGGCGGCCACGATGCGCTCGGGGGGTTGATCGCGCTCCCTCAGTTGTGCGGCCAGCGCGCGGGTACGCGGATTGCTGTCCTTGGGCAGGCTCAGTGCGCCGTCGAGCGAGGCGATCGCCTCGTTTTTACCAGCCTGGCTGTGCGGGTAGGCCGCAGCAGCGTAGCGAATGCGCTGGCGCACCGGCTCGCGGCCGAGCACCGTGAAGTCGGCAGCGTAGGTGGCGTCGGCGATGCCGGCGGCGGGATAGTCGAGTGCCAGCAGCCAGCGGCGGTTGTGCGCTTCGAGCGTCATGTTGTAGTCGTAGGCTGCGCCCGTCGTGGGGTAGGCGGGGTGGTCGGCGACGGTGGTGCGGCGAATCGTCCAGCGCTGGCCGTCGAAGTCGGTGAGCACCGGGCCACGCCAATAGCGCAGTTCTGGTGGTGGGGGTGTGCCGCGAAACTGCGCGCGAAAGGCGATCTCGCCCGACTGGCTCAGCTCACTGATGGCGCCGGGCTGCATGCTGTCGGACAGGCCGGTACGCCCCGAAAAAGCATCGGCCGGCAACCCCCACAAGGGCCCCGGAATGCGCGGAAAGAGCACAAACAGCACGAGCATGATGGGCAGTGCTTGCAGCATCAGCACGCTGGCGGTGCGCAGTTGTGTACGCACGGGGTGGCGGGTGTACAGGCTCAGCAGGCTGCCGGTGGCGAGGACCGTACCCGCGAGTGCGCCGATACCGATGAGCGGCGATTGGGTGTCAAAAAACAGGCCGAGCTGAAGGAAGAAACACAGCAGGACCAGCACCTGCACATCGCGCGGCCGCTGGCATTCGAGGTATTTGAGGCCGAGCAGCAAGGCGAGCAGGGCGATGCCCGCTTGCTTGCCGAAGAGCGTGCCGTACTCGAAAAGAATCAGCCCGCCGGCGGCGATCGCCAGCAGCGGCGACAGAAACCGCGGGGCTGGGCTGGGGGTGTTGATCTGGCTGAGCACACGCCAGATCAGGATCAGCGCGGCGAGGGCGCCGAGCCAGATCGGCAGGTTCGGCAGGTGAGGGATCAGCGTCGCACCGGCGCAGGCCGCCGCCCAACGCAGCGGATAGGCCGAGAGCGTGGGTTCAGGCGGGCGTGACATGGTCGGGCTGGCCAAACAGCGCGAGCGATCGCAGACAGAGGTGTCGGTGCTGCGCGCCGCGATCGGGGCCGAGTTGCATACCGGGGAGAATCAGCGTCCAGCGCGCGTCGTTTTGCGCGGCGTCCACCACCCAGCGCGCGAGGCGATGCAGGCGGGCTTCTTCGGCGAGCGCAGGTGGGAGTTGATGCCAATCGAAGACTTGCGATCCGCCGGCGCCGCCCTGGAAGTGTTTTGACACGAGGGTGCCGCTACGGGCGACGGCTTTCCAGGCGATCTGGCGCGGTGAGTCGGTGGGGCGGTGGGCGCGCAGGCCGGCGAATTCATCATCGCCTGAGGCGGTATATGCCTGGCCGGACAGGCCGGCGCTGGCCGGCGGTGGCGGTGGGCGGGATTCGAGCGTGGGGTAGACCAGCACTTTGAGATCCGGCGTCAGCACGCTCCAGGCCCGGATCAGGCCGAGCGGAAAGACCGTGTCGATAACGACGCGTCCGACCGGCTGCCAGCCACGACGTGTCGTCGGGGCGCTGAGGGTGACGGTGGCGTGGCTGTCGGGCGGGAGATCGACGCGCGCCGTGGCGTGTGCAGTGCGGATGTGGATGGCTTCGCGCGGGGTTTTACCGTGGTGGCCGATGTTCAGTCCGAAGATGGCGGGTTCGCCGCAATGCACCGGCGGCGCGGCGCCGGCCTTGATCTCGAGCTGCAGCAGGGTGCGAAAGGCGTGAAAGATGCTGGCGATGCCCAGGCCAGCGAGCAGAAAGGTGAGTGCAAAGCCGAGGCTCAATGTGTAGTTGATTGACGCCAGCAGCATGGCAAACAGTGTGAGCCCGAATACGAGACCCGCACGGGTGGGCAGGATGAAGATGCGTCGCTGCGGCAGTCGGATCGGCAGGGCTTCGGCAGGCCGAATCCGGAACAGGCGTCGATCGATGACCTGACGTAGCCTCGACCACAGCCGGCGTGGCGCGGTGAGTGCGCTCAAGGCAGCGGCACGCTCTCGATCAGCGCACGGCAGCGCGCGTCGGCGGCGGAGACAGAGTGTGCCAGGCCAAGGCGGTGGCTGGCGACGGGCGAGAATACGCGCTGGATGTCTTCGGGCTGCACATGGTCGCGCCGGTTGAGCCAGGCCCACGCGCGTGCTGCGCCGATCAGGCCGAGGCCGGCACGCGGGCTCAGGCCCGGGCTGTCGTCGGCGCCGCGGCGACTGGCTTCCAGTAGCGCCTGGACGTAGTCGGCCAAGGGGCCTGAGACGTGCACCTTGGCGCAGGCGCGCTGCATCTCGATCAGCGTGTCGGGGTCGATCACCGGTTCAAGCGCGGCGAGCAGATCGCGGCGGTTCTCGCCCAGCAGGAGCGCGCGCTCGGCGGCGGCATCGGGGTAGCCCAGTTGCAAACGCATCAGGAAGCGGTCGAGCTGGCTTTCGGGGAGCGGGAAGGTGCCGACCTGGGTGCTCGGGTTTTGGGTGGCAATGACAAAGAACGGTGTCGGCAGCGGGTAGGTGGTGCCGTCGGCAGTGATCTGCTCTTCTTCCATGGCTTCGAGCAGGGCGCTTTGCGTCTTGGGGGTTGCGCGGTTGATTTCGTCGGCCAGAATCAGTTGTGCAAAGATGGGGCCGCGATGAAACTGGAAGCCGTTGGCGCTGCGGTCGAAGACCGACACGCCCAGGATGTCGGCGGGCAGCAGATCGCTGGTGAACTGGATGCGCTGGAAGGCCAGGCCGGGCAGGCGTGCCAGCAAATGGGCGAGCGTGGTTTTGCCGACGCCGGGGACATCTTCAATCAGCAGGTGGCCGCGCGCGAGCATGCAGCACAGCGCCAGACGCAGTTGCGGCGCCTTGCCCAGGAGAATGGTGTCTGCGCGCGTCAGCAGGGTATGAGCGAGGTCAACGGTCATGTAAAGCCGGTTGGGAAAAAAGTGTGTTCAGAGGATAATGAATCAATAATAAATAGAGAACTTGAATCGTCCGACGGGTCACGAATGCTCAGTTACAGGGAAGGGGGGGTATGACAGCTACGGCATTTATCACACACAAGGATTGCTGGTTGCACGAAATGGGGCCTTATCACCCCGAATGTGCGGATCGGCTTTCGGCCATCAATGACCGGTTGATCGCCGCCGGTCTGGATTTGTTCCTCGCGTTTCATGATGCACCCGTCGCGACGGTCGAGCAGTTGTCGCGTGCGCATCCGCGAGAACATGTCGAAGGCTTGCTGGCCAATGTGCCCGAGACCGGCATCCGCCACCTCGACCCCGATACGGCCGTGTCGCCGGGCTCGATGAAGGCCGCCGTACGCGCGGCTGGCGCGGGCATTCTGGGCGTTGATCTGGTGATGTCGAAGGAAGTCGAGAACGCGTTTTGCGCGGTTCGCCCGCCGGGCCATCATGCCGAAAAAACCAATGCCATGGGTTTTTGCTTCTTCAACAATGTGGCGGTCGCTGCGCATCACGCCATGGAAGCTCATGGCATGAAGCGCGTGGCGATCATCGACTTCGATGTGCACCACGGCAACGGTACCGAGGACATCTTCAAGGATGATCCGCGCGTGATGATGGCGAGCATCTTCCAGCATCCGTTCTACCCCTACAGCGGCACCGACAATCCGGCACCCAACATGGTCAACGTACCGGTGCCCGCAGGCACCCGCGGCGATGCGTTCCGTCAGATCGTCACCGACATCTGGATGCCGGCACTGCGCAAGCACGCGCCCGAGTTGATTGTCATCTCGGCGGGATTCGATTCGCACTACGAAGACGACATGGGTTCGATGGGGCTTGTGGAGGCGGACTACGTGTGGGTCACCGAGCAACTGCGCACGCTGGCGGCCGAGTGTGCCGAGAAGCGCATTGTCTCCATTCTGGAAGGCGGTTACGCCTTGTCGTCGCTGGCCCGTTCGGTGGTTGCGCACATCAAGGCGCTCGCCGACATCTGAATCGTTCGTCATGGCCGGGCCGGTAGGCGTCGAGGCGCCTGCCGCCCGGCCTTATCACGCCGATGTTGCTTGGCGCGATTCGGGTACAATGCACTTTTGCTTTTTTCGACCCGATACCCATGATTACCGGATCCATTGTCGCCATCGTTACCCCGATGCAAGAGGACGGCAGCCTCGATTTCGACAGCCTGCGCTCTCTGATCGACTTCCATGTGCGTGAAGGCACCGACGGCATCGTTATCGTCGGCACCTCGGGCGAATCGCCCACCGTCGATGTGGAAGACCACTGCGAACTGATTCGTGTGGCCGTGGGTCACGCGGCCGGACGCATTCCCGTGATTGCCGGCACCGGTGGTAACTCCACCGCCGAGGCCATCGAGCTCACACGCTTTGCCAAGGGCGCTGGCGCCATGGCGGGCCTGTCGGTCGTGCCTTATTACAACCGGCCGGGGCAAGAAGGCATGTACCGGCACTTCCGCGCCATCGCGGAGGCCGACGAACTGCCGATGATCCTGTACAACGTACCGGGTCGCACGGTGGCTGACCTGTCCAACGACACTGCGCTGCGCCTGGCGGAAATTCCGAATATCATCGGCATCAAGGACGCGACCGGCAACATCGGCCGCGCCTGCGATCTGGTCGCGCGCGCGCCAGAGGGCTTTGCCCTTTACACCGGCGACGATATGACCACGCTGGCCTTCATCCTGATGGGTGGCCACGGGTGCATTTCGGTGACCGCCAACGTGGCACCGAAAATGATGCACGACATGTGTGCTGCCGCCCTCAAGGGCGACGTGGCCACCGCACGTGCCATCAATCAGAAGCTGCTCGGCCTGCACGGCGAGCTGTTCTGCGAAGCGAACCCGATTCCGGTCAAGTGGGCGGTCAATCAGCTTGGGCTGATCGGCCCGACGCTCCGTCTGCCGCTGACGCCGCTTGGCGAAAACAACCATGACCGGGTGCGCAATGCCATGCGCGCTGCCGGGCTGTCCGTCTAATCCGATAGGTATTCATCACGATGCAGCGACGTCACACCGCGACTCTCTCCGTGCTCGCCGCCAGCCTGGTGCTGGCTGGGTGCAATGGCAGCATGATCGAAACCAAAAAGATCGACTACAAGAGCGCGGCCAAGGCGCCGACGCTGGAAGTGCCGCCCGATCTGACCGTGCCCAATCGCAATGATCGCTATGCCGTGCCCGATTCCGGCGGCAAGGGGACGGCCACCTTCTCGACCTACAACACCGAGCGCGCAGCACCGGCGGGCGCGGGCGAGGCGCGTGAAGTGCTGTCCGCGGAGGCTGGTATGCACATTGAACGTGCGGGCTCTCAGCGTTGGCTGGTGATCAAGAAAACGCCCGAAGAGCTGTGGCCCGAAGTGCGCAACTTCTGGATCGAGCTCGGCTTCATCCTGAGCATCGATTCGCCGGAGATCGGCGTGCTCGAAACCGACTGGGCCGAAGATCGCGCCAAGATTCCGCAGGACATCATCCGTGCCACGTTGGGCAAGGTGCTCGACGGTTTGTACTCGACGCCCGAGCGCGACAAGTTCCGCACCCGCATCGAGAAAGGCACCGAGCCCGGTACGGTCGAGGTCTTCATCAGCCATCGCGGCATGATGGAAATCTACGAAAACGAATCGAAGTCGACCACTGTCTGGCAGCCACGCCCGGCCGATCCCGAACTCGAAGCCGAAATGCTGCGCCGCCTGATGGTGCATCTGGGCGCCGAAGAAAAGCGGGCGGAAGAAAGCGTTGCGGTCGCGCCGCGGCCTGAGCAAGCCACGCTGGCAACCGCGGGCGGGCAGACCCAGCTCAAAATTGACGAGCCTTTCGATCGCGCATGGCGCCGTGTCGGGCTCGCGCTCGATCGTATCGGCTTCACCGTGCAGGATCGGAACCGGTCGGAAGGTGTGTACTACGTGCGCTACATCGACCCCGAACTCGACAACAACACCAAGAAGCCCGAGGGTTTCCTGTCCAAACTGGCCTTCTGGCGCAGCAACGACAAACCTGCGGTGTCGGGCAGCGAGTATCGGATTCAGGTGGCGGGCGAAAACGCCGACCGCAGCCGCGTCCGGGTGCTCACGCGTGAAGGCGGTGAGGACACCTCGCAGACCGCTACCAAGATCCTCAGCCTGCTGCACGAACAGCTGAAGTGATCCGCTTCGCCTCGCTGGGCAGTGGCAGCCGCGGTAACGCGCTGCTGGTCCAGTCGGGGCGAACGCGCCTGCTGATCGATTGTGGCTTCGGGCCACGTGCGTTGGCGCAGCGCCTGGCGCGACTGGGTGTCGTGCCAGAGCAGATCGACGCCGTACTCCTCACTCACGAGCACAGCGATCATGTGGCCGGGGTTGCGGCCCTGGCCAAACGGTTTTCCTGCCCGGTGTATGCCTCAGCCGGAACGCGTCGTGCATTGGCGCGTCGTCAGATTGCCGTGCCCTGTCTCGAAGACATCGAGGGCACCGCCGATTTCGTCATTCAAGACCTCCAGATTCGTCCCTACGCCGTTCCGCATGACGCGGAACAACCTACCCAGTTCGTCGTGTCGGCGGAGGGCTTGTCGCTGGGCGTCCTGACCGACGCGGGACACGTGACCGCTTCAATGCGCGACGCGCTGCAAGGCTGCGCAGGCTTGATGCTGGAATTCAACCACGATGCGGCCATGCTCGCGCACGGCCCCTATCCGGCAAGCTTGAAGGCGCGGATCGGCGGTGGCCTGGGCCATCTGGAGAACCGCGTTGCGGCGGAGTTGTTGTGCGCCTTGCGCGGTGACGATCTGCAAGTCGTGCTTGCTGCGCACCTGAGTGAAACCAACAACGATCCGGCGCATGTGTCAGCCAGTCTGGCACGGGCTCTCGCTGACACGCCAACCGCCTGGCAAATCGCAACGCAGCAGGTCGGGTCAGATTGGATGGAATTGCGGCCAAAATAACAAAAAACCCCGCCGAAGCGAGGTTTTTTGATTGCAACAGATGAGTCGCTTACTGCTTGGGCATTTCCGGCTTGTCAGCGGTCGCGGCGTCCTTGGCCGCTTCAACTGCGCTGCCAGCGGCTTCTTTTGCGGCTTCCACGGCATTGCCGGCGGCTTCCTTGGCGGCAGCAGCAGCGTCGCCAGTGGCTTCAACGGCAGCGGTTGCGCCTTCCTTGGCGGCTTCCATCGCGTGACCGGCAGCATCCTTGGCCGAATCAGCGGCAGCGGCGGCGCTATCCTTGGCAGCGTCAGCAGCGCTCATCTCCTTGGCGGCTTCAGCCGGGGCTTCGACAACCGGAGCGGCTGCGGGGGCTTCAACAGCCGGGGCTGCGACCTGTGCTGCCGGCTCTTCTTTCTGACCGCAGGCAGACACGGCGAGTGCGACAAGGGCTGCGACGAGGAGAGAATTCTTCATATTCGGTGACCTCTTTCTTTAGTTGGGCAGTACGTTGATGTCGATCCTGGGTGTTGCAGGATTCGCTGAAAATACTAGCACGCGTTTCATGGCATTCAAGTGCTTTGTTGCTGTGCCGCAACATATATTTTTAGTCGAAAAGCCCAGTTCCGGCGCGGTTGTTGGCGTTTTGAGCGAAACGCGAAATTGTTTCATATTGTGCGATGTGTCAACGTGTTTCATGCGTGGGCACCTGGCGCCGCGTCCGACGGGCTGCGTCTTCGCAAGATGAAGGATTGATGTCGTCCGGGGGCTCGTTACAATACCGCCTTTCCACACGATCAACTGACCATGCCTATTGCCACCATCCAATCGCTCGACTACGAAGGCCGGGGTGTGACGCGCTCCGCCGAGGGGAAGGCAGTGTTTGTCGATGGCGCGCTGCCGGGCGAGGAGGTCGAGTATTCCGTTGTCCGGAGGAAAAAGACCTACGAGCAGGCCGAGATCTTCAAAGTCATTCGCGCCAGTGCGCAGCGGGTGACGCCGAAATGTGCCTTTTTCGACAAGTGTGGTGGCTGTTCGATGCAGCATTTCGATTCCAACGCGCAGGCTGCCGCGAAGCAGCGCGTGCTCGAAGACGCGTTCTGGCATATCGCCCGGCTCAAACCCGCCATCATCTACCCGGCTGTGGTGGGCGCGCCCTGGGGCTATCGCTACCGCGCGCGCATCGGGGTGCGCCATGTGCCATCGAAGGGCGGCGTGCTGGTGGGGTTTCACGAAAAGCGCAGCAGTTATATTGCCGACATGACCTCCTGCCAGATTCTGCCGCCGCATATCTCGGACATGCTGCCGCAGATGCGTCGCTTGATTGCGGGTTTGTCGGTGCCCGATCGCGTGCCGCAGATCGAGATCGCCGTTGGCGACACCGAAACCGTTCTGGTGTTTCGCAATCTGGTCGAGCTGAGCGACGATGATCTGGCGCGGTTACGACAGTTTTCGGAGACCCATTCGGTACAGGTCTGGCTGCAGCCGGCCGGTCCGACGTCGGCCTATTGTGTTCACCCGGTGGCCGCACCGGCGCTGACCTACAGCATGCCCGAGTTCGATGTGACGATGAACTTCCGGCCCAACGATTTCACCCAGGTGAACATCCCGATCAACCGGGTACTCATGCGTCGCGCGATGCTGCTGCTTGACCCACAACCCGGCGAACGTATTGCTGACCTGTTTTGCGGGCTGGGCAACTTCAGCCTGCCGATTGCGCGCTCTGGCGCGACGGTCATTGGCGTCGAGGGCAGCGATGCCCTGGTCGCCCGTGCTGCTGAAAACGCCCGCGCCAACGGCCTCGCGGAGCGCACCGAGTTTTACGCCGCCAACCTGTTCGAAGCCACCGAAGACAGTATGGCGGCGTTCGGCAAGCTCGATAAACTGCTCATCGACCCGCCGCGCGACGGGGCAAATGCCGTCGTCCGCGCCCTGGGGGAAGATGCGCCGCGCCGGATCGTCTATGTGTCCTGTAATCCGGCTTCGCTCGCTCGTGATGCCGCAGTGTTGACCTATGAAAAAGGCTATCGACTCAAGGGCGCGGGCATTGCCAACATGTTCCCGCAGACATCGCACGTCGAGTCGATCGCGCTGTTCGAGCGCGACTGACGGCCATCGCGCAATGGGCTATAATCCGGCCCGCGCCAGTGTGCTGCCAGTGCGGCAGACCTGGCTCTCGGAAGCGTGGCAGAGTGGTCGATTGCACCGGTCTTGAAAACCGGCAAAGGGAAACCTTTCGTGAGTTCGAATCTCACCGCTTCCGCCAGCAGTTCATCTGACGCGGCGTTCTGCCGCGTTTGCAACTCCTCGTCCTTGAAGTGCCCTGACCGGCTTGCTGTACGGTCGGGATGATGGCGTGCGCAGCAGCTGAGCTGCAGCACTTCCCGGACGATCTCGCCGGGCCGCCTGACGGGGGGAATTGCGGGACATCGCGGGTGCAACCCGCTTGTCGACGATGCGCCTGAATTCGTTCGCAGCGGGTTTTCATGATTCTGAATTCTGAGCCCGGCGGGTCGACACGGCTGGCGCGGGCGGATGCCATGCCGGGCTGAGTACGGCGCGGTGGCGCTGTTCGTTCAAAACCTCACGGCGGGCTGCCGATTTTGAGATCTGTCAAAAGGAGAATCAGGATTCTCTGATAGTCTTTAGTCGTAGTGAAATGTATCGTCGCTGTCACGATTGATGCGCACACCATTTGTCCGCTGTGACGAGGAGGTGTCCAATGGGAAATGGTAGTAAATTCCTTGTAAACAGGGCGATTGTGACGTATTTTTATCATGCATTTGGTGATGTCTGCCTGGTGTTCCGGGTAGCTGACTGCCGTCGGGCCGTATCCCGGTGACAATACGACATTCGTTTTATTTGATCGCCTGGTTTGTGGCGTTGATGTCGGCCGGTGCGGGCTATTGGCAACTGGCTGACAGTCGCGCCAAATTGCAGGCCGTCGAGTGGATTCACGATGCCAATCGCTTGGCCGACGTGGCGCAACAGGCCAGCGCGAGCTTGGCCATGGAGCGGGGCATCACCGCCGCCATACTTGCTAATCCAGGCGCTGCACAAGCGTCGATGTTGACCGAAATGGGCCGCGCGCGTGCGGCGGCGGACGTGTTTCATGCGCAATTGAGCGCCGTCACAGACGATCTCGCCCGGCGTGACGGCGCACATCCCTTGTTCTCCAAAGCGCAAGAAATGCGACTGGGTCAAACGCGCATGGAGGCGCTGCGTGCCGAGGTTGATTTGCGGCTCAGTGGTGATGCGCGCGGGCTTGATGCCGAACACTGGATCGAGGTGATCACCCAGCAGATTGCCGGTTTGCACGATCTTGCGGCGATCAGCATGCAGCCTTTGCGCGACAACCTGTATGCACTGGGCTCCGCGCTGGTGATCAAAGATCTGCTGTTCACGCTCAGCGAATATGCCGGGCGCGAGCGGGCCGCCATCGGTGTGGTCATTGGCCGCAGTTTACCAATGAGCGCGCAGCAGTGGCGTGTCATGCAGGATCAGCGAGCGGTGGCGAACCAGGCGCGGCGACGCGCCGAGTCGATCTTGGCGCACTTGCCGGATTCACCGGCACTGGCGCAGGCGCGTCAGCGCTTTGAGAGCGACTATCTGGGGCGCTACGAGACGCTGCGCGAACAGATTGTGGCCAGCAGCCTGGCGTCTCAAAGCTATCCGGTCGACGCTGAACAGTGGTACCGCCAGGCGACCGTCGGCGTGAACTCCATTCTTGGCCTGTCGTCGGCGTTGAGTTCGCAGTTCGAGGCGGATATTGCCCGGCTGAGAAGCCATGCCATTACGACCCAGGGTATGTTGATTTTGTTGTTTTTTGCCATGGCGGTGCTGCTCGGTGTGGCCTTTCTGGCCGTTCGCCATCGTGTTCTGGATCCGCTACGGGCCCTGGAGTCGGCCGCGGCGACCATCGCCGGAGGTGATCTGACACAGGCCCTCCCTGCGCAGCGAGAGGACGAGCTGGGCCGGCTCGGCCTGGCCTTTGAGGCCATGCGACAGACGCTGCTGGCCGATCAGCGCCAGCGCGAGCGCGACACCGAGGCACTGCGCAAGCTCAACGCGCTGATCGAGCAAAGTGCCAGCGCCATGATCGTGACTGATGTCAATGGCATGGTTGAATACGTCAACACACCATTCACCGCCATTACCGGCTATACGCTGGACGAAACGCTCGGCCGCAAGGCGGGTTTCTGGCGTTCGGGGCGAACCTCCGCCGCCATGTATCGCCAGATGTGGGAGGCCATTCTCGCCGGTAAAGTGTGGGAAGGCGAGATGATCAACCGGCGCAAGAACAGTGAATTGTATTGGGCGTCGATGACCCTCAGCCCCGTCCGTGACGACAGCAGCCGCATCACGCACTTCATCAGCGTCCAGAGCGATATCAGCGAACGCCGGCGCATCGAGGAACGTCTCAGCTTCCTGTCCGCTTATGACGAGCTGACCGGTCTGCCCAATCGCAGCCGCTTTGCCGAACGCTTTGCCGGGGCCAGTGCCGAGGCTGAACACAAGGGCACGATGATCGGCTTCGTCGCGATCGGCATTGGTGGCTTCAAGCGCATCAACGACAGTCTGGGTCGCGACGCGGGCGATCAGTTGCTCAAGGTGATCGCTCAACGGCTCAGCGAGTGTGTGGATGAGAACGACACCGTGTCGCGCCATGGTGGGACCGAGTTTGTGGTGATGTCCCCCGAGGTCGTCTTGCGCGACGCATTGCTCGACAAGGTCACACGCATCATCGAAACCCTGAATCTGCCCGTCGTCATCCAGGGCGAGCGGCTGCAGCCGGTCATCAATGCAGGCATCAGCCTGCTGCCGAACGATGGCGCCCAGCTTGACGTGTTGTTGCGCAAGGCCACTATCGCCCAGCATCACGCCGAGCGCCGTGGCCTCGGCGCCTGCCTGTGCACCGATGCGCTTGATCAGGAAGCTCAGGAGCGGCTGGCGCTGGAGGGGGCGCTGCGCGATTCGCTCGATGCCGGCGGACTTGAATTGCACTACCAGCCCAAGGTGGATCTCACTACCGGGCGCATCGTCGGTGTCGAGGCGCTGGCGCGCTGGATACATCCGGCCACACGCGAACAAGTGCCGCCGTCGCGCTTTATTCCCATTGCCGAAGAAAGCAGCCTGATCCAGCATTTGGGTGCCTGGGCGCTGCGTCAGGCGTGTCGGCAGAACAAGGCCTGGCTCGATGCCGGACTACCGCGCATGGTGGTGGCGGTCAACCTCTCTGCCAACCAACTGCGCCAGCCCAATCTGGTCGACACCGTGGCCGAGATTCTGCGCGAGACCGGACTGGCACCGTCGCTGCTCGAACTTGAACTGACCGAGAGCGCGTTGATGGAAGATCCGGAGCAGGCCAACGACGTGCTGCGTCGCCTCAAGGCGCTCGGTCTGCGCCTGTCCATTGACGACTTCGGCACCGGCTACTCCAGTCTCGCCTACCTCAGCCGCTTCCCGGTGGATCAGCTCAAGATCGACCGCAGCTTCATCATGCAGATCGCCGCAGACGCCGCCGCTGAGGCCATCTCCACCTCGGTGATTGCTCTGGCTCACCAGATGGGTCTGCGCGTCATCGCCGAAGGCGTCGAGACCGAAGCGCAGCTCGCCTTTCTCATTCGTCACGGCTGCGATGAAATTCAGGGCTACTACTACAGCCCGCCGGTTCCTGCCCCTGCCTTGGCCGTGCTGCTCGCCAGCGCAAAGAAGCTGGTGCCGAGCCGCAGCGTCGTGCGCTGAGCCGTGGAAAATTCCAAAAAATCATCACCCAGCCCCGGGGCGAAGCGCATCGGCGCAAGCAGATAGCCGCCGCCTTCTATCGTCAGGCCGGCGCGGCGTTTAATCACGGTCTTGCGCCCTGGTGAGTTTGGCCATGATCGCGTTGTGCCGGGCGTCCATCGGGCATGCCATGCGAGACGCCCCAATCAATGGTATTGCGACTCAGTGCGACGTTCAGCGCGCGACCGGGAAGTTCTCCCGCACCCGTTGGCCGATGCGCGCCAGTAAATCGCGGCCGGCATCGGCGCCGGGCGAATCCCCGCCGGGTGGGCGAAAGACGAGATGGACGTGCGCGTCCTCGTCCGAATCCAGTTGATACAACCCCACGGTGAGGGGGCAATAGGCGATGCGCTGCGGCGCTTCGCGGACAAGCTGCGCGGCGACCTGAATACTGCAGAAGGCGAAGACTTCGGCATGGCGGTACGGGGTTGCGCCGTGGTGCAGGTCGGCATCGGTGCGTGCCAGCATGTCGCCGAAATTGCTGACTGACGCTACGCGCAAGCCTTCGTCGATGATGGCGTCGGTCACGGCGATGCGGGCGGTGGCGTAATCTTTGGTGTTAAGGCGCTGATGGACGATGTCGTCGGCGCGGGCGATCGGGCTCAGGCTCAGGGCAAGGATCAGGCTGAGCGCTGTGCTCAGTCGGGGGCGTCGGGGCATGCGGGTCTCCCGATGAATGTGAGCTGATTCTACCGCCAAAAAAACGGCGCCCGAAGGCGCCGCACAAGTCGAGGGAGACTGTCTTTTCCGGTGTTCTTAGAAAAAGACGATGCCCCCGAGGGAGATGGTGCGGGTCTTCAGGTCGCCATTGCCGCCCGAGTTGATGGCATCGGGGCCGCTGGACTTTTCCTGGTTGATTTCGCCAACGAGGGTGATGTACTTGTTGAGCGTGTGATAAACGCCCAGCGTCGTGCCGCGGAACTTGTTGCTACCCGTGAGCGTGCCGCCCTTGTCCTTGTTTTCGCCGTAGTTCAGGCCCACCTTGGTGGCGCCGAATTTGTAGGTGCCTTGCAGGAAGTAGCCCGAGCTGTCGGATTCGCCGTTGGGCGAGTGGAACAGGGCGCCGACGGTGGACAGGCCCAGGCCTTTGCCGTTAAACCCGTAAGCCAGTGCCTCGAATTGACCGAAGGCCATTTTGGCGCCGAGTTCGAATCCCCGGGCACTGAAGGTCTTGGTGTTGCTCAAGCCTTCGTCGGTGTTCTGATGGATCAGGCCGCCCCAGACCGAACCCGGGTTGCTGCCGGCCCAGTCGTAGCTGGCGATGGCTTGCAGGCCCGGCGTGGAGGTCTCACCGCTGCCGATGAAGTCGCTGGGCTGGAAGATACCGACCGAGGCCGAAAAGCCGCTCATGTTCGGCGTGGTGTAGGTGATCTGCGGCTGGAAGCCGGTGTACATGTACCCGTGGGCGATCATGCCGAAGGTGGTGTTGTACGGGATCGAGGCGCCGGTGGTGCCGCCGAGGCCGAGCAGGGTCATGTCGGAGAGAATGACTTTCTGGGCAAACAGGCCGATATCGCGACCGATCTTGACCGTGCCCATGTTCTCGTTGCCGAACTGGAAGTACAGGTTGCGGGTGTCGATCTGCGAGTACGGATCCTGACGGCCGCTGCCGCTCTTGCTGATCGGCAGGCCGACCACACTGGAGTCGTTGTTCAGGCCGGGGGCAAAGCCCACGTGTGCCTTGATGTCCAGCCCTTCTGCCTTGGTGGTGAACACGAAGTTGATCCAGCCCGGCAGCAGGCCGTTGGTGATGCCCGAGTTGTTCACCTTGCCGCGGTCGTCTTCAGTCGTGCGGAAGGCGTAGAAGCCGTTGACCGTGGTGTTGATGTCCAGCGTCTTGTCACCATCGGTAAAGCTGACGGCGCCGGCACAGCCCGACGCGGCAATGAGGGCCACGCCGATGGCGCGGGCGATGAGCGTTTTTTGCATGTGTTTGTCTCCAATGCATGGTCTTTATGGAATGTCCGCGCCAGATGCGCAGTCGCCTCCCTGTGACGGATGTGCTCCACCGTCGTCACGGCGCATGTCATAGGTCGCGATCTTCGTGCCCGCGCTGTTGGTCACCGCTTTGCGAGGCGCGTCGTATGGCGCAAAGCGCGTACCCATGCGGGTCCGGGCCGGTTGCGCATGCCGTTGGCGTTTTGACGGCGTGGGGGTGGGTTGTACAGTGAATGGACAGTGCTGCTGCGCGATGGGGCAGGTGCCCGTTGTGCAAACCTGGCATGCCAGGGCGCCACAAAAAGAAAAAGCCCGCCGAAGCGGGCTTGAAGGGGTGAGCTGCGCCCCGGAGGTAACACGTGCTCAGTCGAAGCTGTAGCGCGCCGAGACGCCGGCAAACCAGCCAAAGCCGCTGCCCGGCTCATAGAAGCGGCCATTGCCGTCGCCGACGATGACCGAGCCAACGTAGCTGCGATCGAACAGGTTATCGAGGCGGACCATTTCGGTGAGTTTCCATGGCCCCATTTTTTGTTCGGCCGCCAGGCGCAGGTTGAAGACGGTGTAGGCCGGTGCGGCGCGCTCGGTGTTGCTGTCTTCCACATATACCTTGCTGCGGTACTGGGTTTCCAGCGCGGCCGACAGATCGCTGCGCGGTTGCCACACGATCTCGCCGAAGGCGCTGGTGGCGGGGATGCCGGGCATGCGTGAGCCATCGGCCACGTTATTGCTGCCGTTGTTGAAGGCGCCGTCGTAGATCGCGCGCAGCCAGGTCACGGCCAGGCGAGCGCGCCATTGTTCCGAGAACTCCGAATCCAGCGCGACTTCCATGCCCTGGCGCAGGGTTTTTGCGGCGTTGGCATACACCGTGCGCCCGCCCGAGGAGCTGGCCACCACCAGTTCGTCATCGGTCCGAATCTGGAAAATGGCCGCGTTAAGTCGGGTGTTGTCGCTCAGGAAGGCCTTGGCGCCGAGCTCGTATTGCACGCTGCGCGCCGGTTTGAGGTCAAAGTTGAAACCGCCGCCCGCACTGGCGTAGGACATCTCGGTGACGGTTGGCGTCTCGAAGCCGCGCGCCGCGCTGGCGTAGAGGTTGAGTGCCGGCGTGACCGCCCACAGCACGCCCACGGCCGGGGTGGTCTTGCGATAGCTCACCGTGCCGCTGCCGTCGCCGTTCGACAGGTAGGCGTCGTCCACCTCGTATTCGACATGGCTGTGGCGCAGGCCGGCTTGCAGCGTTACATCGCCCACTTTCCAGCTCGCCTGCGCGTAGGGGTCGATACTGGTGACGGTGTTGATCTCGTCGCGCCGCAGATTGCCCTTGACACCCAGGGTGGTACCGATGAAGTTCTCGTAGCCCTTGCGGTCGTCTTCCGAGCGGTCGTAGTCCAGGCCGCCGGTGAGGGTCAGCTCGCCGGGGCCGGCGTCGAGTGTGTGAATCCAGCGCGCCCCAAAGCCATGGAAGCTGCGGTCAAAATCGACCACGCCGCCCGAGTGCGTCGGTGCTGCCTGGACGAAACTGGGGATCGACAGATACTGCGTCACGCTGCGGGTGCCGGCGTAGGCATTGAACTCCAGCCGCCCGGCGCCGAACTGTCGGGCGTATTGCAGGCCGCCCTGCATGTGGTCGATGTTCTTGCGGGTGTTGTAGGTGGTGGCGTTGCTCTCGACGGCGCTCGGGTCGGCCTTGAAGGTCGCCCACTTGAGGCCGAGCGGGTCTTGCGTGCCGTTTTGCTTGAGCGAGCTGACGGTGAATTTGAGCGTGCTGTCGGCGTCGGGCACAAAGCTCAGCTTGCCGAAGACCTGGTCGCGGGTGACTGCGCTGTGGTCGCGGAAGCCATTGCTGTCGAAGCGCGAGGTGTTGAGGATGTAGCCGGTGTCGCCAACCGCGCCCTCGGCGCCCAGCTCGATCTTGCTGGTACCCCACGAGCCGGCCGTGACGCCCGCCTTGAGGCTGGGCTTGCCTTTGCCATCGCGCGAGAAGAGCTGAATCACCCCGCCCGAGCTGGCGCCATACACCGTCGAGAACGGCCCGCGAAGCACCTCGATGCGCTCGGCGGTGTCGAGGTTGAAGGTCGCCGCCTGGCCCTGACCGTCCGGCGTGCTGGCCGGAATGCCGTCGGTGATCAGCTTGATGCCGCGCACCCCGAAGGCGGCCCGGGTGCCGAAACCGCGGGACGAAATCTGCAAGTCCTGTGCGTAGTTGTTGCGGTTCTGGATCACCAGCCCCGGCACACCGGCCAGCGCCTCCGAGGCATTCACCCCGAGTTTGCCCTCGCCAATCGTGCGGCTGTCGACCACGTCAATCGAGTAGGGCAGATCAAAGCTTGCCGCCTCGGCGCGGCTGCCGGTAACCACCACCGGGTTGAGGACGGTGGCCGTGTCGGCCGCCGCTGCGTTGCCGGCAAACACCGAGAGCAGGGCGAGGAGCAGGGGGCGGGGGGTAAAAGCGGGTCGGTGCATGGCGTCGGTCCGTGAGGGTTCCTGAAAGTGCCCTCAGTGTGCCGCCGCGGTCCCATCGCCGCGTCCGCATGTGCTGGCGCCGCGCCTCATGAAAATCATGATTGGCATGCCGCGTTTGAACTTCAGCCCCCGGCGCGCTTGACCGTGAAGCCATCCTTCTTCAGCGCCTCGATCACGCGTTCGCAATGGTCGCCCTGGACTTCGATCACCCCGTCCTTGACCGTGCCACCCGTGCCGCAACCGGCGCGCAGCTTCTTGCCCAGCACCGCCAGCTCAATCGCGTTCAACGCCACGCCGCGCACCACGGTCACCGCCTTGCCACCGCGGCCCTTGGTCTCGCGGCTCACCCGCACAATGCCGTCGCCCTTGGCGACCGGCGCCGCGGCACAACGGCACTCGGCCATCGGTTGCCGGCAGTCGGGGCACATGCGGCCGCTGTCGGTGGAATAGACGAGCCCGCCAGAGCCGGATTTACGCATGAGAGTCCTCGAAAAGCTGTCGATGATGCGGCCGAAGTCTATTACGAGGCGCCGCTGGCGGCCAACTGCGCGGCGGCAGGACGTCGACTTGTCCACAATTTCTGTGGATAAGTCTTTGGGCAAACGGACGTATGAGCGGATTCAATCAGGATCGATCGGCTGCTGCATTATTAGGCAGTGCCCGACGCCGTGGCGCTGCGGTTATGATGCGAGTGATATCACCGGAGCGCCCGCATGAAAACCCCCGACCCCAGCAAACTCGACCGCATCGTCGCCGACGCCCGCCGCGCCGCCGACACCCGCAGCCAAGGCTACCGCGAACGCGCGCTCAAGATCTACCCCTGGATCTGCGGCCGTTGCGCCCGCACTTTCACCCACGTCAATCTGCGTGAGCTGACCGTGCACCACCGCGACCACAACCACGACAACAACCCCTCCGATGGCAGCAACTGGGAGTTGCTCTGCGTGTACTGCCACGACAACGAACACCAGCGCCAGGCCGAAGCGCAAGCCGGCACCAGCATGCAGACCGACCGCGGCCCGGTGGCCACGCACTCGCCGTTTGCTAATCTGAAGGGCTTGTTGGGCAAGTGCGACTGAGCGGCGTCGGCCCGAGTGCCGAAAAATCGGTTCGGAGAGGGTAGCCCTCCAGAAGCCGTGATCCGCATGAAGTGACGCGCAATCCGGGGGCGGCGGTTCATCGCCAGCTGAGTCCCAACGCGAGCTTTCGCCCCCTGACTGTCGGATGACATGAGCCTGCTCAAAGGCAGGTTTCAGACTATAGCGGTCCGATGCAATCGAACCGTGAACTGCAGCTAGTCGGCCTTATCTGTCGTTGTTCGGCCGCGCTCAATCGGGCAGCGATGCGCCGGCTACCTGCCGCTCAACCATCCGAATTGTGGAGCGCCGACAGGCGTCTGCACCAATACAAGTTGTGTCGCGGAATGATTCTGGAGATCCTAACCATCTACGGTTTTCGGGACGGAACATCTATAGCCCACATCGCTGTCACAGCCTTGTGTGCATCCTTTGCCGACATCCTACCGAAACCATTGGCACCCCATCTGACACCCCACGAATTAGCAAACTTGATTGAGGAGTCGCCGTGATCGAAGCCCACGATCACAACAGCGTGACGCCCCATCTGACGCTCCTTATCGGCGAGTCGAATGAGGCCGGTTTTGGCGGCGTCATCTGACATCCAAGCGACAGTGACCTTAACTTCTGCCAGGACCGGCCGTCCTCGTGTGAGTTGCTGCGGAATGTCTTCATAGCGTGAAAGCCGGAACATCCTGGCGCGAAAACTGGCGGCGGCCTCATCCATATCTTTCCACGTGACACCTTTGGGCAGATCTCTCGAACCAGCGACATATGGCCAGCGATCCTCAGGCGGTGCGCCAAAGGTCTCAGCAACGTACAAAGCAGCAGCCATGTCGGTTCCTTCTGCTTTTGGCCCAAACCGGTCGATACTCTTGGCTTTTTCATACATATACCGGGCTGAAAGCGTGACAGGGCGTCTTTGCTGCGCAAGTGAAGCCTCCATGGCCGTCACGACAGCTAGTCCCGCAACCGCGCCCTCCGGTCCCGAGTCTCGGATACGGACCCACTGAGAGAGATCTGCAGGCTCGACTGAAACGAGGGATTCCCAGTGTCGCCACCCCAACCACGCCGCGACGGTCAGGACAATGAAACCACCAGAAGCAGTCAAAGCATGGCGCCGTGCTATTACGGGGACAGCGCGAGTGGGCGCGGAAACGCGTTTTGAGAATCCAGGGATCTTCTCCAATGCCTGTGCGAGAAGATCGATGTCTTGCCTCCAATGTCGGTCAGTCAATTCCAGTGCGTGGCGCTGGAGCAGCGGTTTCAAATCTGCAGGCACGTCCGTTTCACTCGGCATTGCTGCTGAAATCAGGATGGGTATCACGCGGACACCACGATCCAGAGCTCGACTGATTTCCATGCGGACCCAGTCCCTCGGGTCATCGAGTCGCCGATGGGCAGCGTCGTCGGTGACATCCGACCAGCGCGGACCGATCATCGCTATCAGTGCCACACATGAGTCGAGCGCATGGTCCAGCGCTTTCGTATAGTCCTCGCCCGCCTCCAATGTGTCTACATCGCGGAAAATCGAATCACGCCCAAAGATCTCCGATAGATCGTCAGCAAGTCGCCCCGCTGCGACGTCGCTGTCACTGCGTCGGTAGCTTATGAAAACTCCTGCCATGACTACATTCCCGATGCGGATCTGTCTCTCGGTTCCCGAAGGTTGACGGTCGTGAGCAAATTGGTTACGACATAACTTTGCTTTATCCAGACAGTTTTGCCGGATAACATCATCGCACATGTATTACATTCGTCGTAAGCTATTGTTTTGCTAACAAAATACAGCGGCATGTAAAATAAACCGGCAGAAAAGGCCGCAAGCGGGCGACACTGCGCAGTGTCGCCAACCCTAGCGCACCTTTAGGCGGAAAGCATACCGCTTCTGCCGGACGGCAGCTATCCGGCTCACCTTCCGACAGGCGGGTCATGGCCGGAACTGCACGTTCGAGATACCCCAAGAGCGGCCATTGGACGCAAAGGTGCTACCAGCGGCCGCGTCTCGGCCATGCCTGCCGCGCGAGAATCAGCGTTTGGCAGTCAGCAATGCGGCGGTAAGCGGCCCCTCGGCATCGAACTGCTTTCCCGCAGGGCGACCGAGCACCTCCGAACGACGATGGCAGAACGATAACGGTGCCTCGCCATCCAGCCGCAGCGCTGAAACTCCTATGGGCTGGGTGTTGACCTTCACTGCGGCAATCGATGGCCATTCAGCTGCGCTGGCGCCGCCGGCAGCGAGAGTCGTCGACCTGCAATTCGCAGACGATCCTTCGATGGCCACTTCCTCGGAAATCTGCCACACCCAGTGTTCGCTTATCCGTGAAGAATCACGCAATCAGAACTTGTTGTCGTAATTTAAACTGGAAAATCAGAACAACAAGGAGCACATCCGGTGACAGAGTCCAGTTCGTCGATCGAATCGATCGCACCTCAAAAAAATGTACTTTGGATCGGATTTCTCTTGGTGGCACTCCTGCTCGGCGGATTGGTCTATCAGCAGATCGAACTGACCAAGCAGTTGTTGGTTCTGACCGAAAATCAAGCGCGAACTGCGAAAAAAACCGAGGCCATGTTGGGGATCCTCGATCAAACACTCAAGGACGTTTCGAGCAAATCAGAACAGCAGAGTGTGTTGATTCATCGAGCCTTGGGAAACGCCCTTCCCATGGTAGTGCCAGAAGAAACGGCCCGGGTTTTTGAAGAAGTGGAGAAGCAACTCTCAAATCCTGAAACGTGGCCGGCAGAAATTGCTGCCGTCGAAGTGCTTACGGACAAAGTCAGGAAAGCGATCGACGAATCGCCTCCCTGGGTTCAGGAAGCCTTGCTGCCGAGAGTCGTGCCCATCCGCTGGACGCTCGAAGGGCTCTGGCTTCTTGGGCAAGGTCGGCCGACTGACATCGTTGTTCTTGATGATGTTGCACAGCGTATTGCCACTCACCGACTGAACCGCCCGCAGAAGACGCCGGATGAGATGGCCTCTCGCCTAAAAGAAGCAAGCGCGGAGCTTGAGGTGCTCGCGCCGGGCCTTGCGAAAGAAGCTGCGAAATTGAAAGCACAGCAAGCCATTGATGGAACTGCTGACTTGGCAGAGGCGCTCGTTGGTTTGGAGGGCTTCGACGGTGCTGAGATCGAGGCCTTGCGTCCTCATTTGCAGTCCGCTTTTCAACGGGAGCAACTGCGGGCCAGGCTCGATGTGATGGAAGGCGAAGCAAGCCGGTTTAAAGAAATCAACCCACAGGACCTCAAGGAACGTGTTGCAACATCGTTCTTTCATGCTGTGCAGGACCTACGATTGGCCGCCTTGGCCACGAAGATGGCAGACAAGGAGATTGCCAATCGTATCGATGCTTTGATGAAGACAGCCGCTGACAATATGAACTTGGTCCGGGCTGAGGCAAGTCGACGCGCGGCCGTGCAACTGCGTGAGTATCAAATATGGGCCCTTAAGAACATCAACGCGGTCCCGTCGCTGAAGCAGCTTCAAGATCAGCAGATCAAGCAGATCAAATCGGTCATCGATCGCAACAATCCTTTAGGGGGCGAACGAAAGTCTGCGGAGCAACGGGGTCAAGATCAACTTGCTGAACAATTGATTTTGCAACTCGGCGTCATTGACGCTCGATTGCTGGATGATGCCGTCGGTGAGTGGTATCGCAGGGTATTCAGTGACCGCTTCGGTAGTCTCGATGGCCCGCATCAGGCGAAAGTTGTTGAGGGATTTGCAGTCGCCTCCAAGAAAGAAATCGAGGGCCGGCTGTGATTGCCAGGACTGCCCTTGCCATGGTGCTGTTGTTGGCGAATGGCACGACCATGGCAAAGGGCGTAGCTGAACTCGATCCGGGTACGCTTCGGAATTATCAAGATATTAAAACATGGCATGAACGTTACCTCTCGGCAGAGCAGGGGCGCCAGGGTCGGACAGAGGCATTGAGGACGATTGTCAGATCGGGATCGCTCGGCGAGCGTGGCCTGCAACGGATCTTTGGAGACTTCAAAGGTCGGATGGCCCTCGATCCGCGAATTCCGGGTGTTGAGAAAACAGCGCGCTTGCTCGCCTCGTCCAATCGCTCACAAGTGAAAGGCCACACACGCGAACTGCTCTATGCAGCGAATCTGCACACCGATGGGCGGAACACGCTTGTCCAGATGAGTCGAAAGCTCGATCGTGCGTGGGGTATGACGGATGCAGATATCGTCTTGCGGAATCGTGCCACTGGCCTCTACGGCCGGATCGAAGTCAAAGACTATTCCCTGCGTTCCCAGATATCCAACCAGGACAAGCTCAAGGTGCAGATGAGCAAAATGGGTCGGGAATGGCAGCGCACTGGTCAACTACAGTTTTGGATGAATCGCCACGGCATCACACCCGAGCTCCAACGACACGCTCGACGTGCCGGGATTGTTACGCTGTCCAGCGTGGCGACGGGGAGTCGGGTACCGCCTGGTACGCAATCCTTTGATCAGGCACTCGCCCGGATCGACAATCAGTTCGCCAGAACGGCGCAAGTCCGCGCGCTCTCAGGTAGCGCTATGGTCGGCTTTGGTGCTGCGATGCTATGGGAGGCCTTACCGGGCACGGTGTCCGTGATTCGCGAAGTTGCCACCGGTGATGCGAGCACTGCTGATTGGATGCGCTTGGGGAGTTCAAGTAGTTATACGTTCGGTGGTGCTGGGCTGATGTCGTCAGGCGCAGCGATGCTTCTAGCGCCTCAGCTAAGCGAAGTTGCTCAAAGCAAGATATATGGTCTTGCGCCGCGCTTAGGCTGGCTATCGGTCGCATCAGTTGGTGTTGGCGTTGGTATTGATTGGCTGAGATATCGACGCGGTGCAATTTCATCTGATCAGTTCTGGAAATCTGCAGTTCGTTCTTCAGCTGTTTCTGCAACTGCTTTAGCCGGGGCATGGGTTGGTGGAATCGCGGGGTCTTATGCGTCCCCAACGGGAGCTGCATTGGGAGCGGCATTGGGTGGCGCTGCTGGGGCAGCCGCCGCTGAGGTGGCCGGGGGCGCGGTGCTCGTGGAGATTGAGCGTCGAAAGCGTGAGGAATTTAACCGAGTGTTCGGCGATACGGTGAGTCGAAGCTATGGATACGTTGGCGTCAGAGCGGAATGACCACCCCGCCGTGAGCCACCGCCCAAAGCGGGTGGGCGGGATCTTTAGCGGATCAACGGAGGGGGGGGCGTTTACCTCCCTTGGCTTGAAGAAGGGTGAGCGGTTGCCGTAGCGCGGACTGTAGTTGATCATTTCGTTGGAGGTGAATGTTGTTCTGGGCGCATTCAGTCGGCTGAAACTCTACCAAAAAGCCGTTCAGCCAGGCCAACCTCGACGCCTCTACCTGGCCACAAGCGGAAATTTGATGATTCTGGAAAGCAGCCCTCCGAACGACTGCCGAACGTCGTTACCGCCAGTTCAATGAATAGGAAACCCGCCGTTCGACGACGCTGAGCGCCGTGTGGCAGCTGCCCGCCGCACTGCCGCCGCTCAATCGGTGCAGCGTGGCCGACAGCAACGGCCGACGACCGGAAATCGCCACTTCGACAGGTTTTAGAGTGAAGCTGTTCTTTTGGCGTCCGATCTGAAGAGAGCGGGCAGTCAGCGTCTGGCCGATCGGGGTCAAAGCCCGCTGTCAAGCACAGGCGATTTGTCCGAGGCCAGTCGCGTCGGTTGGGTTGAGCAGCGCGAAGTCAACATGCGGCGTCGCGCCGCCGCGCGCGCATGTTTATTGAGCATCGTCCCGAATGTTCAAAACAATCTTCCCCACGTGCTTCTTCTCCAGAAACAGACGTTGCGCGTCGCAGATCTGTTCGAGCGGAAAGCGGTGCGCCACGACGGGCGCGATCTTGCCTTGTTCGATCCAGCGGATCAGGCCCTGGAACACGTCCGTCCCGAGCACCGTGCAGCCGAAGAGGCTGAGGTCTTTGAGGTAGAGGGTGCGGACATCCAGATCGACAATCGGGCCGGCGATGGCGCCGGAGACAGCGTAGCGGCCGCCGGGGCGTAGCACGTCGAGGTATTGCGGCCATTGCGGGCCGGCGACGAGGTCGATGACGACGTCGATGCTGTTTGCGCCGATGATGTCGGTCAGCACTGCGTCGCGGGGGATGACTTCGTCGGCGCCCAGATCGCGTAGTGCCGGGGCTTTGCTCGGGGTGGAGACCGCCAGTACGTAGGCGCTGCGCGCTTTGGCGAGCTGAATGGCGGCGGAGCCGACGCCGCCGGAGGCGCCGGTGATGAGCACGCGCTCACCGGGTGTGACCTGGCTGCGGGTGAGCATGTTCTCGGCGGTGGAGTAGGAGCAGGGGAAGGACGCAAGCTCGACGTCGGTCAGCGGGCTGTTGATGGCGTGGGCGTGGCGGCTGGCCACCGCGGTGAATTCGGCGAATCCGCCGTCGCATTCCGAGCCGAAGTACCAGGGCTGCTCGCGCACTTTGCCGCCGGCTTCGCGCAGGCAGGGTTCGATGAGGATGCGCTCGCCGATGCGGGATGTATCGACGCCGTTGCCGACCGCCACGATGTGGCCGCACACGTCGGCACCCTGGATGCGCGGGAGCTTGAGCGCTTCGCCGGTCCAGCTGGCATCGTCTGCGGCGTTGTCGTTCTTGGAATACCAGCCGATGCGGGTGTTGATGTCGGTGTTGTTGACGCCGGCTGCGCTGACGCGGATCAGCACCTCTCCAGGGGCGGGGGTCGGGACGGGGATGTCGGTGCTGACTTTCAGCATCTCCATGCCACCGTGGCCAATGAGTTGGACACCGCGCATGGTCGTGGGTTGGGGGTTCATGAGGGAATTCCTTCGAGAAGTTGCAGGGCGGCGTTTTCTGCCGCGTGAATGGCTTGCTCGCCCAGCAAGGGCCAGGCGGCCGAGGCGCCTTCGTGGAGCAGGAAGAGGGCTTGCGCCAGATCGGGCCGGCCGCTGAGGCGTGCCATCAGCGCGACCATGTCCTGCTTGTGATGGCGGACGGCGGCGACAATCTGCGGCTGGCCAGGAAAGGCGACGAAGGCGCTCATCGACAGGCAGCCGTGCGGCGCATCGTGTTTCATCCATTCGCCGAGACGCTTGAAGAGGTGCCGCAGGGCGTCTTTGCCCGGGGGCGGTTCGCCATCGCTGAGGAAGCCGAGGTAGCGCGCATGACGGTGTTCCAGCGCGCCGATCACCATGGCTTCTTTCGAGGGAAAGTGCCGGTAAAGGGTGCGCAGGCTGACATCGGCCGCCGTTTTGAGCTCGGCCACGCTGGGCTCGGCAAAGCCTTGTCGGCTGAATGCCTGTTCGAGACGCGCGGCGATTTGTTGGTGGAGGGGCATTGCAGGCCTCAAGGTAGAATGGTTGATCTACCTGCAGGGTAGAGCAAGTGTTCTACCGAGGTCAAATGCCGGGGCAAGCACGCCGCTAAGTCTCAGTGAAGCGAAGTCCGGCGGCGGCTGAAGACCGATGGGCCGCCATGCGCCGGGCGCCTCCTGGCACCCGACACCCGTTTGTGCGCCATGATCCGTCCCGATGCGCTCAGCCGGATTCGTCGGTGCCAGATGCTGACGAAGCGAGGTGGCGCTGGCTTCTGCCTTGACTCGACGTCGTTGTGCGATGCACAATGCCGCCATGAACGTAGTCGCCGCGCGCCGCTCAATCCCATCGCAATGCATCCGTCTCAATGGCTTTGCCGTGCATGGCGCGCAGCCCGTCAACTATCGCGGCGCTGCCCTGCCGCGTGGCTACTTCTGCGCTGTAACACCCCCCTGATCTACGTCTGAAGGCGCCCCGCGCCATCTCGTCGGCGACGCAGGTGCGTTGCCGCTGGGTCTTCTTCGCCCGTCGTGTTGTCGGGTGTCGTGCGTTTCCTGTTCTTCTTCATTCGGCCATTACGGCCGACATACCGATAACTATGTCCCTACACCGACTCCAGCAGGACTGGCTTTCGAATGTCCGCAACGATCTGCTCGCAGGTCTTGTGGTCGCGCTGGCCTTGATTCCCGAGGCGATTGCCTTTTCCATCATCGCGGGCGTGGACCCCAAGGTGGGCCTGTATGCCTCCTTCTCGATCGCCACGCTGACCGCCTTCTTCGGTGGCCGGCCGGGGATGATTTCGGCCGCCACCGGTGCCATGGCCCTGGTCATCGTGAGCCTGGTCAAGTCGCACGGCCTCGACTATCTGCTGGCGGCCACGGTGCTGACCGGGGTGCTGCAGATCTTTGCCGGCTGGCTGAAGCTGGGCCAGCTGATGCGCTTCGTGTCGCGCTCGGTGGTCACCGGCTTCGTCAACGCCTTGGCCATCCTGATTTTCATGGCCCAGTTGCCAGAACTGACTGATGTCACCTGGCACGTCTATGCAATGACGGCGGCGGGGCTGGGCATTATCTACGGCTTGCCGTATATCACCCGTGCCGTGCCGTCGCCGCTGGTGACCATCATTGTCCTGACCGTGGTCTCCATTGCGCTTGGCCTCGACATCCGTACGGTCGGCGATATGGGCGAGTTGCCCGACAGCCTGCCGTCCTTCCTGATGCCGAATGTGCCCTTCAATCTGGAGACGCTGCAAATCATCCTGCCGTACTCGCTGACGCTGATGGTGGTCGGCCTGCTCGAATCGCTGATGACCGCCACCATTGTTGATGACCTGACCGACACCAAGAGCGACAAGAGCCAGGAATGCGTCGGCCAGGGCATCGCCAACATCGCCACCGGCTTCATCGGCGGGATGGCGGGCTGCGCGATGATCGGGCAGTCGGTCATCAACGTGAAATCGGGCGGCCGTGGCCGGCTGTCGACGCTGATCGCCGGGGTGGTGCTGCTGATTCTGGTGGTTTTCCTGGGCGACTGGGTCAAGCAGATCCCGATGGCGGCGCTGGTGGCGGTGATGATCATGGTGTCGATCGGCACCTTCAACTGGGGCTCCATCACCAATCTGCGTGAGCACCCCAAGAGCTCTTCGATGGTGATGTTTGCCACCGTGGTCGTGACCGTGGCGACCCACGACCTGGCCAAGGGCGTGCTGACCGGCGTGTTGCTGTCGGGCTTTTTCTTTGCCCACAAGGTCGGGCAGATCCTGCGCATCGGCTCGCGTACCGAGGACGACGGCCGCAGCCGCAGCTACCAGGTCAGTGGCCAGGTGTTCTTCGCCTCGGCGGAGCGCTTCGCCAACGCCTTCGACTACAAAGAGGTGCTCAACACGGTCCGTATCGACGTCAGCCGCGCCCACTTCTGGGACATTACCGCGGTCAGCGCGCTGGACAAGGTGGTGCTCAAATTCCGCCGCGAGGGCACCGAGGTCGAGGTCATCGGCCTGAACGAAGCGAGCGCCACGATGGTGGACAAGTTCGCCGTCCACGACAAAGACGGCGCCGACGACGTGCTGCTGGGCCACTGAGGAGAATGCACATGAATATCGATCGCAAGATTCTCGCCTGCGTGGACACCACGCCGCTGGCCGATGTCGTGACCGACTATGCAAGCTGGGCGGCCCGCCGTCTCGATGCGCCGGTGGAGTTGTTGCATGTGCTCGAGCGCCATGTCGAACTCTCCAGCGATCAGGACCACAGCGGCTCCATTGGTCTCGACGCCCAGGAGAAGCTGATGGACCGGCTGACCCAGGAAGATGCCGAGCGCACGCGTCTCGCGCGTGAGCGGGGTCGTGACCTGCTCTCCGGCCTGCGCGAGCGTGCCGTGCAAGGTGGCGCGACCACCGTCGACAGCCGTCTGCGCCATGGCGACATCGAGGAGACGCTGGCCGAGCAGCAAGAAGGCAGCCGGCTGCTGATCATTGGCCGCAACGGGCGCCCGAAGCCCGATGCAAAAGCCGGCCTTGGCAAACACCTGGAGTGGGTCGTGCGCTCCGCCACCCGCCCCGTGCTGGTGGTGACCGAAGCGTACCGGGAACCGAAATCCGTGCTGTTTGCCTTCGATGGCAGCAACGTGACCCGCAAGGGTGTCGATATGCTGGCGCGCAGCCCTTTGTTCAACGGCCTGAAACTGCAGTTGCTGACTGCGAACAAGCCGGGATCGACCGACAGGAAGGCGCTGGATGCCGCCGTTGCCACACTGGTGGCCAGCGGCATTGAGGCGACTGGCAGCGTCAAGGAAGGCAGCCCCGAAGAGGTGGTTGCCGCCGCGCTGGCCACGGGCGATTTCGACATGCTGGTGATGGGCGCCTACAGCCATTCGCCCTTGCGCAGTTTGCTGTTCGGTAGCAAAACGACCGAAATGCTCAAGTCGACCTGCATGCCCACCTTGTTGCTGCGATAACAGCTCATGAATTCATCGGCCGTGCGTGGCATCCTGGGCGCGCCCGCATCCTGCCCTGACCGCCGGTCGGTTCGATTGACTGCGGTCGGTACGGGCGGGGATACTTCCGCCCTTGCCGTCCGGGCGCTCGCCCGACACGCTTCTTTTTCCGTCTTGCTGCACGCTGTTGCCAGACCCGCTGGAGTTTCACCCGCATGATCATTCTCAAAGGCGTCACTCTGCGCCGTAGCGCCAAAGTGGTGCTGGACAACGCTTCGGCGACTTTGAATCCCGGCGAGAAGGTCGGTCTGGTGGGGCGCAACGGCGCGGGCAAGTCGACGCTGTTCGCGCTTCTCAATGGAACGCTGCAGGAAGATGCCGGCGATTTCAGCGTGCCTGCGCAGTGGCGTATGGGCCAGGTGGCGCAGGACATGCCGGAAACCGATCAGTCGGCGACCGACTTCGTGATCGAAGGCGACACCGCGCTGGTGGCCGCGCAGGCCGAGGTGCATGCTGCCGAAGCCACCGACGACGGCGAGCGCATGGCCTATGCCTATATGGCGCTGCACGACGCCGGCGCGCACGACGCGCAAGCGCGCGCACAGGCGCTGATTCTTGGTTTGGGCTTCAAGACCACCGAATTGTGCAACCCGGTCAACAGCTTCTCGGGTGGCTGGCGGATGCGTCTGCAACTGGCGCGGGCGCTGATGTGCCCGTCCGACCTGCTGCTGCTTGACGAGCCGACCAACCACCTCGATCTCGACGCCCTGGTGTGGCTCGAAGCCTGGCTCAAGCGCTACGCCGGCACGCTGGTGGTGATCAGCCACGACCGCGAATTCCTCGACGCGATCACCGATGTGACGCTGCATATTGATCACGCCAAGCTCACGCGTTACGGCGGCAACTACAGCACCTTTGAAGACACGCTCGCGCTGCAGATGGAATTGCAGCAGAACGCCTACGCCAAGCAGCAGGACAAGATCGCCCACCTGCAAAAATTCATCGCCCGCTTCAAGGCCAAGGCCAGCAAGGCCAAGCAGGCCCAGAGCCGGGTGAAGGCGCTGGACCGCATGGACCGCCTCGCGCCGGTGCTGGCCAATGCCGACTTTACCTTTGAGTTTAAAGAGCCGGCCAACCTGCCCAACCCCATGCTGGCGATGGACTCGGCCTGCTTTGGCTACCCGCCCGCCGAAGACGCACCGGCCGGCACGCCCTCGACGGTCATCGTCAGCGGCGTGAGCAAGTCGGTGATGGCCGGTGAGCGCATCGGCATTCTCGGCGCCAACGGTCAGGGCAAGTCGACGCTGGTGAAAACCATCGCACGCGCGCTCAAGCCGGTCAGCGGCGATGTGATCGAAGGCAAGGGTTTGAACATCGGCTACTTTGCCCAGCAAGAACTCGACGTGCTGCGCCCGCTCGACAACCCGCTCGAGCACATGGTGCGCATGGCCAAGGAAGGCGTGCCGGTCGGGCAGAGCGGTCGCGAGCAGGATCTGCGCACTTTCCTCGGCACCTTCAATTTCAGCGGCGACATGGTCAAGCAGCCGGTGGGCACCATGAGCGGCGGCGAAAAAGCCCGCCTCGTGCTGTGCATGCTGGTGTGGCAGCGCCCGAACCTGCTGCTGCTCGACGAGCCGACCAACCACCTCGATCTGGCCACCCGCGAGGCGCTGTCGATGGCGCTCAACGAATTCGAAGGCACGGTGATGCTGGTCAGTCACGACCGCTCGCTGCTGCGTTCGGTGTGCGACGAATTCTGGCTGGTGTCGCGCGGCGGCATCGCGCCCTTCGATGGCGACCTGGACGACTACCAGCGTTATCTGCTCGACGAAGCCAAGCGTGTGCGCGAGAGCGTGAAGGAATCGGTGAAAGCGGCCAAGCACGCCGCGCCCGTCGCCGCGGTGCCTGCGCCCGTCAAGAAGGACAGTGCCGAGCTCAAGGGGCTCAAGCGCGATCTGGGCAAACTGGAGCAGACCATTCTCGATCTGCAAACCGAAAAGCACGGTCTGGAGGCGCGGCTTGCTTCGCAGCTGTCAACCCAGCAGATTGGCGAAATCGGTGTTCAGGTGCAGAGCTTGACCGACAAGCTGGCCGCGCATGAAGACCGCTGGCTGGAACTGTCGGAGCAGATCGAAGCCGCGGCCTGAGGCCGGGTGATCAGAGGCGGGCGGCCTTGCGCGCCCGCTTGTCGGCGAACATGGCCTGATCGGCCTGTTCGCAGGCTTCCTCAAGGCCGGTGACATGCCCGCGCATGGCCAGGCCGATGGACATTTCGACGCCTGCCGCTTCGCTCGCAGAGCGCAGACGTTCAAACAGGGTCTGCGCACCCGCGGGATCGCACTCCACACTCAAGATGCCGAATTCGTCGCCGCCGAGCCGAGCGATGATGTCGTTGCCGCGCACGCAGCTGCGCAGGATGTCGGCGGCTTGGGTAATCAGCGCATCGCCCGCGGCGTGCCCGTTGGCGTCATTGATTCTCTTGAGACCATCCAGATCGGCAACGATGACTGCCGCCGAGTGACCGAAGCGGCGGCATCGGGTTTCTTCCTGGAGCATCAGGGCATCCCAGCCGCGGCGGTTGTACAAGCCGGTTTGCCCATCGGTCAGAGCCTCAGCGGCGAGGCGTTCGGCGCGCCGCTTTTCGTCGGTCGCATTCAGTTCGGATTGCAGGATGGTGCCCAGCAGGGCGCCGAGCAGTTCGATCTGCGGAAGCTCGTCGACGATGGACTCTGGCTGATACGCCGGGTCGATAGCGCATAGCGTGCCAAACAGGCTGCCATCGGCGCGTGTCAGTGGCAGGCCGACGTAAGCCTTGATGTCGACCTGCTGGCCGATCGCCGCGGCGGCGTAAGCGGGAATCGAATCAGAACGCGGGGCAATGCGTGGGCCGTTGCCCTTGACCATTTCGGAGCAGAACGAATCGGCCCAGCGAAACACGGTGCCGGGTTCGACGCCATAACCTTGATCCTCGACGTCGAGCACGATCCAGTCCTCGCCCTCTGTGCGGGTGACCATCCACAGCTTGAAACCGAGCCGAAGGTGCAGGTAGCGCAGAATGGCGCGGCTTGCTGAGGTGAAATCGGTGAAGCTGAGTGAATCCATGTCTCCTCCCTCGCGACCAATGGGGTCGAATGTTCGCGTCTCAGGGTGGACTCAGTGTATAGACGTGTCGCCTCGAGAAACATCAGGGTTCGCCTCCACCGAAGATGGGCGTTCGCGCTATGAAGGTGTGCCGGTGCTGGTCGTTGGCGCACTGGCGAGGACAATCCGCCGGCCTTTACGCCGATACAGCAGTAGCGGCGCACAGCGTGCCGCGTCGTGATAAATGCCGACGCAGTCCAGGCACTGAAAGCAGTCCTGATAGCGGATGGTGCCCTTGCGGTCGATGGCGTCATAGGCGCAGCGATGGCGGCAACTTTGGCACGGCTGGCCGCACTCGGCGCGGCGCGGCAGCCAGTCGAGCAGGCGCAGCTTGCCGCCGATCACCATTGCCGCGCCCAGCGGGCACAGGTAGCGGCAGAAAAATTTGTAATACACCGCGCCGAGTGCGAGCAGCGCAAGCGCGTAAAGCACGAAGGGCCAGGCGCGGTCAAAGCCGACGGTGATGGCGGTTTTGAAAGGTTCGACTTCGACCAGACGCGAGGCCATCGCCGGCGCCAGCGCGGCGCTCACCACCAGCACGAGCAAGATCACATAGCGACCCCGGTCGAGCGCGTAGGCGAGGCGCGGCGGCAGCTTGCGCGCTTTGAGTCCGAGCCGGGCGCCGAGCAGGGCGGCAAATTCCTGAAGCGCGCCAAAGGGGCAGAGCCAGCCGCAGAAAGTGCCGCGCCCCCACATAAAAAAGCTGAGCAGTGTGAAGGCCATGATCAGCAACGACACCGGGTCGTACAGAAAGCTGGTGAGCCCGTGCTCGGCGGCCAGCGTTTTGATGGCGCCGGTGATCTGCACAATCGACAGCTGACCCTGTGCGATCCAGCCGATGTACACCAAGGTGAAGGCGAGAAAGCCGAGGCGGAAGCTGCGCAGCCGGCGCGCCGACACACTCAGCCAGCGCGGCCGGGCCAGCGCGACGCTCAGGACGAGTAGCGCAATGCCAATGATCGACAACTCGACCGCGCGTTCGCGCCAGGCAATCAGCCACTCCGGCAATGGCGTGGGCGGCAGGCGGAAGTAGGCCGCGGGCGGCGTGTAGGCCAGCGTGGCGTTGCCATAGAAGCGCTGCGGCAGGATCTGCCCGCGCTGGCGGGTGAAGCTCAGTTCAAAGAGCTGCTCGGCGGCCGGGTCCAGCCCCGACAGTGGCGATGTGCGAAGCACCAGTGCGGCGTTCAGTGGCGGCGCGCCGGGCGGTGGCGCGGGGGCGATGTCGAAATCGCGCAGCTCAAAGGGCGTGCCGTGCTGCTTCATGCCAAGCCGTTCGGGGGCGGTGCCTCGGACGAAGCGCGCGTCGATAAACGCGTCCGGCCCCGCGCTGGCCACCCACCAGGCGTGCTGGCCGGGTTCAAGAAAGTCGTGCAGATGCGTGTAGCCGGCGTCGCCGAGGATGGCGCGGCCGATGGTCGGTGCGTTCAGATAGGCGACGTACAGCTCGGTGACCAGCGCGTCGGGCGCCTCGCCCGAGGAGTCCAGCCCGGCACCGTCGGTGCCGGCAAACAAGGCGTCGACATCGGCGCGGCTCAGGCGGAGTTTTGCGATCGCGCCGTCGGCCAGCAATTGGGCAAAGCTGCGCACTTCGAACAAGGCCTCGCGCACTTCGGCGGGCGGTGTTTGCTGTGCCGGGCCGGCAAAGCCGAGCTGGGCGCGGGCGACGGCGAGCGCGGCGGTGAGCACGGTCTGGTTGGCGATGCGCACCGAGGCGGTGGCCTTGGTCACGCCGTCGAGCACCACGCGGTTCGGGTCGTCTCGCCGTGCACTGCCGCGATCTGAATACGCCGTGGAGACGGTGATGGATTGGCTCAGGTTGAGGCCCGCGTATTGGGCGAGAAAGGCGTGCAGCGGCGCTTCGCCGAGGCCGCTGAGAAACACCGGCTCATGCTGGCGCAGCAGTTCGACGTCGATCAGTTTGCCGGTGGAGTCGATCTGGATCAGCAGGTTGTAGGGCGTGCCTTCGAAACCGGGGATGGGTGCGAGGTCACTCGATTCGAACACCCAGCCAACCGGACCGGCGTCGGGCGTGAGCTCACTGCTGATTGGCCAGGCTGGGGTGTCGGCCGGCTTCTCGCCGACCACCAGGGGTGGCGAGATGCGTCGCGCGACCTCGTCACGGCTGAGCTGGCCGGCCGCCGCGCTTGCGAGGCTCAACAGCCCGACGCACAGGGCCAGCCAGTGCCATGGTCGGTGTCGGGTCACACCTCGATCAGCCCGCTGCGCACGGCGATCAGCGCCAGCTCGGCGGCGTTGCTTGCATTGAGTTTTTGCTTGATGCGGTACAGGTGCGTGCCAACCGTGCTGGGTGCAAGATGGTGCGTGTCGGCCACTTCGGCCACCGAGCGGCCGAGCGCGAGCTGTTTGAAAACGGTGAATTCCTTGTCAGACAACTGCGCCGCCGGGTCGCTGTCGCTGAACTGCGCCAGCGCCAGGCGCGGTGCCAGCTCGGGGTCGATGTAGCGTTCGCCGCGTGCCACACAGCCGACCGCGCGCACCAGCTCTTCGGGCCGGGCGCGTTTGCACAGGTAGCCGGTGGCGCCGCCCTTGAGCGCGCGGGCGGGGATCTGCATGTCGTCATGGGCCGAGAGCATCAGCACGCGCGCACCACGATGGTGGGCGGTGAGGCGCTCCAGCGTGGCGAGGCCGCCCTGGCCGGGCATGGAGACATCCATCACCAGGGCGTCGGGACGGTGCTCGGCAAACAGCGCAATGGCTTGCTCGCCGCTTTCTGCCTCGGCCAGCACGGTGGCGCCGGCGCCCTCGAGCAGGAGACGAAAGCCCATGCGCACGACGGCGTGGTCGTCGGCGATGACAAGGCGCAGTCCGGATAGCGGTTGGGGGTTCATGAGGGTTCTCCTGGGGTGAAGGCGTGCTGCGGGGTGTGCATGGCGGTGTCGGCGTTTGGCCAGGGCAGGTGCATGAACAAGGTGGTGCCGGTGCCGGGCGTGGCGGCGATGTGGAGCCGGCCGTGGCGGGCGGCGACGCGTTCGTGCATGCCGGTGAGGCCGAGGCGGGCGGTGGGGGCGGTGGGTTCGAAGCCGCGGCCGTCGTCGGCAATCGTGAGCGCAAGTCCGGTGGTCGTGGTGTCGAGCTGCACGCTGACGTGGTGGGCGTGGGCGTGGCGGGCGACATTGGTGAGCGCCTCTTGCACCAGACGCAGCACGGTGAGGCTGAACGCGTCGTCCAGCGTATCGGGCAGCGCTGCGAGTTTGAGTTGGACGTCCACCGCCGGGTAGCAATTGCGCCAGTGGGCGCAGTAGGCGGTGAGCGCGTCATCGAGCCGGGCCGGGGTGTCGGTGCCGGGATGGCGCAGGCGCTCGAGAATGGCGCGCACGCCGTCCTGCATCTGCCCGGTCATGGCCAGAATGGCCTGGGCGTTGCCGTGCAGGCCGGCGTCGTCGCGACTCTTCTGGGCAATGGCGCCAGTGATGGCGCGCACGGCGGTGATGCCCTGGCCGAACTCGTCGTGCAGTTCGCGGGCGAGCTGACGGCGTTCTTCTTCGAGCCGGGCGGTCACGGCGCGGCTGAAGGCCTGGACTTCTTCAAGGCGCGCGTTGTGGTCCAGCGATGAGGCGAGCTGAGTCGCCATCTGGTTGTAGCGCTCCGCGAGGCGGTCGAGTTCGAGGCTGCGCTGGCGCGGCAGGCGGTGCTCGAAGTGGCCGTCGCCGGCGTGATCGAGGGCAGTCTCGAATTCGGTGAGCGGGGCCAGCGCGCGGTCGATGGCGCGGCGCACGGCGATGCCGAGCAGGCACAGGATGGCCAGCGCCCAGCCGGCAGCGGCGATGGCGTTGTCCCAGGCGTCGAGCACCGAGCGCGAGGCGTCGGGGAGGAGGCGGATGTGCAAGTTCGCGCCGGTGACGACGCGCGGTGCGAAGTCGGGGCGGAGCAGGGCGGCGAACCACGCCGGCGCGTCGCGCCCGGCTTTGTAGGTCGGCGCGGGCGAGCGGTAGCGCAGCGCGCCAATGGCGTCGTGTGCCTCCAGCGTATTGGCCCGCACCCGGCCCACCGCCGCCAGTTGCTGCACGATGTGCTCGGGGTCGGCTGCGGCGTCTTGCGAGAGGACGGCAACCCATTGTTCGGCAACCCGCGTCGCCGCCTCGATTTCTTCATGGATGGCGTCGCGTGTGGCGGCCAGCCACAGCGTGCCGCCAAACAGCATAAGCGCCGCGGCGGCCAGGGTGACCACCAGGCTGACGCGGGTATCGAGGCGGGCGCGGGGGTGCATCAGCGACCGCCCCAGGCGTAGCGCACGCCGATCCAGCCCGCGCGCGGGGTGCCCGGCGCTTCGAAGCGCTCGCGGCGCCAGTCGTCGGGGTCGGCCTGGAAGCTACCGCCCACGAAGGGGTTTTCGGCCAGCGCGGCGGCGGTGGCGTAGCGCTGGTCGAAGACGTTGTCGATGCGGCCGAACAGTGTCCAGCCGCTGCCGAGGGCGTAGTCGGCCGAGAGGTTGAGGATGGCGTAGCCGGGCAGCTTGCCGTCGTCGTCGAACTCGCGGGTCTCGCCGAAGCGGTCGGTGGCGGTGCCGGCGCGGTGCTGGTTGTTTTCGTTGCCGCGGGCGGTCTGGCCGCTGTAGGCGAGCACGCTGGCGCCGACGGTGAGCCGCTCGGTGGCGCGCCAGTCGACGCCGAGCTTGAGGCTGTGGCGCGGCAGGCCGGGCAGGCGGTCGCCGCGCGAGACGAGGATTTCGTCGTCCTGGCCGTCGGCGGTGCACTCGGCGCTCTGGCCGCGGCTCGAATTGTTTTCGGCCAGCAGGCAGGCGCTGCTGCGGAAGCTGGCGTCGAGCAAGGTGTAGTCGACGCGCCAGTCGACGGCGCCGGCATTGCCGCTGGCGCCCAGTTCGAGACCCTGACGGCGGGTCTGGCCAAAGTTGGTGAAGTAGCCGGCGCTGGTGGAGGTGCCGACAAACAGGATGTCGTCGTGGTTGGTGGCGCGGAACAGGCCGGCGTGCCAGCGCAGGCCCTCGCCGCTTTGGCCGCGCAGGCCGAGCTCGAGGCTGCGGGTGACCACCTGCTTGAGGAAGGGGTCGGCGGCCAGGGCGTTGGGCAGGGTGCAGGGGTTGTCGGGGTCGGCGCAGCCCAGTTCGATGGGGCTGGGGGCGCGGTTGCTCTGGCTGACGCCGCCATACATGGTCAGCGCCGGGCTGGCTTGCCAGGTGAGGCCGAGTGCGGGGTTGAGCTTGTTGTAGGTGAAGTCGCCGTCGAGGTTGGGGGCGGTGCGGTTGAGCTTGTCGCGGTTGATGACATGGGTGTGGTTGAAGCGGGCGGCGGCGGTCAGTTGCACGGTGGGCGCCAGGGCGATGGTGTCGGTCACATACACACTGGTGGTGAGGGTGCGGCCGGAGAGTTTGTTTTCCAGCTCGCTGGCTTCGTCGGTGTCCACGCCGCGCTTGTCGGTCAGTTCGCCTTCTTGCGCGGTCTGCGAGAAGCGGGCGTGGCCGCGGTCGTGGCTCACGCCAAGAGCGAACTGGTGGCGCTCGGCGTAGTGCGTCCATTGCAGGCCGAGGCCGGCGCCGTTCTGGTCGGTGGCGGTGCGGTTGAGCACGCCGGTTTCGTCCGGTGCCGGGCCGATCATGCCGCCGGTCACCCAATTCTCGTAGGCGTCTTCGTAGTCGTCGTTGGCGTCGCCGTTGAGGGTGCGCGAGCGGGTGCGGCGCAGGTAGGCGTTGGCGGCGAGGCGGTCGCTGTCGTTCAGCCAGTGGCTGGCCGACAGGGCGAGCAGGGTGCTGCGGTTGCGGGTCTGGTCGGGGTGGGTGAATACGGTGTTGCGGTCGTCGGCCAGCAAGCTGGTGGGCGTCAGGCCGTTGCCGATGAGGTCGGTGTTGGCTTGCGCCAGCGTGAGGGCGATGTCGGTGGTGGCCGTGGTCCAGGCCAGCTTGCCGAAGAACTGACCGGCCTCGGACGGGGAGCGTTCGCGCCAGCCGTCGTCGCGCAGGGCGTCGCCGGCGACGAACCACGACAGCTCGTCTTTGGAGCCGCCATGCGACAGGCTGGCCCGGGTGCGACCGAAGGCGCCGCTCGACAGGCTGGCTTCGCCGCCGGGGTGGGTGTCGCCGCGCTTGGTGTGCAGGCCGATGGCGCCGCCCTGGGTGTTGAGGCCGTAGAGCGGGTTGGCGCCGGGGGCGAGGGTGAGATCGGCAATGGCGGACTGGGGAATCAGGTCCCAGCTGACCACGTCGCCGAAGGTTTCGTTGAGCCGCACGCCGTCCATGAACACCGACAGGCCCTGGGGCGTGCCGAGCAGGGGGCTGGCGGTGAAGCCGCGGTAGTTGAGGTCGGCCTGCAGCGGGTTGCCGGTCACTTCGTTGACCGACACGCCGGGCAGGCGGCGCTGGAGGTTTTCGGCCAGCGAGCTGCCGCCGGCCTTGCGTAGCGCGCTGTCGTCGAGTGTACGGATGGCCGAGGGCACGTGGTCGCGCGGCACATCGAGGCCAGGCAGCGGGGCGGTGCCGATGACGTCGACCGTGCCGAGGGTGGCGGGGTCAGCCGCGTGGGCGGAGGCGCTGCCTAGGGCGGCGATCAGGAGGGCGATGGGGGTGTGTTTGATCATTGTTCAGTGCTTAGCGTGGCTTGATGTGGTGTTGAGCGCCGCTTCTTCTGCGGCCGGAAACAGATGGCTGACCGAACGCGGAAACTCGGCGTCGATGACGGCCATCTGGCGGAAGACTTTTGGCAGGGGCAGGCGCATGACTTCGGTCATGTCGAGGCCGGCGGCGGCGCTCTGGGTGAGCAAGGCGTCCAGCCATTTGAGGTAGTCGCGCGTCTGGCGGATCGGGCCAGCGTCGGCGGCGACCGGGCCGTGGCCGGGTACGAGCTGTTTGAAGGGCAGGGCCGCGAGCACGTCGAGGCTCTTGAGCCAGCGGGCGATGGTGGCGTGCGGGGTGGTCGGTGTGCGGTCGTGGAAGACGAGGTCGCCGGCAAACAGCACGCCGGTGCTGTGGTCGAACACCGCGAGGTCGCCGGCGGTGTGGCCGTCGAGGGCGAGCAGCTCGAAGCGGTGGCCGCCGATCTCGACGATGCCGGGTACGAGCGCTTCGGTCGGCACCGCCACTTCGGTGTTGCGCATGGCGTCGCCGACCAGGCGGTACATGTTTTCGTTGAAGGCTTTGCCTTCGGCCGCGATGTCGCTGATGGTGCGCTCCAGCGCGCCCAGCGTCCTGGTGGCGAAGGCCTGATTGCCGAGAAAGTGGTCGGGGTGGTGGTGGGTGATCCACACCTTGATGATGGGTTTGTCGGTGGCGCGGGCGATGGCGGCGACGGTCTGCTCGCCGTACTGGCGTGAGGGGCCGCTGTCGATCACCACCACGCCGGCGTCGGTGACGACGAAGGCGGTGTTGACGATGCGCCCGCCGTTGGCGAAGGAGAAGTCTTCTTGCGCGCCTTCGAGCACCCAGGTGTCGGGCGCGATCTGGCGCGGCGCGAGACGGTAGTCGAAGCCGGCGGCCTGCGCGACCGGCAGGCAAGCGATGAGGGCGAGGGCGGCGAGCAGGCGCTTCATCGTGCCACCTGTGCGTTGACCTTGTTGCCGTTGTTGTCGCGGCCGGTGATCTGCACCGCGCCCAGGTCGGTGATGGCGGGCGGCAGGTCGAGCGTGAACAGCGGGTTTTCGCTGACCGGTTCGAAGGCGTCGATCTCCATCAGCACGCGGTGCTGGCCGTCGGTGATGCTGAGTTGTTCGATGTAGAAGGCCGGAATGCTGGCGGCCAGCCCGGTGTCCATCGGGTGGATGATGCGCAGCCGCACCCGGTTGCCTTCGGGGCGCGACCAGATGCGTCCGCTCACCTCGTTGAGCCGGCGCTGCCATTCGGGTGAGGCCGAGCCGGTGGAGGGCACGGTACAGCCGCCGCCGGTGGTGATAACCCAGGTGCCGCCGACATGCCACACGCCGTCGGTCGTGCGGGCGGCCGCGCGCACCGGCGAGGATTGCTGCAGCTTGATGCGAAAGGCCAGCTCGGCACGTGCCGCGACGGGGCGGAAGGCCAGCACTTTGGTGATCGGGTTGAAGTCGGCGAATACCAGCACCTCGACCACGTCGGGCAGTGCCGAGGCGTCGACCGCGATGGGCACGTTCATGGGGTCTTCGGCGGTGAGCGGGCCAATCACACTCACGCGCGAATCGAACACCACTTGGGCGTCGGCGCCGAAGAGCTGGGCGCGCATGTCGCCCCAGCGGGCGGAGTCGAGCGGGTCGGGCTGGGCAACGGCCAGCGTCGCCCACAAGGCGAGTCCAAACACGGCAAGGCGCGGCAACCGGGGCATGCATGTCTCCTGATCGGCGTGGTGTGCACGCTCTGTTTGATGTGATCAGTAAGTGCAAGCCGCGTGCCAGATAGGCGGTCGGGGCCAGCGCCGGCCTGCATGCCCCGGGAACAGCGTGAATGGTGGGTCGTGGCGCCCCGACGGGTTAAGCGCGTTGTGTCGCTGTTCCGCCCCGTGCCGCGTCAGGTGTTGCACTTTGGAGCAAGTGACGTGTTTCGAAGCAGCGCGCTGGCCTGCGGTGGCCCGGATTGGCAATCGAAACGTGCGCGGTGGCGGGCGTACAAGCCGGGCTAATGGTGTGTTCAGTGGGCGTTTGCGGGCGCTTGAACGGCGGGTGGTGTGATCGGCTGCGACAGGTGTCGATCAATGGCATGCCTCTTGCGGAAGTCCCTTGCCATGTTCTGGCATTGCCCGCCTGGGCAAGCACGGGGCAGGACAAGAAAACTCAAGGAGGTTACTCAATGGAAGGCAGGAGCAAATCCAACAAGCGCTGGGCCGTCGCAGTCTCGCTGATCGCCGCATCGGTGATGGGCATGGGCAGCATTCAGGCCAAAGGCGTGAGCGACGCCGACATCGTGCAGGACGCGGCGACCGCGAACGATGTGGTGTCTTTCGGTATGGGCACGCAGGGCCAGCGGTATTCAGCCCTGGACAAGATCAACACCGATTCCATCAAGGATCTGGTGCCGGTGTGGTCAATGTCCTTCGGTGGGGAGAAGCAGCGCGGGCAGGAATCGCAACCGCTGATTCACGACGGCGTGATGTTCGTCACCGCCTCGTATAGCCGTATTTTTGCGCTGGATGTAAAGACCGGCAAGAAGCTGTGGAAGTACGAGCACCGCCTGCCCGACGGCATCATGCCGTGTTGCGACGTGGTTAACCGCGGTGCCGCACTGTTTGGTGATCTGGTGATCTTCGGCACGCTCGATGCTCAGCTGGTGGCGCTGAACCGCGAAACCGGCAAGGTCGTGTGGAAAGAGAAGGTCGACGATTACCACGCTGGCTACTCGATGACGGCCGCACCGATCATCGTCAAGGGCATGGTCATCTCCGGTGTGTCGGGCGGTGAGTTTGGTGTGGTGGGCCGTATCGAGGCGCGCGACGCCCTGACCGGCAAGATGAAGTGGTCGCGTCCGGTGGTCGAAGGCCACATGGGCTACACCTACGGCGCCGACGGCAAAGCGGCCGAAAATGGCATCTCGGGCAAGACCAACGCCACCTGGCCGGGCGACCTGTGGAAGACCGGCGGTGCTGCCACCTGGGCTGGCGCCACCTATGATCCGGAGACCAACCTGATCTTTGCCGGCACCGGTAACCCGGCCCCGTGGAACAGCCACCTGCGCCCGGGCGACAACCTGTTTTCGTCCTCCACCGTCGCGATCAACCCGGAAACCGGCAAGATCGTCTGGCACTACCAGACCACGCCGCATGACGGCTGGGACTATGACGGCGTGAACGAGTTTGTCTCCTTCGACTACGTCAAGGACGGCAAGACCATCAAGGCCGGTGGCAAGGCTGACCGCAACGGTTTCTTCTTCGTGCTCGACCGTACCAACGGCAAGCTGCTCAACGCTTTCCCGTTCGTGCACAAGATCATCTGGGCCAAGAGCATCGACCTGAAGACCGGCCGTCCGGTGTATGACGACGCCAACCGTCCGGGCGACCCGAGCAAGGGTGGCGACGGCAAGAAGGGCGAAGTGGTTACCTCCGCACCGTCCTTCCTGGGTGGCAAGAACCAGCAGCAGATCGCCTACAACCCGAAGACCGGCTACTTCTATGTGCCGGCCAACGAGTGGGCGATGGACATCTGGAACGAGCCCGTCTCGTACAAGAAAGGCGCGGCCTACCTGGGCGCTGGCTTCACCATCAAGGCCTTGAACGAGGACTACATCGGCGCGTTGCGCGCGGTCGATCCGGTCACCGGCAAGATCGTGTGGGAAAACAAGAACTACGCCCCGCTGTGGGGTGGTGTGCTGACCACCGCCGGCAACCTGGCGTTCTATGGCACGCCCGAGGGCTACCTGAAGGCGCTGGACGCTACCACCGGCAAGGAAGTATGGAGCTTCCAGACCGGTTCCGGCGTGGTCGCACCTCCGGTCACCTGGGAACAGGACGGTGAGCAGTACATCGCCGTGGTCTCCGGCTGGGGCGGCGCCGTACCGCTGTGGGGCGGCGATGTTGCCCAGCGGGTGAACTTCCTTGAGCAAGGCGGTTCGGTGTGGGTGTTCAAGCTCCACAAGAGCTGATCCACACAGCCGCCTGTCTGTCGGGCGGCAGTATCTCAAGCCGTGGCCGAGGCCCGTGAGAAGTCGCGGGCCCCGGCCTTTTTGTGTGCCCATGTTTTGTCGCCTGTCGCGGTCGCATCGCCGGCCGACGAGGCGGGGTCAACTGCGCCTCGTCGGCGTCGTCGCGCGTACTGGCACGCCAGTTGCAGCACTGTCCTTGAGCGACGTCACAAGCCGCCCGGCAGCGGTGTTCCGCCCCGGCCAGCACGTCACGAACCGACGCAAGTGCTCCATTTCGGATCACTTGCCCACCCATGACACACCTATCGACACCGACTGGAGATTTCTATGAAGCCCGCCCGCCACCTGCTTGCCGCTGCACTCGCCGCCAGCCTCGCCACCGGCGCCTTCGCCGCCGACCGCGGCACCCCGCGTGAAGCGCGCGCCCTGTTCGATCAGGCCATCAAATACATGCAGGCCAACGGTCCTGAGCGTTCCTTTGTCGCTTTCAACAATCAGAAAGGCAAGTTCGTCAGCAAAGACCTTTACGTGTTCGTGATCGACAACCAGGGCGCTTATCACGCCAGCGGCGCCGCCCCCGAGGCGCTGGTCGGCCTCAACGTGCTCGGCACCACCGACGCCGCCGGCAACCCGTTGTTCAAGGACATGATCGATATCAGCGTCCGAAACGGCGAGGGCCAGGTGCGGTACATGTGGCTCAATCGCAAGACCAACCATGTTGAACCCAAGGTCAGCTTTGTCGGCAAAGTGAATGACTATGTGCTCGGCGTCGGATATTTCGCCCCGCGCTCGACGGCAGCGGATGCGCAAAAAATGCTCACCCGCGCCATCGCCTATGCCAAAACCGAAGGCATCGAAAAAGCCAACACCGCCTTCAACGACCGCCACGGCGTATTTGTGCAGAACGACCTCTATGTGTTCGCCGTCGATCTGGCCAGCGGCAACTTCAACGCCATGGGCATGAACCCAACGCTCACCGGCAAGGATGCCGTCGGCATTACCGATGCCGAAGGCCACGCCATCGTCAAGGAAATGATCGACAAGACCGCCTCCGGCGAAGAGGCCGTGGTCGACTATGTCTGGCGCAACCCGGTCACCAACGCCGTCGAGAAAAAGCGCTCCTACGTGCGTCGCGAAGGCGGGGCGCTGATTGGTGTGGGGTATTACCAGGAGTGAAGATGATTCACGCAGCCTGACGTGCCATCGCCGGCGCCGTGACCTGTCATCAGGCGGCGCCGGTTTGTCGTGCTGCATGAGTGAATCAAGTTCGAATGGATCGTGACATGGCCGCGCGAATGGCTGCCGCTAGCATGGCTGTTTTTCCGAGATGTGGTGTGTGCGCTCGAATTGGACGCAACAAAATCCGGCATGCTCGGCACGTCGAGGCGTCGAACCGCGGCCTCGTCGTCATAAACACCGTCCAGACGACTGTGCAGACATCAAAGCAATCAACACTAACCTGTGTGCGTATGCCGGGCGTAGAATTCCCGATGTCATCAATCTGGTGGTTTGCGTTTTGTTGGAGCGCACCACCCTGAGGTCGCACACGGCACGAGGCGCTGAAGACGCGTTATCGCTTTTCAGCGTGACCGGTGATGTCGTGCCAATGTTCTGAGGCGAGCATGATTACACCAAGCCAGCCCGGCAGTCGATTGGTTGCGCATTTGTCTGATATGTCGCCTGCCTATTTCGGCATGGCGATGGCCACCGGAATCGTGTCTCTCGCGGCCCATCACCTTGGCATGCCAAGCGTTGCTGCGGCCCTTTTCTATCTGGATGTTGCGATCTACGGCGTGCTCTGGGTGCTGACCGTGTTGCGCATGATTCATTACCCGCGCCCTTTCTTTGCGGACATGATCGATCATCTGCGCGGCCCCGGATTTTTCACGATGGTGGCCGCTTCCAGCATTCTGGGAAGCGAGTTCGTGGTGCTGAACGGCAGCTATCGGATGGGGGTGGCATTCTGGTGTGTGGCGATTGTGCTGTGGATCGGGCTGACCTACACGATCTTCGCGGCCTTCACGATCAAGCAGGAAAAACCATCGCTGGACAAGGGAATCAACGGCGGCTGGTTGCTCGCGGTGGTGGCGACGCAGTCAATGGCGGTGCTCAGCGCGTTGCTGGCAGTGCACATCGGGCAGCCCTATAAGCTGGAGCTCAATTTTTTTGCGCTCTCCATGTGGCTGTGGGGCGGCATGCTGTACATCTGGATGATGTCGCTCATTTTTTACCGCTACACCTTTTTCCGGTTTTCCCCTGGAGACCTCTCTCCACCGTACTGGATCAACATGGGGGCCATGGCGATTTCCACGCTGGCCGGGTCTTTGTTGATTATCAACGCGCCTGACGCGCCCTTCCTGTTGTCGATTCTGCCGTTTTTGAAAGGATTCACGATTTTCTACTGGGCGACCGGCACCTGGTGGATTCCCATGTTGGTGATTCTTGGCTTGTGGCGCCATCTCTACAAGGGCTTCCCGCTGAAATACGACCCGCTCTATTGGGGCGCGGTTTTCCCGCTCGGCATGTACACCGTCAGTACGCATGAAATGATCGAGGCCTTGGCGTTCAATTTCCTCGACTTTCTGCCGCCGGTTTTTTTGTATGCCGCATACATCGCCTGGTCTGCCGCGTTTTATGGCTTTGTTTTCGACTTGCTGCGCCGTTGGCAAAGCGCGCGCCGGGCTGTAAATTGAAAGGCTTCCGGGTGTCGGGGCGTGAAGCTCGTCGTTCTCAAGCGGTTTCTTGAACCGTGTTTCGACAGTCTTCCAGTGATTTGATCGCCAATGAAGATGCTCGGATAGTGAAGGAGGCTTCATGACCGATCATATGCCAGATGACTTGTCCGCCGCCGGGCGAGACCTGCGCGCCTACACGGATGAGCTGCGACCCAGGCATCCGGTGGTCAAAAACGTTGCTGGCGAATGGGTGTTGCTCAGGCATGCCGATGTCGCCGCTGCGGCCCTGGACCATGAGCGATTCTCCAGTGGTGTTTCACGGTACTTGCAAGTACCCAATGGACTGGACGGCGATGAACATACGCGCTACCGAAATGTCATCGCCCGGTTCTTGGGGCCTGACGCACTGACACCGTTCGTACCGGTTTTCGAGCGCGTCGCTGCGCAACTGGTGGCGGATCTGCCAAAAGGTGTCGTGCTGGACGCCGTCAGCGACATTGGCGCGGTATTCGCCGTGCGTGCACAGTGCGCATGGTTGGGTTGGCCGGCCGAGCTGGAACCGCGACTGCTGGAGTGGATGCAAGAGAATCACGCAGCCACGCGCTCGGGGGACCGTGCCTGGACGACCGGCGTGGCCGAGCAGTTCGACGAGATCATCCGCTCGGTCGTGCTGCCCCGCCGGGCGGCCGATGGTAACGCGCCAGACGACGTGACGACCCGGCTTTGCCGGGAAATGGTAGACGGACGCTTGCTGACCGAGCTGGAGCTGGTGTCGATCCTGCGCAACTGGACCGGCGGCGATCTGGGGTCCATCGCGCTGTGTGTCGGTGTGCTTGTGGCCCATCTTGCCCAGCAGCCCGGGCTCGTGGCGCAGTTACGCACGGCCTCGGATGAACAAATGGATGCGGCCATCGATGAAGTGTTGCGCCTCGACGATCCGTTCGTTTCCAATCGGCGCATCACCACGTGCCCGGTGCGGATCGGAGGTGTGGATATTCCGAGCGGGGCGCGGGTCAAGCTGAACTGGACATCAGCCAATCGCGACGAGGCGGTCTTCGACAACAACCGCTTCGATCCCGAGCGAAATGCGGCTGCGAACCTCGTCTACGGGATCGGCAAGCACGTCTGCCCAGGCCGCCTGCTCGCCACCTGGGAGCTCCGAATTGCGCTGCAGGCGCTGCTGGCATCGGTGCAAACCATTGAACTGGCGCCCGACCAGCCGCCGGAACGGGAGGTGGCGCCGGTAGGCGGGTACCACCGCGTGCCGGTGGTGTTCACTTAGTTGCGTCGGATGGCCTGCCGACGCGGGCATGGTCGAAGCGGGCAACATCGGGTGTCAGCCATCGCCGATTGTTTGCCGTGCCGCCACGGGTGTGTGCGACATGGCGTCGATCCGCCAGCCAGCGGCGATGCGCCCGGCGCGCCAGCCTGGGTGGGCGTGTGCCCCCGTTTTCAGCCGTGCTCCACCACGACCTCGCTGATCTGCAGTATCGGCGCCAGGTCGGTGTAGTTGGGGATGTCGGCCATGATTTGGTTTGCGTGGGGGCCAAAGGCGCTCTGAAAGGCGTAGACGGATTCGCAGAAGATGTGGCACATGCCGACGTAGGTGGCGGGCTCGTCGGGGGCGCCGCCGGCGAGGCCTTTGTCGACGGTGTAGTAGCGGCAGGCGGCGCCGAGGCGGGCTTTGACCATGGGCATGTGGGTGTCGCGGTAGTAGTCGTGGTCAAAACGGGCGCCGGGGGTGTTGGGGTACATCACGCTGACTTTGATCATGGGGTGTCTCCTGTCTTTTTTGCGAGGTGTTCGCTTGTTGTAGCTTGGGTTGAGCGCAGCGAAGCCCAACAATCGTCGGATCGCAGCGTCGATAGGGGTCGAGGCACCGCGTTGGGCTTCGCTGCGCTCAACCCAACCTACCTTCGATCCGGCTACGTCGACTCGCTGGGGTCGTTGTTTTGTCTGGCGTCTTCATCCTGGCGCAGTTTCCGGTACAGCGTGGTTCTGGTGATGCCGAGCTCGCGGGCGGCGGCTGAAACATTGCCGCCGTGGCGTTGCAGGCAGGCGCGGACAAGGCGTTGTTCGCAGCTTCGCAGGTCTTCGGCGGCGGCTACGTGGGGCGGGGTGTCGGCGATGGCGGTGACGAGGTCTTCGGGCAGGTGGGCGAGTTCGATGACGGTGTCGGTGTCATCGAGCAGGGCGATCATGACGCGCAGGGCATTCTTGAGTTGGCGGACGTTGCCGGGCCAAGGGTAGGCGCGCAGTTGGGCGCGCACGGTGTTGGCGAGGCGGATGGGGCGGCCGTCGGCGGCGTCGGCGAGCAGGGTGTCGAGGAAGTGGTCGAAGTCGGCCCGCTCGCGCAAGGCGGGCAGGGTGACGGACAGGCCGTTGAGCCGGAAGAGCAGGTCGGCGCGGAAGGTGCCTTCGGCGACCAGGCTGTGCAGGGGTCGGTGGCTGGCGCAGACGAGGGCGATGTCGATGGGGGTTTCATCGCTGCTGCCGAGCGGGGTGACGCGGCGGGTTTCGAGCACGCGTAGCAGCACGGCTTGCAGCGGCAGGGGCATGTCGCCGATTTCGTCGAGAAACAGGGTGCCGCCGTCGGCGTCTTGCAGGCGGCCGGGGGCGCCCTTGGCCTTGGCGCCGGTGAAGGCGCCGGGGGCGTAGCCGAAGAGTTCGGATTCGATCAGCGTGGCGGGGATGGCGGCGCAATTGACGGCGACGAAGGGGGCGTCGCTGCGCGGGCCTTCAGCGTGGTAGGCGCGAGCGAAGAGTTCTTTGCCGGAGCCGGTTTCGCCCTGGATGAGCAGCGGGATGTTGTGCCCGGCGATGCGTCGGGCGCGGCGGATGGCCAATTGCATGCGCGCATCACCATGGTCGAGGACGTCGAAGCCGCAATGCCGCTGTGTGGCTTTGTGCTTCGCCGCCGGCGCCGCGTGACTGTAATGCGGTGTGGCCGGTGGCGGGTTGCGCCATTGCAGGCGGGCGGACAGGGCGGGGGGCGGTGAGGTGCGCAGCAGAATCGGGCCGGCGGTGCAGGCTTCGACCAAGCAGGGGAGGCGCCGCCAGTCGCGTTGGAAGCAGGTGGTGAAGTCGGGCAGCGCGGTGGGGTTGGTGAGGCCGAGCAGGGCGCGGGCCCGACGGTTGCAGCCGATCATGCGGCCGGCTTCGTCAAACAGGGCGATGCCTTCGATGGGCGTGCCGAGCATTTCGGCGTGGGGGCTGAAGCGCACGATGACTTTGCCGGTGTCGAGCGATTCGATCAGCCGGTGTTCGATCATCTCGGCGGTGGAGGTGAGCAGTGCCTGCGCGTGGGGCAGGGTGACGCGGGTGTCGCTCGACAGATCGAGAATACCGAGCATGCCGCCGGTGGGGGCGTGGATGGGCGTGGCGATGCAGGTGAGAAAGCGGTTGCGCTCGAGAAAGTGCTGCTCGCCGCAGACTGCAATGGTGCGCGATTCGTGGGCGACGGTGCCGATGGCGTTGGTGCCCATCACCGCTTCGCGCCAGTGGGCGCCGGGGGCGAGGGCGACACGCTGGGCGCGGTCGACAAAGTCGCCATCGCCCACGGTGCGCAGCACCAGCCCGTCGCGGTCGGCCAGCAAGACCATGGAAGACGACTGGGTGAGCTGGCGATGCAGGTATTCCATGACCGGCTGGGCAAAGCTCATCAGTCGGGCGTTGGCTTCGAGTCGTTCGGCGAGCAGGGAGCGGCTGGCGATGTCCAGATGCAGCGGATGCTCGGGGCTGAGACCGTAGTCGGTCGAGCGCTGCCAGGAGGCGTCGATGTGCGGGGCCTTGGCAGGGGAGGGTTTGGGCTGCGACATGGTGTGATGACAGCAGGATTCGTGCCGTCTGTCGATGGGCGTGAACCGGTGGTTTTGGTGTGCTCCATCTGCTCGGGGGCGCTCCATGATGGAACAGTTGTGCTTTTTCGAAGCATTGCGTGCTGCGTGTTGGTGCCAGCGTGACCTGGCCTCGTGGCGCGGTGATTGCGGCTTGATCCCTTGTGGAGAGGGGGTGTTCGGGCTGCGTCGCGTGCGTGACGGCCCGCCTGGCACGCCCCCTGCGATGGTGTTCTCGACGGACGAGTGTCCGCACCCGAATAGTTCAGAAAACTGGAGACACCATGATCTACGCGATGCCTGGCCAAGCTGGCGCCAAAGTCCAATACAAATCCCGTTATGACAACTTCATCGGTGGCAAGTGGGTTGCACCGGTCAAGGGGCAGTACTTCGATGTGGTGACGCCGATCACCGGCAAGCCCTACACGCAGGTGGCTCGCTCGACCGCCGAGGATATCGAGCTGGCGCTCGACGCCGCGCACGCCGCTTTTCCGAAGTGGGGCAAAGCCGATGCGACGACCCGCTCCAATACGCTACTGAAGATCGCCGATCGTCTCGAGGCCAACCTGGAACTGCTGGCCTACGCCGAGACCGTGGATAACGGCAAGGCGATTCGCGAGACGCTGAACGCCGACATTCCGCTGGCGATCGACCATTTCCGTTACTTCGCCGGCTGCCTGCGTTCGCAGGAGGGTGGCATTTCGGAAATCGACGAAAACACCATGGCGTATCACATCCATGAGCCCCTGGGCGTGGTCGGCCAGATCATTCCGTGGAACTTCCCGATCCTGATGGCGGCCTGGAAACTGGCCCCGGCCATTGGCGCGGGTAACTGCGTGGTGCTCAAGCCGGCCGAGTCGACCCCGATCTCGATCCTGCTCATGATGGAGCTGATCGCCGACATCCTGCCGCCGGGTGTGCTCAACATCGTCAACGGCTTTGGCCGCGAAGCCGGCATGCCGCTGGCCACCAGCAAGCGTATCGCCAAGATCGCGTTTACCGGCTCGACCTCGACCGGCCGTGTGATCGCTCAGGCCGCTGCCAACAACCTGATTCCGGCCACGCTGGAACTCGGCGGCAAGTCGCCCAACGTGTTCTTTGCCGACGTGATGGACAAGGATGACGGCTTCCTCGACAAGGCCATCGAAGGCCTGGTGTTGTTCGCTTTCAACCAGGGCGAAGTGTGCACCTGCCCGAGCCGCGCGCTGATCCAGGAATCGATCTACGACGAATTCATGGACCGCTGCCTGGCCCGTGTGAAAGCCATCAAGCAGGGCAACCCGCTCGATACCGAAACCATGATGGGCGCGCAGGCCTCGGCCGAGCAGATGACCAAGATCGGCTCGTATCTGGATCTGGGCCGTCAGGAAGGCGCGAGCCTGCTGTGCGGCGGCAGCCCGGCGCAGTTCGATGGCGACCTGGCAGAGGGCTATTACATTCAGCCGACGCTGTTCAAGGGCCATAACAAGATGCGCATCTTCCAGGAGGAAATCTTTGGGCCGGTACTGGCTGTGACCACCTTCAAGGACGAAGCCGAAGCGCTGGCGATTGCCAACGACACGCTGTACGGCCTGGGCGCTGGCGTGTGGAGTCGCAATGGCAACGTCGCTTACCGCATGGGTCGCGCGATTCAGGCCGGCCGCGTATGGACCAACTGCTATCACGCCTACCCGGCGCACGCTGCCTTCGGCGGCTACAAGGAATCGGGCATCGGTCGCGAAACGCACAAGGTCATGCTCGACCACTACCAGCAGACCAAGAACCTGCTGGTCAGCTACGCAGAAGAAAAGCTGGGCTTCTTCTAAGAAGTTGTCAATAAATCTACTGCGTTTGGCATCTCGGCCTTGGGCGGTGCTCGCAATGCTCATGGTCTTGAGTACATTTTGCTTGCCGCGCGCCGGCCGCCCCCGACCTGCCGGCGCTCGCTACGATTTCTTCACAACTTCAACGTAATGGCTTGTTCGCGGCCGGGCGCGGGTGCCCCGGGGCTGGCCGCACACTGTGTTCTCCCTCCTCGCAGTCAGGAGTCTTTTCGGGGCGACTTCGGTCGCCCCGCTTTTCTTGACCGGCGGGTTGTTCAAGGAGTGTTTCATGATCGACCGAGTGATTGCTACCGACGCTGCACTGGCCTTGATCGACCGGCTCAAGGTCAAGCATGGCCCTGACTTGCTCTTTCACCAGTCGGGCGGATGCTGCGATGGCAGCGCGGCCAACTGTTACCTGAAGGGTGAGATCACTGTCGATAACGATGTGTTTCTCGGCGAAATCGGTGGCACGCCGTTTTACATCAGCACTTCGCAGTACGAGTACTGGAAGCACACCCAACTGATCATCGATGTGATCGAGGCGCGGGGCGGCGGCACCTTCTCGCTCGAAGGGCCGGAGGGCGTGTCCTTTCATACCCGCTCGCGTTTGTTTACCGATGCCGAATGGGCCGAGCTCGAAGCGTCGGGCGTGGTCTGAGTCTCTATTTCAAGGAATTTTTCATGCGTACAAAAGTGTTGCTCGTCGTTGCGCTTGCGCTCGGATTCATCCAGCCTGCGTCGGCCTCGTACGAGGTGGTGAAGAAGGCGCGTTGCGTGAGCTGTCACGCGCTCGACAAGAAAATGGTGGGCCCGGCCTTCCGCGATATCGCGGCCAAGTATGCCGGCCAGGCCGATGGGCAGGCCGCTTTGTTTGCCAAAGTGCGTGAGGGCGGCAGCGGCGTGTGGGGGCAGATTCCGATGACCCCGAATGACGAAGCGAAGATCAGTGATGACAACCTGAACGCAGCGATTGCGTGGATTCTCGCGGGCGCTGAAAAGTAAGTCTCGTATCGTTGTGACGCGGTGGGCCGGCCCGCCGGACTGATGAAAATCGGTTCCGGTGGCGCCGGCCTCTTGCGTGGACGCAGCCGCGGTGTTTTTCTATGTTAAAGCGGCAATGGAGTGCGCGAGCATGCAGACGAGCAAGGCGGTGATCGAGTTTGAAACGGCGCGTTTGCGTCTTCGACAGTGGCGGATGGCCGACCGCGGGCCGTTTGCAGCGCTCAATGCCGACCCGGAAGTGATGGCGTTTTTCCCCGCGCCGCTGACGCGCGCCGCCAGCGACGCCATGGCCTCGCGCTGCGAGGCGCTCATCGATGCGCGCGGCTGGGGTTTCTGGGCGTGCGAGCTGAAGCGCACGGGTGACTTCATGGGTTTTGTGGGTTTGCATGTGCCGACCATGGCCTTGCCGTTTTCACCTTGCGTGGAAATCGGCTGGCGGCTGGCGTTGCCGTTCTGGGGGCAGGGTTACGCCAGCGAGGCGGCTCGCGGTGCGCTGGCGGTCGGCTTCGAGCGCTTGGCCTTGCCCGAGATCGTGTCATTTACGGCCATCGTCAATGCCCGCTCGCGGGCGCTCATGTCGCGCCTTGGAATGCGTCAGGCCGGGGCGTTCATGCATCCGTCCCTGGCCGATGACAGCCCCTTGCGCGCGCACTGCTGGTACCGTTTGCCTGTGGCGCAGTGGCGTGCGCCAAGCGAACACAACTCGGAGACAGTGACATGAAGCCGCGTATCAGCATGGTGACCCTGGGTGTGCGTGATCTGGCCGCATCCATTCACTTCTATGAAGAGGGCCTGGATTTTCCGCGTATGGAATCGCCACCGGGGGTCGCTTTCTTCACGCTCAATGGCACCTGGCTCGGGCTGTATGGCCGTGATGCGCTGGCAGAGGACGCGCAGGTGAGCAAGGAGGGAGAGGGCTTCCCCGGTTTCTCGCTGGCACACAACCTGTCGTCTGAAGTCGAAGTGGACCAGGTGATGGCGCAAGCGCTGGCCGCCGGAGCGACGCTGGCCAAAGAGCCGCAGAAAGTGTTCTGGGGTGGCTACAGCGGTTACTTCAAGGATCCGGACGGCTATTTGTGGGAGCTGGCCTACAACCCGTTTGCGTGGATTGGTCCGCGCGATGATTGAGCCCGGCGCCTTGCGTCTGATCCTCGTCGCCCACGATACCGGTCGGATTGCATCGACGCTTTCGGGAAGTTGACGTAGCGGCCACATGGGGTGTGCGGGCGCGCACGACACACCTGTTCCGAAATGGAGCAGGTGTGTCGTTTAGGTGCACATGTGTATCGCCCGGTGTTCAGTGCTTGCCCGGCAGCATCCGTTGCATGGTGCCGTCCCGGCGGATGGTGTGACGAATGGCGGCGGCGACATGCAGCACGATCAGCGCGATCAGCGTCCACGCCAGAAACTTGTGGGTGGTGCTGAACAGGGTATTGAGCGCCTCATCAGGCCAGCCGGCTTTGGGTACTTCGATGGCGAAAAACTTGAGCGGGTACTTGGTGAAATTGACTGACGTCAGCCCCATGCCCGGCACCACCACCAGCAGCACATACAGCAGGTGGTGGGCCGCGTTGGCCAGGCGTGTTTCGATGGCCGTCAGCGCCCGATTGGGCGGCGGGCGGTGGCCGAGACGCCAGCCCAGGCGTACGAAAACGAGCATCAAGGCCAGCATCCCGAAGGATTTGTGAATGCCGATCGCCCAGCCGCGCTCCGGCCCCTTGGGCAGGTCGGACATCCACAGCCCCCAGCCAATCAGCCCGATCACGAGCACTGCCATGAGCCAGTGCAGGCCCATGGCAGTGCGGCTGTAGCGCGCGTTCATCGGATCACCACGCCCCAGGGGAAGCTGCCGACCGGGATGTCCTTGATCGCCTTGAGGCTGGCGGTGTCGATCACGGTGATGCTGTCGGAGCGGCCGTTGGCCACGTACAGTTTGGCGCCGTCGGGCGTGATCGCCATGTTCCACGGGCGTTTGCCGACCTGCACGGTGCCCACCACGGTGTTGGTCGCGGTGTCGATGGCCATCACCGTGCCGTCCTTGCCGTTGGAGACGTACACCCGCGTGCCGTCGGGGCTGATGGTGACGCCGTTGGAGAACTTGCCCGCGGGGATGCTGGCGATCACCGTGTGACTGGCCACGTCGATGGCGAACACCGTATTGCCAATCTCGCAGGCCACATAGGCGCGGCTGCCGTCGGGCGTAAAGCCGATGCCGCGCGGACGCTTGGCGACCGGAATCTGTGCGACCTGCTTCATGGCCGCGACGTCGATGACGTCGACCTGCTCGGCATCTTCGGCACTGGCGTAGATCCACTTGCCGTCGGGGCTGAACACGGCGTGCTCGGGGTTTTCGCCCTTGACCTTGATGTGCGCCAGTGTCTTGCCGGTGGCCGCCTCAAGCAGGGCGACGCTGTTGTCTTCTTCGACCGCCGCGGCCAGCAGCTTGCCCTCTTTGGAGATGTACAGGCCCTCTGGCGAATCGCCCAGTTTCCAGCTGTCGACGGGCTTGCCAGTGGCCAGATCGACCACGACGAGTGATTCGGTGGGCGAGTCGGTCAGATACAGTCGGCTGCCGTCTGGGGCGATGGCGATGCCGCGCGGCCGCTCGCTGATCTTGAGGGTGGTGGTGACAGTGTCCGTGGCGGTGTCAATGACGCTGACGGTGCCGGATTTTTCGTTGGGTACGTAGGCCAGCGGAGCGGCCAGTGCGGTGCCGGTGAGACTGAAGAATGCCAGTGCCAGACAGGTTTTCAGCGCGTTTTTGTGCATGGGTGTCTCCTCGCCGATGGTCGTGCCATCGATTCTGTGGTCAGGGGGTTTGATGGGTGATGCCGTGTTCTTTGAAGATGCGCGCCAGTGTGCCGTCGCGCTGGATGTCGATCATGGTCTGCGAGAGCGCCTCGGCCAGTACCGTGCTGTCCGCCTTGACGGCCATGCCCAGCGTCCAGCCCTTGATGCGCAACTCCGGCATCGACACGGGACCGACGTCGATACGGCCGGGCGTGCCCAGGGCGCCTTCGATCTCGGCGCGTGAGGCCATCACCGCAGCAATGTCGCCGGCCTTGAGCGCAGTCACCGCGTCGTTGACGGTCTTGAAGTGCATTACATTGCCACGCAGTCGCCCGTTGAGCACACCGAGCAGAAAGTCGTCGGCAAGGCTGGCGGTTTCGACACCAATCTTTTCGCGGGTAAACACCTCCAGCGCCGTGGCTGCCGAGCCTTTGACCGGCGGCACGCGCGACGGATCGCGCGCAACGGCAAGCGTTTCGAGGTGGTAAGGGGCGAAGATGCGGACCTTGTCATTCATCTCGGCCAGACGCTGATCGACGGGCACATGGAGCATCACATCGCCCGGGCGGGTGCCCAGGTAGTGACCTTTCCAGACCATGTTGCGCAGGTCGTCATTCATGTCCTCATCGGCGGTGACTTCGACCACATCGGCGGTCAGCCCCAGGCGTGTGGCCAGTTCGCGGCCAATGGCGATATCGACGCCCTTGCCCTTGGCGGAGTAAGGTGGGAAGTCGGCATACACGGCAACCCGCAGGCGGCCGGGCTGCTGGATTTCCAGCGCGTCGTCTGCCGCGGCGTAGCTCAGGCTGCCGGCCAGACACGCCGCGGCGGTGAGCGCGTGAAGAGCGAAACGACGCAGATCATTCTTCATGAACAGTCTCCAGCCAGGCACGGATTGACCACATGGCTTCCTGCTGCAAAATACCTTCGAACGGCGGCATGTAGACCTTGCCGTTGCGGGTGGCGCCGTTGCGAATGCGCTGCATGAAGATTTCGTCGCCTTCGGCGCCTTCGGGCAGCATGCGCAGATCGGGCGCGATACCACCGGAGATGCCACCCAGGCCATGACAGCGGGCGCAGTTCTGGTTGTAGGCCGAATCGCCAATGCGAATGGCTTCCTTGTCGCCGCGATAGGGGTTTTCGGGCAGCCAGTCCGTGCCGACCGGCTTGAGCGTGGAGGTGTCGACGGCTTGCGGCGTGACATCGCCGTGGGCGAGGGCCTGGCCCGACACCGCCAGGGCGAGGATCACGGTGGCGTGGCGCAAGGGACGAAGTGCGGGGAAGTAAGGCATCGATGGGTCCTCTATCTTGGTTGAGTTTGATCCGCTGCTCGATGGCAGGGGGTGAGCCTTCCCCCGCAAAGGCTGTGCCAGTTGCTTCAGCGGTCGGAGTGGCTCCGGCAGAACCCGCTGATAGCGCCGAAATGACGGAAGGTCAGCCATTCGTCAGTCTTTGCTGGCACACTAGTTGCGTGATAGGTGACACAGGGGCCTGCCCGATTTGTTCCACCTTGGAGCACCTGCTGCGTTGAGGGACAGGCCCGCATAACTATCAGAAAAACAATAAGAAAATGGCTGTATGGAGGAGGATATGGAAAATCCGCTGCTATCAGTGGAGCAGCGCGATGTCCGCGTTCGCGACGCTCGCACGGCGTTTTTTGAGCAAGGCGCACCGGCCGATGCGCTGGTGCCCATGGTGGGGTCGGTCGCCAATTCCTGGTCGCGCTGTGTACAGGTAGGGCTGGCGGCGTCGGCGCATGTGGCCGACGTGGATCCGGTATCCGACAGCCAATTGCGCGAGACGCGTGATCGCAACGCGTTTTTGCTCTCCCATGCCCGTGGCGTGCTCAGCCACCTCTATGAACAGATTCGATCCACCGGCAGCGTGGTGGTGTTGTCCGATGGCAACGGGCTGGTGCTCGAAGGCATGGGCGATGCCGATTTTGTCAGCCGTGCCAATCAGGTCGCACTGAAGGCCGGCGCCCAGTGGGGCGAGGGGCTGCGTGGCACCAACGCCATCGGCACCGCGATTGCCGAACAGCGGCCGGTCGAGGTGGTGGGCGCTGAACATTTTTTTGATTGCAACGCCTTTCTGACCTGCAGCGCATCACCCATTTTCGATGCCGGCGGTCAATTGATGGGTGTGCTGGACATCTCCGGCGACTCCCGTTCGCACGAACGGCACACCCTCGGACTGGTCCGCATGTCGGCACAGTTGCTCGAGAAGCGGTTGTTTGAGGCGGAGTTCGGGCGCGAAATTCTGGTGTTTTTTCACCCGCGCATGGAGTACGTCGGCTCCTTGCAAGAGGGCGTGCTGGCCTTCAATCAGGGGGGTGAGCTGCTCGGTGCCAACCGCTGCGCCCTGGAGTTGCTCAAGCTCACGCGCAACATGCTGCGCCAGCTCGATTTCAGCCTGCTGTTTGACCAGAATTTTGGCGTTTTTGTGGATCGGAGCATGCGCGATCCGCATGCCTTGTCGTCCCTGCCGCGTCGTCATGGCGACCGTGTTTATGCCCGCATGAACATGCCGGCGGCGCTCATGCCTTCGTCGCGTTGTGCGCCGGCGCCAGCCCCGACACCTGCAAAAGTCGCGCTGGCCCCGGCACGTACTCGCAAGGCGGCCTGTGGCGATGGTCGTGTCAGTTTTGATTGCCTTGATACCGGCGATGCGCGCATGGGGGCGGCCATTCAACGTGCCACCCGCATGGTCGGCAAGGATATTCCGTTGTTGATTCTGGGTGAGTCCGGCGTGGGCAAGGAAATGTTTGCCAAAGCCTTCCATGATGTGGGCCCGCGGCGCACGGCGCCGTTTGTGGCGCTCAACTGCGCGGCCATCCCTGAAAACCTGATTGAGTCCGAGTTGTTCGGTTATCTCGGTGGTGCATTTACCGGTGCCCGCAAGGAAGGCTATACCGGCAAGATCCAGCAGGCCTGTGGCGGCACGTTGTTTCTCGATGAGATCGGCGACATGCCGCTCAACCTGCAGGCGCGCTTGCTGCGTGTACTGCAGGACCGGGTCGTGACGCCGCTGGGCGGCGCCAAGCCGGTGCCGGTAGATGTGTCGCTGGTGTGCGCGACGCACCGCAATCTGGTGGATGCGGTCAAGACCGGGGCTTTCCGTCAGGATTTGTACTACCGGGTCAACGGGCTCACCGTCACTTTGCCGTCGCTGCGGGAGCGCAGTGACATCCGTGCCATCGTGGCCAATATCATCGCGATTGAAACCGATGGCATGCGCGAGATTGCGGTGTCCGAAGAGGTGCTGACCTTCTTCGAGCGCTATCGCTGGCCGGGCAATATCCGCCAGATGCACAATGCCCTTCGGGTCGCGGTGGCCTTGCTCGATGACGATGAAGATCGGATCGATTCCACCCATTTGCCCGAAGAGCTTTTCGCCATGGAAAGCGATTCGGATGAGCCGGTCGAGCGGGCCGAACCGAGGCCACGACGCATTGATGTGGCGCCACTTCAGGGCACCGAGTCGCTCGAAACGATCGAAAAACGGGCGATCGAGCAGGTCCTCGAAGAGGAGGGCGGCAATGTGTCCGCCGCCGCGCGACGCCTGGGGATCAGCCGCAATACCCTGTATCGCAAGCTGGGCCGGATGTAGGGCGGTTTTGGGAGCATCTCTTTCGCGCACTGTTTTGTGCATGCGTGACATCTGCCGCTAAAGTAAAGCGCCTGCAGTGGGGCGCGACCAATTTACGGAGGATGCATGACACACGCCAGCTATGTTCACGGGGCCGCAGCCCAGCCCCTGATCGGCGAAACCATCGGGCGATATTTTGATTCAGCCTGCGCGCGCTACGGTGCGCACGAGGCGCTGGTGGTACGCCATCAGAACGTGCGCCTGAGCTACGCCGAACTCAAGCTCAAGGTCGATGCGCTGGCCTGTTCGCTGATTCGCCTCGGGCTCAAGCCGGGCGAGCGTATCGGCATCTGGTCGCAGAACAATCTGGAATGGGCGCTGACCCAGTTCGCCACCGCCAAGGCCGGTCTGGTGCTGGTCAACATCAACCCGGCTTACCGCCGCGCCGAGCTGGAATACGCGCTCAACAAGGTCGGTTGCCGCGCGCTGATTCTCTCGCCCGCCTTCAAGAGCAGCGACTATCTGGAGATGCTCAGTGATCTGGCGCCTGAGCTGGCCACGTGCAAGCCGGGTGCCTTGCGCAGCGAACGCTTGCCGGCGCTGGAGATGGTCATTCGTATGGGCGAGGCGCAAAGCCACGGCATGTTCAATTTCGACACGCTGCTGAGCGCCCCAAGCCTGCCGCAGCTGCAGGCACTGGAAGCGCTGGGCGACACCTTGCAGTTCGACGATCCCATCAACATCCAGTTCACCTCCGGCACCACCGGCAACCCCAAGGGCGCCACGCTCTCGCACCACAACATCCTCAACAACGGCTTCTTCGTCGGCGAGGCGATCGGCCTGAGCGAGGCCGACCGGCTGTGCATCCCGGTGCCGCTCTACCACTGCTTTGGCATGGTGATGGGCAACCTCGGCTGCCTCACGCATGGCGCGACCATGGTCTATCCGTCAGAAGCCTTCGAGCCGTTGGCCGCGCTCGAGACTTTGGCCGAGGAACGCTGCACCGGCATGTACGGCGTGCCGACCATGTTCATCGCCGTGCTCGATCACCCGCGTTTTGGCGAGTTCGATCTGACAACGCTGCGCACCGGCATCATGGCCGGCAGCCCGTGCCCGACCGAGGTGATGAAGCGCGTGGTCGACAAGATGCACATGGGCGAGGTGACCATCGCCTACGGCATGACCGAGACCTCGCCGGTGAGCTTCCAGAGCGGGCGGGACGATCCGCTCGACCGCCGGGTGTCGACAGTGGGGCGCATCCAGCCGCATTGCGAAGTGAAGATCATCGACACCGACGGGCGCATCGTGCCGCGTGGCACGCCGGGCGAGTTGTGCACCCGGGGCTATTCGGTGATGCTCGGCTACTGGGGCGACGAAGCCAAGACGCGCGAGGCCATCGACGCCGCCGGCTGGATGCACACCGGCGACATCGCCACCATTGATGAGGCGGGCTATTGCAACATCGTCGGGCGCATCAAGGACATGGTGATTCGCGGCGGCGAAAATATCTACCCGCGCGAGATCGAAGAATTCCTCTACCGCCACCCCAAGATTGTCGATGTGCAGGTGGTCGGCGTGCCGGACGAGAAATACGGCGAAGCGCTGTGCGCGTGGATCATCCTGCGCGAAGGCGAATCACTGACGGAAGACGAAGTGCGTGCCTTCTGCCAGGGGCAGATCGCGCACTACAAGATCCCGGCCTACATCCGCTTTACCGACAGCTTCCCGATGACGGTGACCGGCAAGATCCAGAAGTTCCAGATCCGCGAGCGCATGAAGCAGGAGTTGGGGCTGAACGACGCCAGAACTGCCTGAAAAAAGGCCTGCGCACCGAGGCGGTGAGCAGGCCTTGAGGATACTCCCTCGCTGGCGCCCTCGGGCGCCTGTTCGCACCCGGACCGGCTTGCAAAAGCGCGGTCCGGTTTTTTTGTGGCTTAGCTGCGGCGCAGATCGAGGGTGAAGGGGAACTCCGGATTGGTGTTCACCGGCGGCGGGTTGATCTTGCCGGGGGTGTGACCAAAGCCGAAGAAGCGCGCCAGTCGGCGGCTTTCGGCCTCGAAGGCGTTGACCGGGAAGGTGTCGAAACTGCGTCCGCCCGGGTGCGTCACATGGTATTGGCAGCCACCCATGGAACGCTGCGTCCAGGTGTCGACCAGGTCGAACACCAGGGGCGCATGCACCGGAATCAGCGGGTGCAGGCAGTGCGGCGGCTGCCACGCGCGGTAGCGAATGCCGGCCACGAACTCGCCGACCGTGCCGGTATTTTGCAGCGGCACGGTTTCGCCGTTGCAGGTGAGGCGGTAGCGATCCGGCGCCATGCCGGTGAGCTTGACCTGCAGGCGCTCGACCGAGGAGTCGACAAAGCGCACCGCGCCGCCGGCTGCGCCTTCTTCGCCCATGACATGCCAGGGCTCGAGCGCGTGGCGCACTTCGAGCGTCATGCCGCGGACGGTGACCTCGCCATGGCGCGGGAAGCGGAACTCGAGATGCGGGGCAAACCACTCGAACTCGAGGGGGAAGCCGGCATCGCGGGTCCCTTCGATCACGTCCTTCAGGTCCTGCGCGACGAAGTGCGGCAGCATGAAGCGGTCGTGCAGTTCGGTGCCCCAGCGGGCGAGGCGATCCGGCTGGTAAGGGGTTTTCCAGAAGCGGGCGACGAGGGCGCGCAGCAGCAGTTGCTGGGCGAGGCTCATCTGCGCGTGCGGCGGCATTTCGAAGGCGCGTAGCTCAAGCAGACCGAGGCGGCCGGTGGCGCTATCGGGCGAGTAGAGCTTGTCGACGCAGAATTCGGCCCGGTGGGTGTTGCCGGTGACGTCGATCAGCAGGTTGCGCAGCAGGCGGTCCACCTGCCAGGGCAGGGATTCCTTGCTGGCCTCGGGCATTTGCTTGAAGGCGAGTTCGAGCTCGTAGAGGCTGTCGTTGCGCGCTTCGTCGACCCGCGGCGCCTGGCTGCTCGGGCCGATGAACAGGCCGGAGAACAGGTAGGACAGGCTGGGGTGGTTGTGCCAGTACGCGATCAGGCTGGCGAGCAGGTCGGGCCGGCGCAGGAAGGGCGAGTCGGCCGGTGTGGCGCCGCCAAGCACGAAGTGGTTGCCCCCGCCGGTGCCGGTGTGGCGACCGTCGACCATGAACTTTTCGGTGCTGAGCCGGCTGACGCGGGCGGCCTCGTAGAGGTGAATGCTGCGCTCGACCAGCTCGTCCCAGGACTTGGCCGGGTGCACGTTGACTTCGATTACGCCGGGGTCGGGGGTGACGCGGAACACCGTGACGCGCGGGTCTTTCGGCGGCTCGTAGCCTTCGAGAATGACCGGCAGGGCCAGGGCGTCGGCCGCGCCTTCGACGGCCACCAGCAGCTCGACATAGTCCTCAAGGCTGCGCGTCGGCGGCATGAAGACATACAGCCGGCCGTCGCGCGGCTCGGCGCACATGGCCAGGCGGGAGATGTCGTCGGCCGATTCGCCGTGGGCGGGCGCCGCGCTGGCAAGCGGCTGGGCATCGGTCAGGTGGGCAGCCGCGGACGCTTCGCGTCGACGACTCAGTTGTGCGGCGATGTGCGCGCGTGCGGGCAGTGGCGCGACGGGTTGCATCGGGTCGGGCGGCAGGACGTGCGGGTAGTTGCTTTCCTTGACCCAGGGCTGTGAGTCGATCGGCAGGCGATAGCCGATGGGCGAGTCGCCGGGCACCAGATGGCAGCGGCCGGTGCGCATGTACCAGTCGCTGCTCGTCCATTGTTCGGCCGCGTTCTTGTCGATCGGCAGTACATGCCCAACCTCGGCGTCGAGGCCTTTGTCGAACACCTTGCGCAGGCGCTCGCGCTCCAGCGGATCTTTCAGGCGGGCATCAAAGGGGTCGACGTTGACCGGCAAGGTGCGCTCGCGCCACAGGTAGTAGTAGACGTCCTCGAAAACGGGGAAGACATGCTTGGGCGCAAGACCGAGGTTCTCTGCCACCTTGCGCAGGAACTTGCCCGTGGTCTCGGTGGTGACGCCGTAGTCTTTTTTCTCGTCCGCCAGCAGGGCCGGGTTGTGCCACAGCGGCTCGCCGTCTTCGCGCCAGAAGCAGTTCAGGCTCCAGCGTGGCAGTTGCTCGCCGGGGTACCACTTGCCCTGACCGAAGTGGGTCAGGCCCTTGGGCGCGTATTTTTCGCGCATGTGCTGGAAGACTTCGGCGGCCAGCAGGCGCTTGGTGGGGCCGAGGGCGGCGGTGTTCCATTCGTCGCCGTCGGGGTCGTCGATGGACACGAAGGTGGGTTCGCCACCCATGGTGAGGCGAACGTCTTGCGCCACCAGGGCTTCGTCGATGCGGTGACCGAGCGATTCGATGGCTGTCCATTGCTCTTCGGTGTAGGGCTTGGTGACCCGCGGGGCTTCGTGCACCCGCGTGACTTCCATCGAGTGCGAAAACTCGACCTCACTCTTGGTGACGGCGCCGGTGATGGGCGCGGCGGAGGAAGGCTCGGGCGTGCAGGACAAGGGAATGTGCCCTTCGCCGGCGAACAGGCCCGAGGTGGGGTCGAGGCCGATCCAGCCGGCGCCGGGGAGGTAGACCTCGCACCAGGCGTGCAGGTCGGTGAAGTCGACCTCAGTGCCTTGCGGGCCGTCCAGACTCTTGACGTCTGGCGTGAGCTGAATCAGGTAGCCCGAGACAAACCGGGCGGCCAGGCCGAGGTGGCGCAGCACTTGCACCATCAGCCAGGCGGAGTCGCGGCAGGAGCCGAGTCGCTTCTCGAGGGTTTCTTCCGGCGTTTGTACGCCAGGCTCCATGCGGATGGTGTACTTGATGTCGTTCTGGATGCGCGTGTTGATGGCGACCAGGAAGTCGACGCTGCGCAGCGGGCTGCGGTCGATGCCGGCAAGGTACTTGGTGAACAAGGGCGCGTTGTCTTTGTTCAGCGCCAGGCAGTGCAGGTAGGGCGCCAGTTCGTGGCGCTGCCATGCCTCATAGCTAAACGGGATTTCTTCGGCGTGCGGCTCAAGGAAGAAGTCGAAGGGGTTGATGACCGACATTTCGGCGACCAGATCGACCTCGACACGAAAGTGCGTGGTCGGCTCGGGAAACACCAGTCGCGCCAGCCAGTTGGCTTGCGGGTCTTGCTGCCAGTTGATGAAGTAATTGTCGGGCGTGACTTTCAGGCTGTAGGCGTGAATCGGGGTGCGCGAATGGGCGCAGGGGCGCAGGCGAATGACTTGCGGGCCGAGTTCGACCGGGCGGTCGTAGTGGTATTCGGTAACGTGGTTCAGGGCAACATGAATCGACACAGGCATACTCCTGTAGACGGGTGATTAAGCGTCACCACCGTGGGTGGCAAAAAACGCAAACATTACCGGGGTGCTTTGCAGGCCAGCATAGCAAGCTTCCTTGGGCGGCGGTGCGTGGCGGTGGCCGCGTGCCGTCATGAAAGCGTGTGTGTGGAAGCGTGTGTGGCGCGCGGGCAGCTGGTGTTCAGTGATTGCACACTTCGTGCCAGCCGATTCAGGGCGCAAACGCGGCAAGCGGGCGGCTTTTATCCCCGCCGCGTGGCGCAAGCGGTTTTTCATGCACCGATGTGGGGCGTCTGAGTGCCCGGGGGAATGGCTGCCGCTCAGGGTTGAATCATGTCGCGTGTGGCGTCGGCCCAGCAATTGGGCGTTTCATACAGACGCACACGCTCGAGGCGCAGGTGGTTGCCGAAGCTGTCCTTGTATTGCGCGTCGAGAATGCGGAAGGCGATGACGACGAGGTTCTCGGCGGTCGGGACGGCGTCCAGCAATACGGTCTTGTGATCGGGCAGGCTGGCGAGGAAATTGACGATGGGTGCGTCGCCGCGGTAGGCGAGGAAGGCGTGGTCCCACTGATCGACCAGATGCGTTTTGGCGATGCGTTTGATGTCGCCGAAATCCATCACCATGCCATTGGCGGGGTTGCCATCGGCGCGGATGATGTCGCCGGTGAGCGTGATTTCGATGACGTAACGATGCCCGTGCAGGTGTTTGCACTGGCTGGCATGATCAGGAATTCGGTGGCCGGCATCGAACTCAAGTCGGCGGGTGATGCGCATGCGTTTCCCCTTGGTCAGGGGCGCAATTCTATATCATTGGCGCTTTCCATCGCGCTTTTCGGCCGACAAGGACCGCAGTCATGACGCTATTGAAAGTCTCAGATCACAACCGCGATTTTGCCGGCATGACCTATGTCTATCCTGTGTTGTCACGTCGCGCGGGTGGCGTGTCGGTCGGGATCAACCTGAATCCGAACAATGCGTGCAACTGGCATTGTGTGTATTGCCAGGTGCCGAACCTGGTGCGTGGTGCGGCGCCGGCGATTGATCGGGATGTATTGCGCAAGGAGTTGTCGGGTTTCCTGACCGCCTTGATGGAAGGTGACTATATGCAGGAGCACGTGCCCGAGGGCTTACGGACGATCAAGGACATTGCGTTTTCGGGCAACGGTGAGCCGACCAGCGCTGGTGAGTTCGCCGATATCGTCAGTGACGTGCTGGCGATCCGGGATGCGGCGGGACTGACGTCGGTGCCGGTGCGGCTCATCACCAATGGCAGCCTGATCAAGCGAAGCGCGGTGCAGGAGGGTTTGCGTCGACTGGCGGCGGGCGGCGGTGAGGTGTGGTTCAAGGTTGACGGTGGACGTCGTGAGGACATCGCGCGGATCAACGGCGTGGATCTGGATCCGGCGTCGGTGTCGCGTGCGCTGGCCAAGTCCGCCGAGCTGTGTCCAACCTGGGTGCAGACCTGCATGTTTGCGTGGGACGGTGAGGCGCCCAATGAAGCGGCCATTGATGCCTATCTGGAGACGCTCAGCGCTGCCGGAATTGATGCGCTCGAAGGCGTGCTTCTCTATGGCGTGGTGCGCGCATCCATGCAGCCGGAGGCGGTGCGCGTGAGCGCGCTCGATGAGACGGGGCTGCTGTTGATTGCCGAGCGCATCAAAGAAAAAGGGCTGACGGTTCGCGTCAGCCCTTGATGTCCGGCGTAATACCGGTCACGCCTTCTTTGGTTTGCGCGCCGCGCGGGCTTCTTTCTTGAGCGTCTTGTACAGCTCGGGGTTCGACTTCTTCAGATAGTCGGCCATCTCCATGTCGTCACGTCGTACTTTCTCGATGTCGACCTGTTCGATGTGAACCAGACGCAGCAGGGCCTGAACCGGGCGGGGGATGTTGCGGCCGCTTTCATAGCGCGAACCGCCGCTCTGGGTGACGCCGATGCGTGACCAGAACTGCGACTGGTTGAGACCCAGCTTGCGACGCACTTCGCGGACGTCAATCTTGTCGTTGGCTTTCATGATCTTTGCTCTCCATCAATATTGCGTATTTTGTGGGGGTATGACCGGGTTCTTAAAAAAGAGTTCGCTGTACTACTTTGGTCATACGATAATCGGAGTATAGGAAACTCCACGGAAACCACACAAGCATTTTTTTCAACTTTAACGATACTTTCTTTGAATATCTATACAGGGTTTGTTGTGTCGGATGCATGACTTGCCCCTGAACCTGTTGCTACCCGGAAAGGGCGAAAGTGGCGTGGTTGCTGGGCATTGGGTTTTTTTTGATTGGCGAGGGCTGTTGTTCGAGTGCGTCTCGATGCAAGAAAATCAGAAATGACCTTGCATTTTTGCCGTTCGTCGGCGAAACCCACCGTGTGAAAAAAATCACACACCTGGCCGCCGGGCGCTTTGGCTGGTGTAAGCGAATATGGCGACGTTGTAACTATTTCGTTCGGTGACACACCTTGTTGTTGATCAAAAAAGAAGCGATCGGCTGACGGAAAAATATAGACCGAACGGTCAATTCAGCAATGTTTTTGTATAAGACTGGAAGCAGAGCGTTTCAATGGGTAACATCGTGGCGTTTTGCTCTGGGGTTGCGGTGTCCCATGACGGGATTGCGTGGCTCTGTTGCTCATTCTCTATTGATAGGCACGTTTTCATGCATTTCAGGCTACAGAAAGGCTTGGATCTACCCATCAGCGGGGTGCCGGAGCAGCGCATCCATGATGCGGCACCGGTGCAGCACGTCGCGGTCGTTGGTGTTGATTACAACGATCTGAAAGCGACCATGCGGGTCGCCGAGGGAGATCGCGTCAAACGCGGTCAAGCGCTGTTCGAGCACAAGAAATTATCCGGCGTCTGTTACACCGCGCCTGGCGGCGGCGAGATCGTCGCGATTCACCGAGGCGCACGCCGTGCCTTGTTGTCGATCGTGATCCGGGTGGATGAGGTTGAAGAGGCTGTCGCGTTCGATTCGCATGACGCGGCGAGTCTGGCGACGCTGGATGCGGAGCGCGCAGTTGAACAGCTCTGTGCGTCCGGGCTGTGGACCAGTCTGCGCACCCGGCCGTTCAGCAAGGTGCCCGATCCTCAGACGCGCCCCAGCGCCATTCTCGTCACCGCGATGGATACGCATCCGCTGGCGGCGGACGTGTCTTTGCTGATTGCTCAGCAGCCGGACGACTTCAGGAATGGCCTGACGGTGCTCTCCCGTCTGACCGAGGGCAAGGTCTGGGTGTGCGCAGCGTCGGGTGCCAAGATTGCGCTGCCCGATGGCGCAGGGCAGATTCAGCGCGCCGACTTTGAAGGGCCGCACCCGGCGGGTTTGCCTGGTACACATATCCACTTCCTGTCACCGGTGAGCGAAAACCGCACGGTGTGGTATGTCGGCGCACAGGATGTGATCGCGATCGGCAAACTGTTTACCACCGGCCAGCTTGATGTGGCACGGGTGGTGTCGCTGGCAGGGCCGGTCGTCAAGCAGCCGCGTCTGGTGCGTACCCGCCAGGGCGCAAGTCTTGTCGAATTGACCGAAGGTCAGTTGAACCCGGGCAAGAACCGTCTGATCTCCGGCTCTGTGTTCGGCGGGCGTACCGGGCGTGATGCGCTGGCTTACCTCGGCCCCTATCACCAGCAGGTGTCCTGCCTGAAAGAAGGTAACGACCGCGAGTTCATGCACTTCATGCGGGCAGGCGTGAACAAGCACTCGGTGCTCAATATCTTCATCTCCAAGCTGCTGGGCGAAAAGCGCCTGGATATGACCACCACCACCAACGGGAGCCCGCGAGCCATGGTGCCGGTGGGCAACTACGAGCTGGTCATGCCGCTGGATATCCTGCCAACGCAGTTGCTGCGGTATCTGGTGGTCGGAGATACCGAAATGGCGCAAAAGCTCGGTGCGCTGGAACTGGACGAAGACGATCTGGCGCTGTGCACGTATGTTTGTGCCGGTAAATATGAATACGGCCCCATCCTCAGGGATGTCCTGGCCCGTATCGAGAAGGAAGGCTGATTATGGGGCTTCGTCAATACCTCGATTCGATCGAGCATCATTTCGAGAAGGGTGGCAGGTACGAGAAGTGGTACGCGTTGTTTGAAGCGGCCGACACCTTCTTCTACCGCCCCGGCAGCGTGACTCGAACGACATCGCACGTCCGTGATGGTCTCGACCTCAAGCGGATGATGATCACGGTCTGGTTGTGTACCTTTCCGGCCATGTTCTTCGGGATGTGGAACGTCGGTTTTCAAGCCAATACGGCGCTGGCCGCGAATGCCGATCTGCTGGCGCTCCAGGAAGGCTGGCGCATCGGCTTGATTCAGTCGCTGGCCGGTTTCGATCCTGGCAGCGTCTGGGACAACTTCATTCATGGCGCGGCGTATTTTCTGCCCATATATCTGGTGACCTTTGTGGTCGGCGGTTTCTGGGAGGTGCTGTTCGCCACCATTCGCCGGCATGAGGTGAACGAAGGCTTCTTCGTCACGGGCGTGTTGTTCGCGCTGATCCTGCCGCCGTCGATTCCCCTCTGGCAGGTTGCACTGGGTATCAGCTTCGGCGTGGTCATTGGCAAGGAAGTGTTTGGCGGCACGGGCAAGAACTTCCTCAACCCGGCGCTGGCCGGGCGGGCATTCCTGTTCTTTGCCTACCCGGCGCAGTTGTCGGGCGACGCGGTGTGGACCTCGGTCGATGGCTTTACCAGCGCAACCGCGCTTGGCAATGCCGCGGCCGGAGGCGTGGACGCCGTCGTCATGGCTGGCCTGACCTGGACGGACGCCTTCCTCGGCTTCATGCAGGGCTCGGTCGGTGAAACCAGCACGCTCGCCATTTTGATTGGCGGCATTGTGCTGCTGATCATGCGCATTGCCGCCTGGCGGATCGTCGCGGGCGTGATGCTGGGCATGATCGGGGTCAGTCTGTTGTTCAATGCGATCGGTTCCGACACCAACCCGATGCTGGCCATGCCGTGGTACTGGCATCTTGTGCTCGGCGGTTTTGCCTTCGGCATGATGTTCATGGCTACCGACCCGGTGTCGGCATCCATGACCAACACGGGCAAATGGATCTTTGGCGCGGTGATCGGCGGCATGGCCGTGATGATCCGCGTGGTCAATCCGGCCTTCCCCGAGGGCATGATGCTGGCCATCCTGTTCGGTAACCTGTGCGCGCCGCTGATCGACCATTTCGTGGTGCAGGCAAACATCAAGCGGAGGCTGGCCCGTAATGTCTAATAAGGAAACGACCTCCCGTACGCTGATGGTCGCGCTTGCGGTCAGTCTGGTGAGTTCGATCTTCGTGGCCGGTGCGGCGGTGTCGCTCAAGCCGATCCAGATCGAGAATCGCCAGCTCGACAAGCAACGCAGCATTCTGGCCATTGCCGGCCTGGGTGAGGCCAAGCTCAGTGGCGCTGAGGTAAAGAAGTTGTTTGGTGAGCGGATCGTGGCCAAAGTGGTGGATCTGAGCACCGGCGAGTATGTCGATCAGTTTGATCCGGCTACCTTCGATCCGCTCAAGGCCTCACGCGACCCGAAGCTGTCCGCAGAGCTGGCGGGCAACGACGACATCGCGCTGATCAAACGGCGCGAGCGTTACACGACCGTCTATACCGTGGAGCAGGATGGCAAACTCGACGCCTTGATCCTGCCCATTCGCGGCTATGGTTTGTGGTCGACGCTGCACGGCTTTATCGCCGTCAAGGCCGATCTGAACACCGTGGTGGGCCTGGGCTTCTATCAACATGCCGAAACGCCGGGCCTGGGGGGGGAAGTCGACAACCCCAAGTGGAAAGGGCAGTGGCCGGGCAAGCAACTGTTTGACGAGGCCGGCAAGCCGGTCATCCATATCATCAAGGGGGGCGTCGATCCGGCCAGCCCGTCTGCGATACACCAGGTCGATGCGCTGGCCGGTGCGACGCTGACCAGCGGTGGCGTCGACCGCTTGCTGCAATTCTGGCTGGGTGAGCAGGGCTTTGGCCCGTATCTGGCAAAACTGCGCGCACAGGGGGTCTGATCATGGCCAAGCAAACCATCAAGGAAGTCCTGCTCAATCCGGTTTTCAACAACAACCCGATCGGGCTGCAGATTCTCGGCATCTGTTCGGCGCTGGCCGTCACGTCGAACCTCAAGACGGCGCTGGTGATGTCGATTGCGCTGACGCTGGTGACTGCGTTCTCTAACCTGTTCATCTCGATGATCCGCAAGCAGATCCCCAGCTCGATCCGCATGATCGTGCAGATGGTGATCATCGCCTCGCTGGTGATCGTGGTGGATCAGATCCTGCGTGCCTACGCCTTCGGCCTGGCCAAGCAGTTGTCGGTGTTCGTCGGCCTGATCATCACCAACTGCATCGTGATGGGCCGCGCTGAAGCCTTTGCCATGCAGAACCCGCCACTGCTGTCGTTCATGGACGGTATCGGCAACGGCCTGGGTTACAGCGTGATGCTGATCGTGCTCGGCGTGATCCGCGAACTCTTCGGTGCCGGCAAGTTGCTGGGCTTTGAGGTGCTGGCGCTGGCCAAGGATGGCGGCTGGTATGTGCCCAACGGCTTGTTGCTGCTACCGCCCTCAGCCTTCTTCCTGATCGGTCTGATCATCTGGGGCTTGCGCACCTGGAAGAAGAATCAAGTCGAAGCGCCGGCCTTCACGCTGGCGCCCCAAGTTGCCAATCAGGAGGTGCATTGATATGGAGCATCTCATCAGTCTGTTTGTTCGGGCGGTGTTCATTGAGAACATGGCGCTGGCCTTCTTCCTCGGGATGTGCACCTTCATTGCCATCTCGAAGAAGGTCGAGACCGCGATCGGTCTCGGTGTGGCGGTGGTGGTTGTGCAGACCATCACCGTGCCGGCCAACTACCTGATCTTCAATCTGCTGTTGCGTGAAGGCGCGCTGGGCTGGGCCGGCTTCCCTGAGGTCGATCTGTCCTACCTTGGCCTGCTGTCCTACATCGGGGTGATTGCCGCGATCGTGCAGATTCTGGAGATGCTGCTCGATAAATACGTCCCCAGCCTGTACAACGCGCTGGGCGTATTCCTGCCGCTGATCACCGTCAACTGCGCCATTCTTGGCGGGACGTTGTTCATGGTCGAGCGCGACTACAACATGTCCGAAAGCGTCGTCTATGGTCTCGGATCCGGGTTCTCCTGGGCGCTGGCCATTGCGCTGCTGGCAGGTATTCGCGAGAAGCTCAAGTACAGCGATGTGCCCGAGGGCCTGCAAGGCCTGGGCATTACTTTCATCACCATCGGGCTGATGTCGCTTGGCTTCATGTCTTTCTCCGGTGTTCAGCTGTAAGGACGGACAGACCCAATGAACAATCTGGAAATCATCCTCGCAATCGGGATGTTCACCGCGATCGTGCTGGCCCTCGTCGTCTTCATTCTGATGGCGCGCGCACGGCTGGTCTCAAGCGGCGACGTGACGATCGATATCAATGGTGAGCGCAAGCTCACGGTGCCGGCGGGCGGCAAGCTGCTGCAAACCCTCGCCAACCACGACATTTTCCTGTCGTCGGCCTGTGGCGGCGGTGGCACCTGCGCGCAATGCAAGTGCATCGTCGAAGAAGGCGGTGGCGAAATGCTGCCCACCGAAGAGTCGCACTTCACCAAGCGTCAGCGTGGCGAAGGCTGGCGGCTGTCCTGCCAGACCCCGGTCAAGCAGGACATGAAGGTCGAAGTGCCGGAAGAAGTCTTTGGCGTCAAGAAGTGGGAATGCACCGTCGAGTCCAACCCCAACGTGGCGACCTTCATCAAGGAGCTCACGTTGCGCCTGCCGGACGGTGAGAGTGTCGACTTCCGCGCCGGTGGCTATGTGCAGCTCGAATGCCCGCCGCACGTTGTGAACTACAAGGATTTCGACATCGAAGAGCGCTTCCACGGCGACTGGGACAAGTTCAACCTGTGGCGCTTCGTCTCCAAGGTGGATGAAACCGTCATTCGCGCCTACTCGATGGCCAACTATCCGGAAGAGGAGGGCGTGGTGAAGTTCAATATCCGCGTTGCCTCGCCGCCACCGAATCGTGATGACATCCCGCCGGGTCAGATGTCATCGTGGGTGTTCGGCCTGAAGCCGGGCGACAAGGTCACCGTGTATGGACCGTTCGGCGAGTTCTTCGCCCGCGAGACCGACAACGAGATGGTGTTCGTCGGTGGTGGTGCCGGTATGGCGCCGATGCGTTCGCACATCTTCGACCAGCTCAAGCGACTCAAGAGCACGCGCAAGATCACGTTCTGGTATGGCGCACGCTCACTGCGCGAGACCTTCTATGTGGACGAGTTCAACAAACTGCAGGAAGAGAATCCGAACTTCACTTGGCACCTGGCCTTGTCTGATCCGCTGCCGGAAGACAACTGGACGGGTTACACCGGCTTCATCCATAACGTGCTCTACGAGAACTACCTCAAGGATCACGCGGCGCCGGAAGACTGCGAGTTCTACATGTGCGGGCCACCGATGATGAACTCGGCGGTGATCAACATGCTGGTTGATCTCGGCGTCGAACGCGAAAACATCATGCTCGACGACTTCGGTGGTTGATCGAGCCGGCATACGGACGAGGGGCGCGAGATGAGTATTTTCGTGGTGACCTTTGCGGTCATTCTCTTTGTGGTTCTGGCGATGGCGATCGGCGTGATCGCCGGTCGCAAGCCGATTGGTGGAAGTTGTGGCGGGATGGGTGCGGTAGGGCTCGAATGTGAGGCCGGCTGTGCCAAACCCTGCCCGAAGCGACGCGCTCGCATGAAAGCGCAGGCGGAAGGAAAGGAATAAAGCATGCTGCGTTCGTTGAAAGTCAAAGATTACATGACGCGGGATCCGCTGTCGTTTTCACCCCAGATGGAAGTGCTCAAAGCGGTTCACCAACTGTTGACCCATCACCTCAGTGGCGCGCCGGTGGTCGATGATGCCGGCAAGGTCGTTGGTTTTCTGTCCGAGAAGGACTGCCTCAAGGCGGCGCTCAACGCGACCTATTACGAGGAGTTCGGCGGGCAGGTGAAGCAGTTCATGACATCACCGGCCATCACCATTGATGTCGAATCCACCCTGACCGATGCCGCCGAGATGTTTGTGTCCAAGGCCCATCGTTGCTACCCCGTGATGGATGATGGACGTCTGGTGGGGCAGTTGTCGCGTCACAACACCCTGGCCGCGCTGGAGCGGCTCTGGTAAGCACTGTTTGAGCCATTCCGGGTGAGCGCCCGGGATGGCGTTTTCCCGATGTTTTTTATGCTGCCACTGTCGTAAACCGCCTGAGTGGCGGCCGATGAGGGCGGGGATGTTGCGATGGCGTCAAGCGCCTGAATCAGGATCCCGGTCATGACCGGCGAGAAGTGCGGGCTGCTGGCTGAGCACACTCAATGCAAGGCATTTCGCCGCGACGCAGTTGCAGCAAAAGTGGTTTGACCGCAGGGCCCGAAACCGATATTATCGCGGCCCTGTGGTGAGGAGACGTGGCCGAGAGGTCGAAGGCACTCCCCTGCTAAGGGAGCATACCGTCAAAAGCGGTATCGAGGGTTCGAATCCCTCCGTCTCCGCCACCCACAGTGCTTTACGGCGTTTATTCTTCATCGTATAATCGCTGGCTTCGCGGTTGCGCTCGTAGCTCAGTTGGATAGAGTACCTGGCTACGAACCAGGGGGTCGTGGGTTCGAATCCTGCCGAGCGCGCCATACCGAATATGTAAGAAGAAAGCGAAAAGGCCGCGTCCAGCGCGGCTTTTTTAGTCCGGGCTGATGGCCATGCCAGAAACCGGAAACGCGCTCGTAGCTCAGTTGGATAGAGTACCTGGCTACGAACCAGGGGGTCGTGGGTTCGAATCCTGCCGAGCGCGCCAGTTTTGATAAAGGGCACTTCTTTGAAGTGCCCTTTATTGTTTCTGCAGTCCTTTAGCCGATGTGATGCCGCTCGGCATGTCATGCTCCGAATCCCAATAGCGTGCCAAGGCTGATCCGCCCGAGGCTCTAGCCGTTTTATCCCGATCGTGATGTGTCAGTCCAAAAGCCCCGGGTGTACCTCGTCTGAATGAGCGATTACGATCGCTTGAAGCGCGTACATTGTGTGGCCGTCGCCGGAAGCATCTGATCTGAATGCCCCGTTCGGATTCCGGTCGCTCCCGCACCTGCCGTTTGCTACGCGCTGCACAACCAAGGCGGAAACGGATCTCATGACGCAATCGACAGCTGCACCCACACGGCGCAAATCACGCACCGGCCCACGCGGCCGGCCGGTGGACCCGCAGGCGCTCGCCGATGTCGAGGCGCTGGTCGGCCATTTGCCGCGCTCGCGCGATCAGCTCATTGAACACCTGCATCGGCTGCAAGACCATTTCGATCATATCAAGCTGCTTCATCTGCGCGCCCTGGCCGAGTGGATGAATCTACCCATGGCTGCGGTGTACGAGACGGCGAGCTTCTACGCGCACTTTGATCTGATTCGCGATGACGAGGCGGTGCCGCCCGCGCTCACGGTTCGGGTCTGCGATTCCTTGTCCTGCCAGCTCGCCGGATCTCAGCGCTTGCACGAGGCGCTTGCCAGTGGGCTGGACGCATCGGCAGTGCGCGTGCTGCGCGCGCCCTGTATGGGCCGCTGTGATATCGCTCCGGTCGTTGAGGTGGGGCATCGTCATCTGGGTCATGCAACGCCGGCAGAGGTTCAGGCGTTGCTTGAGCGCGGCGAGATTCAGCCCGAGTCCATCGCCTGGCCGTGCCTCGCCGACTATCGTGCTGAGGGCGGCTATACGCTTTTGCAGGCCATGCGCGCCAAGGCAGTGTCCGTCGAAGCGCTCAGCGAGATGCTTCAGGCGGCCGGCTTGCGCGGCCTTGGCGGGGCCGGCTTTCCGGCCTGGCGAAAGTGGCAGGCGGTTCGCGCCGAGCCCGCGCCGCGCTACATGGTCATTAATGCCGATGAAGGCGAGCCGGGCACTTTCAAAGATCTCTACTACCTGGAACAGGCGCCCCACCGGTTTCTGGAAGGCGCCTTAATCAGCGCGACCGCGATCGATGCCAGTGCGCTCTATATCTATCTGCGCGACGAGTACCCGGGCTTGCGTCGTGTGCTTCGCGAGACGATTGCTGAGCTCGAAACGGCGGCTCTGGTGGCGCCCGGTTTCATCGTGTTGCGTCGCGGTGCGGGGGCCTATATTTGCGGCGAAGAGTCGGCGCTCATCGAGTCGCTCGAAGGCAAGCCGGGCAAGCCGCGACACCGTCCGCCTTTTGTGGCGCAAGTCGGCCTGTTTGATCGACCCACCCTGGTGAACAACGTCGAGACGGTTTACTGGATTCCCGTGCTGTACGCGAAGGGGGCCGACTGGTTTGCCGCGCAGGGGCGCAATGGCCGACAAGGCCTGCGCAGTTTTTCGGTGTCGGGTCGGGTCAAAACGCCGGGCGTGCATCTGGCGCCGGCGGGTATCACCCTGAACGAGCTGGTGGATGAGTTTTGCGGCGGCATGGCCGAGGGGCACCGCTTGCTGGCTTATTTGCCGGGTGGGGCGTCGGGCGGCATATTGCCAGCGTCCAAAGCCGATGTGCCGCTGGATTTCGACACGCTTCAGCCACATGGCTGTTTCATTGGTTCGGCCGCGGTCATTGTGGTGTCAGACCAGGATGATCTGCGCAGCGTGGCCAAAAACCTGATGGCCTTTTTTGCTGATGAGTCCTGCGGGCAATGCACGCCTTGCCGCGTCGGCACTGAAAAAATGCTGACCTTGCTGGACAGCGCGGAGTGGGATGCGACGCAACTGCGCCGGCTCGCCCAGGTGATGCAGGACGCGTCGATTTGCGGTTTGGGGCAGGCCGCGCCCAACCCGGTGACCAGTTTGCTGACGTTTTTCCCGGCGGAACTGGCCCACCAGGGCGTGCGTGTGCGCGAAACGGGGGATGTCTGATGGGCACGCCAATGCAGTCCAAGACCTCATCCGCAGGCTTTCAGATCAGCCTCGATGGTGTGATGGTCGAGGCCATGCCCGGCGAAACCCTGTGGCAGGTCGCCAAGCGGGCAGGGGAGCGTATTCCTCACCTGTGCTTCAAGGATGCGCCGGGCTACCGCGCCGACGGCAACTGCCGCGCCTGCATGGTTGAGATCGAGGGCGAGCGCACGCTGGCCGCCAGTTGTATCCGCGAAGCGGCGCCCGGCATGGTGGTCAAAAGCGCCACCTCGTCCCGCGCCCAGGTGGCGCGCGAGGGGGTGATGGAATTGCTGCTGGCCGACCAGCCCGCGCGCGAACACAGCCCCGATCGCGCCAGTCACTTCTGGCGGATGGTCGATCAGCTCGATATTGACGTCGCCCAGGTAAAAGCCCGCTTGCCACAGCGCACGCCCGACGCCGCACGACAAGACGCCACCCACGCCGCCATGCGCGTCAATCTGGACGCCTGCATCGATTGCAATCTGTGCGTGCGCGCCTGCCGTGAAGTGCAGGTGAATGATGTGATTGGTCTGGCCTATCGCGGGGCGGATACCAAGGTGGTGTTCGACTTCGACGACACCATGGGCGAGAGCACCTGCGTGGCCTGTGGCGAGTGCGTGCAGGCCTGCCCGACGGGGGCTTTGATGCCCGCCACGCTCATCGACGCAGATGGCCGGGGTGACTCGGCGGTGGCCGATCGCCAAGTTGATTCGGTGTGCCCGTATTGCGGCGTGGGTTGTCAGCTCACCTATCACGTCAAAAACGACCGCATCCTGTTTGTCGAAGGCCGTGATGGTCCGTCAAACGCCGGCCGTCTGTGTGTGAAGGGCCGCTTCGGTTTCGACTACCCGAATCACCCTGCACGACTGACACGCCCCCTCATTCGCCGCGATGGCGTGGCGAAGGGCATGGACCCGGACTTCGACCCCGCCAATCCGCTCACGCACTTCCGCGAAGCCAGTTGGGACGAAGCGCTCGATCTCGCCGCGGGCGGCCTCGTTGCGCTGCGCGATACCCACGGGCCTGACGCACTCGCCGGTTTCGGCAGCGCCAAGTGCTCCAACGAAGAAGCGTGGCTGTTTCAGAAACTGGTGCGAACGGGCTTCGGCTCTAATCATGTCGACCACTGCACGCGCCTGTGCCATGCCAGTTCGGTCGCGGCGCTGATCGAGTGCATCGGCTCGGGTGCGGTCACCGCGTCCTTCATGCAGGCGCTTGAGGCCGACGTCGTGGTGCTGATTGGTTGCAACCCCGAGGCCAACCATCCGGTGGCTGCCACCTACTTCAAGCAGGCCGCCAAGCGCGGCACCAAAATCATCAGCCTTAATCCGCGCAGCCAGACGCTGGGCGGTTATGCCCACCGTGCCGTGCGCTTTACGCTGGGCGCCGATGTCGCCTTGCTCAATGCCATGCTCAACGTGATCGTGGCCGAACAGCGATACGACACCGACTACATCGCCCGGCACACCGACGGCTTCGAGGCGCTCAAAGCCCATGTGGCGCCAATGACACCCGAGGCCATGTCAGCCGTCTGCGGCGTCGCGCCCGACGAAATCCGCGAGATCGCCCGGCTGTATGCGAACGCGGAACGCGCCATGATCTTCTGGGGCATGGGCATATCGCAGCACACCCACGGCACCGACAACGTGCGCTGCCTCATTTCGCTGGCGCTGGCCTGCGGCCATGTTGGCAAGCCGGGCACCGGTCTGCATCCGCTACGTGGCCAGAACAACGTGCAGGGCGCGTCCGACGCGGGCCTGATCCCGATGATGCTGCCCGACTACCAGCGCGTTGGTGACGCGCAGCTGCGTGCCGCTTTCGAAGAACTGTGGAACACGCCGCTGGCCGAGAATCCCGGCCTGACAGTGGTCGAGATCATGGACGCCATTCTCGCCGGCAGCATTCGCGGTATGTACATCATGGGTGAGAACCCGGCCATGTCCGACCCCGATCTCGATCATGCACGTGCCGCGCTCGCCGGGCTCGAACACCTGGTAGTGCAGGACATCTTCATCACCGAAACGGCGCAGTTCGCCGATGTGATCCTGCCGGCCTCGGCGTGGTCCGAAAAAGACGGCACCGTCACCAACACCAACCGACAAGTGCAGATGGGCCGCGCCGCCGTGTCGCTGCCCGGCGAGGCAAAGGCCGACTGGTGGATCACGCAGGAGATCGCGCGTCGCTTCGGGCTCAACTGGCAATACTCCCATCCGCGCGATGTCTTCGCCGAAATGGGGCAGGGCATGGCTTCGCTGGCGAACATCGACTGGGCACGGTTGGAGCGCGAAGGCTCGGTGACATATCCGTGCCCCGCAAAGGACGCGCCGGGGCTGGACGTGGTGTTTGGCGATCGCTTCCCGACCGCGAGCGGCCGCGCCCGCTTCTCGCTGGCCGCCCCCTTGCCGCCCGACGAACCGGTGGACGCCGAGTACCCCACGGTGCTGACCACCGGCCGCCAGCTTGAACACTGGCATACCGGCTCGATGACGCGTCGCTCAAACGTGCTGGATGCACTGGAGCCGTCGGCCGTGGCCATGCTTGCGCCGGGCGAGTTGCTGCGTCTGGGGATTGTTGAAGGCGATGTGCTGAGCATCACCACACGGCGCGGCAGTATTTCGCTGGCAGCGCGCGTCGACCCGGGCATGCCCGAAGGCATGGTGTTCGTGCCGTTCTGCTACAACGAGGCGGCGGCCAATGTGCTGACCAACCCGGCGCTAGACCCCTTCGGCAAGATCCCGGAGTTCAAATACGCGGCGTGTCGGTTGAGTGCTGCGTCGTCCAAGGCCGGATGAATCCGGCCCTACAGCTCAACGGCTCTTCCTCGTAGGGCCGGATTCATCCGGCCTTGGATGCTAGTCGTCGCAAACCAGGCTGACTTCAAAGCGGCCGCGCAGGGCATTGCCGAGCCAGATCCGTTCGGCGCGCAAGAGCTCGGCGCGCGTGATCGTGCGCTCGGTGACAGCGCCCGCGCGTAGCTCGCGGCGACGGCAGACGCCATTGAGCAGGCCGGCGTTCGTGGGTGGAGTGAACACCTGGCCGTGGATCTGCACAAACACATTGCTTCGGCAGCCTTCGGCCAGTTCGTCGTTTTCGTTGAAAAACAGCGTATCGAAATGGCCTGCAGCCATGGCGCGCGGCAGTTCGGTGGCGTAAATGCCACGCGCCGTGGTTTTGTGGGCCAGCAGCGGATGGGTGCTGTCGAGCACATGCGCCGAGAGCGAGACGGTTTGCGGGCCGCTCAAGGGCGCGAGGGCTTCGTGGGTGATGACAATCTCACCGGTCTGGCTCAGGCAGAGTCGCACGCGATGCGTGCCCTTCAGCGCCCGCGCGGTGTTCTGAAGCACATCGCAAACGGCGTGCGCATCGCAGGCGAAGCCGAGCGCCGCCGCCGAGGTGCTCAGGCGCGCTAGGTGATCCTCCAGCCACGGGTAGACGTCGTCACTGCCACCTTCGCAGCGCAGGGTTTCAATCAGCTGAATATCCGACGGCAGCCGGGTGAGAAAGCGCAGTTTGAGCAGGCATTCGTCCCATTCGCCGGCCGGGTCGGAGTCATTCACGATGCCGCTGCCGGTGTGGCAGCGCAGCGCCCCCGAGGGCGTGATGGCCAGCGTGCGGATGGGTACGTTGAAGCTGAAGTCGCCATTGGGCGCGATCCAGCCGATAGCGCCGCAGTAGATGCCGCGCGGGCCGGTTTCGAGCGTGCGCAGAATTTCCATGGCGCGAATCTTTGGCGCGCCGGTCACCGAGCCACAGGGAAACAGCGCCTGCAGAATCTCGCCCAGCGGCGCACTCACCGGGCGGGCCGTCACGGTGGAGGTCATCTGCCACAGCGTGCGATAGGGCTCGGCCTCGAACAGCGCCGGCACCTGCACGCCGCCCGGTGGCGCGAGTCGGCCGAGGTCGTTGCGGATCAGGTCCACAATCATCAGGTTTTCGGCGCGGTTCTTTTCGCTGGCGGTGAGCGCGCTGGGCGGCTCGTCGATGGGGGCGGTGCCCTTCATCGGTTTGCAGGTCAGCGTGTCGCCGCGTCGATGCACAAACAGCTCGGGCGAGCGCGACATCAGGCAGCCGTCGGGGTGCAGTATCAGCGCGCCGTAGTGCACCGGCTGGGCCGCGCGCAAGCGTTGGTAGAGCCGATACGGGTCGCCGAAAGCGCGGGCGCTGAACGCAAAGGTGAAGTTCGCCTGATAGCAGTCGCCGTCGGCGATGTAGGCTTTGATCTGGCCGATGGCAGCGAGGTAGCGTTCGCGGCTGAGCTGGGCTTCGAGATCGACCAGCCCGGTCGGCTGTGCGCTGTCTTGCGCGTCCAGCCAGGCGTCGGTGGCGGCATCATCAATCTCATCGCAGCGCGCAAAGACCCAAGCCTGCAGTAGCGGTGTGTCGCTGGCCGGGCGCTGCGGCGCGAGCCGGGGTTCAAGCACATAGCCGAGTTCATAGGCGGCGGCGATGGCTACCCAATGCCCGGCCGCCTGCGCCGCGTCGATGCGCGCCAGCGTCTCGGCCAGGGTGTCTGGCGAGGTGCAGCACAGCAGCTCGACCGGCTCGGACATCAGGCGCGAGACACCATCGCCAAGGTTGTCGTCAAACAAGGCGATGGGTGAGGGGGCGAAGAAAGCGGCGGGCGGGCTCACAATCACCCGCCAAGCCGTGCGCGGCGCAAAACGGGCATCAGGCGAACAGCTTGAGTATTGCGTCCAGTCCGCTGTGATTCAGACTGCAGTCGGCCTGCGCGCGCAGCACCGGCTTGGCCTTGTAGGCCACGCCGAAGCCGGCGGCACGGAACATGGGCAAGTCGTTGGCGCCGTCGCCGGCGGCGATGACGCGGTCGGCCGACAGGTCCAGCTGATTGCGGATGCGGGTGAGGTGGTCGGCTTTGGCCTGCGCGTCGACCACCGGGCCGCAGACACGACCGGTGAGCTTGCCGTCGATGCGCTCGAGCGTGTTGGCGTAGGCGTGGTCGAAGCCCAGATCGGCCTTGAGGCGTTCGGTAAAGTAGGTAAAACCGCCCGAGACCAGCACCGTGATGATGCCCGCCGCCTTGAGCGCACCGATCAGCTCGCGCGCACCGGGGTTGAGCCGCAGCCGATCGCGGTACACCGTGTCGAGCGCGTCGGCGCTGAGGCCTTCGAGCAGGGCGACGCGGCGATTGAGCGACTCGCGAAAGTCGATTTCGCCACGCATGGCCGCTTCGGTGATCTCGGCCACCTGGGCCTTTTTGCCGCACTGGTCGGCGATCTCGTCGATGCACTCGATGTCGATCAGCGTGGAGTCCATGTCGGTCACGAACAGGCCGAAGTCGTTCAGACGTCGGCCGGCCGGCACAAAAGCAAAGTCCACACCCGCCGCGTCGCATAGCGCGGCAATGCCGTCGCGCGTTTGCGCGTCGACGAGCCGGAATGCGCTGGCGTCGATCTGTTCGATGGCCCGCGCGCCGCAGTGGCGCGCCAGGTTTTTCAGCACCGGCGTTTCAATGTCGGTGCCAAGCACAACAAGATTCATCAAGGCGAGGTCCGGGTCGGCAAGGTGGTGCGCAGGATGTCGCGGGCGTGGCGCAGCATGTCGACCGTGGTCTCCCAGCTCACGCAGGCGTCGGTCACCGAGCAGCCGTACTTGAGTTGCGTCAGGTCGGCCGGAATCGACTGGTTGCCGGCCTCGATGAAGCTCTCGATCATCGCGCCAACCACCGAGCGGTTGCCCTCGCGGATCTGGTGCACCACGTCGCGCAGCACCAGCGGCTGGTATTCCGGGTTCTTCCAGGAGTTGGCGTGCGAGCAGTCGACCACTACGTTTTGCGCCAGCTTGGCCTTGGCCAGTGCTTTCTCGGCGAGGTTGACCGACACGGTGTCGTAGTTTGGCCGGCCACCGCCGCCGCGCAGCACCACATGCCCGTAGGGGTTGCCGCGGGTGCGCAGGATGGCCGAGCGGCCCTGACCGTTGATGCCAAGGAAGCTGTGGCGGTTGGCCGCCGAGACGATGCCGTTGATGGCCGCATCGAGCGAGCCGTCGGTGCCGTTCTTGAAACCTACCGGCGTCGACAGACCCGAGGCCATTTCGCGGTGCGTTTGCGACTCGGCGGTGCGGGCGCCGATGGCGGTCCAGGCGATCAGGTCGCCGTAATACTGCGGGGCGATCGGGTCGAGCGCTTCGGTGGCGCAGGGCAGGCCGATTTCGTTGACGTCGAGCAGGAACTGCCGTGCCTTCTGCATGCCTTCATCGATGCGGAAAGAGTCGTTCATGTAGGGGTCGTTGATGTAACCCTTCCAACCCGTGGCGGTGCGCGGCTTTTCGAAATACACGCGCATGACCAGCATCAGCGTGTCGGAGAGTTCATCGGCGAGCGCCTTCAGGCGGCGGGCATAGTCCAGGCCGGCGACCGGGTCGTGGATCGAGCAGGGGCCGACCACCACAAACAGGCGGGGGTCTTCACGGTCCAGAATGGCTTGCAGGGCACGGCGGCCTTCGAGCACCGTGGCGGTGGCCGCGTCGGTCATCGGCACCTGCGCCTTCACCTCTTCTGGCGAGGGCATGTGGTCTTGCGCGATGATATTGAGGTTTTCTGTCTGGGCGACGGTCATGATGCGCTCTTTGCAGGCGGCGAAAAACGCGTAGTTTACCGCGCCTTTGGTCGATTCGTCAGATAGGAAAACCTTGACGCGATTGTCATCCGACGAAGGGGCGGCGAACGGGCATCGCTAATGCGGCGAAAAATGCAAAAAAGGCCATCTTTCGACGGCCCTTTCTGGATGGCTTTGATGCGGATATGTCAGACGGTACCGGTGAACTCGCCGCGTGCCGGGTAGTTGTTCTTGAGCACGAAATCCATCGCGCCGAGCAGCTCGGAGAACAGCGGGCGGGCGAAGGGCATGGTCTGCACCGCACCGTAGTACAGCGTGCCATCGGGGCGCACAAAGAACAGGCCCGGTTCGCTGAACAGGCTGGGTTCGTCGATGCCGATCGAAGTCTTGCCACGGCTGGCCGAGATGTACAGACCCCATTCGCGGGCCACGGCCAGCGGCAGATCGTAACCAAAGCGCAGGTGATTGGCCTGAACCTTGTCTGCCATCTGCTGGGCGCGTTCCTGGCTGTCGCTGGAAATGGCGATGGTCTTGACGCCGCGCTCGGCGAACTCGGGGGCCAGGCGCTCAAGCTCCATCAGGTACTTGGCGCAGATCGGGCAGTGCAGGCCACGATAGAAGGCCACCATGGTGAAGGTGTCGGCCTTGTCGGTGTGAATGTCGAAAGGCACACCGGCGAGCGTCGCGACCTTGAGTTGGGGGACTGTCTGGCGGGGGACTAGCATCTTTTTTCACTCCTGCGAGAGATTCGATGCTTGGAGTATTGCGTACGATGTGCAACACTTTGTCCGTAAATGATTGCAGAGCGTACAAAATTATGCCAACAGCACCGCGTCTTGACCGCCTCACATCTCTCCTCACCGGATTGATGCCGCGCATTCAGATCCGCCATATGGGTGATCTGGCGGATGCCGCCGCCGTAGCCGCCGAGTCTGCCGATTGTCTGCACCTGCATCTGGTGGTGGCCGGCAACGTCGAGTTCGATAGCCGCGCGGGCACGCAAACGCTGAATGCGCCGGCGATCACGGTATTCCGCAACGAGCAGGCGCACGGCCTGCGACCGCTTGATGACGCGCCGTGCCGGGTGTTTTGCGCCGAGGCGTTTTTTGATGGCCCGGCCGCGCCCTTGCTGCTCGAGGCCTTCGACGTGCCGCTGTTTTTACCCATGACGGCGGCGATGCCGGGGCTCACACAAACCATACAACTCGTCGCGCTCGAAGTTGAGTCGCCGCGCTGTGGCGGGGGCGTGTTGCTGAGTCACGCGGGCGAGATCTTGCTGATCGGCCTGCTGCGCCATTTGCTGTCCAACCAGATTTTGCCGCGCGGTGTGCTGGCCGGGCTGGCTGACCCGGGGCTGGCGCGGGCGCTGGTGGCCGTGCATTCGCAGCCGGCCGCGCCGTGGTCGCTGGAGGCCATGGCTGAGACGGCCGGTGTGTCGCGCACCACTTTTGCCGAGCGCTTTCGCGACAACCTCGGCATTACCCCGCGGCGTTATCTGAACGCCTTCCGGCTGACTATCGCACGGCGCGAAATCGACGCCGGCCGGGGGCTCAAGCGAGCGGCGCAGGCGGCGGGCTATGAAAGCCCGGCGGCGCTGTCGCGGGCCTTGTCGCGCGTGGCCAACGAAACCGAAGCGAAGTCTGCCGCCTGATCAGGTAATCAGCTTGAGCAGTTCTTTCACCGCCGCGGCGCGCTGCTTGACCGTCGGCGCGAGGATCTTGCAGATCAGCCGATCCTGCCCGGCCATGCGGGTGTTGCGGTCTTTCTGAATGAGCTGGATGACCTTCATCGGGTCGATGGGCGCGGCCACGCCAAACTGAATGCTCAGCTGGCTTTCCGACACATCGAGCTTCACTACGTCCATATCCTTGAGCATCACGCGCAGGCGGTGCGTCTCAAGCAGCGCCAGGGTTTGCGACGGCATCTCGCCGAAGCGGTCGATCAGCTCTTCTTGCAGCTCACGCAGCTCGTCTTCGGTGTCGGTGTTGGCCAGGCGCTTGTAGAGCGTCAGGCGCTCTTGCACGTCGGCGCAGTAAGCGCTGGGCAGCAGGGCGGGGCTGTGCAGGTTGATTTCGGACACCACATCCAGCGGCTTGGTGAGGTCTGGCTTGCGTCCGGCCTGCAAGTCGCGCACCGCGCGCTTGAGCATCTCGGTGTACAGCGAGAAGCCGATCTGCTGAATCTCGCCCGACTGGTTTTCGCCCAGCACCTCGCCGGCCCCGCGAATCTCCAGGTCGTGCATGGCGAGGAAGAAGCCCGAGCCGAGGTCTTCCATCTGCGTGATGGCTTCGAGCCGCTTTTGCGCCAGCGCCGTCGGCTTGGCGTGCGCGTCGGTCAGCAGGTAGGCATAAGCCTGGTGGTGCGAGCGCCCGACCCGGCCGCGCAACTGGTGGAGCTGCGCCAGGCCGAAGCGGTCGGCGCGGTTCATGATGATGGTGTTGGCGGTCGGGATGTTGATGCCGGTTTCGATAATGGTGGTGCACAGCAGCAAGTTGGCACGCTGCTGGGTGAAGTCGCGCATCACGCGCTCCAGCTCGCGCTCGGGCAACTGGCCGTGGCCGACCACGATGCGCGCCTCGGGCAGCAGCTCGGTGAGCGACTCGCGCACGTTCTCGATGGTGTCGACTTCGTTGTGCAAAAAGTACACTTGCCCGCCGCGCTTGAACTCGCGCAGCACCGCCTCGCGGATGATGCCCTTGCTCCAGCGCTGCACAAAGGTCTTGATCGACAGCCGCTTTTGCGGCGCCGTGGCAATCACCGAAAACTCGCGCAACCCCTCCAGCGCCAGCCCCAGCGTGCGCGGGATTGGCGTGGCGGTGAGGGTGAGGATGTCCACCTCGGCGCGCAGCTGCTTGAGCGACTCTTTCTGGCGTACGCCGAAACGGTGCTCCTCGTCGATGATCACCAGCCCCAGGCGCTTGTACTGCACGTCTTTTTGCAGCAGGCGGTGGGTGCCGATGATGATGTCCACCTTGCCTTCGTCCAGCTCCTTGAGCGCCTGAGCTTGCTCTTTGGCGCTCTTGAAGCGCGACAGCTCGGCGATCTTGATCGGCCAGTCGGCAAAGCGGTCGGCAAAGGTCTGGTAATGCTGCTCGGCCAGCAGCGTGGTCGGGCACAGCACCACCACCTGTTTGCCATCGGCCACGGCAATGAAGGCCGCGCGCAGGGCGACCTCGGTTTTGCCAAAGCCCACGTCGCCGCACACCAGCCGGTCCATTGGCCGGCCGGACTGCATGTCCTTGATCACCGCTTCGATGGCGGCCTGCTGATCGGCGGTTTCTTCAAAGCCGAAGGCCTCGGCAAAGGCGTCGAGGTCATGCGTCTTGAAGCTGAACTTGTGGCCGGTGCGCGCCGCGCGCTGGGCATACAACGCCAGCAACTCGGCGGCGGTGTCGCGTACCTGTTGCGCGGCCTTTTTCTTGGCCTTGTCCCACTGGCCGGAGCCCAGCCGATGCAGGTCGACCGCCTCGGGGTCGGCGCCGGCGTAGCGGGTGATCACATGCAGTTGCGAGACCGGCACATACAGCTTGTCGCTGCCCGAGTATTCCAGATGCAGAAACTCGGTATCGCCTTCGCCCAGGTCCATGTGCACCAGGCCAAGGTAACGCCCCACGCCGTGCGACACATGCACCACCGGGTCGCCAATTTTCAGCTCCGACAAATCCCGCAGCCAGCCCTCGACGGTGGCCTTGCGCCCGCCGTCGCGGCGGCGCTGGGTGCGTGAGGTGTTGGCGTAAAGCTCGGTCTCGGTGAGGATGGCCAGCTTCGCCTCGGGCAAGATAAAGCCACGCGCCAGCGGCCCGGCCGACAGGCATAGCGGCTCTTTACTGCTCAGAAAGGCGGCCAGGTCATCGCACGGGGTGTAGGGCAAGTCATACTCGGCAAAGTACTCCGCCATCGTCTCGCGCCGGCCGGCCGACTCGGCCAGTACCAGCACCCGCCCGTCAAAGCCATCCAGCCAGCGCTTGAGCGCCTGCAGCGGGTCATTCGCCTTGCGCTCGACCGCCACCGTCGGCACCGGCAGTGAGGCCATCTCGCCCTCGCGCGGCGCGCCAATCTGCAGGCGCGGGTGGTCTGCCAGACGCGAGAAAAACGCTTCCTGATCCAGAAACAGCGCCCGCGGCGCCATCACCGGCCGGCTGCGATCGCCCTTGAGCAAGTCGTAGCGCGACTGCGTATCGCGCCAGAAGTCGGCAATCGCCGTCGGCACATCGCCATGCAGCAACACCCGGCACGCCGTCGGCAGGTAATCAAACAGCGTGGCCGTGTTTTCAAAAAACAGCGGCAGAAAATACTCCACCCCCGCCGAGGCAATGCCGTTCGACACATCTTTGTAAATGGACGCCCGGCTCGGGTCGCCCTCAAAAGTCTCGCGGAAGCTGCTGCGAAAGCGTGTGCGGCCCGCCTCGTCGAGCGGAAACTCCCGCGCCGGCAGCAGGCGGATCTGATCCACCGGATACACCGTGCGCTGCGTGTCCGGGTCGAAGGTGCGGATGGTGTCGACGTCGTCGTCAAACAGATCAATGCGGTAAGGCAGCGTCGAACCCATCGGAAACAGATCGATGATGCCGCCGCGCACGCTGTACTCACCCGGGCTCATCACCTGCGTCACATGCGCATAGCCCGCCAGCGTCATTTGCTCGCGAAAGGCATCGCCATCCATCCGCTCGCCGCGCTTCACAAAAAACGTATGCGCCGCCAGAAAACTCGGCGGTGCCATGCGGTACAGCGCCGTCGACGCCGGCACCAGCACCACATCCGCCTCGCCCCGCGTAATCGTATACAGCGTCGCCAGCCGCTCAGACACCAGATCCTGGTGCGGCGACAGCGCGTCGTAAGGCAGCGTCTCCCAGTCCGGCAGCACACACACCCGAATCTCCGGCGCAAACCACAGCATTTCGTCGCGCAGCCGCTGCGCGTCAATCGGATTCGCCACCACCACGACCTGCATCGTGCCCGTGCCCAGCGCAGAGATCGCCAAGGCGTCGGAGGAGCCCGCGAGCGCGGGCAGGTCGACGCGTTGGCCGGGCTTGGCGGCGGGCAGCGTCTTGAGCGTGGGGAGCAGGGCGTGTGGGGCGGGCATGCAGGGGCGGATTGGGGGCTGGGGTGGTGATTATACGGGACGCAGAGGACAGGCTGACGGAGCTTGGGGGCGAGTGCCAGGGCCGAAATTTGTATGCTGCGACTCGTCAGACAGGTGGTGGCGCTGGATGCAAATGAAAAATAATTCTTGATAGTCGAACATTCTGTTTCTAGGGTTAACTTAATTATGCATTGAAGGTAGGTTTAATGGGTGATGAAATAGTCCCATTGGAAACTGTCTGCGTCTCTTGCATTTCGAACCACAACCCTGGACCTTCACATATTGGATCCCAGCATGACCCGATCTAATTCACAGTCCCCTATGAACTCTGATATTGCGGATCTCGACAAACAAGTTCGAAAGCTCGAAGTGAAACCGAAGGAAGGCAGGGACAGATTGAGTATTCTGGGTGCTGTGTTAGTTCCGCTATCTGTCATGGTTGCCGGATTCTTTGTGTCTTCGGCATTGCAGGACGCTGAAATCGCGTCAGCCGAGCGGATCGCATCCAGCAATAAACAGATCGCAGAGATAGGTGTGAGAGTTGAGCAGGCGCAACTCATTCACAATTTTACGAAAACGTTGACGTCTGGAACCTCGGCAGAGAAGGAACTAGCTATCACGCTGTCGTACACGCGTTCCCGAAGATCGGGCCGGAACTTGTTGAGGTGGTAAGGAAAACCGCGCCGACCGCTGTCGCTTCTGGTGCAACACAGGTGTTGGAACGTATACCTCTAATCAAGGGGGGCGTGGTCTTGTCGAATGAATGAAAGTGACAGCGTCATGTTGGTGGAGGCGCAATCTGGAAGACTGTTATCTGGAAAAGAGATCTTGAATATGGGTCAAAAAAATGCTGGATTGATTAGCATTGTTGGGGGTGAAGTTGATGTGGACGGCAGTATATTTTTTACAAGGTCTAACACTCTTTTGCGACAAGCTGGAATCTCACCGCAGGTCTATATCGGATCGGTTTCTGACGCAAGGATGCATGGCAGTTTCGTTCACAATAATGTCCCTGGCTTTGTATGGAAGTGCCAACGCTCGTGAAGTTGCATGGCATTTAATGTGTAATGCAGAAATGGAATAGTAATGTAATTTAATTCGTGCGCAGAGCTCTGCAGGCCGATATTCCGCTACACGGCTCGCCCATCACTGAAGTCCGTGGTTGTGTTCCACGAGTATAAGGAGTAAATGTCGTGGCATATCATTTTAAAAATTTCGTGTTTGAAGGCGGCGGAGTAAAAGGGATTGCCTATCTTGGAGCGCTTGATGTGCTCTCAGATAGAGGGGTTGTCTCAAGTGTTCAGCGTGTTGGCGGAACTTCGGCGGGGGCGATTAACGCGGTACTGCTTGGGCTCGGCTATACGACGAAGGAGATGAAAGACATCCTATGGTCGTTGGATTTTAATAATTTTATGGACGAATCATGGGGCGTGGTCCGTGATGCCAAGCGCTTGGTGGATGAGTATGGGTGGTATAAGGGCGATTACTTCCGTAACTGGATGGCGCAACTAATAAAGGAAAAAACTGGTAACAGCGAAACGACATTTGCAGATATTGAGGCAACAAAAGATCGCAAGGGATTAAAGTCTTTGTATCTTATGGGAACCAACCTTTCGACGTCGTTCTCCGAGGTGTTTTCGGCAGAACATACCCCCCGCACGTGCGTTGCGGATGCAGCCCGTATCTCTATGTCTATTCCATTGTTTTTTGCTGCAAAAAGAAGCATGCGTGGTGACGTCTACGTTGATGGCGGCGTTCTTGATAACTACCCAGTAAAACTATTTGATAGAAAAAAATATCTTGATAGCAGTAATTTTATTAAAACGACTTACTACAAGAAAATAAATTTTCAGACTAAGAAAATGGATCGCCCTATTTCTGAGTACGTTTACAACAAGGAAACACTTGGTTTTAGGCTTGATACAAAGGAAGAAATTGCTGTGTTTCGTGATCATGCAGAGCCGGCCCACAAGAAGATTGATAGCTTCTTCGACTATTCGTGGGCGCTTATCCATACTGTTCTGGAGGCGCAGCAAAGTGCGCATCTGCACAGTGATGATTGGGCGCGTACTGTCTATATAGATACTATCGGCGTAAGAACCACAGATTTTGATTTGTCAGAAAAAAAGAAGAAAGATCTGATCAAATCAGGAAAGGATGGCGCTACGAAGTACCTCGATTGGTACGATGGGGAAGATGTCAAACCAAATAAATGATAGGCTCAAAAAATGCTGTGGATGACGTTCTATTTATAATTCGTTTTTACTACCCAAAAAACACAGTCATAGACTTATTATCACCGAAGGAGTCTGTCGGTTGGATCAACCTATGAAGACATGGACAGATATCATTTCAGCAGCGGCCGTAAATAATCTGGGAGTTGCGGCCTTAGCTATCCTCGCGATATTCGTACTCTCGCTAATGTTTTTCAGAGAAGCGAGCTATTCGGTTAAGGCTTGGGTGTTTGCTGCTCTTTTCTCAGCAGGTGTTGGCTTCGGGGCCGCTGCAACCGCCATGGAGTGGGAGAAGAGCAAGCAAGCATTTGCCACAGCACACTTGCCGGGAGATGCCGGACCAAGACAATCCTATGTTTCTGGTTCTTGTGTGAAGGCTGATGGAACAGCCGGGCGGGTTCAGTTGGAGATAGCCATTTTCAATAAGGATAACGATAAGTCGCCCCATGGACACCAACAGGACGCCGTTCGAACGTCGAACGTCTGGCTCGTCTCTACCACTCAGCTTTCCAAAGTCAGAGAAGTTACGTCCACGTGGCACGAGAAAAGATTTGGCGCTAGATGGAAATGCATATGAGTTTTTGTCTATAGAGCAGTTGGCAGAAGGAGATCGTTGGGCGGTAACGCAGAGTAGTTAAGGACTATTCTTTATTTCACCCTATGAGACGAAATAGTCGAAGTGCGAAATATTTGTCTAGCTCGGGAAAATTCTGGCTTTTTTGCGGTTTTGAATATTTTTTAAATAACTACGTTCTGATGGCGAAAGTGGGGTGGTCTCAATGGCAATCGAAGATGTGCTTAGTCGTCAGTATGGGATTGCAAATGATAATGCTAGACAAATCGTTTCTTCATTTTTGTCTTGGTATACTTTTTTTTGGAGTCTTAATGTCGCTGTTTTGACGTTTTTCTACAGGGCTGATAACTTGTGCGACGTTTCGTTGAATGCGTCTTACGTAAAGACTATTTTTTGTCTTATTTTTTTACTCCTTAATTTTTTTGGTGTGGGAGTGTGCTATTTCTGTTGGAAGAGCGTCATTCAACTCCGTGGTGATGCGGTGTCTGTGGCCGAGGTGTGGATCGCTGAGCAGAAGGGCTCTGCCGGTGCGCGGCCGACTACGGGTGTTTTTTCGGCTGGGTTGATCACCTATGTGTTCTCAATATGCGCTCTTTCGCTATCGTTAAATTTTGCGGCATGGGGGTACTTGCCCTTTGTAGACTGCATGCGCGCGGCGGTCGTCGGATAGCGTGTTCGTTTCGCTTGGCGCCGGGGTGAATCGCCTCGTCTCCAGTAGACACCCTAGAGCCTGCTAAAATACTGCATTTCGAACTCTACTGGAGAAACATCCCCAGCATATCTGTGGCGGCGTTTCGGGTTGTAGAACACCTCGATGTAATTGAAGATATCCCGTTGGGCCTCTTCGCGATCAGCGTAGATCCGCCGTCGAATTCGTTCCCGCTTGAGAAGCTGGAAGAAGCTCTCAGCGACCGCGTTGTCGTGGCAGTTGCCGCGTCGGCTCATGCTTTGCTGCAGGTTGTGAACGCAGAGATAGGGGACAGACCACGGTTCTACAGCCAAGGCTAAACCAGCCAATCAGAACGGTCACCCAGTTTGGCGGGTTTAAACCCGCCCGACTTGTGGTGCCTGCGCACGGAATTGACCAAGGTTCAGGCAGACAAAGCAAGCCCGCCAAAGCGAGGCTTGCCGGGCGGTGCCGGGTGTTCAGGTGCGCAGCGCTGGTAGTGTCTGGCCGCGTACCACGAATTGCAGCGCGAGTCCGTTGTTGCAGTAGCGTTGGCCGGTGGGTTGGGGGCCGTCGTCAAACACATGGCCTTGGTGGCCGCCGCAGCGCGCGCAGTGGTACTCGGTGCGCGGCCAGATCAGCTTGAAGTCGCGCTGGGTGTTTACCGCGTCGGTCAGCGGCTGCCAGAAGCTGGGCCAGCCGGTGCCGCTGTCGTATTTGGTGGCGCTGTCGAACAGCGGCAGGAAGCACGCCGCACAGATGTAGGTGCCGTCGCGCTTCTCATCGTTCAGCGGGCTGCTGCCGGGCGGTTCGGTGTCCTCCTCGAACAGCACCGCGTAAGCCGGGCGGGGCAGTAGTTTGGCCCATTCCTCTTTGGATTTCATCAAGGTGGGGCCGGCCGTGCCTGCCGCTCCGGCGACGCGATGTCCGCCGAGCGAGAGTAGGGCGGCACCCAGCAGGGTTTGGAGCGATTGACGTCGGTTCATGCTTTGCCTCTTTTTGGGTGGTGCGCGAGTGTGGGCAGCATTCAGCCGGCCGACGGGAGGCCGGGCCGGGCGTGCGCCTGTGGCACTTTGCCATTGCCTGCCTCTTCGACAACGCCTGCGGTACAAAATTCGCCCGGCGCCTGCACTCCGGGCTTGTATCGGGCCCCAGGCCGGACGTTTGTCTCGCCGTTCGACGGACACTTCTTGCTGCCCGACAGTGTCGGGCCTAGATTGGAATCTCCCAATCGAAGGGAGAAGGCATGAAACGATTCCTTACCGCGTTGCTCACCGTACTCTTCGCCTTCGGCAGCCTATCGGCAGTCGCTTGCACAGGAGACAAGGCCAAGGACGACACTGGCGGTATGAGCACGCCATCGCAGCCGAAGAAGTAGGCTCCGCCGGAGCCGAATCGACAGGGGCCGGTCATGCCGGCCCTTTTCATTGTTTGGGTCAGGCACGGGTTTATTCGTTGACCCGCCTGAGCGTATCGGCGGCCTGTGCCTGAAACGGGCCGCCAAGGCTCACCGCTCGTTCCGCGGCGTGACGGGCTTCGTCGCGGCGGCCCAGTTCCAGCAGCACCATGGCCAGGTTGTTGTAGGCGGCGGCATCGTCGTGGCGCTGCGCGGCGTCGCGGAACACCCCAGCGGCATTCGACTTGTCGCCCTGTGCGTATAGGGTATTGCCCAGACCCATGGCGAGCGTGAGGTTGTCGGGCCAGCGTGCCAGTGCGCCCTGGTAGGCGCGGGCGGCGGCGTGCGACGGTGCGTTATGTTCGAAGGCCACGAGGGCCTGCGTCGCCTCGGTTTCGGACGCGGTGGCCGGCAGGGCGCCTGGCGGGGTGATGACGAAGGCCCAGTGGCCGCCGCGGTCCCAGGTATGTTCGAAGGTGGAGAAGGGCAGCTCCTGGCGCTCCATCGGACCGGAACGCAGCACGAAGTGCCCCGCATCGAGGTCGTAGCCGATGACCACCGCGTAGTGCCAGGAGGGCGCCCAGGACAGGCCGAGATTCTGCAGTACCACCACCGGATTGCCTTCATGCGTTTCGCGCATCACCGCTTCGAGCGTGCCGGGGATGCGCGTTGCCACCGCGCCCCGTCCACGCGCGCCGGCGAGCATTTCGATCTGCAGCGAACCTTGCCGGCCTGGCAGGAAGACTCGGTCAACCAAGGCCTCGGGGCGCGTGGGAAGGCCGATGGCCGACAGGGCGGTGGCCAGTGCCGCTGGCCCGCATTGGTATTCTTCCTGCGGGAAGAACGGTGTGGCGGTGAGTTCGACCCGTAACGGCAGGTCGGCCGGCGGCGCGCCGAGCAGACGGGGTGTCTGCACGGCGCAGCCGGCCAGTGCCGCGAGCAGTGCGAGCATGCATCCGACTGCGCGGGCCCGGCGCATCGGTGTGGCTGCCGACAGCGCGAGCCCCTTAGCGCACTGAGCGCGTGAAGGGGAAGACCTTGGTGAAGCCGAGGATGTCCGTAACCAGCAGGACGAAGAACACCAGCAGGATGGCGCCGATGATGCCGCCGGCCGGTGCGCTGTCAATCTGCTGAGCCAGTGCGGCTGCCTCGGAGTCGGTTAGTGCCGCTATGCGTTCCTTAGCCAGGTCGGGGCTGAGGCCAAGGCGTTCGAGTTCGGCCTGGACGTCGGCGCGCGCGAGCATGTCGTTGAGCCGCTGATGCGCCGACGCATCGGTGGCGGCGACGCGCGCGACCTGCTCGGTGCTGACAAGCGCAGCCTGCGCGGTCTGGATCATCACGCCGTTGGCAAAACAGACGGCGAGCAATACGCTGAAGAGTCGCTTGAACAGAGTCATGGTGCTCTCCTCGAAAAGGACTGTGGGTGCGTCCAACCTATCCGACGCCGTGCGTGGCCGTCGCAGTCTTCAGTATAGGTGGACGAACCGGGGTTGGCTCCCGCTTCAGCAGGCACGTGCCGCAGCTTTCGTGTCGTATTGTGTTCTTGCTCGCGCTGGACGTAGAAGCCGTAGCGTCGGCTGGCGACGGGGCGGTGGGGATAGACCGGGCAGGCGCCGGTGATGGTGTCGAGCAGGGGGCAGGTGATGGGGGATGTGGGCTGGTCGGGGAGGGCGGCGATTTTGTTGCGGATGCTGTGTTGGTGTTCGCTGGGGAGCGCGGCCAGGCCTTGACGCAGGAGGTCCCATTCGGCGGCGGTGAGTTGGGGTAGGTCGGCGAGTTGTCGGCAGCAGGTGTCGCAGCTTTTTGTGCATAGCCAGTCGGCCTGGTTCTGGCGGATGTGCTGCACGCGGTTGTCGATGTTTAGGTGGAGTTGGCTGAGTGGGGTCATTGGGGGCGGTGCTTTGGTGTGCGATGTGGCTTGGTGTATGTCGTCAGGCGACTCATTGGCTGACATGTCGGCCGATGGCCATCGACGCGGTGAGCCCCGGCGATTCAAGTCCAAACAGATGAATGAGACCCGGCACGCCGTGTTGCGCGGGGCCGTCGATGCGGAAGCCGGTATCGGGTGTGCCGGAGCCGACGATTTTGGGGCGCACGCCGGCGAAGCACGCGAAGGTTGGGCTGAATGAAATGAAGCCCAACATTTTCCGTTGATGCGCCAGGAGAGGCTGATGCGCTATCGGCGTCTACGCGTTGCGGGCGGCACATTATTCTTTACCGTGATTTTCGCCGATCGGCAGAGCCGTCTATTGACGACGCACATCGACACGTTGCGCGACGTGTTGCGGCTGATCCGACAGCGCCATCCCTTTCAGATCATTGCGACGGTAGTGTTGCCCGTTTACCTTCATGCGATTTGGCGGCTACCGGAAAGCGACTCTGGTTACCCCATGCGTTCGGCGCTCATCAAGGCCACGTTTTCACGAAGATTGCCGAAAGTGGAGGCGGCTCGGACGAGCCGACTGCTTAAGCGCGAGCGCGGCATCTGGTAGCGGTGTTATTGGGAACATCAGATCCGCGATGATGAGGATCTCGCCAACCATGTGGCGTACGTACATTTCAATCCAGTCAAGCACGCTTACGTGGCGCGGGCCGCCGAATGGCCGTATTCATCGATTCATCGGTCGATACGAGAGGGGAAGGTTACAGTGGCATGGGGAACGAAATGAAGCATCGGATTGATGGGCATTCGAATGTTGGGCTTCGCGGTGCTCTGCCCAATCTACGCTTGCTCGGGCAGGGTGAAGGATGCACACCCTCGAATTGAACACGCCTGTGGCGTGCGCTCACAGCAGCACCGTGACCATCATGGCCAGATCAGACGGCTGGCTGCGCGGTTTGTTACTGGCATGCCGGGCGTGGCGTGGAAAAAATCTGCCATCGATTGCGTCGTTGATGAATCATGCCAGGTGCTTATCATTAAGCCATGCCTCAAGCGCTTGGGGCTGCAGCATTTTCGGCTGTGGGCAAAAAGGCAAATCGTTGGGCGTGTCAAAAATTTAGTTGCCCGAATACATTCTGAGTGCTTAGCGTCACTGACGCTTGGCATCTGCCGCGCGGACTCCGGGCTGCTGTAACATATGCGCAACGTCCACGAGTCAAAACCAAAACCATGCCCTACGAGCGTATCAAGGACAACGAGTTACAAGTCGGGCAGCCTGCGCCATGGAGTTTGTACGACCAGAACAACCAGTTGCTGCTGGCGCGCGGCTCGACGGTAGAATCGCCACGCCAACTTGAACAACTGATGCTGCGTGGGCTGTTCCGTAAGCTCGACATCCGCGACAGCGCAACATCTCGTCCCGATACCCGTTCGGACGATGTGCCCACGCGCGAGGAAATCAAGTGCCTGGATGAGATCAAGCTGACCATAGGTGACACCCTGCATCTGCAAACGCAGACCGAAGGCGGGCGGGTGCGCTATGCGGTGAAACTGATCGGTTTTCTGCGCGGCAAGGGGTTGATCGTCAGCACGCCGATGCAGGACGGCAAAGTGCTGCTGATGCGCGACGGGCAAGGCTTCGTCGTACGCGTATTTTCGGGCAAGAGCGTGTACGCTTTCTCGACCAGTACTTTCAAGGTCGCCAACGTACCTTATCCTCACCTCCACCTGACCTGGCCCCGCGAGGTTCGGGGGCTGGCGGTGAGAAGCGGCGCCCGTGCCAAGGTCAAGCTGATCGCTGCAGTCCGCGACGCGAGCAACAAAAGTGGCGCTGCGAGTCTGAGCAACCTCAGTACGGGCGGCTGTTCGCTGTCGGTCAAAAATTCGATGGGTGTCATTTCCGATCGGCTCGGAATCAAGTTCAGGGTCACCGTAAATGACGTCGAGCAGTACATCGATCTGGAAGGCATCATCCGCAGTATCAGTCACGAAAATGATGCTAACGGTGTCGATGTGATCCAGTATGGAATACAGTTCGTCGACATTCCGGCCGGCGATCAGCTGGCGTTGACCGCGTATGTCTACCGTGCGCTGTTTGAGGAGTCGGCCGGCGCTTGACGGCGCTCAGTCAGCTGTTCGTGCCGCGCTGCGATGCCTTTTTGTGCAAGCTCCGGGGAGAGTCCGGGGGCATCTGATGCTTTTGAGCCGACTTTGGTGAGTTGATACCCGCCGACGTAGCGGCGTTAGTTGCCAGCAGCGTGTGGCCGGTACGCTGCCGATGTGATTGCTGCGGATTGCGTCGCGCTGATTTCAGTGTCACCCGCAATTCAATCTTCTGTTTCGAACCATGCCTTTAGCGAACGCGTGTCTCCCTGAGTGGCGAGGCGCTGGTCGATGGCGTCGTGATTGCCCCAAACCACGTTGGCCAGTGAGCCGTCGGTGACGCGCAGTTTGATGTCTTCGCAGTACAAACCCTTATCGCGTTGAACGTAGAACCCGTAGCTGCGGCAGGCGACGGGGCGGTGTGCGTAGACCGGGCAAGCGCCGGTGGTGGTGTCGAGCAGGGGGCAGGTGATGGGGGATGGGGGCTGGTCGGGGAGGGCGGCGACTTTGTTGCGGATGCTGTGTTGGTGTTCGCAGGGGAGCGCGGCCAGGCCTTGGCGCAGGAGGAACCATTCGGCGGCGCTGAGCTGGGGCAGGTCGGCGAGTTGTCGGCAGCAGGTGTCGCAGCCTTTTGTGCATAGCCAGTCGGGCTGGTCCTGGCGGATGTATTGCACGTGGTCGTCGATGTCTTGGTGGAGTTGGCTGAGTGGGGGCATGGGTGCGGTGCTTTAATGTGCGCTGTGGCTTGGCGTATGCCGTCAAGCGACCAATTGGCTGACATGTCGGCCGATGGCCATCGATGCGGTGAGCCCTGGCGATTCAATTCCAAACAGATGAATGAGACCCGGCACGCCGTGTTGCGCCGGGCCGTCGATGCGGAAGTCGGCATCGGGTGTGCCGGGCCCGACGATTTTGGGGCGCACGCCGGCGTAGCCGGGCTCCAACCGGCCGTCTTCGAGTTGCGGCCACCAGCTGCGGATGGCCTGGTAGAAGCGCTCGGCGCGGGCGGGGTCGACATGGTAGTCGGGGCGGTCTATCCATTCGACGTCGGGGCCGAACTTGGCCTGGCCACCGAGGTCGAGGGTGAGATGTACGCCGAGGCCGCCGGGCTCGGGCAGGGGGTAGATCAGCCGCGAGAAGGGCGCCTTGCCGGTGAGGGTGAAGTACACGCCGCGGGCGAACCAGGCTTGGGGCAGGGTGGCTTGGGCCGGGCCGGTGATGTGCTGGCCGAGGGCGACGGCGTCGAGTCCGGCGGCGTTGATGACCCAGTTTGCGCGCAGTGCCATTTCCTGTTCGCCACCCACCCGAACCACCACGCTGCCCTTGTCGGCATAGCCGTCGATGACGGGGCTGCCGAGGGCGAGCATGGCGCCGTGGTTTTCGGCGTCGCCGAGTAGGGAGAGCATGAGGCCGTGGCTGTCGACGATGCCGGTCGACGGCGAGAGCAGTGCGGCGTGGGCGTCCAGCACGGGCTCGAGGGCGGCGATCTGGGCGCGGTCGAGGTGTCGCAGGTCGGTGACGCCGTTGGCGGTGGCTTTGGCGCGGATCTGCTCGAGTGCGCCGGCTTGTTCGGCACGGGTGGCGACGACGAGTTTGCCGCAGCGCGAATGGCCGACGCCGCGCTCGGCGCAGTAGGCGTAGAGCTGGTCGCGGCCTTCGACGCAGAGGCGGGCTTTGAGTGAGCCGGTGGGGTAGTAGAGCCCGGCGTGGATGACTTCGCTGTTGCGCGAGCTGATGCCGGTGCCGAATGCGGTTTCGCGTTCGAGCACGATGACCTCGCGGCCGGCTTCGGCGAGGGCTTTGGCGCAGGCGAGTCCGACAACGCCGGCGCCGATGACGATGCAGTCGACTGTGTCCATGGGGTCTCTATTGGGCAGGGCGGTCAGCTTCGCTGCTCACCACGCAGGTTTTACCGTAACGCACGATGGTGGGCGGCAAGCCGCCCACCCTACGGATTGTGCAATTGTGTTGGGCGGGTTTTACCAGATTGCTTCGCGGGCGGGTAGCCCGGATGCGGCGCAGCAGAATCCGGGGACAGTGGTTGATCACGCAAGACGCTCCGTTTGGCGCTCGACGATCGCTCGCAGATTCCGCTGCGCTCTACCCGGGCTACGTCAGAACGTCACACTGACACCTTCGTCGGGCAGGTCTTTGGGTTCGTAGGAGACCTGGTCGACGATTTGTTCGTTGGAATCGAGCACGGTGATGGTGTCGCGGTCGTTGTTGAGTCGGACGGCGCTGGTCATGGTGATGCGCAGCGTTTCGCCGCGGGCGATGCCCCCGTCGATGGCCTGGCTGCCTTTGGCGTCGGCGATGCGCCAGCCGGTGAGCGCGATGTCGGTGTTGCTGGCGTTGAGCAGGGTGACGGTTTCGTTGCCGTGTTCTGGGCGTTCGACCGGGTTGACCAGCGCGCAGATGATGCGCACGCCGCTGGGGTGGCGCGGGCGTGAGGGCAGTACGCCGCCGACGGTGGCGGGGAGGATGTAGTCGTCGGGCACGATGACGACGTCTTCGGGGGCAAACATGAGGCGCAGCGTGGTGCCTTCGGCGCGGATCATGTCGTGCAGGTTGCTCACTTCCATGGTGGGCAGCAGCAGGCGGTCGTCTCGGTTGCGGGTGTCCTGGCGCAGCCAGGCGTCGAAGGCGTCAAAGTTGGTGTGGCCGGCCTGGAAGTAGGGCGCGATGCGGCGAAAGAGCTTGGGCCAGAGAATGCCGTTTTGCAGGGCGTCGACGCCGTCCAGCGTGATGCCGGTGCTCATGGACGGCGCTTGCGCCCAGAAGCCGAGCCGGTTGTCGCGTGCGTGACGAACGCTGCGGCGCAGGTGCTCGCGCAGTTCGGGTGGCAGGCCGAGGTAGAAGGCGCCATAGGCGTGGCCTTGGTGCAGCATGAAGGCGTTGAGGCTGGTGTCGAGCATGTGCGGCTGCATGAAAATGCGCGAGCCATCGATGGAGGGGTGCTCGCCGGTATACACAAAGGCGACGCTTCGGCCGTAGGTGTCGAGCCCCATGGACAGGATGTAGCCGCGCACCGGGTGGGTCTCGACGGATTCGACTTTGTAGGGGTGGGTGTCGAAGTATTTGATGGCACCGAAGCCGATGCGTGCCATGAGCGCGTCGCGGGCGGCGAGCGCGAGCGGCAGGTGCTGGTGGAATTCGGTGTCTTCGACGTCAAAGTGCGTCTCCAGCGCGTCGACGCCTTCGAAGCGGATGCTGGTGATGCCGGCCTGGTTGAAGCCGGGCATGCGGTTGGGTCGGGGCAGGCGCTCGATCAGTTGCGGGTTGTCGGGCTGGAACTTGATGGTGTCGCCGTCGGGCTCGGGGCCGCTGAGCGGGATGTGCGGGTAGTGGATGTGAAAACTGCCTTTGATGAGCGTGTAGGCCATGTGCGCAGGCTCCCTGGGGTTGGGCGGCGCGAGGCGGCGCCGTACTTTCAGGGTAGTCGGCCGGCGTGCGAATGGCATTGTTGATATTGACGGCGATGCCCTCACTTGAGGGATGTGCCGCGCATCGATGTCCGATCGGTGATAGCGTTGTGCATTGCACCCACGTCGTAAACAGGAAGCATCATGCGTATCGATCCGAACCAACAGCGCGTTTTTGAAGCCTTTGCGCGCCGCAATGGCCGTCCGCTCAGCCCGTGGCAGAAGATTGTCGGCTCGGTGGCGGCGATCGGCCTGTTTGGCCTGGCGCTGGTGTTTTCGGTGGTGGTGTTTGCGGTGGTGCTGACCGTGGGCGCCGCAGTGTGGGGCTGGTTCTGGTGGAAGACGCGCAACTTGCGCAAGCAGATGCGCGAGGCGCAGGCGAATCAGCCGGGGCGTCCGCAGGATGGCCTGGTGATTGAGGGTGAGGTGATCCGCGAGGTGAATGAGCCTGACGAGCCCGACAACCGCCGTTAGACGCGCGATCTACGCGAAGATATTGATCTGCTCGCCGCGGCCTTGTTTGGGCTCGATCTGCGACAACGCCGTTTGCAACTGACGGCTGGCGCCATCGGCGCCGACAACCGGCTCGTTCTGAGTCGCTAATTCCCGTTGTGCCTGCTGTATGAGCTGAGCGGCAATGGCCGCGACCCGGTAGTCCTGCGATGAGGGGTCTGCCGGCGCGAGTGCTGCGCGTTGGACCTGCCGCGCCTTGGTCCGGGTTTCTTCTGGTGTGCGGCCGGGGGAGGTGTCGATGCTGACCTCGCCACCCACGGCATACATCTGCCCGTCGGGGCCACGCACGGTGGAGAAGCTGGCACCGCCTTGCGCAAGGCCGCCGGCGGCAGCCAGGTGGGCGGCTTCGTGCGAACGGACTTTGCGATCGGTGCTGGCCAGGGCGGCGACTTCAGCCGCGACGGCGGCGGCTTCGCGCGAGTCGGTTTCCTTGGCGCTGGTTTTGCTGGTGGCGATGTTTGCGCTGTCCGTCTCTGCTTTGGGCTGTGCGGTGGTCGTCGACGCGGCCTCGCCTGCCGGCGCGCGCTGGAGCGTGGCAAGGTAGCTTGGCGAGACGGCGGACACGGACATCACGAGACATCCCCTTTTGCAACAGACAGCCATACTCTAGCTGGCTTTTTTTGTATGCGAAAGGGTTAGATGGTCTTCGTTGCAAAGGGGCTGTTTCCCTTGCAGGGCAATGGCTTAGGTGTTTTCAGGCGTCGCGTCGTCGGCGTTTGGCAGATGGTGCTCGAACCAGTGTACGAGCACGGGGATGACGCGCGCCAGTGCTGCGGGTGCGCTGAGGCCGGTGTCGTCGATGTCTTGCCATGCGGTCTGGGCGTGGATCAGCTCGAAGGCTTTATGCATCATGGCCCGGCCAGGGTCGTCCTGGCTGACGGCGACGCACAGCGGGAGGGCGAGTGCGCCCAGCGGGCCGGCGCCGGCCAGGTCGATGCGGCCGCCGAGGCAGAACAGTGCGCTGAGCCGGTCGGCCGAGCGGCTGGCGGCGCGAATGGCGGCGCCGCTGGCGGTGCCACCGGCAACCAGCCCGCGCGCCAGGCCGTGCAGCGGGGGTTGGTGGTCGAGCCAGGCGAGGGCGGCTTCGACGCGGTTGGCGAGCAGCGGCGTGTTGAAGCGCAGATCGGGGTCGCGTTCGTCTTCGTGCGCGGTGGCCAGATCGAGCCCGAGCGTGGCGAAGCCGGCGCGGTTGAGTGCGTCGCTGATGGCACGCTCGCGGGCGGCTTCTTCGTCATCGAGCGTGCTGCGCGCGATGATGACGAGGCCGCGCACATCGGGCGCATGCGCCAGCCGGGCGGCCAGCCACACCGGGCCGGCGGGGAGACTGAGGGTGGAGTGGCGGAGCGAGAGCGACATGGCGTGAGCATCGCACGGCTATTCGGCCGCTGTCGAGCCAATGGCGATGGGAATGCGCCGATTGCCGAAGGGGCGCTCAAAGGGGCCGAAGCGGCCGGGGAGGCGCTGGCCGCAGGACGGGCATTGGCCGCGCTCGTCGAGCCGGTAGTCGAGAATGTCGTAGCCGACCCGAACGATGAGTGGCGTGCCGCAGCCGGGGCAGTGGGTGCTGGCGCCGTCGCGGTCGGCCACGTTGCCGATATACACATGGCGCAGCCCGGCCGCCTGTGCGCAGTGGCGCAGACGGGTGAGCGTGGCGTGCGGCGTCGCTTTCCGGTCGGTGAGCTTGAAGTCGGGGTGGAAGGCGGTGAGGTGCAGGGGCACGTCGTCGCCCAGTTCGCGCACGATCCACTCGGCCATGGCGCTGATCTCTTCGTTGGAATCGTTCTCGCCGGGAATGATCAGGGTGGTGATTTCGAACCACACATGGCTTTCATGGCGCAGCCACACCAAGGTGTCGAGCACCGGCTGTAGTTCGGCGCCGCACAGCTTGCGGTAGAAGTCGTTGGTGAAGGCTTTGAGGTCGACATTGGCCGCGTCCATGTGCGCAAAGAAGTCAGCCCGGCCCTGGCCGTGAATATAGCCGGCGGTGACGGCCACCGTTTTGAGGCCGCGCGCATGGCAGGCGATGGCGGTGTCGATGGCGTATTCGGCGAAGATCACCGGGTCGTTATAGGTAAAGGCGACGCTCTTGCAGCCCCAGCGCTCGGCCGCGGCCGCGATGGCGTCGGGGTTGGCGGTGTCCATCAGGCGGTCCATGTCGCGCGATTTGCTGATGTCCCAGTTCTGGCAGAACTTGCAGGCGAGGTTGCAGCCGGCGGTGCCGAATGAGAGCACGCTGCTGCCGGGGTAGAAGTGGTTGAGCGGCTTCTTTTCGATGGGGTCGATACAAAAACCGGAGCTGCGCCCCCAGGTGGTGAGCTCCATGTGGTCGCCAACGTGCTGGCGCACAAAGCAGGCGGCGCGCTGGCCTTCGTGCAGGCGACAGGTGCGCGGGCACAGATCGCATTCGATCCGGCCGTCGTCCAGCGTGTGCCAGTAACGGGCGGGGACTCGGGATGCTGCGTCGTGCATGCTCATCTCCTCGCGTGTTGCGGCTTAAGTGTCGCCCTCCTGCCACTTCCGGACCGGATAGGTGGCGACCATCACGGCCGAGCTCCAGTAGTCGGCGCTGAGGCCGGCCTTCTTTTTGAGTTCGGCGAGGAAGTCGCGCGGATTGGGGAGTTGCTCCCACACCTGCGGCAAAAAGGTGGCTTGCTGGCAGCCGTTGAAGAAGATCACGCCGTCCTCGCCCGGCTTGAGCTGCGCGAGCACCTCGGCTTCGGATTTGGCGTCGAGAAATTCGAAGCGCCCGAGCAGCGAGACTTCGACGCGGATGCCCGGCCACTCCTCAGCCGTCATGTGCTTGAAGCGCGGGTCGCGCAGTGCGGCGGCCTCGGCGTTGATGACCACGTCGTCGCCCAGTGCGCGTTGCGGCTTGAGGCTGCCGATGCAGCCGCGCAGCTCGCCCTTGCGGGTGAGCGTGACAAAGGTGGCGCCACGCTCGGCCAGGTCGGGGTCGTCGGCGGGCGCGGGGCCGAGTTCGAGGGCGTGTTCGATGGCGGCGCGGGCGCGGGCGAGCAGGCGGGCGCCGAGTTCGGATTCAGTGAGCGACATGGGTTTGGGCCGGGGTAAAGGCGATGCTGGTGTAACCCACCACGCGATTGCGGTCGCCGGCGGTGTCACCGGAGTTGCGTAAATCGAGCACGGTGGGGGCGAGATGGTGGCGCTGCGCGGCGAGCAGCATGCCTTCGATGGGCAGCGCGCCGCAGGCCTGATCGAAGGCGAGGCCGCCCTGCAGGCGCTCGATCTGCTCAACCGTCGAGCGGTCGCGCCAGCGCGCCTGGTGATAGGGCAGGTAGTGGGACAGATCAGACGAGATGACGATGAGCGTTTCGTCGTCGCCCCATAGCCGGTCGAGCAGATGCGCGACGCGCTCGGGCGTGGTGTCGCCGACGACGATGGGCACGACGCTGAAGTGGTCGAGCACGGTTTGCAGAAAGGGGAGCTGCACTTCGAGCGCGTGCTCGAGCGCGTGCGGGGCGTCATCGACGACAACGTCTGGTTCGTCCTGAATCGCCAGCCAGGCTTCGCGGTCGATCGCGACTTCGCCCAGGGGCGTGGCAAAGGATTGCGACGCTGGCAGCGCGAAGCCTTGCACCGGCACCCGGTGGCAGGGGCCGAGCAAGACCACGCGCCGGTAGAAGGCCTGTGTGCTGCGCAGTCCGGCGTAGGCCGATGCCGCGATCGGCCCGGAATAGACATAGCCGGCGTGCGGCACGATCAGCGCCTTGGGCCAATGCACCGTTTCCAGCGGCATGGCCATGTTCAGCATGTCGCCGATCATGATCTGCAGCGCCCGTGGGTCGGCCGGGTAAAACGCGCCGGCGACGGCAGGGGGGCGGATGGAGGCATTTGCCATGTCAGTCTCCGAGAGACCTTAAGAGTGATATGGGAATTATAGACGTGGCACGTCGCACTTGACGGCATTCGCTTCGGGTGAGGTGTCGTGGTCAAGCCTGGCGCGAGGCTGGCCGACCCGGGTGTGAGCCGTTAAGGTATGCCACATCGACGTTTTTTTCGGGGTATGCATTTTTGATATGACGGCTCGTCATCGGCTGCGCAACTTCTTTCTGAATCTATGGGCGGAGCAGCCGCTGTGGCACTTTCTCGTCCTCATCGTGCTGCTGACGGCGACGGTGGTGTTTGGCTTTGCGCTGCTTTACCACGCGGCGGGCCCGCTGGATCAGCTGAGCTGGCGCAATCTGCCGGGCATCTCGGACAAGCCTTTTTTACCCTGCCTCGAGCGGGCGTTTCTTGAGTTCGTCACCTTGTCGGGCGGCAATACACAGTGCGCGGTGCCTGTGCCCTGGCTGGACAAGGCGATTGCGGCGGTACAGATTCTGTGCGGCCTGTTCTTCTTTGCCGCGATTGTGGCTTTTGTGACGGCCGTGGTGCTGCGGCCCAAGACGGTGTTCGAGCTCAAGCACTGCCTCAATCTGCATCGCGCCGAAGGTCGCTATGACCTGATCTTCAGTCTCTACAATGCTTCGCCGGTGACGGTGAGCCAGCTCCATGTGCGCATCATTGCGCGCACCCGAATCAACAGCACCACACTGCGCAATGTGGTGCTGCGCGACGAGGCGCCGCGTCAGCCGCTCGCCGAGCCGTATATTCCGTTGCGCATCCGGGCGCCGCTGCATGATCACGGCGTCATCATCAATGCGGTGGACGTGCAGGGCTTTGTGACCGCCGCGAGCTATCAGAGTGAGCGCGATCCGCATCCGCTGCCGATCGAGGCCTTCTATGCCGAGATTCGCGGCGTGATGGTCGGCATCGAGCAGGCCGTGCATGGCGCGCGGCGCTATCGGATTGATGGCGGCGCGCTGTTTCATGGGCGCCATCGTTCGGTGACCTCCGACTATGCCTACGCCCGGGGCAAGGGCCTGCTCCGGCGACTGGCGCCGCCGGGCGATGTGCTGCGCGCGTTTCACCTCAATGACGCGGCCTTGGCAATGCAGGCCGACAAGATCTATGTGTTCGGCTTTGGTTCGCTGGTCGACCCGGCATCGTTCAGCCGCACGATTGGCCGCGCGCAGTGGGTGATTGAAGATTTTCCGCTCGCTACCTTGAAAGGCTACAAGCGCGTGTGGGATGTGGCGATGGACAACCGCGTCAGCCTGCCTGGTTATAAACACTATGTTCGTGAAGACGCGCCCGACAGCCCGCTGGCGGCGTATGTCTGTTTTCTGGATGTAGTACGTGAGCCATCAAAAGAGGTGGTCGGTGCGCTGGCGGCGGTGAACGCGGAGGAGTTCGAGCGGCTGAAGCTGCGTGAGCGCAACTACGCGGCGGTCGATGTGACAGCTGATATGGCACATCCGCCGCTCGATGGGCGCGTGTTCACCTTCATGGGGCTGGATGAGGCCAAAGCGCGCTATGCGGCAGGGTGTGCGGCCGGCACGCTGCTTATCAACACCCGCTATCAAGCCACGGTTGAATGCGCGTTTCGCGCGCGTGGAAAAGCTGCGTTGGAGAATTACCTAACATCGACCGAGATGCCCGAGGGCATCGCGTTCATGGCGCTGAAAGTCGTGCGCGTACCGGAGGCCGGCGCGCGCTAGCAGCGCCATTCATCACAAGGCCAGTATGCCATTGCGCCAGCCGAGCCACGCGAGTCCGCCGGCCAGACCAAGCCCGACGGCAAGCATGGCGGTGAGCACACGCGTGGCGACGCTGCGTCCGCCCACGCCGATGGCCAGTGCGGTCTTGAACGCCAGATTGGAGATCATCGCCAGGCCGATGGCGGTGACGGCGGGGATGGACTCGAGGCGGTCGAGCGAAAACAGGCGCAGGCTGGACAGGGTGATCGCGTCGACATCGGTCAGGCCCGAGACCACCGCGATGAGATACAGCCCCTTGCTGCCCGCCACGTCCGATAGCCACGCCGCGCCCAGCAACACGGCGGCGTAGAGCGCGCCAAAGGTGAGCGCGGCGCGCAGCTCGGTCGGGTTCTTGGTGTCGGGCACCGGGCTGCCGTCGTGGCTCATCAGTGTTTTCCACTGTAGGCCCAGGGCAAGCAGGCCGAGCGCCAGGCCGGGCGCGGCGATGCTCAGCACTTGCCATAGCAGGCTGGGCGCCAGCACCGCGCAGACCACCGCCACGCGCACCAGCATGACCAGATTGGCAATGACGATGACCAGTGCCGAGATGGGGGCAAAGTCGGGCCGTTTGCGTGCGTCACGAGCAAACACCAAGGTTGTCGCGGTGCTCGATACCAGGCCGCCAAACAGGCCCACCATCGGCGCGCCATAGCGCCCGCCGACCAGCTGCAGCGCGGCGTAGCCAGCCAGGCTGACGCCCGAGATGAGCACCACCATCAACCACACCTGATAGGGATTCAGTGCGTCGAAGGGGCCGAAATTCTGGTTCGGCAATACGGGCAGGATGACCAGCGAGATCACGCTGAACTGCAGAATCGAGTTCCAGTCGCGCGCAGTCAGCCGGGTGGCCCAGCCGCGTAGTGTGGTCTTGAAGTAGAGCAGGGTGGTGACACCGACGGCGATCATGATCGACAGGCGCACTTCGCCTTCCCACACCATGAAGCCGAGCACATGGCATAGCAGCAGCGCGGCCACCGAGGTGGTGCCGGCGTCTTGCGGGTCGGGGTTTTGCAGATAGGCGGCGATGATCATCACCCCCACCAGCGTGAGGCTGACGAGGAAGGGCCACAGGCTGTCGAAGCGCTCGCCGAGCAGACCGGCAAGGGCGCCGAGCAGGCCGACCAGCGCGAAGGTGCGCAGGCCGGCGCGGGGTGCCGGTTGGCGCTCGCGCTCCAGCCCCAGCATGAGTCCGATGCCGAGGGCGACCAGGATGGCCTGGAGCTGGCGCGTGTCGAGGGGCAAGTCGGGTGCCATTCGAATGGGGTCGGGTAATGGGCCTGAATGTCCATTCTACGCCGCCTTGCCGGCATCAGAGGCCGTGCCGCGCAGCCCCGGCGCAGGTAGAATCGCGCCATGCAAAAAATTGCCCATCGCCATTTCGCTCTGGTGCCTGCCGCTGGCGGCGGCACGCGCATGGGGCGAGAAACCCCCAAGCAGTATCTGAATCTGATGGGCGAGCCGCTGCTGCGCCACACCTTGCGCGTGCTGTGCTCGGTGCCGCAGATCGAGCGCGTCTATGTGGTGTTGTCGGTCGGCGACCAGACCTGGAACGGCTTCGACTGGTCGGATCTGGGCGACAAGCTCAAGCCGATCTATGTGGGTGGCCCCTCACGCGCCGACAGCGTACTCAACGGCCTGCGTGCCATTCGTCCCGATGTGCGCGATGGCGACTGGGTGCTGGTGCACGATGCGGCGCGTCCGTGTCTGGCGCCGTGGCATGTCGATGCCTTGATCGACACCCTGGACGACGACGAAGTCGGCGGGCTGCTGGCGGTGCCGGTGGCTGACACACTCAAGCGCGCCGACCCGCAGGGCCGGGCCGTCGCTACCGTGCCGCGCGACAGTCTGTGGCAGGCCCAGACGCCGCAGATGTTCCGCTACATGATGCTGCGCCGCGCGCTCGAGTCGGCGCGTGATGTGACCGACGAGGCCAGTGCCATCGAGGCCGCCGGCCTGCGTCCGCGTCTGGTGCGTGGCGATCCGACCAATCTGAAAGTGACTTATCCGCTCGATCTGCACCTGGCCGAGTGGATTCTGCAAAACCGGGAGAGCTGAGATGAGCGCGCCTTTTCGTATTGGCCAGGGCTTTGATGTCCACGCCCTGGTGGCCGGTCGGCCGCTGATCATTGGCGGTGTATCGATTCCTTTTGCCAGCGGTCTGCTCGGCCACTCGGATGCCGACGTGCTGCTGCACGCCATCACCGATGCGCTGCTCGGCGCGGCGGGGCTGGGCGACATTGGCCGGCATTTTCCCGACACCGACCCGGCGCACGCCGGCGCCGACAGTCGCGTGCTGCTGCGCGAAGCGATGGCGGCGGTGCGTGCGGCCGGTTACACCGTAGGCAACGTCGACGCCACGGTGATCGCCCGCGCACCCAAGCTGCTGCCGCATGTGCCGGCCATGGTCGCCAATATCGCCGCCGCTCTGGGTGTGGCGAGCGACTGCATCAACATCAAAGGCAAGACCACCGAAAAGCTTGGCTTCACCGGTCGCGGCGAAGGCATTGCCGCGCAAGCGGTGGCGCTGCTGTTCCGGGCGGATGCCGGCTGACGCACCGCGCCCGGGCGACGGCGCGCCGGTGGCGGCGCCGACTGCGCGTGTGTTTTTTGCGCTCTGGCCGACGCCGGCCGTCGCAACCCAACTGCACCAACTCGCGCGCAAGGCCGCAGCGTCCGACGCGCGCATCATGCGTGCCGACACCCTGCATCTGACGCTCGCCTTTATTGGCGATGTAGCGGTCGATCGGCTGCCGGAAGTTGAGGCCGTCGGCGATCAGACCGCATGGCCGCGTTGCACACTCCAGCTCGATCAGCTTGGCCATTGGCCGCACAACCAGATTCTGTGGGCGGGCAGCCAGTCGCCGCCTGACGCTTTGGCGCAGCTCGCAGACGAACTGTCCTCGGGTTTGCAGGCCATCGGCATTAGGCTGGCCGCTCGCCCGTTCGTACCGCATGTCACGCTGGCGCGCCGGTGTCGGCATGCGCAGGTCAAAGCATTTGCGCCGATTGAATGGGCGGTCGAAGGCGGTGTGCTGGCGGTCTCGCATCGGGATGCGACCGGTGCACGTTATGAAATGTGTCGACGCTGGTCGGCGGCGTGAGCGCAGGAGTCAGAATGAAAACCATCGGTTTGCTGGGCGGCATGAGCTGGGAGTCCACCGTGAGCTACTACCAGGCCATCAACCGCGGCGTGAATGCCGCGCTCGGCGGCCTGCACTCGGCCAGGCTGGTGCTTGCCAGCGTCGACTTCGCGCCCATCGAGGCGGCGCAGCATCGCGGCGACTGGGACGCCACCGCGCAGATGCTGGTCGAATCGGCGCAGTCGGTCGAGGCCGGTGGGGCGGATTTTCTGCTGATCTGCACCAACACCATGCACAAGGTGGCGCCACAGATCGAAGCGGCGCTGTCGATACCGCTGCTGCACATTGCCGACGCCACGGCCGAGGTGCTGCAGGCTGACGGCGTGCGTCGCGTCGGCCTGCTTGGCACGCGATTTACCATGGCGCAGGATTTCTACCTCGGCCGTCTGCGTGACCGCTTCGGCATGGAGGTGCTGGTGCCCGATGCCGCAGAGCGCGACTTTGTGCATACGGTGATCTACGACGAGCTGTGCCGAGGCGTGGTGTCGGAGGCCTCGCGTGCGCGCTATGTCGAGATCATTGCGGGTTTGCAGGCGCGTGGCGCCGAGGCGGTGATTCTGGGCTGCACCGAGATCGCGCTGTTGGTTCAGGTGGAACACACGGCGGTGCCGCTCTACGACACCACGGCCATTCATGCTGCGGCAGCCGTCAGGCACGCGCTGGACTGAGCGCTATTTGCGGATCAGGCGCAGGTCGGTGATGAAGTCTTGCGCTACGCCGATCTCGATCCTGGCGAAGTCGGGGTGCAGCGGATTGATGAGGTAGTTGGTCTCGGCCGGAATCACCGCGCTCGGCACCGCCAGCACCGCGCTGCGACCGCTGCGCGCCCAATCGCTGCCCAAAGTTTGCAGATGCGCGCGGTTGGCCGGGTCATTCCATTTTTCGGGTAACTCGGCGAGCGTGATCGTCTCGATCTTGAAGCGCTTCGGCAGCGTGGCCGGGATCATCACGTAGCGCGCGCGTAGCGGTTCGTCCTGCACCAGAATTTCGAGCATCGCCAGCGACTGGCTGGCAGCGGTATAGATCATCGGCACGCCCTTGCGATTCCAGCGCCCGCCAAACAGGCGCGCGCCTTCGCCGCTGAAGGCGGTGTCGGCAAAGCGGGCGGTGACGAGGCGCCAGAGGGTGGTCATGGTTTGTCTTCTTGGCGGCCGGACGTGTGTGCTTCGGCGGTTTGTTGGCCGGGTCTCGCCCCGGCGGGCGAGTGACTTCTTTGTAGCGACAAAGAAGTCACCAAGAAAACGCCCCCGCTGTGCCGCAGGCTTCGCCGGTGCCCTCTCTGCGCCCGGCGTCGGCGGGTCGTGTCGCAAACTCGCCCTGCGGGCTCAGACAGCGACACGACAGTTCCCGCCGTCCCCGGGCTCCGTTCGGCGGCACAGAAGGGGAAGGGCATGCGGGCTCGGCTTCGCCGTCGCCCGCACGGGTGGTCCGTTGTAGGGCGGATGCGCCTTTGGCCTATCGGTCCTACGAGATTGGGTGCTACTGTTGCAGGCTGGCACCCCATTCCCCTCTGTCGTGCCGAGCGCAGCGTCGTAGGGTGGGCCGCTTGCCGCCCACCATTGTGCCTCCCGACATATGTTGCTTGGTGGGCAGCGAAGCTGACCACCCTACGAAACCACCACAGCCGTTCAGCCAGGCACAACCGACCCGCCCTCTGCCGCGCCAACCGGAGGCGGTGGCGGGCGGAAAAAGGGGCTTCGCTGTTTGAGCCCGCAGGGCGAGTTTGCGAAGCACCCCGCCCGACAACGCCGCAGGGCGGGAACCCCGAAGGGGCGCGAAAGCGGGCTGTGCTTCTTTGCCTGGCTTTCTTGCACAAGCAAGAAAGTAAGCGGCCCGCCGGGGCGAAACCCGGCCGACGATTCTCATCGAAAGGCCGTGCTCGCTGAAGGCAGGAAAACGGTGTTCCGCCGCTCACCGAGTGGATCACACAAATTTTCGGCTCAGCCATACACCCCATGCTCGATCCGCCCCAGCGTATCCATCACGCTCTGGGTGCCGATGTCGGTGTCGATCAGCGACAGCGGGGTGTCGCCGCCGAGGGCGGCGTTGGGGGATTTGAGCCAGTCGAGGGCGGCGCCGAGGTCTTCGAAGACTTCTTCGGCGCGCTCGACCACGCGGGCCAGGCGCACGACCTTGGCGGACTCTTCGCTGCTGAGCGTGCCTTCCTTTTTGCGGCGGGCGAGGGTGCGCTCCGGGATGGCGAGTGCGGTGGCGAGCTCACTCTGGGTGAGGTGCAAGGTCTTGGAGAGCACGTCAATTGCGGTGGAGGAGATGCCGTGACGGATGAGCCCGACCCAGTCCAGCGGGGTGCGTGGCTGGCTGTGCAGGACCTTGCGGCCGCCCAGCAGGCGGTCGACCGAGAGCGGCTCGGGCGCGATTGCAGCGATGGTGCTCATACGGGCTCCTTGTGTGCCATATGGCATCCATTTTATGCAATATTGGCGTCAGGCGCCAGTCGCTTCCTGTGCGCAGCGCGCGCGGGCAGCAAAAAGGGGCGCCTGCGGCGCCCCTTGCTTGTGCTGCAAAGCGCTATCAGAGGCAGATGCTGCTTCCGAGTCGCGCGGTCAGGTCGGGTTCGGTTGTTTTGGTGTAGTCCTTCTCGACCCGATCGGTGATGAGCTGGGCGGTAGGGCCGTCCATGACGGCATTGAGCATGCCCATGAAGGCGGGGGGTGCGACGAGGATCGCGCGGCCGTAGGCGTTCTTGTTACGGCCTTGGTAGAACTCTTGCGCCAGTTCCTGTGCAAAGGCGCGCGCGGCTTGGGTTTTTGGGGGCGTGTGAGACTCATAGCCACTGCCGTGACTCGATTGGATGTTGCCGGCTCGGTCGGTGACGAGGTCCTGGTTTTTCTGTCGGCTTTCCGGGTGGATCAACTCCTTGACCAGTTTGAGGCCTTTGTTGGGGCCATAGTTGGCATAGAGTTTTGCAAGGCTGGCGTTAGCGACCAGGATCCAGGTGATAGCCATAGAGCATCCTCCGAAAGAGTGGTGGGTCTTCTGCGCACGACCGGTCCGTCCAGACGGCGGGCGCAGAACTCTCAGAGTAGAAGGCGCAAGCGAACACTTCAAAAGTGTTTTGCAGGTGTTTTTGTCGTGTGCAGACGACCGTGGAGGTGAAAGCCACGCCATGGGCGGCCGGGGCGGCGATCAACCGTTCGTCAGACGCTTGCGGCGGCGACAATCGGCCACAGCGGCTAGAAAATGCCCATCGCCAGGCCTTCGGCCATGGCCGCGCCGAGCGCGTGGCAGGCCTCGATGTCGGCGGGCTGGACGTCGCCGCGGGCAATGTGGGGTTCCGACACTTCGCGCCAGCCGTAGCCGGTGGCGATGCGGCGGATTTCGCGCACGGCGTTGGTGCCGTCATTGCCAGCGCTGATGAACAGGGCGAAGGGCAGGCCGGTGAGCTGGCCTTCGAGCGGATAGTAGGTGCGGTCGAAGAAGTCCTTGAGCGCGCCGGACATGTAGCCGAAGTTTTCGGGGGTGCCGAGCAGCAGGGCGTCGCACTGCGCCAGATCGTCCACGCCGGCGTCGAAGGCCTTGAGGCAGCGCACGGTGACGCCGTCGGCGGTGTCGGCGCCGGCCTTGACGGCATCGGCCAGTTGTCCGGTGTGGCCGGATTGGGTGTGATAGACGATCAGCAGGCGTTTCATGGCGTCCCTCGGCGGCGCTAGGTTTCTGTCAGCTTGGAGTCCCCGCCGGGGCGTCGGTTCGCACCGGCGGCGGGGTCGAGGCCATAGAGGCGCTTGAGTTGAGCGTAGGCGGCGGGATAGGCGGCGCGTAGCTTGCGCGGTGTTTCGAAGAAGGCTTCGCTCATCACGGCAAAGAACTCGGCCGGGTTTTCGGCGGCGTAAGCATCGATGGCGTGCGGCAGGTCGTGATCGACCCGGTGGCAGAAGTCTTCGTAGGCGGCGGTAAAGATGCGCGCCCAGTCGGCACGGTGCATGTCGGCCGGTAGCGGCGGAAAGCCGTCGGCCTGGCCGTTGCACATGTCGAGTTTGTGGGCGAACTCATGGATGACAACGTTCAGGCCATCGGCGCGCTCGTTCGGCTGCCACGAGACGATGACCGGACCGTCCGGCCAGGCCTCGCCGAGCACCGGGGCGTCGTATGCGTGCACCACGCCGTCTTCGTCCATCTCTTCGCGCGAGATGACAAAGTCGCCGGCATAGATCACCACGCCGACCCAGTCGCGATAGGCCTCCAGCCCTGTGCTGTAGATGGGCAGGCAGGCTTGCAGGGCGATGTTCAGCAGCATGTCGTCGGTGAGCACCAGTTCATGCGCGCCATGGAAGGTTTTCTGGTCGAGAAACTCGAGTGCCAGGGCCCGCAGGCGCGGGCGGGCGTCGGCTGGCAGATAGCTAAAAAAGGGCAGGCCGGCCTCGACCCGTTGCCACTGCTCTTCGGTGACCACTGGGTCGTCAGTCTGGCCGAACAGCCAGCGTTGCAAGCGGCGCAGCATGTCAGTGGCGCTCGGGGTGGCGCGTGGTCAGCCAGATGCCGCTGAGAATGAGCGCGATGCCGGCGCCGTGGAACAGGGCAGGCAATTCATCGAGAAAGATCACTGACAGCAGCGTACCAAACACCGGCATCAAGTGAATGAACAGCGCGGCCCGGCTGGGACCGACCATGGCGACGCCGCGGTTGTAGAACACATAGCCGAGAAAGCCGGGAAAAATCGCGGTATAGACAATGGCGGTGATGCTGCCCGGGTTGAGCGCGATGTGCCGGCCTTGTGACAGCTCCCAGGCCCAGGCGGGGGCCAGCACGGTAATGCCGACCACCGTCATGGCGGCCAGCAACACCATCGGGTGCATGCCACCGGGGCGCCAGTGCAGGCCGACGGTGTAGAGCCCCCACACCATCACTGCGATCAGCATCCAGAAGTCGCCGGGGTTGAATTGCCAGTCGAGCAGCATGGCCGGATTGCCATGGGTGACGATCACACTGACGCCGATCAGTGACAGTACGACCCCGATGACTTCGAGTCGCTGCAGGCGTCGGCCCAGCAGTAGCACCGTCAGCAGCAGCGTGGCGACCGGAATCAGCGAGTTGAGCATGGTGGCGTTGATCGCCGTGGTGTATTGCAGGGCCAGATAGGCAAAGGTGTTGTAGCCGCCCACCCCGAGTGCGCCGAGCAGCACGATCGGCCGCCAGTGGCGTTTGACCAGTGGCCATTGCGTGCGCAGATGCGGCCAGGCGAAAGGCAGGATCAGGCACAGCGCGAGCGTCCAGCGCCAGAAGGCCAGTCCGAAGGGCGGCACATCGGCGCGAATGCCGCGACCAATGACCATGTTGCCCGACCAGAACAGGGTGGTCAGGGTCAGCAGCAGGTAGGGCAGATCAAACAGGCGGCGCATAGGGGAGAGTCGGTGTAAGGCGTCCGGAAGGCGGCTCGATTATCATCGGGGCATCCGATCCGCTCAATGAGAGATAATTTCGGTCATGGTATCTGTCACCCACGCTATTTCCTACGCCGAGTCTGAAACCCCGCCGGTTGATCGCATCTGCGAAGGGCTGTCCGAGGCCGATCGGCCGCGCATCGAAGCGGCGCTGTCCCTGATCACCGAGCTCTATCCCCAGCAGCCGCTGGGCACTGGCGAGCCGACCTTGCGCCACGCGCTGGGCATGGCGCTGATCTGTGTGTCGCTGAAGATGGACGGCGATGCGCGCATGGCCGCCTTGCTGTTTGCGTTGCACAGCCATATGGACAATGCCACCGAGTATCTCGAAAAACATTTCGGTATGCGGGTCGCCAAGCTGGTGGGCGGGCTCTATCGTCTCAACGGTTTGCGGGTGATTACGCGCAAGACCGCCACCAACCGTGCGCCCGAGATGCGGCAGCAGTCCGAAACCCTGCGCAAGATGCTGCTGGCGATGGTCGAGGACATTCGCGTGGTCTTGTTGCGTCTGGCCTCACGAACGCAGACCTTGCGCTATTACGCCGAGCATCCGGATGAGGACGAGCAGCGCGATGCCGCACGCGAAAGCCTCGACATCTATGCGCCGCTGGCCAATCGGCTGGGGGTGTGGCAGCTCAAGTGGGAGCTCGAAGACCTGTCCTTCCGCTTTCTGGAGCCGGCTACCTACAAGCGCATTGCCAAGATGCTCGACGAGCGTCGGGTCGAGCGCGAGCAGTTCATCACCGATGCGGTGACCCGCTTGCGCGAGGAGATGGCCGACGCGGGCATCAAGGGCGAGGTCTATGGCCGGCCCAAGCATATCTTCAGCATCTACAACAAGATGCGGTCGAAGGATCTGGACTTTGAGCAAGTGTACGACGTGCGTGCGCTGCGGGTGCTGGTCAAGCAGGTACGTGATTGCTATGCCGTGCTCGGGATCGTGCATCAGTTGTGGACGCCCATCCCGAAGGAGTACGACGACTACATCCTCAAGCCCAAGGGCAATAACTACCAGTCACTGCACACCGCGGTGCGTGCCGCCGACGGCCGTGCGCTCGAAGTGCAGATTCGCACCGAGGACATGCACCAGCATGCCGAATTCGGCGTGGCCGCGCACTGGCGCTACAAGGAAGGCAGCGGTGCCGGTGGCGGCTCTTACGACGAGAAGATCGCCTTGCTGCGCGATCTGCTGTCGTGGCGCGACGAAGTGACCGATGCCGATCACTGGGAAGAAAAATACCGCGACGCGTCGCTCGACGACACGCTCTACGTGATGACGCCGCAGGGCCGGGTGGTCGATTTGCCGCGCGGGGCGACACCGGTGGACTTTGCCTATGCGCTGCATTCCGATCTCGGGCATCGCTGCCGTGGCGCCAAGGTGGAAGGGAATCTGGTGCCACTCAACAAGCCACTCGAGAGTGGGCAGACGGTTGAGATTGCCGCCGCCAAAGAAGGCGGCCCCTCGCGCGACTGGCTCAACCCGCAGCAAAACTACGTCACCACCGGCAAGGCGCGGCGCAAGATCAAGCAATACTTTGCGCAGCAGGAACAGGGCGAATTGCTTGAGCGCGGCCGGGCGGTGATCCATCGCGAGCTGCAGCGCGAAGGCCAGACCCAGTTCAACAACGACACGCTGGCGCAGCGCCTGGGTTTCAAGAACGCCGAAGCCATGTTTGTGGCGGCCGGGCGCGGTGAGGTCGGGCCGCGCGCGGTGCAATTGGCTACACACACTCAAGAAGCGGCAACACCGGTGGCCGACGATGTTGTCATTGGACGCAGCCACCAGCGCAGCACCGACGACGACATTCTGGTGGTCGGTGTCGGCAAGCTGATGACTTCGCTGGCGCGTTGCTGCAAGCCGGCACCGCCTGACGCGGTGGAAGGCTTCGTCACCCGTGGACGCGGCGTGTCGGTGCACCGGGTCGATTGTCCCGACTTTCAGGCCTTGCTCAAGCGCCATCCGGAGCGCGCCATTCCGGCAACCTGGGGCGATGGCGTGGAATCGCCCGGCAGTCGCTACCCCATCGATGTGATCGTCGACGCCACCGACCGGCAGGGGCTTTTACGCGATCTGTCGGATGTGCTCTCGCGCGAAAAGCTCAATGTCATCGCGGTCAATACCCTGACGCGCAAGGGCAAGGCGCGCATGCGCTTCACCATCGAGGTCAACGGCTCGCAGCAGATCCAGCGGGCACTGACATTGATGGGTGAGGTCGTCGGTGTCGAACAGGCCCGGCGCACGTGAGCGCGAGCGGCCAAAAGGGATAGCGCGGGCGGCCTAGTTCTTTCGGCCTAGATCGCCTCCGCCATCCGGGGGATGGTCGTCCGGCCGATTGTCCTGTTCTGGTCTCCTTCGTATTGTGACTCCTGTAGAGGCGCTGGCTTTGCGTTCTGTTTTCGCTGCCAGTGTGCCTCCGTGTTGCAGCGACGAGGTATCTATGGACATGAGGATCAGTCAGGCGCAGCGGCATGTGGACGCCGGTCACCGGGACGGCCGGGCCGAGACCATTGCGTTGCTCAGGTCCATGCCCTTGCTCAAGGGCATTCAGGCTCGCACCATCGAGTTGTTGGCACAGGAGGCAACGCGGCTGCGGTATGAGCGCGACGAGATCGTGTTCCGCCGGGGTTCGGTGCCGACCGGGCTGTTCTTTGTGCTCGAAGGCAGCATCAAGCTGCTCGCCCTGGAACCCGACGGGCGCGAGAAGGTAATCGAACTGTTCACCGAGAAGCGCTTCTTCGGGGAGATCGGTGTTTTCCGGCTTTCCCGCTACCGCGCCTGGACGCAAGCCGTCCGATCAACCGAGTTGCTGCATATCCCCTCCGACGCCGTGCGCCAGGCCGTGCGAGAAGACCACGAGTTGTCCTTGCGCATGTTGTCCGAAGTCTCCGGTCGGGTTCAGTCCTTGATCGAGTCGATCAGCCAGACCGCGCCCTTGCTGGCGTACAAACGGGTTGCGGCCTACCTGATCGAGCAGGATGGGGTGGGCGATGTTCAGCCCGGATGGGTCCACCTGGCGGCGCCGAAATACACCATCGCTTCAATGCTCAACATGAGCAGCGAGGCCTTGTCCCGGGCGCTGCGCAAGCTGCGCGATGCCGGCATGATCGAGGGGGGCGGGCGCACCATTCGCATTCTCGATTACAAGGGACTGAGCGCACTGCTCAACACCTGATCTGACGTGATCGCGTTCCGCCCGGCGCGGCCTGTCGGCCTGCCCGGGCGCCGCGCATGGCCGTTCGTCGCTCGCAGCGATTCGCCGCGTAGTCATTTCGAACTAGTTCTTCTGCACCTCAAAACTCCTGCGGACGGCCAATGTTGCTTTTGCCGGCCGGCCGATACGCTGCATGGCAGTGAAACATCCGTGTGCAGCGGGAGGAAAGACGGCAATGGCGACACTGAGTCATCAGCAGATTTCGGTGCTCTCTTCGAGTACGGTGGCCTTCACGGTGTGCTTTGCGGTGTGGATGATCTTCGCGGTCATCGGCGTACCGATCAAGGCGCAACTCAATCTGAACGAAACCCAGTTCGGCCTGCTCGCCTCGATGCCGGTGCTTACCGGCGCGCTCGTGCGCTTGCCGCTCGGTCTGTGGGGCGACAAGTACGGCGGCCGGCTGGTGTTCTTTGTGCTGATGCTCTGCACGGTGCTGCCGATCTATCTCATTGGCCACGCCACCGAGTATTGGCAGTTTCTGGTGATCGGGCTGTTCGTCGGTCTGGCGGGCGGTTCGTTCTCGGTGGGTATCGCTTATTGCGCCCGCTGGTTCGAGCGCAAGCGACAGGGCCTGGCGATGGGGATTTTTGGCGCCGGTAACTCTGGTGCGGCGCTGACCAAATTTGTAGCACCTGCCATCGTGGCCGGTTGGGGTTGGGAGATGGTGCCGACGGTGTATGCCATCGCGATGCTTGTTACTGCCCTGGCTTTCTGGTTCTTCAGCTATGACGACCCCGCGCACCGAATCGCTTCGAATGTGAGTTTTGCCGATCAGTTGCGCGCGTTGAAAGATCCGCGGGTGTGGAAGTACTGCCAGTACTACTCCATCGTCTTTGGCGGCTATGTGGCGCTGGCCTTGTGGATGACCAAGTACTACGTCACCGAGTACGGCTTCACGCTGCAGCTGGCGGCCTTGCTGGCGGCGGCGTTCTCCCTGCCCGGCGGCGTGCTGCGCGCGTTTGGCGGCTGGTTCTCCGACCGATACGGCGCGCACAAGGTCACCTGGTGGGTGATGTGGGTGTCGTGGATCTGCCTGTTCCTGCTCTCCTATCCGCAGACCCATCTCACCATCCAGACGGTCAACGGCCCCAAGACTTTCGACATTGGGCTCAGCCCGTGGATGTTCACTGTCCTGATGTTCACCGTCGGCGTGGCGTTCGCCTTCGGCAAGGCCTCGGTTTTCAAGTATATCTCCGACGAGTTCCCGCAAGACATCGGTGCGGTGTCCGGCATCGTTGGCCTCGTCGGTGGCCTCGGTGGCTTCCTGCTGCCAATTCTCTTCGGCGCGATGGTCGATCTGACTGGCGTGCGTTCCAGCTGCTTCATGTTGCTTTATGGCGTGACCTGGGTGTCGCTCATCTGGATGTACTGGACCGAGGTGCGCGCGACCGACGTGATGCACTCGGCGACAACAAAGTCTTGATTCAAAAACGTAGGGGGTGAATGTGAATTCCAGCCGTGCCGAGCGCGTACCGCTCGCAACACAGAAGAAAGGTGGTGCCGACGTCGACCACTGGGATCCAGAGGACGAGAAGTTCTGGGAGAGTACCGGCAAGCGTATCGCCAACCGCAATCTGTGGATCTCGATCCCGGCGCTGTACTGTGGATTCGCGGTGTGGGCGATGTGGGGAATCATCTCGGTGCAGATGTTGAACCTCGGCTTTCCCTTCACCAAGGAGCAGTTGTTCACGCTGACCGCGATCTCAGGCCTGTCGGGCGCGACGATGCGCATCCCCTCGTCGTTCTTCATTCGACTCGCGGGTGGGCGCAATACCATCTTCCTGACCACCGCGATGCTGCTGACGCCGGTCGTCGGTACCGGTATCGCGCTGCAGCACCAGGATCTTCCCTTGTGGGTATTTCAGCTGCTGGCGCTGTGGTCTGGCGTGGGCGGTGGCAACTTCGCCAGCTCCATGTCAAACATCAACCCCTTCTTCCCCAAGCGTCTGCAGGGTACGGCGCTGGGTCTGAATGCGGGTCTGGGCAATTTCGGCGTGACCGCGACACAGATCTTCATCCCGCTGTTCATGACCATGGGCCTGTTTGGCGCGATCGGTGGTGAGCCGATGACACTCGTCAAGGACTCGGGCTGGTTGTTTGGCAAGATTCCGGCAGGCGCGCCGACCTACATCCAGAACGCCGGTTTCGTGGGCATTCTGATTCTCGTGCCGGTGTCGATTGCCGCCTGGTTCGGCATGAACAATCTGCGTTCGGTTTCACCGCAGACAGGCGTCGTCGCAAGCTTCTCCAAGATCACCTGGCTATATACGCTGGCCTTCATCCCAGCGATTTTCGGTCTCTACCTCTACCTGCCGGCGCCGACTGGCCTGGGCTTGATCAATGCATGGTTCCTGGTGCCACTGGATATCGCGATGGCGCTGTTGATCATGAAGCTCGCTGCGTTCGGCCCAATGAAGGAGAACGTGGCGAAGCAATTCGCAATCTTCTCGAACAAGCACACCTGGGCCATGACCGCGCTCTACGTCGTGACCTTCGGGTCCTTCATTGGCTTCTCGCTGGCCGCGCCGCTGGCGATCACGGTGATCTTTGGCGACAAGCACGTTCTTGATGCGGCGACGGGGGTGTGGACACACGTCAAGAACCCGGCGGCGCCCTCCGCGCTGACCTACGCGTGGATCGGCCCCTTCGTGGGGGCGGCGGCTCGTCCTTTCGGTGGCTGGATTTCGGACAAGTTTGGCGGTTCCATCGTGACGCAGGCGGTGTCAGCGGTGATGGCGGTGGCCTCGGTCGCCACGGGCTACGTCATGTTCCTCGCTTTTCACTCAGAGACCCCGGAGCAGTACTTCCTGGTCTTCATGCTGCTCTTTTCACTGCTTTTCCTCGCGTCGGGCGTCGGTAACGGCTCGACCTTCCGTTCTGTGGGTCATATCTTCAACCGCGAACAGGCTGGCCCTGTGCTGGGTTGGACTTCCGCGGTTGCGGCCTACGGTTCTTTCGTTGCCCCGACCATGATTGGCGGACAAATCCATGCCGGTACGCCGGAGAACGCCATGTATGGCTTCGCGGTGTTTTACGCGGTGTGCCTGGTCATCAACTGGTGGTTCTACCTGCGTCCCAACGCCTACGTAAAAAACCCCTGAGCATGCAGCCCCACGGTAGCGCGGCGGCGTCGCCCTGTACCTCACAAGTTAGAAGGAGCATCAAGTGAGTCACTTTCTGGATCGACTGAAGTTTTTAGAACGGATTAAAGAAACCTTCTCCAATGGTCACGGCATCGTCACCAACGAAGACCGTAATTGGGAAGACGCTTACCGCAACCGCTGGCGTCACGACAAGGTGGTGCGTTCCACCCACGGCGTGAACTGTACCGGTGGTTGTTCGTGGCGGATTTTCGTCAAAAATGGCCTGGTGTCTTTCGAGATGCAGCAGACCGACTACCCGCGTACCCGCGAAGATCTGCCGAATCACGAGCCGCGTGGCTGCCAGCGTGGCGCCTCGTTCTCGTGGTATCTGTACTCGCCGCACCGTATCAAGCACCCGATGATCCGTGGCCGCCTGCTCGAGCTGTACCGTGCCGAGCGCCAAAGTGGCAAGGACCCGGTCGAAGCCTGGGCGGCGATCCAGAAAGATCAGAAGAAGCGCGACAAATATGTGCGCGTACGTGGCCTGGGCGGCTTTGTTCGCACGAGCTGGAACGAGGTCAGCGAGATCGTCGCCGCCGCCAACGTCTATACCATCAAGAAGTGGGGCCCGGACCGTATCTACGGTTTCTCGCCGATCCCTGCAATGTCGATGATTTCCTACGCCGCCGGTTCGCGCTATCTGTCGCTGATCGGTGCCGCCTGCGGTTCGTTCTACGACTGGTATTGCGATCTGCCGGCTGCCAGCCCGCAGACCTGGGGCGAGCAGACCGACGTTCCCGAAGCGGCCGACTGGTACAACTCGACCTACCTGATCATCACCGGCGCCAACCTGCCGATGACCCGCACGCCGGATGCCCACTTCGCCACCGAGGTGCGCTACAAGGGCACCAAGATCGTGTCGATGGCGCCGGACTACGCCGAATACGTGAAGTTCGCCGACCTGTGGATGCCGGTCAAGCAAGGTACCGACGGCGCGGCCTTCCTGGCGATGGGCCATGTGGCGCTCAAAGAGTTCTACATCGACAAGCAAGACCCGTATTTCCAGGAATACGCCCGCAAGTACACTGACTTCCCGATGCAGGTGATCCTGCGCGCCCATGGCGACGGCTTCGTCAGCGACCGTAACCTGCGTGCTTCCGACTTCGATGGCGGCCTGGGCGAAGCCAACAACCCCGAGTGGAAAACCATTGTTTTCGACAGCAAGGGCAAGCGCTTTATCGCGCCGAACGGCTCGATCGGTTTCCGTTGGGGCGAAGAGGGCAAGTGGAACCTGCTCGAGAAGACCGGTGCGGACCAAGTCGAGACCGAAGCCGAACTGACCTGTATCGACAACCGCGACGCAGTGGTGTCGGTCGGCTTCCCGCACTTCACGCCGGGCGAAGAAGAACTGCTGTACCGCAACGTGCCGGTGCGCCAGCTGACGCTGGCTTCGGGCGAAACGGTCTATATCGCCTCGGTGTTCGACCTGCAAGTGGCGCAATACGGTATCGATCGTGGCCTCGGTGGCGGCAATGTGGCCTCGTCCTACGACGACGCCGAGGTGGCCTACACCCCGGCCTGGGCGGCCAAGTACACCGGCGTCAAAGCCGCTGACATGGAGCGCACCGGCCGCGAGTTTGCCGACAACGCCTCGCGCACCAAGGGCAAGTCCATGGTCATCATGGGTGCGGCCATCAACCACTGGTATCACAACGATCTGGCCTACCGCTCGATCATGAACCTGCTGCACATGTGTGGCTGCGTGGGTCAGACCGGCGGTGGCTGGGCGCACTATGTGGGTCAGGAAAAACTGCGTCCGCAAGCGGGCTGGGCACCGATCGCCTTCGCGCTTGACTGGCAGCGTCCGCCGCGCCACATGAACTCCACGTCCTACTGGTATTTCCACACCGACCAGTGGCGTTACGAGACCATCGACGCTGACGCGCTGATGTCGCCGGCCGGCAAGAACCGCAACAAGGGCCTGACCCTGGCCGACTACAACGTCAAGGCCGCGCGCATGGGCTGGTTGCCCTCAATGCCGCACTTCAACCGCAACCCGGTCGAACTGGTCGCCGAAGCCGAGAAGGCCGGTGCCACCGACGAAGCCGGTGTGTCCAAGTATGTGGTCGAGCAGCTCAAGAGCGGCAAGCTGGACATCGCTCTGGCCGATCCGGATGCCGAGGAAAACTGGCCGCGCAACCTGATCGTGTGGCGTGCCAACCTGATTGGTTCGTCTGCCAAAGGGCATGAATACTTCCTCAAGCACCTGCTCGGCGCGCAGAACGGCGTGATGAGCGAAGGCGGCGCCGGCAACGGCTGCAAGGAAGTGAAGTGGCACGAGAACGGCCCGACCGGCAAGCTGGACTTGATGGTGGACATCAACTTCCGCCTCAACTCCACCGGCGCCTATTCGGACATCATTCTGCCGACGGCCACGTGGTACGAGAAGAACGACCTCAACACCACCGACATGCACCCGTTCATCCACCCGCTGGGTGAAGCTGTTACGCCGGGTTGGGAGTCCAAGTCCGACTGGCAGATCTTCAAGCGTCTGTCGAAGGAGTTCTCCAAGCTGGCTGCCAAGCACCTGCCTGACGCCAAGGATCTGGTGGCGCTGCCGATGCAGCACGACTCGGCCATGGAGCTGGCGCAACCGCTGGGTGAAGCACGTGACTGGAAGCTGGGCGAATGCGAGCCGATTCCGGGCAAGACCATGCCCGTTCTCAAACTGGTCGATCGCGATTACGCCAGCACCTACAACAAGTACATCGCGCTCGGTCCCTTGATGGTCGAGCTGGGCAACAACGTCAAGGGCATCGACTGGGATACCAAGGCCGAGTACGAAGAGCTCAAGAAGTGCAACTACGCGGTTACGGAAGAAGGCGTGTCGAAGGGCATGCCGTCGCTCGAAGAAGACATCTACGTGTGCGACGCGATCATGCGCATGGCACCGGAGACCAACGGTGAGGTGGCGCACAAGTCGTGGTCGGCCCTGTCGAAGAAGACCGGCATTGACCACCATCACCTGTACGCCGGCCGTCACGAAGACAAGATCACCTTCCGGGACATCGTCGCCCAGCCGCGCAAGATCATCACTGCGCCGACCTGGTCAGGGATCGAGTCCGAGACGGTGTCTTACACCGCCGGTTACACCAACATCCATGAGCACATCCCGTTCCGCACGCTGACCGGCCGCGCCCACTTCTATCAGGATCACGAGTGGTTCCTCGATTTTGGCGAAGGCTTCTGCACCTTCAAGCCGCCGGTCGACCTGAAGGCCCATAACAACGTTCCGGCCAGCGTTCGCGCCAAGCCGCACCTGACGCTGTCGTGGATCACACCGCACTCCAAGTGGGGCATCCATTCGAGCTACCAGGACAACGTGCGCATGCTCAACCTGTTCCGCGGCGGCCCGTACATCTGGCTGTCGGAAGAGGAGGCGGCGACGGTGGGTATTCGCGACAACGACTGGGTTGAGGCGATCAACAGCAACGGTGCCACGGTGGCCCGGGCGGTGGTGTCACAGCGGGTGCCGCGCGGCATGGCGCTGATGTATCACGCCCAGGAAAAGAACGTCAACGTGCCCGGCTCGAACACCACCGGCAAGCGCGGCGGCATCCTCAACTCGGTCACCCGGGTGGTGGTCAAGCCGACCAACATGGTCGGCGGCTACGCCCAGTTGTCGTACAGCTTCAACTACTACGGCACGGTGGGTTGCCAGCGTGACGAGATGGTTGTGCTGCACAAGATCGAGGACCAGGACATCGACTGGCTTGAGCGGCCGCTGACGGATGAACGCGAGGCCCAGCGCAACCCCGAGGGCATCGGCCCGAAATAAGCAGCGGTCCCGGATTGCGCTGCGCTCCATCCGGGCTACGCACACACGATACGTAGCCCGGAGGCTGGCCGCAGGCCCGCGTCCGGGGACACGAACAAGGAACTGGAGAATCACATGAAAATCCGCGCGCAATTCGCGATGGTATTCAACCTCGACAAGTGCATTGGTTGCCACACCTGCTCGGTGACCTGCAAAAACGTCTGGACCAACCGTAAGGGCATGGAGTACGCCTGGTTCAACAACGTCGAGTCCAAGCCCGGCATCGGTTATCCGAAGCAGTGGGAAGATCAGGAAAAATGGAAGGGCGGCTGGGAGAAGATCAACGGCAAGCTCGAACTCAAGGCCGGTGGCCGGGTTAAGAAGATCGTGCAGATCTTCGCCAACCCCAATCTGCCCGAGATCGACGACTACTACGAGCCGTTCTCATTCGACTACGCCCGTCTGCAGAACGCACCCTTGTCCGAGGCCGCACCGACCGCACGCCCGATCTCGCAGATCACCGGTGAGAAGATGGACAAGGTCACCTGGGGCCCGAACTGGGAAGACGACCTGGCCGGCGAATTCGCCTCGCGCTCGCGTGATGCCAACTTCGCCAACATGCAGAAGGAGATGTACAAGCAGTTCGAAAACACCTTCCACATGTACCTGCCGCGCATCTGCAACCACTGTATCAACCCGGCTTGCGTTGCATCGTGCCCGTCGGGCGCGCTGTACAAGCGTGAAGAAGACGGCATCGTGCTGTCCGATCAGGACCGTTGCCGCGGCTGGCGGATGTGCATCTCCGGCTGCCCCTACAAGAAGGTGTTCTTCAACTGGGAGTCGTCCAAGGCCGAGAAGTGCATCGGCTGCTACCCGCGCGTCGAGAACGGTCTGCCGACCGTGTGCTCGGAAACCTGCGTGGGCCGCATCCGTTACAACGGCATCATCCTGTACGACGCCGACAAGATCGAAGCCGCAGCCAGCGCTGACGACACCCAGGACCTGTACCAGAATCATCTGGACATGTTCGTCGATCCGTTCGACCCGAAGATCATCGCCCAGGCCAAGAAAGACGGCATCACCGACGACTGGATCCTCGCCGCGCAGAAATCGCCCATCTACAAGATGGCCGTGGAATGGAAGATCGCTTTCCCGCTGCACCCCGAGTACCGCACGCTGCCGATGATCTGGTACGTGCCGCCGCTCTCGCCGGTTCAGTCGCAGATCGACCAGAAAAACCTGCCGACCGAAGCCGATGGCGTGCTGCCCAAGGCCGAAGCCATGCGTCTGCCGGTGCAGTATCTGGCCAACCTGCTGACCGCGGGCAAGGAAGAGCCGATCGTCAGTGCCCTCAACCGCATGATCGCCATGCGTTCCTACCAGCGTTCGATCCATGTTGATGGCAAGCCCGATACCCGTGCGCTCGACGCCACCGGCATGACCGAAGACATGGCCAAGGAGATGTACCGCTATCTGGCCATTGCCAACTACGAAGACCGCTTCGTCATCCCGAGCTCGAAAGAAGAAGAGCGCCTGGACGACTACTACGGCTTCCAGGGTCAGACTGGCTTCACCTTCGGTAACGCCTCGTCGCTGGGCGTGACCAACAACGCGCTGTTCCCGGCGCGCCGCAAAGAAACGGTGGAGTCGCGCGAAGAGGCGCCATTGGCCGAGCCGACGCGCGATGCGTCCGGCGAACAGTACTGAGGAGGGCAGACCATGCAGACCTACAAACTACTGGCTGAGTTGCTGGACTATCCGAATCAGGCGCTGGCCGGCGAGCTGGAAAACGCGGTGACCGAGCACGGCTCGGCGCTTGCGTGGCTCGCCGCAGTCGACCACGACAAGGTGTTCTCGACAACTGACCACCAGGTTATCGCGACCTTCATCGATACACTGATTGTGCAGGATGCGACCGAACGCGAAGCGGCCTATGTGGCCACCTTCGACATGGTGCCGGATCACAGCCTGCACCTGACGCACCACCTGTTCGGTGATGACAAGAATCGCGGCCCGGCACTGATCGACCTGTCCGAGTACTACAAGTCCTTCGGCTTCACGCATGAGGAAACGGAGATTCCCGACTTCCTGCCGCTGATGCTGGAGTTCGTGTCGCAGCTCGACGCGGCCGGCGCCAAGGTCTTCCTCGCTGATGTGGCGAAGATCTTCACGGTGCTGGCGCAGAACCTGGAAAAGGCCGGCAGCCCCTACGCGCCGCTGATCCGCATTCTCGAAAACCACGGCACGCTGACCCGCCTGGCAGCGTGAGGAGACCGACATGTCTTTGATGAAATTTCTGTTCGCGGTGTATCCGTACATCTGTCTGACCGTCTTCGTGGTGGCCAGCTGGATTCGTTATGACTATCAGCAATACACATGGAAGACTGACTCCTCCATGCTGCTCTCGAAAAAGAGCATGGTGGTCGCCAGCAACCTCTTCCACATCGGCATCCTGTCAATCTTCGGTGGTCACTTCGCCGGTCTGGTGCTGCCGCACGGTCTGTGGCTGGGGCTGGGCATCTCCGACATGAGCCACCAGTGGATCGCCATCAGCGCCGGTATCGTGTTCGGCCTGATGTGCCTCGTCGGTGGCGCCATGCTGTGGTGGCGTCGCATGTTCAATCCGCGCATCCGGGCCACCGGCCGCAAGAACGACATGTTCGTGATTTCGTGGCTGATGATCACGCTGTTGCTCGGCCTGATGACGGTGCCGTTTTCGATCGGCCATGCCAACCACAACGATCCGTCGGTGATGCTTCTGCTGGCAGAGTGGGTGAAGAGTATTCTGTTGCTCAACCCGCAACCCGAGTTGCTGGCGACGGTTGATCCGATCTTCCGTGCTCATATCTTCTTCGGTATGACGGTGTTCCTGATCTTCCCCTTCACGCGCCTGGTGCACATCCTTACCGCACCGCTGAGCTATGTGGGCCGTGCTTATCAGATCGTGCGCACCAAGCGTCGGATCGTCTGACGCTGCGTGTTTCACTTCGGGGCGACCGCCATTTTCGGGCGGTCGCCCATTTCCGTTGACCCGGCTCAATGACTTTCTGGGCCGAGGAGAGCATGTTGCCAGCGAATAGCGAACACTCCGTTCGTACGGAATTTGATCTGTTGAACACGCTGCTTGGCCCAAAGCTCGCCACCCGTATCATCGGTGTGCTGGTGGCCTTTTTCCTGCTCGCGCTGGTGGCCATCGGGCTGACCCTCTATTCCTCGTGGAAACTCGAAGGCGTTGCCGCGGCGATCAACGACGCCGGTAGCCTGCGCATGCGCTCCTGGAAGCTCGCGCATCACTCGGTCGCGCTCCCGCTTGACGGCCCCACCCGGAATGCTCGTCTGGTGATCTTGCGCAAAGATATTGGCGATATCGAACGGGTGCAGTCCGGTCTGGCGCAGGGGGACCCCGCGCGTCCGCTATTCATTCCCCGTGACGATGGCATTCCCGACGATGTGGCAACGATTGCCCGTGTCTGGCATTCGGAAATTCGCCCGCTGGTTGAGCGGGTGGTTGGCGCACAAACCGATGATGCGGCCAGGCAGGCATCGGTGGCGCTGGAGGGCGCAACCCATGTCTATGTAAACAGCATCGATATCGTTGTAAAAAAAATGGAGCGCAGCTTTACCGCCCACACCAATGTGCTGCGCAGCTATCAGGTCCTGCTGGTGGCGTTGGCGGTGATCGGTACGGTGGTGCTGATGCGTTTCTTCTTTGTTGCCGTGATCCGGCCGCTCGATACCCTGCAAAGCGGCATGCAACAGATGGAGCGCGAAGAATTCAGTGCCCGTGTGCCCGTACTGACCCATGATGAATTCGGCGAGTTGTCACGCGGATTCAACCGTATGGCCGGCCACCTCGAAGGGCTGTATGGCACGCTCGAAGAGCGGGTGGCCGACAAGACCCGGTCCTTGGCCGAGAAGAATCGCGAGCTGTCCATTCTCTACAACATCGCCCGCTTGCTGCGGCGGCCGATGAGCATCGAAGAGCTGTCGCGCAGTTTTCTTGAAGAGGTTCGCCATACTTTCGCGGCCGATGCTGCCTCGGTGCGGCTCTTTGATGCCGAGGCCGACAATCTCTACATCACCACACATCAGGGCCTGGCCACCGAATTCATCGATGAAGAGGCCATCCTCGATTGCGGCAACTGTCTTTGCGGGCAAGCGGTGCTGGGCGATATTCCGATCGTGAGCAGTACCGCCTATCCGGACAGCGCACGCACCAAAGACACGTGCATGCGCGCGGGTTTCGAGACCGTGAGCGCCGTGCCCGTCAATCATAACAACCGGGCGTTGGGCATTTTCAATCTGTATTTTCGGCGTAAGGTAGTGGTGTCGGACGGTGACCGCGAGGTGCTGCAAAGCCTTGGTCAGCATTTGGGCATGGCGATTGACAACGTTCGGCTGCAGTCGCGCGAGAAGGAAATGGCTGTCTCCGAAGAGCGCAACCTCATCGCCCGTGAACTGCACGATTCAATTGCCCAGGGCCTGGCGTTCCTGAATCTTCAGGTGCAGATGCTCGACGATGCCCTGGCGCATGACCGCAAGGAAGACACTGGCGAAATGCTCGAATTGATCCGTCAGGGCATTCAGGAGAGCTACGCGGATGTGCGCGAGCTATTGCAGCATTTCCGTGCGCGCGTGCCGCCGCAGGATCTGGCCGCCGCGCTGCGCCAAGCGATCGAGCGCTTTTCTGAACAAAGCGGCGTCTCTGGCGAGTTGCGGGTGCATGGTGCGAGTCCACCGACCGTGGCAGAGGTCGATATCCAGGTGCTGTACATTGCCCAGGAGGCCTTGTCGAATGTGCGAAAACACGCGCAGGCCAAGCATGTCACCGTTGATCTGTGGCGTGATGCGGAGGGCGTCCGACTTGAAATCCGCGATGACGGGGTGGGCTTCGACAAGGTGGCGGCCGACGCACCCGGGCAGGGCGAGCATGTGGGTTTGCACATCATGGGTGAGCGCGCGGCGCGTATTGGCGGCGCACTCGACATTCAGTCGCAAAAGGGCGGCGGTACTTTGGTGAGTCTGATGTTGACAGCAACCGAGCAGGAGGCGACACAGGCATGACTGAACGGATTCGCGTATTGCTGGTTGATGATCACGGGTTGTTTCGCAGCGGCATCAAGTCCTTGCTCAAGCGCAGTGATGAGTTTGAAGTGGTTGGCGAGGCGGCCGACGGGCTCGAAGGCGCCAAGCGCGCCAAGCAGCTGGCGCCTGATGTGGTGCTGCTGGATCTGCACATGCCCGGTGTCGGGGGGCAGGATGCGCTCAAGCTGATCCTCGAAGATGTGCCGAACACGCATGTACTGATGCTGACGGTGTCGGAAGACTCTGAGGATTTGCTCACCACCTTGCGAAGTGGTGCCACGGGGTATCTGCTCAAGAATATCGAGGCCGAAACCCTGATCGACGCCATCCGCATGGCGTCGCGCGGCGAACCGGTGATCTCGCCCCTCATGATGGGCAAGCTGCTGGCCAATCGCACCCCTGGCGGGGCCAGCGCCAGCAGCCCGACGGTGGCAGACACCGAACTCGACAAGCTCACCCCGCGTGAGCGCGAGATCCTCGGCTGCATTGCCAAGGGCCAGAGCAACAAGCAGATTGCGCGCAACCTTGAGGTGGCCGAGAGCACGGTCAAGATTCATGTGCAGAGCGTTCTCAAGAAGCTCCATCTGAGCAGCCGGGTGCAAGCGGCGGTATTCGCCGTCGAACGCGGTTTTGCGGCTCAGTGAGCGCAAAGCCGATCGTCTACTCCTGCTCGGGGTGCTCCAGTGCTGCGCAACTGGCCAACCATTTCGCGCTTCGTCTGGATCGGGAGGGGCGGGCGGACATGTCCTGCATCGCCGGCATTGGCGGGCATGTTGCGCCGCTGGTGCGACTGGCACGTTCAGGTCGCCCCTTGGTTGCGCTCGATGGCTGCGTGCTGGCCTGTGTGCGTGAAACGCTCTCCCAGCATGATCTGGTGCCGACGGTCCATATCCGCCTGGACGAATTCGGTGTCAAGAAACTCAAGAAAGCCGATTTCGACGCGGCTCAGGCGCGCGCGCTGTACCCCCGACTGCTCGAACGACTCGCCGCCGTTGTCCGGCCAGCCGCTCCCGGCTGAAGTCGGAGGCGGCTGGCGTCCAATACGGATGCGCCGCAATTCACCCTGATCACCCCGTGTTTGCGCTTCTGAGGTGCGCACTCGCTGGCGCCCGCCACCCGATGAGCAATCGCCTGATCGACGCCGGGCAGCTTGAAAACGCTGGCGTGTGAGTCCTCGCCTTTGGCCAGTCGCATGTGTTTGAAGGGGCTCACCGGCACGCCGCCTGGGCGCAAGTATGCCCGGAGCCCAAACAGGGCGATGCCGAGGCACGGCGTTTTGCCTGTGCCCGGCGGGCACGTTTTCGCGTAATCTCGGTCCGACCTGAAGGACACGCGCGGGAGCATGGCATGCGACAGGTGACCATCGTGGGAGCGGGCAAGATCGGCGAGGTGATTGCCGATCTGTTGGTGACCTCTGGCGACTACGCGGTGGCGGTGATTGACCGCGACGCGAAGGCCGTGGCGCGGCTCGCGCACGCCTTGCCCGCGGCCACTGTGCGCCAGATCGACGTGTGCGACGCCGCTCAGCTTGCCGCTGTGCTCGCTGGCCAGGATGCGTTGGTCAATGCCTGCCCCTTCGATCTGAGCGAGGCACTGGCAAAGGCCGCGGTGGCGGCCAGGGTGCACTATTTTGATCTCACGGAAGATGTCGGCAGCGCACGCGCGATTCGCGAACTGGCCAATGTTGCCGAGACCGCGCTGGTGCCGCAATGCGGCCTGGCACCGGGCTTCATTTCCATCGCGGCTTATGATCTGGCCAAGCGCTTTGAGCAACTGCACGATGTCCATATGCGGGTCGGCGCGCTGCCCAAGTTCCCGTCCAACGGCCTCAAGTACAACCTGACCTGGAGTACCGACGGGCTCATCAACGAATATCTCAATCCCTGTGAGGCGATTGTCGGCGGTGTGCTCAAGGAGATGCCGGCGCTCGAAGAGCTGGAGCATTTCTCGCTCGACGGGGACGACTACGAAGCCTTCAACACCTCCGGCGGCCTCGGCACGCTGTGCGATACGCTCAAGGGGCGGGTGCGCAATCTCAACTACCGCACCGTGCGCTACCCGGGCCATCGCGATGTGATGAAACTGCTGCTGCACGATCTGCGCCTCGGCGAGCGGCGCGCGCTGCTCAAGGAAATACTGGAGTCATCAATCCCGGTCACCATGCAGGACGTGGTGCTGGTGTTCGTCAGTGTGAGCGGCATGCGCGACGGTCTGCTGATGCAGGAAACCTTTGCCCGCAAGATCTACAGCCGCGCGCTCGGGGGGCGGATGCGCAGCGCGATCCAGGTCACCACGGCCAGCGCGATCTGCGCGGCGCTGGATTTGTTGATGGACGGCGGCTTGCCGCAGCAGGGCTTTGTCCGGCAGGAAGATATTTGCCTGGACGATTTTCTCGCCAATCGTTTTGGTCGCCATTACGTGACCGATGGTGAAGAGCCGCAGACCGCCTCCAGCGGCGGTGTTCGGTGACAACCCGAGGAGACGACGGATGAACGCAGTACGCATTTTCGAGGCACTGGGGCTTGATCGGCGGAGACTCGCCGGCGGCGATCGGGCGGTCGTCTCGCCGATCGATGGTGCGGTGATTGCCGATGTGGCGATGGATTTGCCCGAGGCGCTGGAGGCCAAGCTGGCCGGTAGTGTCCAGGCGTTCATGCAGTGGCGATCCGTGCCGGCGCCGCGCCGGGGCGAATTGATCCGTCGTTTCGGCATGTTGCTGCGTCAGCACAAGTCGACGCTGGGCGCCTTGATCACGCTGGAGGCCGGCAAGATCACGGCGGAGGGTGAGGGCGAAGTGCAGGAGATGATCGATATCTGCGACTTCGCGGTCGGTCTGTCCCGCCAGTTGTATGGTCGCACGATCGCCTCCGAACGGCCGGAACACACCCTGCGCGAGACCTGGCATCCGCTGGGGCCGGTGGGCGTCATCTCGGCCTTCAACTTCCCGATGGCGGTGTGGGCCTGGAATGCCACGCTGGCCGTGGTGTGTGGCAACAGTGTGCTGTGGAAGCCTTCCGAAAAGACACCGCTGTGTGCGATCGCCTGCCAGCATCTGTTTGAACAGGCCATGGCCGGTTTCGACGATGCACCTGAAGGCCTGTCGCAAATCGTGCTGGGGGGCAAAGAGGCCGGCGTGGCGCTGGCCGATGATGTGCGTGTGCCACTGATCAGCGCGACCGGCAGTTGTGCCATGGGGCGCCAGGTCGGTGCGCGTGTGGCGCAGCGCTTTGGCAAGTCAATCCTGGAGCTTGGCGGCAACAACGCCATTATCGTGACAGCAGGTGCCGACATTGATCTCGCGGTGCGGGCAATCGTTTTTGGTGCCGTCGGCACCGCGGGCCAGCGTTGCACCACGACACGCCGTATCTTTGTTCAGCGTGAGGTGGCGCCGGTGCTTTTCGAGCGCTTGCAGCAGGCCTATGCCGGCTTGCCGATTGGCGACCCGCGCGAGGCCGGCACGCTGGTCGGCCCGTTGATCGATGCCCGTGCATTTGCGCAGATGGAGAACGCCTTGCAGATCGCGCGCGAGCAGGGCGGCAAGGTGGTGGGCGGTGGGCGTGTGCTCGAAGATCGTTACCCCGACGCCTATTACGTGATGCCAGCGTTGATTGAGGGCGGCGGCGCGCTCGACAACAGCTTCGAAGAGACGTTTGCGCCGGTGCTGTATTGCTTTGCCTACGACTCGCTCGAGGAGGCCATTGCGCGCCAGAACGCAGTGCCGCAGGGGCTGTCATCGGCGATCTTTACCACCGATGTGCGTGAGGCGGAGCGTTTCTTGGCGGCGACCGGAAGCGATTGCGGGATTGCCAATGTCAACGTCGGCACCAGCGGGGCGGAGATTGGTGGTGCGTTTGGGGGTGAGAAGGCCACCGGCGGCGGGCGAGAGTCCGGGTCGGACGCCTGGCGCGGCTACATGCGGCGGCAGACGGCGACCATCAACTACTCGGATGACCTTCCGCTGGCACAGGGGATTCAGTTCGGCTGATGCCGGGGCGGTTCCGGTTTGCGCCCGGCGCGAGCGCGATCTGAAAGACTATTTCGTGAATGGCATCGGCAGCGGAGATGTTTTGGCGGGCGATGCTCTGTGCTACCGGTTCGCAGGCGAGGTTGAGATCATTTGGGCGAAGGCGTCAGCGGGGACGGGGCGGCTGAACAGAAAGCCTTGAAAAGCGTCGCACCGGTGTTCTTTGAGGAAGGCCAGCTGTCCCTTTGTTTCGACCCCCTCTGCGACCACGCTCATGTTCAGGCTGCCCGCCAGTGCGAGGATGGCGCGCACGATGGCGGCGCTTTCGGGGCGGGTTTCGACATGGGTGAGAAAACTGCGGTCGATCTTGAGTTCGTCGATCGGCAATGCGCTCAAGTAGGACAGCGACGAATAGCCGGTGCCGAAGTCGTCGACCGAAAGCTGTACTCCGAGTGTGCGCAACTTATCGAGCATGCTTGCGATTTTCTGCGGCTCGGTCATTAGCAATGATTCGGTCAATTCAAGTTTCAGATGCCGTGCCTCGACTCCGTAACGCGTGAGCGCACCGCGCACGCCGTCTACAAACGCGCCATGCCGGAACTGCTGTACCGACACGTTTACGGCGAGCTGGCCGGGGGTGAGGCCCTGGCGCTGCCAGGCGCTGTGCTGGCGGCAGGCTTCGTCGATGACCCGCTGGCCGATCTCCATGATGAGTCCGGTTTCTTCTGCTACCGAAATGAACTCCAGCGGTGATACTTGTCCGCGCTCGGGGTGTTGCCAGCGCAGAAGGCATTCGGCCCCGACGAGTGATCCGGTATCCACGGTGTACTTGGGCTGATAGTAGAGCACCAGTTCGTTTCTATCGAGCGCCCGGCGCAACTCCGCTTCCATGTTGAGGCGTGAGGAGGTCCGCGCGTTGAGCTCTTTTGAATAGAACTGAAAGGCGCCGTGAGGGTTGCTCTGCGTGGTCTGCAAAGCGCGTACGGCAATGGCGGCGCTGTGCTGCACCGAATCGATGTCGGCACCGTCTTCAGGGAAGGTCGCGATGCCAATGCTGATCGCGATAAAAATTTCCTGCTTTTCGATAACCAAGGGCTCGGCCGTGGCGAGGAGCAGTCGGCGCGCAACCCGCGCGATGCTCCCGGCGTTGAGATGGCCGAGCAGCAAAAGGGTAAATTCGTCGCCGCCCCAGCGCGCCAGCCCGGCGCTGGCTTCTGTTTCGCTCAGGGTGGCGAGCAGGTCGCTGTCACGGCAGGCATCGTCGAGTCGTTTGGCGACGCCTTGCAGGAGTTCATCGGCGCGGCTTGGCCCCAGTGCTTCCTTGATCTCGCGGAAGCGGTCAATATCGATTTGCAGCAAGGCGCCGGTCTGCTGGTAGCGTTGGGCATGTTTCATGGCCCAGTCGAGGCGGTCGATCAGCATGCGGCGGTTGGGCAGGCCGGTCAGCACGTCGATGTAGGTGAGGCGATCCTGATAGGCTTTGGCCGCCAATGTATTGCGGACGCGCAGCACGAGCTCGCTTTCGTCCACGGGTTTGGCCAGAAAGTCGGTCGCGCCCATTTCCAGGGCTTTGAGTTTCGTCGGGGCATCGGACGACGAGGTCAGCACCACGACCGGCAGATGTTGGAAGCGTTCGTGTGCGCGCAGCTGTTCGAGGATCTCGAAGCCACTCACATGGGGCATCAACAAATCGAGCAGGATGATGTCGGGGCGTTCACGCTCGACGGTTTCCATGGCCTCGCGCGAGTCGCTCACCAGCACGAAGTGGGTGTATCCGGCGTCTTCGAGAAACATCTGGATGATCTCGAGCGTGATTGGCTCGTCATCGACCATCATGATCGTGGCGCGCTTCATGGCGTTCCACGACCGGTCGGTATGTCCGGCGGCCGGGTTCTCAGTGCTTGCGTTGGGGGCGTCTTGTGTTGTCATTGTTTTTCGCAGTGGCGTGCGCATGCCGGTATCCCAGTCAGATAACGACCAGATCGAGGGGAAGTTAAGCGATGCGCGTGGTGACATGGCGTTCTGCTAGGTGTTGGTGTCAATCGTTGAATTCGGGGCGGTCATTCGCGCCGTCAGCGCGCTGATCTGATCGATCCATTGCTGGCAGGCCGCGGCGTCGGCAGCTTTGGCTGCGGCTTCGAGTTCGGCGGCCGGATCGGTAAATGCATCAAAACCGACGGTGCCGGCGGCTCCCTTTAGCCAGTGCGCGAGCCCGGCCAGTTCGGTGAAGTCTGCGGCGTGGTGTGCGGCTTCGATCCGTGGGCCTTGCTCGTGCATCCGTTGAATGAACTTGCCGATCACCGGGTGCAGGCGCGGGTTGGCTTCGAGACGTGAACGAACCGGGCCGGTCACTTTCAAGGGTGCGCAGGGCTTTGTCTCGCGGTGCGTGACGATGTGCTCTTTGCCTGGCTCTGCAATGCGTTCGGCGATGTCGCGCAGGGTGTCGACCCACTGCGCGGTCAGGACGGCATCGTTGGCCTGGGCGGCGGTTTCGAGTTCGGCGGCCGGTTCGGTGAAGGCGTCAAAGCCGACCGTGCCGCCGGCGCCTTTGAGCCAGTGCGCCAGTTCGATCAATGTGCTGAAATCGTGCGCGGTCTGGGCGGCTTCGATGGCGCGCATCTGTTCGCGCATGCGCAGGACAAACTTGCTGATGACCGGGTGCATGCGTGTTTTGGTGGCGAGCCGGGACGGGATCGGACTGCGATCCGGCACACTCTGGCTGGCCACGTTTTGTGCGGTGGCCGCTGCCGGGCTTGCGCCTTCCCGGTGGCCGCCGACGATGTGCGCCACAGTGGCAAGCAAGGCATCGATGTCGACCGGTTTGGTCAGATAGGCGGTACACCCGGCGGCGATGACCTCCTGTTCGTAGCCGTGCATGGCGTTGGCCGTGAGCGCCACGATGGGGGTGGTCAGCCCCGCTTGGCGCAGGGTACGCGTTGCCGCGAATCCGTCCATGACCGGCATTTGCATGTCCATCAGGATCAGGTCGTAGGCCTTGGCCCGGGCCATGTCGACGGCGATCTGGCCGTTTTCGGCTTCGTCGAGTGCGAGGCCGAACTCGCCCAGCACCGTGGCCACCAGTTCGCGGTTCTCGGCGCCATCATCCACGACAAGGATGCGGGCGTTCTGCGGCAGGACCCAGCGGGCCGTTTCGATGTCGGCGCTGACCGCGACGGCGGCTTGCAAGCTGGTATTGTCGAGCAGGCGCACGCCTTCGAGCGAACCGGTGCTGAGGGCAATCGAGAAGGTGCTGCCTTCGCCGGGCACGCTGGTGGCGGTGACATCACCGCCCATCGCGCGCGCCAGCCGCCGGCTGATTGCCAGCCCCAGTCCGGTGCCACCGAAGCGCCGATTGACGCTGCTGTCGGCCTGCACAAAGGGGTCGAACACATGCTCGACCTTGTCCGGGGCGATGCCGATGCCGGTGTCGCGGACATCGATACGCAAGGTGGCGGGCTCTGGTCGGGTGTCCAGCGCCAGGGTGACGGTGACGCCGCCGTGTTCGGTGAACTTGAGCGCGTTGCCGATCAGGTTGGTCAGAATCTGCCGCAGGCGTGCCGGGTCGGACTGGATGGTCTCGGGAATTCGCCCGTCGACCACCAGGTCGAGTCGAAGATTCTTTTCTTTCGCGCGCACACCGATCGCCTGGATGACCTGATGGGCGAGTGAATAGGGCTGGCAATCGATGGTCTCGACTTCCATGCGGCCGGCTTCGACCTTGGACAGGTCGAGAATGTCATTGATCAGCGCCAGCAGGTGGGTGCCGCTGGAATGGATGGTGGCCAGATGCCGGGCGGCGTCAGCGCCATCGCGCGAGTAGCCGCGTCGCAGGATCTCGGTAAAGCCGAGAATGGCGTTCATCGGGGTGCGGATCTCATGACTCATGTTGGCCAGGAAGTCGCTCTTGGCCCGGTTGGCCGTGTCGGCGGCGTCCTTGGCCTTTTCAAGCTCGATACTGTTTTGCTCGATGCTGGTGATGTCGTCCAGGCTGACGAGCACGCCGCCGGGCTGGCGACCACCGGTGAGAATGGGCGCGCAGTTGATCTGGAAGGTATGCAGATTGCCGTCGGGCGCGCGCAGGTGGACGGTGTTGTTGGTGTGCACCTCGCCGTCGCGCAGGGCGTGCGCCCAGGGGGCCGCACTTAGATCGAAGTCACCGCCTTGAGGATCGGTCCAGGATAGTTTTTTTGCATTCATGCCGATCAGCTCAGTCGCCGGTTGCCCGGTGAATTCGGCGAAAGCCCGGTTCGCCAGGACCACGGTCTGTCGGCGATCGAGGACCAGCAAACCTTCGGTGAGCGTGTCGAGGGCGCTGCGCACCCGATCGGGCACGGCGCCAGAGGGGTCGAGATGGCGCAGCACTTTGCCCAGGTAGAAATAGAACACCAACAGAGCGGAGAGAAAAACGAACCCGACCATTTTGACCCAGGGATTGAAGATCCAGGCCGTAACGCCTTCCGGGGTGATCGGGCGAAAGCGCAGTTCGAGCCAACCCCAGCGCGTCTTGCCGGCGAGCAGCGGCACATGAAGCTGTGTTTCAGTCGACAAGTCGTTCGGCGCCAGCGTCCAGTTGACCGCATGCGGGCCTGCTTGCATGACGACATCGCCGTCGTCGGTGCGTAGCGCCGCCGACAACACATCGTCATTGCGTTTGACCACTAAGCGTAGCGTCGGCGCAAGCCACTCGGGCTGGTTGCGTGCCACCATCTCGGCTGCCGAGGCCGCAATCGCTTCGGCCAGCGCAATGCGCCCGTCGCGCTCGGCTGCGTCACGGTCGGGGATCAGCCCCAGAAAGCCGGCGGCCAGCACGATGCTGATGACCAGAAAGGCGAGGCCGATCGCGATGTGTGCCTTGGCGTCGAGCTTGAGCGTCATGGCTGCACTCCTGGCACGGACGCCTTGATGCTTGGTTCGTCCTGGTCCTGCTCGTCGTCAGCCTGGTCGACCATGGATTCGAGCGAGTCATCGTCCTCGCTGCGGCGCTTGCCTGCCGCGCTGTTCAGGATGGGGAGCGGATCGAGCAGGCGCCAGGCCGGCATGGTGGATAACAAGCTGGTGAGCAACACGCCGCCGCGAATCAGCCAGGCGACGTAGCCGATGGTGAGACCCGCGCCGGTGACCATGGTGGCACCGATGCCTTGCTGTTCGCCCTGAGCGGCGCTGTCGGCGTTTTCGCGCAGCTGGTCAAAGGCTTGCTCCAGGCGCGCTTCGCGCAGTGCCGTATTGACTTGTCCCTCGATGGACAGCGGACTGACAACATCGGTCGGCGTGTATAGCAGGGCGAGCACTTCGGTGGTCGACAGCGAAATGTGCAGCGATTTGATGTTGCTGACCGTGATGCTGACGTTGCTCTCATCCTGCGAAGCAATGTTTGGTTGTGGCGTAGTGGTTTCGGTTGGTTGTTCAGACAGGAGGGGTGCGGCAGGCGTCGGTGCTGGCACATCTGCGAGCGCGGGCACCTCGGCCGGAGCCACGTCGGCCGCGACATCGGCCTCCGCTTCTGCTTTTGGCGCAGTGGCAAGCGGCGATTTTTCGGCAGCGGCTAGTTCGACCAGTTCGGCCGACGGGATCGTTGGCGAAGCGGCCGGCGCGAGTGCGGTGATCGCGACGGGGAGGCTGCTCACCGTGCTGCCATCGCTGACATCAATGATGATCGTTGCCGCGCCGGATACCCCGCTGTAACCGCCGACCACGCTAAGGCTGCGCGAGGCGCCGCTGCCGGTCAGCACGATGGCCGAATCCGGCAGCACCGACGGGTTGGACGAGCGCGCCGTGACGGTCAGCGCCGCGGCGCTGGTTTCCGCGTCGGCGATGGTGAAGCTCACGGGGCCAAATCCACTGCCCGCGATGATCACCTGATCTGCGATGCCGCTGATGCTGGGGGCATCGTCGAGGTTGGTGAACGTGATGTTGGCGACTGATGCTGGCGAGCTGAGCGTGCCGTCGCTCAGGGTCAGGGTATAGGTCGGTGCCGCCTCGCTGCCATTGTGTACAAAACGCACCTGGCCGCCGGCGACGTCGGCCTGGGTGAATTGCGTGACCGGCGTGGTCGGTGCGCTGGTGAGTGCGAAGTAGCCATTGCTCAGTCCACTCACCGTATAGACGATGGCGCTGTCGGCGTGATCTACGTCGGAACCGTCGAGCTGGCCGCTGCCCAGCGTGATGGTGTCGCCCTCGTTGAGCGTGAGTTGGTTGAGTCCGATGTCGGGCATGTCGTTGACGGCATCGACGACCAGCGCTGCCGTATTGGCCGTGGTGATGGTGGTGCCGTCGTCCACGTTGAAGCTGAAGCTGACGGCGCCGTTCCAGTCGGCTGTGGGCGTGAAGGTCCAGGTGCCGTTGGCATTGTCGATCAGTACGCCGCTGCCGCTGGTGATCGCCAGCGTGACGGCGCTTAGCGTGTCGCCGTCGAGGTCGGTCGCGCCGGCCAGCAGATCGGCTTGCGTGATCAGTCGGCTGTTGTCTTCGGCGATGTTACCCAGATCGACCGCGATGACTGCCGGTGCGTCGTTGGTCGCATCGACCACCAGCGCTGCGGTATTGGTCGTGGTGGTGGTGCCGTCGTCCACGTTGAAACTGAAGCTGACGGCGCCGTTCCAGTCGGCTGTGGGCGTGAAGGTCCAGGTGCCGTTGGCGTTGTCGATCAATACGCCGCTGCCGCTGGTGAGCGCCAGCGTGACGGCGCTCAGCGAGTCGCCGTCAGGGTCGGTCGCGCCAGTCAGCAGATCGGCTTGCGTGATCAGTCGGCTGCCGTCTTCGGCGATGTTGCCCAGGTCGACCGCGATGACGGCCGGTGCGTCGTTGGTCGCATCGACCACCAGCGCTGCGGTATTGGTCGTGGTGGTGGTGCCGTCGTCCACGTTGAAACTGAAGCTGACGGCGCCGTTCCAGTCGGCTGTGGGCGTGAAGGTCCAGGTGCCGTTGGCATTGTCGATCAGTACGCCGCTGCCGCTGGTGAGCGCCAGCGTGACGGCGCTCAGCGAGTCGCCGTCAGGGTCGGTCGCGCCAGTCAGCAGATCGGCTTGCGTGATCAGTCGGCTGCCGTCTTCGGCGATGTTGCCCAGGTCGACCGCGATGACGGCCGGTGCGTCGTTGGTCGCATCGACCACCAGCGCTGCGGTATTGGTCGTGGTGGTGGTGCCGTCGTCCACGTTGAAACTGAAGCTGACGGCGCCGTTCCAGTCGGCTGTGGGCGTGAAGATCCAGGTGCCGTTGGCGTTGTCGATCAATACGCCGCTGCCGCTGGTGAGCGCCAGCGTGACGGCGCTCAGCGAGTCGCCGTCAGGGTCGGTCGCGCCAGTCAGCAGATCGGCTTGCGTGATCAGTCGGCTGCCGTCTTCGGCGATGTTGCCCAGGTCGACCGCGATGACGGCCGGTGCGTCGTTGGTCGCATCGACCACCAGCGCTGCGGTATTGGCCGTGGTGGTGGTGCCGTCGTCCACGTTGAAGCTGAAGCTGACGGCGCCGTTCCAGTCGGCTGTGGGCGTGAAGGTCCAGGTGCCGTTGGCATTGTCGATCAGTACGCCGCTGCCGGTGGTGATCGCCAGCGTGACGGCGCTTAGCGTGTCGCCGTCGAGGTCGGTCGCGCCGGCCAGCAGATCGGCTTGCGTGATCAGTCGGCCGTTGTCTTCGGCGATGTTGCCCAGATCGATCGCGATGACCGCCGGCGCGTCGTTGACCGGGCGGACGATCAGCGTGAGCGTGTCGCTGGCGGCGCTGAAGGCGGTGCCGGAGGTGGTGTCGGCGAGCGCGCCAGCGGTGCCGCTGCTGGTATCCCAGGCGACAAAGCGCAGCCCGCTTGGCGTGGTGCCTGCGTAGTTGGCGTTGGGCTCAAAGGCGAGGCGTGTGTTGCCATCGTCCAGCAGGAGCAGGCCGCTCGTGGCGGTGACGCCGCCGAGGGGCGTCCAGACAGCGCCGCCGTCGGTGGTGACATACCAGTTTCCGTTGGTGGTGTCGGCACCAATGATCGCAATGCCAAGCGTGCCGCTGGCGTCAGGGTCGGTGACATTGCGTGGCCCGGTGCCCGCGGTGGCGGGTCCGACCATCGACTCGATCGGGATGCCTACTGCGCCGACGGGCAAGCCGCTGTCTTCGTCAAGCGATAGCGTGGCGTCGCCGCTCGGGGTGAGCACCGGGGGGTCATTGACGGCGTTGACCGTCAGGGTGGCGGTGTTTGAAACGGTGTCGGTGCCATCGCTCACATCAAATCGGATTGTCACCGCGCCGGACCAGTCGAGCGTGGGGGTGAAGGTCCAGGGGCCGCTGCCCGAAACGGTGCCGCTGCCGAGTTGAACCACCAGATTCGAGACGCTCAGTGTGTCGCCTTCGATATCGGTCGCGCCTGCGATCAGCTCGGCCAAAGTGATGACTCTCGGCTGGTCTTCGTTGATGCTGCCCAGATCGATGGCGCTGACGGAGGGGGCGTCGTTGACCGGCAGGATGTCGATCGACATGTCAATCGTGTTGCCGCTTACCGCGTTGTTGGCCTCCAGCGTGGCCTTGGCGGTCGTTTGACCGTTGACGCCGATCGTCGCGTCCCATGCGCGGAAGGCGAGTTTGTCCTTGTCGGCACCAAAATCGTCAGCCGTGTTTGGTGCGTAGATGATCTGGGTGAGGCCGTCGTTGGCCAGGAGCAAGGGGTTGTCGCTGTCGAAGCTGACGGTATCGATGCGGTCCCAGTTGCCGCCGCTGTCGGTGCTGAACCACCAGGAGCCGTTGGTCTGGGTCATGCCGGACAGCGCGATACCGAGCGGGTTGCCGTCGGCGTCGCTGACCGGTACGGCACCAAACAGGGTGCCGATGCTGATGCCGGTGGTACCGGGGACGGGGGCGTCCGGGTCTTCGTTGATGCTGATGGCCGCAGGCCCGGCGCCGAGTAAAGGGGCCGAATTGCCGCTCTGGACGGTGACGCCGATGTTGAGCGTGATTGTGCCAAAGGCGCTTTGTCCGCCGCCGGGTGTGATGTCTACGCCGGTTTGGCCATTCGCGCTGCCATCGGTGCGGTCCCAGGCCCGAAGGGACAAGGCGGTCGCGTCAGGGCCTGGCGTTATGCCCTGGAAGTACAGTCGGGTGGTGCTGTTCGCGTGCAGCAACAGGGCATTGGTGTCGCTGACCGCGCCAATGGTCTGCCATGTCGTGCCGTTGTTGGTGGTGTACCACCACGTTCCGGTTGTCACGTTTACGCCCGTGACGGCGATGCCTCGGAGGGCGCCGGCGTCCGGGTCGGTGAAGTTGGTCCCCGCGCTGATCAATGCGCCGACGGCTGTGCCCACCGCACCTTTTCCGACGGGCGAGCCATTGCCCTGAACGACACTCATGGCGAGAGCTGGGCCGCTCAATTCGGGAGCGTCATTCATATTAGTGAACGTGATGACGGCGGGCGATGCGGCGGAGCTGAGGCCTTCTGTGTCTCCGAGTGTGAGGGTGTAGGTCGGTGCGGCTTCGGCACCGTCGTGGACGAACTGGATCTGGCCGTCGATGACTTCCTGCTGGGTGAAACTGGTGGTGGCGACCGTGGGGTTCAACACGCGCGAGAAGAAGCCGCCGGTGAGCGAGGTGACGCTGAAGAGCAAGCCGCCCGGTGGGTCCTCCACGTCCGACCCGGCCAGCATGGCCGGTGTGAGCTCTACTGTCTGGCCTTCGCTGATGGCCAGCAGATTGGTCGTGATCACGGGCGGATCGTTGATTGCATTGACGGTGATGCGGGCGGTGTCGGTGGCGGTGCTGAACGCGCTGTTGCCGCCGTTGATGCCGGTGTCGGCAAAGTCGCCAATGTTGCCGCTGCTGCGGTCCCAGGCGCGGAAGTCGAGACTCGGCCGGCTACCTGTCGCCGTATTGAAGTTCGCATTGGGCGCAAAGGCGATACGGGTTTGACTGTCGGCGGCCAGAAGGAGCGCGTTGCTGTTTGAGAGCGTGGCGCTGTTGATCAAGGTCCAGTTGTTGCCTCCATCGATACTGAAGTACCAGTTGCCGTTGCTGTTGTCCGCGCTCAGCAAGGCGAGGCCGGTGGTGCCGGTCAAGTCCGGGTCGGTCACGTTTTGCGGCCCGCTGCCGCTGCCGGCCAGGCTTAGCAGGGTGCTGATGAGCGTTCCGGTCGCGCCGCTCGGCGGTCCTGCGTCTTCGTTGATGGCGACGAGGCTGGGGGCGACGGGGGTGAGCACCGGCGCCGTGTTGGCTGTTGACGCTTCGGGCCAATCGAAGGTTCGGGCGCTGAGCGCGCTGCTGTCGCCGGCGCGCTCGCCCTCCCACGCGATGACGATCTGGCCGCGCGAGTTGATGGCGACAGCCGGTTGTGACTGATTGTCGGCGGTGTATAGGTTGACTGGGATTTCCGCACTTGGGTTGCTTGCACCGGGCTCATAACTGCGGGCAAAAATACCTTCTGCGCTGCCATCCTGGTTCATTGACTGCCAGGTCACCACGGTATAGCCGGCGGCGTTGATTGCTACGTCGGCGAATTCTTGCTGCTCGCTCGTGGTGGTGTTGACCTGCACCACCGTGCCGATGGGGCTGCCGGATGCAGTGAAGGACTGCATGTAGATGTCTTCTTTTGGGCCGCCCAGTCCACCTTCATTCCAGACCACCACAAAGTTGCCGGCACCATCCGTCGCGACGGCCGGGGCGACCGGGTCGTTGGGGTGGCCGCCGGGCATGAGAATTTGGGTGCCGCCGTTGTTCAGTGCATCAAACTGGCGGGCTACGATGCGCTTTCCGTTGGAGTCGTCGAACCACGTGACGACGACGCGACCGTCGTTGGTGAGCGCGACGTCGGATTCCTCTTGTCGTCCGGATGTCGTGGTGTTGACCACGGTGATGCCAGTGCTTGGCGCGCCGGCTGCATCGAAGCGCCGCATGAAGATGCCTTCGTTGTCGCCGCTGCCCTGGCCATCCCAACTGACCACGAAATCGCCCGAGCTATTCATCGCCACGCTGGCATTTTACTGGTCGCCCGCGGTGCTGCCCTCGTTGATTTTGATGTCGCCAGTTTGTGAGACGCCAGCACTATTGAAGATGCGCGCATAAATGTCTTCATTGCCGTCCTTGCTGCTGGAGAAGACAAAGACGATGCGGTCATTGCCGTCGGTGGCAACCGCGGCTTGGCTTTGACTGCCACTGAACGTCGCGCTGAGCTGGAAGAAGCTGTCTTGTTTACTACCGTCGGCATTGAAGATTTGGCCGTACACTTTTTTCAGCGTTTCGTTGGTCCAGGTAGCGACCCAGCGGCCATCGTTGAGCATGGCGACGGCGACGTCTTTTTGCGTCCCAAAAGTGACGGTATTCACGTTGATATCGCCGCTGCTGCTGGCGGTGACGCCGAGCGCGCCCTGCCAGCGCATGCTCGACAGCGCGATGCTGTCGATGGCGCCGATCTGGCGTTCCAGCACCCAGTCGCCGCCAGTGCCGGTGAGGTCCTCACTCGCGGCCACATCGGCGCCGGTCAGTCGGGCGAGTGATTCGATGAACGTCAGCCCTGCAGCGTCGCCGGCCACGTCGCAGCCGTAGAGCAGGATGTCGGCGTCGTCGGTGAGCGCACTGCGCCAGCCGGTGATGGTGTCGGCGCGTTGGGTCAGCGTGGCGCTGTCGACGGTGCTGTTGCCGAGCATGACTTGTCCGTTGGCGCCATGCGAGAGGATGTGAATGGCGCCGATGTCGCTGCGCCCGGCCAGTGCGGCGCTGATCTGGTCGATGCCGTTGGCGTTCGGGTCCAGCCAGATGACTTGAAGCGCGCTGCGGTCGCGATCGAGTGCGTCGAGGAGTTGCTCGGCGTTGTCGATGCCGGCGTCGATGAAGACGATTTCTTGCCGGTGAGTCTGCGCGGCCTCGGTGGCCGCGTCGATGATGGGCGTGCTGTCGAGCAGGCGGATTTCGGCGCTGGGCGCGGTGGCGTCCAGCCCGGTGGGCATCAGGTCGGCCGAGTAGAGCAGCCGGGGCTCCATGGTTTCGAGCTCGGGGCCGAGGCGTGGCGGCACCGCGCCATCGGCACGGGGGCGTGACAGGAGTCGGTTGAGCAGGCGCAGCATGGTGGCCGCCTTACATTCGTTGCCGCGGCGCGGTGGGTGCGCGGCGGGTGAAGTCGGGCAGCGCAGAATCGATGCGCAGCGCGGGGCGGTCGACGCCCTGGATCGGGACGCTGGCCGGTTTCACGCTGCCGCCGGTGTCCTGGCGGTCGACAAAGGCGGCGATGCAGCGCACCCCGGCCGGAATGGCGTGGTCGGCATTGGGCAGCGTCAGGCGCGCGCGGAAGGTGTTGCTGGCCGCGTCCATGACTTTGTCGACACGGGTGACCTGCGCGTTGAGCACGCCGAGGCCGGGCAGATCAGGTTGGATGTCGGCGATCATTCCCGGTGAAATCGTGCCGTACAGCGTGTTGGGCAGCACGATCTCGACGCGCAGCGGATTGAGCTTGGCGACGCGCAGCACGGGTTTGTCTTCGACGCGCTCGCCCACCGACAGATAGCGGTCGGTGACGATGCCGTCGAAGGGGCTGTGCAGTACGCGCTCGCCGAGGCGGGCTTCGGCCAGATCGAGTTCGCGGCGCGAAATCTGCTGAAAGTCGCGCGCCTGGGCGAGTTTTTCGGCCGATACGCGGTGCTCGGCCTCGGCCTGGTCGAGCGCCTGGGCGGAGATGAACTTGCGCGCATGCAGGTCGCGCGCGCGTTTGAGACGCTCGTCGGCGAGCAGCACATTGGCTTGGGCGGCGCGGATGTCGGCTTCGGTTTGTGCGCGGCTGCGGGCGACGCCGATCTGTGCGCGCTCGACGGTGTCGCGCAAGGTGGCGAGCACCTGACCGGCGCGGACGATGTCGCCGCGCTCGACGCGAATGTCGGCAAGCACGCCGGTCGTTGCGGTGCCGATGTCGGCAGTCTGATCGGGTTCGATCAGGCAGCCGATGGGCTGGTCGGCCGGCGCGGCGGTGGCGCCGAAGGCGATGAGAGCGAGGAGTGTGGCGAGTGTTTTCATGGGCTTACAGTCCGGTGCCGCGATAGGCGTGACGCTGTTGGCGGGCGTGGTCGTCGCGTAGCAGGGCAGCGCGTACCTGACGTTCACGTGCCGCGGTGCGATCCTGGCCAAGGCGAAAGAGCGCGGCAATGGCGCGCTCGGGGAGGTAGGGCAAAAAGCGTGTGAGCGCGCGACGCACAGCCGGCGACACGCCGGTGTCGGGCGCGTCGGCGTCGAGGGCGCGGAAGTGCTCGGCGCTGCCGGGGTCGCCCTGCCGCGCGCTGCGACCGATGAGTTGGCGGTCGATGCGTCGGTTGGGGTTGTGCTGGCAGCAGATCACATGCAGGCCGCCGGCGGCGCGTACCGCGTCGGCAAGGCGAATGTCGGTGCCGCGACCGGCCATGCGGGTGGCAACGGTGATGCGGCCCGGTTGCCCGGCCTGGGCGACGATGGCCGCTTCGTCGGCGTCTTGCAGCGCGTCGAGCACGGTGTGCTCGATGCCGGCGGCGGTCAGTGTGGCGGCGAGCTGGCGGGAGTCGCGCACCGAGTCGGTGCCGATCAGCACGGCGCGGCCCTGCTCGGCGAGCGCGGCGGCGCGCTCGGCGGCGGCCTGCCACATGGCGTGTTGCGTGGCGAACACGCGCGGCGGCGCGATGTGCCGGGCCAGCGGTTTGTGCGTGGGCAGACGGATGATCGGGCGGTCGTACACCGTGGCCAGTTCGGCCGCCGCTTCGGCCAGCGTGCCGCTGATGCCGGCCAGATGGCGATAGCGTGGGAAGAAGCGCTGGTAGGTCATCTGTGCTGCGGTGGTGGTCTCTTGCCCGAGCGGACAGCCCTCTTTGAGCTCGATGAAGCGGTGCAGCTCTTGCGACCAGGCGCGGCCGTCGGCGATGCGGCCGGTCTGGGTGTCGATGATCTGCACGCGATCGTCTTTGACCACGTAGTCTCGGTCGCGGCGGTACAGATGCAGCGCGGCCAGCGCCTGGCAGAGCCGGGCGTCGCGCGCGCGCCGGTGGCCGCCCAGCGATTCGGCGGCGAGGCGGCCGGCGTCGGTCAGCGTGACGCGGCGCGATTCGGTGTCGAGCTGGAAGTGCTGTGTGGCGTGCAAGCCGGTGGCACAGGCGAGTGCGGCCTTCAGGGCGGCGGTGTCGAGCGCCGTGGTTTGCGGGCGCGAGAGAATCAGCGGGATGCGTGCCTCGTCGATGAGCACGCTGTCGGCTTCGTCGATGATGGCCATGTGCTGACCGCGCTGCAGGCGTTGCGCCGCACGCGTCGGGTCGGTGAAGTGGCGCGTCTGGTTGAGCAGCGTGTCGCGCTCGGTGGGCGCCAGTACGGCGTCGCGCAGCGCGTCGAAGACCAGTTCACGTGCGGTGAGATAGGTGATGTCTGCGCCGTAGGCGGTGTGACGCTGCGCGGGCGCGTCGCTGGCGCAGACGGTTGCCACACGCAGACCGAGGTGGGCAAACAGCGGCGCCATCTCGGCGGCATCGCGCTCGACGAGGTAGTCGTTGGCGGTAATCACATGCACGGGCAGGCCGCTCAGTGCGCCGGCGGTGGCAGCCAGGGCGACCACCAGGGTTTTGCCCTCGCCGGTGGCCATCTCGACAAAGCAGCCGGACAGCAGTGCGTGGGCGGCGGCGAGCTGGGTGTCGTGGGCGCGCAGGCCGAGGCTGGCTTCGGCGGCGAGTGCGGCGGCAGCGAGGCTGCGATGGCGATTCGTGTGATCGGCGTGGTTGTGCTTGAGTAACTGACGAAGCGTCGTCACATCCCCTGCTGGCCGGCGCTGCTGCGCTGCCATCTGGGCGCGGATCGCGGCCACGGCAGCGAGTTGACGACGGGTGCGTGTCCGCATGCCGGCGTGGCGCAGGCGGCGCCAGAGTGCACGGGTGAGGCTGGGGGCGACGTCTTGCGCGCCTTGGCTGGCTGGCATCCGGAGGCGGTGTCGTGCGTGTGTGGGGGCAATGCGAGGCAGGCGCAGGGGCATCATGTCAGGCTGCCTCATTGAAAAACTGCAGCAGCACCTGCCGGCCACGGCGCACCCATTGTGTGGCCAGCGGTTCGGCGGGGTGGGCGAAGCGGACCCAGACCCGTTCACCAACGCGCGCGGCGGGCGGGCGATCGAGTGCGAGTTCGATTTCGAAAATGGGGGCGATGGTGCGCAGCCCGTCGGGATCATCGGCGCGCGCAGCCAGCGGACCGCCGAAGCGGTCCGACAGCGCGGCGCTGGGCAAGCGGTGGCTGGCGCCTTCGGCAAAACGCGTGGTGTGTGCGGGTATTGGCGCGTCGGAGGCGTCCGTCAGTTGAACGCTGACCGCTTGCGTGGCCTGACGAATGTAGGCGATCTGATCATCGGCCACGACGGCGCGAATCTTCAGGCCGCGGTCTGACACCACATGGCCGAGGCTGTGGCCGCGCGGCAGGTAGGTGCCAGGCAGATCGTTCTGTTGGGGCAGGGCGAGTCGGCCGTCGACGCCTGCGCGCAGTGACAGCGCAGCGATGCGTTTGCGCACGTCGGCCAGATCTTGCTCGACCGTGGCGATCCGGGTGCTGACGTCGCCGGCTTCGCGCGGGTTGGTGAGCAAGCTGCCATAGCGTCGCGTTTGCAGGCCGACGAGTTGTTCGACCAGTGCACTCTCGGCGGCTGCGAGCTCGGGGTCGTCAAGCCGTGCGATGAGCTGGCCCGCGGTGACGGTGTCGCCATCACGGGCGAGCACCTCGGTGATGAAACCGTCGGTGTCGGCATGTAGTTGTGCGTGTTCGGGCAGGGCGAGAACGCCGGGCACGCGTGTCGAGGACGGGGCGGGCACGAGGGTCAGCAGTATCAAGATCAAGGCAAAGCCGACGCCGAGACGCCGCTGAGTGCGCCGGCGCCTCGGGCCTGGTTCGCGCCCGATCCAGCCCTGAACGGCACGGTAGATTGGGGTGAGGACGAGTGTGGCGATCATGAAGAGGCCGAACACCACGCCGAGCACGCTGGAATATCCGGCAATCCATTGGGCGATCTGGTAGCTGATCAGTAGCTGGAACAGCCATGCCGCCGGTGCGTAAGCGGCCAGCCAGCGTGTCTCGCCGGCGGCAACGGTCATGGGTGGGTGTTGAAGCCCGAGCAGATGCAAGCCGATGTGGTGATGCCACCAGCGTCGGCTGCGTGAGGCGAGGTTGGGCAGGTCGAGTGCGTCGGAGAGTACGTAGTAGCCGTCGAAGCGGAGCAGCGGGTTGCCGTTGAACAGCAGCGAGGACACGGCGCCGATGAAGAAGGCGGTGAGGGCGATGTCCTGAATCAGGCCGGGCGCGACCGCCCGCCAGAGCCAGAAGGCCAGCGCGGCGATGAACAGCTCGGTCATGATGCCGGCCGCGCTGACGATGATGCGTTGAGCGCGCGCGAAGCCGTTGGCGGCCGAGGCGTCGAGATAGGGTACGGGCACGAGCACCAGCAAGGTAAAGCCGGCGGTGTGCACCGTGCCGCTCCAGCGGCGCACGGCGAGGCCATGGGCGAGCTCGTGGAGGGCTTTCATGAGCGGATAGACGCCCCAGGCAATCAGCACGAAACGGGGCGACTGGAGGCCCTGGCTGATCGCCGTGCCAAGGCGAGATCCCTCTGCGCCGACGTTGAGCGCGGTGATGATGACGACCGCGAGCCAGGCCAGCAGAACGGGCAGGCAGAAGATGCGTTGGCCCAGGGCGTGGAGTGTGTCTAGCAGGCGTGAGGGGTCGAACAGGCGCACCCGCACCGAGAGCGGATTGAGGGCGGCGAGACGTTGTTTGCGGGCGTGTTCGCGGGCATGGTCGAACTGGGTGATCAGGTCGGGCTGGACGTCGGCGCGCAGGAAGCCGGCGGCGCTGAGTTGGGCGAGCAGATCGAGGACTTCGGGCTGGCTGGGGGCTTCGTCGCCGAGCGCGTCGAACAGTCGGTGCCACAGGGCGTCGACGGTGTGGTGGCCGTCGAGCAGGCCGACAAAGCGCCAGGCCGTGGCGTTCAGTCGCAATTGCTGGCGCGAGTCGGGGGCACTCAACAACTGCCAGCGGGTGCCACGGCTGAGCAGTCGGCGCGTGTGCACTGCGCTGCGCAGGGCCGGGCACAGCGCGGCGACTTCATGCCATTGAGGGCTGTAGAGGGCTTCGTTCATAGACCGAACCAGGCCCACTGTTGCAGGCGTAGCCAGTTGCGCACGCGTTCGGTCCACTGGGCTGCGAGGGGTGCAGGGTCGGTGGCGATGCGGGCATAGCCGCGCATGCCGGGTTTGACGGCGTCAGGCGGGGTGGTGAGGCGGGCTTCGACTTCGATGAAATGGCGTCCGTCGCGTTGTACGGCGACCGGCAAAACGCGCTCGACGGTGAAGTCGATCGCGTTGGCAGGCAGGGCGCTGAGCGCGATCTGGCCCGAGGCTTGGGCGCTCAGGCGATGTGCGTCGCGCTCGTCGACTTCGATCATCAGACGGTAACGGGCCTGTGGCGCCAGCACGAGCAAGACTTCGCCGCGCTGCACCGGCGTGCCCTGGGCTTGATCGAGGTCGCCGGTGAGGACGATAGCGTCCATGGGGGCGCGGATCGCACCGCGTTCGAGTTGGTTGTCGATGAGTGCGATGCGTGCGCGGGCTTCGTCGGCGCGGGCGCGCTGGACCACCATTTGAGCGCGATCGGCGGTGGACAGTGCGGCGGCGAAGGCGTTGTCGTGCTGGGACAGCTCGCTCTCGTGTTTGCGCCGCTCCAGCCTGGCCTCGCGGTCGGCCAGCTCGACCAGGATCTGGCCTTCGTGGACCACGTCGCCCGGGCGAACGAAGGCGCGCTCGATGTAGCCGTCGGCGGGGGCGGTGAGGGCACGCTGGATTTCGCCTTCGATACGGGCTTCGGCCGTGATGCCGGCCGGAACCGGGATGGCGAGCAAGACGGCGAGTGCCAGCACGACGCCGCCGGCGGCGCTGCGGTACCACGGACGTGTGCTGTGGTGCGGGCGAAATGCTTTCGCCAGACGTTGGTGCAGTGGCGCGTCGCGCTCGGCGCGAAGCTGAAGTACGGGGCCGGTGTGGGCGGCGACTTGGGCAATGAGTGCGATGTCTTCGGCGTCGAGCGGCGCGTGGGGGGCGGCTTCAACGAGTATCGCGCCACTCAGCATGTCATCGACCGGGATGGGCACGGTGCAGATCCAGCCACCCACATGATGGGCGAGGGCAAGGTGGGCACGGGTGATATTCAGGCTGTCGGTGTGTGTGGATGGCGCGTCCAGCTGCGTTTGCTGGTCGAGCGCTTCGTCAACGGCGGCGTCGATCAGGGGCTGGGCCTGGGGCGACGCATCGGCAACGGCCAGATGCGAGCTGGCGCGGCGGCGTGCCTGGCCTTTGAAATCAAGCAGGATGTGCACCGCACGCAAGGGCAGGCTGGTCGCCAGCTCGGTGGCGACGGCCGTGGCGGCTTCATGCACGTTGCTGCCCGACAGCGCGCGGGCCTGGCAATGCAGGGCGAGCGCGAGTCGTCGAGTGTGGTCGGCAGATGAGGCGGTCATGTTGCGCTAGGCCTTCGATACGTCAGACGGTTATTTCGGTCTAACGGCATCTCGGGGCGCGAACTTGACGCGTATTACGGCTCCGGCAGGGTCAAAATGTGTGCCCGATCATGCTGGTGTTCGCGGAAACAGCGCTGGCATTGTGTCGCGGCGGATCAATTGCCGAAGAAGCGTTGCTCCGCATCCGCCGGCAGGTGCTGGCCGGTGGCGCGGGCGCGTTTAAGGAGCGTCCAGTAGTAGCGGTAGGAGGCGCGGTCGTGCAGCTTGCCGGCGTGCTGGATCGGGCCCCAGTTGGCGTCTTGCGCGGCTTCGAGAATGGCGGCAGCGCTCTCGACCTCGGAAAAATCGGGGCGCATGGCTTCGAGAATCGGGGTGATCTGGTTTGGGTGGATGCTCCACATGCGCAGATAGCCGAACTCGCGGCGGGCGCGTTCGGCGTCGTGGCGGATGAATTCGACGTCCTTGATTTCGGTGGTGACGTTGTGGCTGGGCACCACGCCGTGGGCGAGCGCGGCGGCGGCGATTTCGCACTTGGCACGTGCCACAAGCGGGTGGTCGAACTGCGCCGGGCTGCGCATGGCTTCGCCGGGAATCGCGCCGTGATGGGCACTGACGAAGTCCATCAGGCCGAAGTCGAGGCTTTCTACGCCCTCGAGCGCGGCGATATGCCAGGCGTCGCGCAGTGCGCCGTGAGTTTCGATCAGGACATGGACGGGGAGGGCGATGCCGGTGTGGTTGGCGGCTTCCTGAGCGCGCAGGTAGGCGATTTGCTCGCGCACATCGTCGACCGAGCGGGGCTTGGGGAGCGTGACGAAGGCGAGGCGCTGGCCAGCGTCTTCAATCAGGATGTCGATATCCCGTCGCCAATGCGGATGGGTAATGTCGTGGACGCGCGCGCCGACCCGGCCAAACTGGTTGGCGGCTGACATGACCATTGCCGCGGCCATGTGGGCGTGTTCGGTCTCCTGGCCGGCCTTGGCGCCGTCTTCGCAATCGCAGGTGATGTCGAACACCGGGCCCATCTGCTGCTGGATCTCGAGCGCTTTGGTGATGAGCTTTTCGCTGCCGGCGTAGTGGTCGACGGCGGGCACGTCGGGGAGCGTGCGCTCACCCTGGAAAAGAACCTGATCAGGATGCATGGCGGTGGCGTCTGTGTGGTGAGTGTTGCCGGGCAGAATACCAAAAAAATCGGGGGCGATTTCTCGCCCCCGATGCTTTGCTGCCAGATGCGCTCGGTGGATCAGAGCAGATCTTTCACGCCTTCGCGCTCTTCGAGGAGCTCGTTGAGCGTCACGGTCATGCGCTCGCGGGAGAATGCGTCGATTTCCAGATCCTTGACGACCTTGTACTCACCGTTTTCGGTGATGCAGGGCACGCCATAGATGATGCCTTCGGGGATGCCATAGGAGCCGTCGGACGGCACGCCCATGGTGACCCACTCGCCGTTCGAACCGAGCACCCAGTCACGGATGTGGTCGATGGCGGCGTTGGCAGCCGAAGCAGCCGACGACAGGCCACGGGCCTCGATGATGGCGGCGCCGCGCTTGCCAACGGTGGGCAGGAACACGTCGCTGTTCCACACGTCGTCGTTCACCAGCGATTTGACGTTGTCGCCGTTGGACAGGCAGAAACGGTAGTCGGCGTACATGGTGGGCGAGTGGTTGCCCCACACGACCAGCTTGGTCAGGCTGGATACGCTGCGACTGGTTTTTGCAGCCAGCTGCGACAGGGCGCGGTTGTGGTCCAGACGCAGCATGCCGGTGAAGTTCTTGGTGTTGACGCGGCCAAATTTCTCGGCGGTCTTCATGGCGATGTAGGCGTTGGTGTTGCAGGGGTTGCCGACGACGAGCACCTTGATGTTCGGGTCAGCGTACTGGCCGATGGCGGCGCCTTGAACGGTGAAGATCTTGGCGTTTTCGGTCAGCAGGTCCTTGCGTTCCATGCCGGGACCACGCGGACGGGCGCCGACCAGCAGGGCGATTTGCGCGTCCTTGAAGGCGACATTCGGGTCGTCAGTGGCAACCATGCCGGCGAGCAGCGGGAAGGCGCAGTCTTCCAGCTCCATCATCACGCCCTTGACGGCTTTCTGTGCCTGCGGCAGGTCGAGCAATTGAAGAATGACCGGCTGATCCTTGCCCAGCATTTCGCCGCTGGCGATGCGGAACAACAGGCTATAACCGATTTGGCCGGCTGCGCCTGTGACGGCGACACGTACGGGGGCTTTGCTCATGGACGACTCCCTCTCGATGTGAGTGTGTGAAAGCGGACATTCGGCTGACCGTGTGCCTCACGAGTGAGGCGGGTGTCGGTGTTTGCCGATTCGCGCAAGATAGTAGTATCGCGTTTCAACAAAGTCAATTCATGTCATACGTCTTATATAAGATATATGAGTTGATATAGACGCCTGTCAACTTTTGTGATGAAATACGCCAATGGCCCAGACGTCCCCTACCTTTAGTCCGCTCTATCGTCAGATCAAGAGTCTGATGCTGGTGGCGCTTGAATCCGGCGAATGGAGTCCGGGTCAGGCCATTCCCAGTGAGCAGGAGCTGGCGGCGCGCTTTGGCGTCAGCCAGGGAACGGTGCGCAAGGCCATTGACGAAATGGCGGCCGAGAACCTGTTGGTACGCAAGCAGGGGAAAGGCACTTACGTCGCGTCTCACAATGACCCTCGCTCCTTGTTCCGGTTCTTGCGTCTGGTGCCCGAGGGCGAAGATCTGTCTCACCCCGTCAGTGTGCCGCTCGAGTGCTGGCGCGCCAAGGCGGGTCAGGAGGCCGCGCGGGTGCTCTCAATTGAGCCTGGCTCACCCATCATCATCGTTCGGCGTTTGCTTGAATTTAGCGCAAAACCGGTGGTTGTCGACGAAATCTATCTGCCGGGCGAAATTTTTCAGGGGCTGACCCTCGAAATGTTGCAGGGCTGGAAGGGGTCGCTCTACAGTCTTTTTGAAACTCGCTTTGGCTTGCGCATGATTCGCGCCGAAGAGCGTATCCGGGCTGTGGCCGCGGATCGGCGCACGGCTGAGATGTTGCGCGTCAAGGAAGGGGTTCCCTTGCTGTCGGTCGAGCGCGTGACCTTTACCTACGGCGATCGTCCGGTGGAGTGGCGTCGTGGCTTGTATTCGACCGACGAGCATTTTTATCTGAATGAGCTGAATTAATGGCGCGTGACGCATTCAAGTGACGCGACGTCAACGGTTATAATCAACGTTTTTCGTGGGAGTAAGGCGGCATTCGTGCGGCCTAGCATTGGGGGAAAAGATGTCTGAAATGACAGTCAGAAAAAAGCGCCCGAAACACTTGGCGCTGCACGAAATCAGGCTGCCCTTGGCGGGGTTTGTCTCGATTCTGCATCGTGTCAGTGGCGCAGGTTTGTTCTTGATGTTGCCGTTGTTGTTGTCTTTGTTTGGTGACAGCCTCGGGTCCGCAGAGACCTTTGCTGACTATAAGGACACGGTTTCCAATCCGCTGGTGAAGTTGATTCTGTTCGGCCTGTTGTGGGCGTTCTTGCATCACTTCTGTGCCGGCATCCGCTTCTTGCTGCTGGACGTTCACAAGGGCCTGGATCTGGCCTCGTCGCGTCAGTCGGCCCGTCTCGTTCTCATTGTCAGCCTGGTGCTGACCGTTCTGATCGGGGTGAAACTATGGTGAAGCGAATTGTTGTTGGTGCCCACTACGGTCTTCGTGACTGGCTCGGCCAGCGTGTGACCGCCATCGTGATGGCCTTGTACTCGGTGTATTTCGGGATCTGCGCGCTGCTGTTGCCGGAAATGTCGTATGAGGCCTGGAGCGGCATGTTCGCCGGTGGCTTCATGCGCTTCTTCAGCTTCCTGTTTTTCATGTCGCTTTTCTATCACGCCTGGGTTGGCGTCCGTGACATCTTCATGGATTACATCAAACCGGATGGCGTTCGATTGGCGCTGCACGTGATCGTCATGTTTCTGCTCATCGGCTACGCCGGGTGGGCAGCCCAGATTCTGTGGAGGCTGTAAGGGTGAAAATCGCAAAGCATACTTATGATGCGGTGATCGTCGGCGCAGGTGGCGCGGGTCTGCGCGCCGCACTGCAGCTGTCGGAATCCGGCCTGAAAACGGCGGTCCTGACCAAGGTTTTCCCGACGCGCTCCCACACCGTGGCTGCACAAGGTGGTGTGGCCGCCTCGCTGGGTAACTCGACCGAAGATAACTGGCACTGGCACATGTACGACACCGTCAAGGGGTCGGACTGGCTGGGTGACCAGGATGCCATCGAGTTCATGTGTCGCAAGGCGAACGAAGTCGTCGTCGAGCTCGAGCACTACGGCATGCCTTTTGACCGTCTCGACAACGGCAAGATCTATCAGCGGCCCTTCGGTGGTCACTCGCAAAACTACGGCCAGTCGCCGGTGTCGCGTTCCTGCGCTGCTGCCGACCGTACGGGTCACGCCATGCTGCACGCGCTGTATCAGCGCAATGTGCGCGCGAAGACCCAGTTCTTTGTTGAGTGGATGGCGCTGGATCTGATTCGTGACGCTGACGGTGATGTGGTTGGCGTGACGGCCATGGAAATGGAAACCGGCGAAGTGTCGATTTTCCACGCCAAGGCCGTGATCTTCGCGACAGGTGGTGCCGGCCGGATCTATTACAGCTCGACCAACGCCTTCATCAACACGGGTGACGGTGTCGGTATGGCGGCGCGTGCCGGAGTTCCGCTCGAAGATATGGAATTCTGGCAGTTTCACCCGACCGGCGTGGCCGGCGCGGGCGTGCTGATTACCGAAGGCGTGCGTGGTGAAGGCGGCATTCTGCGCAACGCGGCGGGTGAGCGTTTCATGGAACGCTATGCGCCGAACCTGAAAGACCTCGCTTCGCGTGACGTCGTGTCCCGTTCCATGGTGACCGAGATCAACGAAGGTCGCGGTTGCGGACCCGACAAGGACCACGTCCTTCTCGATATCACGCACCTGTCGCCCGAGACGATCATGAAACGTCTGCCCGGCATTCGCGAGATCTCGATCCAGTTCGCCGGTATCGATCCGATCAAGGCGCCGATTCCGGTCGTGCCGACCTGTCACTACCAGATGGGCGGTATTCCGACCAACTACAAAGGCCAGGTGGTTGCGCCCAAGGGCGACAACTCGAACACGCCGGTGACCGGTTTCTACGCCGCGGGTGAATGTGCCTGCGCGTCAGTGCATGGCGCCAACCGTCTCGGTACCAACTCGCTGCTCGATCTGCTGGTGTTTGGCAAGTCGGCCGGTGAGACCGTGGTTGAGGATATCCAGAGCGGTAATCTGCGCCTCAAGCCGCTGCCGGAGAATGCGGCCGATTTCTCGCTGGCACGGATGGCGCGCCTGGAGAACCAGAAAGACGGCACCAATGTGCACGAAGTCCGCCTGGCCATGCAGCGCACCATGCAAAAGCACGCAGGGGTGTTCCGCTTCTCCGAACTGCTCCAGCAGGGTGTGACCGCGATTCTTGAGGTGGCCGAGCAAGCCAAGACCACCGAGATCAAGGACAAGTCCATGGTCTGGAACACCGCACGCATGGAAGCGCTTGAGCTGGACAACCTGATCGAGGTTGCCAAGGCCACCATGATTTCGGCCGAAGCGCGCAAAGAGTCTCGCGGTGCCCACGTGCGCGATGACGCACCGGATACCCCCGAGTTTCCGAACGGCCGCCGTGATGACGAGTGGCTCAAGCACACTTTGTGGTTCAGCGAAGGCAACCGCCTGGACTACAAGCCTGTGAATTTGCAGCCGATGTCCGAAAGCGTCGATCCGATCGCGCTTGCGACGCGGACTTACTGAGAGGCCGGGAGTCGAACAGATGAGCAAACGTACCGTTCAATTCAAGATCTACCGTTACGATCCGGACCGCGACGAGAAGCCGTACATGCAGGATATTTCGGTCGACCTCGAGCCGTCCGACAAGAAACTGCTGGATGCGCTGGTTCGCCTGAAGGTGAAGGACGATTCCACGTCTTTCCGCCGTTCCTGCCGCGAAGGTGTGTGTGGCTCCGATGCCATGAACATCAACGGCAAGAATGGCTTGGCCTGCCTGACCGATGTCGACAGCCTGCCGCAGCCGATCGTGCTGCGCCCGCTGCCGGGTCTGCCGGTCATTCGCGACCTGATCGTCGATATGACCCAGTTCTTCAAGCAGTACAACTCGATCAAGCCCTACTTGGTCAACGACAATCCGCCGCCAGAGCGCGAGCGCCTGCAGTCGCCGGAAGAGCGCGAAGAGCTCAACGGGCTCTACGAGTGCATTCTGTGCGCCTGCTGCTCGACCTCGTGCCCGTCGTTCTGGTGGAACCCCGACAAGTTTGTCGGGCCGGCGGGTCTGCTTGCTGCCTACCGTTTCATTGCCGACACCCGGGATGAAGCGACAAACGAGCGCCTCGACAACCTCGAGGATCCATATCGTTTGTTCCGTTGCCACACCATCATGAACTGTGTGGATGTCTGTCCGAAGAGCCTGAACCCGACCCGGGCGATTGGCAAGATCAAGGACATGATGGTGCGTCGCGCGGTATGACGCTCAATAAAGGACGCATGCGCTGGCACTGCCGTCGGGCGCTACTGGAACTCGACCTGGTCTTCGCACGCTTTCTTGAAACCCGGTTCGACCAGCTGAGCGATGCTCAGTTGGTCGACCTTCAGGACTTGCTGGATATCGAAGACCATGACCTCTGGGCCATGGTCAACGGAAGCGCACCGTGTCCCGAAGATCGCTGGATGCCACTCCTCAGCATGCTGCGTGATAGCGGAACACAGGAAGATTCTGCCTAGGCAGATGGAAAATAACAGGTAAGCCAAAGGACAAGTTATGAGCAATGAACGTAACGCCACCCTCACGGTCGATGGGAAAACGGTCGAATTTCCGGTGTTGACCGGAACGCATGGCAACGATGTCATCGACATCCGCACGCTGGGCGCAAAAACCGGTCTGTTCACCTACGATTCCGGATTCCTTTCCACCGCCAGCTGCGCGTCCACTGTGACGTTTATTGATGGCGACAAAGGCGAACTGCTGTATCGCGGTTATCCGATCGAACAGCTGGCAGAGCACTGCAACTTCCTCGAAGTGGCTTACCTGCTGAAAAACGGTGAACTGCCCAATAAGGCGCAGAAGACCGATTTCGAAGACACCATCAAGAATCACACGATGTTGCACGACCAGATGACCAAGTTCTACTCGGGCTTCCGTCGTGATGCACACCCGATGGCGGTCATGGTCGGTGTGGTGGGTGCCTTGTCGGCCTTCTACCACGACGCCCTCGACCTGCAGGACGCCGAGCACCGCAACGTGTCCTTCAACCGTCTGGTGGCCAAGCTGCCGACCATCGTCGCGATGGCGTACAAATACAACACCGGGCAGCCTTTCATGTATCCGCGCAATGATCTTGGCTACACGGCCAACTTCATGCATATGATGTTTGGCACGCCGTGCGAGGAGTACAAACCGAATCCGGTGCTGGTCCACGCGCTCGACACCATCTTCACGCTGCATGCCGATCACGAGCAGAACGCATCAACCTCGACCGTGCGTCTGGCCGGCTCCTCGGGTGCCAACCCGTTCGCCTGCATCTCGGCGGGCATCGCTTGCCTGTGGGGTCCGTCGCACGGTGGCGCAAACGAAGCCTGCCTGAACATGCTTGAGGAAATCGGTGACGTCTCCAAGGTGAGTGAGTTCATCGCGCGCGCCAAGGACAAGAACGATCCGTTCAAGCTGATGGGCTTCGGTCACCGCGTCTACAAGAACTTCGACCCGCGCGCCAAGCTGATGCGCAAGGTCTGCTACGACGTGCTGACCGAGCTCGGTCTCGAGAACGATCGCCTGTTCAAGCTGGCCATGGAACTCGAAAAGATCGCCCTCGAAGATCCGTACTTCGTCGAGAAGAAGCTGTACCCGAACGTCGACTTCTACTCCGGCATCGTGCAAAAGGCGCTGGGCATCCCGACCTCGATGTTCACCTGCATCTTCGCGCTGGCCCGTACCGTGGGCTGGATGACGCAGTGGGAAGAGATGATGACCGATCCGGAATACAAGATCGGTCGTCCGCGCCAGTTGTATGTCGGCGCGGCTCGCCGCGACGTCGTGGCGATCGACCAGCGGGCGTAACACCGATGCGGGCTGGGAAAGAGCGCAACTAATCAGTCCGTTACGGGATGATCACCGCCTGTCGTGATCATCCCGTTTCCTTATGCCCCAATAGGCCGTGATCGCCGGATGGCGATTACCTGACCAGGCAACAGAATTCGGGTGAATTCCAAGATGATGAAGCAACTGCATAGCACCTCGATGCTGTTCGGCAGCAATGCACCGTTCGTCGAAGAGCTGTACGAGTCGTATCTCGCCGATCCGGAAAGCGTTCCGGAAGAGTGGCGAACCTATTTTGATGGTCTGAGGGCTGGCGCTGCCGCTGCAGTGCGAGATGTGGCGCATACGCCGATCATCCACGCCTTCGAACAACTGGCCAAGCGCGGCCCGGTACGCACCATTACGTCAGGCGACGGCAACAAGCGTCAGGTCAGCACATTGCAGTTGATCAACGCCTACCGTTTCCTCGGCAACCGCTGGGCGAATCTTGATCCGCTCAAGCGCAATGAGCGCATGCACGTGCCCGAGTTGGAGCCGTCTTACTACGGCTTTACCGAAGCGGACCTGAACGAGCAGTTCAACGTGGGTTCCTTCCACGCGTTCTCCAACGAGCAGGCCAGTCTGCGCGAGATTCTGGAAGCGGTTCGCCAGACCTACTGCGGCTCGATCGGTTCCGAGTACATGTACATCTCGGACATTGCCCAGAAGCGCTGGATTCAGGCACGCCTTGAGAGCATTCGCGGCACACCGCAGTTCTCGGTTGAGCAGAAGAAGCACGTCCTCGGTCGCGTGACCGCTGCCGAGACGCTTGAAAAGTATCTGCACACCAAGTACGTCGGCCAGAAGCGTTTCTCGCTCGAAGGCGGCGAGTCGATGATCGTCGCGATGGACGAGGTCATCAACGTTGGCGGTACCCTCGGCGCGCAGGAAATCGTGATCGGCATGGCCCACCGTGGCCGTCTGAACGTGCTCGTGAACACCCTCGGCAAGTCGCCTTCGACCCTGTTCGCAGAGTTCGAAGGCAAGGCCGAGGTGGATCTGAGCGCAGGTGACGTCAAGTACCACAATGGCTTCTCGAGCGACGTGATGACCCCGGGCGGCCCGGTGCACCTCACGCTGGCGTTCAATCCGTCTCACCTTGAGATCATCAATCCGGTGGTGGCCGGCTCGGTCTATGCGCGGCAGGTGCGTCGCAAGGACAAGGCCAAGAACCAGGTGCTGGCGGTGATCATCCATGGTGACTCGGCAGTGGCAGGCCAGGGTGTGAACCAGGAGATGCTGAACTTCTCGCAGACCCGCGGTTACGGCACGGGCGGCACGGTTCACATCGTGGTGAACAACCAGATTGGTTTCACCACCTCCGATCCGCGTGACTACCGTTCTTCGCTGTATTGCACCGACATCTTCAAGATGGTCGAGGCGCCGATCTTCCATGTGAATGGCGACGATCCGGAAGCCGTTGCGCTGGTCACCGCGCTGGCGGTCGAGTTCCGCAACGAATTCAAGAAAGACGTGGTGATCGACATCGTCTGCTATCGCAAGCTCGGCCACAACGAGCAGGACGAGCCGATGGTGACGCAGCCGCTGATGTACAAGAAAGTGGCGCAGCACCCCGGCACCCGCAAGCTGTACGCCGATCGCCTTGTGCGTGAAGGCGTGTGCACGACGGACGAGCCCGAAGCGATCATTCAGGACTACCGTGAGCACCTCGATCGCGGCGAACTGCTGTCCAATCCGGTGCTTTCCGGCCATAACCGCCAGTTCGCGGTTGACTGGACGCCTTACCTCAAAACGCCGTACACCGACGAAGCCGATACTGCGGTTCCGATGGTCGAACTCAAGCGGCTGGCGCAGCGTATCAGCACCGTGCCCGAAGACTTTGTGCTGCATTCGCGCGTCAAGAAGATCGTCGACGACCGTGCTGCCATGGCACGTGGCGACGCGCTGATTGACTGGGGCATGGGCGAAAACCTGGCCTACGCCAGTTTGCTGGTTCAGGGCTACGGTGTGCGTCTGTCGGGCGAAGATATCGGTCGTGGCACCTTCTTCCACCGCCATGCCGTGTTCCACGACCAGAAGCGCGAGCGCTGGGACGAGGGCGCGTACATTCCGCTGCAGAATATTCAGGACGGCCAGGCCGAGATTCAGGTCTTCGACTCGGTGCTGTCGGAAGAGGCTGTGCTGGCCTTCGAATATGGTTACTCCACCGCGGTGCCCGACGACCTCGTCGTCTGGGAGGCGCAGTTCGGTGACTTTGCCAACGGCGCTCAGGTGGTGTTCGACCAGTTCATTTCGTCTGGCGAAGCCAAGTGGGGTCGCAAGGTCGGTCTGACGCTGCTGCTGCCGCATGGTTACGAAGGGCAAGGTCCGGAGCACTCGTCGGCCCGCCTCGAGCGTTACATGCAGCTGTGTGCCGAGCAGAACATGCAGGTGCTGGTGCCCAGTACGCCGTCGCAGATCTTCCACCTCCTGCGTCGCCAGATGCTCCGCCCCTTGCGCAAGCCGGCCATTGTCATTACGCCGAAGTCGCTGCTGCGCCACAAAGAGGCGGTGTCGACCATGGAAGAGCTGACCAACGGCGCCTTCCGTACGGTCATCGGTGAAGTCGACAAACTCGATGCCAAGAAGGTCAAGCGTGTCGTGTTGTGCTCCGGCAAGATCTACTACGAGCTGATGGCTTATCGCCGCGAGCAGGAGATCAAGGACATCGCCGTGGTGCGTATCGAGCAGCTTTACCCGTTCCCGCGGGATGCTTTCCGTGCCGAACTGGCCAAGTACCCGAATGCCAAGGAAGTCGTGTGGTGTCAGGAAGAGCCGCGCAACCAGGGGGCCTGGTACTGGTTCGCCTCGCGTCAGCATCTGATTAACGTGCTGGGTCCGAAGCAGAAGCTGTTGCTGGTCAGCCGTCCCGCGTCGGCGTCGCCTGCGGTCGGTTACTACGCCAAACACAATGCCCAACAGAAAGCGGTGCTAGAGAACGCTTTCGGTCCCATCAACGATTGATCGAACAACGAAAAAACCACGCATTAGAGGGAGTCAATTCATGCTGATCGAAGTTAAAGTCCCCCAGTTGTCGGAGTCCGTGTCCGAAGCGACGCTCGTCACCTGGCACAAGAAAGAAGGCCAGGCCGTTTCCCGCGACGAGAACCTGATCGACATCGAGACCGACAAGGTCGTGCTCGAAACCCCGGCACCGGCGGACGGCGTGCTGGTCAAGATCATCCTCGGCGACGGTTCGACCGTGGCCAGCGGTGACCTGATCGCCCAGATCGACACCGAAGCCAAAGCCGCTGCCGGTGCAAGCAAGGCCGCTGAGCCGGCACCGGAAGTCACCCCGCCGCCGGCCGCCAGCAAGGCCGCAGGGGGTTCGGCCAGCCCGGCCGCACGCAAGATCCTCGACGAAAAAGGCGTCGCCGCCGATGACGTCGCCGGTTCCGGCCGGGGTGGTCGTGTCACCAAGGGCGATGCAGTCGCTGCAGGCAAGGCCGCACCGGCTGCGCCGGCGGTGGTCGTGTCCGGTGACCGTCCGGAAGAGCGGGTGCCGATGACGCGTCTGCGCGCCCGCATCGCTGAGCGCCTGCTGCAGTCGAAGAACGAAAACGCCATTCTCACCACCTTCAACGAAGTGAACATGGGCCCGGTGATGGCCCTGCGCGCTCAGTACAAGGACAAGTTCGAGAAAGAGCACGGCGTGCGTCTGGGCTTCATGGGCTTCTTCGTCAAAGCCGCTGTGGCCGCGCTCAAGAAGTTCCCGGTGCTCAACGCCTCGGTCGATGGCAATGACATCGTCTATCACGGCTACTTCGACATCGGTATCGCCGTCGGCAGCCCGCGTGGTCTGGTGGTGCCCATCCTGCGTGACGTGGATCAGATGTCGATCGCCGACATCGAGAAGAAGGTTGCCGAATATGGTCAGAAGGCCAAAGAAGGCAAGATCACGATGGAAGAGCTCACCGGCGGTACCTTCTCGATCTCTAACGGTGGTGTGTTCGGTTCGATGCTGTCGACCCCGATCATCAACCCGCCGCAGTCGGCCATTCTCGGCATCCACGCCACCAAGGATCGTCCGGTGGTCGAAAATGGTCAGATCGTCATCCGTCCGATCAACTATCTGGCAATGTCCTACGATCACCGCATCATCGACGGCCGTGAAGCCGTGCTGGGTCTGGTGACCATGAAGGAAGCGCTCGAAGATCCGGCGCGCCTGCTGCTGGACGTCTGATAAGGAACACAGCGGGCGCCTCGGCGCCCGTTGTCGACATCGAGGGAGAGAACAATGTCGAAGAAGCAATTTGATGTGCTGGTGATCGGTGGTGGCCCGGGTGGCTATGTAGCCGCCATCCGCGCTGCACAACTGGGTTTCAGTGCCGCGTGCGCGGAATCCAACCCCTACGCTGACCCGAAAGGCGAGCCGCGTCTTGGCGGTACCTGCCTGAACGTCGGCTGCATTCCGTCGAAGGCGCTGCTGCATACCTCGCACATGTTCGAGGAAGCGTCTCACGACTTCGCCGATCAGGGCATCAAGGTCGGCACACCGAGCATTGACGTGCCGACCATGGTCGCGCGCAAGGCCAAGATCGTCGATCAGCTCACCGGCGGTATCAAGGGCCTGTTCAAGAAGAACAAGGTCACCATGCTGTCGGGGCATGGCAGCTTTGTCGGCCAGACCGCTGATGGCTGGGACGTCAAGGTGGGCGACGAGGTCGTCGGAGCCAAGCAGGTCATCGTGGCCACCGGTTCGACAGCTCGCCATTTGCCGGGCATCGAGGTCGACAACGCCCTGATCTGCGACAACATCGGTGCACTGGATCTGGACGCGGTGCCCAAGCGCCTCGGCCTGATCGGCTCCGGCGTCATCGGCCTCGAAATGGGCTCGGTGTGGCGTCGTCTGGGCTCGGAAGTCACCATTCTCGAAGCCATGGACAGTTTCCTCGGCGCGGCTGACCAGGACGTGGCCAAAGAGGCGCAGAAGGTGTTTGCCAAGCAAGGCCTGGCGGTCAAGCTGGGCGTCAAGGTTGGCAAGGTCACCCCGGCCAAGAACAAGAAGTCGGTCACGGTTGAGTTTGAAGACAAGGACGGCGCGCAAAAGGCCGTGTTCGACAAGCTCATCGTGTCGGTGGGCCGTGTGCCGAACACCGAAGGGCTGAACGCCGAAGCCGTTGGCCTCAAGCTGACCGACCGCGGCATGGTGGATGTCAATGACCATTGCCAGACCAATCTGCCGGGCGTTTGGGCGGTCGGCGACGTGGTGCGTGGCCCGATGCTGGCCCACAAGGCCATGGAAGAGGCCGTCATGGTGTGCGAGCTGATGGCAGGCCAGGCCGGCCATTGCGATTTCAACACCATTCCGTGGGTGATCTACACCTCGCCGGAGATTGCCTGGGTCGGCAAGACCGAACAGCAGCTCAAGGCCGAAGGCGTGGCCTACCGTGCCGGCAAGATCCCGTTCATGGCCAACGGCCGTGCGCTGGGCATGGGCGCACCGACCGGCTTCGTCAAGATGCTGGCCTGCGCTGAAACCGATCGCATCCTCGGCGTGCACATCATTGGCGCCAATGCCTCGGAGCTCATTTCCGAAGCCGTCGTTGCCATGGAGTTCCATGGCGCGGCCGAAGATCTCGCGCGCATCTGCCACGCTCACCCGACCATGTCGGAAGCGGTGCACGAGGCCGCGCTGGCCGTCGATAAGCGCCCGCTGCACTTCTGAGCGACGCTGCCGTAAGATCAAGGGTGGGTTCGGGGTAGCGAGGCTACCCGGAGCTCACCCTTGTGCATTGTGTTTTCACTTGATACGTCGTCCTGACCATGCCCCATCGCGAACTGGATGTCCCGGAATTCGGCATGATCGATGCCTATAATGCCGCGCTGATCGAGCGCGGCTATGAGGCCGATCCTGCGCAGCAATCGGCCGTCAAACGCTTGCAGACGCTGTATTCCGACCTGCTCGGCTATAAAGTCGCGCGGCGCAGCCTGTTCAAGAAATGGTTTTCCAAGCCGTCCGAACCGCGCAGCGTGTATTTCTGGGGCGGGGTGGGCCGTGGCAAGAGCTTTTTGATGGATTGTTTCTACGAGGCGGTGCCCTACACGCGCAAGCGCCGGGTGCATTTTCATGCCTTCATGCAGGAAGTGCAGAACGACCTCAAATCGCTCAACCATCTGCCCGATCCGCTGCAGATCATTGCCGACCGGGTGAGCGAGCAGACCCGTCTGCTGTGCTTTGACGAGTTTCACATTTCGGACATTGCCGACGCGATGATCCTCGGGCGCCTGCTCGAAGCCTTGCTGGCGCGGGGCGTGATCTTCGTGATGACCTCCAACTACCCGCCGGATGGGCTTTATCCCAACGGCCTGCAACGCATCAACTTTCTGCCCACCATCGCGCTGATGAAGCAGCGTTTCGATGTGGTCGAGGTCGACTACGGTACCGACTACCGCTTGCGTACGCTGGAGCAACTGCAGATCTATCTGGTGCCCGATGACGATGAAGCGCGTGAGCGCATGGCCGACGACTTCTATCGCATTGCGGCGGTGGAAGGCGCGCAGGGGGCCATCGACGTGCTGGGCCGCAGCTTCGAAGCCGTACGTATCGCGCCAGGAGTGATCTGGTTCGAGTTCAACGCCTTGTGCAAGGGGCCGCGTTCTCAGAATGATTATCTTGAACTGGCGCGTGAGTATCACACTATCCTCGTGTCCGGCGTGCCCAGGATGGCCGCGGGGCAGAGCAATGAAGCCCGCCGTTTCACCTGGCTGATCGATGTGCTTTACGATCACCGGGTCAAGCTCATCATGAGTGCGGAGGCCGAAGCCCATGACCTCTATCGCGAGGGGCACAACGCCAACGAATTCGTGCGTACCGTCAGTCGCCTCATGGAAATGCGCACCCGGGACTATCTTGCGGAAGCCCACCGCTCCGAGTGAGCGACGCCTCGCGCGTCGGCTCACGCAATGGTTTCTGCTGGGTATTGCGGCGCTGGGGATCGGTGGTGTTGCCCATGGCGCACTGCCGCTCACGATCATCACACTTCAGCACCGTAGTGCTGACGAGGTGCTCCCCGCCTTGCGCCCCATGCTTGCGCCCGACGGGCAGCTCAGCGGCATCAATGACAAACTGCTGATCCGCACCACGCCTGACAACCTGCGCGTATTGCGCGACGCACTTGGCGCCATCGATACGCCGCCGGCCCGGCTGCGCATCGAGGTGCGTAGTGACCGTGGCGGTAGCGAGCGCCGGTTTGATGCCGGTGTCGGCGGCGAGGTTCGTAGCGGAGACTTGAGCGTTCGTTTCCCCGGTCAGGTGTCCGGACGTGGGGCCGGCATTGAGATCGGCGGTGTGCAGGTCGGGGTGAATGAATCGACCCGCAGCGTGCATCGCGCCAGCACCCAGTTTGTCGAAACCCGCGACGGTGGCCTTGCGACGCTGTTTGTCGGCAGCTCGGTCCCGTTGGCGTTTCGTCAGGTCTACGTTCAGCCCAATGGTGTGCGCGTGGTTCGTGGCACCACCTACCGCGATGTGGGGCAGGGCGTCTCGGTGCGACCGACCGTTGTTGGGCAGCGGGTGCGTCTGGTGTTGAGTCCCGAAGCCAGCAATCTGACGAGCGACGGGCGCATCGAGGTGATGCGGCTGGAGACCGAGGTCGAAGGCCGGCTCGGTGAGTGGATCGCCGTCGGTGGTGCTGTCACGACCGGCGCCGAGTCCGAATCGCGCGGTGTTGCCATTGGCAGCACCTCAAGCGCCGATACCCAAAGTGACGCCGCATTCTGGGTGCGGGTGACTTCTGCAGGAGCGCCGCGTGACTGAGGTCGATATCGTTCAACGTGACGTCGAAGCCGCGTTTTCGCCCGACGGCGCCCTGGCGCAAGTCGTGCCTGGCTTTGCCGCGCGTACCCAGCAAATCGAAATGGCCGTCAAGATCGCGCAGACCATCCGCGAGCAAGGCGTGCTGGTGGCCGAAGCGGGCACCGGCACGGGCAAGACCTTTGCCTATCTCGTGCCCGCGCTGATGTCCGGCGGCAAGGTGCTCATCTCGACCGGCACCAAGACGCTGCAAGACCAGCTCTTCCGGCGCGATCTGCCCACGGTGCGCAAGGCGCTCAAGCTGCCGCTGCGCATCGCGCTGCTCAAGGGCCGCGCCAACTACGTCTGCCACTACCATCTGGCGCGCCATGCCAACGATGGGCGATTTGCGACGCCGCAGGACGCGGCCAACCTGCGCAAGATCACCCGCTTCGCCGAGATGACCCGCACCGGCGACAAGTCCGAATGCCAAGACGTGCCCGAAGACAGCGCCGCCTGGATTTCCGCCACCTCCACGCGCGACAACTGCCTCGGTCAGGACTGCCCCAACGTCAAGGAGTGCTTCGTGCTGCAGGCCCGGCGCGAAGCCATGGATGCCGACGTGGTGGTGGTCAATCACCACTTGTTTTTTGCCGACGTGATGCTGCGTGACGAGGGTATGGGTGAGCTGCTGCCGGCCTGCAACACGCTGGTGTTCGACGAGGCTCATCAATTGCCGGAGACCGCCAGCCTGTTCTTTGGCGAGTCGGTCAGCACGGCCCAGGTAATCGACCTGGCGCGCGACATGCGCGCCGAGGGGCTGGCCGGCGCGTCCGACTGCCGGGTGCTGATCGAAGGCACCCGCACGCTCGAAAAGGCCGCGCGCGACTGGCGCCTGTCGGTGAGCGACGAGAACGCCCGCATCAGCCTGGACCAACTCGGCCAGCACGCCGGCTTCATGCCCGCCATCGAGATGCTGGCCAAAACGCTGACCGAAGTCGGCGCCATCCTGAAGACCCAGGCCGAGCGCTCCGAAGGCCTGGCCAATTGTCTGCGCCGGCTCGAAGAGATGACCGAGCGGCTCGACCACTGGCTGCATCCGCCCGAGCCCAAGGTGGTGCGCTGGGTCGAGGTCTTCACTCAATCACTCGCGGTCAACAGCACGCCACTGGAAATTGGCAGTGTGTTTGCGCGCCAGATGCAGCGCTACCCGAGTGCCTGGATTTTTACCTCGGCCACGCTCGCCGTCGGCACCGATTTTTCGCATTACAACCGTGATCTCGGTCTCAACTGGCTGGAGCCACCGGCGCACACCGCGGTGTGGGGCAGCCCCTTCAACTACCCCGAGCAGGCCATGCTCTACGCGCCGGCCGGCATGCCCAACCCCAACGCGCCGGACTACCCGGACGTGGTCGCCGATATTGCCTTCCCCTTGATCCGCGCCGCGCATGGGCGCACCTTTGTGCTGTGCACGTCCTTGCGCGCCATGCGCCGCATCCACGAGCGCCTTGGCGACAAGCTCGACCGTGCCGGTCTCAAACTGCCCTTGCTGCTGCAAGGCGAGGGCTCGCGCAGCCAGCTGCTGGCGCGTTTCCGCGATCTGGGCAACGCTGTGCTGGTGGCCAGCCAGAGCTTCTGGGAGGGCGTCGATGTGCCCGGCGATGCCTTGTCGGTGGTGGTGATCGACAAGCTCCCCTTTGCGCCGCCCGACGACCCGGTGCTCGCGGCGCGCATCGAACATCTGCGTGAGGCCGGGGTCAACCCCTTCATGACCTACCAGCTGCCGCGCGCCGTCATCAACGTCAAGCAGGGCGCCGGCCGGCTGATCCGCACCGAGCAGGACCGCGGCGTGCTTGCCGTGTGCGACCCGCGCATGATCGACAAGCCCTACGGCAAACGCGTCTGGCGCAGCCTGCCGCCGATGCGCCGTACCCGGGTGCCTGAAGAGGTCGAAGCCTTTCTCGCCACATTGCCGCCACCGCGTGGCGTCACGGCCGAGGTGCTGCCGAGCGAGGATTCGGCCGACGACGTTACACTGACCGACTGAATCACCCCACAGGAGGGCGCATGAAGATCCTCGACGCCGTCAAACAACAACACGCCGCGCTCACCAACCTGCGCCGCGATATCCATGCTCACCCGGAACTGGCTTTTGATGAGCATCGCACCGCCGCGCTGGTGGCCGATCGCCTCGAAGCGGCCGGCATCGAAACGCATCGCGGTATCGGCCGCACGGGGGTGGTCGGCGTGATCCGCGCTGGCAGCTCAAAGCGCGCCATTGGCCTGCGCGCCGACATGGACGCCCTGCCGATGCAGGAGCGCAACACCTTTCCCCATCACTCGAAACACCCCGGTCGCATGCATGCGTGCGGGCACGACGGACACACTGCCATGTTGCTGGGCGCGGCAGAACACCTCGCCAGGCATCCCGATTTCGACGGTACGGTGGTGTTCATCTTCCAGCCGGCTGAAGAGGGCGACGGCGGTGGCCGCGAGATGGTCGAAGACGGCTTGTTCGAGCGCTTCCCCGTGGATGCGGTGTTCGGCCTGCACAATTGGCCCGGTCTGCCCGCCGGCAGCTTTGCCGTGCATGCCGGCCCTGTGATGGCTTCGGCGGATCGCTTCGACATCGAGGTGCTCGGCCACGGCGCGCATGCCGCCATGCCGCATCTGGGGGTGGACCCGGTGGTGGCCGGCTCCGCGTTGGTGCAGGCGTTGCAGACCATTGTTACCCGTACGCTTGATCCACTTGATCCGGCCGTGCTGTCGGTCACGCAGTTCCATGCCGGCGAAGCCTACAACGTGATCCCCGATCGGGCGCGCATCACCGGCACCGTGAGGGCGTTTTCGACCGAGGTGCAGTCGCAGATCGAAGCGGCGATGCAGCGCATCTGTCAGGGCGTTGGCGCCGCCTACAACGTGAACGTGCGTTTCAACTACATCCGCGGTTATCCCGCCACCATCAACACACCTGATGAAGCTGCGCTGTGCGTCGAGGTGGCCAGAGCGCTGGTTGGGGAAGGCTCGGTGCGTACCGACCTCAAACCCAGCATGGGCGCCGAAGACTTCGCCTATTTTCTGCACGAAAAGCCGGGCTGCTACGTCTGGCTGGGCAATGGCCCCGGCGAGGGCGGCTGCACCTTGCACAACCCCAATTACGATTTCAATGATGCCGTGATCCCGACCGGGGTGAGTTACTGGGTGGGACTGGTCGACCGGCTGCTCGCCGCGTGATGCCCGCATGAATATCGTTCGTCTGGCCCTGCGCATGTTGCTGCGCGACCTGCGTGCGGGCGAACTGCATCTGCTCGCTCTGGCGTTGATTGTGGCCGTCGCCAGCCTGAGCAGCGTCGGCTTTCTCACGGACCGCGTCGGGCGCAGTCTTGATCGAGAGGCCAACCAACTGCTCGGCGGCGACTTGCTGCTCAGCGCCGATCACGCCTGGACCGACCCCTTCCGTGAACTGGCGCGCAGCGAAGGGCTGCACACGGCGGATACCTATGTGTTCTCCAGCATGGTCGGTACCGAATCGGCGGTGCAACTGGCGGCGGTGAAGGCGGTTGGGGCGGGCTATCCATTACGCGGAAGTGTTCGCATCGCACCGGCGCGCAATGCCCCGGATGCGGTGGTGGCCAGCATTCCCCCGCAAGGCGAGATCTGGCCTGACGAGCGGGTGATCGCGGCGCTTGGCGTGTCGGTGGGCGATACCGTTCAGCTCGGCCTGGTCAGCATGAAGATCGGCGGTGTGCTCACGTTTGAATCAGACCGCGGCGCCAACTTCTTCAGCATGTTGCCGCGGGTTATGGTCAACGCGGCCGACTTGCCGGCTACCGGCCTGATCCAGACTGGCTCGCGCGTGTCCTATCGATTGCATGTGGCGGGTGAGACGGCTGCCGTGGCGCAGTTTCGTGAGCGCGCGACAGCCATTCTCGCGCGCGGACAGCGTATCGAGTCCATCGACAACGCCCGGCCCGAAGTGCGCGTGGCGCTGGAGCGCGCGGAGCGTTTTCTGCGCCTCGCCGCCAGTTTGTCGGTGGTGTTGGCGGCCGTCGCCATCGGCCTGAGCACCCGGCGCTTCATGGCACGCCATCTCGATGGTTGCGCCGTGCTGCGCTGTCTTGGCGCCCGGCAGGCACAGTTGATTCAGTTGTTTTTGCTGGAGTTCGTGGTCTTCGGCCTGGTGTCGTCGGTCATTGGGGTGTTGCTGGGCTGGGGTTTCCAGGCGGTGCTGGCCGACGGGCTTGGTGAGGTCTTGCGCGTGGCCTTGCCGGCACCGTCCATCCTCCCTGTGATGCATGGCGTCGTGGTCGGACTCGCCTTGTTGCTCGGCTTCGTCTTGCCGCATCTGATCGGGCTGGCGCGGGTGCCCAGTTTGCGCGTCATGCGCCGGGAGCTGGGGGAGGGCGTTGGCCCGGCACGCGCCGCGTGGGCCAGCGGTCTGGCGGTGCTGGTCGCGATCATTGTGTGGGTCGCCAATGATGTCGTGCTGGGTGCCTGGATTTCTGCCGGCTTCCTGGCGGCGCTCGGCGGTTTTGCCGCCTTGAGTGGTGTTGGATTCGCGTTGCTGGCGCGCTTTGCGCTGGCGGTGGGGGGTGGGTGGCGCCAGGGGCTGCTGGCGCTCAGGCGACGCATGGGCAGTCAGGTGGTTCAGGCCACGGCGGTGGGTCTTGGGCTGATGGCGCTGCTGTTGCTCACGCTGGTGCGGGCCGATCTGTTGTCGGCCTGGCGAGACACCGTGCCGCCCGATGCGCCGAATCGCTTCGTGATCAATCTTCAGCCTGACCAGCAGCAGGATTTTCTCGCGTTTTTCCGCGACGCGGGGCAACCCGAGCCCGATTTGATGCCGATGATCCGCGGCCGTCTGATGGCCATCAACGGGCAGGCGGTGGCACCCGAAGGCTATGCGGATGATCGGGCCCGACGCTTGGCGGAGCGGGAGTTCAACCTCTCGTATTCGACTGATCTGCCGCTTGGCAATGTGCTCGACGAGGGACGCTGGCATGGCGCCGACGGGCCGGCCTTTTCGGTCGAGGCCGGCGTGGCCAAATCGCTTGGTGTGTCGGTGGGCGACACGGTGACTTTCGATGTGGCCGGTCAGCAGGTAACGGCGCCGGTCACCAGCCAACGCAGTCTGCGGTGGGATTCGATGCGGGTGAACTTCTTCTTCCTCGCCTCGCCGGGCGTGCTTGATCAGTTTCCGGCGAGTTTGATCACCAGCTTTTATCTGCCACGCGAGGCGCAGGAATTTTCGCTGGCCTTGATCCGCGCCTTCCCGAACATTTCGGTGATCGATGTCGGCGCGGTGATGGGGCAGGTGGAGGCTATGATCGACAAGTTGATCACCATCGTCGAACTGGTCTTCGGTTTCGCCGTGATTGCTGGCGTGGTGGTGTTGTTCGCCGCGTTGCAGTCGACACGCGATGAGCGCGCGCGCGAGTTCGCCGTCATGCGCACGCTTGGCGCACGGTCACGGCAACTCAAACAAAGCCTGCTGGTCGAGTTTGCCGCCATGGGCGCGGCGGCCGGGGCGCTGGCGGGTATTGGCGCCAGCCTGGTCGGCTGGCTGCTCGCCGTGCGGGTGTTCGACATGCCCTACGCGCCGGCGCCGGGACCGGTGCTGATCGGTGCACTCGCGGGGGCCCTGGGCGTAATGCTGGTCGGCTGGATGGGGGCTGGCAGGCTCTTGCATCAGTCGCCCCTGCAGCTCTTGCGCGAGGCTGTGTAAGCGCATGCCGCTGATATACTCGGCCTCTTTTTTCAAATGGACAGTGCAGTGACCGAGCAAGAGATTCAGTACGCATTGATCGCCGCCCTGTTGGTTTTGCTGGTGGCGGTGCTGGTGTTGATCCTGCGGGTGCGCCGTCTGGAATCCGATCTGCCCGGGCAGCTGGTAGGCGCAGTGCACGATGCGCTGGAGGCGCAGCACCGCGAGATGCTCGGTGATCTGCATACCGGTCTGGGGCGTCAGGCCGATCGCCTGACTGAAGCCAGCGAGTCGCAGAGTGAGCGCTTGCGCGGCCGGGTCGACGGCGAGCTTCGTTTGACCCGTGATGCCATGCACGGCCTGCAATCCTTGATGCAGACGCAGCTCGCCGATCAGCGCAGCGAAATGCAGTTGCGCCTGAATGAACTCAGTGGCGCGCTGCAAAGCGCCAACGCGCGCCTGCGCAGTGAAATGATCGAGCAGACCCTGGCGCGTCTGGGTGAGCACGCGCGTGCTGACCGGGAGCTGCTGCAAAACGGTTTGCGCAGCGCCTCTGAACAGATGGCCAAGAGCAGCGAGGCGCTCAACCGGACGGTGAATGAGCGCCTTGAGGCGATTACCGGCCAGGTGCATCAGCGCCTCGACGAAGGCTTCAAGAAAACCAACGAAACCTTTACCAATGTGATGGCGCGCCTGGCCACCATCGACGAAGCACAGAAGAAGATCGACGGCCTGACCACCAACGTGGTGAGCCTGCAGGAGCTGCTCGGCGACAAGCGCGCGCGCGGTGCATTCGGCGAGGTGCAGCTCGAAGCCCTGGTGCGCAATTCGCTGCCGCCGGATGGCTACGAGTTTCAGGCCACGCTGTCAGGCAACGTGCGGGTGGACTGCCTGTTGACGCTGCCCGAGCCGACGGGCCGGGTGGCGGTGGACTCCAAGTTTCCGCTTGAAAACTATCACCGGATGTTCGAGATCGGTGTGGCGGAGTCTGATCGACGCGCTGCGCAAAGCGCCTTCCGCATCGACGTGAAGCGCCATGTGGACGCCATCGCCAGTAAATACATCATTGCTGGTGAGACCTCGGACGGCGCGGTGATGTTTGTGCCGGCCGAGGCGGTGTTTGCCGAGATCCACGCCTATCACCCGGAGGTGGTGGGCTACGCGCAGGAGCGACGCGTGTGGATCGTGTCGCCGACGACCTTGATGGCGGTGCTCAATACGGCGCGCGCGGTGCTCAAAGATGTTGAAACGCGCAAGCAGATTCACGTGATCAAGGATGCCTTGTCCAAGCTGGCGAAAGACTTCCACCGCTTCGACGACCGCATGCAGGCGCTGGTGCGGCATATCGAACAGGCCGGCAAGGACGTCAAGGACGTTCAGGTCAGCTCACGCAAGATCAGCGCACATTTCCAGAAAATCGAATCGGCCAAGCTCGATGAATTGCCTGAGGATCTGGGTGAAGACTCGGACGAATCCGAAGACGCTTAGCTGCGTTTCCTGCCTCGCGTAGCGATCATGGGCGCTGCCCCCTCGGGGGGCAGCGAACGTAGTGAGCGTGGGGGCTGCACCGCTCGCCCGCCGGGCCGCCCCAAGGGCGAGCGCCGCCCCCTCGGGGGGCAGCGAACGTAGTGAGCGTGGGGGCTACTTTCCTCAGCCGCCGATATAGGACATTTCAATGCGCTTGAGTTCGTGCGTGTTTTCGGTGCGGATTTCCGAGTAGCGGTCACTGCGGGCCTGCCAGGTGCGGTGGATGATGGCCGCCAGTTCTTCGTCGCTGGCGCCGTCGCGCAGGGGGGCGCGCAGTTCGTGTCCCTCGTTGGCAAACAGGCAGGTGTAGAGCTTCCCCTCGGTCGACAGGCGGATGCGCGTACAGGTGCTGCAGAAGGCTTGTGTGACCGAGGAAATGACGCCGACCTCGCCATCGCCATCCACATAGCGCCAGCGCTCGGCGACTTCGCCGGTGTAGTTCGGCTCGGACGATTCGAGCGGGAATACGGCGTGGATGCGGTCGATGACTTCGCGGGACGGCACGACATCATCCAGTCGCCAGCCGTTGGAGGCGCCGACATCCATGAATTCGATGAAGCGCAGGATATGGCCCGAGCCTTTGAAGTGCCGGGCCATGTCGATGATCTGGTGATCATTGACGCCGCGCTTGACCACCATGTTCACCTTGACCGGGCTCAGTCCGGCCTCGCGTGCGGCTTCGATGCCGGCGAGCACGTCGGCGACGGGGAAGTCGGCGTCGTTGATTTTCTTGAAGATGGCGTCGTCCAGCGCGTCGAGGCTCACGGTAACCCGGCGAAGGCCTGCATCGGCCAGTTTTTTCGCCATGCGCGGCAGCAGCACGCCGTTGGTGGTGAGGGTGACCTCGACCTCGGGCAGGGCGGCCAGGGACTTGATCAATTGATCGACGTTTCGGCGCAGCAGGGGTTCGCCGCCGGTGATGCGGATCTTGCGTACGCCATTGGCGACAAAAATTCGCGCGATACGGACAATCTCCTCGAAGCTGAGGAGCTCGGAGCGCGCGAGGAATGTATAGTCTTTGCCGAAGACCGCGCGCGGCATGCAGTACACGCAGCGAAAATTGCAGCGGTCGGTGACGGAAATGCGCAGATCGCGCACCGGGCGACCGCGCTGATCAGCGAGGTTGAACGGCTCTGCAGTGTCGAATGAAGTAGCGGACATCGGATTCATCGGCGTTGTGAATACCTGCCGATGTTATAGCAGACGGTGCCGGTGGGGTCTTGTCCGGGGGCAAATCGGGTGCAGATTGCGCAAGATATGGCGCCAGGGTGGGCACGAGATCGTGTCGATCTGATACGCTTGCCGACGGAATAGAAAAAGGGGCTGTCGGCAGGCGACAACCCCTTGTATTCTTGGCTCCCCGACCTGGGCTCGAACCAGGGACACACGGATTAACAGTCCGTTGCTCTACCAACTGAGCTATCGGGGAACTGGAGAAGCGCGAATTATAGGAATGCCAAAAACTGCTGTCAACGTCTTTTACGATTTTTGTGCCAAAATGCCATCCGATTAACGTGCCAGAGGGCCTCTGCCGCAACTCGCTATGAACTTTGAAGACACAGTTTACGTCAAGACGGAACTCGGCGATGCACGAGCGAAGCAGCCCCGTTCGATCAGTTCGCATGAGCTGCGAGCGACGCTGCTGTTGATTGATGGCCGCATTACCGTTCGTGAGATGAAGCGTCGCTTTGGCTCGTCGCTGGCGATTGACCCGGCGGTGAGTGAATTGCTGCGCGAGGGTCTGATTCAAGCCAGGCCGCAGGCGGCCGATGCGTCTGCGCTCGTGGCTGGCCGCGAACACGAAATCGACGATGCGTCGGAGGTGGTCGTCGACGTGCCGCCTCGCAACGAAATGACGCCAGAAGATGCGTCCAGCGCGCCCGTGGAGGCACCCGACGCGACGGCAGAGCCCGAAGTGCAGATTGAGGCAGACGCCCGTGTCGAGCCCGCGGGTGAGATCCCGGAGCGCGACGTTGCTGTCGACCCGAAGGGCCAGCTGGAACCCGTTGTTGGGGATGCTGAGAACGATAGGTCGATCGCGGACGATCCACCTGCGTTGGTGGTGAGCCCTCGCTTGGGTGACAGTACCCGCGGCGGAATGATTGCACTGGGCTTTTTCGTCGAACGGCTGTGGCGGGGGTTTTTGCCGGTTGCGGCCTTCCTCTTGGTTGGTGCCGTGGTGGTCGCCGCTTTTTTGTTGCCGGAGCGTTACCGGAGTGAGGTGGAATCAGCGATGAGCCGTCAGCTTGGTACGTCCGTGCGTTTCGGCGGTGTGCGCGCGTCCTTTGCCGGTGGGGGCTCCTTGCAATTGAGTGATGTGCGCGCGGAGGCCATACCGTCTTTGCGTGCGGCAGAGGTCTATCTCATTCCCGATTGGCCGGCGTCCTTGCGTGCGGTGGATTGGCGCGTCCGGGTGAAGATCAGCGAACTGCGAGGCACGCCGTCGGCGTTTGCGCGAGTGCTGGACATGCCCTCACATTCGTCGGTTGTTGTCGAGACGCTGTTTGAGCGTTTGAGTGTGACGGCGGGTGGCGAGCAGTGGGCACAGCTCTCGGGTAGCGTCAGCCAGGACGAGAAGGGTGCCGTTGCGAACTTGCGCGATGCCTTGGGTGGATTGTCGGTGACAGCGACGGGCGATGGCGATGCCTTGCTCGTGGATGCGGTGGCGGTGAATCAACTGATGCCTGTGTTCTCACAGATTCCGGTCAATACCTTGCAAGTGGTCGGCCGGCTGAGTGATGACGGCTTTGAAGTCACCAGTTTTGGTGCGAGCGCACTCGATGGCAAATTGTCCGGATCGGCCCGCCTGGCCTGGGAAGACAATGCGCGAATGAGCGCTGAAGTCGCCCTTAGCCAGATCAACGCAGAAGGACTGTTCAAACGTTTGGGCAGCAGCGTCCGCCTGAGTGGCTCCATGTCTGGCAACTTTTCCTTGGAGGGGGTTGCTGCACACCCGTCGGAAATCCGCAGCGCGTCCAGTTTGAGCGGACGCTTTGATATCGCCAATGGTGCGTTGGGTGGCATTGATTTGGGTGCGGCCATGCGTGAGCGCGGTACCGGCAAGATTCAGGGTGGAGAAACGCGCTTCGAGATGTTGTCCGGGAAGCTGACGCGCAAGGCGGACAGTCTGGAGGTGCAAGTGGCCCGTCTGGAGGCTGGCGCGCTGGATGCAAGCGGCACGCTCAGGGTGGGGACGCTCGAATCCTTGTCGGGGTGGATGAGTACAGTGGTGGGTCGGGGTGAGAGGCGCGTCCGTTTGCCCGTCGATATCGGGGGGTCTCTGGCTGCGCCGACGCTGGAGGCACGCTTGCCGCCGCCGGTGCTTGAAGTGCCTCCCGTATCGGCAGTCGGCGAGGATGCGGCTGAAGCCGCCTCAGGCGCGGCGGTCCCCGGAGCGTCTCTAGAGGTGCCCGTCTTGCCGGGCGGCTTGCGTTGAGTGGATCGACCAGATGCAGAAACGGCGCCCGCGGGCGCCGTTTCTGTTGATGGTTGCTGCGGGTATCAGCTTGCGATCACCGATGCGATTGCCTTGGCAACCGCGTCGATGTTCTTGCTGTTGAGCGCTGCCAGGCAGATGCGGCCGGTCGAGACGGCGTAAATGCCATGGGCGTCTTTCATCTGTTCGACCTGCGCGGCGGTCAGGCCGGTGAAGGAGAACATGCCGCGCTGCTGAATGACGAAGGAGAAGTCGCGCGTGACGCCAGCTGCCGCGATGCGCTCGACCAGTTGGGTACGCATCAGGCGGATACGGTCGCGCATGCCGGCCAGCTCGTCTTCCCATTGGGCACGCAGGTTCGGGTCGGAAAGCACGGTGGCGACCACGATGCCGCCATGCGTCGGCGGGTTGGAGTAGTTGGTGCGGATGACGCGCTTGACCTGCGAGAGCACGCGGGCGGAGGTGTCGCGATCTGTGGTGACCACGGTCAGCGCGCCGACGCGTTCGCCATACAGGGAGAAGGATTTGGAGAAGGAGCTCGAGACGAAAAACTCCAGCCCCGAATCGGCAAACAGGCGCAGCGGCGCGGCGTCGGCTTCGATGCCGTCGGCAAAGCCCTGATAGGCCATGTCGACGAAGGCGACCAGATTGCGCGCGCGGATGACGTCAATGACTTGTTGCCATTGGTCGAGCGAGAGATCGGCGCCGGTCGGGTTGTGGCAGCAGGCGTGCAGGACGATGATCGAGCCGGCGGCGAAGCTGTTCAGTGCGTCGAGCATGGCGCTGAAGTTGACGCCGCGGGTGCTCGCGTCATAGTACGGGTAGGTGCCGACCTCGAAGCCGGCGGCTTCGAACAGGGCGCGGTGGTTCTCCCAGCTCGGGTCGCTGATGTAAACCTTGGCTTTCGGGTCCAGACGATTCAGAAAGTCGGCGCCGACTTTCAGCGCGCCGGTGCCACCCAGCGCTTCGATGGTGACGGCGCGGCCGGCATCAACCAATGCCGAACTGGCGCCAAACAGCAGGGTCTGAACGGCCTTGTTGTAGGCGGCGGCACCTTCGATGGGCTGGTAGCCACGCGGCGGCGCAAGCTTCTGACGCTGCTCCTCGGCGATCTTGACCGCCGCCAGGAGCGGAATCTTGCCGTTGTCGTCGTAATACACGCCGACGCCGAGGTTAACTTTCTCGGCACGGGTGTCAGCCTGGAAGGCTTCGTTGAGGCCGAGGATCGGATCGCGCGGTGCCATTTCTACCGCAGCAAAGATCGACGAGGTCATGTTCGCTCCATCTGTGGGTGGCGGTGTGCCACCCTGGGTGAGTTGCGCCGACCGGGGCGACGCGAAATAATCGAAAATTCAGTTCACTCATGGCCCACAGATTTTCCTGTGCGCACAAGGCGAAAATTCTAGCATGACGAAGTCGACGAATTCCGATCGCCTCTTGACCTTTGAAGGAAGTCCGTTCCGCCTGCATCAGCCGTTTGAACCGGCGGGCGATCAGCCGAACGCCATTGATCAACTGACGACGGGCGTTCAGGACGGGCTGATGTACCAGACCTTGCTGGGTGTGACCGGCTCGGGAAAGACCTTCACCATGGCAAACGTCATTGCCCGTTGTGGTCGTCCGGCGCTGGTGCTGGCGCATAACAAGACGTTGGCGGCGCAGCTGTATTCGGAGTTCAAGGAGTTCTTTCCGGAAAACGCAGTCGAGTATTTCGTGTCGTATTACGATTACTACCAGCCTGAGGCCTATGTTCCGTCACGGGACTTGTTCATCGAGAAAGACTCCAGCATCAACGAACATATCGAGCAGATGCGCCTGAGTGCGACCAAGAGTCTGATGGAGCGACGCGATGTGGTGATCGTGGCGACGGTGTCGTGCATCTACGGTATTGGTGACCCGGTGGATTATCACAGCATGGTGCTGCACCTGCGCGAAGGTGAGCGACTGGCGCATCGTGATCTGCTCCAGCGTCTGGTGAGCATGCAATACGCGCGCGCCGACATCGATTTCCGGCGCGGCACGTTCCGGGTGCGCGGTGACGTGATCGACATCTTTCCCGCCGAAAACGCGGAACTGGCGGTGCGGGTCGAGATGTTCGACGAAGAGATCGAGCATCTCACGCTGTTTGACCCCCTCACAGGCCACCTCAAGCACAAACTGGCGCGCTTTACGGTGTATCCCTCAAGTCACTATGTGACGCCGCGTGCGACCGTTCTGAAGGCAATGGAGGGTATCAAGACCGAGCTGCGTGATCGCATCGAGGTGTTTCAGCATGGCGCCAAGCTGGTTGAAGCGCAGCGCATCGAGCAGCGCACTCGTTTCGATCTCGAGATGCTCAATGAACTGGGTTTTTGCAAGGGTATCGAAAACTACTCGCGGCACATGTCGGGCCGCGCGCCCGGCGAGCCGCCGCCGACCTTGATCGACTATCTGCCGCCCGATGGGCTGCTCTTCGTCGATGAGTCCCATGTAAGCATTCCGCAGGTCGGCGCCATGTACAAGGGCGACCGGTCGCGCAAGGAGAATCTGGTCAATTACGGATTCCGGCTGCCCTCGGCCATGGACAACCGTCCGCTCAAGTTTGAAGAATTCGAAGGGATGATGCCGCAGACGCTTTTTGTGTCCGCCACTCCGGGCAAATACGAGGCCGAGCATCAGGCGCAGGTGATTGAACAGGTGGTGCGGCCCACCGGTCTGGTCGACCCGATGATCGAGGTGCGCCCGGCGGTCACGCAGGTGGATGATCTGCTCGGCGAGATCCGCCGAAGAACCGACAAGACCGAACGCGTGCTGGTCACCACGCTCACCAAACGCATGTCCGAAGATCTGACCGACTACATGCTTGAGAACGGTATTCGGGTGCGCTACCTGCACTCGGATATCGAGACCGTTGAGCGGGTCGAGATCATCCGGGACTTGCGCCTTGGCGTGTTCGATGTGCTGATCGGCATCAATCTGTTGCGTGAAGGTCTCGATATCCCTGAAGTGTCACTGGTGGCGATCCTGGACGCGGACAAAGAGGGCTTTCTGCGATCCGAACGCGCGCTCATCCAGACCATCGGCCGCGCCGCCCGCCATGTGCATGGCACGGCGATTCTCTACGCCGATGTGATCACCGAATCCATGCGCCGGGCCATGGCCGAGACCGAACGCCGTCGAGAAAAGCAGACCGCCTACAACCTCGAACATGGCATTACGCCGGCGTCGGTGGTGAAGCGCATCAAGGACATCATCGACGGCGTCTATGCGCCGCAGGATGATGCGTCAAAGGCGACCGGGAAGGCCGCCCCGGTTGATTACGCTTCCATGGACGAAAAAGCCTTGGCGCGGGCCATCCGGCAGTTGGAAAAGCAGATGCAGACCCATGCGCGCAATCTGGAGTTCGAAGACGCCGCCAAGCTCAGAGACGAACTCTTCCGCTTGCGCAGTCAGGCGTTTGGCGCCGACCGGCATGACGAAATTTGAGAACGCGAGGACGACATTGGTGAAACGAATCCTGTTTGTTTGCACAGGCAACAGGCGAGAAAGCCTATTAGCTAGGGCTTTTAGCTGATTCCGTTACCAGTTCCGTTATCGCTCTGAACGTGCAGAATTCTGCAGAAAGGCCACGCTCGCGCGTGGCCCCTCGCTACCTCACCAGATCGAATCGCGGCTCCGCGGGTGGCTTTGCCTTCGGGCCAGCCTTCAGTCCGAAGGCCTTTTCAACGACCGCACGAAGCACGGCCACCGAGCCATCGGGCCGCGTCTTGAAGTCGATGCCCATGTGCCGAAGGGCGCGGGCCTGCGCATCACGCCGTGAGCGGTGCGTGAGCTCGATCAGCTCCTGATCGGTCAAGAACATCGATTCCATCATCCAGCTCCTTGCGGGTGTAATGCCGGCTCGATCCATCGATCTGCCGCGACGCGGTGCGCAATTGCCCATGCAGCAGATCCATCAGTTCCTCGAAGTAGGCATGCTCGGGGGAGTCCTCGGACACCCACTCCTGGGCCAAGAACATGCCGCGCATGCCAGCCAGCAGTGCCTCTGCTGTGACCAGCGAACCGCACAGCCCGGAGGTGAATTCGACATACGAGGGGATGCTGCTATTGTTCGAAATAGCCATTGTGTGAAGCTCCTTTTCACGTGGTGGTCAGCTAGGGGAGGTGTTGCCGCACGTCTCCTAGCGATTCTCAGATTTGCGAGTAGATCTCGTTGCAGCCTTCGATGAAGCCTTCGAGGAAGGCGTCCGACTCGTCGCCAGCCTCGAACAAGTCGAAAAGGAGGGGCAGGCGCGATTCAGGATCGTTGAAGAGCGATCGCAGCTGATCAGCCGGTGTAGATGTCGTAACGCCGTCCCGCACGATGGCCTCACAAATCGCTTCGAGTTGGTCGTACTCCGCGTGGTTAAGTGCGTAGTCCTTACCGGCCTTGACACCCTCGGCACGTTGGCGCTCTTCGTTCGAATTCTTGGACGCCCGAAGGCGTTCGATGCCCGCTTGTTCCATGTTACTGCTCCTTAGCGAATGGATGGTTACTGTAGTTTGGAAGGCCTCACGGGCGACTTCCGACCAATTGACGTCCTTCAGGTTGTCCATGGACTCCTTCAGGTCGTCGGGGATAGAAAGGTTGATTCTTGCCATGTATGCGCCTCTTTGACTTGGTGTGCGCATTTTAGATTGGCAATGCGCATAATTGCAAGTGTCTTGTAATCTGATGCGCATCTAGTGGTTGTGGTTGCACATATATGAATATGGCACTGCGACTGCTACCCTTATGAGATACCAGTCATGAGGAGGTCGTGATGGGGCTACTGCGATTCTTGAGTTACTCGGCAAACATTGCCCTTTTTTGCCTTGCACTGTTCTTGATGGCAGACAAGGGCTTACCGGATCGATCCGAAGACGTGCTGATATTCGCTCTCCTTCTGGCCGCCCCCGTTGCCAGCATCGGCGCGCTCGTTCTATCGCCTTCGGCGGAGAGCTGGCCTACTCTGTGGCTCAAGCGAAAAGCCCTTGAGGAGAAAAAGCGAATCGCAGACTTGGGCGGAGAGGCCTAGCGTGTCTTGCCACTGCCAAGGCCCGCCTTCACGGCGGCGATGGCCAGGCGCTCGGTGACGGTGGTTTGAGATCTACCACCTCGGCTTAGATGACAATGAAGTGAATCACAAATGACTTATGGAATTTGTGACATCGCGCGACGTGACTGAATTGCCCGCAGTTCTTAAGCGCACGCGAGGCCTCTGCGGCAGGCAAATAGCGACAAACGGCACTTCAAAAAAACTATCATTCTGATACCATAGCCAAAACATGAATAGAAAGAGCCAGGAAGGCGCAAAGGTTGTCAAGCTTCGTGTTACTACTAGGACACTTCGTCCTCGAGTTCGGGAAGCCGCCCAAGATTCATCAAACGTCACGTTCATACCGGACATCGGCAAGGACAGTTTAGGAGGCCGTCTCACGTTCATGCAGGCTCTAAGTTGCTTGCGGGAGGGTGAGATTGTTGGGAAGCCGACACTTGATGCATATGGCAACTGGGTTTTTAGGATGGAGCGTTTTTCTGCCAATGCGTTTGTGACGCTGAAAGTAGTCGCCAAATGCAACGGTGCTCGCGTCGAGCGGCTCTTCGTACTTAGAGATGAGGAGTGATCATGTACCACTACACAGGCTGCGGACTGCCGAATGTCTGGCTGGAGAACGGGTATGAGGAGGAAGACACCCCTTACGGGAAGGGCGTGACCATCCACATGCTCCCAGAACTTCACAAAACAATCGCGGAAACGATCGTCCTGGCAAAGGAACCGATGACAGGACCGGAATTTCGATTCCTGAGAAACGAACTCGAACTTTCGCAGGAGGTTCTGGCGCAGTTCATTGGTTGCAACAAGCAAACGGTCGCGCGATGGGAGAAGAGCAAGACGAATGTTGATCCGGCAGCGGAGCGACTTCTGCGCCTTTTCTACCAGAGCGCCAGAATGGGCGACAAAAAACTTAGCCCGCTACTCAAGCTCATTCAGAAAATTGAGCGCGAGCGCCCCGCAGCCAAACGAATTGTTGCGACCGAGCGCCGTGACAATTGGCGCGGAAAGGTCGAAGCGGAAGCGGCCTAAAGTCCAAACAGAGTAACCCCCGTTCCCTCCGCAATTCTCAATAAACCCGGCCTAGCGCCGGGTTTTTTTGTTCTCTGCGCACCATGCCGAAGGCCACGGCACGCAAGCCCCTGTTACCTGTGAGCTCTGCCAGCTCCAGCAGGCGCGACGGCTGGTCGATGTATTGCTCGGCCAGTTGCTCGTCGCGCGTGAGCGGCGCCTGCAGCCGGTTGGGCAGGATGCGCGCCTGGCTCACTGCTTCGACTCCGCACTGGCCACGCCCGACAGCGCACCGCGCGCCGCGTCGAGCGGCCCGGTCGGTCTGACGCGATCCTGCGATACCTCGGCCGCGTAGCCCAGCGGCTTGCCCAGTGCGGCCACCGGCAGACCCGTGGTGATCGTGACCAGCGTCAGGGTGTCGCGGATCGCGCGCTTTGCGCTGCCCTCGTCGGCAATGGCTTTGTAGATCGAGTGCGGCGCGCTGGCCGCGCTCTCGATCATGGACACGGCCGGCGCCGTGCTCATCCGGTCATCGTAGGGCTTGCGGTTGAAGCTGTTGGCAATGAGCATTGCCGATTGCCCAGCGATCGGGACCATGGCCGCGGCGTTGCGCACCGGAGCGCCGAAGAAGAAGGCCAGGAACTCGTCCAGATAGCCGTCGCCGTCCTCGTCATCCACGCCCCCGCGCATGCCCTGCACGATGGCCTCGGACATCCACGCCGGCACCAGCAGGCCCAGCAGCAGGATGTAGAACATCCGCCCGGCGCCCTTGCGAAGGCCCATGTCCTGGGCGACCGTCGCGAACTCGGTTCCAAGGATGTTGGCCTGCATGTTGAAGTAGCTGGTGAATTGCGTGAAAACCCGCGTGAAGGCCGTGCCCGACTCGAAGCGACTGATGTCCTCGGGGCTCAAACTGCCCTGTGTTTCGCGCACGGCGGCATTGGCGCTGCGGATCGCCTCGGCCTCGGTGAGCCCGCCGGCCACGGCCTGGTCATAGGCGCCCATCCAGGTGATGTTATCGACCACGTTCTGGAAGGCCGATTGCAGGAAGTAGGCATGGCGCGCCGTCCAGGCTTGCGCTTTCTCGTAGCTGTTCGGGTTGAGCAGCAAGGCATCGATCTGCTGGCGCATGTCGTGGATCTGATTGTCCATCCGGCTGGCCATGAACGGCGAGCGCGCGGCCACCTGCTCGGCTACCTCGGACGGCGCGCGCAGATAGCGCCACGCCGCCGCCTTCAGATAGGCCGGTTTGACCTTCAGCGCGGTGATCGACAGGCCGGTGATCTGCTGCATGGCGTTGGTCAGGTTGGCGAACATGGCCGCCATGCCCGACCGGCTGCGCATGGTGCGGAAGAAACGATCAGCCAGCTTGCCGCCCCAGCCGGTGGCCGGTGTCTCGACGGTCTGCTTTGCAGCCCGATTGAGCCAGGGCAGCAACAGATCGGTGTAGGCGGTCGGATCGTAGCGATTCAGCGTACCGGTGAAGCCCTTGGCGCGTAGCGTGCGCATTACGTCGCGCACCTTCGGCTCGAGGTGCGCGAACAGCATCACCTTGTCGATGTGCTGGGGCAGCAGACGCAGATCCAGCGCCAGCGGTCGGTTGTACTCCACGCGGCCCTTGGTGAAGCCGCGATTGGTCGAGGGGAACATGAAGCTGTTGCCCTGGTTGATGGCGTCCAGCTCGTTGTTGATCGTCGCGTCCTGCACCTCGAACGAGTCATAGACCGCCGGCACGTAGCCGCCTCGGTAGGTGCCGAAGGGCGTGGTGAATTCGTCGGCGGTGATCTCGTCAAAGTACCGGCCGAACACTTCGCGGTGCGTGCGCTGCGCCATCGGCTTGGTCTCTTCGAGCAGATCCCAAACGCCCTGGGCGAAGTTGTAATCGGCCTTGGTGATCCGGCCTTCGCGGATCATCCGCGCGATGAAGGCATCCCATTGGCTCGTGTCGAGCGAGCCGTCGGCCTGCTCCTTGGCCCAGCCACGGCCCAACAGCAGCTTGCGCTTGTTGCTCTCGTTGCCGGTGTGGAGCAGGGCATGCAGCACCTCGGCTTTGCCGGCGCCGCCCTTGGAATAGCCGAAGGTGTAGCCCAGTTCGGCCGCCTCGATCTTGCCGGCGCGCAGCGTGGGCTCGATGGCCTTGAGCAAGTTGCGGTAGCGCGCCAGGTACTTGCCTGAGTCGGTGCGGTAGGCGTCGGCCGCCTCGCTGATCGGTTGCCAAATGTAGCGCCGGAACGCGCCGCGGATGTCGCCGCCGTCCATGCGATCCACCCAGTGTTCCACCCGGCGCAGCGCGGCGCGCGCACCCATCAGGTAGCGCACAGACTTCTCGCCCTCGGTGACGGCGTGGCCTTCGCCCGGTGCCGTCTCGGGCACGCCCAACTCGTCCAGGCGCCCGGCCAGGTCGTTGGTCACCTGCTCTCGATCAACCAGCTTGCCGTCAATCTCGACTTGCCGCTGGCGCCGGGCCAGATACCACAGGCTCTCGATCGTGTCGCGCAGGGCGCGCAGCTCGGTGACGGTCATCTCCTTGATCGGCTGCGCGTTGGCCTCGGCGTCGAGCAGTTCGGGCTCAAGCGTTGCGTACAGCTCGGGGTCATAGGCCTTGACCGCTTCCATGTAGGCGCGCGGGCTCTTGCCGCGCATGCCGACACCGTGCTCGGCCAGAATCGCCCGGGCCGCATTCACGATGTCCATGTTTCGCGTCTTGGCGACGGCCTCGGTCTTGGCGTCAGCAATGCCCCGGAAGGCGGCCACGGTCTTTTCGACCTCGGCCTGGGCCTCGTAGGCGGCGCGCGTGGCGGCGTGCTGCACGAGCTGGTAACGCTTCTGCTTGATCGCGTCGCGGGTGTCGCCGCGGCGCAGTGCGGCCTCAGCCGCCTTGCCGGCGCGCACGGCCGCTGCGGCGTGCTGGTTGGGCCGGATCGCGCCGGCCTTCGTGTTGTTGACCAGCCGGGCGGCGTAGTCCTTGGCCATCTTGGTGAGCGCTTGGGCGCCGCCGGTAGCCTTCTGCAGCCCGGCCAGCTCGGTGGCCAAGAAGCGGGTGCGCACGTCGTTGTGCACCGCCTGATCGGCGCTGCGCGCTATGGCGTCGGGCGTGGCCAGCTCACCATAGCGCTCGAGCATGCGCAGATCGGTCAGCGCTTCGACCGCTTCGCGCATCGGCGGGGCGGCAAGCAGCTCGCGCACCATCGCGTCACCGGAGCGGAAGCCGAACATCTCCGCGGCCAGATCCGGGTGCAGGCCTTCCTCGGCCAGTGCGCCGAACTTGCCGTAGCCCAGTTTTTCGAAGGCCGGGCGGTCGGTCTGCTCGGTGCCGTACATCTCCTTGAGCGCCGGGATGCTCAGACGGTGGCCGGCGGTGGCCTTGATCTGCTCACCGTCGGGCGTGGTCATCTCTCCGCGCTTGAACCAGCGCAGCGCGGCATAGACCGGCTCGCGTTGCACCTCGGCCTCGACCTCTCGGCGTAGTGCCTTGCGGGCGTCGGCGGCGTCGGCGGCGTCGCGGTTGAGCCGGCGGATGGTTTCCTCGCGCAGCTTGGCGGTCCATGTCATGTCGCGCAGGCTGCGCGCGTCCAGCGCCGCCAGCGCGGTGTCGGTGGCCTCCTGGCCAAGGGCGCGGTACTGCTGCCAGTCGATGCCGGCGGCGGTGGCCTGGGCCTCGTCGAACAGCGGTGACATGGCGCGCGAGCGGGCCGCCTCGTCGATGTGCTCCTGCGTCGCCAGCATGCGGCTGAACACGGCGCGCACTTCGTCCGATAGTTCCACGTCGAGGCCTTTGATGTCGCGATACACGCGGGCCAGCCACGCACGGAAGCGCGCGAACAGGTCTTGCAGCTTGAGGCTCGGGGCCGTGCCCTCGTGCAGCCAGGTCTCGAAGCCCCGGGCGAAGCGTTCATGGTGCTCGCGCCGCTGCTCCAGGCTCATGCCCTGCCACGTCGCCAGATCCTTCACGCCGAACCAGTCGAGCACGGTCTGCATGTCACCTTGCAGGGCCGGTGCACCGGTGGCCATGCGGCCATAGGACTCGAGGAAGTAGTGCCCCAGCTCGTGCAGAGCGGTGCTCAGATCCGCGTCCTTGAGCAGGGCGATGGTGTTGGTGTCAGGCACGTAAGCGCCGCGCTGGGGTTGCTCCAGTGCGCCCGTCATCAAGGTGCTGCCAGCGACCGGCTGGGCCACGAAGCGCGGGGCGTGCTGCGCGTAGAGCTCGGCGGGCGATACGCCCAGCCGCTGGCTGATGGTGTCGAAGAACGCCGACGGCAGCGCGGCATAGGCGCGATTGACTGCCGGCGAGAAGCGCCCGGCGGTGTTCAGTTGCTGCGTGATGTCGGCTTCGATCTCGCGCACCTGCTCGGTGCGGGTCAGATCGGTGTGCTGCTCGATGGCCAGACGGTTCAGTTCGTCCTGGTCGATGCCCTCGGCCTGCTGACCGGCGAACTGGCGCGCCTCGGCGCGGGTCATGGCGTCCGGTGAGGTGCGCACATGGTCTGCCAGATCCTGGGCGTAGCCGCCCAGCTCGGCGAAGAACTGCGGCACAGGGATACGCACGTCACCGCCGTTCTGGTAGGCGGTCGGCAACTGCTCGGCCACGGTGGGCGATGCGGCCGCGATCTGCTCGGCCTTGCCCGACTGGGCCAGTGCCTGGGCGCTGATGTACAGCTCGGAGATCCGGCCGCCGTCGGTCACGTCCTCGAGCAGGGCCGCGAAGGCTGCAGGGTCACGTTCGCGCAGCCGGCTGGCCTGCGCCATGGCGCCCAGCTGCCCGACGGCCTGGGCGTCGGCTTCGGCCTGCTGCGCCGCTTGCGCACCGCGCTGGCCACGGCTGCGGATGTGCAGGCCGGCCTCGACCACGGATCGCACGATGGCGCCCACGGTGCCGGCAACGCCTGCTTCCTCGGCCGCCTGGCCGAAATCGATCTTCTGGTCGGGGTTGGTCAGGACACGCTGCAACAGGTCATGCGCGATGCCCTCGGCCGCTTCCTGGCCCCCCTCGGCCGCTGCGGCGCCACCGATGCGGGCCAGCGCGGCGGCCAGTTGATTCTTGATCTGCGGTGCGGCCGGGCCGATCAGCTTGTCGATCGCCAGCCGCTCGGTGACACCGGTCACGGCAGCGCCGCCGGCAATCGCCAGATCCTTGTTCAGTTGCGGCGCGTCGTCGCCCTCTACGCGCTCGGACATGATGCTGGCGCCCTGCGCGTAGAGGCTTGCGCCCCGGTCGATGGGCAGCATGGCGATCTGCGTCACGACCTGGCCCAGCCCGCCGACGACCTTATCGCCGAAGGTCTGCTGTTCGGGGGGCAACATCACGTTTTTGCGGTAGTAAGCCAGCGTGTTTTTGCCGATCTCGGTCAGATCCTCGCCGATCAGCGGGCCGGCCAGTGATTCGTCGGTCGCCGCGCCACCGCCGCGGGGCGCCGGTAGGAACAGATTTGCGAATCCAGACAGGGCGCGACGCTGGGCCACGTCTGCGAGTACGCCAAAACCATGCACGGAGCGGCCGACAGTCTCGCCGCCCGAGCCGAAGAACTGGCGCGTCGTGCGCTCGATGAGGCCCAGCTGCTCGACGTCATCGTGTGCGATCTTCGCCTTTTCCACGTCGGCCAGCAGCGCGGCCAGCGAGGGGGTGGTCTTCTCCAGCGTGGCGAAGTCGATCGTGCCGATGCGCGCCTTCTGCCGTGCCTCGTCGGGCATGTTCTGCACGGTGATGGCCGGCAGGCCCGTCTGACGGGCAATGGATCGGGTGCGCGCTTCGGCGTCCGGGTCCGTGCCCACAGCGACAGAGAAGCTGGCGCGGGTGCGCTGGCCGCCGTCGCCGGCCATGTCGTCGATGATGGTGCCGTAGTCGATGGCCTGGTCGGTCATGGCGTGGTGCCTTTGCGTTTCGGGATCAGCACGTCGGTGACGTGGCGGGGGAGCTTGAGCGACGGGCGCCGTGCTGCGGGGGCGCCGAGCAGCGCCTGCAGGCTCTGGGCTTCCTTTCGTGCGACGGTGGGATCAATCCCAAGGCCTGCAGCGCGCTCGACGTAATGCTCGATGGTTTCGTTCATTGGACTTCCTTCCACTTGCAAGCGGGCTGGCCTCTGCGGTCACCGCGGCAGATGCTGGCCACGGTACTTTTCGGCATGTCCAGCTTGTCGGCGATGCGGCCGTAGCTCATGCCGTCCTCGTGCAGGGCAATCACCATGCGCACCTCGCCATCGGTGTATTTCGCGTTCTGATGGTCTTGGCCGATCCGCAGACCGGCGTCATTGACTGCCACGGTGCGCATGGCCGCGTGCCTCGGTTAGAGCGCGTCGGGCAGGGCGCGCCAAACCGGGATCTGGTCAACCATCCCAAACCACGCAGTGACGTTGGCTGCGGTAGCGTCGTACCGCACGCGCAAATAGCGCTTGGCCACTCGCAAAGCTTGGGCATTCGGCCCCGGTGCAGTTACGCGGAGAGCGAGCAGCGTGCTCCAGTTGGTGTTGTCGTCGGAATGTTCGATGGTGGCGACCAAGGTGCCGGTCAGTGAGCGCACAACCAGCAACAGGCCGAAATCATCGTTGTTTGCCGGAAGCGCTTGGCCAAGGTCGAGCGATTCGATCGAATAGGCCACCCCGGAGATGGCTTGGCGGTCTGACACCATGGTTTCACGGTCGATAATCATTTTGAGTACTCCTTGAGCCGCTGAAGCGCGGCGTGCTGTTCGGGGGTCGGGGTTGCATCCGTGGCCTGTACGGCCAGGTTTGTGCAGTCGTCGGCGTGTGCGCTGGCTTGCTCGTGAGTCATCCCCCGGCGGATACCAACGCTGTACTGATCACGCCACACGGTGTGTTTCTCGGCGGGGGTCATTTCAGCAGTCCCTTCGCTCTTTGCCGGCGGGCCTCGGTGGCGATCATCAGGACGGTGTCCCCGTCATCGCCCAGCCCCATCGATTCGATCAGGCGGGCCGTGCGCGGGTCACGCTGCAGCAGCTTGCGGGCACCGGCCAGGGCTGAATCGACGTTCTCGGCGCCGAACTTGTCACGCAGCATGCGGTTTGCGTTCTCGCGCTGGCGTTCGACCGGTACGGGGTTGGCCTTTAGATTGCGCGACCAGTTCTTGAGCTCGCCAATCTGCTCATGGCCCATGCCCAGATCGCTGAAGATCTCGCGCAGCTCGTTCGTCACGGCCGCGCGCTTCTCGTCGCTCAGCTTCGACACATCACCGAAGTCCGCGGCATCGACGTCGCCGAGCTGATCGCGTGCCTTGTAGAGCTGGCGCTCGGGTTGGTTGCGTATCTCTCGCACCTCGGCGCTGATCGCCGGATGCTTGCTTGGGTCGTAGGTGTCGGGCTGCATGCTCGGGTAGAGGCGGGCGGCCAGTTCGTCGTCAGTCATGGCTGGGCCTCTTCGGATCGGGCATCTTGGCCAGGGCATCGCCCAAACGCAGCTCAAAATCATCGTGGCTGCGTCGGGTGGCGGCTTCTACGGTGTAGGCCGGATCGCACTGCGCGGCCGGGCTGATTGGGCCGGTGATCTTGTGAATACCAGCCAGCGCGATGGCGTTTTCCAGGCTGTTGGGCATGGCGTTGTCCAGCCCGTTGCGCATGCAAGTCACCATTGAATCCCAATGCGTATCACGCTGCACCTCGCGCAGGGACTTCAGAATGCTGAAACCGTGGTTCCACGATTCGCCGCACAGGGTCTGGTAGCGTTTGGTCAATTCGCCCAGCTTCGCGGTCGTGCGGTCGATCTCGCGGGCCAGTTCCAGGCGCTTGCCGCTGATCTCAACGGCTTTGTCGTAGGCCGCGACGGCATCGCGACGGGCCTGGGCTTTGAAGTCCTCGAAGTCGCGGCGCTTGGCCTCGTCTGAGGCGGCCTCGAAGCCGTCACGATTCTGCTCTGCGGCGATGCGTTGGGCGCGTGTTGCCTTGAGCTTTTCGTCCGTGTCGACGTCCTCGGGGCTCTCGGCCAGCTGGATCAGCAGGTCAGCTTCGAGGGATTTGAGGCTGAAAATTTCACGATTGAGCTTTGCCAGCAAATCGCGAATGGTGTTCGTACGGTTTCCCGTCATGGTGCATCTCCGATTTAGTTGCTTGTCATTAACTCAGCGCTTCGCGCTGTTCCGCCTTGTCAAGCGTCCCACAACAGATCGGAGGTACGCGCACCCCCGGCTAGACCAGATCGCACCAGTCGTCGGGCTGGGCTTGGCGCCGGGCTTTCTCTGCCAGCAGCGCATCCAGGCGGGCCTGCGTGGTGTGCGCTTCGGCCTCGCGCTGGGCCCGCTCAGCTGCCTGCCGTCGTGCGGCGCGCTTGGTGTCGAGGGCTTTGCGATTGGCGGCTCTGCGCGCCAGTCGCTCGATGCGCTTGGCCTTGAGCTCTCCGCCAATGTCGGCGCTCGTGGCCAGCTCGGCGTGCAGTTGCTTCAGTGGGCGGCGGCGGAGCTCATCGATCGCGGCGACCACGGCTGGCCAGCGTGTGTGCCGCATCCACGCTTGCGAGGCCAGCCAGAGGAGATAGGGTGCTGGCACGTCGGCCAGCGGCTTGTCGAGGTGGCTGCCGAAGTCGAGATGTTCCATGGGGTCAGTCCTATGTCGGGCGCGCTACATGCGCGTATGTGTCGCCTATATCGCGCAGCGCGCCCACGTGAAGCGCGCAGAAAAAGCCTCTTTCGCACCACGGCGGCTATATCGCCCGCGCACATTTGAGGTGTCCGGTTCATACGAGGTCGCAGAAGTCATCGGCCGGCTTCATGTGCTCCAGAATCAACCGCTGGGGGTGCTTCAGGATCTCGTCCTTTGCCTCTTGCCATGGGCGGCGCTGGATCTCTTCCAGGGCGACCAGCACGGCATCCGGCCGGGTAACGCGCAGGGCCGCCTTCGACACCACCCAGGCTAAGTAGGCCACCGGTACATTTTCAATCTGCATGTCGCCATAGCGACCGAAACCAAGCTTCTTTTTCATCGTTGCCTCCGCTCATCCAATCCGCAGTTTTCTGCGGGTTCAGCCCACTAAACCCCCGCATCACTGCAACACTGCAACACGGTCATAGACCCGTGTTGCGTTGCGTTGCAGTTCAGCGGATGCGCAACGCAACACGTTGCAACGTGTTGCACCTCAAGTTGCAAGTTGCACGTAGAGAATTGCGCGTTCATCCCATCACCGTGATCGTGTTGTCGTCCTCAAGGTAGAGGGCGCAATCCTCGGCCAAGCGATTTACTGCGCGTTTCGAAAGGTACTTCCGTGAGTCCCGCTCGCCGGGCCCAGGTGGGTCCGTTCGGCGAATCATCTCGTCAAGCACCTGGTCCAACTCGATACCGGTGGTTTGCGCTTGGCTGAACTCCGCGATGACATCCATCGCGAGTCGCTCCCACTTGCCCAGCTTGCGCCCCGCAATTGCGCCGGCCGTTACGGGCACGTCGGCCTCGATCGTGACGCATGAGCTGATCGGGTCGCCGTCCTCGTCGATGCCGACCTGGACCACCTGCAGATCGAAACCGAACTCGGCACCGTCCTCGCCATCTTTCTGCTTGGTGATCCGCACGGCGCGCCCGGTGGCCATGCGCACGACCTCGAGCTCGGCATCGGCTGCTGCACGCAGGCCTGACCACCCCCTGGCGCCCTTGGCCTTGTCCTTGCCGCTGTGGTGAATGAGGATGACGGTGGCCCCGGTGGCGGCATGAATGCGGTTGCAATGGTGGAGGGCTTTGCCCATGTCCTCGCCCGAGTTTTCGTTGCCACCCGGGGTCACCTGGGCAAAGGTATCGAGCACTACGACCGAAACGCCGAATGCCAGGGCCGTTTTGCCGATCTCGGCCGCGTCGCCCTTTTCGAGCATGTTCGGCGCTGCGTCGATGACCTTGAACGGGATCGTCTTGAGATCCACGCCGTGATGTTGTCCAAAGGCCGCCAGGCGATTGCGGAAGCCCCCGCCGCCCTCGGCGGCGACATAGAGCACCGTGCCTTGCTTCGCGCGGTGGCTGCGCCACGGGTGGCCTTGGGCGATCGCCATGCACAGGTCGAGAGCAAGGAAAGATTTTCCGCTGCCCGATTCGCCATAGACCACGATCAGCCCGGCCTTCGGCAGAACCCCCTTGACCAGCCAGCTGGGGGGGTTGCGGTTGGCGAAGTCGTGGGCGTCGATCGGGTTGAATTTGAGCGGCTTGTCGTCGGGCATGGTCATCGCCTCGAACTCGGCCGCGCCGGCCACAGAAGGGGCTGCATATCCGGCAGCGTCGGACATCTTGATGAGCGTCCCGGCTGTCACCGGGCGCCGTGTCTCGTCGCGCCCGAACGACTCCCAACGCTTTAGCAGCGTGTCCTCGCCCGGGTACTTCGTGCCTTTCGAGCTCCACAAATCCCAATGCTGGAAACCCTCGCCCTGTGTCTCGTGGTGCAAGGCCATGCCGACGGCCAGCCAATCGGAGTGGCCCATGTCCGGGTCGAGCACCTCAAGCCGAGCTGATAGCTCGCCCTCGGCAAGGCCCCGGGGTGGTTCGATGCTGTTCAACCAATCAGAATCGTTTTCCGCCTTTCGCGAGCCGAAGCGCTTTTCGGCGTAGGCGCGCACCTCGTCGGTCAGGGGGGCTACGGTATCGCTTGTGCCGAGCAACTCGGTGATATCGAGCCGCTGGCCGGTCACAGTGACAAAACCCTTGGAGCTGAACACCTCGAAGCCAAACGGCCCGTCGTGGCTCTTGTTGTTACCCAGGTTGCCCACGTAGAAGGCGCGCACGCCTTGACCGCTGGGTGAAACCTCGGCGTAGGTGTCGGCTACCAGGCGTTCGACGTCGAGATGCGGGGTGCCATCAACCATGCAATGGTCGAAGTCCAGGGCGGTGATGCCGAAGTCGGGAAGGATCGCCAGGCCGACACCATCGAAGTCGCGGCGCTCGGCAGCCTGGTGTGCGTCCTCGAATGTGACCAGCGCGGCGCGGTCCTCGGGACGGCCCTGCACGCCGTGGCGCTTGCCACCCGCGGCGTAGTAGGGCACCTTGCGCGGCTTGGCCTCGCCGTCGATGTGCTCGAAGCGCCAGATCAACCACCCAGGCAACTTGGCCAGATCGGTGGGGGCATGGTGGGGTGCGCGTACCCGCGCGGGGGTTTTGCTAGTCTGCATTTGCAACTCCGCTATGTTGCTTGTCCGCTCTTCCAGGCCCCCTTTCCATCTCCGTGGATCGGGGGCTTCCTTTATTCGACGGTCTCATGAGCGGCCCTCGGTACGCGCACCCCTAATAGGCTCGGCGCCTATAGCACCCCGGTGCTCACTAAGGACGCGCTCGCGCGTGACAGGCGTCTGATAGCGGCGCGTCGTGCAGGGGATGGACGGCCAGAAGATTCGCCACAGGCGGTGGGTCGATTGATCCATGGCGGCCACCTCAGGCGAGCGAATAAGGCCCGCGGGGCCGTTTGGTTTCGGGCTTGCGATTCCGGCGCGGGAAGTAGGGTGCCGATCGCGCCTTCTGGTCGATCCAGTCGAGCGCGTCGGTCTTGCGTATGTAGCGTCGTCGGCCGATCAGGAAGAAGTGCGGGGCGTCCGGCTCACGGGCGATCAGCTCGGCAGTGCTGGCCGGCAGGCCAAGTACGCCTTGCCAGAACTCGGCCCAGCTCATCGCGGGCTTGGCCAGGATTTCGGATGCGGGGGCGAGGGCTTCGCCCTCGTTGGTGTCGTTCGCAGTAGTCACGGCAGATCCTCGAAACATGATTGCCGTGTCTGGTGTCACCCCGGCGCTGTGGCCGTTCTCGAGCGCCTTGCATGCGATGGGATGGGCGAGGGCATGAACCGATCCGGCCTTGCAAGGGCGCCAGCATTGCGCTGACTGCTCACTCCCGCGTGCTGGTTCGTCCAGGCGATCGCGGCAGATGACGTGCTAATTATTAGCAGATGCTTCTAGCAAAGGTCAAACAAGCTTTCTCTTGTGAGTCTTGCCAATTCGGCCGCCCAGCGGGTCGTCGCCTCGGTGCGTTCTTCGGCGTAGTCGTGGCGGTTGTAGATCGCGAGTACGCCGCCCAGCGAATGGTTAAGTAGCTTCTCCACGACGTGCGGCGCCACGTTCAGTGCGGCCACGCGGGTGGCAAAGGTGCGCCGCAGGTCGTGCGGTGTCCAGCCCACGCCCGCGCGCTTCAGCCGTGCCTGGACGGCGGTAGGACTTCGCTGTTCGAACAGATACCCGCCGTCACTTTGGAACTGCTCCCGGGCCGCTGGTGTGAGCTGAACCCAATGGGGGCGGTCGCTCTTGTTCTTGCGGATGTGGAGGCGGTCGCCGTCGATGTGTTCCTGGCGGGCGCTCTGCGCTTCAGAGATCCGCAGCCCGGTCAGCAGAAGGAAGCGAAGGAGGGGCGCATGCGCGTGGGTGTCGGCCCACAGAGTGCGGATCTCGTCATCTAAGAGCGTTCTGTCCCTCGGGGCTTCCTTGCCGCCTACGACGCGTGATGTGGTTCGGGCGAGCGGGTTGTGCTCGATGTACCCACACTCGACGGCATAGTCGAGTGCAAGGCGCCAGTTCGCCAGGCACCGATTGGCGGCCACCGGCGAGGCCTCGGCGTATTCGGTGAGGAGGCCGACGAGTCGGGCCGTGGTGAGCTGTGATAACCGCTGGTGGCCTGCGAGATCCTTGCCGCGTCGCACATAGACGGCGATGTTCTTGGTGGCCCTGTACTCAGGCTCGATCCGCCGGTTGTACCATTCATCGAGCAACACGCCGAATGTCATCGCTTCGGGCAGCAACTTTCCGGCCAGCTTGGACGCCTTTACACGTGCCTCCGCCAGTGTGACGGTCGGCCAGTCTCCGAGGTTGCGCGTTTTCCATGATCCGCCTACGCGAGTACGAAACAGCCACGTTCGGCGTCCGCTAGGGTAGATTCGTAGGTATAGACCGCGCTCGTCACCGATCAGCTTTTCGCGTTCGGGTGGCGACATGCGGCGGATAGCAGTCTCGGTGAGCGGCATTCCGTTATCACTCCGTTATCGATAACGAGATATTAGCCGATGTTTCCCGGATTCTGCTGAGGTTAAAAAACAATAAAAACAGGGGGTATAGGGTTGAGGAAGATACTTTTTGTGTGCACAGGCAACATCTGTCGGTCGCCGACGGCCGAAGCCGTCGCGCGGCACTGGTTGAAAATGGTCGGGCTCGATGGTGTGGTGAGTGTTGATTCTGCGGGTACCCAAGGCTCGCATGCCGGTGAGCCGCCGGACCCGCGCAGCCAGCGCACCGCGGCCATCCGTGGCTACGATCTGTCTCGACTGCGTGCGCGCAAGCTGACCGAGGACGACTTCGCACACTTTGATCTTTTGCTGGCGATGGACGCCGGGCACCTGAAGACCATGCAGCGCAAGTGCCCGCCCGAGTATCAGTCAAAGCTGCGGCTGTTTCTCAGCGTGGCACCGGACTGCGGTCGCCTTGAGGTACCGGATCCTTATTACGGCTCGGGGCATGGGTTTGACGATGTGCTCGATTTGTGTGAAACCGGCGTGCAAGGCTTGGTCGACATGCTTCGGGATATCCACTGACGTCTCGCCGATGATCCAACAATGAAAAAAGGCTCAGCCATGATGCGCTGAGCCTTTTTTCTGGCCGTTGGGCCGTTGGGCCGTTGGGCCGATGTGCCGAAAACCTTACTTCTGCGTTTCGACCTGCTGCAGTTCGCCTGCCTGCGGCATCTCTACCGGCGCGGGGCGCGGGCGACCCAGGGGCGCTGCAGGTGTCTCGACGGGTTGCGTCGTGATTGCATCCGAACGCGTTTCGATCATGGTCAAACCACTCTTGGCCAGATCGATCGGCGCTGCGGTGGCAGCCGGTGCGGGTTGCTGGGCGACGGCTGTTTTGGCCGGCTCGGGCTCAGGAATCTCATCCGTTGCCTCGGTCGCTGTGATGATTTCAGCTTCCGCGGCTGCCGTTTGGGCAGCAACCGGTTCGGGCTCGACTGCCGCCAGTGCCGGTGAGGCCTCGGGTTCAGCGGCTTCCACGACGGGCGCCGCTTCAACTGCGGTCTCTACCGGAGCGGATTCGACAGCCTCGGGCATCTCGAGCGAAAGCTGTGCCGCGGCCGCGGCGCTCTCAACCGCTTTGACCGGGGTCTGCTCCGCATCGACGGCCGGCGCGGCTTGCGCAGCAACCGGAGCCGCTTCGACAAGCGGGGCTGTTACTGCGGCGGCGACCACGTCCGCATCGACAGGCGCTGCGGCGTCGGCGGTCGGCACATCCGCCTCGGGCGTGGCGGCAACTTCCGCAGCCGCTTCGTCACCGCTGCTGTCTGCATTGGCTTCTGTGCTGTCTTCACTGTTCTCGCTACGATTCTGGCGCGAACGACGACGACGGCGACTGCGGCTGCGGCCTTCCGAGGCTTCATCGCCTGCACCGGCCTCGGCCGGCGCCGCGTTGGCGTCGCTTTCGGACGCTTCTGCGACCTCACCGGCTTCGGCGCTGACGACGTTCTCGTTTTGCGACTCGTCCGTCACGTTGTTTTCAGTCGTGTCGTTCTGGCGACCGCGACCGCGACGGCTGCGACGACGGCGGCTACCAGTGGACTCTTCCGTCTGCGCGGCTGCGACTGCCACGGCGCCCGCGGTGAGGGCGTCGGATTCAACGGCGATGTTGCGTGCTTCGTCGTTGGCCTGAACGTCGACCTGGGCTTCATCGTTGCGGTTGCTACCGCGACGGTAGCGTCCGCCACGGCGGTTGTTGCCGCGCGACTCGTCGTTGTCTGAGCGGGCCTCACGCGGCTGGCGGCCTTCGGCAGGTGCGTCGTTACGACCGCTTTCCTTGTCCTTGCGGTCGCCTCGGTCGTTGCGGTCATTGCGTTCGCCACGGCGGTTGCGGCCACGGCGGTTGTCGCCACGGGAGGATTCATCGCGCGAAGACTCGCTGCGCTTGCGGCGAGGGGCTTCGGCGGCGGGTGCTTCGACCGCGGGTGCTTCGCTACTGAACAGACGCTTCACCCAGCCGAAGAAACCACCGGTAGCGGCCGGTGTTGCGACGGCTGCGGGCTTGTCTTCCTTGGCTTCAACATTGGGGGCGGGCTGCGCAGGCGAGATGCCGCGAACGGCCGCTTCGACACGTGCAGGCTTCTTGCTTTCTTCGATGGCGGCGTCGGCGTAGTTCACCTCGGCCGGCATCTGCACCATCTGGTAGCTCGGCAGGGCGGCTTCGTCCTGGTTGAGCTGGTCGTGGCGCAGACGGACGATTTCGTGTTGCGGGGTTTCGAGATGGCGGTTCGGGACAATCAACAGATTGACCTTGTGGCGCAGCTCGATGTGGGCGATGTCGACGCGCTTCTCGTTGAGCAGGAAGGTGGCGACATCGACCGGCACCTGAACGTGTACTGCGCCGGTGTTTTCCTTCATCGCCTCTTCTTCGAGAATGCGGACGATGTGCAGTGCCGACGATTCGGTGCTGCGGATGTGGCCGGTGCCGCTGCAACGCGGGCAGGGGATGTAGCTGGTCTCGGCCAGGGCCGGACGCAGGCGCTGACGCGACAGTTCGAGCAAGCCGAAGCGGCTGATCTTGCCGGTCTGGACGCGGGCGCGGTCATGGCGCAGCGCATCGCGCAGGCGGTTTTCGACTTCGCGCTGGTTCTTGCTCGACTCCATGTCGATGAAGTCGATGACGATCAGACCACCGAGGTCGCGCAGGCGCAGCTGGCGGGCCACTTCGTCGGCCGCTTCCAGGTTGGTGCGCAGGGCGGTTTCTTCGATGTCGGCGCCCTTGGTGGCGCGACCGGAGTTCACGTCGACCGACACCAGCGCTTCGGTGTGGTCGATGACCACGGCGCCGCCCGAGGGCAGGGTGACCTGACGGCCATAGGCCGATTCAATCTGATGCTCGATCTGGAAACGCGAGAACAGCGGCACGTCGTCGTTGTAGCGCTTCACGCGATTGACGTTCTGCGGCATGACGTGGGCCATGAACTGGCGCGCCTGCTCATAGACGTCGTCGGTGTCGATCAGGATCTCGCCGATGTCCGGCTGGAAGTAATCGCGGATGGCGCGGATGACCAGGCTGCCTTCCTGGTAAATCAGGAAAGCACCCGCCTGCGCGTGGGCAGCGCCGTCAATGGCACCCCACAATTGCAGCAGGTAGTTGAGGTCCCACTGGAGTTCTTCGGCGCTACGGCCAATCGCCGCGGTGCGCGCGATCAGGCTCATGCCGGCAGGCACTTCCAGGGCGTCCATGACTTCACGCAGTTCTGCGCGCTCGTCACCCTCGACGCGGCGCGATACACCACCGCCGCGCGGATTGTTGGGCATCAGAACCAGATAGCGGCCAGCCAGAGAAATATAGGTGGTCAGGGCTGCGCCCTTGTTGCCACGCTCATCTTTCTCGACCTGGACGATCAGTTCCTGACCTTCCTTGAGGACGTCCTGCGGGCGCACGCGCCCCTGCCCGTCGCCACCGGCGCCCAGGTAGTTGCGGCCAATTTCCTTGAAAGGAAGAAAGCCGTGGCGGTCTGCCCCGTAATCAACAAAGGCGGCTTCCAGGCTGGGTTCAACCCGGGTGATGACTGCCTTGTAAATGTTGCTCTTGCGTTGTTCTTTTGCGGCCGATTCGATATCGAGGTCGATCAGTTTCTGACCATCAACGATCGCGACGCGTAGTTCTTCGGCTTGCGTCGCATTGAAAAGCATGCGTTTCATGGGTTCGTTCTCCCGCGTGTTCCACACGGGCAGGACGAGCGGCGCGCACCATCGTGCGAGACGGAGTCTGGCGAGTTATCTGTTTAGGAAAACGGCTCTCATCCGGTATGTTCTGGCTCTCGAAGGTGGGCTGGTCGATTCTCATGTTTCCCGCCCTATGGGCCGGAAATTCTGATCCTGCGTGTGGGTGACGCGTATAAGCAAAGAAGACAAATCAGGGTTTGCTTGCGTTACCATCGCAGCCTTTCAGGGCTACGAGCGGAAACTTCTGACTGGCCGGGAACCACAAAAAACGGGTTCTTGTTGCCGTCGCGAGCATTGGCAATTCCGCACAAAGTCGCATGGCGCCGGACCAAACCGGTCAGAGCGCAAGTATATGGCAGGATGATGGCGCAAAGCAAAAAGCTTGAAGTTCGGCATGAGCAGATCGACGCGGAGTCGCACGGACAACGCATCGATAATTACCTGTTGCGCATCCTGAAAGGCGTGCCGAAAAGTCATGTTTATCGACTTTTGCGCAGCGGGCAGGTCAGGGTGAATGGTCGACGCGCGAGTCAGACCTATCGGCTTCAGACCGAAGATGTGGTGCGCATTCCACCGGTGCAAATCAGTGCCGCGAGCGAACATCGTGTCGTACCGGTCGGCAACGCATTGCCGGTGATCTATGAAGATGATGCCTTGCTTGTGCTCGACAAGCCGGCGGGGCAGGCTGTCCATGGCGGTAGTGGGGTGAGTTTTGGCGTAATCGAGCAGTTGCGCAAGCAGCGCCCCGAGGCGCGCTTGCTGGAGCTGGCACATCGCCTGGATCGCGAAACGTCGGGGCTGTTGATTGTTGCCAAGAAACGCACGGCCTTGGCGGCCCTGCATGAGTTGATGCGTAATGGCGGAATCGAGAAGCATTACATCACGGTGGTCAGTGGTCGCTGGATGAACCCGCGCGAGCATATACGTACGCCGCTCTATAAATATTTGACCGCCGATGGCGAGCGACGCGTCCGCGTGCAGGCCGATGGCAAGCTTGCCCATAGCATCGTCACGTTGCGGCGGCGCTGGAAAACGATGAGTGAGCTTGGCGTAGAGCTCAAGACTGGGCGTACTCACCAGATCCGTGTTCATCTGACGAATCACGGGTTTCCGTTGGTGGGGGACGACAAGTACGGCGATTTCGCGCTGAACAAGCGTTTGGCGAAGGACGCTGGCCTCACGCGCATGTTCTTGCATGCGGCCCGTTTGCAGTTCGCTCACCCGCTCACTGGCGAGATATTGCGGGTCGAGGCCCCCTTGCCGCCGGAGTTGCAGGCTTTTCTGAAACAGTTGGATGCGAATGAGGTGCGCGATGCCGGCGAAGCGGTATGAGTTGATCGTGTTTGATTGGGACGGCACCTTGCTGGATTCGGCTGGGGCCATCGTGCGGGCGATCCAGGCGGCGAGTCGTGATCTCGGATTGCCGGTGCCGGAGGATGCCCGCGCGCGACACGTGATCGGTCTCGGTCTGGACGATGCCTTGCATTACGCGGTGCCCGAGCTGACAAAAAGCCGATACCCCGAGATGGTGGCGCGCTACCGGCATCACTATTTGTCGCGTGATCAGGAGTTGGTTTTGTTTGATGGCGTCGCGTCGACCATTGCACACTTGGCGGAACAGGGTTGGCTGCTGGCGGTGGCGACCGGAAAGAGTCGTGTCGGTCTCGATCGCGCCTTGGCACATAGCGGGCTTGGCGCACATTTTCACGCGACACGCTGCGCGGATGAGTGCTTCTCGAAGCCGCATCCGGCGATGCTCGAGGAGTTGATGAGTGAGTTGTCTGTCGCGCCTGACCGGACCTTGATGATTGGCGATACCACGCATGATCTGCAGATGGCGCAGAACGCAGGCGTCGATGGATTGGCGGTCAGCTTTGGTGCGCATGATGTCGATGCGCTTGCGTCGGTGCCGTCGGTAGCATTGTTGGCAAGCCCTGCTGAACTGGATCAATGGCTGCGACAGAACGCCTGATCTGTGCGTCGGGCGATCTCGTCGACAGCGGGGATGGCGTGCGTTTTGAGGTGAAGACGAAGTCGGGGACGCAGCCGGCCTTCGTGGTTCGTTTCGAGGGGCAGCCGCGGGCTTTTGTGAACCAGTGCGCGCATGTGCCTGTCGAGCTCGATTGGCAGGAGGGCGCCTTTTTTGATGCGGACGGTCGATATCTGATCTGCGCGACCCATGGCGCGACCTATGATCCGGTCTCTGGTGCCTGTGTTTTTGGGCCATGCCGCGGCGCGGCACTAAAAAAACTCGCGGTCGTCGAGACTGATGGCGGTGTGTGGCTTGTGGGCGAAAACGACTAGACGGTCAGGCTAGCAGGAGAAATACCGTCGGAACTTTGCCCAGTTCTGGCAGTGCCTGCTTTTTCCAGTTCGCGACGCTGCGCGTCTGAATCCATTCTTCTGTCGTGGTGACACCGCGTGCGATGCATAGCCGGGTGTTCGGGCGGCAGGTGGCGACAAGGGATTCGAGCATGCGCTGGTTGCGGTAGGGCGTTTCGATAAACAGCTGGGTTTGCGATTTTTGCGACGATTCGGCCTCAAGCGCCTTGATGGCGGCCATGCGTTCGTTGTCATGGACCGGCAGATAGCCGTGAAACGCAAACTGCTGCCCGTTGAGGCCCGAGGCCATCAGCGAGAGCAGCAGGGAAGAAGGGCCGACCAGTGGAATGACCTGAATGTCCAGCTCGTGTGCCGCTTCGACCAGCAGCGCGCCCGGGTCCGCCACGGCCGGCACGCCAGCCTCCGACATCAGGCCGATGTGGGTGCCGCGCAGTGCGGGGGCCAGCAGCTCGCGCAGCGCCGTGGGTGTCCGCGTCTCCGGCAGGGGGCGGATATCCAGCTCGCGCAGCGGCATCGGGTGTTCGAGTCGCTTGAGATCAGCGCGTGCGGTCTTGGCGTTTTCGACCACAAAGTGGGTCAGCGTGCGTGCGATGTGCGCAGCGTCCTGCGGTAGCGTTGCTGTCCATGGGCTGTCACCGAGGCTGGCGGGAACCAGATAGAGCTTGCCGCGAGTCACCGTCATGGGATCACGACGCCTTCAGCGCGCAGCATCCGGGAGAGTGCAATCAAGGGCAGGCCGATCAATGCGGTCGGGTCGTCGCCGCTCAAGGCGTCGAGCAGGCTGATGCCCAGTCCTTCTGCTTTGGCGCTGCCGGCGCAGTCGAGCGGCATTTCCTTTTCGACATAGCGGACGATTTCATCGTCGCTCAGGTCGCGGAAGTGCACAACGGTGGGGACGCCCGCGACCTGGATGTTGCCGGTATTGCTGTTCACGAGGGCGACTGCGGTGTGGAACACCACGCGCTGTCCACGCATTTGTTGTAATTGCGCAACGGCCTTCGGCACGCTGCCCGGCTTGCCGAAACGCTGTGCGCCAAGATGGGCGACCTGATCGCTGCCGATGATCAAGGCGTCAGGCGAGCGTTCCATAAGCACCTTGGCCTTGGCGATTGCCAGTCGCTCCGCGGTTTGATCCGGCATTTCGCCGTCGAGCGGCGTTTCATCGATATCGGGGCGTGCGACCACGAAAGGCAGACCGAGGCGCTCCAGCAACTGGCGTCGGTAAATGGAAGTGGAGGCGAGGATCAGGGGCATGGCGCAGAAGGCAGTTGGGCTTTGACACGGGTAATCGAAAATACTATCATGCGCCGCTTATGTCGCGAGATACCTACGTGATTGATTCGCTGGTCTTCGCGCGCGAAGGTAGGCAGAAGGCAGGGCGAGAGCCGGTAAGCGGCTTTGAACGCCTGTCCAGTCTGGTGTGTGCGCCGTCAGGTGATGTGGATTTCACCGTGACGGGTGTGCAGGAAAATCTGGGTGAATCCTTTCTTGAGATTGCCGCGAGCTGCACTTTGGTGCTGCGGTGCGAGCGGTGTCTTGAAGCGATGGCCTGGCCAGTCGAGGTTTCCGGTCGCTTGTTGCTTGTCCCGCCGGGCAAGCCCATGCCGGATGAAGATCTCGAGGTGGATGAATACGATCCGATTCGAGCTGATGGCGCCCTTGAGGTGCTGCCGCTGGTTGAAGAAGAGATTCTGCTTGGTATGCCCTTTGCGCCAAGGCACGAACACTGTGAAGCGCCGCTGCCGTTGGGCGGTGCTGTTAAAAAATCGCCGTTTGCCGTACTCAAGGGATTGAATACGACAAAAGGCACTGAAAAATGATTGCTCCAAGGAGTTTTTGCAATGGCTGTTCAACAGAACAAAAAATCGCCCTCCAAGCGTGGCATGCGTCGTTCGCACGACGGCCTGACCGCTGCACCTTTGGCTGTTGAGTCGACCACGGGTGAAGTTCACCTGCGTCACCACATCAGCCCGAACGGTTTCTACCGCGGCAAGAAAGTCATCAAGACCAAGGGCGAGTAAGCCTTGTCGAAAGAATCGGCGCGACGCGTCCTGCGTTCGCGCCGTTTTTTCGTCCCTATCCTTCCTGAATTTCTGACCCGACGTCGATGAATGTAACGATTGCTGTCGACTGCATGGGTGGCGATCACGGCCCGTCCGTGACGGTTCCTGCTGTCTGCGATTTTCTCAAGCGCGGTGCTGGCCCTCAGATCGTGCTGGTTGGCCTGCCTGAAGCCATTGAGCCTCATTTGTCGGCCATGCCGGCGGAGGTCCGCAAGCGCGTGCGCGTTCAGGCTGCGAGCGAAGTCGTTGGAATGGACGAGCCACCCGCTACGGCGATGCGCAACAAGAAAGACTCGTCGATGCGCGTGGCGATCAATCTGGTCAAATCGGGTGAAGCGCAAGCCGCCGTGTCCGCAGGGAACACCGGTGCGCTGATGGCGATATCGCGTTTTGTTCTCAAGACCTTGCCGGGTGTTGATCGGCCCGCGATTGCCTCAATTCTGCCCTCGATGCGCGGCCGGACCTATGTGCTCGACCTTGGCGCCAACGTCGACTGCACGGCAGAGCACTTGCTTCAGTTCGGTATCATGGGCGCCAGCCTGGTGGCGGCCGTCGAGCATATCGATCGACCCACCGTGGGTTTGCTTAATATCGGTGAAGAAGAAATCAAGGGTAATGAGGTGGTGAAGCGCGCTGCCGAGTTGTTGCGCGGGAGTGGGCTGAATTTCTTTGGTAATGTCGAGGGCAACGATATTTTCAAAGGCACCACCAACGTGGTGGTGTGTGATGGTTTCGTCGGTAACGTCGCGTTGAAAGCCTCCGAAGGGCTGGCCCAGATGATGGCCACGTTCCTGCGAGAAGAGTTCGGCCGCAACCTCCTGACCAAAGCCTTGGCGGTGCTGGCCATGCCGGTGCTGACGCGTTTCAAGGGGCGGGTGGATCACCGGCGTTACAATGGCGCGGCCTTGGTGGGTTTGCGCGGCGTGGTGGTCAAGAGCCATGGTTCTGCCGATGCGTTTGCGTTTGAGCAGGCCATTGCACGGGCTGCCGAGGCAGCAGGTAACCGTTTGCTAGAGCGCATTACCGAACGGATGGGAATGCGGGAGGACGCTGAATGATGTACGCGCGAATCGCCGGGACAGGCAGCTGTTTGCCAGGTGCCCCTGTAAGTAATGATGATCTGGTGGCCCGCGGTATTGATACGTCGGACGAATGGATTGCCACCCGCACCGGGATTCGGGCGCGTCATTTTGCGGCCGACGGACAAAGTTCGAGCGATCTGGCTGAAACCGCTTCGCGCAGAGCGATCGAAGCGGCGGGTATCCAGGCCGATGAGATTGATCTGATCATCGTCGCGACCTCGACCCCCGACTATATTTTTCCGAGTACGGCGGCACTGCTGCAATCGCGACTCGGTATTCGCAATGAAAGCCCTGCCTTCGATGTTCAGGCGGTGTGCAGCGGGTTTGTGTATGCGCTGTCCGTTGCCGAGAAATTCATGCGCTCCGGAAGCCACAAAAAAGCGCTGATTGTCGGCGCTGAAGTGTTTTCGCGGATTCTCGACTGGAATGACCGCACGACCTGCGTGTTGTTCGGCGATGGCGCTGGCGCTATCGTGCTCGAAGCGTCTGACCAGCCTGGGATCATCTCGACGGCACTGCATGCCGATGGTGCGCACAATGAAATTCTGTGTGTGCCAGGGACGGTCGCATCGGGCAAGGTGCTGGGCGACCCTTTCCTGCGCATGGACGGTCAAGCGGTGTTCAAGTTTGCAGTCAAGGTGCTTGGCGATGTGGCGCAAGAAGTGCTCGCGGCCGCTGGATCGACCGTTGATGACGTCGACTGGTTGATTCCGCATCAGGCAAATGTCCGTATTATTCAGTCCACTGCGAAGCGTCTCGGTTTGCCGTTGGAGCGCGTGGTCAGTACCGTGGCGAGCCATGGCAACACCTCAGCCGCATCGATTCCGCTGGCGCTCGATACTGCGATTCGTGACGGTCGCATCCAACGCGGTCAGCGTCTGGTGCTCGAAGGCGTTGGCGGCGGCTTTACCTGGGGTGCTGCGCTGGTTCAGTATTGAGCCGGGCTGTTCAAGGAATATCAATGAAGTTTGCACTCGTTTTTCCCGGTCAGGGCTCGCAAGCGGTTGGCATGATGGCCGCGTATGGCGATTCGCCCGAAATTCGTCAAACCTTCCAGGAAGCGTCCGACGCGCTCGGTGAAGATCTGTGGGCGATGGTTGCCGAAGGCCCGGCCGAGGTGCTGTCGCAGACGGTCAATACCCAGCCCTTGATGCTGACGGCTGGTGTTGCGGTCTATCGTGCCTGGCTGGCCGCAGGTGGCCCGGCGCCCGATGTGGTCGCAGGCCATAGTCTCGGCGAGTACAGTGCGCTGGTGGCGGCCGGGGTGCTGAAGTTTTCGGATGCGGTACCGCTGGTGCGCTTCCGCGCAGCGGCCATGCAAACGGCTGTGCCGGCTGGTCAGGGCGCCATGGCGGCCTTGCTGGGCCTGGATGCCGAGGCTGTGATTGCGGTATGTGCTGAAGCGGCCGAGGGCGATGTTGTCGAGGCTGCCAACCTGAATGCCCCGGGGCAGATCGTGATCGCCGGCAGCACTGCTGCGGTCGAGCGCGCGATGGCGCTGGCCAAGACCCGCGGCGCGAAGCGTGCGGTGTTGCTCCCGGTGAGTGCGCCGTTCCATTGCGCCTTGATGAAGCCTGCAGCGGCGCAGTTGGCAGAGCGCCTGGCAACGGTTGAGCTGAACACGCCTGCCATTCCGGTGCTGAATAACGTCGACGTCGCCGTGTGCTCGTCGGCAGCCGATATTCGGGATGCGCTGGTACGCCAGGCTTATTCGCCGGTGCGCTGGATCGAATCCCTGGAGGCGATTGCCGCACGCGGTGCGTCTGCTGTCATTGAATGCGGCCCGGGAAAAGTGCTCGCGGGCCTGACCAAGCGCATCGTCCGTGATGTGCAGGGCGTGGCATTGGTCGATGAGGCCTCGGTGCAGGAGGCGATTGCTTTGGTGAAGGAAGGCGCATGACGAAAGTACTTGAAGCTCAGGTTGCATTGGTGACGGGTGCGTCCCGCGGCATTGGCCGAGCCATCGCGATGGAACTGGCGGGGATGGGGGCGACCGTGATCGGTACCGCCACGTCCGACGCTGGCGCCGCTGATATTGCCAAGGCCTTGGCTGAAAATGGATTTAGTGGCACCGGTCTGGCGTTGAACGTGACCGACGCCGCAGCTTGTGAGGCTGCGATTGCCACGATCGAAAAAGAGTTTGGTGCAGTTGGTATTTTGGTTAACAACGCCGGCATTACGCGCGACAACCTCGCCATGCGCATGAAGGATGACGAGTGGGACGCTGTCGTCGATACCAACCTCAAAGCAGTGTTTCGCATGTCGCGCCTCGTGATGCGCGGCATGATGAAGGCGCGCCATGGTCGCATCATCAATGTGACCTCGGTGGTTGGCAGCTCGGGTAATCCGGGACAGGCCAATTACGCAGCCGCCAAGGCCGGTGTGGCAGGCATGGCTCGCGCGCTGGCACGCGAGCTGGGTAGCCGGAATATCACGGTCAATTGTGTTGCACCGGGCTTTATCGATACCGACATGACGCGAGCGTTGCCCGATGGTGCGCGTGAGGCACTGACGGGGCAGATCGCGGTCGGACGCCTTGGAAAACCTGAAGAAATTGCAGCTGCGGTGGGCTTTTTGGCATCGCCAGCTGCGTCCTATGTCACTGGTACGACCTTGCATGTCAATGGTGGCATGTACATGGCGTAAACTTGACGCTATGGGTGCGCTGCCTTTTTGGTAGAATACGCCCGCCTAAACTACATACCCGCATATCCGGGAAGGAGCTATTTCATGGAGAACATCGAACAACGCGTCAAGAAAATCGTCGCGGAGCAACTCGGTGTTAACGAGTCCGAAATCAAGAACGAGTCCTCGTTCGTGGACGATCTTGGTGCTGATTCGCTGGACACCGTGGAACTGGTGATGGCGCTCGAGGAAGAGTTCGAGTGCGAGATTCCGGACGAAGAGGCTGAGAAGATCACCTCCGTGCAGCAAGCGATCGACTACGTAACTGCGCATCTGAGCAAGTAATCAACCGATACCGGAGCGAACATTGACCCGTCGCAGAGTTGTTGTAACCGGCCTGGGGATCGTATCCCCAGTCGGAAATACTATCCCGGATGCTTGGGACAACATTGTAAATGGCCGCTCCGGCATCACGGAGATTACGCGCTTTGACGCGTCGGCCTTCCCGGTGCGCATCGCCGGGGAGGTTCAGAATTTTGATATAGGCACCTATCTGTCGCCCAAAGAGGCGCGACGGATGGATACCTTTATCCATTTCGGCATGGCCGCCGGAATGCAGGCCGTGCGCGATGCCGGGCTGGAGGGCGTCAGCGGCCCTGATGCCGAAAGAATTGGCGTGAATATCGGTTCGGGCATCGGCGGTTTGCCGATGATCGAGGCGACGCACGATGACTACCTTCGGGCGGGTCATCGCAAGATTTCGCCCTTCTTCATCCCCGGTACCATCATCAACATGATCGCCGGTCATCTGTCGATCATGTATGGCTTCAAAGGCCCGTGTCTGGCCATGGTGACGGCATGTACCACGGCCACCCACTGCATTGGCGAAGCCGCACGCATGATCAAGTACGGTGACGTCGATGTGATGGTCGCCGGCGGTGCCGAGGCTACGATCACGCCGCTGGCCATTGGTGGTTTCGCGTCAGCCAAGGCACTGTCGACCCGCAATGACGATCCCGCGACGGCGAGTCGTCCGTGGGATTCCGGTCGCGATGGCTTCGTGCTGGGTGAAGGTGCCGGCGTGGTTGTGCTCGAAGAGTACGAGCGCGCAAAAGCCCGTGGCGCCAAGATCTACGCTGAGGTGGTGGGCTATGGCCTGAGTGCCGACGCCTATCACATGACCGCGCCTTGCGAGGACGGTGACGGCGCAGCCCGCTCCATGACCAATGCCATCCGGGATGCCAAGCTGTCGCCGACTGACTTCGATTACATCAATGCGCACGGCACTTCAACGCCGTTGGGCGATGTGGCCGAAACCGTGGCGGTGAAACGGTGCTTTGGTGAGCACGCCAAGGATCTGGTGGTCAGTTCAACCAAATCCATGACGGGTCACTTGCTCGGCGCTGCTGGCGGCGTTGAAGCGGTGTTTACGGCGCTCGCAGTACATCATCAGATTGCACCGCCGACGATCAATATGGTTGATCAGGATCCGGCCTGCGATCTCGATTACGCGGCCAACAAGGCGCGGCCGATGGACATCCGTGTCGCCTTGTCGAACTCCTTCGGCTTCGGTGGCACGAACGGTACTTTGGCGCTGGCCCGGGTTTAAAAAAACATGACGGAGGCGGTGTTCCGCCTGCCGCTCACGCTGGAATTGAAGCCGTCGCGTGACTTGCGCCATCTCTTGATGGTGGCAGGTGGCGCGACGGCTTTGTCTTTGATGGCGACGCCTGGCCTCAGCGGCTGGCTGAGTGCCGGCTGGGCCGCGGCCGTGATGGCACTTTCGATATTGGCATATCGGCGAACAAGGTCACGACGCCGCCTGACTTTGCTGCCCGATGGGTACTGGATTCCACCCGGCGAAGCCGACGCGTGTGCTCTGGCGGCCTCCAGTGTGGATCTTTTCGGCGTGTTCTGGCTGCATGGCCGCAGCGAGGACGGACAGCGTCATGCGGTGATGGTCATGCCGGATGCCTTGGTGCACCCGGAGGGATGGCGCTGGCTGTGTGTGTGGTTCCGAAATGCGCCGCGCCTTCGGCCAATGCCATCAGAAAGCCCCGGGAATTGAATTATTTTGTCGATGCTTTCCGCGGACGGAGGACGGTGTCCCGCGGCCGTGGCTGAAGGCCCGGATAGTCACGGCTGAAATGCAGACCGCGGCTTTCTTTGCGCCGCAGGGCACTGCGTACGATGAGGTCAGCGGTGGTGACCAGATTGCGCAATTCGATCAAGTCGTTGGTGACCCGGAAGTTGGTGTAGAACTCGTTGATTTCACGGGTCAGCAGCCGGATGCGGTGCTGAGCGCGCAGCAGGCGCTTGTTGGTACGGACAATGCCGACGTAGTCCCACATGAAGCGGCGAAGTTCTTCCCAGTTGTGGGAGATTACGATTTCTTCGTCGGCATCGGTGACCCGGCTTTCGTCCCAGGGCGGTAGGGGCACGGGAGGTAGAACGGGTTGCGCCAGAATGGCCTCTGCAATGCCTTCGCTGAACACCACACACTCGAGCAGCGAGTTGCTGGCCAGCCGGTTGGCGCCATGCAGACCGGTGCAGGTGGCCTCGCCGACGGCGTAGAGGCCGGGGAGGTCGGTGCGTCCTTGCAGGTCGGTGACGATCCCGCCGCAGGTGTAGTGGGCCGCGGGAACGACAGGGATGGGCTGGCGGGTGATGTCGATGCCCAACTCCAGGCAGCGCGCGAGAATGGTCGGGAAGTGCGATTTCAGGAATTCGGCCGGTTTGTGGCTGATATCCAGAAAGACGCAATCCAGGCCGCGTTTCTTCATTTCGAAGTCGATCGCACGCGCAACGATGTCGCGCGGCGCGAGCTCTGCGCGTTGATCGTGCTCTGGCATGAAGCGCTCACCGCTGGGCAAACGCAGCAAACCGCCTTCACCCCGAACGGCTTCAGATACCAGGAAGGACTTGGCTTGCGGGTGGTACAAACAGGTCGGGTGGAACTGGATGAACTCCATGTTGGCTACACGACATCCGGCCCGCCAGGCCATGGCGATACCGTCGCCTGTCGCTGTGTCGGGATTGGTGGTGTAGACGTAGACCTTGCCGGCGCCCCCCGTGGCCAGCACGGTGGCTGAGGCACGCAGCGTCTTGACGTGTTCCTTGTCGATATCGAGGACATAGGCGCCGAGGCAGCCACGGTCTGCCTGACCCAGCTTGTTGCCGGAAATTAGGTCGATCGCGATATGCCGCTCGAGGACCGTGATGTTCGGGTGGGCCGCGACTTGTCGGCTGAGGGTGGCCTGGACGGCTGCACCGGTGGCGTCAGCGGCGTGGATGATGCGCCGGTGGCTATGGCCACCTTCGCGGGTCAGGTGATAGCCGGTGGGGGTATCGTCATCGCGGGTAAACGGCACGCCGCGATCAATCAGCCACTCGATTGCGCGACGGCTGTTTTCGACGACATGTTGTGTGGCGGCGCGGCTGTTGAGCCCGGCGCCGGCATCGAAGGTGTCGGAAACATGTGACTCGATACTGTCGGTCGGGTCGAGAACGGCGGCAATGCCGCCTTGCGCCCAGGCACTGGCGCTGTCGCTGAGCGTCCGTTTGGTGACGATCGCCACCTTGCGATGTTCTGCCAGGCGCAACGCGAGTGACTGGCCGGCCAGGCCGCTTCCGATAATGACAACGTCGAAGGTTTCCACCGACTGGTTCCAGCGAAATATGGGTCGGCGCCAACTATATCACTCGGTGACATGTCGCTGGTGATGCAAAAACCCCTGCGCTATCTGAACTATTCGCAGAACGAGGAGTCGATTGCACAGGTTGATGTGTTTTTGGCGTGAGGCACCGGGTTGGTTATACTTTCGCGGTTTATTCGCCGCCGCGATCGATTTTCGTTTCCCCCGAGCCAAATGACCGACCGAGAACTGGATCAACAACTTGTTGAGCGCGTACAGCGCGGAGACAAACAGGCATTCGGCCTGTTGGTTTCCAAGTATCAGCGCAAGTTGCTGCGCTTGCTGTCGCGCCTGATCCGCGACCCCGCTGAGGTGGAGGATGTTGCGCAGGAAACGTTTATCAAGGCCTATCGAGCGCTGCCAGCGTTTCGCGGCGAAAGTGCGTTTTACACCTGGCTGTATCGCATTGGCGTGAATACGGCGAAGAATTATCTGGTGGCTCAGCGTCGTCGGGCCCCGACGACCACGGGGTTCAATTCGGAAGAGGCTGAGACGTTTGAGGATGGAGATCAGTTGCGGGACATCAATACGCCAGAGCGCTTGATGATGTCTCGTCAGATCGGACAGACCGTCGACATTGCGATGGAAGCATTGCCGGAAGAGTTGAGAACGGCCATTGTTTTGCGCGAAATCGAGGGACTGAGCTACGAGGAAATCGCCGGCATTATGGAATGCCCAATTGGTACTGTGCGTTCGCGAATATTTCGGGCGCGCGAGGCGATTGCAGAAAAACTCCGGCCGTTGTTGGATACGGCCCCTGATCAACGGTGGTAGGTATGAAGGAACGTATTTCGGCACTGCTTGATGGCAATCTTGATGCACAAGCGGTGGAGCCGGTCCTGAATTCGGTTGGCGAGTCCGCCGATGCTCGCCGTCAGTGGGACCACTACTGTCTGATCGGCGATGCGCTTCGTGGAGAGCCTGAGTTGTCGTGTGATTTGTCCGTGCGGGTCATGGCCGGTCTGGCTCAGGAGCCGACCGTACTCGCGCCGGTGTCGATCCGACCTTCGGGATCTGAGTCGGCGAACGAAAAGTCCTGGCGGAGACTCCTTCCTTTGGCGGCGTCAGTGGCGGGCGTGGCTGCGGTGGGGTGGCTCGCAATACCGCAAAGCACCGATACGTCGGCCATTCAAATGGCCCGGTTGGCGCCTCAGCCCTTGGTGGCGACCGCTGTCGAGACGAAACGACAGGATCGGGAGCCCTTGCGGGCCTATCTGTTTGCGCATCAAAGTCTGGCGAATCAAGGCGCCATTCCGGCTGTCGCGCCGTTTGTTCGCACGGTTGCCGATGTGTCTTCCGGGGCGCAGCGATGAGGCGTCGCCTCTTTGCCGTCTGGCTGTTTGTTTTTTGCGGGGCAGCATTGGCCGCGCCAGAGAACGATGCCTTGTCCTGGATGAACCGGATGGCGGTCGCGACCCAGAAGGTCAATTTCTCCGGAACGTTCTCCTATCTCAGCGGAAAGCGCCTGGAAACGTTGCGGATTGCGCATGTGACGGGGTCGGATGGTGAAGTCGAACGCATCGAGACCCTCGATGGCAATCCCAGAGAAGTGATTCGTACGAATGCCGAGGTTCGTTGTGTTCTGCCCGATCTCAAGACCGTAATTATCGATCGGATCGGTAATCGGCGTGCGTTCCCGGCCCGACTGCCGGTGGCGGTGGCGGCCTTGAACGAGTACTACCGGATTTCCCGCGGGGATATGAGTCGGGTTGCCGGACGCAAGGCGCAGTTGATCATTCTCGAACCGAAAGACAACCTCCGTTACGGTCATCAATTGTGGGCGGACGAGGAGAGTGGTCTGTTGCTCAAAGCACGTCTGCTCGACGGAAATGGTGAATTGATTGAGCAGTTTGCGTTTAACGACATTCGTATTGGCGGCGATATCGACCCCGCGCTGTTGAAGCAGAAATACGCCGTCGCTGACGACTGGCAGACGGTTAACGCAAAGGGCGATGAAGCCAGCGGTGATGCGTCTGCCTGGCAACTGGGCGACATGCTCCCGGGCTATCGGCTGGTCTCGTCCGTGCGTCGGTCGGTAGGGGCTCACGGACAGTCGGTGCTGCATCTGGTGGTGTCCGATGGTCTGGCCAATATTTCGGTGTTTGTCGAGCCGGCTCAATCCACCGATGACAGCGCCGGGTTCATGGAGGCCGGATCGATTGCCGTCTATGCCAGGAATGTCGCCGGACATCGTCTGACCGTGCTGGGCGAAGCGCCGAACGAAGCACTTCGCCGTGTGGGTGACGGCATGACGGCGGCCAGCCAGTGATCGAAGCGCGGGGCATTGTGTTGCGTGCCGGCGCAGATCAGGCGTGGGTGCGGGTCGACGATCAACCCACGGGGTGTGGCCGCTGCAATGAACCGGGTGGCTGTGGCGGGGCTAAAATTGCCCATGCCTTTGGCAAGCCCGATGAAGTCTTCCATGTTGATAATCCGCAGCTTTTTGTTGCCGGGGATCGTGTCCGTCTGCAGATTGACGATGGCGCGGCGCTTGGCGCTGCGGCAGTGACTTATGGCGTGCCGACACTCGGCGCGCTGCTCGGTGCCGGCGTCGGTACATGGTTGGCCGGCAATGCGGGTGCGCTGACCGGTCTGGCGGTGGCTTTGATCGCGTCGGTGCTGATCGTCCGCGCGATTGGCGGACGGCGTTTTTGGCGGCAGAAGCTGTCAGTCCGTTTGGCGGCCGACGCCGCCTGGTGCTCGGACGCGCATGCTGACGTCACCGCACGCCATGATTAGACGGGCCTGTTTGCGCCTGATGATGGCGGCGCTGTGCATGTTCAGCGTCGGCATTGTCCGGGCCGATGTGCTCCCCGATTTTCGTGCGCTGGTGCGTGAGCATGGCCCGTCGGTGGTCAATATCAGCATTTCCCAGGCGGCGTCCGAGGCCAGAATGGCGCATCCTGAATCGGGTGAAAATCCGCATGTTCCGGAGTTCTTGCGGCGCTTGTTGCCTGACGCGCCGGAAGTCGAGCCGGAAGAGCCCGAGCAGTCCCAAGGTTCCGGGTTTTTCATTTCCGATGACGGTTACATTCTGACCAATGCCCATGTGGTGGCCAATGCCCAGACGATTCAGGTGCGCCTGCTTGATCGCCGGGTCTATTCGGCAAGCCTGATCGGGTCGGACAAACGCGCCGATATCGCTTTGCTGAAGATCGATGGGAGTGGCTTGCCTGCCGTGCGAATGGGGCGGCCGGATGGGCTGGCCGTTGGCGAGTGGGTGGTGGCGATCGGCTCGCCTTTCGGCTTCGAAAACAGTGTGACCGCGGGGATCGTCAGCGCGAAGGGGCGCGTGTTTCCGGAAGACAGCTTCGTGCCCTTCATCCAGACCGACGTGGCAATCAACCCCGGTAACTCTGGCGGGCCGCTGTTCAATCTGGCGGGCGAAGTGGTGGGCATCAATTCCCAGATCTATAGCCGCACGGGTGGGTTCATGGGGGTGTCGTTTGCGATTCCGATCGATGTTGCCATGGATATCCAGTCTCAACTCAGGCGCTCGGGGAAGGTGGCGCGCGGCCGGATTGGTGTGGGCATTCAGGAAGTGACGCCAGCGCTGGCGAGTGCGTTCGGTCTGCCGTCGCTGGACGGCGCCTTGGTCGGGATGGTCGAGCCCGATAGCCCGGCGTTACACGCCGGGGTGATGGTGGGTGACGTGATCGCAGGTTTTGGCGATACCCCGGTTCGGCGCTCCGACGATTTGCCACGCATTGTGGCGCGCGTGGCCCCGGGTCGGGAAGTGCCGATGGAAGTGATTCGCGATGGTGTACGCCAGCATCTGACCGTCACATTAGGGCATTGGCCGAATGCCGAGAGTTCGCCTCCGCAGCGGTATGTTCCGCCCAAATTGAATGATCTGGCCCGGCGCGGGCTGAGTTTGTCAGAGCCTAGTGGCGCACGGCTAAAGACACTGGGTGCCCAGTGGGGGCTTGAGGTCAGAAAGGCTGAAGGCCCGGCGGCGCGTGCACGCTTGCGCGAGGGCGATTTATTGGTGGCGTCGGTGTCAGCCGGTAAGCAGACGCCACTGCGAAAGCTCGAAGATCTGGATGCTGCCCTGGCGCGGCTGGGTCCGCAGGAGGCGCTGACTATCTTGCTGCAACGCGGCGCCGGGCGCAGTTTTATGGCGATTGAGGCCCGCTGATGCGGACGCTGCAGCTGCTCAGTCGCAGCTGGTGTCATTTGTGCGATGACATGCTGGCCGCGGCCAAGCCACTGGCAGACGTGGCGGGTGTCGAGATCGACGTTATCGATGTGGATAGCGATGCGGCGCTGGAAGCGCGCTGGGGCGAGTTGGTGCCGGTGTTATTGGCTGACAATGGCGAGGAGCTGTGCCACTACCATCTTGACGAGGCGGCGCTGCGTGCCTATTTGGCCCGATTTCCGATAGAATCCGCCGATTGACTACGCCCGGGAAACGAGGGTGCCGCAAGGCACCTTTTTTGTTGTGAATATGCGCCACATACGTAATTTCTCCATCATTGCCCACATTGACCACGGTAAGTCCACGCTGGCGGATCGCTTGATCCACCGCTGCGGGGGCCTGGCTGACCGGGAGATGGATGCCCAGGTGCTCGATTCGATGGACCTGGAGCGGGAGCGTGGCATCACCATCAAGGCGCAGACCGCGTCCTTGCTCTACACAGCCAAGGACGGGCAGGTCTATCAGTTCAACCTGATTGACACTCCGGGGCATGTGGACTTCAGCTATGAAGTGTCGCGCTCCCTGCAGGCCTGCGAAGGCGCGCTACTGGTGGTCGATGCGTCGCAAGGCGTGGAAGCACAGACCGTGGCCAACTGCTATACGGCGATTGAGCAGAATCTGGAAGTGATTCCGGTGCTCAACAAGGTGGACCTGCCCGCGGCCGACCCGGAGCGCGTGCGCGCCGAAATCGAGGACGTGATCGGTGTCGATGCCTCCGAAGCGACGCTGTGTTCGGCCAAGACCGGCCTGGGTATCGATGACATTCTCGAGACCGTGGTGCGGCGTGTGCCGCCACCGGTGGGCGACCCCGCGGCGCCGCTGAAAGCCTTGATCATCGACTCGTGGTTCGACAGCTACGTGGGTGTGGTCATTTTGGTACGCGTGATCGACGGCAGCATCAAGGCCAAGGACCGCATGCGCTTGATGGCCAATGGCGCGGAGTACCCGGTCGACCAGGTCGGGGTGTTTACGCCCAAATCGCTGGTGCGCGACACGCTGTCGGCGGGTGAAGTGGGTTTTGTGATCAGTGGTATCAAGGTGATTTCGGACGCCAAGGTGGGCGATACGGTCACCCTGGCGACCCGTCCGGCCGACAAGCCTCTGCCCGGTTTCAAGGAAATCAAATCGCAGGTGTTTGCCGGTTTGTATCCGGTGGAGTCCAACGAATACGAGCAATTGCGTGAATCGCTCGAAAAGCTGCAGCTCAACGATGCCGCCTTGCGCTTTGAGCCGGAAGTGTCGCAGGCGCTGGGCTTCGGTTTCCGCTGCGGCTTCCTCGGCCTGCTGCATATGGATATCGTTCAAGAGCGGCTTGAGCGTGAGTTCGATATCGATCTGATCACTACGGCACCGACCGTGGTGTACGAAGTGCTGATGAAAGATGGCACGGTCATGAAGGTCGAGAATCCGGCCAAGTTGCCCGATCCGTCAAAAATGGACGAGATCCGTGAGCCAATCATCCGCGCGACCATTTATTTGCCGCAGGAATATGTCGGGGTGGTGATCACGCTGTGTACCCAGAAACGCGGTTCGCAGGTGGATATGCGCTACCACGGCCGGCAAGTTCAACTGGTGTACGACATTCCGATGAACGAAGTGGTCATGGACTTCTTTGATCGTCTCAAATCGGTGTCGCGTGGCTATGCGTCGCTCGACTACGAACTGCATTGCTATCAGGCGGCCGATCTGGTCAAACTGGACATGCTGGTCAATGGCGAGAAGGTGGATGCGTTGTCGGTGATCGTGCATCGTGCGAATGCGCATTACCGCGGCCGCGAGTTGGCGGCCAAGCTGCGCGGCATCATTCCGCGTCAGATGTTCGATGTCGCGGTACAGGCGGCCATCGGATCGACCATCGTGTCGCGCGAGAACATCAAGGCCCTGCGTAAAAACGTGCTCGCCAAATGTTACGGCGGCGACATTTCCCGCAAACGCAAGCTGCTCGAAAAGCAAAAAGCGGGCAAGCGCCGGATGAAGCAGGTCGGCGCCGTCGAAATTCCGCAAGAAGCTTTCCTCGCGGTGCTGCGTACCGACGACAGCAAGTAACCTCTTTGGGACGCAATCCGGAGTTGATGTGAATTTTGCCCTGATCCTTTTTTTGCTGCTGGTTGCGACCGGTGTACTGTGGCTGCTTGATAAACTTTACGCGCGAAAACTGCGCGCGCCGGGCGCGGGTGAGCCTTGGTGGGTCGAATATGGCGCCAGTTTTTTTCCGGTCATTCTCGCGGTGTTCTTTTTGCGCTCTTTTTTGGTCGAGCCGTTCAAGATCCCGTCGGGCTCGATGATTCCGACCTTGCTGGTGGGTGATTTCATCCTGGTCAATAAATATACCTACGGCATTCGTTTGCCGGTGATCAACAAGAAGGTTGTTGATATGAATACGCCGGCGCGGGGCGACGTGATGGTGTTCCGGTATCCGGAAAATCCCTCGCTCGACTACATCAAGCGTGTTGTCGGTCTGCCCGGTGACACCATTGCCTACTTTGACAAGCGTCTGACGATCAATGGCGAGCCGCTCGAGATATCGTCTGAAGGTGAGTATGTTCACCTCGATCGTCTTTATGCCAGTGCGCAATTTCGCGAGAAGCTGGGTGACGTCGAACACGCCTTTCTGAATGACGCGGACAAGCCCGCATATGTCCCGCAGCCCAGGCAGTTCCCGCAGCGGGAGAACTGCACCTATACTAACAACGGCGTGCGTTGTACGGTGCCGGAAGGGCATTACTTTGTCATGGGCGACAATCGGGACGACAGTAGCGACAGCCGATTCTGGGGCTTCGTGCCAGAGCAGAATATTGTTGGCAAAGCGTTTATGATCTGGTTCAACTTCAACGAGCCGAGCCGTATCGGCTTTTTCCACTGAAGGGCAATCATATGAAGAATAAGCAAACGGGTTTGTCCCTGATGGGTGTGCTGATCCTCGGCGCGATTCTCGGCTTTTTGTTCCTGATCGGGATGCGTACGGTACCGGTGGTCACCGAGTACATGGCGGTAAAGCGGGTATTGAACGCGATGATCGACGCCAATCCGTCGCCCGAAGTGCCCGTCAGTCAATTGCGTTCGGACTTCGACAAACGTGCCTATATCGGTGATGTGAAGAGTGTCTCCGGTCGCGATTTGCTCATCATCAAGCGTGGCAACAAATTCGAAATGTCGGTGAGCTATTCGCGCAAGGTGCCGATTGCCGGCAACGTGAGCCTGCTCATCGAATTCGATACGGGTGTACTGCGTGGTGGTTCTTGATGGTGGTCGGGTGACCTTCGAAACGCTGCAAGAACGGCTCGATTACCGTTTCAAGGACCCCACCCGGCTGCGTCAGGCGTTGACCCACCGCAGCTACGGTCAGCCAAATAACGAACGCTTGGAATTTCTCGGTGACAGCGTGGTCAATCATGTGGTTGCGCTGGCGCTGTTCTCGCGCTTCCCGGATTTGCGTGAGGGCGATTTGTCGCGCTTGCGTGCGCAGTTCGTGTGCCAGGATGCGCTGCACGGTATTGCCGCCAGCCTGGAACTCGGTTCGGTGTTGCGTCTGGGAGAGGGGGAGCAGAAGAGTGGTGGCGCCGAACGTCCTTCGATTCTTTCTGACGCGCTGGAAGCCTTGTTCGCGGCGGTCTATCTTGACGGCGGGTTCGATGCGGCAAAGACCGTGATCGACCACCTGTTCAAATCCCGTCTGGCGAGTCTGGATCCGAACACCAGCCTGAAAGATCCGAAAACCCGGTTGCAGGAATGGCTGCAGGCGCGCAGGAAGCAGTTGCCAAAGTACCGCCTGGTCGAAACGCTCGGCGAGGCACATGCACAGCAATTCGATGTCGAATGCACCATCGATGGCGGTCTGCAAACGCGGGGCATCGGTTCTAGCAGGCGAGCCGCAGAACAGCAAGCGGCCTTGCTTGCCATGGAAACCTTGGAAAAACATGCAGGATAATCACTCTCCGGACGGCACGGCCTTCCATACCGGTTTCATCGCAATCGTTGGTCGCCCCAATGTGGGCAAGTCGACGCTGATGAACCGACTGATCGGCCTCAAGGTCAGTATCGTCTCGAGCAAAGCGCAGACGACGCGTCACCGCGTGTCGGGCATCCTGACCGACGACACCGCACAGTTCGTGTTTGTCGACACCCCGGGCTTCCAGACCCGTCACCAGAATGCGCTGAACCGAACCATGAATCGCACGGTGACCCAGTCGCTCGCCGATGTTGACCTGGTGTATCTGGTGATCGAGGCCGGCAAATTTGGCCCTGAAGATGAACAAGTCGTGGCTTTGCTGCCGCGCGACGCGAAAGTGATCCTGGTCATCAACAAGGTAGATACGGTGGCTGACAAATCCAGCCTGCTGCCGTTCATCGAGCGCGTCCGTGGCGCCTTCCCCTTCACCGAAATCGTGCCCTTGTCGGCCGAGCGCGGCAAAAACGTTGATGCCTTGCTTGCCGTATCGCGCACCTATCTGCCCGAAGGCCCGCCAATGTTCGGGCCCGATGACGTCACCGATCGCAGCGAACGCTTCCTTGCGGCTGAGTTCCTGCGAGAGAAACTTTTTCGCTTGCTCGGCGATGAGTTGCCTTACGGCATGACGGTCGAAATTGAGCGTTTCGAGGCCGACGGCGGCTTGCGGCGCATCAATGCGGCCATCATCGTCGACAAGCCGGGGCACAAGGGCATCGTCATCGGCAAAGGCGGCGAACATCTCAAGCGGATTTCGACCGAAGCACGCAAAGCCATGGAAGAGCTGTTTGGCGCCAAGATCTACCTCGAAGTGTGGGTCAAAGTGAAGTCGGGCTGGGCCGATGACGAGCGCGCACTCAAGAGCCTCGGCTACGACTGAGTGAGCGCGCCGTGGGCCAGAAGCAGCGCGTCGATCAACAACCCGGTTTTGTGCTTCACACCCACCCGTATCGGGAAACCAGCCTGATCGTCGAAGTGTTCAGCCGCGACTATGGCCGCATGGCCCTGGTCGCCAAGGGCGCGCGTCGCCCGATGTCCGCGTTGCGTGGTGTGCTGATGGCCTACCAGCCCTTGTTGCTGGACTGGTCGGGCGGCGGCGAGGTGAAAACACTGGTGCGCGCCGAGTGGTTGGGTGGCCAACCCTTGCTGTCCGGCAAGGAATTGCTCTGCGGCTATTACCTTAATGAATTGCTCGTCAAGCTACTCCCGCGTGAAGACGCGCATGCCGAACTGTATGCCCACTACGCGGCGCTGATTCAGCGCCTGCCGGGCGAGACCCGTTTCGAACCCATCCTGCGTGCCTTTGAACTGACGCTGCTGTCCGAGCTTGGCTACGGCGTCCCGCTGGAACACGATGCCGAGACCGAATCGCCCATCGTGGCCGACGCACACTACGGCTATATAATCGATCGCGGTCCCGTGAGAGACGTATCGCCCGAAGACGGTCTGCCGATGGTCACGGGACAGACCCTGCTCGACATGGCCGCTGGCCGTTTCGACGACCCGAAAACGCTGGTGCAGAGCAAGGCCTTGCTGCGCCACTTGATCCAACACCACCTCGGCGCTCAGCCATTGCATTCGCGCCGGATGTTCAAGGAGTTGCAAGCACTGTGATTGAATTGGGCGTGAATATCGACCATGTCGCCACCTTGCGACAGGCACGGCGCACCTGGGAGCCGGACCCGGTCTGGGCTGCTGTCGAGGCGCATCTGGGTGGCGCGGATGGTATTACCGTGCATCTGCGCGAAGATCGCCGGCACATCAATGATGACGATGTTCGCAAGCTGCGCGATCTCACTCAGGTCAAGCTCAATCTTGAAATGGCCGCCACCGACGAAATGGTCGGCATCGCCGCGGCACTCAAGCCCGAGATGGCCATGTTCGTGCCCGAAGGGCGGCAGGAAGTCACCACCGAAGGCGGTCTCGACATCGTGTCGCAAGAGGCATCCTTGCGCGACTCGGTTACGCGGCTCGCCGATGCCGGCATTTCGGTCAGTGTGTTCATTGACGCAGACCCGGTCCAGGTAGAGGCGGCGGCACGCATTGGCGCCCGCGTCTGTGAGATCCACACCGGCCCCTACGCTGCGGCCTTCCACCGTGCCGGTCGCGATGCTCAAAGCCCGGCCGTGGTGACCGAGATCGACAAGATTCGACGCGCCGGCGACATGATTCGCGCCGCGGGCATGCGCTTCAATGCTGGCCATGCGCTCAACTATTACAACGTTCAGCCCATCGCGCGGCTGGCCGGCATTCGTGAACTGCACATCGGCCACGCCATCGTCTCCCGCGCCGTGTTTTGCGGGCTGCGCGAGGCGGTGCGAGAAATGAAGCGGCTGATGCGTGAAGCGGCCGGGCAGGGCGAGTAGGGCGCGCCATGATTCACGGCATCGGCACCGACATGGTCAGCGTCGCGCGGATTCGGCAGGCGCTGGCGCGGCATGGTGATCGCTTTGCCTATCGCATTCTGGCGCCAAGCGAACGTCAGGCCTATCACGATGCACCGCAGCCCGAGCGCTTGCTGGCCAAGCGCTTTGCGGCCAAGGAAGCCTTCGGCAAAGCCTATGGCACGGGTGTCGCCGTGCCGGCGACCCTGCATTCGGTCGCCATCGTGCGCGACGCGCTGGGCAAGCCCCATTTCGAATTCCATGGCGCGATGGCCGACATCGTCGCCCGCGACGGTCTGCGCTCGCATGTGAGTCTGAGCGATGAACTCGACTATGTGGTCGCTTTTGCCGTGATTGAAAAGGACCCGGCCTGATGCCGACGATACTGCCTCTCGGACCGGTGATGCTTGATGTCGCCGGTCACGCCCTGACTGACGACGAGCGCAAACGCCTGTGCCACCCACTGGTGGGCGGCGTCATCCTGTTTGCCCGCAACTACGACAACCCCGAGCAACTGGCGGCGCTGAGCGCTGATATTCGCACTTTGCGCGTGCCGGCCTTGTTGGTCACGGTCGATCACGAAGGCGGGCGGGTGCAGCGCTTTCGCGAGGGCTTTAGCGCCGTGCCGGCGATGGGCGTGCTGGGCAAAGCCTGGTCGGCCAATCCCGAGACCGGTTGCCAGCTGGCGCGCGATGCCGGTCGTGTGTTGGCCAGTGAATTGATCGCCCATGGCGTGGACCTCAGCTATACCCCGGTGCTTGACCTCGACTACGGTGTGAGCCGTGTCATCGGTGACCGCGCTTTTCACCGCGACCCGGACGCCACCATCGCGCTGGCGACCGCGCTGATCGATGGCATGGCGGATGCCGGCATGGGCTGCGTGGGAAAACATTTTCCAGGGCACGGCTTTGTCGAGGCCGACTCGCATGTCGATATGCCGCGCGACATGCGCGATTTCGACGCGATCAGCGCGCAGGACATGCGGCCGTTTCATACCTTGGCGACGCGGCTGGCCGGCGTCATGCCGGCACATGTGATCTACCCGGCCGTCGACTCCCGGCCGGCGGGCTTTTCACCGTTCTGGCTGCAGACCGTGCTGCGTGGCCAACTCGGCTTTTCGGGCGTGATTTTCAGTGATGATCTGACCATGGAAGCCGCCACCGAAGCGGGCGATATCGTTGCCCGGGCCGAGGCCGCGCGTGCCGCGGGTTGCGATATGGTGCTGGTATGCAACCGGCCCGATCTGGCGGAAACCCTGCTGGCGCGTTGGCAGCCCGAGGTGCCGCCAACGCTGTCAGAGCGCTTGCGCGCCTTGCACGCACGCCCCCGTGCAGACAGCGTGTGTCCGGGCAGCGCGGCCTACCTGCAGGCAAAAGCGCAGCTGGCGGCCTTGGCCGAGCACACGCGGCGGGCCTGAGCAACGTTGACGTGACGGGCTTCGATCACCAGACCTTTCTGCGCAACGCGCCGTCCGATCCCGGGGTCTACCGGATGATCGGCGAGGGGGCACAGGTGTTGTATGTCGGCAAGGCCAAGAATCTCAAAAAGCGTCTTTCGTCCTATTTCCGTAACCAGTTGGCCAGCCCGCGGATTGCCATGATGGTGTCGCAGATCGTGCAGGTGGAATTCACCGCCACGCGCTCCGAGGCCGAGGCGCTGATCCTCGAAAACAACCTCATCAAATCGCTGTCGCCGCGCTACAACATCCTGTTTCGGGACGACAAGTCCTACCCCTACATCACGCTGACGGCGCATGGCTTTCCGCGGCTGGCGTTTCACCGGGGCGGTTTCACCAAAGGTGCCCGTTACTTCGGGCCCTTTCCGGGCAGCGTGTCGGTGCGCGACAGCATTCATCTGCTGCAAAAAGTGTTCAAGCTGCGCACCTGCGAAAACGGTGTGTTCGATCACCGATCGCGTCCCTGTCTGTTGCATCAGATCCAGCGCTGTACTGCGCCCTGTGTGGGGCTGATCTCCGAGCAGGACTACGCCGCCGATGTGCGTCTGGCTACGCTGTTTCTCGAAGGGCGTACCTCCGAGGTCATCAACGGCCTGACCGACAGCATGGCGGCCGCGGCCGAGCGTATGGCTTTCGAGGAGGCCGCGGCGCTGCGTGATCAGATTCGCGCGCTCCAGCAAGTGCTGCACCGTCAGTACGTCGATAGCGGCAAGGAAGAAGACGTGGACGTGCTGTGCGCGGTCCAGTCCGAGGGCCTGGTGTGTGTCAATCTGGCGATGATTCGTGGCGGCCGTCATTTGGGCGACCGGCCGCAGTTCCCGCTCGTCGATGGCGAGTGCTCCACGCAAGACGTGCTCCTCGCTTTCATTGAGCAGCACTACGCGATGCTGCCACTGCCGGGCAAGATCGTGGCGTCAGTTGATGCTGCGCTGGTCAAGGCGGTGCTCGAGGGCCTGGGCAAACAGGCGGCCGTGGTTGCACCACGTCGGCCGATGGAAAAAGGCTGGGTCGAGATGGCGGAGCGCAACGCCACGCTTGCCATTCAGGCGCGGCTGGCAATGTCCGACCGAAGCGCCTCGCGGCTTGAGGCCTTGCAACTGGCGCTTGGCCTGAGCGAGCCGCCGGCACGCATCGAATGTTTCGACATCAGCCACACGATGGGGGAGGCCACCGTCGCCTCCTGCGTGGTGTGCGAAGGCGGGGCGATGAAGCGCGGCGAATATCGGCGCTACAACATCACTGGCATCACGCCGGGTGACGACTACGCCGCCATGCGTCAGGTGTTGTCGCGACGCTACGAGAAAGTCGCCAGCGGTGACGGCGTGCTGCCTGATCTGGTGTTGATCGACGGTGGTCGGGGCCAGCTGTCGATGGCGCTGGAGGTGTTTGCCGAGCTTGGCCTGGCGGCCTTGCCAGCGGTTGGCGTGGCCAAAGGGGAGGGGCGCAAGCCGGGGCTGGAGTCGCTCATCTTCGGCGATGGTCGGCCACCCATGCATCTATCGCCCGAATCGGCTGCGCTGCATCTGGTGCAGGAGATCCGCGACGAGGCGCATCGCTTTGCCATTACCGGCCACCGCGCCAAGCGCGGCAAGGCCCGCATCGGCTCCAGGCTTGAGCGTATCGCTGGCGTCGGGCCCACACGGAGGCGTGCGCTGCTCGCCACCTTTGGTGGTCTGGATGGCGTGCGCAGCGCGACGGTGGACGATCTGTGCCGGGTCGAAGGCATCAGCCGGACACTCGCAGAGTTGATCCATGGCGAGCTCACTGGCGGCGAGCCGTGACAAGCTGCGCCGCCAGCGGCTACACTTCGCGCCTGTACTCCCGGTTGGTTTCGATCGGCGAGGCAATTACATCCACAGACTCATGCCATTGAATATACCCAATACGCTGACCTGGGCACGGATCATCATGATTCCGGTGTTTGTCGGCGTCTACTATCTGCCCGAAGGCATGATGACACTGCCGGAACGGAATCTCGCGGCGACGCTGGTGTTCGGCGTGGCCGCGATCACCGACTGGTTCGACGGGTATCTGGCGCGCAGCCTCGATCAAACCTCGGCTTTCGGAGCGTTTCTCGATCCGGTGGCCGACAAGCTGATGGTGGCCGCCGCGCTGATCATGCTGGTGCAGTTGGGGCGCGCTGATGCGATGATTGCGGTGATCATCATCGGCCGTGAAATCACCATTTCCGCACTGCGGGAGTGGATGGCGCGTGTCGGGCGTTCAGCCAGTGTCGCGGTGGCATTCGTGGGCAAATTAAAAACTGCCGCACAGATGGTTGCGATCCCCTTGCTTCTGTATAATGCGCCCCTGCTTTCGGTGCAATCGCAGTGGGTCGGGACCATTTTGATCTACATTGCGGCGGTGCTGACCCTGTGGTCCATGGGCTATTATTTGCACCGTGCAATGCCCATGTTGCGGGACAGTGAAAAAGGCTGAAAACGCCTTGACAGAAGAAAATGGCTGCCTATAATGGCGGTCTGTTTTGCGGGAATAGCTCAGTTGGTAGAGCGCAACCTTGCCAAGGTTGAGGTCGCGAGTTCGAGCCTCGTTTCCCGCTCCAGTATTCTGGGGAAAGCGCAGCTTTCCCCTTTTCACTCCCGAGAAATCGGACAGTGAATGGCCGACCTGGCAGTCGGTCAGTGGCGCGGTAGCAAAGCGGTTATGCAGGGGACTGCAAATCCCTCCAGGGCGGTTCGACTCCGCCCCGCGCCTCCAGGAAAGTATTGCGGGAATAGCTCAGTTGGTAGAGCGCAACCTTGCCAAGGTTGAGGTCGCGAGTTCGAGCCTCGTTTCCCGCTCCAAAAACACGAAGGGGAAGCCGTCCGGCTTCCCCTTCTGTTTTTCCGCCGCGCTCCCGGCGACGCTATCATGGCCGTGTGCTCGCCGGATGGCCGAAATGACATTCCCCCGATTTCTCGATTTGCCGGATACCGTTGCTCCCGACTACAAGGGGGGCAGTCTGCTGAACCTGATGGTTTCCTTGCGGCAGCGTTTTGGCGACCGTCGGGTCGATATACCGGGTTTGCGCGATCCTGCCGCCTTGCCGCTGAACGATGCGCGTGTTGTGGTCTTGCTGGTGATCGACGGGCTCGGCGCGCACGACCTCGCCACCCGCGGCGCGGGCAGTTTTCTCGCACGACATCAGGCGCGCACGCTGACCAGTGTTTTCCCACCCACCACCGCGAGTGCAATCACCACCAGCTTGACCGGTATCGCGCCCGCCGAGCACGGGCTCACCGGGTGGACTATCCGCGACGACCGTTTTGGTGGTGTGTTCGCGCCTTTGCCGATGGTGCGTCGAGATCGGGAGCCCATGACCGGCTGGTGGCGCATGCCGCGCTTGTTTCCCTACCCCAGCCTGTTTCAGCGCCTCGATACGCGTAGCGTGATGGTAGCGCCGGAGTCCATTCTTGGCTCACCGTTCAATTTGCGTCACTCGCGCGGTGTGGCGCGGCGATACGCTTACCTGGATTTGCCTGGACTGGAGTCTCAGCTTGTTCAGTCCGTCGTTGATCTGGGCAGCCTGGACGGCTTTGTCTACGCCTACCACGCTGACTATGACGCCCTGGCGCATCAGTTCGGGATTGCCTCGCTTGAGTGCGATGCGCACTTTGAGGCGCTGGATGCCATGATTGCACGGGTGAGCGCGCAGCTTGCCGACAGTGGGGCGCTGCTGCTGGTGACTGCCGACCACGGGTTCATCGACTCTCCACTCGAGCGTCAATGCGACATTGCCGCTGAAGGCGACCTGCAGTCCTGCTTGGACGGTCCGTTGTGGGGCGAACGGCGGGTGGCTTACTGTCGCGTGAAGAAGGCATATCGTGCGCAGTTTGAACTTGAGGCGCTTGCCCAGCTGGGCGACCGCTTTCATGTCGTGCCAGGCCGCCGCCTCATCGATTCAGGAGTGTTCGGGCCGACGGCAAAGCCCTCGCGAAAGCTGGCAGAACGCGTTGGCGATTTCGCCCTGATCGGGCGCGACAACTGGACACTCTACGACTGGCTGCCGAACGAACGGCGCTTCCCGATGCTTGGCGTGCATGCCGGTGTCTCTGCGGCTGAGATGTTGATTCCGCTGGTGGCGATTCCCTGCTGAACACGCCCTAGTGAAGGTCTTCTTTGGCGGCAGGGATCGGTAGCACGCCAATGCCCTCGTCGAGAAGCGCGGCGACTTCTTCAATGGATGCCTGCCCGCGAATGCTTCTGTCCGGGGCGTCGCCCTGGTGAATGCGGCGCACTTCGGCCGGAAAGGCCTTGCCGACATCCTCGGCTTTTTGTGCGAGCTGACGCAAACTGGCGACGGCGAGTGCCGCGGTATCGTCGCTGCGTGATGGCGTGGCACCGGGCGTGGGGGCCGCGGTGCCAGTGCGCACGTAGGGCGCGCTGGGCAGGCGATTGATGTCGCTGCTGGCGCACACCGGACAGTCGATTTTTCGCTCCGCCTGCTGAGTCTCAAACGCATCGGAGGATGCGAACCAGCCCTCAAAGGCGTGGCCGTTGCCGCAGCGCAGGTTGAGGACGATCACGCGTCAGTCCGGTCCGACGGGGTGCGGTGGTCACTCGAATCGAGGGCGGAGTGTCTCTTGCGGGTCATTGCTTCAGCGGTGTCTCCAGAAAACCATGTGCCAGGCCCGTGATGATCACGGCAGCAGCAAATCCGAAAACGGCCAGCAGGACATCCACGGAGAGGCTGTTCGAGGTGCTGGCGATCGGCGAGCGCTGCAATTATCTCACCCACACAGTCGCCACGATGAGAAAACTGTCGCCATTCAATGCGGCCAGGCGTGATTCGCCCGATGGGCCGTCGGATGCGCTGCAGTGACCGGCTGGGTCGGCGCGGGGCGTTTACCTGTGCGGAGTTAACCTGCACGCGCGTGTGCGATGTGTTTCGTCAGTTGAGACTTCGGTGCGTGCTGAATCCGGCAGAGGAGATCGACCGATATGTTGTTGAGCTGGTGTTGCTCGCGTAGCTCATGGGTCAAACGCTGGAAAAGACTGGCTGCCATTTCAGCGTCGGCCAAGGCCCGGTGATACCGTCCCGCGACCGGAAGATTCGCATATTCAATCAAGGCACTCAGCTTGTGGCTCGGCGCGAAAGGAAAAATCCGCCGCGACAGCAGCAGCGAGCAGACGAATGCCTGCTGTCGCTTACGGTCGATGCGCCCAAGTTCGGCATCCCAGAATTTGCTGTCGAATGACGCGTTGTGGGCAACCAAGGGGTAGTCACCAACGAAGTCAGACACTTCTTGCATGACCACCGCGGCAGGTGGCGCCGTGCGGATCATGTCGTTGGAGATGCCGGTCAGCGATTCGATGAAGGGCGGAATTCGGGCGCCACTGTTCATCAGGCTCTGGTAGCGCCCGACAATCGCGCCGTCCTTGAGAATCACCGCCGCAATCTCTGTTGCGCGGTCGCCTTGTCCGGGTGACAGGCCAGTCGTTTCAAAGTCGATGACCGCTACAGTCTGCATGAACGCGTTCCTTGAGCTACAGGGACAGGGCGGTGGCCCGGCATCTGTCGCACACGTCCCATGGTGCGCAATCACACACGCGGGGATGTTCAACGTAGTTGCTGCCCACCTGAACGCCGCTGGATGCGCTGCGAGCGCTCGCAGCGACGCGCTTCGGCGTTTGTGCCGTGTCGGTTGAAGCGTCGTGGGGCGTTGGTGACCACCTTGAAAACGCGCTCATGTCTTCCTTGGCGTCGACGTACCAGATTTTTCGGGCGGCATCCCAGCGCGCGCCAAGCTTTTTCGCTTGGTCTTTTTCCGCAAAAGGAACTTTAAGGTTGAGTCGCATGGTGCATCCAGGCCACGGCGTTGGGGCAAACATTATATGTTGCCTCGGTACCCGCGCGGCGCAGGAATCGGGCCGCCGCGGTCGTTGGCTTTCGTCGATTTGCAGCGTGTGGTCGACGGGCGCCTCATGGGGATCGCTTCGTCCGGTTCCGCTCGACGCCAAGTCTAAACCTTTCGATCTAGACCTGTTAACATGAGACCTTGCTCAACATGGATCGAGGTGGCGCAGCATGCCTTGGGAAAAATCATTCGATGAGGACGAGGCGGTGGGCAAGGCGATGAAGGTTTTCTGGGAGAAGGGCTTTGAGCCTGCTTCCATGGCCGATCTCATTGCGCGCACGGGTATTACCCGGGGTAGCCTCTATAACGCTTTTGGCGGCAAGGAACAGTTGTTCGTCAAGGCACTGCAAAAGTATGACAAAGACAGGCGCCACGCCATGTTGTCGGCGTTGGAGGCGATGGATGATCCGCAGCGGGCCATTGCTGCGCTGTTTGATGCTCTGGTGGCCGAGACCATTGCGGACCCTGAGAAGAAGGGGTGCTTTCTGGTGAATACCGCGTCCGAACTCACGACCCATGGAGAACAAGTGAACGGTATCGTGCGAGCGGGATTGCAGGAGACGCAGGCATTTCTTCAACGCAGCATTGAAGCTGGGCAGGCGCGGCAGCAGTTCCCCGCAGCACTTGACCCGGAGGCCACCGCGAAGGGGTTGATGGCGATGGTTGTTGCCATACGGGTGCTGGGCCGTGGCATGTTTGACGCGGCCTCGCTCAGAACGATCGCCGCCCAGGCACAGCGCTTGTTGCGCTAGGTTTCACGTCATATGGGTATGATCGAGCGGGTTCATGATCAAACGCCAGCATGGCCAGTCGCGCGCTCTTCTGTGTTGACGGATCGGCGGCACCCGTCCGACAACGCGGTGCTGAAAACGCGTGGATGAGCCGGCGACGTTTTTCAAGCGTCGCTATCTGCTCAGCGGCGCACAAGGGGTCGAGAGCTACGCCCGCATCCTGGAACGGTCGGCCCGGATGCAGGATTGAACACGCACCCAACCATTGATAAGGAATTCGGAATCATGTCTGGCACGAATCAATACGAACCTCCCAAAGTCTGGACCTGGGATGCCGAAAATGGTGGCGAATGGGCCAAGATCAACCGCCCTGTTTCCGGCCCGACGCACGAGGCCACATTGCCGCGCGGGAAGCATCCCTTGCAGTTGTATTCAATGGGTACGCCCAATGGTCAGAAGGTCACCATCTTGCTCGAAGAGCTGCTGGCGCGGGGCGTGCGCGGCGCGGAGTACGACGCCCATCTGATCCGGATCAGCCAGGGTGACCAGTTTTCGACGGGTTTTGTCGAAGTCAATCCGAACTCGAAAATCCCGGCGCTTCTTGATACTGAAACGGGTCGTCGTGTCTTTGAAAGTGGCGCGATCCTGCTCTACCTTGCCGAAAAATTCGGACATTTCCTGCCCAAGGATGCGGCCGCGCGCACCGAAGTGTTGAATTGGCTTTTCTGGCTGCAGGGCTCGGCCCCCTATCTGGGCGGAGGGTTTGGGCACTTCTATGCCTACGCGCCCGAGAAGTTCGAGTACCCGATCAACCGCTTTACCATGGAGGTCAAGCGCCAGATGGACGTCCTCGACCGCGAGCTGGCCGAGCATCGGTATCTGGGCGGGGACGAGTACACCATCGCCGACATGGCTACCTGGCCCTGGTATGGCAACCTGGTGCTGGGGCAAGCCTACGGTGCGGGCGAGTTTTTGCAGGTCGACAGCTACAAGCACCTGCGCCGCTGGGCAGACGACATCCTGGCGCGTGCGGCAGTCCAGCGAGGGCGCATCGTGAATCGCACCTGGGGCGAGCCGTCAGAGCAACTGCATGAGCGTCACGATGCGTCGGATTTCGATCTGAACATCGAAGACAAACGGGTGCCGCAGTAAGTGCAAAGCCCGCTATCGATTCGCGCTCTGAGCGTTGGTCGGCAACGGGATCGAACCGGTGCCGGTGCAGCGCAGCTTGTGTGCAACGCGCCTGAAAAGGCTTGTGCGACGGCGCGTCTCTGAATGCGGGTTGTATATGCAGGTCGCTGATTTTAAATGGTGCCCGGAGCGGGAATCGAACCCGCACAGCCAAAGGCCGAGAGATTTTAAGTCTCTTGTGTCTACCGATTTCACCATCCGGGCATCTTTGACGCGATCAGTGCTCCTTTTCGGGTAGCACGATGTTGACCTCAAGCACTTCGTAGTTGTCCTGACGCTCAAGGTTCACCTTGATGTCATCGGGATTCACTTTGACGTACTTGGAGATCACCGCGATCAGTTCTCGCTGGAGGTCGGGCAGGAAGTCGGGCGAACCGTCGCGCGGGCCATGCTCACGGGCAATGATCAGTTGCAGGCGTTCTTTGGCCAGATTTGCCGTCTTGGGTTTGCTGCCGAACAGCATGCTGAGCAGGGACATATTACTTCCCTCCGAACAGGCGCTTCATCAGGCCCGGCTTTTCATAGGTCGTGTAGCGCATGGGGCGGTCTTCGCCCAGGAAGCGCGCCACCACGTCCAGATAGGCCTCGGATACGTCGGTGCCCTTGAGGTGCACGGCCGGCGAGCCCTGGTTGGAGGCGTGGAGGACGGCTTCGGATTCGGGGATGACGCCGATGAGTTCGACGCGGAGCAGTTCCTGGACGTCCTTGTAGGACAGCATCTCGCCATCTTCGACGCGCTTGGCCGAATAGCGGGTGATCAGCAGGTGCTCCTTGACTGCGTCCATACCGTCCTTGGCGCGCTGCGATTTGGACTGCAGGATGCCGAGGATGCGGTCCGAGTCGCGCACTGACGAGACTTCGGGGTTGGTGACGATGATGGCCTCATCGGCAAAGGTCAGCGCCATCACGGCGCCGCGCTCGATGCCGGCGGGGGAGTCGCAGACCACGTAGTCAAAGCCCATGTGCTCGAGATCCTTGAGCACGGTCTTGACGCCTTCTTCGGTGAGCGCATCCTTGTCGCGGGTTTGCGAGGCCGGCAGGATGAACAGGTTCTCGCAGTGCTTGTCCTTGATCAGCGCCTGGCTCAGCTTGGCTTCGCCGTTGACGACGTTGATCAGGTCATACACCACGCGGCGTTCGCAGCCCATGATCAGGTCGAGGTTGCGCAGGCCGACGTCAAAGTCGATGACGGCGGTTTTGAATCCGCGCAGGGCCAGGCCCGATGCGAAGGCTGCGCTGGTGGTCGTCTTGCCGACGCCGCCCTTGCCGGACGTTACTACGATGGTTCGAGTCACGATACTTCCTTCCTGTGAGTGCCGCGCTTACAGCGCCTGCAGCGGCGCAATCGTTAAAATCTGGTTGTCGCCTTCACCCTTGAGCCAGGCCTGGGCGGTTTTGCCGGCCACGGACTCGGGGATGCCTTTTTCGAAGGTGCGATAGACCCCGGCGATGGACACCAGTTCGGGGCCAAAATTGGTGCTGAAGACGCGGGCGCGGCTATTGCCCTGTGCGCCGGCCAGCGCGCGACCGCGCAACGGGCCATAGCAGTGGATGCTGCCGTCCGCGATGACTTCGGCACCGTGGCTGACGCCACACAACAGGACGAGATCGCCTCGGGCATAGGCTTGCTGGCCGGAACGCAGCGGGCGATCGATGATGAGTGTCGGTTCGGCGGCGGCGACGGGCGCGGCTTTGGGTGCCTCGACGGCGGGCGTGGCGGCAGGGGCGGGCGCCGGGGCTGCCGCTACGGGCGCATCGGGCGCACTGATGCTGGCGTTATCGGCATCGAGCACGGCCAGGCCGATCTTGCGTGCGCCTTCAATGAAGGCCTCGGGCAGATTGCTCACGGCCACCGGTTGCAAACGGTAGCGACGCAGCAAGCTGGCGATGCCCGGCCAGTCGATGCGCTCGGGCGTGTTGGCCAGCTCGGCAAAATCGAGAATGGTCGCTTCACGGTTGAAAAAGTCGGGCATGCCGCCGAGCAGGGTGTGCATGGCGTCGGCCAGACGCATCGGGTCGGTATCGCGCAGACGCGCGGTCATGACGCCCAGTGTTGCGCCCCGGAATTCGATGGGTTTGTTTGATGCGGAAGCTGGGTTCATTCGTGGCCGATGAGCTGTCAAATCCTGCGAGTTTACTGGCGGTAGAGGCTGGGGGCAAGATTCCGGTGGAATCTGTGCGCTGGCCGGTTCAGTGTTGGGTGGGTGGTGCGTCGGGGGCGGCGAACAGTTCGTGGATGGCGTCGGCGTCAAAGCGGTAGGTGTGGTTGGACATGTCGTCGTGAATCTCGACCACCCCTTGGGCCTCGAGCACCGATTCGAGCTCCTCGCGTCCCAGGGCGCGCAGCATGGACTTGACCTTTTCGGGGTCGGCCGGCCAGCGATGAAGCACCGGGCGCGGGGTGAATACGCGCACCGTTTCTTCGTGAAACAGCCGGGCCAGGACGTCTTCGGGCGGCAGGCTGCGCAGCTCGTCGGGTTTGACCGTGGCGGCCAGGCTGGTGACGCGCGCCCAGCCGTCGGGGTCGCGCAGATCGGCGTCGGGCAGCTTTTGAAGGAACAGGCCGGCGGCGGTGTCGCCGTTGGCCACCAGCCACAGCGCGGCGGGTTGCTGTTCGGATTGCGCCAGATAGTGCTCGAATATGGCGGCGACGGTATTGCCTTCGACCGGCACGAGGCTCTGATAGGGTTGATCGAGGCCGGCGACGTCGAGTGTCAGTTGCAGGTGGCCATCGCCAATCAGGCCGCCCAACTCGCGGTCGCCGACGGCTTCGTCGGTTTTGGCGTAGCCGCGCAGATTGAGCGCTTCGGTGCAGTCGACCACCATTAGCGAGAGCGGGCCGTGGCCTTGCATCTGGAAGGTGAGCCGGCCGGGCTGCTTGAGGTTGGCCGACATGATCGCGGTCACGGCCGTCAGTTCGCCGAGCACGGCGCGGACGGCCGGGGTGTAGCCGCGTTGGGCGGTCATGGCGCGCCAGGCGTCGTTGATCTGGACGATGCTGCCGCGGATGTCGAGATCGTCAAATAAAAAAGGCAGGACGAGGCTGTCTTCGCGCAGCATCAGCGGGGCTCCGTGAGTTCGGTGGCGTAGGTGTCGGCGCTGAAACCCACCAGCAGGCGACCGTCACCGGTGTCGAGCACCGGGCGCTTGATCAGGCTGGTGTGGGCGGCCATCAGGGCGATCGCGTCGGCGTCGCTGGTGATCTGGCGGGCGTCGTCGGGCAGCTTGCGCCAGGTCGTGCCGCGCGTATTGACCAAGGGCGTGCGGGTGACACGGGCGACCCAGTCGGTCAGCGTGGCTTCGTCGATGCCGTCGCGTTTGTAGTCGTGGAAGTGGTAGGCGATGGCGTGGCTGTCGAGCCAGGCGAAGGCCTTCTTCATGGTGTCGCAGTTGCGGATGCCGTAGATGCGGATCATGGTTGTGTCGTGTATGTTGGCAGGCATTGTCTCAGAAAACCCAAGCCCTTATTTTTTCAATGCTTTGGCGAGTGCCGCGGCCATGTTTCCCTGGCCTCTGTCGTTGTCTTTGCGCGGCGCGCGATCCGCACGTGGGGCCGCTTTGGGGCGATCGGCGGGTTTGCGCTCGACTCGCTTGCGCGCGTCGGCCGGGGTGTCGGACAGGCGCATGGTGAGCGCGATGCGTTTGCGCGGCAGGTCGACTTCGAGCACCTTGACCGGCACCACATCGCCGGCCTTGACGACGGTGCGCGGGTCTTTCACGAAGGTGTCCGACAGCGCCGAGATATGCACCAGGCCGTCCTGATGCACGCCGATATCGACAAAGGCGCCAAAGTTGGTGACGTTGGTGACCACGCCTTCGAGCACCATGCCTTCGGTCAGATCGCTCAGCTTTTCGACCCCGTCGCGGAAAGCGGCGGTGCGGAAGGCGGGGCGGGGGTCGCGGCCGGGTTTGTCGAGCTCGGCGAGGATGTCATTCACCGTCGGCTCGCCGAAGCGGTCATCGGCATAACGCCTGGCGTCCAGTGCCTTGAGCGTGCGGCTGTCACCGATGATGCTGGCCACGTCGCGCTGGATGTCGGCGAGGATCTTTTCGACCAGCGGATAGGCTTCGGGGTGCACCGCCGAGGCGTCGAGCGGGTTGCTGCCGCCAATCACCCGCAAAAAGCCGGCGGCCTGTTCGAAGGTTTTGTCGCCCAGGCGGGGCACGGCCTTGAGGGCGCGACGGTCGGCGAAGGGGCCATTGCTGTCGCGATGGGCGACGATGTTGTTGGCGAGCGTGCTGTTGAGGCCGGAGATGCGGCTGAGCAGGGCGGCAGAGGCGGTATTTACGTCCACACCCACTGCGTTCACGCAGTCTTCGACGACGGCGTCGAGCATGCGCGCCAGACGGGTCTGGTTGATGTCGTGCTGGTATTGGCCGACGCCGATGGACTTTGGGTCAATCTTGACCAGTTCGGCCAGCGGGTCTTGCAGGCGACGGCCGATCGAGGCAGCGCCGCGCAGACTCACATCCAGATCGGGAAATTCAGCGGCCGCCAGCGCGGAGGCGGAATACACCGAGGCGCCCGCTTCGGACACCATCACTTTGGTCAGCTTCAGCTCGGGGTGGCGTTTGATCAGCTCGGCGGCGAGGCGGTCGGTCTCGCGCGAGGCGGTGCCATTGCCGATGGCGATCAGATCGGCGCCGTGCTTCTTGGCCAGGCGGGCCACTTCGGCCAGGGCACCGTCCCAGTCGCGGCGCGGTTCGTGCGGGTAGATGGTGGCGGTGTCGACCAGCTTGCCGGTGCCATCGACCACGGCCACCTTGACGCCGGTGCGCAGGCCCGGATCGAGGCCGATGGTGACACGCGGGCCGGCCGGGGCGGCGAGCAGCAGATCCTTGAGGTTGCCGGCGAAGACGCGGATGGCCTCTTCTTCGGCGCGCTCGCGTAACGTGTTCATCAGTTCGAGTTCGAGGTGTACGGCGATCTTGACCGACCAGGCCCAGCGCGCGGTCTCCATCAACCAGCGATCGGCCGCTCGGCCGTTGTCGCGGATGCCGGCATGGCGCGCGACCAGCGATTCGCACGGGCCGGTCTCGGCGGCGGCGGGCGGGTCGGGCAGTTCGATGGCGAGGCGCAGCATGCCCTCGTTGCGGCCACGCAGCAGTGCCAGCAGGCGGTGCGAGGGGATGCTGCTGACGGCTTCGGAAAAGTCGAACCAGTCGCGGAACTTGGCGCCTTCGGTCTCCTTGCCTTCGACCACGGCCGAGACGATGCGGCCGCGCTCGTTCAGCAGGCTGCGCAGGGCGTCGAGCAGTGCGGCGTTTTCGCTGAACTGTTCGATCAATATCTGGCGGGCGCCGTCGAGTGCGGCCTTGGTGTCGGTAATGCCGGCCTCGGCGTTGAGGTAGCGTGCGGCCTCGGTCTCGGGCGTCAGGCTCGGATCGGCCAATAGGGCCTCGGCTAGCGGCGCCAGGCCGGCTTCGCGAGCGATCTGCGCCTTGGTGCGACGCTTGGGCTTATAGGGCAGGTAGAGGTCTTCGAGGCGCTGTTTGGTGTCGGCGGTCAGGATCTGCTCGCGGAGCACATCGGTCATCGCGCCTTGCGAGTTAACGGATTCGAGAATGGCAGCGCGGCGCGATTCAAGCTCGCGCAGGTAGCCGAGGCGGTCTTCGAGCGTGCGCAGCTGGGTGTCGTCGAGACCGCCGGTCACTTCCTTGCGGTAGCGGGCGATGAAGGGCACGGTGGCGCCTTCGTCGAGCAGGGCGATGGCGGCTACCACCTGTCGTTGGGTGGCATTGAGTTCTTCCGCCAGGCGGTGTTCGATAGAGAGGGGCATGGGCGCTTTGGCGTTTGGAAAAACGGGCTAGTGTGCAGAAGCAAGGGCTCGGCGGCAAGCGCCGCTCAGCGACTCGGGATACAATTTGACGCTCTTGTTTCTCTTGCGTGACCTGTCGATGATGTGTGTGTTTCGTTCAAGCAGTGTGCTGCTGGTGGCCATGGTGCTGGCGCAGGGCGCTGCCTTGGCCGCCAATCCTGCCGCAGCGGTGGTCGATCCGTCGCGCCTTGGCACCGTTCGCATCCCCGAGGGCGATGGCAGCGTGGCGCCGCTGCCGCCGGTGCGTGCCTACGCCATCGATGGCCGCAGTTTTTTCTACGGTGGCCAGCAATACATTCTCGATACCCCGGTGGTGGTGGATGATCGTGGTGATCTGGCCCGCCAGCGGCTGCAGGAAATCCTTGATGGCGGCGAGCTCAGCGTACATCCGCTGGGCGACAAGCTCGATGGTTCGGAGCGCGCGCAAGTGCGCATCAACGGCGAATTGCTGGCTGCGCCACCTCGAAATTAGCCACCCACCAGCAGGCTCTGGCGGCCCCACCACTGCGCATCGGCGGCCAGAGTGATTGGTGTTTTGACCGCCGCCGCTTCGATGCAAAGCATGCGCCGGAAGTCTTTATCGGGCATGTCGGCCAAGGCCGCGGCGCCGGCTTCCCACGGGTTCCAGATCACCACATCGGTGAAGTTTTCCTGATCAATCTGCAGCGCCCGACCGCCATCGTCGAGCACCATCGGCCGGCGCACGTCGTGGTAAATGCGGTCGATGGGGTCGTCGATCTGCAGCATCGGCATTGGATCGGTCTTGCGCGCGCCGCCGTCGCACTGATCGGTGTAGTGCAGGCCTTTCAGTCCATGGACTTCGGCCAGTTCGACCTCACCCACGCGCAGATAGGTGTGCAGCGCGGCGGTAAATTCAAGCGCGTCGGCGCCGGTGTTGGTGACCTCCAGCTCCATGTCGAGTCGGTTGCCGCCAATATTGACGGTCAATTCCAGCGAGAACAGATAGGGCCACAGGCTCAGTGATGTGTCGTCGCTGTCGATGCCGAGCGTGAGCATGACTTGCCCGTCGACTTCGCGTTGGTCGATGAGCCGCCAGGGGCGGGTACGGACAAGGCCGTGGCGCGGCAACGGGCCATGTGCCGCGAACTGGGGGAAGCACACCGGGGCGCCGCCGCGGATAGCGGTGCGCGCGTCAAATACCGCCTGGTCGCTCAGATAGAGCCAGGGCCGGCCCGCCGCCGCTTGCCAGTGCAGCACCTGGCCGCCAAAGAGGCTGACGGTCGCTTCTGCGCCCTCGGCCGTGCGGACCTGAATGACCGGTTGGCCGTGAAGTGTTTCAGTGGAAATGGTTGATTTCATTTTTTAGCGTGATTGCGCGGCGTGTTCGGGATGTTGGGGGCAGCTGAGCAAATGGTCATTCACCATGCCGGTGGCCTGCGCGAAGGCATAGCAGATGGTGGAGCCGACAAATTTGAAGCCGTGGCGTTTGAGTTCGCGGCTGAGGGTGTCGGACAAGGCCGTTTTCCCCGGCACATCGGCCATGCTCTGCCGTCGATTGATGTGTGGCTGGCCATCCACGAATTGCCATAACCAGCGGTCAAAACTGCCTTCTCGTGCCTGCAGTTCGAGAAAGGCGCGGGCGTTGCCGATGCTTGCGCGGATTTTGCCTGCGTGACGAATGATGCCGGCGTCGGCCACCAGCCGGGCAACATCGTCGTCGGTGTAGGCCGCAATGCGCGCCACGTCGAAATTGTCGAAGGCGCGCCGGTAGCCCGCGCGTTTTTGCAGCACCGTCCACCACGACAGACCTGCCTGAGCGCCTTCGAGCGTCAGCATCTCGAACAGCATCGTGTCGTCATGCTGCGGCACGCCCCATTCTTCGTCGTGGTAAGCGACGTAGAGCGATTCAGTGCCGCACCAGGGGCAGCGGTCGGTGGGAGCGTGCGTGTCGGTCACAATGGCGCCTCCGGGGATGGAGGCGCCATTGTAGCCTCGTGCGGCGCTCAGTCTTGCAGCGGGAGGACGCCGAGCTTGACCGTGCTGTCGTCCGGATCGCTGGAGAGCACAAAGCCAAGGCTTTGCACAAAGCGCAGCATGCGCTCGTTATTGGCCAGGAACACGCCGTTCATGTAGACCAGGCCGCGGTTGCGGGCGGTTTCGATGAGTACGCCCATCAGCCGGCGGGCCAGGCCACGGTGTTGCCAATCGTCGGCCACCACCACGGCGAACTCGCAGGATTCGCCATCCGGATTCACCGCGTAACGGCAGACGCCGATCTCGGTTTCCTGACCTTCGTTGGCGACGGTGGCGACAAAGGCCATTTCACGGTCGTAGTCGATCTGCGTCAGGCGCACGACCATGGCGGGGGGCAGCTCGCGCATGGTGTTCATGAAGCGGAAGTACTTGGTTTCGGCGGACAGCTTGCGCACGAAATTGACTTCGAGGTCGGCGTCTTCCGGCTTGATCGCGCGGATGGTGACGTCGGTGCCGTCGGGCAGCGTCCAGTGCGTGGTCAGGTGCTGTGGATACGGGTGGATCGACATGTGATCGTAGCGATCGGCTGTCGGCGAGACGTTGTCTGCGACGATGCGCGCATCCACCGCGACCGCACCGTCCTCGTCGACGATCAGCGGGTTGATGTCGAGTTCTTTGAGCCACGGCAACTCGCACACCATTTCGGAGACGCGCAGCAACACCATCTCCAGCGCCTCCATGTTGATCGGCGGCATGTTGCGGAACTCGTCCAGATAGGCCGAGACGCGGGTCGAGCGGATCAGGTCGCGGGCCAGATAGGAGTTGAGCGGCGGCAGGGCGATGGCGCGGTCTTTTTGTACTTCGACGCGGGTGCCGCCCTCGCCGAAGGTGATGATCGGGCCGAACACCGGATCGCGTCGCACGCCGACCATCAGCTCGCGGCCATTGCGCTTGATCACCATCGGTTCGATGGCAATGCCGTTGATGCTGGCGTTCGGATGGGTGCGGCGCACGCCTTCGAGGATTTCCTGGTAGGCGGTGCGCACGGCGGCCAGGCTGGTGAGGTTGAGGCGCACTCCGCCCACGTCGGACTTGTGGGTGATGTCGAGCGAATCGATCTTCATCACCACCGGCAGGCCGATCTCTTCGGCCAGCACCATGGCCTCGGTGGCCGAGCGGGCGACCACGGTCTGGGCGATGGGGATGCGGAAGGCGGCGAGAATGGCCTTCGATTCCATCTCATTGAGCACTTTGCGGCGCTCGTTGAGTGCGGTCTCGATGACCAGTCGCGCGCTTTCGATCGATGGCGGGTTGCTCTGCGACAAGGAGGCCGGGGTTTGCGCCAGCAGCTTCTGGTTGCGGTAGTAGGCCGAGATATGGCTGAACAACTCCACCGCCGGCTCGGGCGTGCGGAAGGTCGGGATACCCGCGGCTTCGAAGAGCTTGCGCGCTTCGCCGACTTGCTCTTCGCCCATGAAACAGGTCACCACCGGCTTGTCGGCGCTGCGCTCTTCTTCAATCAGCGCCTTGGCAACATCGGTTGCGCGGGTCATGGCCTGCGGGGTGAGCATGACCAGTACGCCGTCGACGTTCGGGCCTTCGAGTACGGCCTTGATGGCGCTGCGGTAACGGTCGACATCGGCGTCACCGAGGACGTCGATCGGGTTGCCGTGCGACCAGGTGGCCGGCAGGCAGGCGTTGAGCTTGGCCATGGTGGTGTCGGACAGCTGCGCCAAGGGGATGCCCAGATCGAGCGCCCGGTCGGCAGCCATCAGGCCCGGCCCGCCACCGTTGGTGATGATGGCCAGACGATTGCCGCGGGGGCGGAAGTGCGAGAACAGAGCGTTGGCCGCAGCAAAGAGCTGCCCAAGGCTGTACAGGCGGATCACGCCAGCGCGGCGGATTGCGGCGTCGAAGACAGCGTCATCGCCCACTTGCGCACCGGTATGGCTGAGCACGGCCTTGGAGGCCTCGGGGTGGCGACCGACCTTGATCAGCAGCACCGGCTTGACGCGGGCGGCGCCGCGCAGGGCGCTCATGAAGCGGCGCGCATCGCGCAGGCCTTCGACGTACAGAAAAATGCTTTCGGTACGCGGGTCCGAAATCATGAATTCGAGGGCTTCGCCAAAATCGACGTCGCGCGACGAGCCCAGCGACACCACGGCCGAGAAGCCGACGTTGTTCGGGCGTGCCCAGTCGAGAATCGCGGTGCACAGCGCGCCGGATTGCGAGATCAGGCCGATCGAGCCGGGCAGGGCGCGGCCGTGGGCAAAGGTGGCGTTGAGGCCGAGGTCGGGCCGCATGATGCCCAGGCAGTTGGGGCCGAGCAGGCGGATCTTGTGTCGGCGGGCGGTATCCATCAGCGAACGCTCAAGCGCGGCGCCGCGCGGACCGGTCTCCGAGAACCCGGCAGACAGAACGATGGCGGCTTTGACGCCGGCACGACCGCAGCTGTCGATGATGGCCGGCACTTTTTGCGCTGCAGTGGCGATGACCACCATGTCGAGGCGCAGCGGGACATCTTCAACGCTCTTGTAGCACTTCACCCCGTGCACTTTGTCGTGTTTGGGGTTGATCGCGAAGATCTTGCCCTTGAAGCCGGCGTCGAGCATGTTGCGGATCAGCACGCCGCCGATCGCAGTTTCGCGCTCACTGGCGCCAATGACGCCAACAGATTTGGGCTCGAAGAGCGGGGTGAGGTAGTGCTTTTCTTTCATCGTCGTAGTCCGTACTCAATGACATTCGATATCAACGCGTTCGCGGACACCGAAGAATCAGTCGGGGAGTGCATGTTGAAACATAGTGCAGTGCAACATGGTCATTCTGACACATATCAGTTTTACAACGGCTCAGTTTGCAGATTGTTTGAGGAATGTTTGGCAGTCGGTGTCGTGTTCGCGCCGCAAAGTGGTGTGGCCAGTGGTGGTTGGCGGATGCACGATTTGCGCGCGCACGGAAAAACCTGACCTCAATGGCCGATCGAGAAGCTGAATCGCGCGCCTTCGCCAGGGGCGGATTCGGCCCGGATCTGGCCGCCATGACGCTGGATGATGCGGGCCACTGTGGCCAGACCGATGCCCGAGCCGGCGTATTCGCTGGTGACATGGAGGCGGTTGAAGGGCAGAAAGAGTTTGTCGGCGTAGGCCATGTCGAAACCGACGCCGTTGTCGGCAATGCAGAACATGACCTCTTCATCATCGCGGGTGGCGAAGAAGGCAATTTGGGTGACGGCCTGGGCTGACGAGAATTTCCAGGCATTGCGCAGCAGGTTTTCAAGCACAACGCGCATCAGCGCGCGGTCGGCATGGGCGGTCAGGCCAGGGGTGATGTCCGTTTCAACGACGCGCTCGGGTGACTCGTGGCGCATTTCGACAATCAGCTCTTCGACCAGCTGGCTCAGATCGATGTTTTCGCGGCGCAGTGTCTGGCGCGTGAGGCGGGCCAGCTCGATCAGGTCGTCAATCAGATGCGCCATTCTGAGGGTTGCCGCTCGAATGCGCGCGAGATAGGCGGCTGAGGTCGCGTCGAGCTGTTCGGCCATGTCTTCTTGCAGGATGCTCGCGAAGCCCTCGATGGCGCGCAGGGGCGCCCTCAGATCGTGTGACACCGAATACGAGAAGGCCTCCAGCTCCCGATTGGAGGCTTCGAGTTCGGCGGTACGTGCCCGCACGCGCGCTTCGAGTTCCATATTGACGTTCTTGAGCGTCAGTTCGGCCACTTTGCGTGTTGTGATGTCGTCGAGAGAGCCCATGATGCCGATGGCGCCGCCGCCGGGGCGGATCATCTGGCGTGCGTGCGCTTCGAGCCAGCGGATTTCGCCTTCGGTGGTGCGGATCCGCAGTTCCATGATTTCGTCGTGGGCGGCGCCGGTGTTGAGCCGGTTGAACAGCAGGCGCGCGCGTCCGCGATCGTCCGGGTGCAGGAAGCTCGCCAAGGGCTGGCCGACGCTGCTGTCAATGGTGTAGCCCGAGATCTGCATCCAGGCTGGATTGAGGAAGGTGAAGACGCCATTGAGATCAGTCTGGAAAATGACTTCGTTGACCGATTCCACCACCTCTTGATAGCGGGTGCGGCTCTCCTGCAGGGCCCGCTCGGCCTGCACGCGATCGGAGATGTCACGAATCACGCGAAGCGTTGCCGGGCCACCGTCAAAGTCGACGACCACGCCGGTCGACTCGACCTCGACATCGGTACCGCTGAGCCCCTGGAAGCGGAACTGCGCACGCGGCAGGGTCTGGCCCGCCTGCAGGCGGCTCAACGCCAGCGCCTGCCGCTTGTCCTTGGTATGCGGTTTTTCAAAAAAGCGGCTCAGCGGAGTGTCGAGCAACACCGTCGCCGTCGGTGCGCCAAAAATCTGTGTTGCTGCTGCATTGGCGAAGAGTATCCGGTCGTCGCGATGCACGATGATGCCGTCTGGTGTGACATCGACGAGGCGCCGGTAGCGGCTCTCGGCGGCGCGTCGTTCGCGCTGGGCGATGATGCGGGCGGTGATGTCTTCGACAATGGTGATGAAGCCCTTGAGGCTGCCGTGTTCATCTCGTAAAGCGGTGACCGAGATATGCGCCCACACCGTATGTCCGTCTTGATGGAGGTAACGTTTTTCTCGTTGGTGCGATGAGATCTGGCCACTGATAAAGGCGCGATAGGCCTGGTCGTCTGCGGCCTGATCGTCCGGATGGGTGAATATGCGAAAGTCGCGACCGAGCAGCGCGCGCCTCGGATAGCCCAGCATGTGCGCGAAGGCTGCATTGACGCTCTGTCGTCGGCCGTCAGCGTCAAGTGTGATGATGCCGACCGGGGCGTGTTCAAAGGTGTTGCGATAGCGCGCTTCACTGGTGGCCAGCGCGAGCTGGATATTCCGCTCGGTGGTGATGTCGCGTGCAACACCCCGATAGCCGCCGAAACGACCGGCACTATCGTAATAGGGCCTTCCTGTCACGGAAAACCAGCGGGTTGTCTTGCCGGGTGGCTGCCGTGAGTAGACAAAGTCAGTGAAGGCTTCGTGTCGCTCGCAGACGTGCACATGCGCTTTCCAATGGGCGTCGGTCTCGCTGGCCCCGGCCAGCGCCCAGCGCGTCTTGCCGATGACGTTGTCGACATCAATGGCCTGCTCGTTACGTGGGCTGGTGACCATGCGTGTAAACCGGAACTGCGTGTCCTGTTCCCAGAACCAGTCGAAGGAGCCTTCCACCAAGGTGCGAAAGCGCTCTTCGCTCTCGCTCAACTCGCGTTCGGCATTGATGCGTTGCGTGATGTCGCGGCCGACGCCGCGGTAGCCCTCGAAATTGCCATGTCGGAACAGTGGCTTGCCGACGAATTCGAGATGTCGAAGTGCGCCTGAAAGATCATGGCGTGACAGCAGGAGCGTAAAGGGCTCGTGCTTCGAAACGCGCTGTTGGTGGTCCGACCAGCGGCCGGCGTCCATGTTGTTGAAAGGCAGCTCCCACAGATGTGCCCCGACAAACTCGGCACTGTCCATATTGGCCATGCTGCGCATGCCTTCGCTCATCAACGTGAAGCGGTGTTCACTGTCGGTCTCCCACAGCCAGTCGCTGGAGAGCTCGACAAAATCCATCAGCCGGCGCTGATTGAATTCGGTGACGGCGGTCGCCCGATGCGCAAAATCGACCGCAAAGCGGTAATTGCGAATCGAGCGCAAGGCGAGCACGAGCACTGTGCCGAGCACTGCCACCAGCAGGGCCAGGCCGATCCAGCCGGTCGTGTCGTTCAAGGCTGGCAGGGCGTCGGGGGGGGGCGTCGCGGCGGCGGTTTCACTGCCTCGGGCCAGCCACCATTTTCCCGACAGGGCCAGCAATACAGCCAAGGCCAAGCCCGCCAGCGCCAGCGAGCGGTGCAGCAAGCGTTTCGCCGTCGATGGCGTGGCGAGGAGATCGGCAGGCTTGTCGTGTGAATCCATGTCGGGGACCGTGGTGAGTCGCGGTCGGTGCGGATGTGTTTTCCGACCGGACGGCCTAGGCTGAGATTCCATGGGGCGTTGGACGAATAATACGCCCTCGCACGTTTTGCTTCGCGGATGCGCAGCACGTGCACAGGCTAGAATTCACTATCAGATAAAAGTTTGGGGCAGTCATGACTGAGTCGATAAGTCGCATGGCGGGTGTCGCGGGAAAACATGACTTTGGCATGCCGTCTGGGTGGGTGTGTCGATTTGCCAAGGGCTTGGCCGACGGTTCGCGCGTTCTCGATCTGGCCTGCGGGCGGGGCCGCCATGCGCGCTGGCTGGCCGATCGCGGTTGCCGGGTCACCGCTGCCGACCGGGATCCGGCGACCCTGGCGGCGATAGCGTCTCATTCCGGCGTCACAGCGTGTGAGCTTGATCTCGAGTCCGGCGCCGCGTGGCCTTGGCCGGATGCCGCGTTTGACGCGATCGTGGTGACCAACTATCTCCACCGGCCGGGTTTTGACCGCCTCGGCGCCTTGCTTGGCCCCGGCGGAGTGCTGATTTATGAGACCTTCATGCTCGGCAACGCGGCCTTTGGCAAACCCAGCAATCCCGATTTTCTGCTGATGCCGGGCGAACTGCTTGAGCGAGCGCGGGATGGTTTTACCGTGATTGCCTTTGAGCAGGGCGAGATCGCGCGTCCGGCACCGGCCATGGTGCAACGTATTTGTGCACGCAAAGGCGATGCGCCGGGCCGTCTGCCGGATTGATCAGTGGGAATCGGCTCGCGCCGGTGTTTTCGCCAGAATGGCCTCGGCAATGGCCGATATTCCAGTCGGACTCAAGTTGTCTGCGCGAACGTGGATGGCGCCACCAAATCGGACATAGTTGCTGTTTTGCGAGCGCTTGTAGAGCGGGTCGTAGTGCTGATCGACCAGTTCGGTGAACAAGGCTGGCAACTCGTGCGCAGCGGCGTATTCCTGCCAACGCGCCAGCGTCTCTTTTGAAACGATGCGGTTGAGGCAGCCGAGTTTGTGCTGCAGATCGGCCACGTCGTCGCCCAGGTAGGCATAATCGCGCAGCAGGAACTCGATGCGCGCTTCGCGGCTGGCGTCGATGGCGAAGCAGGGCGAGCCTCGCATGGCTTCCATCAACTCGGTCGGCAGGTGTACCCGGCCAATCTTGCGGCTCTCGGCTTCCACATAGACCGGTCGATCAGGGCTGAAGCGGCTGAGTACGGCGTGCAACGCAGTTTCGAACTTCTTTTGCGTCGGCTGGGCAATGCCGGGCAGCGCGCCGAGCACCGAGCCTTTGTGCGAGGCCAGCCCCTCCAGATCGAGCACCTGCGCACCGGCCGCGGCCAGCGCTTCGAGAATGCGTGTTTTGGCGCTGCCGGTGGCGCCGCAAACAACGCGAAAATCAAGGGTCGCCGGTTGCAGCTCGAGCGCATCAATTACCATCCGGCGAAAATTCTTGTAGCCACCTTCGAGCTGGCAGGCGTCCCAGCCGACCATGCGCAGCCAGGTCACGAAGGCCCCGCTGCGCTGCCCGCCGCGCCAGCAATACACCAGCGGTCGCCAGTGTTTGGGCTTGTCCTGGAAGTGCGCGTGCAGATGGCGGGCCAGGTTCTCGGCCACCAGCGCGCCGCCAATGCGCCGCGCTTCGAAGGGCGAGACCTGCTTGTAGATGGTGCCCACGCGGGCGCGCTGTTCGTCGTCCAGCACCGGCATGTTCACCGCCCCGGGGATATGATCGTCCGCGAACTCGGCCGGCGAGCGCACATCGATGATCTCGTCAAATTCGGAAAGCTGTGCTACGGTCGCGCTGCCTTTTTTCATCACCATCCTGTGCCGGCGCCGCTCGCGCGCCTCTGTGTGTAAATCATGACTGCTGTTCGTTTGACCGAATTTTCCCACGGCGGTGGCTGCGGCTGCAAAATTGCCCCTGCCGTGCTGTCCGACATCCTGGCGCGCTCGCCCATGGGCGTGATGCCGCCCGAGCTGCTGGTGGGCAACGCTTCGTCCGATGACGCCGCAGTGTATCGGCTCAACGACCAACAGGCGATTGTTGCAACCACCGATTTCTTCACGCCGATTGTCGACGACCCCACCGATTTTGGCCGCATCGCCGCCACCAACGCGATCAGCGACATCTACGCCATGGGCGCGACGCCCATCATGGCGCTGGCCATTGTCGGCATGCCGCTCGACAAGCTCGCGCCGGAAGTGATCGGCCAGATTCTTGAAGGTGGTGCCAGCGTGTGCCGCGAGGCGGGTATCCCGATTGCTGGCGGGCACTCCATCGATGTGCTCGAGCCCATCTACGGGCTGGTGGCGCTCGGCATCGTGCACCCCGACCGTGTGCTGCGCAACGACACCGCCCGCGCCGGCGATGTGCTGATTCTCGGCAAACCGCTTGGCGTCGGTGTGCTGTCCGCCGCGCTCAAAAAAGGCCAGCTGGACGCCGACGGCTACGCCTGCATGATCGAGACCACCACCCGACTCAACACGCCGGGCCCGGCATTCGCGCAGATTGATGGCGTGCATGCGGTGACCGACGTGACCGGTTTTGGGCTCGCCGGGCATCTGCTGGAAATGTGCCGCGGCTCCAGCCTGGCGGCTGAGGTGGTGTTTGACGACATTCCCATGATTGAGGCCGCGCTTGGTTTTGCCCAGGCCGGCGTTTTCACCGGCGCCTCGCGTCGCAACTGGGCTGGTTACGGCAGCGATGTTCGTTTGGGCGCTGAACTCGGTGCATGGCAGCAGGCGCTGCTGACCGATCCGCAAACCAGCGGCGGCTTGCTTGTCGCCTGCGACCCGGGTTCGGTCTATCAGGTGCTTGAGGTTTTCCGTACGCAGGGCTTTGGCGGCGCAGCCGTGATTGGCCAAATGAACGCGGGCGCACCGACGGTCCAGGTGCGCTGACGCAAGCACCGTGCCTCACGACAGACGCCGCTTGGTGGGTGGCAAGCCACCCACCCTTCTATGAGCCTTCCGAAGTCAAGTCCTTTTCCTGCAGAGCAATCCCTCCGGTAGTGTTCTTGCATCCTCATCGGTGCCATCGTTCGGCACGATCGATTCAAGCGCTCGGTCATCCTCGCGTGAGATTTGACGTCTCACCACCTTCTATCCGCCGCCCCCATGGGGGCTGGCCGAATCCTGCATGCGCGCTGCGCTCAGGGTGACCGCGACTGGAACGAGCCCCATCTACTATTGTCGGTTGCGCGGGCAACCAGGGTGGGTAACGGGCTCGCTCACTTGAAGCTCTCGTGCTCGATGGTTCATCACCGATGCTTTGTCGGAGCGCCCTCAGGCGCTTTTGAGCGCCGCCCCATCCGGCACCGTCCCGTCCTTCAGATACCGCCACAACGCGATCGCCAGGCGACGGGCCACGGCGACGATGGCGATACGCTTGGCCCGCTTATTCCCGCCACCGCCTGCCCAGCGCTGCGCGAACCACTTGGCCAAGACGCTGCCGCTTTGGTAGCGCAGCCACATCCAGGCCATCTGAATGAGCAGCGCGCGCACCCGCCGGTTGCCCTGCTTGCTGATGCCCTGATCGACCCGACTATTCCCGCTGTCGTAGGGCTGAGGCACCAGACCGACGCAGGCGCCCACTTGGCGCCGGTTGCCGAAATTGCGCCAGAACAGCTCGAGCACCAGGCGCCGCGCGCCGACCGGGCCGACGCCCCTGAGCTGACCGAGCGCTTCCACGCGCCGCTGCGCCTCGGGCGACAGGCGCTCGGCCAGTGCCTGCTCCACACACTTCAGTTGCGCCTCGACCTGCGCCAGACGCTCGCTCTCGCGCAGCAGACGCTCGTGCAACGGCTCGCTCAGCGCGCCTCCTTGATAGTCCTTGAGCTCACCGCGCTTCAGTTGCGCGCCCACATCGCGCTCCAGATCGACCCAGCAACCGACCGTGCGCAGCAGCTTGCGCATCCGATCCCGGTGCTGGCCGATTTCCTTCTGCAACAGCCCGCGCTCGCGCGCCCAGTGACGCTGCGCCTCGGCCGCCTCGTCGGGCATCCGGATCACCCGCATGCGATCGTGCTCGCCGCGCAGCCACCCCAGCAGGCTCGACAACAGCCGCAGCACATCCAGCCGATCGGTCTTGGCCCGCCGCGCATGGCGCTCGACCGGGATGCTCGCCGGATCGACCACGCGCACCGCGTAACCGCGCCCCTCGAGCGCCCGCGCAATCCAGAAGCCGTCCTGCCCCGCCTCGTAGATCACTTCCACCCGCGCATCCTTGCCCAGCGCCCACCTGGCGCGCGTCTGTTCGATCAGCTCGATCGCTGCGCCCAGCCGGGCTCCGGCCACCTCCTGCTTGAGCGTGTAGATCGACGCGCGCTCTCGCCGTCCGTCGTGTAGCCCCACCTTCCAGCTCTTGCTCGACAACTCCAGCGACACTGCCAGCATCTGATCGACGCGCGTAACATCCATTTCCTGAGTCGGTTGCATTTGCCTCTCCTTGAACGTGTTCTGCAAAACTCATTCTAGGATTCGCTCTGCAGCCGACTCGCTTCGCTCATAGGATCTACGACCGGGGTCGCAACCGGGGTGCGCGGTGGTGATGGGTAGTGCGTAGGGTGGGCGGCTTGCCGCCCACCATCGTGCCTCGCGACAAAAATTGTGGGGGCGGGTGGCAAGCCACCCACTACGGTCTGCCCGGCAAGCCAGTCAGCGCCGTGATACCGCAGCCGGTAGCAGCGGTTTGAGCGCCGGCCACATCGTCTCAACAATGCGCGGTTGGGCGTCCGCTGTCGGATGCATGCCATCGGGCTGAAATAGCGCGCGCTCTTCTGCAAACCCATCCAGCAAAAACGGCACAAACGCGAGTTCGCGCATTTTGGCGACGTCGGCAAAGGTGTTCTGGAACAGCCGCGTATACACCGGCCCGTAATTCGGCGGCAGGCGCATGCCCACCAGCACTACCTTGGCGCCAGCGGCCTCGGCCGCGTCGACCATCGCCAGCAGGTTCTCGCGCATCAGCGTCACCGGCAAACCGCGTAGCCCGTCGTTTGCCCCCAGCTCGATGACCACCACATCCGGCGCATGCGCAGCTATCGCCTGTGGCAAGCGCGCCCGGCCGCCTGCGGTGGTCTCGCCGCTCACGCTTGCGTTGATCACGGTATGCTTGCCCGGCAAGGCATCGAGCTTGCGCTGCAGGTGGGCCGGCCAGGCCTGGTCGGCACGCAGACCAAAACCGGCCGACAGGCTGTCACCCAGCACCAGCACCGTCGCGGCTTGCGCCAGTGTGGTACTCATAACCAAAAGCAAACCAATAATGGATCGAACCATGCTTTCCAACTCCGGGCCGGTGATCGAAGTAACCGGCTTGTCAAAATCAGTGCCTGCGCGCGAGGGGCGGGGCGGCGAGCTGCCCATTCTCAAAGACATCACGTTCTCCGTGCAAGCCGGCGAGTCGGTCGCCATCGTTGGCGCCTCCGGTTCCGGCAAATCCACGTTGCTCGGGCTTGTCGCGGGGTTGGACGTACCCACGGACGGATCGGTTCAACTCGCCGGTCAATCCCTGTTTGCGCTGAGTGAAGACGCCCGTGCCCAATTACGCGGTGCGCAGATGGGCTTCGTGTTCCAGTCCTTCCAGCTGCTGCCAGCGCTCACCGCGCTCGACAACGTCATGCTGCCGCTCGAACTCGCCGGCCAACCGAAGGCCGAAGCCACCGCCCGGGACTGGCTCAAACGTGTCGGCCTCGAAGGGCGCACCGGCCACTACCCCAAACACCTTTCCGGCGGCGAACAACAACGCGTCGCACTCGCCCGCGCCTTCGCGCCGTCACCCGCCGTGTTGCTGGCCGATGAGCCCACCGGCAACCTCGACGCCGAGACCGGCGCCGCGATCATCGAGCTGATCTTCGAGCTCAACCGCGAACGCGGCACCACGCTGATTCTGGTGACGCACGACGACGCGCTGGCCTCGCGCTGTGATCGGGTGCTGCATATGCAGGGTGGGGTGTTGAGTGAGGCGGAAAGGGTGATTGCGAACTGAGGTGTCGTACTGCGGCTTCAGGTTCTTCGGTTGGCTGCCATCAATGTGTCGGCGCACTGTACCCCCGCTCTGACCGCCCCTTCAATCGTCGCCGGATACGGCCCCTCGACGTAATCCCCCGCCAGCCATACTCCGCGCTGCGCTGTCTTCACGCCCGGTCGTGCCAGTTGCGGCCGGCAGGCGAAGGTGGCGCGTTTTTCGGTGATGGTGAGGATGCTGTCGGCCGGTGGCAGGCGGCGGTCGAGGAGGGCTTCGAGTTCGTTATGGATGGCGAGCTCGACTTCATGCTTGGGTAGGTCAAGATGCGGGCCGCGGGCGCTGATGACGGCGGCGATGAGGCCGGCGGGGCCGCCGGTCTGGCCGCGGTCGAAGAACCATTGGGCGAGGCCGCCTTCGGCGCCGATCATGGGCGCGGGCAGGCGGACGCTGTCGTCGTATTGCAGGTAGGTGGTGAGGATGGGCTCGTAGGGCAGGGCCTTGATCGATTCGACCAGAGGTGCCAGCGCGGCAAAGGGGGCGAGCAGGTCGGTGGCGTGGTAGGGCGCGGTGGCGACGACGACATGATCGAAACGGCGGGCGGCGACCGGGTCGCCTTCGAGGCGGTAGCGTTGGCCGTCGGGGACGATCTCGGTGATGGCTTCGGTGACGTACACCTGGCCGCCGTTGCGGCCGAGCCAGCGCGCGGCGGGCACCGGGAAGAGTTCAGACAGATCGACTTTCGGGATCAGCAACTCGCTGGCCGAGGCGCCGGCGGCGAGCGTGTCGCGCAGCACGTTGGCGAAGACGCGCGCCGAGGCTTCGGCGGCCGGGGTGTTGAGCGCGGCGACGCACAGCGGCTCCCACAGGAAGCGGCGCAGGCGCTCGGGTTGGGTGGCGTTGTCGAGCAGCTGGCTGACGGTGAGGTGCACCGGCAGGCGGAAGCGCTGGGCCTTGAGGTGCTGGATGAAGCGCAGGCAGGCGCGGCGTTCTGACCAGTCCATGCTCTGGGCGCGCAGCAGGCCGACGGCCAGATGCAGCGGAGCGGGCAGGCTGGCGGCGGTGAGGCGGAATTTGCCGGGGTAGTAGAGGTCGAGCGGCGCGCTGTGAAATACCGAGGGGCGCACGCCAACGGAACGCAGCAGACGCAGGGTCTCAGAGTAGGCGCCGAGCAACAGGTGCTGGCCGTTGTCGACCGACAGGCCGTCTTTTTCCACCAGGCGGGCGCGGCCGCCGAGCACGCTGGCGCGCTCGAACACGGCAACCCGCGCGCCCTTGCGCACCAGTTCGACTGCGCAGGCCAGGCCGGCGTAGCCGCCGCCGATGACGGCGATCTGGGGGGCGTCGAGCCGGGCGCGCTGAACCATTTAGCCTTTGAGCCAGGTGCTGCTGGCGATCCACAGCTTGCGCACGGGGGTGAGCGAGGTGCGGCGGTCGAGCACGAGGAAGCCGTCTCGGGCGATTTCGTTGAGCAGGGTGCGATAGATGGCGGCCATGATCAGGCCGGGGCGCTGGGCCTTGCGGTCGATGGCGGGCAGCTGGGCCAAGGCCTGGTCGTAGAAGCTGATGGCGCGCTCGGTCTGGAATTGCATGAGAGCGACGAACTTGTCGCTGTGCTCGCCTTGCAGCAGATCGCTGGCCGGGACGTTGAAGCGTTGCAGGTCTTCGATGGGCAGGTAGATGCGGCCACGGCGTGCGTCTTCACCGACATCGCGAATGATGTTGGTGAGCTGGAGCGCGAGGCCGAGGTCGTGGGCGTATTTGAGCGTCTGCCGGTCCTGATTGCCGAAGATTTCGGCGGCGAGCAGGCCGACGACACTGGCGACGCGGTAGCAGTAGAGGCGCAGGGTCTTGAAGTCGAGATAGCGCGTCTGACTGAGGTCCATCTGCATGCCGTCGATGATTTCGAGCAGCTGCTCGGCGGGCAGGCTGAAGCGTTTGCGCACCTCGGCGAGCGCGAGGCCGACGGGGTGGCTGGCCTCCCCTTTGTCGATACGCAGGACCTCGCCGCGCCACCAGTCGAGCTTGCTGTGGGCGATGGACGGGTCGAGGCAATCGTCGACGATATCGTCCACTTCGCGGCAAAAGGCATAGAGCGCCATGATGGCCTGCCGGCGTTCGATGGGCAGGAACAGGAAGCTGTAATAGAAACTCGATCCGCTGGCGGCGGCCTTTTGCTGGCAGTACTCGTGGGGGGTCATCGTGTGTTCGCGTGGAAGTTGAGCGCGGCGAAGGCGATACCCGGTGCGTCGCGCTTGCCGAGGCTGGGTCGATGGCGGAACACATCATAGCCGACGGCTTCAATGCGCTTGAGAATACGCAGGCCGCCGAGCACGATCAACCGCAGTTCCCAACCAATGCGGCCGGGCAGGGCCGTTGCGAGCGGTGCGCCGCTGTGCATGAGTGCGCGGGCGCGCTCGACCTGGAAGCGCATCAGCGCCCGCCAGGCGTCGTCGACGCGTTGTTCGTTGAGGTGCGTTTCGGTGACCTCAAAGCGCGCCATATCGGTCAATGGCAGGTAGATGCGCATTTTTTGCCAGTCGATGGCAACGTCTTGCCAGAAGTTGATCAGCTGCAGGCTGGTGCAGATGGCGTCGGACTGAACCAGGTTGGCCGGCGTGTCGGCCTGGTAGAGACGCAACATCAGGCGGCCGACGGGGTTGGCCGAGCGGCGGCAGTAGTCGAGCAGTTCGGCGTAGTCGGTGTAACGGGTTTTGCCGACGTCCTGGCAGAAGGCGTCGAGCAGGTCGCGAAAAAGTTGTATCGGCAGCTCGTGCGCGGCGATGTGGGGCGCGAGGCGCGCGAAGATCGGCGCGGTCGATAGCTTGCCTTGTTCGATCAGGTGCAGTTCGCGGCGATAGTCGTTGAGTTGCGCGAGGCGCACCACGGGCGGCGCGTCGCCTTCATCGGCGATGTCGTCGGCGCTGCGGGCGAAGGCGTAGATGGCCTCGACCGGTTCGCGCAAGCGCGCCGGCAGCAGGAACGACGCGACGGGAAAATTCTCGTAGTGATCGACCGGCATGACGCCCGATGGGAAAAGCTGGTGCGAGAGGAGGGACTCGAACCCTCACGCCGTGAGGCGCTGGAACCTAAATCCAGTGCGTCTACCAATTCCGCCACCCTCGCGAGGTGGTGCGCTGAGCCAGCGCGACGCGGATTATACACGCCGCGCCGGCGAGGGCACGCTCAACCGCGAAGTGCCGAGAGCAGGCCGTTGCGCGAGTCGCGTGCGTCGGCGCGCAGGGCGGAGAGTTCTTGCTCGGGCACGCTCTGGGTGGTCGCTTCGAGCAGGGCCAGTTTGGAGGCGCTGTTGAAGCGCAGGAAGGGATTGGGGGTTTCGGCCGAGAGGCCGGCGATGAAGTGGACGTCGCGCAATTCGATCGGCGGCCACTGACCGCCGTAGGGGTTGCCGTCGTCGAAAATATCGATGACGGTTTTCGGGACTTCGAGTGCGCCGAGCAGGGCACGGCCGACCGGTTCGTGCCACAGGCTGATGAATTCGCCCAGGCGATTGAGGTCTTGTTCAAGTGCCGGGTGTGCGGTGGCGCGGGCGAGCAGATAGAACTGGCCGATGCTGCTCAGCATGCCGGCAAACAGCGCGGTGTCGGGGTCGCCAATTCGAAGGTGGCGGGTGATGGCGTAGGACCAGGAGGCGACATCGATGGTGTGCATCCACAGGCCGGAGGCGACCAGGCGCGCATCGGCGCTGCGGCTCTCGGCGGCGAGTTGTTCGGTGGCGACGGCGTAGGCGAGTGAGCGGACGTTAACGAGTCCGACTCGGCGTACCGCTTCGCTGATGGAGGTGAAGGATTTTCCGTAGGGGTTGAGCGCGACGGAGTTGGCGAGGCGGATGATGCGTGCGCTCAGCAAGGGGTCGGCGCGGATGACGCGAATGATGTCTTCAAGCGAGGCCTGCGGGTCGTCGCAGACACGTTTGATACGGATGGTCAGGTCCAGGAAGGTCGGGAAGGTGAGCTGCCGGGTCGCGAGATCGTTTTCGATGGTGCGGGAAAACGCATCGAGCGCATTTTCGAACGGATCTTCGGACTGGACTTCAAGCGATGTGGACATGACGACAACCCCTTGTTTGGTGCGGCTTCAGCTAGCGCCTGCGGCAATGCGACGCATCATGGCCGAATTAACGGCCGCCGCCAACCGGGCTTTAGGGGTGTGGGGGACATGAGGTTTATTGGCAGTGCGCAATCGCCTGCCGGACTTCAATCGTTGCTTGTCTTTTCCTTGGCGTCACCGCGACGCTTCTCTTTGCGGCACTCGTAGGTCAGCGTCGTGCTGCCGTTGGGCTCAACGGTTTCGAGCCGCACCGCGAAGCCCCATAGTCGGGCCAGGTGCTTCATGACTTCTTCGACGCTTTTGCCCAATGGGCGCCGGTTGTAGGGCTGGTAGCGCAGGGTGAGCGAACGGTCGCCACGGAAGTCGACGCTCCAGACCTGGATGTTGGGCTCGCGACAGCCGAGGTTGTATTGGTTGGAGAGCCGTTCGCGCAGCTCGCGGTAGCCGCGTTCTTCATGGATGGCAGAGACGAAGAGCTTGTTTTTCTTGTCGTCGTCCTGCACCGCAAACAGCTTGAAGGCGCGCATCAGGCGGGGCGACAAAAACTGCGCGATGAAGCTTTCGTCCTTGAAGTTGCGCATGGCGAAATCGAAGGTCTCTTGCCAGTTGCTGCCGGCGATGTCGGGAAACCACTCGCGGTCTTCATCGGTGGGCGACTCGCAGATGCGCTTGATGTCCTGCCACATGGCGAAACCGAGGGCGTAGGGGTTGATGCCGTTGTACCAGGGGTCGTTGTAGTTGGGCTGGTACATCACGCTGGAGTGGCTGTGCAGGAACTCGAGCATGAAGCTGTCGGCCAGCAGTCCCTCGTCGTAGAGCGTGTTGAGCAAGGTGTAGTGCCAGAAGCTCGCCCAGCCCTCGTTCATGACTTGCGTCTGGCGCTGGGGGAAGAAGTACTGCGCTACCTTGCGCACGATGCGGACGATTTCGCGCTGCCAGGGTTCGAGCAGCGGGGCGTGCTTCTCGATGAAGTAGAGAATGTTTTCCTGCGGCTCGGGCGGGAAGCGCGGGCTCTCTTCTTTGGTGTCAGTGGTGCTGCGGGTCGGCAGGGTGCGCCACAACTCATTGACCTGACGCTGCAGATAGGTTTCGCGCTCGCTCTGGCGGGCCTGCTCTTTGAGGAGTGACAGTTTGGGCGGCCGCTTGTAGCGATCGACGCCGACGTTCATGAGTGCGTGGCAGGAGTCGAGCAGCTCTTCGACGGCGTCGACGCCGTGGCGCTGTTCGCACTGGGCGATGTAGTTGCGGGCAAAGATCAGGTAGTCGACGATGGCGTCGGGGCTGGTCCAGGTGCGGAACAGGTAGTTGCCCTTGAAGAAAGCGTTGTGGCCGTAGGCGGCGTGGGCGATCACCAGCGCCTGCATGGTCAGGGTGTTCTCTTCCATGAGATAGGCGATGCACGGATCGGAGTTGATCACGATCTCGTAGGCGAGGCCCATCTGGCCGCGTTTGTAGCGCCTTTCGGTGGCCAGAAACTGTTTGCCGAAGCTCCAGTGATGGTAATTGACGGGCATGCCGACGGAGGCGTAGGCGTCCATCATCTGCTCGGAGGTGATCATCTCGACCTGCACCGGGTAGGTGTCGAGCTTGTAGTTGGCCGCGACGCGGGCGATCTCCTCGTGGTACTGGCCGATCGCTTCAAAGGTCCATTCGGCTCCGCTCGGCAGCTTTTTGCTTGCCACTGTGGTGTCGCTCATCCCGGCTCCTTCTTGAACAGTTCCCGGAATACCGGGTAGATGTCTTCAAGGGATTCGATGCGCTGCAGGGCGAAATTGGGGTGATGCCCGGTCAGGCCTTCATATTGCCGCCACAGATTCTGGGGCTCGCCGGTGGTGATCTCGATGTAGGCAAAGTAGCGGCACAGGGCGAGCAGCTCCTGGTCGAGAATGTCGTGGCAGATGGGTGAGTCGTTGTCCCAGTTGTCGCCGTCCGAGGCTTGCGCGCCGTAAACATTCCAAGCGCCGGGTGGGTAGCGATCACGCACGATGTCGGTCATCAGGCGCAGGGCGCTCGATACCACGGTGCCGCCGGATTCGCGGGAGTGGAAAAACTCGTCTTCATCCACCTCTTTGGCAATGGTGTGGTGGCGGATGAACACCACGTCGATGTGTTCGTAGTTCCGGCGCAGAAACAGATACAGCAGCATGAAGAAGCGTTTGCCTGTGGCCTTTTTCTGCTCATCCATGGAGCCGGAGACGTCCATCACGCAGAACATCACCGCCTGGGTGATGGGCTTCGGGATGCGGATGCGGTTGTTGTAGCGCAGGTCGAAGCGGTCGATGAAGGGGATGGCTTCGATGCGGATCAGCAGCCGCGAGCGCTCTTCGCGCAGCGCTGCGAGTTCATCAAGGTGGTCTGCCGTGTCGGCTTCCAGCGCCTCGATTTCGGCGTCGATCTCGCGCACGCGCGCGGCCAGCGGGGCGCCCAGCGCCTTGCGTCGGCCGATGGCACCGCGCAGGGAGCGCACCACATTGATATTGGTGGGCACGCCGTCGGAAGTGAAGCCGGCGCGCTGGGTTTTGTACTCGGTGAGTTTGGCCAGTTCGGTGCGGACGAGGTTGGGCAGGGCGAGGTCGTCGAAAAAGACGTCGAGAAACTCGTCTCGCGAGAGCTGGAAAACAAAGTCGTCCTCGCTTTCGCCCTCATTCGAGGCGCCACCGCCACCACCGCTGCCGCCGCCCCCCATGGGCCGGTCGATGCCGTCGCCCGAGGCAAAGCGGTCATTGCCGGTAAATACCTGTTCCCAGATACCTTCCTTGCCGTGCTGAAAGCTGGGTTCGGAGAGGTCTTTGGACGGGATCGAGATCTCCTCGCCGCTGTCGAGGTCGCGAATGGAGCGCCCATCAATGGCGTCAGCTACCGCTTTGCGGATCTGCCGCTTGAAGCGGCGCATGAAACGCTGACGGTTGGCCGTGCTCTTTTTCTTGCTGTCGAAACGTCGGTCGATGATCCGGACCATCGTCCTCCCCCCTTTTGCCGCAAGCCGGCGGCCGCCGCCCGAGGGCTGCGGCCTGCCGGTTTACGAGGATTTGCGGACGCGCAGATACCACTCGCAGAGCAAGCGCACCTGCTTCTCGGTATAGCCCTTTTCGATCATGCGATTGACGAAGTCCTGATGCTTGCGTTGCTCGTCGGCGCTGGCCTTGGCATTGAAGCTGATGACCGGCAGCAGGTCTTCGGTGTTGGAGAACATTTTCTTCTCGATTACCGCGCGCAGCTTCTCGTAGCTCGTCCAGCTCGGGTTCTTGCCGGCGTTCTGGGCGCGGGCGCGCAGCACGAAGTTGACCACCTCGTTGCGGAAGTCCTTCGGGTTGCTGATGCCGGCGGGTTTCTCGATCTTTTCGAGCTCGTCATTGAGTGAGTTGCGATCGAGGATCTCGCCGGTATTCGGATCGCGGAACTCCTGATCCTGAATCCAGAAGTCGGCGTAAGTCACGTAGCGATCGAAGATGTTCTGGCCGTACTCGGAGTAGCTCTCGAGGTAGGCGGTCTGGATCTCCTTGCCGATGAACTCGGCGTAGTGGGCCGACAGGTATTCCTTGATGAAGGCGCGATAGCGGTCTTCGACTTCCTGCGGGAACTGCTCTTGCTCGATCTGCTGTTCGAGCACATACATGAGGTGCACCGGGTTGGCGGCGACCTCGCGGTGGTCGAAGTTGAAGACCCGTGACAACACCTTGAACGCGAAGCGTGTCGACAGGCCGTTCATGCCCTCGTTGACGCCGGCGTAGTCGCGATACTCCTGATAGGACTTCGCTTTCGGGTCGGTGTCCTTGAGGCTCTCGCCGTCGTAGATGCGCATCTTGGAGTAGATGCTGGAGTTCTCCGGCTCGGCCAGGCGGGAGAGGATCGCGAACTGCGCCATCATGCGCAGGGTGTCGGGAGCGCAGGGCGCCTCGGCGAGCGAGCTTTCGCGCAGCAGCTTTTCGTAAATGCGGATTTCGTCCGATGCGCGCAGGCAGTACGGCACTTTGACCGTATAGATGCGGTCCAGGAAGGCTTCGTTGTTCTTGTTGTTCTTGAACGCCGCCCATTCCGATTCATTGGAGTGAGCCATGACGATGCCGTCGAAGGGAATCGCACCGAAGCCTTCGGTGCCCTTGTAGTTGCCCTCCTGGGTGGCCGTCAGCAAGGGGTGAAGCACCTTGATGGGCGCTTTGAACATCTCGACGAACTCAAGCAAACCCCGGTTGGCCAGGCACAGGCCGCCGGAGTAGCTGTACGCGTCGGGGTCGTCTTGTGAGTGCGCTTCGAGTTTGCGGATATCGACCTTGCCGACCAGGGAGGAGATGTCCTGGTTGTTTTCGTCGCCCGGTTCGGTCTTGGCGACGGCAATCTGGCGCAGCACCGAGGGGCGTAGTTTGACCACGCGGAACTTGGTGATGTCACCGCCGTACTCGTGGAGCCGTTTGACGGCCCACGGGCTCATGATGGTGTTCAGATAGCGCGCCGGGATGCCGAAGTCGTCCTGCAAAAGCTTGCCGTCTTCCTGTGGCTTGAACAGGCCGAGCGGCGACTCATGAACCGGCGAGTCCTTGATCGCATAAAAAGGCACATGCTCCATCAGGCTCTTCAATCGCTCGGCAAGCGACGATTTGCCGCCGCCGACCGGGCCAAGCAGGTAGAGGATCTGCTTCTTTTCCTCAAGACCCTGCGCCGCATGGCGGAAGTACGAGACGATGTTCTCGATCGCTTCTTCCATCCCGTAAAACTCGGGGAAGGCCGGATAGCGTTTGAGCACCTTGTTGGAGAATATCCGCGACATTCGCGGATCGTCGCGCGTGTCGATGAACTCTGGTTCGCCGATGGCCAGCAGCAGTCGCTCAGCGGCTGTTGCGTAGGCGCTCGGGTCGTCACGACACAGATCGAGATATTCCTGGAGCGACATCTCTTCTTCGCGTGTCGCTTCAAACCGGGCTTGGTAGGCGTTGAAGATGCTCATCTGACGTCTCCTGCTAGGTGCCGCATGAATCAGGCGGAGGGGAGCCGGTGTGCCGGGTTGCTGCCGTCTTCAAGTGCTCTAACGACAGTCCATCCCATAACTTGATGCCATCGGCGTGATGTTCAGTTTCCGCGTTTCCATGGTTCAGAGGAGGAAAAGCGTCACGGGTTCCCTTCATGTGGCGGGTTTTTTCAATGATTCACGGATGCCTCCGGTGAGCTCGCAGATGTGGTGATTTGCGTTGCGTTGTTCCAGCCAACCCCTGTGATAAACTTACCGTTTGTCTTCACTCAACGTAGCGTGTGCGTCCGACCATCAGGTCGTGGCGTGCCAGTCATTAGTCGGGAATGTTCATGCAAACCAACCAGGAAACCACCAACGCCCTCGAACGTCGCATCGACATTACGGTCGCCAAGGAGGCCGTCGAGCAAGAGGTTCAGGCGCGTCTCAAGCATCTAGGCCGTACCGTGAAAATGCCCGGTTTTCGTCCTGGGAAAGTGCCGCTCAAGATGATCGAGCAAAGCTACGGTGGTCAGGCGCGCTCGGAAGCCGTCGGCACGGCGCTCGAGAAAGCCTTTGCACAGAAAGTACAGGAAGAAAAACTGCGCGTGGCCGGTCAGCCGCGCCTTGAGCCGAAAGCCGAGGCCGAAGACGGCGCACTGGCCTTCACCGCCGTGTTCGAGGTGTATCCCGAAATTACGCTGGGCGAAGTCAGTGACAAGGCCATCGAGCGCCCCTCGCTGACCGTGAGCGATGCCGAAATCGACAAGACCATCGATGTGTTGCGCAAGCAACGCACCAATTACGAAACCGTCGAGCGCGCTGCAGCCGCTGACGACCGCGTGGTGATCGATTTCACCGGTCGCAAGGACGGTGAAGTGTTCGAAGGCGGTCAGGCCAGCGACTTCCCGTTCGTGATCGGCGCAGGCAGCATGCTGAAGGACTTCGAAGACGCGGTTGATGGCCTCAAGGCTGGCGAGTCCAAGACTTTCAACATGACCTTCCCCGAGGACTACCACGCAGCGAATCTCGCCGGTCAGACCGTCGAATTCGAAATCACCGTCAAGGAAGTCGGCGCAGCCAAATTGCCGGAAATCGACGCTGACTTTGCCAAGTCGCTGGGTGTGGCCGACGGCGACGTCGCCAAGATGCGCGAAGAAGTGAAAGCCAATCTGGAGCGCGAAGTCAGCCGCCGGATCAAGACCCGCATCAAAGAGCAGGCCATGGACGCGCTGCTGGCCGCCAACCCGATCGACGTGCCCAAGGCGCTGGTCACCCGCGAAGCCGAGCAGCTGGCCGAAAACGCCCGTCGTGACATGGAAAATCGCGGCATGCAAACCAAGGATCTGCCGGTGTCAGCCGACTGGTTCACCGAGCAGGCCGAGCGCCGTGTCAAGCTGGGTCTGGTGCTGGCCGAGCTGGTTGCTGCCAAGGATCTGTACGCCAAGCCGGAGCAGGTTCGTGCCCTGATCGAAGATTTCGCCCAGAGCTACGAAGACCCGAAAGAAGTGATCGACTGGTATTACAGCCAGCCGCAGCGTATGGCGCAGGCCGAGGCTCTGGTGATCGAAGAGAACGCGGTTGACTGGGTTCTGAATAACGCCAAGACTGAAGACAAGGTCGTCGACTTTGACGAACTCATGGGCGCTACGGCATGATCAACGTCGGACATCCGACTTCAAACCATTCAGGCACGGCAATGACCAGTGATTGGAATCCCGTTGGCCTCGGCTTGGTGCCGATGGTCATCGAGCAAAGCGGCCGGGGCGAGCGCGCCTACGATATCTACTCGCGCTTGCTCAAGGAGCGCGTCATTTTCCTGGTCGGTCCGGTTAACGACACGACGGCGAATTTGATTGTGGCGCAGATGCTTTTCCTTGAATCCGAAAATCCGGACAAGGACATCTACTTCTACATCAACTCGCCGGGCGGGGCGGTGACGGCCGGCATGGCGATCTACGACACCATGCAGTTCGTCAAGCCGAACGTCAGCACCCTGTGCATCGGCCAGGCGGCCAGCATGGGCGCCTTCCTGTTGGCCGCGGGCGAGAAAGGCAAGCGCTATTGCCTGCCGAACTCGCGGATCATGATTCACCAGCCACTGGGTGGTTTCCAGGGGCAGGCATCGGATATCGAAATCCACGCGCGAGAGATTCTGACCTTGCGCAGCCGGCTCAACAAGATGTTGGCGGACCACAGCGGTCAGAGCATTGAGCAGGTCGAGAAGGACACTGATCGCGATAATTTCATGTCGGCCGAAGAGGCGACGCGCTACGGCATCGTCGACAAGGTTCTGACCAGCCGGGCCGATACGGTCTGAGCGCCAACGAGAGAGTGTTATGACTGAGAAGAAAACGGGCGGCGAAAAGCTCCTGTACTGCTCGTTTTGTGGCAAGAGCCAGCATGAAGTGCGCAAGCTCATCGCTGGCCCTTCCGTCTTCATTTGCGATGAGTGCATTGAGCTTTGCAATGACATCATTCGCGATGAACTGGCGGGCGACCACGGCGGCGAAGAAGGCCGCACCGACCTGCCCACACCGCTTGAGATCTTCGAGATTCTCAATCAGTACGTGGTCGGCCAGCCGAAAGCCAAGCGCATTCTGGCGGTAGCGGTCTACAACCACTACAAGCGCCTCAAGCACCTCGAAGCGACCAAGGACGATGTCGAGCTCGCCAAGAGCAATATCCTGCTTGTCGGCCCGACAGGTTCGGGCAAGACGCTGCTGGCCCAGACGCTCGCGCGCTTGCTGAACGTGCCTTTCGTGATGGCCGATGCCACCACGCTGACCGAAGCCGGCTACGTGGGTGAGGATGTCGAGAACATCATCCAGAAGCTGCTGCAGAAGTGCGACTACGACGTGGACAAAGCCCAGCGGGGCATTGTCTATATCGACGAGATCGACAAGATTTCGCGCAAGTCCGACAACCCGTCCATCACGCGTGACGTGTCGGGTGAGGGCGTTCAGCAGGCGCTGCTCAAACTGATCGAAGGCACCGTGGCCGCCGTGCCGCCGCAAGGCGGCCGCAAGCATCCGAATCAGGACTTCGTGCAGATTGATACCACCAATATCCTGTTCATCTGTGGCGGTGCGTTTGACGGGCTCGAACGTGTCATTCGTGATCGTACCGAACAGGCGGGTATCGGCTTTGGTGCCGAGGTGCGAAGCCGCGAGGGCAAGCCGGCCTCCGAGACCTTGCTGAATGTCGAACCGGAAGATCTGGTCAAGTTTGGCCTGATCCCTGAATTCGTCGGGCGTCTGCCCGTGGTTGCCAGCTTGCAGGAACTTGACGAGGAAGCGCTGGTCAAGATTCTTACGGAACCGAAGAACGCGCTGGTCAAGCAATACGGCAAGCTCTTTTCCATGGAAGGCGTCGACCTCGAGTTTCGTGACGCCGCGCTGCGCGCGATTGCGCGCCGTGCCTTGAAGCGGAAAACGGGGGCGCGAGGTCTGCGTTCGATTCTTGAAGCCACATTGCTCGACGTCATGTACGACTTGCCGACGATGGAAAACGTCGAAAAGATTGTCATCGACGAAGGCGCAATTGAAGGCAGTGCCCAGCCCATCCTGATATTTGCTGATCAGCAAAAGGTTGCCGGTTCTAACTGAATTCGGGGTTGCTATCTTGAATTTGCATCACGGGCCCCCATCTGGGCCCGTGATCCCTTTCTGAAGGAAAAGTCATGTCTGGCACCCAGGAGTTGCCGCAGGAGCAGATGGAATTCCCGCTTCTGCCGCTGCGTGATGTGGTGGTTTTCCCCCACATGGTGATCCCACTGTTTGTGGGGCGTCCGAAATCAATCAAAGCCCTTGAGATGGCCATGGAAGGCGCCAAGAGCATTTTGCTCGTGGCCCAGAAGTCCGCCGCTCAAGACGAGCCCGGTGCTGGCGATCTGTACAACATCGGCTGTGTCGCCAATATCTTGCAGATGCTCAAGTTGCCCGACGGCACTATCAAGGTGCTGGTCGAAGGTGTGCAGCGGGCCAATCTGGACTCGGTGACCGATCTGGATAGCGTCTTCACCGCGAAGGCGACACCGATCCCGATCGCCGAAGTGGCTTCGCACGAAGTCGAAGCGATGCGCCGGGCGATCATTGCCCAGTTCGATCAGTACGTAAAACTCAACAAAAAGATACCCCCCGAGATTCTGACCTCGCTGGGCGGTATTGAAGAGTCGGGCCGTTTGGCCGACACCATCGCCGCGCACCTGCCGCTCAAGCTTGAGCAGAAGCAGGAAGTGCTCGAAATGTTCGACGCCACGGCGCGTCTTGAACGTCTGTTGTCCCAGCTTGAATCCGAGCTCGACATTCTTCAGGTCGAAAAGCGTATCCGTGGCCGCGTCAAACGGCAGATGGAAAAGAGTCAGCGCGAGTACTACCTGAACGAGCAGGTCAAAGCCATCCAGAAAGAGCTTGGCGAAGGTGAGGACGGCGCCGACCTTGAGGAACTCGATCGCAAGATCAAGGCCTCCGGGATGAGCAAGGAAGCGCTGGCCAAAGCCAACAGCGAACTCAAGAAGCTTCGTTTGATGTCGCCGATGTCCGCCGAGGCAACGGTTGTGCGCAACTACATCGAGACCGTGATCGGCCTGCCGTGGAAAAAACGCTCGCGCATCCACAAGGACTTGCAGGAGGCCGAGAAAGTGCTCGACAAGGAGCACTACGGCCTCGACAAGGTCAAGGAGCGCATTGTTGAGTACCTGGCGGTCCAGCAACGCGTGGACAAGCTGAAAGCGCCGATTCTGTGCCTTGTGGGCCCCCCCGGCGTTGGCAAGACCTCGCTCGGTCAGTCGATTGCGCGGGCCACCAATCGCAAGTTCGTGCGTATGTCGCTGGGTGGTGTTCGTGACGAGGCCGAAATTCGCGGCCATCGCCGCACCTATATCGGCTCCATGCCGGGCAAGATTCTGCAGAACATGACGAAGGTCGCGGTCAAGAATCCGCTCTTCTTGCTCGACGAAGTCGACAAGATGGGGCAGGACTTCCGCGGTGATCCGTCGTCGGCCTTGCTGGAAGTGTTGGATCCCGAGCAGAACTCGACTTTCGTCGATCATTACGTCGAAGTTGAATATGACCTGTCCGATGTCATGTTCGTGGCCACCGCAAACACGCTGAACATTCCTGCGGCGCTGTTGGACCGTATGGAAGTGATTCGATTGTCCGGCTACACCGAGGACGAGAAAATCAACATTGCGCAGCGCTATCTGGTGCCCAAGCAATTGAGCGCCAATGGCCTCAAGAAAGACGAAGTGACCATCACCGAAGACGCGCTCCGCGACACCATTCGCTACTACTCGCGTGAAGCCGGTGTGCGCAGTCTGGAACGTGAAATCTCCAAGATCTGCCGCAAGGTCGTGCGCGCGCTGGTGCTGCGCAAGCGCGCCACCAAAATTGTTGTGAACAGCAAGAGCCTCGACAAATATCTGGGCGTTCGTCGCTACAGCTTCGGCATGGCGGAGAAGGAAAACCAGGTGGGGCAGGTGACGGGGCTTGCCTGGACGGAAGTCGGCGGTGAGCTGTTGACGGTCGAGGCGGTGGTCTTGCCGGGTAAAGGCAAAGTGGTCAATACCGGCAAACTTGGCGAAGTCATGCAGGAATCAATCCAGGCGGCCTTGTCAGTGGTGCGCCGTCGCGCGCGCTCGCTCGGTATTGCTGAGGACTTTTATCAGAAGAGCGATCTGCACATTCACTTGCCCGAGGGCGCCATTCCGAAAGACGGTCCTTCCGCAGGTGGTGCCATCACGACGGCCATGGTATCGGCGCTGACCGGCATTCCGGTGCGTTGCGATGTGGCAATGACCGGCGAAATCACGCTGCGCGGTGAGGTGTTGCCGATCGGTGGTCTCAAGGAAAAGCTGCTGGCTGCCGTGCGCGGCGGGATCACCACAGCGTTGATTCCGGAAGAGAACGTCAAGGATCTGGCGGAAATGCCCGACAACATCAAGAATGCACTGGAGATCGTGCCGGTGCGTTGGATCGATCAGGTGCTTGAGCATGCGCTGGAGCGTCGGCCGGAGCCCTTGCCACCGGTGTCTGCAGATGGCAGTGCGACGGTTTCGGACGCCGAGAAGGCGGCTGATCCGCAGAACTTGCGAGCGCACTGAACGCTCGGTGTTTGGAAAACGGCCGCCTCTGCGGCCGTTTTCTTTTGGGCGTTTGCGCTGCACCGCGCCTTGACAGTCCTAAAAAGGCCACGCTATAAAACCACAGCGTTACCCGCCAGCACTGCCGCGATGCCGCACCGTTCCAGGGCGGAATGGCGGTTGTTGCCCACATCTAAAAACGAAAGGGGACATCCGTGAATAAATCCGAACTGATCGATCAAATCGCTGAGCAGGCTGATCTGTCGAAAGCGGCTGCTGGCCGGGCGCTTGATGCGGCCATCGGGGCCGTGTCGACAGCGCTGAAAAAAGGCGGCACGGTAACGCTCGTGGGCTTTGGCACCTTCTATGTCGGTAAGCGCGCGGCGCGAACCGGGCGCAATCCGCGCACCGGCGCAGCCATCAAGATCAAATCAGCGAAAGTGCCGAAGTTTCGCGCTGGCAAAGCCCTCAAAGATACAGTAAACTAGCGCGCTTTCGGGCCTTGCGGCCCGAGCGCGGGTGCTTAGCTCAGTTGGTAGAGCGTCGCCCTTACAAGGCGAATGTCGGCGGTTCGAACCCGTCAGCACCCACCAGCGCACCGCGGAGTGGTAGTTCAGTTGGTTAGAATACCGGCCTGTCACGCCGGGGGTCGCGGGTTCGAGTCCCGTCCACTCCGCCAGACCAAACAAAGGCGAGCGCTGCGTTCGCCTTTTTTTATGCGAGTTTCGCTTTCGCGATACCATCCGCCTTTCAACGCTCTACTTGGTCCTAAACATGTTTGAGGCAGTTCGAAACAACAAGCGCATCGCGCAAGTCATTCTCGCCCTGATTTCGGTGACCTTCGGTTTCTTCGGTATCGAGTCCTACCTCAACAACAACGGTGCTGTTGGTGAGGTCGCTACGGTCGGCGGTACGCCCATTTCGGCGTATGAGTTCGAGCAGGCGGTTCGGGAGCAGCAAGACCGGATCCGGGCGGCAAACGAGGGGCAGGTCGATCCGGCAACCTTTCAGGATCCGCTGTTCCGACGCGCGGTACTCGACAATCTGGTGAACCAGCGTTTGCTGTCCTTGTTCGCCAGCGAGCATCGTCTGTCCGTTTCCGACGACCAACTGCGCCAGACAATTGCCGGCATTCCCGCGTTTCAGGAAGACGGACAGTTTTCGAACGCACGCTATCAAGCCGCCCTGCGTGGCCAGGGCATGAACGACCTGAGCTTCCAGGAGCGCCTCCGTGGCGAACTGGCTTACCAGCAAGTGCTCAGCGCGATGGGTGAGGCGGCGATGGTGCCGAAGTCCGCAGTATCGCGTGTGCTCTCCGCCCAGTTGGAGGAGCGGACGGTGCATATGGTGCGCTTCGAGCCTGAGGCTTATCTCAAGTCGGTTGAGATTACGCAGGAGGCCGCCAAGGCGTACTACGACGCGAACATCGAAAGCTATGCTGTGCCCGCCCGGGTCAAGCTGTCCTACCTGGTGTTGAGCGCAGATACGCTGAAGTCGAAAGTCAGTGTGTCCGATGATGAACTGCGCGCCGAGTACGAGCAGACGAAACAGAATCTCGGCACGCCCGAAGAGCGCAAGGCGCGCCATATTCTGGTTCAGGTGGCGGCTGATGCGTCGGATGCTGACGTGGCTGCTGCGCGCACGAAAGCAGAGGGCTTGCTGGCCGAGATCAAGGCAGACGGTACCCGTTTCGAGGCCATCGCCAAGACAGCGTCTGATGACCCGGGCTCTTCAGCCAATGGTGGGGATTTGGGGTTCTTTGGCCGGGGCGCAATGCTCAAGCCCTTCGAAGACGCGGCGTTTTCGCTGGCGGCCGGCGAAGTGAGCGAGCTGGTCCGCTCCGATTTCGGCTTCCATATCATCCGCGTCGACGAAATCCGCAAAGCAACAATCCCGTCCTTCGAGAACGCGCGTGGCCAACTGGAAAGCGTGCTGCGCGAGCGTGCAGCCAGCCGCCGTTTCGCGGAATCCGCTGAGCAGTTTGCCAATCTGGTGTATGAGCAACCGGATTCGCTGGAGCCGGCAGCAAACCAGTTTGGTCTTGAAATCCGTTCGACCGACGACTGGATTCAGAAAGGCGCGACGACGGTGGCGGGGTTCGAGTCGCCCGCACTGGCCGAAGCGGTGTTTTCACAGTCGGCCATCAACAGCAAACACAATACTGACGCCATCGATATCGGCAATAACACGATTGTGGCCGCGCGTGTGTCGGCGTACGAACCCGCGCAGCGGCGGAGTTTCGATGAAGTAAAACCCGATGTCGAATCGCAACTGCGTAAGCAACAAGCCGCAGACGCGGCAGCGAAGGCTGGTGCGGATCAGCTGGCTGCACTGACCAAAGGTGAGAAGGTCGAATTGAAGTGGGGTGACCCGATCAAGCTTCAGCGCGGCCTGCCGATGCTTCCGCCGAATGCGATGACCACGGTCTTCGCCGTGCCGTCAGACGCCTTGCCCGCCTATACCGGGGTGAGCGTGGCCGGTGCGGGCTATGCGCTGTTCCGCGTTGATGCGGTCAAGAAGGTGGCGATCGATGACAAGGATCCACGCCTGGCGACGATGACCGGCCAGTATGCACAGTTGATGGGTGCGCAGGATTTGCGTGCCTTTCTGAGCGCACTGCGCGAGCGCTATGCTGTGAAGATTAACGCGGCGGCGCTGTCGACCGACGGCAATGGTTGAGAGGGTCGTGCTCTGAGCTGACCGGCCTTTCGGGCAGGGTTCGGAAAAATGCCGCCTGGCTGGGCGGCATTTTTTTTGGTGCGTCACAAAAAAATACCCCGGCGCATTACGCCGGGGTATTTTTTTGACCGGTGAAACGATCAACCTTGATCAGGGTTGCCCAGCGCCGTTGTGTTGAAGCCGCCATCGACGTACATGATCTCGCCGGTGATGCCGCTCGCCAGGTCGGAACACATGAAGGCCGCGGCGTTGCCGACTTCATCAATCGTGACGTTGCGACGCAGCGGCGCGTTGCGTTCATTGAAGGAGAGCAACTTGCCGAAGTTGCCAATGCCAGAGGCTGCCAGTGTCTTGATCGGGCCGGCCGATACGGCGTTGACGCGTGTGCCCTCGGGACCGAGGCAGGCGGCGAGGTAGCGCACGGAGGCTTCAAGGCTCGCCTTGGCCAGCCCCATGATGTTGTAGTTCGGCATGGTGCGAACAGCGCCGAGGTAGGACAGCGTCAGCAGCGAGCCGTTGCGACCGGCCAGCAGCGGTCGTGCAGCCTTGGCCATGGCGGGGAAGCTGTAGGCGCTGATTTCCTGAGAAATGCGGAAAGCTTCGCGGGACAGCCCGTCGAGGAAGTCGCCTTCGAGCGCATCGCTGGGTGCGTATGCAATCGAGTGAACCACGCTGTCGATACCGCCCCAGGCGTCGCCGATCTGCGAAAAGAGATCGTCGATCTGTGCGTCGTCCTGGACGTCACACGGCAGAATGAGTTCGCTGTTGAAATCGGCGGCGAGTTTGCTGACGCGTTCCTGGAAACGTTCGTTCTGATAGGCAAACGCCAACTCGGCGCCTTCGCGGTGCATTGCACGCGCGACACCGTAGGCAATCGACCGGTTGCTGAGCAAGCCGGTGACCAGAATTCGCTTTCCTGTGAGAAGCCCCATTTTTATCTAATCTCCGTTGAGCCAATCGGCGAATTATAGCCGAACCCACACTGACCGAGGGGTTGCAGGGTCCAATCTCCGGATGGGTGTCGCGCGCATGCACAGAGATGAGTGCGCCTTGGGGGGGTAGAGGGGGGCGCCTGAACGCAGATACGTTGAAAGCGCGCGCGGGCGAGACTGCCGTGTCCGGGCGGGGTGTGCCTCACAATGCCAGTCCTTCGCTGCTTGGGCTAAACTGCCGCCCATGCTCGATCGCTTGCGCACAATGCGCCTCGCCTCTGTAAGTCACGGTTTCCGATACTCGCTTGGCGGTGCGGTGACTGTTGTCGCCAGCGTGCGACAACGCCTGAGCAAAGTGCGATCCACCCTGTGCCTGGGATGCGTTTGTATCGGGCTGACGGGCTGTGGCAATGCCTGGAATGATCCGTATCCGGCCGCGGAGTCGGGGCAGAACATTCTTTATTCGGCCTTTGTTAACCGGCCGAAGCATTTCGACCCGGTGCAGTCGTACTCGGAAGACGAAGCGACCTTTCTCTATCAGATTTACGAGCCGCCCCTGCAATACCATTATCTGCAGCGCCCGTACGCGTTGATTCCAGGGGCTGCGGCGCAGATGCCGACGCTGTCTCGTTATGACAAGAAGGGTGAGCTTCTGCCGGAGAGTGCAAGTGCCGCCGACGTGGCGTACACGGTGTATGAAATCAAGGTGCGCCCCGGCGTGATGTACCAGCCTCACCCCGCGTTTGCCAAAGACTCTGATGGGCACCTGGCCTACGTACCCATGCCCGCCGCGATGCTTGAAGCGGCGACGACGATTCCCGACTTTCCGTTGGTGGGCTCCCGCGAATTGATCGCGGAAGACTTTGTCTATCAGCTCAAGCGTCTCGCCCATCCTCGCTTGCATTCCCCAATCTTCGAACTGATGCGGGGATATATCCGGGGCTTGACCGGCCTGCATGAGGCGCTGTCGGGCGCCGCAGAGAAGGCGGGGCCTGAGGCTTGGCTCGATCTCGACCAGTTCGCGCTCGAGGGTGTGGAGGTGGTTGATCGCTACACTTACCGCATTCGCGTCGAGGGCACCTATCCGCAGTTGTCCTACTGGATGACCATGCCGTTTTTCGCCCCGGTGCCGCGCGAGGTGGATCGCTTCTACGCGCAGCCCGGCATGGCCGAAAAAAATCTGACGCTCGATTGGTGGCCGGTTGGGACGGGGCCCTACATGCTGGTCGAGAATGATCCAAACGCACGCATGGTGCTGGCCCGTAACCCCAACTACCGTGGTGAAACCTATCCGTGCGAGGCCGATGCCGAAGACGTTGCGGCCGGCATGGTGGCCGACTGCGGCAAGGCGATTCCCTTTATCGACCGGGCGGTGTTCTCTCGCGAGAAGGAAGGCATTCCCTACTGGAACAAGTTTCTTCAGGGCTATTACGATGCCTCGGGGCTGTCTTCGGACAATTTTGATCAGGCCGTGCAGATGGGGGGTGAAGGCGAAGTTGGGCTCAGTGAGGCAATGCGTGCGCAGGGCATCGACTTGAACACTTCGGTGTCGCCCACCGTCATGTATCTGGGCTTCAACATGCTCGATCCGGTGGTTGGCGGTACAAGCGAGGAGGCGCGCAAGTTGCGCCTGGCGCTGTCGATTGCCATTGATGAAGAAGAGTTCATCTCCGTGTTTCTCAATGGCCGCGGGTCGCCCGCGATGCATCCGGTGCCGCCAGGGATCTTCGGTCATGAGCCGGGAGAGTCGGGCATCAACCCGATGGTGTACGACTGGGTGAATGGCGCGCCAGTGCGCAAATCGGTCGAGGTCGCACGCAAGCTTCTGGCCGAAGCGGGCTATCCGGGCGGGCGGGATGCCCAAACCGGTGCGCCGCTGGTGATTCATCTCGATACGACCTCGTCTGGCATGGGCCAGAAGTCCTATGTGAATTGGCTGACCAAGCAGCTCCGGAAGATCGATCTGCAACTGGTGGTGCGAGATTCCGACTGGAACCGCTTGCAGGACAAGCTGCGCAAGGGCAATGCCCAGATGTTCTTTCTGGGATGGAATGCAGACTATCCCGATCCCGAGAATTTCTACTTCCTGCTTTACGGCCCGCAGGGGCGGGTGGCGACGCAGGGCGAGAACGCGACCAACTATCAGAATGCCGAGTTCGACCGGCTTTTCGAGGCCATGAAAGTGATGCCCAACGGCCCGGAGCGCCTGAACATCATTCGCAAGATGAACCGCATTTTGCAGCATGACGCGCCGTGGATCTGGGGTTTTCACCAGAAAGCCTTTGTGCTCCAGCATGGCTGGCTCAAAAATCGGAAGCCGGGAGCCATCGTGCGAAATACGCTGAAGTATCAACGCATTGACACAGCCCTGCGCAGCGAAAAACGCCTGGCCTGGAATCGCCCGGTGATCTGGCCGCTGGCCTTGATGGCCGGGTTGCTGGTGGCGATGCTCTGGCCGATGGTGCGCCGCTATCGTCAGCACGAGCGGCAGACGGTTCGCGTGCCCGACGCGGCGGGGGGCTGAGCCATGTGGGCTTATCTCGTCCGTCGTCTGATGTATGCGCTGCCCATTCTGATGGGCGTCAATTTGCTGACCTTCGCCTTGTTCTTTGTGGTCAACACGCCGGATGACATGGCGCGGATGCAGTTGGGCGTCAAACGGGTGACGCCTGAAGCCATCGAACGCTGGAAGGTCGAGCGTGGCTACGACAAGCCCTTGTTTTTCAACGAAGGCGCCGAGGGCGGCGGGAAGCTGACCGAGACGGTGTTTTTCGACAAATCGCTGCGCATGTTCGTATTTGATTTTGGTGCGGCTGACGACGGCCGGGACATCGCCCGAGAGATTCAGCAGCGCATGGGGCCATCGCTCGCCATCGCCTTGCCGACCTTCGTGCTGGGCTTGTTCGTGACCGTCAGTTTCGCGCTGATGCTGGTGTTTTTCCGTGCTACGCCACTCGACTTCTGGGGCGTGGTGGTGTGCGTGGCGATGATGTCGATATCCAGTCTGTTCTACATCATTGGTGGGCAGTGGTTGATATCAAAGGTGTGGCACCTGGTGCCGATCTCGGGTTACGGCGGCGGGCTGGATGCGCCGCGCTTTCTCGCCTTGCCGGTGATGCTTGGCGTGATCGGCGGCATCGGCAGCAGTACCCGGTGGTACCGCACAATTTTTCTGGAAGAAATTTCGCGTGACTATGTCCGTACGGCACGCGCCAAAGGTGTGTCCGAACTGACCGTGCTGTTCGGGCATGTGCTCAAGAACGCCATGATCCCCATCCTCACTGGTGTGGTGGTGGTGATTCCGCTGTTGTTCATGGGGAGTCTGATCATCGAGTCCTTCTTTGGCATCCCGGGGCTGGGCAGTTACACCATCGATGCCATTCAGGCGCAAGACTTTGCCGTAGTGCGTGCGATGGTGTTCATTGGCTCGGTGCTCTACATCGTGGGGCTGATTCTTACCGATTTGTCCTACACCCTGGTTGATCCGCGCGTGAGGTTCGAATGATCGGGCACGGATTTGAAACGGTCGTGTTGTGGACCGACGCCTGCTTCTTCTTGCTCCTCGCTGCCTTTGTCGTCGGGGGGATGCATGCCTGGCGCCGACCGCATCTTCGTCGATCCTGGGCCCGCGTTGGTGAGCGGCCGGCGGGTATGGCCGCCATGGTGGTGTTGCTGGTTTTTCTCCTCATCGGCATTCTCGACAGCCTGCACTTTCGCGCCGCCTTGCCGCCAGCGGCGGGGCAGACCGAGACGATCTACGCCACCGAAGTCACCAGCGTGCTCGATGTAGTGATGCACAGTCAGCGTACGGACGTTGAGCGCACCTATTCGGCCCCACTGGCAACGCATGCCTTCGTCAAGGAAACCGTCGAGCTGCCAGACGGTGGGCAGCGGCGCGACTTTCCGAGGCTTGTTCATGGTGGCGCCCACCTTGAGGATGCAACGCAAGATCACACCGGCGATATTGTCAGCCATCTCGTGCTTGGCGCAGCCGTGGGCGTCGGGCTCTCGCTGTTGGCCGCTGCCGGTCTCAGTGTATTCAACGGGGGGGTCAAACGCTTCGTGCGCGGTGAGGCACAGCTGGCGTGGCGCAGCGCCTGGCTGACCTGGTCAGTCGTGGCCGTTGTGGCGGGCATGTTGGTGTCGCTGGCGCAGGGCTACCACGTGTTCGGCACCGACAAGGTCGGGCAGGACGTGTTTTACCTCACCCTCAAGAGCGTGCGCACCGCGCTGATGATCGGCACGCTTACCACCTTGGTGACGCTCCCGCTGGCGATCGCGCTCGGTATTCTCGCCGGCTATTTTGGCGGCTGGGTGGACGATGTCATCCAGTACCTCTACACCGTACTCAATTCCATTCCCGGCGTGCTCCTGATTGCCGCGGCGGTGTTGATGATGCAGGTGTTTATTGGAAACCACCCCGAGTGGTTCGCGACCGCGGCGGAGCGATCCGATGCGCGTCTGCTGGCGCTGTGCTTCATCCTTGGCGTGACCAGCTGGACCGGATTGTGTCGATTGCTTCGGGGCGAAACGCTCAAATTGCGTGAGTTGGAATATGTGCAAGCGGCGCGCGCGTTCGGTGTGCCCACCGTACGCATTTTGCTGCGCCACGTGCTGCCCAATTTGATGCATATCGTGATCATCGCGCTGGTCATGGACTTCTCCGGCCTGGTGCTGGCCGAAGCCGTGTTGTCCTATGTGGGCATTGGTGTCGATCCCAACATGGCGAGTTTTGGCACGCTGATCAACGCCGCGCGCATGGAGCTGGCGCGCGATCCGATGGTGTGGTGGTCCCTGGCGGCGGCGTTTGTGTTCATGTTTGTGCTGGTTCTTGCCGCTAACTTGCTTGCTGACGTGGTGCGTGACGCGTTCGATCCTCGTGGCGGGTAGCGCTCGACGACGTGCGACAGCGCTGATGACACCGTCGCCAGACTAAGGCTGGCCGGCGACTTCAACGAAACTTGCGAGAGACCATGGATTGCCCCAAGTGCGGACATAGCCAGTCGAACACCGAGCAGTGCGAATCCTGCGGCGTGTTCTTCGAAAAATATGTGCAATACCTCGCCGACAAGGAAGCCATGGCGTCCGCCAAGCGCTCGCCACATCGAGGCGGCCGCGATGACACGCCCGGCTTCCCCCTCGTCAAAGGCGCGCTTGCACTGATCATTGTGTTGAGTGGCGCATTTGCCATTTTCGGTCGTGACGCGACCGACTCCGCCACGATTGAGCCCGTTGCGGCACCGGTGCCATCAACGCCAGCCCAGGCGCAAGGTGGAATCGCCGCGCAAATCAACAAATCACACCCACCGCGCAACGCCATCGAAGCCGCGCGCAACGCGACGGTGTTCATTCAGACCCCGTGGGGTAGCCTCGGGTCGGGCTTTATCGTGAGCGCCGACTGCCGGGTTGTGACCAATCGCCATGTGCTGCATTTTGACAGCGCCAGCGCCAAGCGCGCTGCGGAACAGTCACCCGCGATCGCCAAGGAGCTTGCCCGTCAGCAAGGCGAACTCCTTCAGGACCTCAAGCACTTGTCGGAGGCGTATCGAGAGGAAGTTGGCCGCAATGGCAAGGGCAGCGGTGGTGCGCTTACCTTGAAGATCAAGATCGACAAGGTGAAGGAGACTCTTCGCACACTCCCCGAGTCCGTGCGCCAGCAAGTCAACGACGAGATCAGCAAGACCGCTCTGTACGCCCGCCTGGCAACCTACAAGGTGTCGCTCGTCGATGGCACCAGGTTCGACGTCAATCAGATCGAATACGTTGACGAACTCGACCTCGCCAGCTTCAGGTTGCCCGCCAGCAACTGCCCTTACATCAAGCGCGGAAAAAGTGCACAGCTCAGTCAGGGCGAGCGGCTATACACCGTCGGCAGCCCCTCGGGCCTGACCTACACGGTCACCGGGGGTGTTTTCTCCGGCTACCGGGACGAAGGCGAACGCCGATATCTCCAGACCGACGCGCCCATCAATCCTGGCAATAGTGGCGGTCCGTTGATCACCGAGGTCGGCGACGTCATCGGCGTCAATACGGCAATCCTGCTCGGGACGCAGGGTATCGGGTTCGCGATTCCGGTCGAGGATATTCCGGCGCTGTAGCGGCTGGGCGCGCCGCGCGAGTAGGCGTGCTGCTTGGCGGCCACACCTTGACCGTCTCCCCCGGCGGGATGTCCATTACCACAAACTGTCCGTTGGGGTTCCAATCCGGCCACACGCCCAAGTGAGGTTCCCTCGGTTTTTCGTCTGCCAAAGGGTGAGGTTCATGCTATCTGCTTTTCCTGATGTTGCGCGCTGACCCAGTTCTCCAGGAATTGAATTGGCGACTTGTAGCCGAGAGTCGAATGTTGCCGTTTCCGATTGTAGAAGACCTCGATGTATTCGAAGCTGGCGGCCTTGATGTCGGCATGGGTGGCGTAACGCAGTCCATGCACGCGCTCGTTCTTGAAGCTGTTGAACCAGCTCTCCGTCGGCGCATTGTCCCAGCAGTTCCCCTTCCGGCTCATCGAACACGTCATGCCGAACGCCTTGAGCTTGTCTTGAAAGGCATGGCTGGCGTACTGGCTGCCCCGGTCGGAGTGATGCATCAGCCCTGCTGCCGGCCGCTTCCTGAACCAGGCCATGGTCAGCGCATCCGTCACGATGTCCTCCGTCATGCGTGGCTTCAGCGACCAGCCCACCACCTCCCGGTGGAACAGGTCGAGCACGATGGCCAGGTACAACCAGCCTTCATCCGTCCACAGGTAGGTGATATCCGACGTCCACACTTGGTTCGGCGCTATCGGCATGAAGTTTCTGGCGAGCAGGTTCTCCGCCACCGGCAGAGCGTGCTTCGAGTCCGTCGTGACCATGTAGCGCCGCTTGTGACGGGCATGGATGCCGTTGTCGCGCATCCGTCGTTCAGCCCGCTCCTTGCTTGCCGAGAAGCCTCTGGCACGCAGCTCACGCACCATGCGCGGACTGCCGTAGGCGCCCTTGAGTTCGGCATGAATGGCGCGGATCAGCGCCAGCATCTGGCTGTCGGTCAGGCGCTTGCGATCCGGCTTGCCACCACGCTTCCACGCCCGATAGCCGCTGACGCTCACGTCAAGGACCTCGCACATTTCGACCAGGGAAAACGCCTTGCCATGCGCAGCAATCCAGGCGTACTTCACAGAACATCCCTTGCAAAGTACGCCGTCGCTTTTTTTAGGATTTCGTTCTCCCGCTTGAGCCGGAGATTCTCGGCGCGCAGCCTGGACAGTTCCATCTCTTCGGGCGTTACGACTCTGCTGCCGGCTCCGCCCAGCTTACCTTCCGCCGCCGCCTTGACCCAGTTGCGCACGGTCTGGTCGCTCAGCCCAAGTTCCTTGCAAACCATGCTGACGCTCTGGCCGTCCTTGACCCGTTTGACCGCCAGTTCCTTGAACTCGATCGTGTATGCCTGCTTCGGTAGCTTCATTTCTCGCCTTCCAAAAGTGACTGGATTTTATGCCACTCTTGGCAGACGAAATTTCGGGCGAAGCTCAGTATTGCGGGTAGCCGGCCAAGGGTTTGCCGAACAGGTCGGTGGTCATGGTGTGTACTGGCGTGGGTGTTGGCGGGATGAATCCCGCCCTACAGCGCCGGCGTGGATTGATCGGGTGACCACTGCCAGAAGGTCTGGCCATAATCACCGCTGAGCGCGGGCATGGTTTCGCCCTGTTTGAAATAGCGCCGGCTGTCGGGTTTGACGGGGGTGAACCACCAGCCGGCCTCGGGGCAGGGGGTGCCGGCGGGGACGTTGGGGCGGTGGGTTGAGACGGGCGCGGACGATTGGACTGTCTCGGCTTCGTCGTCGTACTCACCGTCGATCATTTCGACGAAGTACCATTTGCAGGGGCGCTGGGTGTAGGCCTGCCCGCCGAGAATGGCCGGGGCCCACCGAGGGTCGTGCTCGTCACCGGGATCAAACCCTTGAAGGTCGGACATCTCCCCGCGCTTGAACGCCTCGGACACAAAGCGGGTTATTTTGTCGTCGTCCCCCCACAAGGCGTTCCGCCCGACGGCCGCTAGTGCTTTCAGCCCTAGATCATTAAAGGTGATGGCCTTGCCCAGTCGCCCATCGGTGTCGCCCGTCCAACCAAACTGCAAGGTTGCGTTTGGGTCGTCCTGCGCTACATAGACGCCGGTGCGTGGTGGCATCTTGCCCGATTCGCATTCCACATCGGTGCGCACCCGAAACAAGGGCAGTCGAGGAAAAAGATGGCTATTCTCTTTCCAAGCGTCGAACATCATTCCGTCGTCGATTCGCTTCTGCCCGCCTGAGCTACATACGGAATCAATCCGTTGGGCGTGTCTCTGCACCTTCTGAAACTCCGCCTTGAACCGCTCTTCCTCTTCCACGGTCATCCACATTGAGGAATGCTCGGAGATCATGCGGGCGCATTGGTAGGCGCCGGTGATACCGTAGTCTTCGTTGACGCGGGCGGCGATGTCTCCAACAACTGATTGGCGAAATGCTTCCAGCGATGGATAGACATGTGTGGACCAGTTTGCAGTGGTATCCCTCACGCCCCAGCGCTCGCTGACCATGAGCCGATCCCGACCCTGCTGGTTGGCTTCGTCGACGACGACGTCGACGCCTGCAATGAGGCGGTTGACCATGTCCAGCAGTTCTTGCAGATAGGGCATGGACATCCAGTGATAGAGCAGTGTTGCCTGTCGCTTTTGGTGTAGTGACAGGGTGTATTGCGGGTAGCCGGCCAGCGGCTTGCCGAACAGGTCGGTGGTCATGGTGTGTGTTGGCGGGATGAATCCCGCCCTACAGGGTGGGCGTGGATTGATCGGGTGACCACTGCCAGAAAGTCTGGCCATAATCACCGCTGAGCGCGGGCATGGTTTCGCCCTGTTTGAAATACCGCCGGCTGTCGGGTTTGACGGGGGTGAACCACCAGCCGGCCTCGGGGCAGGGGGTGCCAGCGGGGACGTTGGGGCGGCGGCTTGAGGCGGCGGGCGCGGACGATTCGACTGTCTCGGCTTCGTCGTCGTACTCACCGTCGATCATCTCGACGAAATACCATTTGCAGGGGCGTTGGGTGTAGACGTTTTGCGTGAGGATGAAGGGCGCCTTCCGTGGATCATCCTCGTCGCCCGGCCCGCTCATCATGCCGTAGTCGGTCATGATGCCGCGACGAAACGCGTCGGATACGAAAACCGTGATCTTGTCGTCGTCGCGCCATAGCGCCGGGCGTCCGAGCACAGCCAATGCCTTCAATCCCAACGCATTGAACGTGATGGCTTTGCCCAGACGCCCATCGGTGTTGCCTGTCCAGCCAAACTGCAAGGTGGTATTTGGGTCGTCCTGTGCGATATAGACGCCGGTGCGCGGCGGAATCTTGCCGGATTCACCTTCTACGTCGGTACGGACCCGGAACAGAGGCAGGCGAGGAAAGATGTCGCTGTACCGTTCCCAGGAATTTGACATCATGTCATCGGAAATACGCTTTTGTCCCCCTGATCCGCATACGGAATCAATCCTGCGGGCGTAGCGGTACACCTTCTGAAATTCTTCCTTGAACCGCTCTTCCTCCCCCACGGTCATCCACATTGAGGAATGCTCGGAGATCATGCGGGCGCATTGGTAGGCGCCGGTGCCCGAGTATGATTCGTTTGCCCGCCTAGCGATGAGGCGGATCGTCGATTCCCTGAAAGCCTCCAATGCGGGATAGACGTGTGTGGACCAGTTCGCAGTGGTATCCCTCACGCCCCAGCGCTCGCTGACCATGAGCCGATCCCGACCCTGCTGGGTGGCTTCGTCGACGACGACATCCACCCCCGCAATGAGCCGCTGGACCATGGCGAGCAGTTCCTGCAAATAATCCATTGACAGCCAGTGGTACAGAAGCGTGGCCTGTCGCTTTTGCTGCAAGGTGAGGGTGTATTGCGGGGAGCCGGCCAAGGGTTTGCCGAACAGGTCGGTGGTCATGGTGTGTGCTGGTGTGGGTGTTGGCGGGATGAATCCCGCCCTACAGCGCCGGCGTGGATTGATCGGGCGACCATTGCCAGAAGGTCTGGCCGTAGTCACTGGTGAGTGCGGGCATGGTTTCGCCCTGTTTGAAATACCGCCGGCTGTCGGGTTTGACGGGGGTGAACCACCAGCCGGCCTCGGGGCAGGGGGTGCCGGCGGGGACGTTGGGGCGGTGGGTTGAGACGGGCGCGGACGATTCGACTGTCTCGGCTTCGTCGTCGTACTCACCGTCGATCATTTCGACGAAGTACCATTTGCAGGGGCGCTGGGTGTAGGCTTGGCCTCCGAGAATGGCCAGAGCCCATCGTGGGTCTTGCTCGTCACCAGGGTCAAAGTCTTGCAAATCAGTCATTACGCCACGCTTGAACGCATCGGAGACGAAGCGTGTGATGGCCTCTCGATCACCCCAAAGTGCACCTCGTCCGACCGCCGCCAGTGCCTTTAATCCCAAAGCGTTGAAGGTGATTGATTCGCCCAAGCGTCCATCGCTATTGCCCGTCCATCCGAACTGTAAGGTGGCGTTTGGGTCGTCCTGCGCCACATAGACACCGGTGCGCGCTGGCATCTTGCCCGATTCGCATCCCACATCGGTGCGCACCCGGAAAAGGGGTAGGCGGGGAAAACGGCTGCAATTCTCTCGCCAAGCTGAATCCATCATGCGATCTTTGATGCGCTTCTGCCCCCCCGAGCCACACACCGAATCGATCCAGCCAGCGTGATCCTGCACCTTCTGAAACTCCGCCTTGAACCGCTCTTCCTCTTCCACGGTCATCCACATTGAGGAATGTTCGGAGATCATGCGGGCGCATTGGTAGGCGCCGGTGCCCGAGTATGATTCGTTTGCCCGCCTAGCGATGAGGCGGATCGTCGATTCCCTGAAAGCCTCCAATGCGGGATAGACGTGTGTGGACCAGTTCGCAGTGGTATCCCTCACGCCCCAGCGCTCGCTGACCATGAGCCGATCCCGACCCTGCTGGGTGGCTTCGTCGACGACGACATCCACCCCCGCAATGAGCCGCTGGACCATGGCGAGCAGTTCCTGCAAATAATCCATTGACAGCCAGTGGTACAGAAGCGTGGCCTGTCGCTTTTGCTGCAAGGTGAGGGTGTATTGCGGGGAGCCGGCCAAGGGTTTGCCGAACAGGTCGGTGGTCATGGTGTGTGCTGGTGTGGGTGTTGGCGGGATGAATCCCGCCCTACAGCGCCGGCGTGGATTGATCGGGCGACCATTGCCAGAAGGTCTGGCCGTAGTCACTGGTGAGTGCGGGCATGGTTTCGCCCTGTTTGAAATACCGCCGGCTGTCGGGTTTGACGGGGGTGAACCACCAGCCGGCCTCGGGGCAGGGGGTGCCGGCGGGGACGTTGGGGCGGTGGGTTGAGACGGGCGCGGACGATTCGACTGTCTCGGCTTCGTCGTCGTACTCACCGTCGATCATTTCGACGAAGTACCATTTGCAGGGGCGCTGGGTGTAGGCTTGGCCTCCGAGAATGGCCAGAGCCCATCGTGGGTCTTGCTCGTCACCAGGGTCAAAGTCTTGCAAATCAGTCATTACGCCACGCTTGAACGCATCGGAGACGAAGCGTGTGATGGCCTCTCGATCACCCCAAAGTGCACCTCGTCCGACCGCCGCCAGTGCCTTTAATCCCAAAGCGTTGAAGGTGATTGATTCGCCCAAGCGTCCATCGCTATTGCCCGTCCATCCGAACTGTAAGGTGGCGTTTGGGTCGTCCTGCGCCACATAGACACCGGTGCGCGCTGGCATCTTGCCCGATTCGCATCCCACATCGGTGCGCACCCGGAAAAGGGGTAGGCGGGGAAAACGGCTGCAATTCTCTCGCCAAGCTGAATCCATCATGCGATCTTTGATGCGCTTCTGCCCCCCCGAGCCACACACCGAATCGATCCAGCCAGCGTGATCCTGCACCTTCTGAAACTCCGCCTTGAACCGCTCTTCCTCTTCCACGGTCATCCACATTGAGGAATGTTCGGAGATCATGCGGGCGCATTGGTAGGCGCCGGTGCCCGAGTATGATTCGTTTGCCCGCCTAGCGATGAGGCGGATCGTCGATTCCCTGAAAGCCTCCAATGCGGGATAGACGTGTGTGGACCAGTTCGCAGTGGTATCCCTCACGCCCCAGCGCTCGCTGACCATGAGCCGATCCCGACCCTGCTGGGTGGCTTCGTCGACAACGACATCGACGCCCGCAATGAGGCGGTTGACCATGTCCAGCAGTTCTTGCAGATAGGGCATGGACATCCAGTGATAGAGCAGTGCCGCCTGTCGCTTCTGGTGTAGTGACAGGGTGTATTGCGGGTAACCGGCCAAGGGTTTGCCGAACAGGTCGGTGGTCATGGTGTGTGCTGGCGTGGGTGTTGGCGGGATGGGTCCCACCTTACAGCGCCGGCGCCGATTGATCGGGTGACCACTGCCAGAAGGTCTGACCATAGTCACCGCTGAGCGCGGGCATGGTTTCACCCTGTTTGAAATACCGCCGGCTGTCGGGTTTGACGGGGGTGAACCACCAGCCGGCTTCGGGGCAAGGCTGGTTGGCGGGGACGTTGGGGCGGGCTGTCGAGGCTTCGCTCGTGCCTTGCGGGCCGCATCCGGTGCCGCCGCCGCTGTCGGCGACGCGTTCTATCAAGGTCCAGACAGTGTCGACGTCGTCGATGTTTTGCCGGGTCTTGGGGTTGTATCCGACGGACACATCGGTGGCGTAGGTGCCGGCACAAAAGAACTGGGCGCTGGCCTCGTCGGCATCGGGCAGGTAGACGCCGGTCACCGGAATCCTCTCATCGGTGGCGACGCGGACTTTGGGGTTGAGGCGGTAGATTGGCCACGTTGGGGGGGGGGCGAGTGGGCCGCGACTATCAGTATTGTAGCGAGTGGCGAGTGCTCCCACGTTCCAGCCAATCTGATCAGTTGACGCAATGTTGCGTGCGTAGCGTCTGGCCAGCCGCCCGTATTCTGAAAATTTCGAGGCAAAGGGTTCCGGCATCCAATCGTAGGGAAAATCACGCCCCTGTCCAACAAACGCGGTGCTGACGTTGGCAGCAATTCCGATGGCCGAACACTCTCCTCCGAGCAATGCGAGGTAAGCCTCCTCAACCATCTGCAAGGTGTCGCGAAAGTTCGGTAGCACGACCGTGCCCCAGGTGATGTCCGGTTGTTGCCAGCGGGGGCGACGGCGGTAGTCGGGCGGCAGGGTGCGCATGACTTCGGCGAGGCCATCCTCGGCCGCCTGCACGGTGGCGGCGAAGGCGTCCCACAGCAGCTTGAAGTATTCCGCGCTGCTATAGCGTTCGAGCAGGTAGATTTCCTGCGGGATCAGCGGATTGGCCATGGCTATTTCTTTTCGTACCAGTTGTTGGTGAGGGTCGGCACGCCGACCAGATCGAGCCCTTCTCCGAAGCTGTCGTAGCCCCATTCGGTGGGCTGGCGCTTGCCCAGGTGGGCCTTGTCCAGGTCGTCCGGGTCGAGCACGATCTGCTTGCCGCCGCCGGCCGTCCAGAAATGATTGCCCTTGTCGTCGGCCTTGATCAGATTGCCCTGACGATCTGTGAGCACCTGGGAGGCGGTCTCGCCTTCCCAGACTTTCAGGGGTTTGCCAGGCGGCACGGTGTAAGTGACAAACTCGCCATTGCTGTTCCAGTTGGACCACACGGCAAAGCGGTCGCGTCAGTCGTCCTTGTTTCGCAGTTGATCGAACTCCTCCTTGCGCATCCAGCAGATGCTGTTGTCGACCGAGCTGGGGTCGATCACGCGGTAGGGCCGGATTCATCCGGCCTGGGCGGATGTTGGCGGGTTGAAACCCGCCCTACAATTTTGGCGCAGATTGAGCCGGCGACCACTGCCAGAAGGTCTGGCCGTAGTCGCCGCCGACGCTGGGCATGATCTCGCCCTGCTTGAAATAGCGGCGGCTGTCGGGCTTGGCGGGGGTGAACCACCAGCCGGCTTCGGGGCAAGGCTGGTTGGCGGGGACGTTGGGGCGGGCTGTCGAGGCTTCGCTCGTGCCTTGCGGGCCGCATCCGGTGCCGCCGCCGCTGTCGGCGACGCGTTCGACCAGGGTCCAGACGGTGTCGACTTCATTCACACATTGTGTGGTTATAGGGTCATAGCCAGTCGATACGGTAGTGGCATGTGGCCCGGCGTAGAAGAACTGGGCGGACGCCTCATCAGCGTCGGGCAGATAGATGCCGGTGATTTGGACGGGTTCGTCTGTGGCGACCCGCACGTTTGGGTTGATCCGATAGACCGGCCATGTCGGGGGGGGGGCAAGTGGGCCTCTGCTGGCGGGTGAATAGCGCGTCGTTAGATCGCCGTACACCCAACCTATCTGATCTGTGAACGCAATGTTTGAGGCATATGTGCTCGCCTTTCGGTACCCCTCGATAAAACGCGACAAATACGGTTCAGGCATCCAGTCGCATGGGTAGTCCCGCCCTTGTCCGGCAAACGCCGTATTGACGTTACCCGCGATACCGATGGCGGAGCACTCGCCACCGAGCAAGGAGAGGTAAGCCTCCTCAACCATCTGCAAGGTGTCGCGGAAGTTCGGCAGCACCACCGTGCCCCAGGTGATGTCCGGTTGCTGCCAGCGCGGGCGGCGGCGGTAGTCGGGTGGCAGGGTGCGCATGACTTCGGCGAGGCCATCTTCGGCCGCCTGTACCGTGGCGGCGAAGGCGTCCCAAAGCGGTTTGAAGTATTCCGCGCTGCTATAGCGTTCGAGCAGGTAGATTTCCTGCGGGATCAACGGATTGGCCATGGCTATTTCTTCTCGTACCAGTTGTTGGTGAGGGTCGGCACGCCGACCAGATCGAGTCCTTCCCCGACGCTGTCATAGCCCCATTCGGTCGCTTGGCGCTTGCCCAGGTGGGCCTTGTCCAGCTCTTCAGGGTCGAGCACGATCTGTTTGCCGCCGCCGGCCGTCCAGAAATGATTGCCCTTGTCGTCTGCTTTGATCAGGTTGCCTTCGCGGTCCTTGAGCACCTGTGAGGCGGTTTCGCCTTCCCAGACTTTGAGGGGCTTGCCCGGCGGCACGGTGTAGGTGACGAACTCGCCGTTGCTGTTCCAGTTGGCCCACACGGCGAAACGGTCGCGCCAGTCGTCCTTGCTGCGGAGTTGATCGAATGCTTCCTTGCGCATCCAGCAGATGCTGTTGTCGGCCGAGTTGGGATCGATCACGCGGTAGAGTACCGTGCCGGGCGGGATCTCTGCCGGTTCGAGCGTGTGGAAGGTGTCGAATTTGTTTACGAGAACGGGACTCTCACTTGCTTTACTGATGTCTGGGTAGCCCTCAGGAATAGACGGACAGTCTCTTTTTGCCGGTTTCGGCGCTTTGCGCCGCACCTTCACCCACGGCGGCGGCTCCGCCTTCAGCGCGGCAATCTCTGCTTCAAGCTGAGGCCGTTTGAAAGCGTGCGGATTGAGCGCATTGGTGCTCGCCCGGTAGGTCATGTCCGCTTCGATGTCCAACCGCCGCGCGATGCGTTCGAGCATGTCCTGCAGGGGTTTGACGACTTCGGCGAGCTTGGCATGGGCCTTGTTCCGCACTGCTTGCACCTTGGCAAGCATTTGCCCCACGCGGGTTTGTAGCGCGGCAGAGCCCCAGCGGTCCATCAGCTCGGCCAGTTGTCGGAGAATATCGATGATCGTATCGAAGGCCTTGACCAGGGCGCTTGCACTGGTTGCATCCTTGAGCACACGGGTCTTGTCGGCGAGGTACTTGAACACATTGTCGATCTTCAGGATCGCAAGCGTCTTGCGCACCGCCGGACTGCCCAGATGTTGGTTGAGCTTGACGATGCCGGCCTCGACAAAGGGGCGAGTGGCTGTCCACACGGCCCCGTCAAGGGTCTTGACCGCGCCCTTCACGACTGCCTTGCGCGCGCTGTTGAAGACGATTTTCAGGCAGCCCTTGGCGAGCGAACCGAGCACGGGGATCAATCCGACCAGGGTGATGGCAAGGGCGAACCAATGCAGTTTGTTGTCGCTGTCTTCGTTGATTTTCTCGCAGTTGGCGATCACATCGCGCACGTCGCATAGCTGGTCGACAAACGGAACCATGGAGATCACCATGCCGGTGGCCAGTTGTGCCGTGGTTTGATCTTCAGCGAAGTCGCCTTGAAGAACTGTCCATATCCATTCCGCTGCTGCACCGAGCTCCTGCCGAGCGCTATCTGCCCAGCGGCCTGGCGCTGCGGCATACCATGCCAGGGCGTTTTCGAGTTCGTCCCACATCGCTCTGCCCTCAACCCAGACGCTGCTTGGCGGCAGCAATCATTTCTTGCAGCGTGGCCCATGGCGCTTCGTCCAGTGCTTCGCGCGCTTCGTACTCAACTCGCAAGGCCTTGCCAGGCACGCCTTCATGGCGAGCGAAGCCTTGTGAGTCGAGCCGACCTCTGATGACCTGACCGCTCTCAAAAATGAGTTTGTAGGCTTGGCCTTCGAAGGGGAGACCTTCCGCGTCGTGATGCTTGATCTCGATCCAGTTGGAGATGTCTACGGTGCCCGATGGTATGACAGGTAATTCAGCCGCCCCCCGCCCCGGCCCCACAAACGCATTCCCCCCGCCCTTGACCGAGAAGGTGCCGGGGCAGGCGAAGGTGATGTCGCCGCGTGACAGCGTGACCGAGCTTTGGCCGGCGGCGAGCACGATCTGGCCTTTGGCGAGGATGCGGATCTCGTCGTTCGAACTGGTGATGCTCATCGCCTTGTCGGCGAGGATATCCATGGCGTCGGTATGCGCCTGGACGGTGTGGCGTCCGGCGGCGGCGATGGTCTTGATGCCGCCGGCGTGGCTGAACCAACTGGCGGCTTCACCGATGGTGGCGCTGAACGTGTGAGCGGCGGCGTTATGCCAGTCTTGCTGGATAGTGGCGTGCAGGTGTTCGCCGGCATGGATGAGCGTGCCGGCGGGGGAGGCGAGGCCGATGTCGTTGGGGGTTTCGGTGAGGATGACGGGTTGGGCGAAGCGCTCGGTGGGCTCGCCGAGGGTGCGACTGGCGGGCTGGGCTTTTTGCGCGGTTTGCCCGCCGACGCTGCTGGTGAACTTGCCGTCTTTGGCTGGGTCGATGCCGTCGATGAAGTGTGTTTGCCGGGTGTTCGCAGCCAGGGGGTGTGCTCCCTGGCCGGCGGCTGCGTCGGACAGCGATTTGGCGGTGCGCTCGGCGGCGCGTAGCTGGGCGACGGTTTCGATGACATCGAGCTGTGTGCTTGTGGCGTTGCTGCGGGCAGTCGCCGAGAGCAGCATGCCTTCGCCGGCTCGTACCGCGAGCCAGCCATCGGTGCGCAGCTCGAAACCCGTGCCCCGCCAGGGGCCGCGCGTGGCGCTGAGCGGGTGGTGATGAATCAGATGGCCGAGACCCAACTGGCTGTTGGCGCGGCTGCTTGCCAGGCGGGTACGCAGTTGGCCGGGGGCGTCGTCGGCCAGCCACTGGTTGTAGCCCGCGTCATGGTTGTGACTCATCCAGCCGCTGATGACGCCGGGGTGATTGGCGCCCGAGTCATGGCCGGCGCTGAAGGGCGGGCGTTCTTCGCCGGTGAAGAGTTGGCCGACGATGACCGGGCGGTCGATGTCGCCGCCGATGAATTCGACCAACACTTCGGTGCCGATGCGCGGCAGGAAGTGGCTGCCCCAGTTGGGGCCGGCCAGCCATTCGGCGACGCGCACCCAGGTGCCGGAGGTTTCGTCTCCTGGCGCGTTCAGGGTGCCCCCACGCTCGCTGCCCCCTGAGGGGGCGACGCCCGTGCGTGGGGCGGCCCGGCGCGCGGGCGCGGTGCCCCCGCGTTCATTGTGTTCGCTGTCCCCCGAGGGGGTTGGGCCGGCGCTTGGCGCGGCCTGGCGTTCGGGTGGCTCGGTGGCTGACAGTCCGCCGGGATTGGGTGTGTCGCCGCGTTGCCAGTGGAATTGAACTTTGATGCGATGGTCTCGCTCGGTGCTCAGTGGCGCACCGGCGTGCCCGACCACCCGAGCGCTTTGCGGCGCAATCTTTGGCCTGGGGCTGGGCAGCGGGGCGATGGGTCGTGTGTATGCTTGGGCGTCGAACTGGTTGCGGTAGGTGCCGGCTTCGATGTCTGCGCACTTGAGCAGGCGCGCGATGTTTGCGCCCAGGTTGTTGGCCGCCCGGTGGGTGATCGCCAGCGCGGTAAACGTGTTTTGATCTGACGGGTATTGGTCGTGGCCGGTGAGCGTAAAGGTGCTGGCCACGGCCATTGCACGTGCGCTGCCTGCGCCCTTGAAGCGTTGAAACCGGGATTCGTGGGCGTTTAGAAGGATGTCGGATCGTTGTGCCGCGGCGTGGTGGTCTTCGAAGGGGTAGGCCGCGCTGCCATCGTAGCTTTCCAGCGAGGGCAGCTCGCCGTTGTCCAGCGCACTGGTCGCGTCGTCGCCTGGTGCCGTTAGCTGTTTGTAGTCCCATCCGCTGAGGCTGATCTTGTTGGTGAGTACCTGTCGGGTTTCGTGAAACTGCTGGATGCTGTCGGTCGTTTCGGTCACGTCAGCGCGATGGAATCGGATGGCGGCTTGTGAGCAGTCAGGGCGCTCGGCGTGGCGATCAAAGACAATCCATTTGTGGCGTGCGTGTGTCGCGTTGTCGCCCGCAACAGCGGTTTGGTCGTGCTCGAACCGGTAGGACAGCCCCTCTGCCGTGAGCACTCGCTGGACGAATGCGAGGTCGGATTCCCGGTATTGGGTAAATCGACTATGGGTGCGCAGGGTTTGGGTGACGTCCATGCGCCAATCGGCCTGCGGGTAGTCAGAGAGGATGCGATCGAGCGCTGTACGAATGTCGACGTCTTGAAGCAGGCAGCAGTTGCGTCGATGGTCGAGCAGTGCGAGCCAGGGTTCTACGTCAAGGCGATATCGTGCGAAGCCGCCATCTGAACCGAGTTGACGCGCCTGAGTGACGTAGCCGTGCCAGCGTCGGTGCGTGCCCGTGGCCAGTTGCAGGCGAAGCGTGATTTCTTCGCCGATCAGCGCATTGAGATCGAAGTGCGCATGCGTGGAGAGGCAATCGATCTGGAAATGAAAACTTTCGGAGACGGCTTCACGGCCGACGAAGCGCTCGACCAGCAATGCGGCATCCGGCAGGGCTGTCGATATTTCGATGAGCCGGTTTTGCTGTGAGATCAGCGCGGCAAACGGGAATGGAGTCATGATTGGCGCAGCCCTTGCATACCTTGGATTCAGGGCAGAGTTATCGTTAATGTGGGTGCGCGTGGGGCGAGTTGAACGATGTTCTGGAAAGGCGAGAGCGTCTCGTGGGCGCTTCGTTCGGCGTAGCCGTTGAGTGCAAGATAGGCGAGCAGTCCGAACAGGGCGAGCACCGAACTGATGACCCAGACGGGTACCTCACGCTTGAGAGCGTGGGATATCTGGTCGGGCGCCATTGCCTTTGGCGCAAAGTTTGCCGCTTTGCCTTTGAGGTGGGCGATTTGCTCGCCGACCTGGCCGGTGAGGTATTTGAGCTTCTCGGGGCCTTCGAGCAGGTACTTGCCCTTGAAGCCCAGGAGTAGGCACATGTGGAAGACTTCGAGCGCGTTGAGCCGGCTCGCGCCGCCATTTCTGGCCGTTTCGAGCTTGTCGAAAAAGTGTTCGCCAGCGAGTTGGTCGCCGAACAGCGCAAGCTGCAGCGGACGTCGCTCCCAAGTGTCGCGAATTGCGGACCGGGACGAGAGAATGGTTTCGTCGACGGTGGCGCAAAAGGCGTATTTTGCGTCGAAGATATCCTCGGCATTGAAGTGATGCTTCTTGGCGGTACGTTCAAAGCCGGCGAGAAATTTCTGAACCTGTGTGGTGAAGGTGTCCGCGTCGCTCGGCGCCGTTTGGTTTCGCAGCAAGATCAGCATGTAGAAGCCGTCGTACAGCAGATCGACCAGTGTTCTGGTGCTGGATTCAATGATGGGCGGACGCGGCGCAGGAATGGCGTCACCGAAGAGGGTGGGGGGGGAGTTCATGATGTGACGGCTATCAGTTCGAGTTTGAGGTCTTGGTAGCTTTCAGGCGCGTAGATCATGATCGACTGTGCCTTGAGCATGCGTTCGTAGAGGGCGCTGTTGGTGTCCAGCGCGAAATAGTTCGCACCCGGGCGGACGGGGATGGCTGCGGGGACTTGCGCCGCGTGGCTCAGGCGAACGCCGGACATGGCCGAAAGCACGAGTTTTTCGACATCATCCGGAGCGCCGACTTTCAGGCGCATCGGGACCGATTCGATGAGTTCGGACTGCGGGTGTGCCGCGCTGATGGCCAGATAGAAGGTGGTGTCGTTGGCGATTTTTTCCGAATCAAGGCGACCGGCATAGAAGGCAGGCTTGGGCTGGGTGAGCGCGATCGAAAAGTAACGCGTCGAAATGACCGTATCGAGCAAATCGCGGAGGATCTTGTCGAGTTGAGTGAAGCACCCGCCGGGTGCGCCATGGTCGTAAGCGGGCAGATCGTCGAGTACGTGATGCTTGGAGAAGGTCATCAAGCCACCGGCCAGACGGAGGAGTTCCTGAAACAGGCGCTCTGGGTGAATGTCTGGATTGCGAAACAGATGCGTCAGCGCCGCACAGGCGCTGCTGGCGGTATGCAGCAGCCAGAACGATGCAATGTCGCCGGATCGGAATTCGATGATGTTCTGTGAGGGCTCGCGATGGAAGCCATACAGCGCGTCGACTTTGGCGCGTAACGCGTCGACCTGGCGGCGCAGCATCAGATAGAGCAGTGGTGCGCTACGCAGGCTGATCGCCGGTGGCAAGAATGCCGGGTCTCGTTCGAAACCGTCGCTGCTGGTCCGACGCACGTGAAGCAGCGGGAGCGTAATGTACTGGTCTCTTGGCTCGCTGGCAGCTTTGAGACAGGCCAGTTTGCTGAGATAGGTTATTTGCGCATCGGCCGCGTCGGTGAAGAGATCCGCCGTGTCTTTGGGTTCAATCAGAAAGCGCACATGATTGCCGTCATTGGCGCTCTCAACGCAATTTCCGCCATGGTTTTTGAGTTGATGAATCGCCAGGTAGAAGGTCGTGCCACCCTGGTCGGTCACGAGCGCATCCAGCGCCACCGGTGGCGGGAGCTGGTCAATGTCTGGCGCGGTGAACGGCGTGCCGTCGCACAGAACGACATCGATACGGTTGAACCGTAATGTGCCCGTTTTCAGAGCCTCGATATCAAGCTCGATATCCTTGACGCCCCACGCGAAGGGCTGCGCGGTCATGAGCGCGTGGCGGCTCAGCGCCTCGGCATACGCGTCCTGTTGCTGGAAGTGTTGTGGCCGAAGGAAGAGTCCTTCGCCCCACAGAATTTTTGCACGCTGCATCAGTATTTTTTCCTACCCATCGCAGTGGACACCGGAGAGTGTTCGGGATTGCTCGGACGACTGGGCGCCTGACACTACGCCGCGACCGGCCGTCAGCGCGCAGGCATGGGCGCCGACGGTGATGCCTGTTTCTTGTGACGCGACCGCGTCAAATGCAATTTTCCAGCGGCGGTGAGCCGGTGATCGGAACAGACCGACAACACCGATGGTTGTGCTGTCGGTGGCGAGTTTCTGGGTGAGGTCGTAGTGCTTGCCGGGGATGAGCACGACATCTTCAACCGCGATCAAGTCTTCTCCGAGCGCAGCTTTTCCGGCGTCATCGGCAATTGCTGCGCTGTAGGGCAAATCGCCAAACGCACGGCTGCTACGTAATTGATAGACCCGCACCACGAGAGACAGTGATTGCCCGTAATGAGTCGTATTGAGCTCGTTTCCAGCTGAGATTCTCATCGGAATCTCAAGCACCTTTTTCGTTTCGTTTCCCGTGTCCGTCTTGATGCCAGAGAGTTGCATGGCGATGTTGACGGCCGTTCCCACGGCTTGAACCGCCGCGGTTGTAGCGCATCCGGTGGTTATGGCCGTTATTGCCGCGAGCAATGCAGGGAGCGTTTTTGTGCGCGTCATCTGGCTGGCAGAAAGTTGATTGAATATGACATGGTCACTTTTTTGGATTGCTATGCTAGCATGCTGACGTCGTATGCAAAACGCGTTGTTTTTGAGAAGGCGAGACTGTACTATCTCGGTCTTTCCAAGGCAAACAATTGTCATATTGTCGGTTGTGTCATGTGCTGTTGATGAGGATGGGTATGAGTTCGACGCGTTCCGTGTGGTGGTTTTTGGCGCCAGTTGTGCTGTTGGGTGTTCAGGCCTGCGCCACGAAACCCTTGCCTTTGTCGCAGGAGGCATTCACGTCTGCGATGGAGGTCTCCGGCATCAAGGTTGATGCGTTGGTCGGCGAGTCCAAGGTAAGTGAGGCCGTGGGGTTGCTGGCAAAGATGGCTGAAGACAATCCCGCCCAAAAAGAGCCGTGGGTGCGCATGGCGCGTATTCACTTTGACGCAGAGAACTATGGCCGTGCCATCGTTGCGGCGGACGAAGCTCTGCAGCGCGACAGCACGGATCTGGCGGCGAAAGGGGTGCGTGCGGTCAGCGGTTTGCGGGTGGCCACGCAGTCCCTGGCCGAGCTTCGAGACGATACAAATCTGAAGGGCTCGGCGCGGGCCGATGCAGTGAGCCTGGCAAAAGTTCTGCGCGACACGCTCGGCGAGGACGTGCTTGTGCCGCCGGTGTCTGCCGAAGCGAAACATCGCGAGGAAGAAGCCGAGGCGCGCGCCAGGCCACGCCGGAAGATACGACGTGCGCCTGTTGCTGCCGCGCCGGTGTCAGTGCCGCGTCAGGCGGCACCACTTCCGGTCGATGGTGACCCCTTTAGCGTACTCAAGTAACCACGAAATTGACGCCGCTGGCACGCGACTATTGCGAGCGAGACTAGGGCGAAACGGTGTTGAACATCTGATTGGAGGCGTGTTGTGGCAAAAAAAGAGAGTGTTCAAAAGCGATTGCAGAAGGTGCGGCCGCCGCGCGTGCAGCTGACCTATGACGTTGAACGCGGTGACGCCATCGAACAAAAGGAGCTGCCGTTTGTCGTGGGCGTGCTGGGTGACTATGCGGGGCAGTCCGAGCAGCCTCAGGGCAAATTGCGCGATCGCAAATTCGTCAATGTCGATCTGGATAACTTCGACGATGTGATGGAAGGCCTGGCGCCTCGTGCTGCGTTTCGCGTCAAGAATCGTCTGACGCCGGAGGGGGGCGAACTCGCCGTCGACCTGACCTTCAATCGATTTGAAGACTTTCGGCCCGAGTCGGTGGTTGAGCAGGTTGAACCCTTGCGTCGATTGCTTGAAGCACGTTCGAAAATCGCCGACTTGCGGAACAAGCTGGCGGGCAACGAGAAGCTTGAAGATCTTCTTGTGGACGTCTTGAAGAGCACTGAGCAGCTTCAGCAGCTGGGTAGTGGTGATCAGGAGATGGGCGAATGAGTACTCAGATGGCGGCACAGGCCGCGGTGTCGGAAGCCCCCGATTCGAGCCTGCTCGACCGGATCATTGAAGATAGTCGTGTGGCGCGTTCCGACAACGAACGGGCACGGGCGAGGGACATCATCAGCGAGTTTGCCAGTCAGGTGCTCGAGGGTGAAGTGGTCGTGTCCGAGAATCTTGCGGCGTCTCTTGATGCGCGGGTTGCGGAGCTCGATCGATTGATCTCGGAGCAGCTCAGTGAGGTCATGCACGCACCGGCTTTTCAAGCGCTCGAAGGTGCCTGGACCGGCTTGCACTATCTGTGCAAGCACACGTCGACCGGTGAGCAGCAAAAGATCAAGTTGATGAGTGCGACCAAGAAGGAACTCGTCAAGGACTTCAAGACAGCGATCGATTTTGACCAAAGCGCGCTGTTCAAGAAGGTTTATGAAGAGGAATTCGGGACCTTCGGTGGCGCGCCATTTGGCGCCCTGATTGGCCAGTTTGATGTGACGCGTCAGCCCGAGGACATGTACTTCATTGAGCAGATGTCGCATGTGGCGGCCGCTGCCCATGCACCGTTCGTGACTGCAGCCTCTCCCGAGCTGTTCGGCCTCGATTCTTTCACCGACCTTGGTAAGCCGCGCGACCTGTCAAAGGTGTTCGATACCGTCGAATACGCGAAATGGAAGTCCTTCCGCGATGCCGAAGATTCGCGCTATGTCGGTCTGGCCATGCCGCGTTTTCTTGGACGCCTGCCGTATAACCCGATCGATGGCATCACGACCGAAGGTTTCAACTTTGTTGAAGAGGTCGATGGCGCCGATCACAGCAAATACCTGTGGTGCAACGCAGCCTTTGCTTTTGGCGCGCGCCTCACCAACGCATTTGAAAACTATGGCTGGTGCGCCGCGATTCGCGGTGTTGAGGGCGGCGGTCTGGTGGAAGATCTTCCGACACACACTTTCCGCACCGATGAAGGCGAGATCGCCCTCAAGTGCCCGACCGAAATCGCTATTACCGATCGGCGTGAAAAAGAGCTCAGCGATCTCGGCTTTATCCCGCTCGTTCACTGCAAGAACACCGATTTCGCAGCGTTCTTCGGCGCACAGTCGGCGCAGAAAGCCAAGAAGTACGACACCGACTCGGCCAACGCCAATGCGACCTTGTCGGCGCAGCTGCAATACATATTTGCCGTCTCGCGTATCGCGCACTACATGAAAGCCATGATGCGCGACAAGATCGGCAGTTTTGCTTCATCCGCCAATGTTGAGTCCTACATCCAGCGCTGGATTGATCAGTACGTGACGGCCGACGACTCGGCCTCGCAGGAGACCAAGGCGCAGTTTCCGCTTCGCGAGGCATCCATCGAGGTCAGCGAGGTGGCAGGGCGCCCGGGTGTGTATCGCGCGGTGTCGTTTATCCGGCCGCATTTTCAACTCGATGAGCTGTCGGTGTCCTTGCGACTGGTGGCCGAGCTGCCGCAGTCGAGCAAGGGTTGATTTTTCTCTGTCATAACCCAAAGGGGATCAAGCATGAAGGATATTTACGTCGAATTCAAAGGGAGTGACATCAAGGGCGACTCCCGCGATGCCAAACACAAAGACACGGTCGAAGTGTCGGCGTGGAGCCATACCATTCGCCAACCCAAATCTGCGACGGCGTCGGGTTCCGGCGGCCACACTGCCGAGCGTGTCGAGCACGGTGAAATGATCTTTACCAAAGATATTGATGGCTCAAGTCCGAAGCTGTATCAGGCCTGCTCATCCGGTCTGGTGATCAATGACGTGGTGATCTATTTCTATCGCGCGTTTGGCGGCAAGAACACGACCGGCAATCCGTCTGGTACGCAGAACCGCCATCAATACCTCAAGATCGAACTGAAAAACGCGATTATCGCGTCGGTGTCACCGTCGGTCAGCGACGAGGCGATTCCTCAGGAGACCTTCTCCCTGAAGTACTCCGCAGTGAAGTGGACCTACGACGAGTTGAATATCGACGGCACCAAGTCCGGAAAAGTGAACATCCAGGGCGCCTGGAACCTGGCAAAAAACACCCCTAATCTGACCTGATTTTTCGGTGTGAGGCACAAGAATGACGGAGCACGACTCCGTCATTCTTTCGAGGCGCGTGATGAAAGGATTTGAACCGTCGATTTTCGACAAGCTCTTTGATGATTCGCCAGTACAAGCATCACGTCGGCGTTTGAGCATGGATGAAGTCAAAGATGCTGTGGCTCGTGATCTCGAGGCACTGCTCAATACACGTACCGTCATCGATGAATCGCTGGTGTCGGACTTTCCGCGTGCGCTGGCTTCGGTGGCCAGTTTCGGACTGAACGATTTCTCGGGGCTGAGTCTGGCAAGCGTGAATGATCGCCGGCGCATTTGTGCGTCGATCGAGCGGACCATTGCGCGTCATGAACCGCGACTGAAAGAGATTGAGGTCGGCTTGGAACTGGACCGTCGTTCGATCAACGCCCTGTACTTCTCCATCCGCGCAGTTTTGATGGTGAGGCCAGCTCAAGAGCCTGTGAGCTTCGACGCCATGCTGCAGCCCACCACGCTGCAGTATTCGATCGGGCGCCAACGGCCCCGGATCGGGAACGCCTGAATGGAAGCACTTTTACCCTACTACGAGCGTGAGCTGGCCTTTCTTCGAGGGCATTCGCGTGAGTTTGCCGAGCGCTACCCGAAAATTGCAGGGCAGTTGTTGTTGTCAGGCGAAGGCTGTGACGATCCGCATGTCGAGCGGATTATCGAGTCCTTGGCGCTGCTGACGGCGCGGGTGACCAAAAAACTCGAAGACAGCTATCCGAGTTTTACCGAGGCGCTGCTTAACGTTCTGTATCCGCATTATCTCAGGCCATTTCCCAGTTGCTCGATCGCATTTTTTGATGCCGCCGGCGCTGAACTTCAATTGTCGTGCCCGGTTGCGATCGACCGCGGTACAGAACTGCTCTCTCGGCCGATCAAGGGCGCGGTATGCCGGTTCAGAACCGCCTGGAAGGTCGACCTGTTGCCGGTGAGTGTGAGCAGCCTTTCCTTTGAGCCCGTTGCTCGCGCGCCGGGCGGCGTAAGGCTCCCGATCGGCAGTAGTGCGATTTTGTCCTTGAGTCTGGATATTCCGGCGGCAGAAGGACGCTGGGCTGCCGCGAAGGTGGATCACCTCAGGTTTTATATTGACGCCGAGCTCTCGGTGGCGGCGGCATTGCGGGATGCGCTCTTTCTCAAACTCGCGACGATCTACGCCGAGGCAGATGATGGGCATTGGCGTCTGGCGGGTGAGGACGTGCTGCGCGAGGTCGGTTTCGGCGATGCCGAGGCCCTGATAGAGATGCCGGCGGCGGGCCACGCCGCTTATCGCCATTTGACGGAGTACTTTGCCTTCCCGGAGAAGTACAACTTCTTTGACCTGATGTTGCCCGCCTTGCCCGCGGCATCCAAACAGACCCGGCGTTTGACGCTGCATTTCGTATTGTCTGGCCTGCGCGCCGACGGTGATGCATCGCGCTTGCTGCAGACGTTGACAACGCAAAACCTGCGACTGGGTTGTGTGCCGGTTGTGAATCTGTTCTCACAGCGCGGCGACCCCATCCGCATAACGCATCGTAGTTCGACTTATCCGGTCGTGGCCGACAGCCGTCGCGCCTTCGCCTACGAGGTGTACTCCATCGACTCGGTGCGGCGTGTTCGCCAGAGTGCGCATGGTGAGTCGATTCAGGAGTATCGGCCGTTCTTTTCCTTGCGCCATGGCGAAATACCAGAGCAAGAAGGCAACTACTGGTATGCCCAGCGTAATGCGCTGGTGGCTGAGCAGAGCCCGGGATTTGAAACCGAATTGTCACTGGTCGATGCCGAATTCGACCCGGTGTCGCCGAAGACTGATGTTCTGAGCCTCGCGTTGACATGCTCCAATCGCGACCTCCCAACGCTGATGAGCGTCGGCATGCCCACGGGCGACCTTTTTCTGGAGGGCGGTGCGGCGGCGCGCTCTGTGCGTCTTCTCAGAAAGCCCTCCCAGCCGTGCCGTTTCGATCATCGTCACGACGGTCAGTGGCGCCTGGTGTCGCACCTGGCGCTCAACCACCTGTCTTTGACCAATAGTGGTTTGAGTGCTTTCAAGGAGATGCTGGCGCTCTACGATATTCATCGCACAGCAAGCTCACGTCAGCAAATCGACGGAATCCAGGCCATCGAGCAGCGCGACGCCACGGTCTGGTTGCCGGGCAAGCCTTTTGCCAGCTTTGTTCGCGGGCTCGAAGTGCGACTCACGCTGGATGAGTCCAGTTTTGTTGGCAGCGGTCTCGATGTGTTCGCCCGGTGCGTTGATCGTTTTCTTGGGCTGTATGTTCATCTCAATAGCTTTGTTCAATTGATTCTGGTGTCCGGGCGAACCGAAGAGGAGCTGATCCGATGTGCGCCGCGCACCGGCGAATCGATCCTGCTCTGATCGAGCAGCTCGGCACCGCGCCGCAGCACTTCGAGTTTTTTCAGGCCGTTCGAATGCTCGAACGCTGGATGTCGCCCACGGCTGGGCGGCGGCCGGCCGATCCCGTCTCGGAGCACATCCGCTTTCGGAATTCCTTATCGCTCGGGTTCGCGCCCAGTGACATTGAACACCTTGAGATGCCGGTGCCGAGGCGCGACGAGGACGCAAGCGCCACGCCGGCCCGTGTCGAACTGACTCCGCGCTTTATCGGCTTGCTTGGCCTGCATGGCGGTTTGCCGATCCACTATTCCGAACGACTTGCGAGTCTGGACCGGGCGCAGCGAGACGAGGGCGCGCATGCGTTTTTCGATCTGCTATCCAATCGTGCGGTGGGGCATTTCTACCGCGCCTGGAAGAAGTACCGCCTTCCGATTCAATACGAATCCGATCGGAAAAATCGCTTTCTGCCGCTGATCCTGTCCCTGACGGGACTCGGTTTTGACGCGCTGCGCGACCGCCTGCACGCGGCGCCCGGATCGATCGACGACGAGTCGGTTGCCCATTTTTCCGGTCTCTTGCGGCAGCGCCCGCTCTCTGCTGCGGCGCTGCAATCGATGTTGTCGGACTACTTTTGCGCCCCGATCCGCATCGAGCAGTTTGTCGGCAAGTGGTACACCTTGCCCGCAGAACAACGCTCTGTGCTGGGCGGAAAAAACGCTGCCCTGGGCAAAACCTGCCTAGTCGGCGAACGCGTCTGGCAGCGCAACCTGCGTGTGCGTGTGCATATTGGCCCGCTGGCGCATTCGCGCTATCGGCAGTTCCTGCCCCACGGTGAGTTGGCGGCGGTACTCGACAAACTCCTGACGCTGGCCACAGGTACGCAGTTTGAGTATGAGATCCGCCCCGTGTTGCGCGCCGAGGATGTCCAGCCCGTCTGTCTCGGCAGCACCCCTGGTGCCCGGCTCGGATTCGACAGCTTCATGCTCACGCGTGCGGCCACGGAGGATCGCAGTGACACCGTATATGAATTGCATGCCACCCATTGAACCGTACGACTATCCACCGGTAAGCCATGAGTACTTCTCTCAAGACCCTGATCAGCAAACTCAATACACCGTGCCGAAAGGCCGCTGAACGCGCCGCCAGCATCTGCATGTCGCGCGGCCACTATGAGGTCGACCTTGAGCATCTCTTCCTCAGTCTGCTTGAGCAGCCCGACTGCGACTTTGCGGTGATTGCGACGCGCTGTGGTGTCAGCCCGAGCGGACTCGAACGCGATCTGACGGCCGAAATCGGCCGTTTCAAGATCGGCAATAGCCGCACGCCGGTGTTCTCGGCGCATGTGCCGAAGCTGCTTGAGCAGGCTTGGTTGATCGCGTCGCTGGATGCTCGGTTGCCGCGCATCCGGTCGGGCCATCTGTTGCTCGCCTTGCTGACAGATTCCGATCTCTCGCAGTTGGCGGCGCGTGCCTCGGTGCGCTTCAAGCGGATCAAGCTTGAGCAGCTCAAGCACGATTTCGATGCCCTGACGGCCGGCTCGGCAGAGGCAAATGAGGTTGCCAGCATCGCTGCCGGCGCAGATGAGAGGGCAAGGCCGGAGGCCGATTCGACGCCGGAGACCGCTGTCGTCAGCAAGACGCCCGCACTGGATCAGTTCACCACCAATCTCACCCGGCGTGCGGCTGACGGGAAAATCGACCCAGTGATTGGACGGGACGCCGAGATCCGTCAGTTGATAGACATTCTCATGCGTCGGCGCCAGAACAATCCCATTCTTACTGGTGAGGCGGGGGTTGGGAAAACCGCTGTGGTCGAGGGGCTGGCGCTACGTATTGCGCTCGGCGATGTCCCGCCGCCACTCAAAGATGTGAGCCTGCATGTGCTCGATCTCGGCCTGCTCCAGGCGGGTGCCAGCGTCAAAGGTGAGTTCGAGAGCCGCCTCAAGAATGTGATCGACGAGGTCAAGCAGAGCCCGACGCCGGTCATTCTGTTCATCGACGAGGCCCACACCATGATCGGCGCAGGCGGTCAGAGTGGACAGAACGATGCGGCCAATCTGCTTAAGCCGGCGCTGGCACGTGGCGAATTGCGCACCATCGCTGCCACGACATGGGCGGAATACAAGAAGTACTTCGAAAAGGATGCAGCGTTGGCCCGGCGCTTTCAGGTGGTGAAGGTAGACGAGCCCACCGAACCGCTGGCTGCCGCCATGCTGCGCGCCATGGTGCCCTTGATGGAGTCGCACTTCGGGGTGCGCGTGCTCGACGATGCGGTGACCGAAGCGGTCCGTCTGTCGCACCGATACATCAGTGCGCGTCAGTTGCCGGACAAGGCCGTGAGCGTGCTCGATACCGCCTGTGCCAAAGTCGCGCTGGGGCAGAGCGCCACGCCGGCGCTGATTGATGATGCGGAAAAGCGATTGCAGCGTGAGCGCGCTGAGCTCAATGCCCTGGAGCGTGAGGCCGCTACGCATACCGGCCACCAGTCTCGAATCGCCGAACTCGTGACCTCGATGGCGCAAACTGAAGCTTCGCTCACGGCGCTGCGCGCGCGCTGTGAAGAGGAGGGCGAGATCGTCACGCGCGTGCTGGCGCTGCACCAGCAACTTGAACGTCGCGGCCAGTCTGATTCACTCATCGAGGGTGACGACCACGACTCGGCGTGTGCACAACTTGCGTCGCTGACGACACGCTTGCGCACGCTGCAGGGCGATAGCCCAATGGTGCCGCTTCAAGTCGATGGTGTGGTGGTGGCTGAAATCGTGTCCGCCTGGACGGGCATCCCGTTGGGCAAGATGCTCAAGGACGAGATCAACACGGTCCTGAATCTCAAATCGCTGCTCAAGGCGAGGGTGATTGGGCAGGATCATGCGCTGGAAGCAATTGCACAACGGGTTCGCACGGCGCGCGCGAATCTGGATGATCCCAACAAGCCAAAAGGCGTGTTTCTGTTCGTCGGGCCGTCGGGGGTGGGCAAAACCGAGACCGCGCTGGCACTGGCCGATGTGCTCTACGGCGGCGAGCGCAAACTGGTCACCATCAACATGAGCGAATACCAGGAGGCGCATTCGGTATCCGGCCTCAAAGGTTCGCCTCCGGGCTATGTCGGCTACGGCGAAGGTGGTGTGTTGACCGAAGCCGTGCGACGCAACCCCTATAGCGTCGTGCTGCTCGATGAAATCGAAAAAGCGCATCCCGACGTCCTCGAGCTCTTCTTCCAGGTCTTTGACAAGGGCGTCCTGGACGATGCCGAGGGGCGCGAGATCGATTTCCGCAACACCCTCATCATTCTCACCAGCAATGTGGGCTCCAGCCAGATCATGCAGGCCTGCCTCAACAAGGCGGCAGCCGAACTGCCGAGCGTTGATGCGCTTTCCGACGCCTTGCGCCCGGTGCTTTACACCGCGTTCAAGCCCGCCTTTTTGGGACGCATGAAAGTCATTCCCTACTACCCGATTTCCGACGATGTCTTGCTCAACATCATTCAGCTCAAGCTCGAGCGGATTCGCGATCGAGTCAGCGCCAACCATAAGGCGGAATTCGGCTGGGACGCGAAGTTGGTGGACACCGTCCTCGCGCGGTGCACCGAAGTGGATTCCGGCGCCCGAAATATCGACCACATTCTCAACGGGAGTCTGCTCCCCGAGATGGCCGAAGCCGTGCTCACCCGCATGGCTGACGGTGCTGCTATCGCACGCATCAAGGTCAGTGCGACTAAAAGCGGCGATTTCCGTTACGCCATCAAGTAAGCCCGCTCCATTTCAGAGGTTCCCGATGCTCAATCTGAACTACGCCACCCTCGCACGCGCCTATCGACGCTTTTCGACGCTGGCTGACGCCGACCTGTTCGCGTCGCTGGGCTGGGCGGATCGAATCGGGACGCCTGGCTATCGACGCACCGACGCGCTTCATCTCAGCTTGGCCTTGATCTCTTGCAAGGCGCCACTCAACGGGCCGCTTCGCGTTCTGGATGGACCCTTGCGCGGCGGCCGACCCGACGCCGCGGCAAACCGGCTCGCGTTCTGGCTGCGGCATCATCAAGGTGAGCCCGAGCGTTTGGCTGGAGAGCAGGGGGCCGACGTTGCAAGCGATGCACTTGCCACGCGACGGGGCATCGCGGCGTTCATGCAACGTACCGGCCCCGGTGGCGGACAGATTGTCCTGCTCGATGGGCGCAACGCGTCGGCAGTGTGCGCTCGGGCACAGACATGCCACCCGTATGAAATTCACCTCTGGCCCTTGGCCTGATGTGTCAAACCCACTGAGGTCGCCTCCGACATGACGCCACTTTTTCCTGTCGACACACACTGGAATCAGAATCAACGCGTGATGCGCCTCACTACGCCCTTGGGTGAGGACGCGTTGCTGGCCGAGACAGCCACAATCCGTGAAGCGCTCGGACCCGTGTCTGAGCACGCCGGCTTCCATATCGTCCTGACCGTGCTGTGCGCCGATGCCCATATCGCCCTCAATGCGCTGCTCGGCCAGCCGGCCCGGCTCGATCTGCTTACCGCTCAGTCACGCATCGAACTTCGCCCCTTCCACGGCCAGATCACCCGTGTCACCCGACTCGGCGCCAATGGCGGTTTTGCGCGGTATGAACTGAACATTGAACCCTGGCTTGCCTTTCTCGCCCATCGTCAGGACAGCTTCATTTTTCAGCAGCGCAGCGTCGTCGAGATCATCGACACCGTCTTTGATCGCTGGGTCGGTCAAGGCAAACTGAACGCCGCCTGGCGCTGGGACCTCGCCGACCCCGCACGCTTCCCCAAGCGCGGCATCACCACCCAGTATCAGGAAAGCGATCTGGCCTTTGTGCGCCGTCTGCTGGCCGAAGAAGGCTTGTTCTGCTGGTTCGAACACGCCGCCGACGACACCGCCGCCTTCGGCCTGCACACACTCGTCATCAGCGACAACAACGCCGCCTTCACCGACAACCTGCAGCCCGTATTCCGCTTCACCCAGCCCGGCGCCACGATGCGCGACGACAGCGTCGACCGCTGGCACGGCATGCGTCGGCTCGACACCGCCGTGCTCGCCGCCGGCAGCTGGGACTACCGCAGCCTCGACGCCCGCGATCAGCACGACGAGAGTCGTATCGACAATGGCAGCAGCCCACGGCTCACGGCCACCGACGACCCCGGCCAATACGCCTGGCAAGACCGCGCCCACGGCGAACGCATGTTGCGCGCCCAGCGAGAAGCGCTCGACGCGCGCAGCAAACAATTTCTTGGCCAGGGCACCGTTCGCACCGCCGCGCCAGCGAGCGCCTTCACTCTCGTCGAGCATGCCGAACACGACCTCGACCCACCCGAGTTGCGCCACTTCGTCATCACCGAGATCACCCACCACGCCCGCAACAATCTGTCCGAGCACATCCCGGGTGGCGCCGGTGCGCTCACCGATTCGATCCTTTCGGGCGCCGATGGCGGGTTGAAACCCGCCCTACAAAAGGCTGCCGCCGGGACGGATGTCGCCACGCAAGGGCACAAAACCGTAGGGCCGGATTCATCCGGCCACACCGCCTCCGAACACAGCACACCCCCCGTCGAGCTCTATCGCAACCATTTCCGCGCAATCCGCAGCCACATCCCCTGGCGTGCCCTGATGACCGACGGCCACGGCCGCCACATCCATCCGCGCCCCACCGTCCACGGCACCCTCACCGCCGTCGTCGTCGGCCCCGGCACCCCCACGCACACCGACCGCGACGGACGCATTCGTGTCCAGTTCCCCTGGCAACGCGGCAGCCACAGCGCCAATCGCTTCGGCACGCCCGAGCACGACAACGCCCCCGCCAGCGATGCGCTCGGCGCCTGGGTCCGCGTCATGAGCCCCACCTCCGGCGCCAACTGGGGCGGGCACTGGGTACCGCGCCCCGGCCAGGAAGTGCTCGTCGCCTTCGATCACGGCAACATCGACCGCCCGGTGATCATCGGCGCGCTCTACAACGGCCAGGGCAACGACGACGCCCCCGGTAACCGCATCGGCGCCAGCACCATGGCCGCCAGCGCCAACGCCCCCGCCTTCTTCGCCGGTCAAACCGCCGACGCCCACCGCCACAACGCCAGCCTCTCCGGCCTCAAGACCCAACAACTGAGCGCGAGCCGCAGTGGTCAGGGCGGCGCCAACCAGCTCATCTTCGACGACACCCCCGGCGAGCCGCGCATCAGCCTGGGCAGCACCGAATACGCCAGCGCCCTCCAGCTGGGGCACCTCAAGCAGCAACACGACAACGCCCGGCTCAAAGACCGCGGCCACGGCGCCGAGCTGTCCACCCGCGCCGCCGTCGCCGTGCGCGCCGGCAGCGGCCTGCTCATCAGTGCCAACGCCCGAACCGGCGCCACCGGCGCCCACCTCGACAGCCGCGAGAGCATCGCCCAACACGAAGACGGTAAAGCGCTCACCGTCGCCCTCGCCGAGGTCGCCGTAAAACAAAACGCCGCCCTTACCGGCGACGCGGCTGCCGACACACTCCCCGCGACTGAGGGGCTGACGCGTGCGCTCGACACCCTCGGCGCCACCGCCACCGCAGGGCCGAATGCCGCCCCGGCAGGGCTGGATTCCTCCGGCCAAACAAGCGCCGCGCAAGCCAGCTTCAAACCCACCGCCGGCGGCGAAGGCTGCGCACCCGCCTGGTCCGCCCCGCGCCTGCAATACAGCGCCCCCGGCGGCATTGCCCAGCTCACCCCCGCCAACGCCATCCTCGTCGCCGGCAAAACCCTCAGCCTCGCCGCGCAAGACATCAACCTCGTCGCCCAGGGCAATCACAGCCTCGCCGTCAAAGACGGCCTCGCGCTATTCACCGTCGGCAAGGCCAGCGGCAGCAAACCCAACACCGAGACCGGCATCGCCCTGCACGCGGCCAGCGGCAAAGTGAGCGTGCAAGCGCAAAGCGGCCAACTCAGCGCCGCCGCCGACAAAACCGTCACCGTCGCCAGCACCACCGCCAACCTCAAGGCCAGCGCCAAAACCCACCTCCTGGCCACCGCCGGCGGGGCGTATCTCAAGCTCGAAGGCGGCAACATCGAGTTGCACGCACCGGGGCCGGTCAAGCTCAAGGCGAGCATGAAGAATTTGACCGGGCCCAAATCGAGCAGGGTCAGTGGAAGCCTGCCGAAGGCGGGGGCGTTGCGGGGGTGTGCGGCGGCCGCAGCACAGGCGGGCGCTTCGGGTGCAACGGCCATATAGCGGTATGAACCACATCACCGATATCACCCCCGAGCCGCTGTCGGCAAAGCTGGCGAGCCAGCTGGACCCCCTCGTACCCACCTTCGTGCTCGTCGATCCGATGTTGGGTGAACCCTTGCCCGAGCTTGTCGAAGCGGCGGATGAATGCGCTGATCTCGACCAACTCAACGACGCGCGCTCAAAGGTATGGCAGGGGGCGGTGTTCGCCCTGGTGCTCGACGAGAGGATTGAACTCGAAGCGCATCGACATCCGTATCTCGTGAGTGTCGATCCATTGACACAGGCGCTGCCAAACTCTGCGCGAATCGCATCCGAAGAGCGCGCGCGGGCCTTAGTGCAGGGGACGGCGCCGTACCGGATCGGTGGATGGTTGCAAAGCACCCGCGATCCGCAAGTGCTGTGTGGAGAAATTGCCGGCTTGTGCAGCCTGCACACCCAGGGCGGTGTTGCCCGACCGGCTCGTTACCTTCGCATGGCCGACCGCCGCGTCCTGGCGCTGCTGCGACATGTATTGGGCGAGCAGTCGATCGGATCGCGGTTGCCCTCGCTGAGCCAGTGGGTCTGGCTTGACGATGCCGGGAGGCTTGAACGGCTTTCAAGGACCGAGCCGACGACCGACAAGGCGCTCGTCATTCCGTCGGTGGCATGGTCGCGCCTTGCGCTTGGCTCAGACATCCACCCGGTTCGTGCGCGCTGGCTCGGCATGGCACCGGATGCGCTAGCCGATTTCGATCGTATTGAACGCGCGTTGGCTCATGCCGGGACGATGAGTACAAAGTGGCCTGCCAGATTTCAAGGCAGCGCCGACCGTCAGGCGTGGGCGCTGCTGTATCTGCTGTTTGGCGACCTGTCGGGACAGCGGAGCATCGAAATGCTGCTCCGGCAAGGCGATCCCGCCCATCCCGAAGGGCCGGGCGAGCCGGCCGAAGCATTTCACCTTCTGTTTGACGCCGCATTCGACGTGGCAGTGCGAATGCGTCTCGAAGCATCGCGTTCGCCCACGCTGGAAGAGAACTCATGAGCAATAACCCGAAGTGCGAGGTCTGCGCCAAGAGCGGACTGTCGATTGCCCTGTTCCGGCCGTCGCCGGTCGCCAAGGAAACTGCGCTCGCGCCGGTGGTGGCAGACAGGCTGCGCGACGCCAGCTCCTTGGTTGCCGGTCTGCACCCCGGCATCTCGCCCACCACCGCCCGCCCCGTGCTGCGCCTGCTGCGCAAGGGCTACTTGCATGTCTACTTCGAGAAACCACCCTCGGCCGGCAAGCACTGGCTGATCTACCATGTCACCGATCAGGCCGAACTGATCCCGCTGGAAATGGCCGACATGATCAACACCGCCGGGGAGGTGGTTTGCCGTCGTGAGGGGCACAACCAGGCGACGCTGCGCAGCCTGCACATTCCCCAGGCCCACAAGGCGGGCAAGGTGTGGGTCGCCTTCAGCGCCAACTTGTGGTCGGACGCGATCAAGCAGAAAAACAAGGCCGACCCGGCGGTGATGCAATGCATCGACGTGCCGGCCATTCTCGGCGGCGCCCGCCCCGCCAACAGCTTCGAAGCCGACGCGCAGTCACTCAATGCCTACGTGGCCGAGTGCGCCATGCCCAAGTTCAAGACGGCCAGGGGCGGCGCGCTGAGCCGCTTCCCGTTCGTCGCGCTGAGCGATGTGGCCGGCAACGGACCGTCGGCGCAGGTCTTCGACTGGGCGAGCGCACTGAACAACATCGCCGCCGCCCACCCCAAAACGGCCGACAAGCAATTTGGCCTGGTGCTGTCCGACCCGGTCGGCTTCGCCATCGAGCTGAACGACCTTCGCCTGCGCCGCTATTCGCTCGCGCTGACCGAACTGGAAAAGCCCGACAACGTCCACGCGCTCAACAGTTCCAACGCCCTCATGGGCCTCAAGTCGGTGATGCTCGATGGCAATCTGGCGCGCGGCTGGGATACCGTCGCGCAGGTCATGAGCGGGGGGCAGTTCAAGGACATCATGCGCGTGCGGCCCAACCCGCACGGCTGGCCCGAGGGCACGCGCTGGGAGCCCCTGCCCGACACCCGCGAGAACCGGCTCAAGTACGGCCACGGCCAAGGTCGGGTGGTATTCCCCGACCACGAAGAACGGGCCGAGGCCTGGGCCCGTCGTCAAACCGAAGCCACCTGGTCACGCATGACCAAGTACTACGATGAAGAAAAACGCGCCGCGTGGATCGACACATTCGACAAACGGCTGGAGCGAGCGCACTTCAAGCCACTCGAAGCCTTCGAACTCGATTGGCTGGGCGCCCGCCAGAGCCCGGCCTTCAAGCGCGTGTTCGAACGTCATTACGACCCGTCCGACCCGAACAACCCGAGCATGGCCCACCGCCCCGGCCTCATCTACGCCGCCGAGGTCGAAGCCGCGCTCACCCCGCAGCCCTACACGCGGGGCAAGGCACTGACGCAGTGGGTGGCCGAACTGGAAAAGGACGCGGGCAACCCGGACGCGATACTGCTGCGGGCACTGGTCGGCAACCAGGACGAGATCATCGCCGCCAGCGACCGGGTGTATGGGCTCAAGGACGCCTCTGCCGTCGGAGAACACCTGCACGACAACCGCAACGACAAGCTCCTTGACCTGGGCAAGGGCGTGGTCCAGCAAGCGACCGAAGGCAAGATGGGCGCCACCGCCGCCGCGCTCACCAAGCGTTTCGGTTGGCTATCCGACGCCCTGGGCGGCTACGCCACCAGCATCGCCATGAGCGTCACCGGCGCCGTTGCTGCGCTCACCGACCCCAAGACCGCCTCGGCCATTGCGGCCGGGGCCAGCGGCCTGGCGCACCTGCCCATGGACTCGGCTGCCGGCCGAACACTACTCAGAAAAGTGCAATCCATCCACCTGGTGCGCCAGACGCTGGACATGGCGCTCCAAGGCGTGGTGCAAGGCGGCGGGCTGAGAACCCCGGTGCTCATTCACCGAAGCATGCCCATCGACGAAGCCATGGACCTGCTGCGCGGGCGCGCCGACCAGGACATGGGCGTTTCGCGCAACCAGCTCAAGCGACTCAAACGCGGCGGGCAAGGCACGATCACCATGAGTGTGCTGACCGACAACAAGACCCTGGCCGAGTTGGGTGGCGACACAAAAGCCTTGATCGAACACGGCGAGGCCGAGATCAAGCTCGGCGGCGCCTCGCGGGCGCAACAGGCGAGCGCGGCAGCGGCGACGGTGGTGCTCTCGGAAGAGAAGTTCATCGAACTTTATCAGGCGCAATCGCGCGCCGTGGCGCGCGCCTCGGCCGGCATCGGCGAAGCGTTCAGCGGCGCCAAGGCCGCCATGCGCAGCCTGGACGGGCGTCTCGCGCTGGGGGTGATCATCATCAACGGTGCGGGGGTGTTGAACAACCTGAACAATCTGGAAAAGGCCGAAGACGCCATCGCCGTGCGCAACGCCTGGTACGGCATGGCCGACGCCAGCGTTGGGGTGACGGGCGGTTTGCTGGAACTGTCGGGGGTGGTCACCAAAGCGACCATGCAGGCGCGCAGTCGGGCGCCGGTGGTGGTGGCGGAGAGCGCGGCATTGAGCTACCTGGCGGCGAGCGCCTACTTCATGGGGGCGATTGCGGGGGTGGTGAATGGGGTGTCGGCGTTGGCGAAACGGGAGGATGCGAAGCGGCGTGGGGATGAAGTAATTGCGAAGTTGTACTTTGCGTCAAGTATGGCTTTCTTTGGAATGTCGTCAGCCTACTTGATGCTAACTGCGGGTGCGATAGCCGATCGAATGGTTGCCAAGGGCGTGGGCGGAGCAGTAGCGAGGGGGGTCGCCATACGTTTCGGTGCTGAAGGTACAGCGGCCTTGTTCGGGGTCTCCGTCAGCGGTTGGGGCCTGATCCTGCTCGGGGCCGGGCTGATCTTCGAGGTGGGGGCGATCCTGATGACGCCAACACCCTTGCAGAACTGGATACGACGAACCTACTTCGGAACCGGCGGCGGCGATGGCGACCCCTTCGCAAAGGGCGACTGGCCGGCGGAGTATGCGGCCTTGATGGAGACGCTGGGCGCCTCGACTCAGGTCGAGCAAAGCAAGGGGGCCACGCCGGTCTCCAGTCAGGAACTGAACGATTCCATTAACATCGCGCCATGACGACATTGAGACTCTATCGGCACGGGGAGCACCCGGAACAACAGGTGAGCGACGAGCCGCTCGAAACCCCGGCCGCGGCGAAGGAGGGCGCGACATTCGATGGCGTGGTCAAACGCTTCGACAAACGCACCCGTGCGCACGAGAACGGGATGTCGATGGGGTGGGTAAAGCGGACGTATGCGGATGCGATTGAGTGTACGCGGGCTGGGGACGGGGTGCGCGGCCTTGGGTTTTTCTTCGCGTGCGTCTCACTCGTTGTCGGGCTGATCGAGGTTTGGGCATTGATCTCCGTATGGATGGATGCTGATCTAATTGAATATTTCATGAGCATTTTCTTGGTTTTTTTGATCTTCGTTTCGTTGTTGCTCATCCCTCTCTTCCTTACCCGAGCCGAACTCTTCGCCCCCGAAGACCTCCCCGTCATTTTCGACCGCAAGCACCGCAAGGTGTACCAGATCACGCGCTACACCCAGCCCGGTCTCAAGGGCCTGTTCAAGCCCTGGCCGACGGTGGCGCTCGAATACGACTGGGATCTGGTGGATGCCGAGCTGCATGTTCAAACCGCGGTGGGCCCCAACATCGCCAAACGCCAGCACTCGCTGTGGTTCGTCGTGCGCCGCAGCGCCGAGGACGACACCCCCATAGATGCCTTTACGCTGGGTAACCCCTTCGTACTGAATGAGGGGCTTGCCTCGGCATTCTGGGAACACATCCGGCGCTTCATGGAAGAAGGTGGGCAGCACGTGGTGCGGGGCGAGGCGTTGGCCGTCGTTGGACGCCCTGAAACCATGTGGGAAGGTGTCAAGCAGGCGGCGCACTACAAAGGCGGCGGGTTCCGGCAGTGGTTTCGAGATGGCTCCCTCATCCCGTGGATGGTCATCCTGCTGTTCCCCGTCTTTGGCCCGATGATCTTCCTGTCCGGCATCGGCAACTACCTGGCCTACAAGACCTCGACTCCCGTTCACTGGCCGCATGAAGTACTCGATGCGGTGGGTGAGCCGTTGGCGGGGCAGCCGTCGGGCCGGATGAGATAACGCAACCGAGCGGCCAAACCACGATCCTTTCGGGCGCCGATGGCGGGTTGAAACCCGCCCTACAAAAGGCTGCCGCCGGGACGGATGTCGCCACGCAAGGGCACAAAACCGTAGGGCCGGATTCATCCGGCCACACCGCCTCCGAACACAGCACACCCCCCGTCGAGCTCTATCGCAACCATTTCCGCGCAATCCGCAGCCACATCCCCTGGCGTGCCCTGATGACCGACGGCCACGGCCGCCACATCCATCCGCGCCCCACCGTCCACGGCACCCTCACCGCCGTCGTCGTCGGCCCCGGCACCCCCACGCACACCGACCGCGACGGACGCATTCGTGTCCAGTTCCCCTGGCAACGCGGCAGCCACAGCGCCAATCGCTTCGGCACGCCCGAGCACGACAACGCCCCCGCCAGCGATGCGCTCGGCGCCTGGGTCCGCGTCATGAGCCCCACCTCCGGCGCCAACTGGGGCGGGCACTGGGTACCGCGCCCCGGCCAGGAAGTGCTCGTCGCCTTCGATCACGGCAACATCGACCGCCCGGTCATCATCGGCGCGCTCTACAACGGCCAGGGCAACGACGACGCCCCCGGCAGCCGCATCGGCGCCAGCACCATGGCCGCCAGCGCCAACGCCCCCGCCTTCTTCGCCGGTCAAACCGCCGACGCCCACCGCCACAACGCCAGCCTCTCCGGCCTCAAGACCCAACAACTGAGCGCGAGCCGCAGTGGTCAGGGCGGCGCCAACCAGCTCATCTTCGACGACACCCCCGGCGAGCCGCGCATCAGCCTGGGCAGCACCGAATACGCCAGCGCCCTCCAGCTGGGGCACCTCAAGCAGCAACACGACAACGCCCGGCTCAAAGACCGCGGCCACGGCGCCGAGCTGTCCACCCGCGCCGCCGTCGCCGTGCGCGCCGGCAGCGGCCTGCTCATCAGTGCCGACGCACGGCCAGGGGCCAGCAGCACGCACCTGGACAGCCGTGAGGCCATGTCGCAGCACGACGACGGCAAATCGCTCACCGTCGCGCTCGCCGACACCGCAGCCAAACAAAACGCCGCGCTCGCGGGCGATGCCGCCGCCGACAAGCTCCCCGCCAGCGAGGGGCTCGCCCATGCCATCGACACCCTCGGCGCCACCGGCACTGTCGGCGCCAGCGCCAATGGCGGGTTGAAACGCGCCCTACAGCCAAGCGCCGCCGCGTCAGGGGCATCCGCCCACACCGCCGCGCAAGGCCACCCGACCGTAGGGCCGGATTCATCCGGCCAATCAACGGTCGGCCAAGCCACCTTCAAACCCACCGCCGGCGGCGAAGGCAGCGTCCCCGCCTGGTCCGCGCCGCGCCTGCAATACAGCGCCCCCGGCGGCATTGCCCAGCTCACCCCCGCCAGCGCCATCCTCGTCGCCGGCAAAACCCTCAGCCTCGCCGCGCAAGACATCAACCTCGTCGCCCAGGGCAATCACAGCCTCGCCGTCAAAGACGGCCTCGCGCTATTCACCGTCGGCAAGGCCAGCGGTAGCAAACCTAACACCGAGACCGGCATCGCCCTGCACGCGGCCAGCGGCAAAGTGAGCGTGCAAGCGCAAAGCGGCCAACTACGTGCCGCCGCCGACAAAACCGTCACCGTCGCCAGCACCACCGCCAGCGTCAAGGCCAGCGCCAAAACCCACCTCCTGGCCACCGCCGGCGGGGCGTATCTGAAGCTCGAAGGCGGCAACATCGAGTTGCACGCACCGGGGCCGGTCAAGCTCAAGGCGAGCATGAAGAACCTGACCGGGCCGGCCAGTGCATCGGCTGCGGGGTTGAAGTTTCCGACCGGGGGCGATCCGGCGATCGACAAACATGTGCGGCAGGTGTTTGACGAACGATTCCGCGTCAACAACGAAGCGACTGGCGAACTGCTTCGGCACTTCAGTTACCGAATCGAAGACGAAAGCGGGCAAATCCTCGCGCGCGGCATGACCGACGGGGATGGTATGACCACTCGCGTCAAAGGTTCCAAAGCCCAAACACTCAAGATCGTTGCCGACGATGACTGACCACTATGACTGAAACAAGCACGGCCCAAGTCCTGGGCGAGGCGCGCACCAATACGCGCAAGGACACCATCGTGGACGTGTTCGCCAACATCGACGAAGCGCTGCTGCTGTTCGATCCGGCCCGCAACCGTCTGATCGAAGTACCGCGGGAGCACGCCGTCGCGTTTCTCGAGGAAGCCAACCGGATGAAGTCACTGGCCCAGCGACTCGTCGCGGCGCGCCAGGCGGTGCTCGAATTGGGGGAACAGTTTGACGCGGCGGCCAACGTCCGGCAGCCGTCTCTTCAGCGGCTTGCCGTTCTCAAGGAGCAGATCGCCGAGGCGCGCAAGACATACGACGCCATATACGAAGACATCAAAAAACATCTGGGCGACGACGGCTACCTATCCTCCAAGGGCGACGGCAAGGAGCTGGTCGAGCTGATTCCGCTGTCGCGCCGCAAGGGCGGCGGCGCCCCACGGGAGTGGGGCCGCAAATGGACCTACGTGCGCTCCGACAAGATGAAAAACCACTGGCGTGAATACAAACTCGGCAAGGCCGACTCCGCCGTCGCGCAGGACGCGAGCTTCGTTCGTGAGGGAAGGATCGACACCAAGGCGTTGCGCGAGCAGTTCGGTAAATTGGATGCCGCCCTCAAGAACGAATGGTTCAAGGCCCATGACGCCGGCTATCTGTTCCCCAACCTGCAAGTGTGGGCCGACACGCTGAACCGGACGGCCGGAGAAACGCTACCAGCGCGTTTCAAGCCAGAAATCAGCCTGTTCCGCTACTTCGTGGGTTGCGGCGCGGGCGGCGAGTGGAAGCCGCTCGAAGGGAAGATGTCCGGCAAGCTCAACGGTAGCGCCGAACTAATGCTGGCCCATGGCGAATGCGAGACCGAAGGCTTCGCGCCGAGCGAGCACGGCTGGGTGCTGGGCATGGTCGGTGCCAAGAGTGGCACGCCATACCACATCGGCGCCATCCGCCTGGCCGGCAGCCTCAAGATCGAGGGGGCCGTGGGCGCCAGCGTGGCCGCCGAGCTGTCGGTCGAAGTCGACTATTCGGCGCTGACGGGCAAGCCCAGCGTCAAGGGTGCGCGACGACCGAAACAAGCCAACGCCCTACCGAAAAAAGTGAGACTGGACGCCGTGGATGCCGGCGTCAATGCGGGGGCCGACCTGTTTGCCGGCATCAAGGTCGGCGGCGAATTGAGCGGCACGATCCAGTACCGCAGCCCGGAGAAGAACCAGCAATTCGAGGACATCGCCAAGGTCGGGCCGAAGCTGGATGTGATGTTCGGGGCCGGGGCGGCGGCATCATTGGTGCTGGATTACCGGGACGGGCGGTTCCGGTTCAAGGTGAAGGCCGGCTTGTGTTTCGGGCCGGGCGCCAAGGGAGAACTCGGGCTGGAAGTGGACCTGAATCAGATTGCCAGCTTCCTGCAGTGGTTCTTCCATGCACTGTTGAATGCAGGGTTCGAGTTCGTGGAGGTGGTGACGGAGGACGCGTACAAGGCGGCGATGCGGTTGCAGGTGTTGTTGGTGAATGGATACAAGGACGCGTATACCAAGCTCGACTCACTGTGGCAGGGCTTCAACGACATCGTTGATCGGGAGAAACTGAGAGTACAGCTCATGGAAAGTGTCCTTGCCGATCCAGCGATGCTTCGCTTCAGCACGCCCGAAGCACATGGCATTCTCCTGTGGGAACTCAGCCGTCACGGCAAACTCACCAAGTCAGCGTTTCTGTGGGAGAACTCGGAAGGCTGGGAAGTGTTGGGACGCCGCAAGCGGGCCATCATGCAGATTCTCGAATGGCAGCAGTGCCGCAGCCAGTTCAACAACACGGTGCAGCACATGCACCCGGAAGGCGGGAAGGGTGATTTCAACACCAACATGACCCACCTGCTCAACTTCATGGAGATCGGGCCGGGCGACAGCGACTACGACCAGAATCTGTGGGACTTCTACATGGGGCTGCCGGAGGTGCCGCCGCGAGGATTCCCGGTCGCGCGTAACACGACCCACCAGTTCTGGCTGAATGCGAAGTTCGTGGAGTCGCCCGAGTACTTGGCGCAGATGCGGGCGAGTACGGAGACTTTCGGCTAATTGACCTTGACTGGATCGGGTTGATTGATAACGCAGCGGAAACTCTGGTCCGAGAACGGTGAGCGCATTGTCTGCACTTCGCCCGACACCATTTCTTGTTTCCATTGAATGATTGCCGGGTTCTCGTGATGCCGGTCGACGTGAGGGAATCCGCCGAAGTGGATGCCCTCGTTCATGGGAAATCCGCGATACACCTTTTCGGTACCAGTTTGCGGCCCTTTCGGATTGTGCGTCTCCGTCATGGCCTGGTAGGCATCCGGCGCATACCAATCGTTCACCCAATCGAACCCGTCACCAATGAGATCGTACAGGCCGAGCTTGGAAGGCGCGAAGTTGCCGATCGGGTAAAGAATCCCTTTGCCGATCAGCTTGCGCTTCTGCTCATGCGTCGGGTAGTTGCGCCCCTCTTCAATCAGCCCCGTATCGGTCGGATAAGGCTCATGGTAGGTTTTACGCCCCGCGCTGGCCGCGTATTCCCACTGCGCCTCGGTGGGTAGATCGAAAGGTAGTCCGGTCAGTTTGCCCATCCACTGGCAATAGTCCTTCGCCTGCTGCCAAGTCACTCCGGCCGGGATGTCGTCTGATTGCCGGGCGCGCTGCCAGGTTCTCGTGTAGGTTTCGTCACTCGCCTTCGGTGGATGCGCCGGCAACCCGTTCGCCGCCACGAACACATCGAAATCCCCATACGTCACCTTGTACTGCGCCATGGAAAACGCATCGAGCGTCACCCAGCGCGGCGGTTTGTTGTCCGTGCCGAGCGTGAAGGGCGGGTTGTCGCCGAGTTTGGCGTCGGGCCCGAGCGCCGCGCCGCTTTCCTTCAATTCGTCGGTCATCAACTGGCCGGGGTCGCCCAGCCAGAAACCCCCGACGGGGATATGGCTCATGTGCTTAAGCGTCATGTCGACCAGCGCATCCACCCGCGCCTGTTGCTCGGGTGTGAGCGATTCGGGCGGGCCACCTGCGAGCAGATCGCAGGCGCTCAGGCTGGCTACGAGGGCAAGGCTGATGGAAAGGCGCGGGGCGGCGGACGAGGTGGTGAAAGATGACGTCATACGGATCGACAGGCTGGCGAGGAACGGGAATTATAGCTTTGTCATGCCAACGGTGGGTTGGCCTGCTTTGTGATGCAAGGTCGCCGCCGAAAAACTCCCGGCCAGCGAAGGGCTGACGCACGCCATCGACACCCTCGGCGCCACCACCACCACCGGAGGCGGGTTCAAACCGAACACCGCCCCGGTAGGGCCGGATTCATCCGGCCAAGCCATGTCCCAAACAAATACCGATGGCGGGTTAAAACCCGCCCTACAGCCGAGCGCCGCCACCGCAGGGCCAGTTTCATCCGGCCAAACCCATGCCGCCGGCAGCTTCAAACCCACCGCCGGCGGCGAAGGCTGCGCACGCGCCTGGTCCGCCCCGCGCCTGCAATACAGCGCCCCCGGCGGCATTGCCCAGCTCACCCCCGCCAGCGCCATCCTCGTCGCCGGCAAAACCCTCAGCCTCGCCGCGCAAGACATCAACCTCATCGTCCAGGGCAATCACAGCCTCGCCGTCAAAGACGGCCTCGCGCTGTTCACCGTCGGCAAGGCCAGCGGTAGCAAACCGAACACCGAGACCGGCATCGCCCTGCACGCGGCCAGCGGCAAAGTCAGCGTGCAAGCGCAAAGCGGCCAACTACGCGCCGCCGCCGACAAAACCGTCACCGTCGCCAGCACTACCGCCAACCTCAAGGCCAGCGCCAAAACCCACCTCCTGGCCACCGCCGGCGGGGCGTATCTCAAGCTCGAAGGCGGCAACATCGAGTTGCACGCACCGGGGCCGGTCAAGCTCAAGGCGAGCTTGAAGAGTTTGACCGGGCCAGCCATGGCCACGCCCGAGGGGCTGAAGTTTCCGACGGACTGTGAGCCCCGCACCGAAGCATATGTTCGGCAGGTGTTTGATGAGGCATTTGTTTTGCGTGACACGGCAACTCAGCAAGCACTTGCCGGTGCCCCCTATCGACTCGTCAACAACGCGGGAGACGTCGTCGCTGCTGGCATCACCGACGAAAACGGGCGCACCGCACGGGTCAGGTTCAGCAAGGCAGAGCAAATCAAGGTCCTTTGGGGGCATTGAACAGAGGAAGCATGATGTATTCATCCATTGATCAGACCGCCGTACTCGGAGAAGGCCGCGCGAATACCCGACCAGGCAGCCAGGTCGACGTTCTGGTAGCACCGACGGTGCAGACCTATCTGCGTCTGGATACCGGCGAGGTGATCGGTGTGCCAGATGTTGACGCGGCCGAGCTCAACAACGAGTTCGACAAGTGGAACCGGCTGATTCATGAGCAATTGCTCGCCAATGAGGTACTGGCGCTGTGCGACGAGCGCCTCGTCGCGATTGCCCATGCGCGGGCAAAAAGTCCGGATGCATTGACCCTGGCCCTCGATGTGGCAGAAAAAGATACCCGTGAGTCACAACGCTTCGCCATCGAATGGCGCGAAGAAGCCACCCGGAAGCTGCGCGGCGAACTCAAGCCCCTGGCCAAACTCGGTGACAGCGGTGCCCGACTGATCGAGATGATTCCGCTCATGGAGAAGGCGGGAGACAAACCCTTTCACGCCACGGCCGACAAGGACAACGGCCAATGGAAGCGTGAGGGGTTGGATCTGACGAAGGCCTGGGGGTTCAAGAGCGGCGTGGGCTTGAAGGACCACTTCAAGCAACAAGCCCGTTACAAGGGCGTCGGACCGCTGCGGACGATGAACTCCGACAAGCTCAAATCGCACTGGCCGAAGTTCAAGGATCGCGACACAACAAAGTGGTCCGAAGTCTATACAAAGGACACCAACGGCCGCCGCCGGATCGACCGAACAAAAATGCGGCAATACCTCGGCGAACAGGTGCAAAGCCTCAAACTGAGCAGCAAGGACTTCATCAAACTAGAGATCGAGCACTACGGCACGCTCGGCCCTGAAGCGCTCGAGCGCTGGAATGAAAACGCACACACCGAACGCGCCGGCGAAGTCGAGATCATGGGCGCCGAGGTCGGCGATATCGAGCTGAGCGCCGAGGCGGCCGCCATGCGCTACTTCAGCGGCGGATCACTGGAAGGAAGTCTCGCTCCACTCAAGGGCAACGTCTTCATCAAGGCCGAGGGCAGCGCGGAAGTCGCTTTCGCCGAAGGTCGGGCCAGCGCCGACTTTTACTTCCCGGCGAAAGAAGGGTTGTTGCTGACCTTCTATGATCTGGCGCAGATCGACGCGATCATGAACGGAGAATCGCCAGGAGAACCATATAGCCTGGGGCCAGTGCGATTCGCCGCCGCCGCCGAGTTGTCGGGCGTGCTCGGAGTCAGCGTGGCAGGCGAAGTGTCCATCGGTGTGGAGATGGTCGACATCGAGACCAAAGATGTGGATGGCAAGACCAAGCCAGGGAAGATGCCACACATCAAAGGCTCGCGCCGAAAGGTGAAGCGCAAGAACAGGGCTAATGTGACGGGCAAAGGCGCGGATTGGACCAACAAGGCCGGGTTGGACGCCGAAGTGAATTTCTTTGCCGGCGCACGAGGTGGCTTGGCGTTGCGAGGCGCCGTTCAGTGGCGAAACCCGCATAGCGAAGCGAAGAAATTCGAGGATTTCGCTGCGGTCGCGCCCAAGCTCGAAGGCATGGCCGGCATAGCGGGTGAAGCCAAACTCGCCGTGGAATACATCGATGGCATATTCCGCATCACGGCCCATGCGGGGCTGTGCTTTGGCGTCGGTGCCTCGGGTGAAGTCAGTCTGGCCGTGGGTGTGAAGCAGATCGTCAGCTTTGTGTTCTGGGCGTACTACACGTTGGCTTGCGCCGGGTTCAAATCGTTGGAGTTTGTGGCGAAGGACGCGTTCGCGGCGTGGAGGAACGTGATTTATCTCGTGGTTTGCGACGGACAGGCGGTTGAGCGTTACTTCGCAAAGAGTGCTCGGGATCTAGACAGATTTTTGTTTGAGTGTGAAAACAGATTCACCAAAGCCGAAGGCAACATTGCCCTCGGCAAATCCATCCTCGCCAAGCCCGAGTCGGTGCGCTACAGCCCGCCCGAAACCAAGGGCATGCTGCTCTACCAATTGACCCGTTTCAGCATTGCCAACTGGTTGAAGGATGGTACCGGTGCACACTTGGGAGACGAGTACCTACCCACCCAGCGCAAGGCGGCACTTACGGTGCTGCGGCAGGCGCGAACCAAGGCCGACATGGACAACATCATCCAGCACATCGGGCCGATGGGTGAGAAGGGCGATTTCCAAGCGAATCTGGATTTGCTCAAGCGCTTCTTTGCGGCGGAAGGGCCGCGTGGGCTGGATGTACCGTTCAGCCGAACGCCGTATCAGCAGGAATTCCAGGACATGCGTCGAGGTCTGGGCGACAAGGATTTCCTGGCCATGGAGGGCGATTTCGGAGCCTGGTACGAGCAAACGCATGCCACGCTCGCCGAGGAGGTGCGGCGCGGCTACCCGGCATTGGATAATTCAACGCTGGAATACGCGATGCAAATGGACATGGCGAGGGATCATCCGCTCTTCGCTTCGACAGGACGGGGGTTTTACGCCGACCTGACCTGAATGGATGGTTCCAGCCGAGTGGCTGGGACCATCAGGGCGGCTACGGGTAGCTGACTGCGCAGCGGACCGAAGGGGAAAGGTCAGAAGGTAAGGGCTCCACCGTTCTACTGCCATTCTTGTCTGCCAAGCTTTCAGACGTTGGTAACGGTGTGTCTTTGTGTCGCCACGCATTAACGCCGATCTTCAATGTGTCTCCCTGTGCCCAGCCACGGGTTACCTTTTCTGATCCAGTTAGTGGCCCTTGAGGATCGTGGCCCGCAGCGTTTTTGTAGGAATCGTCCGCATACCAATCATTGACCCATTCTCGTCCGTCGTAGCTCATATCGTAGAGACCGAGCGGATTCGACGGGAAAAGGCCAACTGGATAGACATGGCGGGAAATCTGAATTGGTGACAGCTTCTCCGCCTGTGCCGCATACGGAATATTCCTTCCATAATCGATATTCCCGTCATCCGTCGCAATCATGAAGAACTGCCCCCGGCTGCGCGCCGCGTACTCCCACTGCGCCTCGGTGGGCAGGTCGAACGGATACCCGGTGATCTTTCCGAGCCATTGGCAGTAGTCCTTGGCATCCTGCCAGTAGGTGCCAGCCGGCACGAAGGGGTTGCGGTACTTGCCCTCGTACTCCATCCCCGTGCGCTTGCGCCCGGTTGCATCGCTAAACACATCGAACTCGGCATAGGTGGTCTTGTAGCGGCTGATCCAGAAATCGCTCAGGGTGATTTCCCGAACGATCTTGTCGTCCTCGTTGTAGGTCATGCGCGTGACGCCTTCGACACCCATCAGCCGGGCGAAGTCGCCGCGCATGAAGCTGCCGCCGCGCACATAGACCAGATCCTCGATCACCTTCTTGCGCAGCTTGGCGACGCGTTCCTCCACGCTGCCCTCAGAGAGGCTTTCGAGCGCTACGTGCAGCTCGGGCGACTGCTTGCGCACCGGCAGCTTTGCCAGGTCGTCCTCGCTGATGAAGTGGTGGCTGATCGTGGGCTGAAGAGGTGGTTTGACCTTGGTGAGGTTGGGCGATTCGGTTCGGGGCAACGGAGGAATTCCGTTCCCAGGTGACTTGGCGGTTGAGCACGCCGAGGCAGTACATAGAACGAACAGAGCGGCAACAGTGTGACGTAGCGACATCGGGATAACCAAGGACGATGGGTCGGTGGATTATAACGTTGGCATGAACCTTGGCGTGTACGAATCACGAGGCCGGCCAATACGCCTGACAAGATCACGCGCAAGCGAGCGCCGGCTGCACAACCGCCAACAAGCCATCGACGCGCTTGGTAACGTAGGGCGGCTTGGTGACGAGCACTCATCCCGCCAACCGGTGCATCAATCCGGCCAAACCACGGTCCGAACCGATACCGATGACGGCATGAATGCCATTGCCCTACCGGGCTACACGCGCTAGAGTTCCGCCTCGTTATCCCGATGGTATTTCTGGCAGCGCGACCATACCCGGTGCTGCTCCGATCTCCTGACCTAATTACGGTACCAACGCATGTCATCTTCTGCACAACACGTCGGCCATCATCTTTCCATCCTGCTGTTTGGGCTGCTGCCCGCGCTGTCCGCCAACGCCGCCTGCCAACTCCCCGACTGGCCTTCCGACAAAGCCGTCCAGGCGCCGGCGCCAGCGCCCGGTACCCGCTGGGTGTACGCGGGCGGGCAGGAGTTCCCGCCGACACTGTTGCGTCTGGTGGGGGGCGACGACGGGGTGAGCACCTATCACGTCAATGACACGCTAGAGCTGCGCGAAAAGCAGGCCACCTACACCGAGGTCAATCCCTCGCGCCGCGGCGAGCAGGTATGGCTCCGCTTTCCCCTCACCCTCGATGATTCATGGCAGGACGACTTCCGCGAGGAGGGCGAATACCAGTCCCCCTACGAGCACTATTTCTACGACTATCACGAAAGTGCGACCAGCCATGTAGCCGCCGTCGAGGAGATCACCGTCGCAGCCGGCACCTTCAAGACCTTGCGCATCGATCGAGTCGCCCGGTGGACGAAGGAATATCCGCGTGCCGCCGACGAGGCGAGAGCCAGTCGAGTGTTTGCCGCAACCGCGCCGGTCATCTCGGGCGTCACCTTGACTCAGCTGTGGTACGTTCCGCCCATCGGGCGTGTGGTCCTCAAGGCACAGATGCGTGTCGGCGACGGCTACTACGCCCGCCTGTCCGACGGTCTCCTCGAACAGCGCAACGCCGCTATCATCGAGCTCCGTGCCTTCGAACGGAACGAGATCCATTGCGAGGACGTCCCGGTGCGTCTGGCGCGGCAGCCGGAGATGTACATGCCCCTGGGTTTCCCGGCCCAACAGAACAACAGTTGGGAGTGGGCGTTCCAGATGCGTAACCACCATCCGCGCCGACCGCGCTGATTCGTAGCCGCTGGCTCAAACCATATCCGGACGCGAGCTTCATGTAAGTCATTAAGGGTCAACGACTATTCCGGCCGGTGCGCCCGGAAGTACGGAGTTGTATATAGGGAGGAGTTTGTCAGCCAGTAGGTGCCGGCGGGCACCAGCGGGTGACGGTACTTGCCCTCGTACTCCATGCCTATACGCTCACGCCCCGTCGCATCGGTGAACACGTCGAACTCGGCGTAGGTGGTCTTGTAGCGGCTGATCCAGAAATCGCTCAGGGTGATCTCCGGCACCACCTTGTCGTCCTCGTTGTAGATCATGCGCGTGACGCCCTCGACACCCATCTGCCGGGCGAAATCTCCGCGCATGAAGCTGCCGCCGCGCACATAGACCAGATCGGCGATGACCTTCTCGCGCAGCCGGGCGACCCGCGTGTCGATGCTGCCTTCGGTCAGCGCATCGAGTGCCGCGCGCAGTTCGGGCGGCTGCGTGCGCTCGGGCAGTTTGGCCAGATCGTCCTCGCTGATGAAGTGGTGGCTGATGGTCGGCTGGAGGGGGGCTTCATGCGGGCGAGGTTGGGCGATTCGGTCTTGGGCAGGGCGGCGGTCGCGCTTGCCGGCGACGTGGCGGTCGCACAAGCCGAAACCGTGCCCAGGATGAGAAGTAAGACAAGAAGACGATCAAGGACATGAGGGCAACCACGAGAAGAGAGAGAAACTTTTCCGGGCTATAACGTTGGCATGCACTGGATGGACAACGGTGTCTCTTCAGCCCGCTGGAAACCAAGGGCATGCTGGTGTACTAATCAGCTACCGAGTCGCGACCAACTACAGCGAGCAGTCGCAGCCGAACTGCGTCGCCTCGAAGCGAGCGGCGTGAATCTCGATGGCACCCAGAAAAAGCGCTTCGTGCTCATGGTCGACCCGCTCATGGCCGATTTGCCCCCCGGCGCCAGTGCACAAGAGCGCGCACAGGTCATGGCGGCACGCATTCGCACGCCCGATGATGTCGAAGCCCTGCGCTTTGCCCAATGGCAGCAGCGCGTTCGCAACCCATTGGCATCGGGAACGAAGGCTGCGGTACCCTATGCCGCCGCGCTGATCATGTCGGTGCTGCAGTTCAACACGATGATCAAACTGATGGAAGACCGCGACACGGCCATGGCGCATCAGAAGGTAGAAGCCGACGTCCGGATGGTCGCGGGCATAGCGGCCTTTGGAGGCGGTGTGGCGGAGACGGTGGGGATGGGGTTGAAAACCGCTTCGTCGTTTTCGGCGCGACGCGGTATTCAACTCGAACGGCTCGCGCGGCGGTTGACGATCTTTGGAAAGACGCTGGGTATTGGTGGGGCGTTGGTTATGGCGTATTGGGATGGGAAGTCAGCGTTCTTGGCCACCCAAGAGAGGCAGTATGGGCTCGCTTGGCTCTATGGCGCCTCGGCCGCTTCTGGTGTATTTGCTGCAGCAGCTCTTTTGGTCGGCTGGACAGGTTGGGGTCTGTTTTTTGTGGGGCTTCTGATCGTTGTGTCGGTATTCATCGAACTATTCAAAGACAACAAGGTGCAGGACTGGATGGAGCGTTGCATTTGGGGCAAAGGGCCAGGGCCGCGGTATTCCGGTGTAGAGATGTCCATGCGCGAGCTGGATGTAGCGCTGCAGAGCTAAGCCAATGGAATACACAGGCCTCATCCGCAAATATCCGATCAATCGATTCCTGACGGATCAGGAGCGCGAACGTCAGCTTCGGCGCGGCGAGCGGCTGGATGTGGAGCCGGCTTACCAACTGAGCATGATTCGGATGAGCTCTACGTATGTCGAGTTGGTGGACAAGTTTTTCGAATGGAAAGGATTTTTGACGGCTTTTGCGATTGTTGTCGCGGTGATGTTCGTGGCTGGCATTTCCGCGATGGGTGTCTCGTCAATAATCGACGGTAGCATCCATGAGTTCTGGCCGCATCTGGTCGGGATGTTTTTGGTGCTGGTTGTTCCGATCCTGTTCGTGGCGCAGTGGATGTTCAGAAAAGATGCCTTCACCTATACCCATTACCCCATCCGCCTGAACCGCAAGACGCGGATGGTGCATGTGTTTCGAGTCGATGGCACGGTGCTGTCGGTGCCGTGGGGCGACGTGTTTTTCTGCATCGGAAGCTTGCCCCAGTCCAATTATGAAATTCAGGGGCACGTACTTGATACTGACGGTAAGACGGTTAGGGAAACGTTTTCATTCTGTGATATCGCGGGCAGCTGGAAAGAGTCGGAATCGCTCAAGCATTACTGGGAGTTCGTTCGCCGCTACATGGAAGACGTAGATTTGGGGCCGATTCATGTCCATGCACGCTACGTACTTCCAATTGCAAATAAGCGGGAATCCTTCATGCAGGGCTGGGATCGCAGCCTATCCATGTTCGGCGCGCTGCCATTTCCGCTGAAGCTGGGGCTATTGGCCATCTACGTGGTGACCTACCCTGGTCGCTGGATCGCAATGACCACCAGCAAACTACCGGTGTGGCCCGAGGAAGTCGAGGCTACCTGCCTTATCGAACCGGGTGATCCCTACGTGCGCGATGCGCGGGACAACCCGGTAGGGTTGCGCTGAGTGCGGGCTCGCCATTCACCCTGATGTCATCGGATGAATGATCAGCATTAAGTCATACGGTTGGCTCGGACCCTGACCGACCTGGAGCACGGATACGTACGGTCGCATCTCTGAAAGCAGATTATCGGTCGGTGCTTCGGGATCGCGACGGGGTTGGTCTTGATGGTAGTGGCTCCCCCTGTTGCCGATCAGCCTTCTTTCGGAGGCGCGGAGCATCGACGGCGTCGTTGCGCTGTTCATGTGGCTGTTTGCCGCAGGCGGCCTGATTGGCGGTTGGTGGATCACGAAGTCAATGGCGATGCGAAAATGCCAATATCGACCGCGACATCCATGTCGTACGAGGCCTCCTGCACGAACTTGGAACGCGAATCGGGGGCATGTCGGTCAGCAAATATTGAATTGGCGACGTCGAGGTCATTGGGCCGCCCGATTCGGATTCGATTCACGCGCGATATGTGGAAAAGCCCTTCGAGCTTCAGGTGGCTTTGGTGACACGCTCGAACCGATTCGATTTGACCCCTCATGAGGAAAAGCTCAAAGGATAGCGAGGCACTGCAACCCTAATCGGGATTTCAGTCAGCGGATGGAGGTGGGGCCGGGCTGCGGTCATGGATCCGAGCTTGTCTTGGCGGTATGATGTTGACGCATGACAAATAGCTATTCATCTGCACTCGATGCCGAACAGGTTCACGTCAGCTTCGGCCGTATCGAATGGGCGCTGCAGGCGCTGATTGTGCTGAGCCTGGCGGCTTTCGCACTGGAGACCTTGCCAGATCTGTCGCCAGTGCAGTTGCTGGCGCTACAAGGCTTTGAAGTGTTTGCGACCGTGGTGTTCACGGTCGAGTATGTGGCGCGCGTCTGGCTGACACGGCCGTGGCGGCGTTATGTGTTCAGCTTCTACGGCCTGATCGACATCCTGGCAATTGTGCCGTTCTATCTGTCGCTGGGTGTCGGGAGCGAATCGCTGCGGTCACTCCGCCTGTTGCGACTGTTCCGCATTTTCAAGCTGGCGCGCTACAACGTGGCGATGTTGCGTTTCTATCGTGCCTTGGTGATCGCGCGCGAGGAACTTGTCCTGTTCGGGGTAATGGCGCTGATTCTGCTGTATCTGGCAGGCGTCGGGGTGTATCAGTTTGAGCACGTTGCGCAGCCCGAGGCATTCCGTTCGGTGTTCGATGGCTTGTGGTGGGCGCTGTGTACGCTGACGACGGTGGGCTATGGCGATGTGTATCCGGTCACTGCCGGTGGCAAACTCTTTACGTTTGCGATTCTGGTGGTCGGGCTGGGGGTGATTGCCGTGCCGGTGGGCTTGGTGGCATCGGCGCTGACGCTGGCGCGGGAGGAGATCGAGCGCGGCGCGCATGGCGCTGGCAGCAATGTGCCCACCGCTTGCGGCATCAAAGAATCGCGCTGAGTGGCCGAGGCTTGGCCAGACAACAAAAAAGCCCGCATCGGCGGGCTGTCTTGCGAGTGGTGGGCGGTACTGGGATCGAACCAGTGACCCCTGCCGTGTGAAGGCAGTGCTCTACCGCTGAGCTAACCGCCCACTCGAGAAGAGCGCGCATTTTAGGCGGCGTTTGGGCAGACGTCAAGTCGGGGGCGAGCATTCTGATTTGACGTAGAATACGCGCTCGATTTTCATTGCTTAGATCAGCCCATGGCCACCCCTGTTCGTACCCGTTTTGCGCCGAGCCCGACCGGCTTTCTTCACATTGGCGGTGCGCGCACTGCCCTGTTTTCGTGGGCATTTGCCCGGCACCACGGCGGTGAGTTCGTGTTGCGGATCGAGGATACCGACGTCGAGCGCTCGACGCCCGAGGCGGTTCAGGCGATTCTCGACGGCATGAGCTGGCTGGCGCTGGATTGGGACGAAGGCCCGTTCTACCAGATGCAGCGCATGGATCGTTACCGCGAAGTGGTGGCCGAGTTGCTGGCCAAAGGCCTGGCCTATCCGTGCTATGCGAGCCCGGCTGAGCTCGACGAGATGCGCGAGGCGCAGCGTAAGCGGGGCGAGAAGCCGCGTTATGACGGGCGCTGGCGTCCGGCGCCGGGCAAGACCTTGCCGACGCCGCCGGCCGGTGTCGACCCCGTGATTCGCTTTTGTAATCCGACCGAAGGCGCGGTGGCGTGGGATGACCTTGTCAAAGGCCGTATCGAAATCGCCAACGCCGAGATGGATGACTTGATCATCTCGCGGCCGGATGGCACGCCAACTTACAACTTCTGCGTGGTGGTGGATGATTGGGACATGAAAATCACGCACGTCATTCGCGGTGACGACCATGTAAACAACACCCCGCGGCAGATCAACATCCTGCGTGCGCTGGGCGCCGAGGTGCCGGCCTATGCGCATCTGTCGATGATTCTCGGCGACGATGGCCAGAAGCTGTCGAAGCGGCATGGCGCGGTCAGCGTGATGCAGTATCACGAGGATGGCTACCTGACCGAAGCCGTCATCAACTATCTGGCCCGGCTGGGCTGGAGTCACGGTAACGACGAGGTGTTCTCGCGCGATCAACTGGTGAATTGGTTCGATCTGGACCACATCACGCCGTCGGCCGCGCAGTTCAATACCGAAAAGCTCAACTGGCTCAACGCGCATTACATCAAGGCCACCGACGACAAGGTGCTGGCGGCCGACACGGCCAGTCGTCTGGCGCGTCGTCAGGTGAATCCGGAGAACGGTCCGGCGCTCGATACGCTTGTGGCTTTGTACAAGGAGCGGGTGTCGACGCTGAACGAGCTGGCCGATGCGGTCGAGGCTTTCTACGTCGATGTTCGGCCCTCCGAGGACCTGCTGACCCAGCACCTCAATGATGCGTCGCGCGCGGCCTTGGCCGATCTGGCGGGCGAGTTCGATGCGTGTGACTGGCAGCGCGAGGCAATCAGTGCGGCGATCAAGACCACCATGAAGGCCCATGGGTTGAAGATGCCGCAGGTAGCGATCCCGCTGCGGGTGCTGCTGGTGGGGCAGCCCCAGACGCCGGCGATTGACGCGGTCGTCGAGGCCATGGGGCGGGCGACCGTGCTGGCGCGCTTGCGGCGTTATCTGTGATCGCGTGATGCTTAGAGACCACGCTGTGGCGGGTTTTTATTGCTCGCGCTGCGCCCCGGTGACGTCCGCTTCGGCTTCGATCCAATAGCTTTGCTTGTGGCCGAGCGCCTCATATCGCATGCGTTCGCTGTTGGCTTGCGGGTAGGTGAGGTGGCGCAGCATCACGAAGCGGTTGCCGTTATCGTCGAGCCGACACAGACGGTAGTTCGCGAGACGCTGGCTGCGTTCAACTGCCTCGGTGACCATGTCGCCTGCGCGCAAACCGGCGGCTTGTGCGCGGGTGTTGAGGTGCGATAGCCGGCCGCTGCGCCAGGTGTCCATGCCGTCGCCAATGCATGCCGTGTCGTGGCTAACGGTGGCGGCGATGACGCCAATGCCATCGAGCACCGCCAAGGCAGCGATGCCGGCCTTCTGTTTGCCAACGCCGGCATCATTGAAGACCACGATTCGGGGTGGATTCTGCTGTGCGTAGTCGGCGGCGCTGAGGCCGCCGTGCGAACCGCAGACCACGATCTGATCGCGATCGGCCGGACACAATTCGGCGATCGAATCGAGGATGCGAATACGGCCGAAGGGCAGATCGAGTTCCTGGCGCATGGTGATGATTGTCGCCGATATCGGCGCCCGCGTCAGCGCGCGGGTACACGTAGCTGTCAGAAGCGTGTGGCGCCCGACTCGGCCAGCCGGCCGCCTTCGACGCGCACCGTGTCGCCGGCACGCCAGACCGGCGGATCGTCCTGATCGATGGTTTGGATACTGCCGTCGTTCATGCGGATGGTGATGCGATAGCGCGAGGTCGGTGTGATGTTGCGCTCGACGTTATGGCCGGCCACGCCGCCGATGACTGCGCCGGCGATGGTGGCCAGATCCTTGCCGCTGCCTTTGCCGACCTGGTTGCCCAGCAGACCGCCAACCAGGCCACCGGCGATGGCGCCAACACCGCTGCCTTTACCACGGCGGTCGAGCGTTTCAACCTGGGTGACGACGCCGCAATCGGGGCAGTAGCGTTCAACCGGCTGAACGACGGGGGCCGGCAGTGGCTGCGGACGCGGTGCCTGGGCGACGACCGGTGCGGGCTTGGGTTTGGCGACGACCGGTGCCGGTTTGGGGGCGGGTTCAGGTGCTTTGGCGGGTTCGACGATTACCTCTTTGACCGGCACGGGTTCGACCGTGGGTACCGGTGACACGTCGGCGGGTGTGAGCACGGCGATGGGGGGCACGGGCTTGTCAGCGACCGTGGGTGTGGCGAGGCGATCGGGCTTTAGCGCGGCCTCTGAGCCAGGCAGCCAGCCCATGAAGGCGGCAGTGCCGGTCACACAAAAAGCGGTGATGGCGGCGGCCATCAGCCATTGCATGGGATGAAGTGTTTTGCGCATGTTCGCAGTCCCGTCATTGGAAGTCATGCGCATTTAACGTGAGAGCGCATCCAGGCGAGGACAGCGGAAAGAAAGCCTTACAAATGCCTTGATCAGCCGTCGCTGGGGACTCGGTCGCGTCGGGCACGGCGGAGCACGAAGCGGCCCGGATCGATGGCGTCGACGAGATCGCGCTCGAGCGGCAGCGGGTCGCCATCGAGTTGGCTGGCCAGGGTTTCGGCGACGATCGCGGACCATACAAGGCCGCGGGCACCAAAGCCGGAGATGGCATACAGGCCGGGCTCGCGCAGCACCCGCTTGAGCGAGGCGTCGGCCGGATAGTTGCCGGGCGCGGCGATGGCGCCGACCATGGGCAGACGGTCAGGCGATGCGGGGCGAAATCCAACGCGGCCGTCCATCGTGGCATTGTCGAGCGTAGCGCTGAAGCCCGGCAGGATGAAGTCGAGCTTGGCCAGGTTGTCGGTGTGCTCGCTCTCGCGCAGCGCGGGGTCATCATCGTCGACCAGAAACGTTGCGCCGGCGGAGCGCACGCCGTCGATGGCGGGGCTGACATAGCCGAGCCGGCAGACCACAACTTTGGGCGCGCTGTCGTCGGTGGCGGGCAAGTGGCTGACCTGGCCGCGGGCTGAGCGTACAGGCAGGGTCCGGGCGACATCGAGGCGGCGGATATCGGCGCCGTTGGCGAGAATCACGCAGGTGGTTTCAGCGATCAGATCGCCGCGGGCGTCGCGAAGTTGCCAAGCGTCGCCGACACGAGCGAGGTCAGCGACCGACACGCCGTAGCGCACGGTGAGCGCCGCGCCTGCCGCGGCGATGTTGGCCGCGCACAGACTGGGCGGCTGCACCCAGCCGCTGCCCGGAAACCACCACCCTCCGCTGGCAAGCGGCCAGTCGGCCAGCGCGCTGGCTTCGGCAGGGTCTACATAACGCAGGTAGTCGGCCGGCGGTTGCTGGCGATCGACGACCTCACGCTGGCGGGCTTCGTGGATCGGGTCGCGCGCCAGATGCAGCACGCCGCTGGGCGACCAGCGCACGGCGTGGCCGGCGGCGCCAAGCGCGTTGAGGTGGCGGATGCCGGCGAGCGTGCCGGCGCGGGTGAGGCGGGCCAGGCGGTTGTCGTCCAGACTCGGCAGGGGGCGCAGTACGCCGGCCAGATTGCCGGAAGCCCCCTGACCGGGGCCGTCGGCGGCGTCGATCAGTTGTACCGACCAGCCGCGCTTGACCAGGCGGTGCGCCAGCGAGGTGCCGGCGAGGCCGGCGCCCACGATGACCGCTTCGCGGGCGGGGATGGTGGTGTTCTGTTCCGGAGTGCCGGCGATATGGCCGCGCAGCATTTCGCTCTTGCCCGTAAAGCCGCGCACCTTGTCGATACGGAAGCGCGCGTATTCCAGATGTTGACGCACCTCGCGCGAGACTGACCAGGTGGCCAGCGTGGCGACCGGTGCGGCCAGCGCGGCGAGTTGGTGGCACAGGCGGGCGGACCACAGGTCTGGATTGCGGGCGGGGGAGAAACCGTCGAGGTAGAAGGCGTCGACGCGCGCGTCGAGCTTGCCGAGCGCGGTGGCGGCGTCGCCGAATACCAGGGTCAGGGCCACGCGTCCATCGTCGAGCCACAGGCGATGGATGCCGGGCGTGAGCGCGGGCCATTGTGCGCGCAGACGTGTGGACAGCGAGGCGAACTCGGGCCAGCGCTGATGCAGCGTGGCGAGGTCGTCAGCCCTGAAGGGGTGCTTTTCGATGGAGATGAAGTGCAGGCGATCACACCGCTTGGGGTCGTCGCGCCAGGCCGCCCAGGTGGCGAGAAAATTCAGCCCGATGCCGAACCCGGTTTCGAGAATGACGAAGCGCGGCTTTCGCTGCCAACGGTGCGGCAGCTGGTTGCCTTCAAGAAAGACATGGCGGCTCTGGCCAAGAGCGCCGTGCTGGGTGTGATAGACATCGCCAAACTGGTGCGAGAACGGCGTGCCGTCTTCGGCATATTCGAGCGCCGCAGGTTCGATCCGCTCGTACATCAGTGAACGGTGGGTGGAAGGTTGCTCGGTGTCGGCGTGGCAGTGTCGGGCAGGGGGAGATCATCGAGCGGAAGGTCCCACTCGGCCTTGACGACGGTGCCGCGGATCATGGCGCACAGCGCCTGCATCAGGTTTTGATCGCAGTCGAAGCTGACCTGCCGGGCGCGGGTTTCACCGAGCATGATCCGGCACAGCGGGCCTTCGATCGGCTCCAGCCGGCTCTCGGCCGCAAGCAGCGGTTCGGTGCCCAGCGGGTGGCTCAGATTGCTGTCGTCGAAGGGGGCCTGGAAGGTGCCGGCGTCGGCGGTGTTCCTGGACTCGGCCGCAGGCATCCCCGGCGCGGGGTTCGCCAGGTGGCTGTTCAGCATGCGCTGCAAACCCGGCCACAGTGCCTTGATGAGGCGCCGGGTGAGCAGCACGCTGATTTCTTCGCGCTGGGCGGTGGCGATGCGCAGGAGCAGGCGATCGGCTCGCGCATCGTAGGCCACCTGAAGTTGCTGGATCTGCATCGTGCGCCGGTTTACTCCGGACGCATCTGCGGGAACAGGATCACGTCGCGAATGGCCGGGCTGTCGGTCAGCAGCATGACGAGGCGATCGATGCCGATACCGCAGCCGCCGGTGGGCGGCAGGCCGAATTCGAGGGCGCGGATGTAGTCGGCGTCATAGAACATGGCTTCGTCGTCGCCAGCCTCTTTGGCTTCGGCCTGGGCGCGGAAGCGTGCGGCCTGATCTTCGGGGTCGTTCAGCTCGGAGAAGCCATTGGCAATTTCGCGACCGACGATGAACAGCTCGAAGCGCTCGGTGACTTCCGGGTCGCTGTCAGAGGCACGCGCCAGCGGGCTGACTTCGACCGGGTAGTCGATGATATAGGTCGGCTCCCACAGCTCGGCCTCGGCGCAGGCTTCGAACAGCTGCAGCTGCAGGCTGCCCAGGCCGCCCGGCTTGACGCTTTCGCCGAAGGCGTTGATCTTGGCCTTGAGCCACTCGGCGTCGGCCAGTTGCTCGACGGTAAAGCCCGGGTGGTATTTGCGGATGGCTTCGACGATGGTCAGGCGGTGGAAAGGCTTGGAGAGGTCGAGCTCGCGGCCCTGATACTGGAAGACTTCGGTGCCCAGGGCTTCGCGTGCGGCGTGACGAATGAGACCTTCGGTGAAGTTCATCAGGCTCTGGTAGTTCGCGTAGGCCTCGTAGAACTCCATCATGGTGAATTCGGGGTTGTGACGCGGGCTGAGGCCTTCGTTGCGGAAGTTGCGATTGACCTCGAACACCTTCTCGAAACCGCCGACCACCAGACGCTTGAGGTACAGCTCCGGCGCGATGCGCAGAAACAGCTCCATGTCGAGGGCGTTGTGGTGGGTGGTGAAGGGCTTGGCCGAGGCGCCGCCGGGGATGGGGTGCATCATCGGCGTTTCCACTTCGAGGAAGCCGTGATTCATCATGTAGTTGCGGATCGACTGCACCATGCGGCTGCGCGCCACGAAGGTGAAGCGCGACTGCTCGTTCATGATCAGGTCGAGATAGCGCTGGCGGTATTTGGTTTCCTGGTCGGTCAGGCCGTGGAATTTTTCGGGTAGCGGACGCAGGTTCTTCGACAGCAGGCGAATCTCGGTGCAATTGACTGTCAGCTCGCCGGTCTTGGTCTTGAACAGGGTGCCCACCGCGCCGACGATGTCGCCGATGTCCCAATGCTTGAAGTCGCCGTGCACGTCTTCGCCCACGCCCTGGTTGCTCACATACAGCTGGATACGGCCCGACAGATCTTGAATGGTGGCGAAGCTGGCTTTGCCCATGACGCGCTTGAGCATGACGCGGCCGGCCACACGCACTTCGACCGGGGTTGCTTCGAGTTCTTCACGGGTCTTTTCACCGTAAGCCTCATCGAGCTTGCCGGCGGTGTTTTCACGTGAGAAGTCGTTCGGGTAGGCGCGTCCGGATTCGCGCCACGTGCGCAGCTTTTCGCGGCGCTCGGCGATGAGGTGGTTTTCGTCGGCGGAAGGCGAGGCGTTCTGTTCTGACATGTGTGGCTCGTTTGAATGATGGCGAGTCCGGCGTCGCGTCATGGATGCACGCGGATGCCGAAAAACGGCAATTTTCTCATAACCGCCGCGAGAAGTCGCTTGCCAACGGGTTGTTGGTGTCTGACGCCTGCGCGTAAACCGCTTAATGATGTTGATTCGACGCCGTAATACCAAAGACCTGTGGAAAATAAGTATGCGAACCCGGACCGGCGATTCCCTTCTGGCCTTGCTCAAGGCGGCGCAACACCTGACTTCACTGCACGTGAGAGAAGCGCTGTTGCGTTCGTTCTGCGTCGGCGTCCAGCGTGCGCTGCATGCGGATCGTTGCGAACTGCTGATACTGGGGGTGGGCCTGGATCACCGGAGGCTCAAAAGCGTTGGCTGGTGTGACAGGGCTGCGGCGGGCGGAGATTGGGACGATACGGTCGACGGCATGCCTGGGGGAGCGCAAGACGGTTTTCTGGCCCGGGCGGTCGACAATGGCGTGAATGTGACCCGTGTCCACGATACGCATGGTTGGCGGATGGCGTTCCCGGTGATGCATGCCGGCCGCGTTCGATGGATGCTCGACGTGTACGCCACGACGGCGATCGCCGCGGTGACCGTGGATGGTGTCCGTGCCTACGTCCATTGCTTCGAGCGGCTGATGGCGCACTGGGACTACGCAAACCTCGATACCTTGACCGGCTTGCTCAATCGCAAGACCTTTGATGAACAGTTTGACCAGTTGATCGCGGTGGCCGAGCGGGCGCGGCGTCAGGACGGGGAACGACGCGAAGCGACGGAGCTGCCGAGCCCGGCATGGCTGGGGATTGTCGACATCGACCATTTCAAGCACATCAATGACACCTGGGGTCACCTGTTCGGCGATGAAGTCCTTATTCGCCTCGCGGATTGCATGCGCAATGCGTTTCGCAGCTCCGACAAGCTCTTCCGTTTCGGTGGTGAAGAGTTTGTGGTGATGTTGCGCAATGTGTCGGCGGAGACCGTGAAATGCATTTTCGAGCGTTTTCGGGTCGCGGTTGAAACGCATGATTTTCCGCAAGTCGGGACCGTCACCTGCTCGATCGGGTTTTCCCAGGTCGATGACCGGCTGCCGCCGGCTGAACTGCTCGGCCGTGCCGATTCCGCGCTCTACTACGGCAAAGAGCACGGCCGGAACTGCGTCTGGGCCTATGAGGACCTGGTGGCGGCTGGCGAACTGGTCAGCACGGCGGCGACCAGCAGCGCACAGCAGGACGCCGACCAATACTTCTGATTGCGTGTGCTCCGGCGGTCAGTCTCGCTGGCGCTGCAGCACCCCGATCGGGGGTGCCCATTCTTCTGACGGTGGCTTCTTGCGCGTGACCAGCGTGAGCTGTGCGGGCGCAAACACGTTGGCGTTGTGGGTGACCGGTGTGGTGATCAGGTATTGCGCGCGCGTCGCCCGCAGGAAGGCGCCGACCCGGTCGATGTTGGCCACGTCCAGATGCGCGAAGGGCTCGTCGATGAACACGAAACCGCCGGGGCGGGTCTCGTCCATCAACAGCGCAATCAGCAAAATCAGTGATTTCATCACCTGCTGGCCGCCCGAGGCTTCGCCGTCGTTCAGGCCAACCGCGCCCTTGCGATCGAAGTCGAAGCGCACATCCAGCCCGGAGCGGTGCAGGGCGGTGTCGTCGTTGTCCAGGTGTGGCACCGGGCAGTCCACTTCGACATGTGCCAGTTCGCCCAGGGCTTTGAGGTTGCGGCTGTACTGGCGCACCGTCGCGCGCAGTTTGCCGATGTAGGCGCCGCGCGCTTCGTCGGTGTGGCGGCGAGCCGTAGCGCAGTAGCCCTGGCGGGTGGCGTAGTCACGCTCGCGGCGGCCGAGGTCGTCGAGCAGACGGTCGCGCAAGGTGAGCACGGCGGCGTCCTGTACCCAATCACCTTGTTCGAGGCGCAAGCGGAGCCGTTCGGATTCGGCACGTGCGCTGCGGGCATCGCCGTAGCGTTCGATCAGCGCTTCAACACCTTCGCCGCGTCGCCAGGCGGCGGGCATGCCGCGACGCAGGCGGCGCAGGCGTTGTACGCGCTGGGCTTGCGACTGCCGGCGGGGCCGGTCTTCGCTGTCGAGCAGGCCGAGGCGTTGCTCGTGCGTGGCCAGTTCCCGGCGGCGGCGGTCGAGTTCGATCTGGATGCCGTTGAGCCGTTCGCCGATGCCGTCCAGCGTGGCCTGCAACTCGGTGCGTTCGGCGATGGCGTCGGTCAGCGCTTTTTTCGCCACCGGCAGATCGGCCTCGGCCTCGGCAAAAGCCTGGGCACGGGCGGCCAGTTGCGGTGCGGCGCTGAGGCCGAGCAGTTGGCTGCGCAAGGTGTTGAGGCGGTCGCGCAGCACGTCCATTTGCGGGCGCAGCGGGCTGAGCGCCTTGTCGAGCTCACGCACATCGGCGGAGAGCACATCGATGCGCGCCTGACGTGCCAGTTCGCCGAAGTGGAACTCGCGCGGGCGGCCCAGATGGCGGGCGCCGCGGCGTTCGCGGTGGTAGGCGTCGCGGGTGATCCATTCGGTGTCACGCGACAAGGCGCTGCCGGCGGCGGCGTCTTCGACGCGGGTGATGCGGTTCAGCAAGTCGGCCAGCCAGCGCGGCACCGGGCCGGCAAAGCGGACGACTTCGGCCAGCGTATCGCGCTGGGCCGGCGGGGCGTTTTCGCAGTCGGCGACGACGAAATGGCGGAAGCGTTCGCGCTCGCCCAGCGCCCAGGCCTGGTGGCGATCGGCGGCGCGCTCGAGCAGCAACACGTGGCGATAGGGGCGCAGCACGGCTTCGATCGCGCCTTGCCAGGCGGCATCGGTGATTTCAATGGATTCGCTGAGCGCGCTGTGTGCGATGCCGGCCTCGGTGAGCACGGCGCGGAAGGCGCGCACTTCGGGGTCGGAGGGCGGGCTGCTGCGTTCGTGGGCATGGGCGAGCGCGTCTTTGGCGGTCTCGAAGCGGGCGACCAGTTCGCGCTCTTGCGCGCGCAGGGCGGTCAGCTCGGCTTCGACCGACTCGTGCTCGGCCTCGATGGCGACGGCGTCCTGGCCTTCTTCGCGGGCCAGCAGTTCGCGCAGCGCGTTGCGCTCGGCCAGCACGCGTTCGAGATCGCGCACGCGGTCGTGGGCGCTCAGATGGCGTTGCTCGGTGGCCAGGAATTCGCTGCGGGCCTTGGCGCGGGCGGTTTCTTCACTTTTGCGTTCGGCGTCGACCTGTGCGATGCGTTGGCGGGCGGCCAGCAGACCGGATTGACGTTCGCGGCGTTCGCCATCCTGGGCGCGCAACTGGCTGCGTTCGGCACGGATGTCGCGGCGCAGTTCAAAGGCTTCGAGGCGCGGAATGATTTCGGCGTCGAGTGCCGAGCGCTCGTCGGTAATCTGCTTCCATTCCAGATAGCGATCGGCTTCGAGGCGCTTGGCCTCGGCTTGCGCGCGCAGGCGGTCGAGGTCGATGGACAGGCTGTCGAGCTCGCGCTCGGCGTTTTGCTGCTCTTCGCGCGCGACGTCGTAGTTGTCCAGCACTTCCTTGTCGCCGAAGACGTCGAACACCAGTTCGAGCAGCGCCTTTGGGGCGTATTCGCACAGCTTGTCGGTGTCGCCTTGCTCCAGCGCCAGCACCTTGGCGATGGCCGGGGTCAGGCCACCGGCGGCGAGGCGGCTTTGATAGTCGCGCAGGCCGATCCAGTCGTTGCTGGTGTCGAGCGCTTCGATGTCGACATCGTCATCAACAATGGTGTAGTCGCGCGTCCATTCGCCTCCGGCGCGGCGGATGCGGCAGGCGAGGGTGACGGTGTCGGCCAGGCACGGAAAAAACGGCCGGCGGCCGGTGGCGCCGGGCAGGTTGGCGACGGTGGCGCGAATCCACGCATGGCTGCGGTTGGCGCGGCGCACATAGCGGCGGAAGTCGCGCTTGCCCGAGCAGCGCAGCGCAAACAGCGTGCGCAGTGCGTCGAGCAGGGTGGTCTTGCCCGAGCCGTTGGGGCCGACGATGGTGATGATCTGGGCGTCCAGCGGCAGCGTGAAGCGGCGCCAGAAGTCCCAGTGGACCAGTTCGATCTGTTTGATATGAAACATCGTTCTACGTCAGCTCAGCGCAGGCTGCGGTTGCAACCGCCGTCCTGCACACGTTGTTGGTAGCGTTGCTTGCTCTCGCGGAGGCGTTGAGCCCGACTGCGGTCGGCTTCGCGGGCAATGCGTGCGTCCAGCTTGGCGATGGCGCTTTGGTAGCGCGCGCAGTTGCGGTCGGGCTGCGTCTGCGCTGGCCGGTCGTTGCTGGCGTCGTTGCCGCCGGCGCGGGCACTGCTCAGGGCCAAGGCGGGCGCTGCGCTGAGCGCAACGATCAGCGCGAGAGAAAGTTGAAAAAAACGGGTCATCAGAATATCTCGGAACCGGGTTCGGGCATGTCGCCGTCAAATTCGTCTTCATCGTCGGCGCCGGCGAGCGCAAAGGCGTCGGCGGCGGGCGGCGGGTGGCCGGCGTCGGAGAGCACGCCGGCGAGCGTGCCGTGGATGATGCGGTCGGCCATCAGGCGGTAATCGAGCGCGACGTCGAGCAGCGGGCCTTCAAGCAGCATGCCGCTGCGGCGCTCGATGAAACCGAGGCGCGCGAGCCGGCCGAGCATGAAGTTGCGCACCTTGGTTTTGCCGCCCAGGCGCGGACCGAAGTCGGCGATCAGCGAGGCTTCGGACACGCCGGCCGAGACCTCGGCGCCGTGGGCGACGGGCTGTTCGGCGGCAAAGAGCTCTTCCTGGCCTTCGTTGGCGAGGTTCTGGCGGGTCACCTGGCGCTCGCGTTTGGGCAGGATGATCAGCGCCCACAACACCACCAGCAGGGCGATTTCGTCGCGGGTGAGTCCCATGTTGCTGGCCTGGTACTCGCGGCCGCTGCCGAAGGTGGGTTCGAGCGCGTCGGGGGTGAGGCCGACGGCCACATGGGCGGCGTAGGGGTTGTCGAGCAGGCGCAGGCCGACGCTGGCCAGGCGCTGGTCGATCTCGTGGCGGAAAGTCTCGTCGATGAGCGCGCGGCGCACCATCGGGTCTTTGCGTGGCAGCCAGCGCTGGGCGATGAGGCGCGCGGTGAGGGCGCGGATGTCGTGTTCCATGGGCGCGTCAGTCCGTGGTGTGGGCGTTCAGGCGGCGGATGCTGCCGGCACTGATGCGGGCGATTTCGTCGTGACCGACGTCGACCAGTGTGGTGTCAAAGTCCACCTTGAGCGGCAGGCGCATGAAGGCGCCAATGGGGCCGTCGGCAGGGGCGCTGTCCTGGCTGTCGGCGAGTAGCGCGAGCAGCGACAGACGATAGGCGGCATGGCCGAAGCCACCGCCGGCAACCATGTCGTGCAAGGTGGCGGACTCGGTGTCGATGGCGTCGAGCCGGTCGGCAAAATGGGTGAGCAGGCGCAGGTCTTCTTCTTCGGGCGCGAGCGCGGTGGGGGTGTCGTCGGCCGCTGGCAGGGTGGTGTCGTCGGCCTCGCCGCGCAGCAGATCGCACAGGGCGGTTTCGGCGCGGTCGAGCAATTCGTGGCCGCCGGCGAGCAGCGGGATGTGCGGGGTGTCGGTGATGGCGTCAAAGGCCATCGCGGCGAGTGCGTCCATGCTTTGCTGGCCGAGCCAGGCGGTGACGTCGCTGGACGAGATGCCCGAGCTGCCGAGCGTGACGCGCTGGGTCTCGATTTTGTTGAGCGCGCGCTGAAAGGCCGCGTCGACGCGGGCCAGCCGCGATTGCGCCAGACCGATGCGCTGGGCGATACGGGCGACATCGAAGGGCGCGTCGGCGTCCGAGAGGAGTGAGCGCAGGATGTCGGTACCGCGGTCCAGCCATTTGCCGTTGGCCGACAGCCGGCGGCGCGATTCGACGATGCGAAACTCCGAACCCGAGGCGATGGCCTCTTCAAAATGCAGGGTGAGGTCGTTGAGCTTGGAGAGCAGATGCCCAAGTGCCTCGGCGTTGACGCTGTCGGTGGCTTGCAGGCCGGCGAGCTGGGCGGTGAGGAAGCCGAGTTCAGCGTCTTCTGACTCGCCAAAACGCAGCAGCATGCCCAGCGCAGCGACGGCGTTGCGGCCGGCGTCCGACAGGTGATAGAGCCCGTCGTCGGCGTAGCTGATCAGACCGGATTCGCGCAGGCGCTTGAGCGTGGTTTCGAGCTTGACCGGGTCGAGGTAGGCGAAGCGGCGGCGCAGCGCGTCGGGTGACCAGCGCGGGTGGTCAACATCGTGGCCGACTTCGCGCAAAACCAGCAGGCGCAACAAGACCTCCGCTTCGCTGCCGCGAAACAGGGAGATGAAGGTGTCGATGACCGGCTGCGCCGCAGCGAGTGCCGAGAGTTCTGGCACATCGTCCACGGCGTAGCCGGGCGCGAGATAGTCCGCGAGATCCTGATCTGTCATGCCGGTCGTGCGCTCAGTGCATGCAACGCGTCAGACGGCTTGCTTGAGGCTGGCCTCAATGAAGTTGTCCAGATCGCCATCGAGCACGGCCTGGGTGTTGCCAACTTCATAGTTGGTGCGCAGGTCCTTGATGCGCGACTGGTCGAGCACGTAGGAGCGGATCTGGTGGCCCCAGCCGATGTCGCTCTTGGCGTCTTCGAGTGCCTGCGCCTCGCTCTGGCGCTTGCGCAACTCAAGCTCATAGAGCTTGGCCTTGAGCATCTTCCAGGCTTCGTCCTTGTTGCGGTGCTGAGAACGGTCGTTCTGACACTGCACGACGATGCCGGTCGGGTTGTGCGTCAGACGCACGGCCGAGTCGGTCTTGTTGATGTGCTGACCGCCCGCACCCGAGGCGCGGTAAGTGTCGGTGCGCACATCGGCCGGGTTGATGTCGATCTCGATGGAGTCGTCGATTTCCGGGTAGATCGACACCGAGCAAAAGCTGGTGTGGCGGCGCGCGTTGGAGTCGAAGGGCGACTTGCGCACCAGACGGTGAATGCCGTTTTCGGTGCGCAAAAAGCCGAAGGCGTATTCGCCCGTGACCTTGATCGTGGCGCTCTTGATGCCGGCGACTTCGCCATCGGACTCTTCGAGGAGCTCGGTGGTGAAGCCTTTGCGTTCGCAGTAGCGCAGGTACATGCGTTCGAGCATGCCGGCCCAGTCCTGGGCTTCGGTGCCGCCGGCGCCGGCCTGAATGTCGATGAAGCAGGCGTTCTCGTCCATGGGGCCGGAGAACATGCGGCGGAATTCGAGCCCGCCCACGACTTCTTCGAGCGCCTTGGCATCGGTCTCGATCGCTTCGAGCGTGTCGTCGTCGCCTTCGGCCTCGGCCATCTCGAACAGATCGAGCAGGTCGCCCGACTGCTGGGCGACGTGTTGCAGCGTCACTACAACGCCTTCGAGCAGCTTCTTTTCCTTGCCCAGCGCCTGACCGCGCGCGGCGTCGTTCCAGACGGCGGGGTCTTCGAGGGCGATGTTAACTTCTTCTAGTTTTGAGGCTTTTTCATCGTAGTCAAAGATACCTCCGAAGTTCTTCCCCGCGGCGCTTCAAGTCCGCAAGGGCTTCGGCGATGTCGTTGATGCGTTCTGCGTCCATGGTCGGGGGCTCCGGATGATCAATGCAAACCGCGCATTATACAGCCAGCACCGGCGTGCACGGCAGATCAGCGGACAGCAACGCCCTTGACGAGTGCCCACACGGCCATGCCGGGCTTCAATGCGAGGCGGCGGCGCGAATGCTGGGTGATGCGTGCCAGCAGCACGGCTTCGCCGACCTGCAAGCGAACCAGACAGTGCGCGGGATTGGGGTCGTCGGCGAGATCGACGATGATGGCCTGCAGATGATTGATCACGCTGCTGTCGGCCGGTTCGCTGAGCGCAATGGCGACATCACGCGCTGCGATGCGCAGGCGCACTGCGGAATCCACCGATCGGTCGAGCGTGCTGAGCAGCAACTGACCGCCGTCGAAGGCGAGGCGGCTGAGGTGTTCGTCGGGGTGGTGTGCGACGACGCGGGCCTGGAGCACCGCGCCCGCATGTGCGCCATGGGCCAGGGGGAGGTCGCAGCGGGTGAGTATCTCGTTGGTCGGCCCGGCGGCCAGGACGCGGCCCGCCGACAACAGCACAAGATGGTCAGCCAGACGGGCGATCTCTTCGATCGAATGGCTGACATAGATGATGGGAATGCCCAGTCGCCCGGGCAGTTGCTCCAGTGTGTCAAGAATGGCGTCGCGGCCATCGGCGTCGACGGCCGACAGCGGCTCGTCCATCAGCAGCAGTCGGGGCTGGGCCAACAGGGCGCGGGCGATGGCGACGCGCTGTCGCTCGCCGCCGGAGAGTCGCTCAGGGCGTCGGTCGAGCAGATGGCCGACGCCCAGCCACGCCACCGCGTCATCAAACCGGATTGTGTGGTCGGTGCTGCGGGCGCGCTTCAGTCCGAAGGCGAGATTGTCGCGAACCGTCAGATGGGTGAACAGACTCGCTTCCTGGAAGACATAAGCGAGTTCGCGCCGGTGGGTTGGCAGGCGGCGTGTGGTGTGGGTGTCTTGCCATGTGGTGTCGCCGAGTCGGATCTGTCCCCGCCCGCCGGATTCCAGGCCGGCGATCATGCGCAGGAGCGTGGTCTTGCCGGCGCCGGACGGGCCGAACAGCGCGGTGACGCCGCGCGGCGGGAGTGTTGCCGCGGCCTGAATACTGAGCTGAGGCAGGTCGAGCGCGAGATCGAAGTGCAGGGCGCTGTCGTGGCTCATCGTTTCGCCTGTCGGTCATTAAGGGTATGGAGCGCGAGCAGCACGATGAAGGAGAAGGCCAGTAATCCGCCCGCCAGCCAGTGCGCCTGTGTGTATTCCAGCGCTTCGACATGGTCGTAGATCTGGATGGCGACGACCCGCGTTTCGTTGGGGATATTGCCGCCGATCATCAGCACGACGCCGAATTCACCCACCGTATGGGCAAATCCGAGCACGGTGGCGGTCAGGAAGCCGGGGCGGGCCAGCGGTAGCACTACGGAAAAGAAGGCGTCGATCGGCCGTGCGCCGAGGGTGGCGGCCACTTCGAGGGGCCGCGGGCCAATGGCGATGAAGGCGTCGCGGATGGGCTGAACGACGAAGGGCAGCGAATAGATGAGCGAACCGATGACCAGCCCGGCGAAGGTGAAGGGCAGAGCGCCAAGGCCGACTTCGGCAGTGAGCCGCCCGAGTGGGCCGTTGGGCCCCATGGCCACCAGCAGGTAAAAACCGAGGACGGTCGGTGGCAAAATCAGGGGCAGCGCGACCAGTGCGTTGATTGCGCCGCGCCATCGTGCGCGTGAATGCGCGAGCCACCATGCCAGCGGCGTGCCGAGGAGCAGGAGCAAGATGGTGACCGTGAACGCGAGCTTCAGCGTCAGCCAGATGGCGTCAATATCGGCAGGGCTGAGGAGGGCGTTCATTCGGTGTCGTAGCCGTGTTGCCGAATGATCTGCCGTGCCGCGTCACTCTTCAGAAACGCCACGAATGCGCGCGCTGCCGGGTTGTCAGCACCGCGCGTCAACAGGGTGGCGGCCTGGCGAATCGGCGGGTGCATGTTGGCAGGCACCAACCAGCCGGACCCGCGGATCAAGGTGCCGTTCTGACTGACCTGAGACCAGGCGACAAAACCGTAGGCGGCGTTTCCGGTCGCAACGAACTGGAAGGTTTGCCCGATGTTTTCGCCTTGCACCAGCCGGGGGGCGAGCGCCGCAGTCAGACCCAGTTTTTCGATCGCGGCGGCGGCAGCCGTGCCGTAGGGCGCGGTGACCGGGTTGGCGACGGCCACTCGTCCGCCATCCGCGAAGCGCAAGGCGTCCGGCTGGATGTCGCGGTGTGTTTCGGCCTGCCACAGCACCAGGCGGCCGATGGCATAGATAAAACGGCTGCCCGATACCGCGAACCCTTCATCCTCCAGACGGGCCGGGCGGGCTTCATCCGCCGACAGAAAGACATCGAAGGGCGCGCCGCGCTGGATCTGTGCGTAGAACTTGCCGGTCGATCCGGTGGATATCCGTACGCGATGTCCCGTGACCTTGGTAAATGCCGGTGCAACGGCTTCGATTGGCTTGATGAAGTTCGACGCCACTGCGACCGTGACCTCGCCGCCGATTGCCATGGGGGCAATCAACAGCAAGAGGGCGGCGTACAGTGAGCGAATGGCTTTATTCACGGCAAGTTTTGACGAGCGTTATTGTTGGCGAACGATAACGCATTTTGCCAAGCGGCGGATCGAATCCAGATCAAATTGGATGAAAGCCATGCGGGTGATGCCGCGTTATGGATGGTGCATCAATCGGCAGGACGATCACCGATGGGTGCGGGCAGGCGTGTTCCGGCAATGCCGCTCAGGTCTTGTCCCGCATCAGGCGGCCTTTCTCGCGCTCCCACTCGCGCGCTTTTTCCGTCTCTCGCTTGTCGTGCTGCTTCTTGCCCTTGGCCAGGCCGACGGTCGCTTTGATCCGGCCTTTTGAATAATGCAGATCGAGGGGCACCAGCGTAAAGCCAGCGCGCTCAACCTGTCCAATGAGGCGGTCAATCTGTGCCGCGTGCAGCAGCAGCTTGCGGGTACGCACCGGATCGGCATGGATGTGCGTCGAGGCCGAGGTCAGGGGCGTGATGTGCATGCCAAGAATGAAGATCGCGCCATCGCGGATCAGCACGTAGGCTTCCTTGATGTTGGCGCGGCCTGCGCGGATCGCCTTCACTTCCCAGCCCTCAAGCACGAGGCCGGCTTCGATCTTCTCTTCAATGAAGTAATCGTGGAAAGCTTTGCGATTGTCGATGATGCTCATGACGCCCCGGTCGGCCATAACGGCCAGCATGCGGTAAAATCGGGCATTCTAGCAGTTCCGCTATCTTCCGCCCCGAACACATGGCCGCCGTCAAAAAAGTTGTCCTGATCGAATTTACCCCCGCCGAGATGTTCGCGCTCGTCGACCAGGTCGAGGACTATCCCAAGTTCTTGCCCTGGTGTGGCGGGACCGAGCTGATCGAGCGCAACGACAGCTTGACTGCCGCGACGCTGCATATCAACTACCACGGGATCAAGGCGCATTTTTCGACCGAGAACACCAAGCTGCCGCCGCGGGAGATGCATATCCGCCTGAAGGAAGGCCCGTTCGAGCACCTCGATGGGGGCTGGATCTTCACGCCGCTGGGCGATACTGCGTGCAAGGTCGAGTTCAGTCTCAACTACCAGTTTGCCAGCCGTTTGCTCGAGAAAGTGCTCGGGCCGGTCTTCAATCATATTGCCAATACCTTCGTCGACGCCTTTGTGAAGCGCGCCGGGCAGGTCTATCGGAGGGCCTGATTTCATGGCCGAACAAATTTCCGTCGAAGTGATCTATGCGCTGCGTGAGCGTCAGGATGTGGTTCGACTCAAAGTGCCCGAGGGCGCAACAGCTCAGGATGCGATCGACGCTTCGGGCCTGTTACAGAAGTATCCCGAAATTGACTTGAGCGGTGCCAACAAGGTGGGGATCTACGCCAAGCTGGCGCCCCTGTCGAGCGTGTTGCGCGAACGCGACCGCATTGAAATCTACCGCCCCTTGATTGCCGACCCGAAAGAGGTGCGCCGCAAGCGCGCCAAAGAAGGTAAAGCCATGACGAAGGGGGGAGGCGACGACAAGGCGTCGGCAGACGAAACGTCGTAGGCCTGTCCTTACCCAAAGAAAAGGCCCCGGCAGTTGGGGCCTTTCTTGTTGCTTGGTGCGTCGCGATTCTGGCGCCTTACTCGCACGCCCGCTTCATGATGTCGCGAGAGCGTTCCATTTCTTCGGCCCGCCCGGCGTCGTCGAGGACTTCGCGTTCGCCTGCGCTGTTCATGCGCTGCACCCGGCCGCCGCTTTCAAGCAGCTTGAGCTGCGCACTGGCCTGCTCGCAGGCTTCTTTCTTGCGGCGCGCCTGCTCGGCCTCTTCGTTGGCCTTGGCGGTGTTCTCGGTTGCTTCGGCCTTGCGTTTGGCGAAGTCGGCGTTCTTTTCGGCCCAGGTGGTCGGGGCGTCAACCGTTTGTGTTGCGCCACCGGCTGGTGGGGCACTTGTTATGCGCGGGCCGGTGCGGATGCCGGTTGGCTTGGCTTCGACGCCCGCCGGCGGGGTGTCGGAAAAATGGCGTTTCCCGTTGGCGTCAGTCCATTCGTAGACCTGGCCGGCGGCAGCGATGCCAGAGGCCAGTGCCAGCAGGAGTAGCGGTAAGTAGCGTAGTCGCATTGAGATCAAGCCTTGCAGGATTGAGTGTTCAATCGGTCAGGGCCGGCGCGAAAAGGCATTGCGCCGATAGTCAATGTCATTGTAATCGGATCTGTGTCCGTTGGCGGGGACGAAAAGCCACCCGGCGTGGACATCGTCACAGGTTTTCGTGCGCAAGAGCGCTCTGAATAGCTTCGTTTCCAACGCGGGACTCAACAGACTGAAGATCCATCTGTATAATACGGATTTGGTTGAAAGGATTATAGCCATGCGCGTGATTCAGAAGGCGCTGACGTTTGATGACGTCCTTCTTGTCCCCGCCCATTCCGACGTCCTCCCCAAGGATGTCAGCCTCCAGACGCAGCTGACCCGGAACGTTCGCTTGAACATTCCGCTGGTGTCGGCCGCCATGGATACGGTCACCGAAGCCCGGCTCGCTATTGCGCTCGCCCAGGAAGGCGGAATCGGCATTGTTCACAAAAATTTCTCGGCCAAGCAGCAGGCGGCCGAGGTTGCCAAGGTCAAGCGGTTTGAGTCGGGCGTCCTGAAGGACCCGATCACCATTCCGTCCGACATGAGCGTCCGCGAGGTTGTCGCATTGACGCGCCTGAACAAGTTCTCGGGCTTGCCGGTGGTCGATGATGGCAAGGTGGTGGGTATCGTCACCAACCGCGATCTGCGCTTCGAGATCAATCTGGATCAGCCGGTGTCGTCCATCATGACGCCGCGCGATCGACTGATTACCGTTCCCGAAGGCGAGAGCCTCGAGGTAGCCCAGAAGCTGATGCACAAGCATCGACTTGAGCGTGTGCTGGTGATCAATGGCTCCGACGAGTTGCGTGGTCTGATCACTGTCAAGGACATGCTGAAGTCGACCGAGCACCCCAATGCCGCCAAGGATGAGCACGGCCGTTTGCGCTGTGGCGCCGCGGTGGGCGTGGGCGAAGGCACTGAAGAGCGGGTCGAGCGTCTGGCAGAAGCGGGTGTTGACGTGATCGTTGTCGATACCGCGCACGGCCACTCGCGTGGTGTGCTCGAGCGTATTCGCTGGGTGAAGAAAAATTTCCCGCATGTCGAGGTGATTGGCGGCAATATCGCCACGGGCGACGCCGCACTGGCGCTGATGGATGCGGGTGTCGACGGCGTCAAGGTCGGCATCGGGCCGGGCTCGATCTGCACCACACGCATCGTGGCGGGTGTGGGTGTGCCGCAGATTACGGCGATTTCCAATGTCTGCAAGGCACTGGCGGGTACTGGCGTGCCGATGATCGCTGACGGCGGCATTCGCTACTCTGGCGATATCGCCAAAGCCATTGCGGCCGGTGGTAATGCGGTGATGCTGGGCGGGCTGTTTGCCGGTACGGAAGAAGCGCCGGGCGAAACGGTGCTGTATCAGGGGCGTTCGTACAAGTCCTACCGTGGCATGGGCTCGCTGGGCGCGATGCAGCAGGGTTCGGCTGATCGTTATTTCCAGGACGCTTCGTCCAACACCGACAAGCTCGTGCCCGAGGGCATCGAAGGCCGGGTGCCCTACAAGGGTCCGGTGACCGCGGTGATCCATCAGTTGATTGGTGGTCTGCGTGCGTCGATGGGCTATGTGGGTGCGGCGAGCATTCCCTTGATGTACGAGCGTGCACAGTTTGTCGAGATCACCTCGGCCGGTGTGCGTGAGTCGCATGTGCACGATGTGCAGATCACCAAGGAAGCGCCCAACTACCACGTGGATTGATCCGCGTACCCTACGCACAAGGCGGCCTCGGCCGCCTTTTTTCCATTTTCAGCTGAGCGAAAACCATGGCGCATCAGAAAATTCTCATCCTCGATTTCGGTTCCCAATTTACCCAGTTGATCGCGCGACGGGTCCGCGAACAACAGGTGTATTGCGAAATTCACCCCTGCGACGTGTCCGATGAGTTTCTGCGCAATTTTGGCGCGGACGGCATCATCCTCTCGGGCGGCCCGAATTCGGTCTACAGCGAAATCATGAACGCGCCACAAACCGTGTTCGAACTTGGCAAACCCGTGTTCGGCATTTGTTACGGCATGCAGACCATGGCTGCGCAACTCGGTGGCAAGGTCGAGAGTTCGGACACCCGCGAGTTCGGCTATGCCGAGGTGCGTGCGCAGGGGCATTCGAAGCTGTTCGAAAATATTCAGGACCGCAGCAACGACAAGGGCCACGGCTTGCTTGACGTATGGATGAGCCATGGCGACAAGGTCACCGAGTTGCCACCGGGCTTCCGCCTGATCGGCAGCAACGCCTCGACGCCGATTGCGGCGATGGCCGACGAAGAACGCGGTTTTTACGGCGTGCAGTTCCACCCGGAAGTGACGCATACCCTCAAGGGCAAGGACATCATCACCCGCTTCGTGCACGACATCTGCGGTTGTGGCCACGACTGGAACATGCCGGACTATGTCGCTGAAGCTGTCGCCGCCATTCGCGAGCAGGTGGGCGACGAAGAGGTGATTCTCGGCCTCTCCGGTGGTGTGGATTCGTCCGTGGCCGCGGCGCTGATTCACCGTGCAATCGGCGATCAATTGACCTGCGTGTTTGTGGACAACGGCTTGCTGCGCCTGAACGAAGCCGAGCAGGTGATGCAGACCTTCGGTCGCAACCTGGGCGTCAAGATCATCCATGTGGATGCGACCGAGCAGTTCCTCGGCCATCTGGTGGGGGTCAGTGATCCGGAACAAAAGCGCAAGATCATTGGCCGTGAGTTTGTCGAGGTCTTCCAGGCCGAGGCGGCCAAGCTGCCCAAGGCGCGCTGGCTGGCGCAGGGCACCATCTACCCCGACGTGATCGAGTCGGCCGGCGGCAAGAACAAGAAAGCCCACACCATCAAGAGCCACCACAACGTCGGTGGCCTGCCCGAGACGCTCAATCTCAAGTTGCTCGAGCCCTTGCGCGAATTGTTCAAGGATGAGGTGCGCGAGCTGGGCATCGCCCTCGGCCTGCCGCACGACATGGTCTACCGCCATCCTTTCCCTGGGCCGGGTCTGGGCGTGCGCATTCTGGGCGAAGTGAAGCCCGAGTTTGCGGATTTGCTGCGCCGTGCGGATGCAATCTTCATCGACGAGTTGCGCGCCGCTGACTGGTACGAGAAAACCTCACAGGCGTTCGCGGTGTTTTTGCCGGTCAAGAGTGTTGGCGTGATGGGCGACGGCCGCACCTACGAGTATGTCGTGGCCTTGCGTGCGGTGCAGACGCAGGACTTCATGACGGCGCTCTGGGCCGAGCTGCCGCACTCGTTGCTGGCGCGGGTGAGTAACCGCATCATTAATGAAGTGCGCGGCATCAACCGGGTGGTGTACGACATCTCCGGCAAGCCGCCCGCGACCATCGAGTGGGAATGATTCGATAGCATCTCACTGGGGCCCGCAACGCCCCATTGATCCCCCAGGCCCTTGATTTTTCAAGGGCCTTTGTTTTTTGTCCTGAAGCGTGCGTATAGATCCGTCGTTTTGTCACCGAAATAAAGATGAATCCAGAGCTCCTTGAATTGCTGGCCACACGTGAGATGCCCTTCGGCAGGTACAAGGGGCGCATTATTGCTGACCTGCCGGGACACTATCTGGGCTGGTTTGCCAGAGAAGGTTTCCCTAAGGGCCAGTTGGGGCAGTTATTGGCACTCATGTATGAGCTTGACCATAACAACCTGCGCGGTCTGCTTGACCCATTGCGGTCAGCCCGTTGAAGTGTGGCAGACAGCCGCGTTTCCAGACCGCGCAGGTAATGATCAAGCACCGTGCGCCATGATCGAAACGGGTCATCACGAAATCCCCGCAAGGCAGATGCTTGCGGGGATTTTTTTCATGAATGTGGGGTGAACATGTGCTTCAGTCGCCGTTCAGGGGCGTGCAGGCAAAGTACTTCCGTCAATCACCAAACGGGAGTCAATCATGAACACCTTCACCTTCAAACCGCTGGCCATCGTTGGGCTAAGCATCGCGCTGTCGGGCACCGCCCTGGCGGCGACGCCGGCGACCGAGTCTTGCGAGCAGATCCGGGCTCGGATCCAGGCGCAGGTCGGTGTCCGCGAGAAGCCGGATACGGCATTGCTGGATACGCTGACCGAGCACCCCTCATGTCGCTTCACCGCGGCTGAAGTTTTTCGGGCGGCTTATGGCGATCGCCCGATGCCAAAAAATGACCGTCGGGGCGGACGGCACGAGTCGACTGACGATGACGATTGATCGCCCGCCTGCTAGGGTCGCTGTCTGACGATAAGGACGACGGTGACCGAGCATGGCGACCCCACTCATTAACGCGCTGCTGAATCGGGTGGCGCGTTTACGTTTCCCTCAGCTGTTTGCGCTGACGGCGGCGGTGTTTGTCATCGATTTGCTGGTGCCGGATCCCTTGCCGTTTGCCGATGAAATCCTGTTTGGCTTGCTGACCGTATTGTTCGGTGTGTGGAAAAAGGGGCGCAGCGAGCGCAGGCAGCGCTAGGTGCGGCCGCTTCAGTTGTCCGTTTCTCCGAGGGTGAAATAAAAGCACGCGCCTTTGCCCACTTCGCCTTCGGCCCACACTCGGCCGCCATGGCGCTGGATGATGCGTGACACCGTCGCCAAGCCAATGCCGGTGCCTTCAAAGTCGCGGTCGGTGTGCAGGCGCTGGAAGGGGCCAAACAGTTTGTCGGCGTAGCGCATGTCGAAGCCGGCGCCGTTGTCTTCAACGCAAAAGACCGTTTCTTTGTTTTCCCGGCAGCTGAAGAAGCGAATTTCGGCGTCCGCCACCTTTGCCGTAAATTTCCACGCATTGCCGAGCAGGTTTTCAATGGCGATATGCAGTAGTTTTGCGTCGGCAAAAAGCTGCATGCCGGGGTCGATATTGATGCTGACCTGGCGCGCAGGCTTGGCTTGCACCAGGGTTTCGACCACGTGTTCGGCCATGGCGCTCAGGTCGATGGAGTGGCGGTTGAGCGGGCGCCGCGACACGCGCGACAACTCCAGCAGGTCATCGATGAGGTCGCTCATGCGCGCCACGGCGGCGAGCATGCGCTCGAACAAGACGTGGGCTTCCTGTGTGAAGGCCTCACGGTAGTCGTCGCGAATAATGCGGGCGTAGCCGTCGATGGCGCGCAGGGGCGAGCGCAAGTCGTGCGATACGGAGTAGCTGAATGTCTCAAGTTCCTTGACGGCCGCGGCGAGCTGGGCCGTGCGATCGGCCACCCGGCTTTCCAGCTCGCGGTTGAGGTTTCGCATCTGCTGCTCGGCATTCTTGCGTTCTGAAATGTCGGTAGTGATGCACAGGAGCTGGTCGACGTCGTGCAGCATGACGCGCCGGGCCAGAAAGCTGACGGGCAACCGCCGTCCATCGCGTGATTCCACCTGGGTTTCGGCCCATGCCGCGCCTTCGTCGTAGGCCCGTTCCAGGCGTTGCTGAATCACGGGGCGGTCTTCGGCAACGATCAGATCGGTGATCGCCAGCGCGCCAAGATCGTTTGCGGTATAGCCGGTGATTCGGCACAGATAGGGGTTGAGCAGCGTCAGGCTGCCGTCGTGTTGCGCGACGCATAGTCCGACCGGCAGGCTGTCGACCAGGGTGCGGGAGAAGGCCAGCTCGTTGGTGAGCTGCATTTCGGCGCGTTTGCGCGCGGTGATGTCGCCCATCGAACCGACCATACGGTAGGCATTGCCTTGTTCGTCGCGCTGGGCGATGCCGCGCGAGCGGAACCAGCGGTAGCTTCCGTCATGCGTGGCCATGCGGAATTCCAGCTCGAAGTGCTGGGTTTCGCCTTTGAGGTGGGCCACCATGCGCAGGTAGTACACATCCCGGTCGTCCGGGTGCATGCGCGCCAGCCAGGCGTCGCTCGTGGTGCGCAGCGACTCGGCAGCTTCGCCCAGCAGCGCCATGAGCCGGGATGACAGGAAGAGCTCCATGGTGAGCGGACTCCAGTCCCACAGGCCTTCGTTGGTGCCCCGCATGGCGAGGGCATAACGGGTTTCGCTTTCGCGCAGTTTGCGCTCGGCGTCGTAGCGGGCGGTGTAGTCCTCGACGATGCCGACGCCGCCGACGATGTTGCCCGGGGTGTCAAACACCGGCGCCGTGCGAATGGAGATGCGAATGTCGCGCGCGGTTTCACTGTCGTGGTAGGGGCCTTCGTAGCGGCCTTGATGTCCTTCAAGCGCTGCGCGTACGGCCGGCAGAACGGCTTCATCTGCGAGGGTGTGAAGGTCGAGGCCGATCAGTTGCTCGGCGCTGCGTTCGAGAATGTCAGAGAAGCGCGAGTTGACGAAGGTGATGTGGTGTTCGCGGTCGAAGTGGAAGATCCCGACCGGTGAGCTTTCGACGAGCGTTCGGTAGCGGGCTTCGCTCTCATTGAGTCGGCGCAGCGATTCGCTGCTGGCGCGCTCGTCGTGCAGCACGATTACTACGCCGATGGGCGCAGGATCGCCGGCCATCTGGATGGGCGCTGTGCTGTCCAGCACCGGAATGTGCCGACCGTTCCGAGCGATGAGTATCATGGCTTCCGGGCAGCGCAAGGCGGTTCCGGTTTTCAGCACGGACTCGACCGGAAGCGCAGCAGGGCGACGGGAGACGGTGGGGACGAAGGCAAGCACATCGGTGAGCGGCCGGCCGACCGCCTCATCCTCTTGCCACCCGGTGAGCGCGCTGGCGCCCGGATTGAAGAGCGTGATCCGGCCATCAACGTCGGTCGCCACGACCGCATCGCCGATGGCGCGCAGGGTCACCAGCACGCGTTGCTCGGCGGTTTTGGTCTCTGTAATTTCAATGGCTGCGCCGGTCGTATGGCAAATGCGCCCGCTGTCATCGCGAACCAGGCGCACCGAGTCGCGCAGCCAGCGCGTCTGTCCCTGCGCGTCGCGCAGGCGATATTCAAGTTCAACGTCGCAGGGGCCGGTCGGTGTTTCGCTCAAGGCTGCACGAATGCGCTGGCGGATATGTGCGGCATCGCCTGGCGGTATTCGGGATTGGATGTGTGAGCAGCCGCCATCGCTGATCAGTGCGGACGGTGCTTCACCAATCAAACTTTCGATATTCGGTGAAATATAGTCGTAGGCTTTTCGGCGCAGATCGAGCCGGTAGAGGATGTGACCACGGCAGGCGAGCGCCTCGTCGACATCTCTGGCCAGGGTGTCAGCGTGCGTGGCTTGCACCGTGGGCGTCGCTGCCAGATCCGGCGCAGCCTCTGTGATGGCAGTTTGTTGCTGGGCGTTGCGCAGCAGCCAGAAGGAGGCACCCGCCGGCAACACGGTCACGGCGATTGCTGCCGCGTGAGGCAGCAGAAACTGGGCGAGGAACCACAATCCCCACACAAGACCGAGCACGACGAATGGATTGGATGGAGCGAAGGTTTTCAATGCCTCGATACCGTGGATACGTGCCAAAGTGGTTCAGTGTAGCCGCGCAGGCGCGGATGCGTAGGCGGCACTATGGGTAAAATGACGAACTATTCAGAGTGAACTTGAGCAATGCACGACGAAGCGTACATGGCGATGGCAATGGATCTGGCCCGACAGGCTGCCGATGCGGGTGAGGTGCCGGTGGGTGCGCTCGTCGTGTGTCAGGGCGAAGTGGTCGGTCGCGGCTTCAATCAGCCGATTGGCCGGCATGACCCCACCGCGCATGCCGAAGTGGTCGCCTTGCGCGATGCCGCCGCGCGCGTGGGCAATTATCGCTTGCCGGGCTGCGAGCTGTTTGTGACGCTGGAGCCGTGCATGATGTGCGCTGGCGCGATGATGCATGCGCGTATCGCCCGTGTTGTTTATGGCGCACGCGACGCCAAGACCGGTGTCGCCGGCAGCGTGCTCAATCTGTTCGATGAGACTCGCCTCAACCATCATGCACGCGTCGAAGGCGGTGTGCTGGCCGATGAGTGCAGCCGCATGCTGTCCGAATTTTTTGCGATGCGCCGTGCCTTGGCCCGGCAGAAGGTGTGAGATGAAGCTCCTCGTCGACCTGCCCAGCCAGACCATGACGCTGCGTGATGCGGAAGGGGCGGTGGTGCGCCGGTATCGCGTGTCGACGGCGCTCAATGGTCCTGGCGAGTACAAGGACTCTGGCTGCACGCCGCGCGGGCGTCACCGGATCCGGGCACGTATCGGTGGCGGATTGCCGATTCGCTCGGTGTTTGTCGGGCGGCGTCCGACGGGCGAGATCTGGTCGGAGGCCTTGTCGACGGCCCAGCCGGCGCGGGACTGGATTCTGAGCCGGATTCTGTGGTTGTCGGGGCTCGAGCCGGGGTGCAATCGACTCGGTGAGGTCGACAGCATGCAGCGTTACATCTATATCCACGGCACGCCCGATTCCGAACCGATGGGCGAACCGCGCTCGCACGGCTGTATCCGGATGCGGAATCGCGATGTGCTTGAATTGTTTGAACTGGTCGACACCGCGACCCAGGTGGACATCCAATGAAGCTGGAAGTGCTTGACTGGTCCGCCGCGCAAGCGCGTGTCATGCCGCTGCGCGAGGCGGTTTTTGTGCTCGAGCAAGGCGTGCCGGCCAGTATCGAGCGCGACGCTTTTGATACGGTGTCGCGTCATGCCGCTTTGTATGGCGTCGATGATGTGGTGATTGCCACCGGACGCCTGTTGCCGGACGGCCACATCGGACGCATGGCGGTCGCCGCTGCGCATCGCGGTTCGGGCCTGGGCAGTCAGGTGCTGACTGCCTTGATGGACGAGGCGGTGCGCCTCGGGATGGCCGAGGTGTGCCTGAACGCCCAGACGCATGCCTGCGATTTTTACCGTCGCCACGGTTTTGTCGAGGCCGGCGAGGTGTTCATGGAGGCGGGTTTGCCGCATGTGAGCATGCGGCGGGTTTTGCACCCGGCGTGAACGTCTAGGCGATATCGAACTGCTCGTCGGTCCGGCCGTCCGGCGAACCATCGGTTTGCCAGCGTGCTTCGACGAATCGCATCCGGCCCTCGGCCGAGCGCATCACGATGCTGGTGCAGCGGGTGCCGTAGCCGGGGGCACGAATAAAACAGCTCGACAGCATGCGCTCCCATGCCAGCGGCACACCGGTGTCTGGCAGCGCGGCGTCTGGCGCCGGGCGATCATCGCGCAGGAGGCTGATCAAAGCGTCGATGTCCGGCCCGCCGTGAATGGCCGCTTCCAGCCCCCGGCGCGCGGTCAGCGCTTTCGGCCAGGGTGTGTCGAGCAAGTGATTGCTCAGGGTGTGCACGCCGGGCGGCAGCGTATGGCATTGGCCGGTGACGCTTTCGACCGCAATCAGCGTGTCGCCGTCGGACACCAGAAGATTGAATGGATTGTAGTCGGCGCGCTCGGCGATGACATGTGCCCCGAAGGCCGCTGCGGGCACACGGCTTGTTGTTGCCCGCACTACCAGGTCGCCACGGCTGCGGGCGTCGGCCCGGTTTTGTGTGGGGTCGCGATAATTGGTCAGTGCCGCGAAGCGCCCGTCGCGACCGACGCCCAGCCAGGTGCCGCCGCCGCGCAGATCGCGCCCGGCGAGCAGGCCCGGGGTGTCGGTCCACCAGTGTGCCGGCTCGGCAGGGCGATCGAAAAACTCATCGCGATTGGCAATGACGACGAGCGGATAGTCGGGGTGTTGTTGCCAGGCGATGGCGATCAGGCACATGGCACGAAGCGCTCCACATGCCGTTCGCCATCGAGGCAGTCTTCCAGCCCGGAGGCGGTGACAGCGGTATCTAGCAGGGCGATGAACTGATCGGCATCGTCGACTTCCCGGTAGACCTCCATCCATGTGGATGGATCGTCCTCACGCCGATGCAGCGTGCCGGTCAAACCGCTGGACCGTGTCACTGCGTCAAGCAAAGCGGCAGCGGCAAGCCGGGCCTCAGCCGCGCGATGGGCTGCGACCCGGTAGTACACGTACAGATCGGTCATGCGTCCCGTTGAGCCACATCGAGCGCATAGGGCAGGGTCGCCATGCGCAGCTTGGGGCCGTCGGCCGCGCCGAGGTGGATTTCACCGCCCTCGGCCGCTTGCATCTGCATGACCGCGAGGGCTTCGAAACCGCCGTTGGGCGAGGGGACCACCGTGACCAGCTTGCCGACCGACTGGCCATCGAAGGCTGGCGCGTAGAGCTCGTCACCAACGCTCGGTGCGGCGCTGGCGGCAGCGGTTAGGCGGTACATGCGTTTTTTGAGCTTGCCCAAGTACTGGGTGCGCGCAACGATCTCCTGGCCGGGATAGCAGCCTTTCTGGAAGTTCACGCCGCCGATGAGCTCGTAGTTGAGCATCTGCGCGACGAAGTCATCCTGCGTCAATTCGGTGATCACAGGAATACCGGCTTGCACATCGAGCCATTGCCAAGCCTGAGTCGCAGCCGGCACCACGCCCGCGGCGCCGAGCGCGCCCCAGACGTCGCCGAGTCGCTCGACCGGTGCATCGACAAGCGCGCGCCGGGTGTCGAGACGGATGACCGTGATGCCGTCACGGCTGGCGGTGCGCATCGGGGCGGCGGGTACGGGCAGTTTGGCCGCGCCGAGTCGCTCGGACAGCATCGCACTGCTCAGGCCGATCAGCGCGCGTTCGGCGCGGCCGTCAGTCAGCTTGACCTTGCTGCGCAACACATACATCGACAGCTTCTTGAGCAGGGCGGGATGCAGGTCGGCCGACAGGGCGAGGCGGTAGCCGGCCTCGCCGTGCCACAACAAAATGCTCGCCAGCATGCGCCCCTTGGGGCTGTTGAAGCTGGTCCAGTGGGCGGCGTCGGCCCCGAGTTTTTTGACGTCATTCGAAAACAGGTTGTGCAGGAACACCGTGGCGTCATCGCCGACGGCGTTGATCTGGCCCAGGTGCGTCATCGGCACCATGATGTCGCCGTCGCGCGCGCGCACCACGTCAACCGAAGGTTTGGCACTGCAAACGACATTGCCGTCGAGATGGAGGTCGGTGCTTGCGAGAAGTTGAGTCCAGTGATCCATGATGGTCTGCATACGCTCGGGGCGGGAATGAATGCGATATTATAAGGCGCACTGCGCGTCGGCATCTTTCCGCCGCGCTTTTCCTTTCTGATGTGCTTGAAAAGTCGGGGCTGAAACGCCCGGGCAGACGTGAATGAAAAAACGCCTGATCCTCTTGGCCTTGATGCTGCCGGTGCTGGTCATCGCTGCCGCTGCCGCGTCCATGGTGTGGTTGATCGACCAGCCTTTGTCCGTCGCGAGTGAGCGCGTCGAAGTGCAGATTCCCCGCGGCGCGAGCATGCGCCAGGCAGCAAAGGCAGTAGCCGATGCCGGAGTGTCGGTCAGCCCGTCAACGCTGTACTGGTTCGCCCGAATCGGTGGCCACGCCAATCGCATCAAGGCGGGCAGCTACGCCTTCGAGAACGGTGTATCACCTCGCCAGATTGTCGAAAAGCTGGTGCGCGGCGATGTCGTGCTGCAAAGCCTGGCGCTGATCGAGGGGTGGTCGTTCCGACAGGTCAGGGCCTTGCTCGATGCTCATCCCGACCTGACTCACGACACAAAGGACATGGACGATGGCGAGTTGCTTCGCCAGATTGGCGCGGCGGAGGCCAATCCCGAGGGACTGTTTTTCCCCGACACCTATCATTTCGAGCGCGGCACCTCCGACCTCGATCTGCTGCGTCAGGCTTATGGCCAGATGCAATCGCGCTTGAATGATCTGTGGTCGAAGCGCGCCGAAGGCCTGCCGCTCAAGACGCCTTATGAAGCGCTGATCCTGGCCTCGATTATCGAAAAGGAAACCGGGCAGGGCGCTGATCGCCCCTTGATTTCTTCGGTGTTCATCAACCGCTTGCGCGTCGGCATGTTGCTGCAGACCGACCCCACGGTGATCTATGGCATGGGTGAAAAGTTCGACGGCAATCTGCGCCGACGCGATCTTGAAACCGACACGCCCTACAACACCTACACTCGCGCCGGCCTGCCGCCCACGCCGATCGCCATGCCGGGCAGCGCGGCGATTGAAGCGGCGCTCAACCCGGCCCAGTCCGAGTTCTACTATTTTGTGGCGCGTGGCGACGGTAGTTCTGAATTCTCGAAAAATCTGGCGCAACACAATCGGGCGGTGCGCGAGTTTCAGCTCTCACAAAAAAGGAAAGGTTCATGAGCGGGGCCAGCGCGCCAGGGCGTTTTCTTACGTTTGAAGGCATCGACGGTGCCGGCAAGAGCAGTCAGATCGCCGGTGCCTGTGCCTGGCTGGTGGCCCGTGGTGTGTCGCTGGAGCAGACCCGCGAGCCCGGCGGCACGCCGCTCGGCGAGCAATTACGTGCCTTGTTGTTGCACGAAGCCATGCACATCGAAACCGAAGCCATGCTGATGTTTGCTGCGCGTCGCGAGCATCTGGCCCAGCGCATCGCGCCGGCGCTGGCTGACGGGCGCTGGGTGGTGTCAGATCGCTTCAGCGACGCGACCTATGCCTACCAGGTCGGCGGCCGAGGGCTCGACGCGGCAAAGTTCGCCAGTCTTGAAGCCTGGGTGCATCCTGGTTTCCAGCCCGATCTGACCTTTCTGTTTGATCTCGATCCGGCCGTTGCGGCGACGCGTGTGGCCAACACGGGTGCCGCCCCCGATCGCTTCGAGCGCGAGCAGCGCGATTTCTTCGAGCGTGTGCGCAATGCTTATCTCGCGCGCGCCGAGGCCGCACCCGAGCGCTTCTGCGTCATCGATGCCAGCCGCGCGCCCGCCGACATTGCCGCCGATATCGAGGCCACCTTGGCCGAGCGCTTTTTCGCATGATCCATGCCTGGCATCGCGACCTGTGGGCAAGGCTCGTCGCCACCGATGGGCGACGCGCGCACGCCATTTTGCTCGCCGGGCTGCCGGGGCAGGGCAAACGCGTCTTCGCCGAGGCGTATGCCGGGCATGTGTTGTGCTCGGCACCGGGCGCCGACGGGTTCGCCTGCGGCGTGTGTTCCGGCTGCCGGCTGCGGCTGTCGGGCAACCACCCCGATTTGCGACGCCTGATTCCCGAAGCCGACCAGACCGAGGCCGTCGAGACAACATCGTCCAGCAAGACCAAGCCCTCAACCCAGATCGTGATCGATCAGGTCCGCCAATTGCGCGAACAGCTTACCGTTACCGGCCATCAGTCCGGCGAGCGCGTGGTGATCATCGATCCACCCGAGGCCATGAACGGCAACACCGCCAATGCCTTGCTCAAACTGCTCGAAGAGCCGCCAGAGCATACGGTCTTTGTGCTTGTGTCCTCGGCGCCGCGCCGACTGTTGCCCACCATCCGCAGCCGTTGCCAGCAATGGGATTTTGGCCGTCCTGATCCGGCCGCAGCGCTGGATTGGCTGAAGGAGACAATGGGCAGCGCCGACCCCCAGTTACTCGCCTTGACCGGCGGCATGCCCCTGGCGGCGGCACAACTCGCGGGGAGCGACGGCGCGGCCATGCGTCAGCGCTTCGTCGATGATGTGAGCCGGATCGGTCGCAAAGACCCGATCATGCTGGCCGGCGACTGGGAAGCCTGGCTACGCAGCAAAGAAGCCGTGGCTGCCGATTTTGACCTGCCGCGCCTGGCCGACTGGATGCTGCGCTGGACCTGGGATCTGTGCGCCACCATGCTCGGCGCCCAGGCGCGTTACTTTCCCGATTGCCAGCCTCAGTTCGATCGCTGTTCAGCTGGCGGCGATCGTGCCGTTATGCTCGACTGTTACAATGCCATGGTGCAGATTCGGCGGGTCATCAAGCATCCGCTGAACCCTAGGCTTTTGCTTGAAGACATGTTGCTGCGGTACGCCCGTGCCGTCAGCAGGCCCGGAGGCCGTTCATGAACAAACCCGCTGCCGGCACCCGCCCCGGCGTCCTGTCACTGAACATCAATTCCAAATCGGCGCTGTACGCCGCGTATATGCCGTTTCTGAAAAACGGCGGCATTTTCATTCCGACCACGCGTGACTACAAACTCGGCGACGAAGTGTTCATGTTGCTGCAACTGATGGAAGACCCCGCCAAGCATGCCGTCGCCGGCAAAGTGGTGTGGATCACGCCGCATGGTGTGCAGGGCGGCAAGACACAGGGCGCGGGTGTGCATTTCTCGGACGATGACGCCAGCAAACTGCTGCGCGGTCGCATCGAAACCATTCTGGCCGGTCACCTCGGCTCAAACCGCCCCACCCATACCCTCTGACGCATGTTTGTTGATTCCCACTGTCACCTGGATTTTCCCGAACTCATCGAGCGCAAGGACGAGATCCTCGCCCTGATGGCGCAAAACACGGTCGATCAGGCCTTGTGTGTCAGCGTCAAACTCGAAACCTTTCCGCGCGTGCTGGCGCTGGCCGAGGCCCACCCGCACTTGTGGGCATCGGTGGGTGTGCACCCCGATAATCAGGACTGCGAAGAGCCCGACGTTGATCGCTTGCTGACGCTCGCTGCGCATCCGCGCGTGGTGGCCATTGGCGAGACCGGGCTGGACTACTACTGGCACAAAGACAAACCCGAGTGGCAGCGCGAGCGTTTCCGGACGCACATCCGGGCGGCCAACGCCTGCGACAAGCCGCTGATCATTCACACCCGCGACTCCGCCGAGGACACCTTGCGCCTGATGCGCGAGGAGAACGCGTCGGCGCCGGGCGGCGTGATGCATTGTTTTACAGAAACCCAGGAAGTGGCTGAAGCCGCCCTCGATCTGGGCTTTTACATCTCCTTCTCCGGTATCGTCACCTTCAAGAATGCCAAGGCTTTGAAGGAAGTTGCGCGCTATGTGCCGCTGGACCGGATGCTGATCGAAACCGACGCGCCTTACCTCGCGCCGGTGCCGCATCGCGGAAAGCAGAATGAACCCGGCTTCGTTAAACATGTCGCAGAACACATCGCCGAATTGCGCGATGTGCCGGTCGAAACCATTGCACGGCAGACGACCGACAACTTCAAGACACTGTTCAAAATTGTGTGAGGCGACATGCTCCTTTTTAAACGCGCGGCCCTGGGCCTGACGCTGCTTTTCTCGATAGCCGCTCAGCCGGCTCTGGCCGGTGCTTACGATGACTCGATCAACGCCGCGCGTCTCGGCGATACCGGCGAGTTGACCGATCTGCTCCGCCAGGGGCTGGAGGCCGACACGGTGGACGCGGGTGGCAACACCTTGCTTATGCTCGCGGCTCGTGAGGGGCAGCTTGAGGTAGTGGATTTGCTGCTACGCAGCGGCGCCCGTGCCAGCAAGCGCAATCCGGCGGGCGACAGCGCGTTGATGATGGCGGTGCTCAAGGGGTATCAGCCGATTGTCGAGCGACTCCTCGCCGCGGGTGCGCCGCTCAATCATGATGGCTGGACACCGCTGATGTATGCCGCCTTCCAGGGGCAGACTGACATTGCGCGCCTGCTGATCGATCGCGGCGCCGATATCAACCAGCGCGCGCCCAATCTGGCCACGGCGCTGATGTTTGCCGCGCGTAATGGCCACATCGATATCGTGAAGCTGCTGCTCGATCGTGGCGCGGACGCCAACGTGGTGAACGATCAGAACCGCACCGCGCATAGCTGGGCACTCGAGAACAGCAACACCGATATCGCCGAACTGTTGGAGCGTCGTGTACCTTCGGTGCTGAAAGTCGCGCCGGCTCCCGCCGCGCCGCAAAAATCGGGCGGCACCTTGCGAGTGCTGATCGAGTAGGTCGCGAACGCCACCGTCGTGGTGGCACCGGGCCGCTCAGGCCTTGTCGTCGGGGTGCTCGGCCTGATCGCGCAGCAGCGGCCGCAGTTCGTCAAAGGGGCCGTCCAGCGCTGCGTTGGCGGCCTTTTCCATGGCGCGATACTGGCGCAGCACTTCATAGCCGGTAGCCGACACCTCGGCGCCGCCACCGCGTTTTCCCCCCGTCACCGTCAATACCACCGGCTGCCGGAAGCAGCGATTCATGGCGTCGACCAGCGCCCAGGCGCGGGTGTAGGACATACCCATTTCACGCGCTGCGGCCGAGATCGAGCCATGTCGGCCGATGGCTTCGAGCAGCGTGGCCTTGCCCGGGCCGAGCGCGATCTTGTCGTCGAGCATGATGCGGACTTGGTGGCGCAGGCGGGCGGTCATGGGCGCGATCCTCAGGCGGGTTCGATGTGCTCGATCATCAGCTGTACCGAGCTGACACCATTGTATTCATTCACTGACAGCCGGTAAGCCGCGTGAATCGTTGCCGGCACCGGCTCCGCGTAGTTGAAGAAAATGGCCTCGAAGCGGGTGTTGTTCTTGCGCAGCGCCAGTTTGAGGTGGCGGTCCTTGAGCAGACGCTGCTTGTCGACCTCGAACACGTCGTCGAACACCGGCGCAGGAAAGCTTTGCCCCCAGATCGCATTCTCCAGATGGCGGGCGGTTTCCAGCGTCATGTAGCCGGTTTCGAGCGGGCCATCGGTTTCGATTCGGCGGGTCAGGTCGGCCGGGTCGATCATCGCTTTGACCACCGCCTCGAAGGCTGCGGCGAAGCGGTCGAAATCATTGGCGCGAATCGTCAGGCCGGCGGCCATGGCGTGGCCACCGAATTTGAGGATCAGCTCGGGCATCTGCTTGCTGACCAGATCGAGCGCGTCGCGCAGATGCAGGCCGGCAATTGAACGGCCGGAGCCTTTGATTTCGCCCTCATCGCCGGGCGCGAAGGCAACCACCGGGCGGTGAAATTTCTCTTTGATGCGCCCGGCGACAATGCCGATCACCCCCTGGTGCCAGCTCGGCTCGAACAAGGCGATGCTGGCGCGCTCGCCCGGATCGAAACCGTCGAGCGTGAGCATGGCGTCGGACTGCATGTCGGCCTCGATGCTGCGGCGCTCGCGGTTGAGGCGGTCGAGCTCTTGCGCGATGTTCATGGCGCGGGCGACGTCGTCGGTGATCAGGCATTCGATGCCGAGCGACATGTCGGCCAGACGGCCTGCGGCGTTCAGGCGCGGCCCCAGGCCGAAGCCCATGTCGAAAGTGCTGGCGCGCGCAGGCTCACGGCCGGCGGCGCTGAACAGCGCACGTACCCCGGCGCACATCTGGCCGGCGCGCATGCGGGCCAGGCCTTGCGACACCAGAATGCGGTTGTTGCGATCGAGCGGCACCACGTCGGCGACGGTGCCGAGCGCGACCAGGTCGAGCAAGCTCGCCAGATTCGGCCCCTTGCCATCGTCAAAGGCGCCACGTGTGCGCAGCTCGGCGCGCAGTGCCAGCAGGGTGTAGAACATCACGCCCACGCCGGCCAGCGCCTTGCTCGGGAAAGTGCAGCCGGGCTGATTGGGATTGACGATCACGTCGGCCTGCGGCAGGGCGTCGCCCGGCAGGTGGTGGTCGGTAATCAACGTGGCGATGCCCAGCGAACGGGCTTCTTCGACGCCGTCGATGCTGGCGATGCCGTTATCGACGGTAATGATCAAGTCGGGTTCGCTGTGCGCGGCGAGCTGGACGATGGCCGGGGTGAGGCCGTAGCCATATTCAAAACGGTTCGGCACCAGATAGGCGACGTCGGCGCCCATCGCGCGCAGCCCGCGCACGGCGACCGCGCAGGCGGTGGCGCCGTCGCAGTCATAGTCGGCCACGACCAGCATGCGCGCGCCGGCTTCGATGGCATCGGCGAGCAAAATGGCGGCGTCGCTGACGCCCTGCAATTGCGTGGGCGGGATGAGCTTGGCCAGCGCATCGTCCAGCTCGCTGGCGGCGGTGATGCCGCGCGATGCGTACAGCCGCGCCAGCGTCGGGTGAAGGCCGTCCTCGGCCAGTCGGCGGACGGTAGCGGGGTTTGCCTTGCGGGGCACGATGCGCGTCATGAGTAGCTGGCCAGGGTGAGGGTTTCGAGGGTTTTAGGCTTGCGCCAGAAGCACCACAGGTGGCGCCGCTTGAGCGTGATCTGGCGGCCGCCGCGCTCGTCCGGCATGGTCAGTGTGAGTGTGCTCAGTGTGCCGGCTTTGAGCGCGGCGACTGCAGGGGCAAACCAGTCGCGTTCGAGATCGAGCAGGGCGGCTTGCCACGGCTCCAGATCGAGATAGAGACTCGGGTGGTAGACCGCAGACAACTCCACCAGCGCGTCGCCGGCGGGTAAGTCGGCAAAGGTCTGCGGTGTCGTCGGTTCGAGGCCGGCGGCGCGGGCCATGCCGCGTACCAGTGGCGAACTCACCGCGAGATGCGTGGCGGGCGCGCTCAGCGATGCGGGCAGCTCGCCCGGCCCCCAGAACCAGACACTGTTGATGGTGCGTTGGCCGGCGGCTTCGCGGGTGCGGTTGATCGGGTGATTGTGCAATACCACCTGAATCTCGTTCATCGTCCGTTGCCAGACGAGCGCGTCGCCATTGCTTGGCAGGTAGTGCACCACCGGCCGGCCGGTGGCGGCGGACAGGCGCGACAGCTGCGCGGTCGGCGCCTTGGTTGGGTGCAGGTACCAGCGATCGGGCGTGGGGGCTTCAAAGCGGCCGATGTCGGAAAACTCGGCGTTGATCGCCGCGATCAACGCGTCGGCCTCTTCTCGGGTGATGGCCAGTTCGCCGGCGTCGGTGAGCAGCAGATAGTTGCCGGCAAAATGCAGGTGGCTCGGGTCGGCGCACAGCAGCGGCGTGTCGACGCGCAGGGCGTCGGCTTCGCCCCAGCGGCGCAGAGGGGCGTCGGCGAGCGTGGCGGTGTCGGCCTTGAAGAGCCGGGCCCAGGTTTGCTCGGGCGTTTCGGCCGGCTCGACGCGGTGGTGACCCGCGCCGAGCAGGCGCGACAAAGCCGGCAGCGCGAGTGTGTTGGCAAAACCACGGGCGTGGATGCTGGGCCAGATCAGGCCGGGGACGAGCAGGTGAAGATGCATGTTTGAGACCCGAAAGCAGGCGCCGATTCTAGCATGCAGGCGAACTTCGCCCGGGCGGGGCTGAGCCGCCGTGTACACGCTGCATCGCATCGTTGGCCGACATTGGGCACAATGGCGACCTTGCTGATTCGAGGCCGATTGCCCGATGCGATATGAAACGCTCATCGGTTTGCGCTACACCCGTTCGCGTAAGCGGGCGCAGGGGCGCAACCGATTCATTTCCTTCATTTCCCTGGTATCGATGTTCGGCATCGCGTTGGGCGTGGCGGCACTGATCGTGGTGCTGTCGGTGATGAACGGTTTCCAGGAAGAGTTGCGCACCCGGATTCTCGGCGTGGCTTCGCATGCGCAGGTCACCGGCGCGGCGGGCGACATGGACGGCTGGCAACAGGCCGCGCAGATCGCTGCCGAACACCCGGATGTTCAAGGGACGGCGCCGTTTGTGCAGGCGCAGGGCATGCTGTCCTTTGACCAGAATGTGCGCGGCGTGATGGTGCGTGGCATTTTGCCGACCGAAGAGGACCGTGTGGCCGATTTCAGCAAAACCATGCGGGTGGGTTCGCTCGATGGCTTGCAGGCTGGCGGCTTCGGCATCGTGCTTGGCGTGGATCTGGCCCGGGCGCTGGGCGCGCGCACTGGCGACAAGGTCACGCTGATCGCGCCGCAAGGCCTGGTGACGCCGGCGGCGGTCTTGCCGCGGCTCAAGCAATTCACCGTGGTAGGCATCTTTGAGGCGGGCATGTATGAGTTCGATGCCGGTCTGGCATTGATTCATCTGAACGACGCGCAGGTGCTGTATCGCATGGGCGAGCGGGTCAGTGGCGTGCGGCTGAAGCTCGATGATCTGTTTGCCGCGCCGCGTGTGATCCGTGAGCTGGCCAATCGCTACGACACTACGCTGGTGCTGTCCGACTGGACCAGCAGCCATGCCAACTTCTTCCGCGCCGTGGCGCTGGAGAAGAAGATGATGTCCATCATCCTGTTTCTGATCGTTGCCGTGGCGGCGTTCAATATCGTGTCGACCCTGGTGATGGCGGTGCAGGAGAAAACGGCCGATATCGCCATTTTGCGCACCCTCGGCGCCAGCCCGGGGTCAATCATGAGTATCTTCATCCTGCAAGGCGCGATCATCGGTGTCGTGGGCCTGCTCGCGGGCGTGGTCGGCGGTATGGCGCTGGCGACGAATCTGGATGTGGTGATTCCGGCGCTTGAGCGCGTGCTCGGCACCACGCTATGGAACAAAGAGATTTACTACGTGACCGAAATGCCGTCCAAGGTGCTGCCCTCCGACGTGATCACCATTACCTCGGTGTCTTTCGTGCTGACGCTGATTGCGACCTTGTACCCAAGCTGGCGCGGCTCGCGCGTGAACCCCGCGGAGGCGCTGCGCTATGAATGATTCGCCCCCGCCGGTGCTGGCCTGCGAAGGCTTGTCGAAGCGCTTTCGCGAAGGCAGTGATGCGGTCGATGTGCTCAAGAGCGTGTCGCTTTCCGTGGCCCGCGGCGAGCGGATTGCGATTGTGGGCGCCTCCGGTTCTGGCAAAAGTACGCTGCTGCATCTGCTCGGCGGCCTGGATGCGCCTACGGCCGGGCGGGTGAGCGTGAACGGTGAAGATGTGTCACGCCTGTCTGATGCGGCCCGCGGGCGACTGCGCAACCGCGCACTCGGTTTCGTGTATCAGTTTCACCATCTGCTGCCCGAGTTCTCCGCGCTGGAGAACGTGGCCATGCCCTTGTATATCCGCCGCATGCCTCGCGCCGAGGCCGACGCGGAGGCGGCGCAGATGCTCGAACGGGTGGGCCTGGGTCATCGGGCCAGTCACACCCCGGGGGAGCTCTCGGGGGGCGAGCGCCAGCGTGCCGCCATTGCCCGGGCCTTGGTGACCCGCCCGGCCTGTGTATTGGCGGATGAGCCCACTGGTAATCTCGACAGCAAAACGGCCGGGGCGGTGTTCGATCTGATGCTCGAACTCAACGCCTCCGAAGGCACGAGCTTTGTGATCGTGACCCACGATGTGCAGCTCGCGGCGCGCGCCGAACGGGTTCTGACATTGACCGACGGACGGCTGAGCTAACGATCGGCTAGCCGGGCCGGATATACCCGCCATGCCTGAAAACGCGACCTGCTGAGGTGTTTCGGCGTGTTGGTCGCGGCTCAAGCTTTTCGCTTTGGGATGAGTGGCTGCCTGGCCTTGTGCGTCCATGCAGAAACGCTTATTCAAGTTGTAAAAAGAAGTGACGTGAATAGCCCTCGTATACGACCACTGTCTGGAGACAGTCATGCGAGTTTTGTTCACCCCCGCTGTGCGTTTGCTGAATCAGTTGCGCTACACCACCAAATTTCTGCTCATTGGTGGCACGGCAGCCCTGGCGTCGATGTTTCTGCTGTTTCAGTTGTACACGCAGATCCAGATGGCGCGGGACATGACCTCGCAGGAGCAATCCGGCCTCGTCGTGCTTGACGCAAGCATCAAGACCTTGACCAAAATGCAGCAGCATCGCGGCACGACCTCGGGTCTGCTCGGCGGTGACACCTCACTCGCGCCGAAAATCGCTGCGCTGGCGGAGGAGGTTGAGCAGGCGGTGGCCGAGGTGGATGCCGCGCTGAGCGGTCCGGGGGCTGACTTCGGTCTGGCCGGTCCGTGGGGTGAGATCAAGAACCGCTGGGCGCCGCTCAAGGGCGGTACGCCGAATGAGCGCGGCAGCAACTTCAAGGCGCACACGCAGATGATCGAGGATGTGCTCGATCTGATTGGCGATATCGGTTCGCAGTCGCGCCTGTCTTTCGACCCGGATGCCGATGCCGCCAACCTGATTGGCGCGCTGCTGACATCGGTGCCAGAAATGTCCGAGCGTCTCGGTCGCTTGCGCGGCATGGGCACGGGCATCATCGCCCGTGGCGTGCTGACCCTGGATGATGAAAAATCCATCGTCCGTCAGCTCGGCCAGCTGGAGGTGACGAAGGACGCCCTGATGGACCGTTTCCGTCGTGCTGCGCGCCACAATCCGTCGCTGGAAGCCTCGTTGAAGCAGGCGGGAGATGAGATCGCTGCGGCACACAAGGACTTGCGCGATGTGACTCAGGCGCAGATTGTTGATCAGAAATTCGATATCAAGCCTGAGGCCTTTTTTGCGGTGGGCACCCAGGCCATTTCGAGTCTCGTTGGCCATAGCAACAGCACGTTGTTCCCCAATGCAAATGCCTTGCTCACCCAGCGGGCGGATCGGCTGACCCGGTCTTTGATGATTGAGCTATTGGTGTCGGTGGGCATGATTCTCATTGCCGGCTATTTGCTGGTCGGGATGTATCTTTCCATCGTCGGCTCGGTGCGTGAATTGACGGCGGGCACAACACAGATGGCGCAGGGCGACTACACCACGCGCGTGGCGTTTTCGGCGCGTGACGAGTTGTCCGACGTGGCGCACCAATTCAATGACATGGCCGAACGGCTGGCGGCAATCATTGCCCAGGTCAAACGCAGTGCCGAAGATTTGCGGGCTGCCGCGGGCGAAATGGCCATCGGGTCCGGACAGGTCGCAGAGGGCTCCGAGCGGCAAAGCGAAGCCGCGGCAAGCATGGCGGCCGCCGTTGAACAGATGACGGTCAGCATCGACGAGATCAACCGGCATGCGCAGGCGGCATCGACCCAGAGCGCCGACTCGGGTCGGTTGTCAAAAGAAGGCGGTGACGTGGTGCGTCAGTCGGTGACCGAAATGGAACGTATCGCCGAATCAGTGCACGAGGTGGCCAGTGTCATTCGCGATCTGGGCGACAAGTCCGGCAAGATCTCGACCATCGTCAATGTCATCCGTGAAATCGCCGAGCAAACCAATCTGCTGGCCCTCAACGCGGCCATTGAGGCGGCGCGGGCTGGCGAAACCGGTCGTGGTTTTGCGGTGGTGGCCGACGAGGTGCGCAAGCTGGCCGAACGCACAGCCAAGGCCACCGGCGAAATTACCGGCATGGTGGAGGCCATTCAGACCGGCACCCAAAAAGCGGTCGGCACCATGGAAAGCGGTGTCGAGCGGGTGCAGGAAGGCGTGGTGCTGACCAAGCGCGCTGGCGCGTCGATGGAGCAGATCAACGCAGGCGCGGCCAATGTGGTGGTCTCGGTGGAGGATATCTCCGCCGCGCTGCGCGAACAGAGCGCGGCGAGCACTGACATCGCGCGCAATGTCGAGGCGATTGCTCAGATGAGCGAGCAGAACAGCGCCGCGGTCCGCAATTCGGCCCGCACGGCCGGGCGGCTGGAGGGCCTGGCGCGCTCCTTGAGTGACGAGGTCGCGCGCTTCAAGGTCTGAGCGTAACGACAGCCAAACGAGGCGTGACCGGTCAGGAGCCGGTCGCGCCTTTGTTGTTTTTGGCGCGGCGCTTTTTCTGCCGGGTGCGCCAGGCGTGCATCAGGTGCACTCGCCAAGCGCCACGCACCAGGAAATAGCCGGTAACCGCCAGGCTGTTGGCGAGCACCAGCAAACCGAGCAGGAGGGGGCGACCAAGCCCCACGACCCAGGCCGACATGGCTGACATCCACTGTGTGATGGGCATACCCGTGATCTCGGGCGGGGGCACAAAATGACTGCCGCCGCCGATCAACCAGTCGCCCAGCGTAAAGGCCAGCAGGTAGAGCGGTACGATGGTGAAGGGGTTGGTGTAGAGCGTGGTGACCAGCGCCAGTGGCAGGTTGACCCGAAAGACCACGCAGCCCAATGCGGCGCCCATCATCTGAAAGGGGCCGGGAATCAGCCCGCAGAAAAGGCCCACTGCCACGGCGCCGGCCGCGGAGTGGCGGTTGAGGTGCCACAGGCTGGGGTGCAGGAGCGTGCTGCCGAGCGGGCGCAGCCAGCGGTTGTTGCGCACGCTGGCGTGGTCGGGGAGAACGCGTTTGAGAAGTTTTCGCATGGTGCCTGGCGTGGATTCTAGCGTGGTGAGCACATAGACTGCATCTGACACGGCGGATCGCGCTAAAGTGCCGCCCTATGCAAATGGCAATTTTTGGTGTGCTCGTGGCCTTGCTGATCGTTCAGCAGGGGGCCAGCCTCTTGCCCCTGTCGGGCAGCGTCGGGCTATTGCTCGCAGGCGCCTGCAGTGCCTTGGCGCTTTGGCGCACATGTGGCAGATGGCGTCGGCAGGCATTGTGCCTGATGCTGGGTCTGTCGGTGGGTGTGGCCTACGGGAGCATGCGCGCCCAGCTTCGCCTCGCTGATCAGCTCGGCGACGCACTCGATGGGGTCACGCGCTCGCTGACCGGTTCGGTCATCGGTTTGCCGGATCAAACCGACGCAGGCCTTCGGTTTGAGTTCGCGCCAGATACAGAACAGGGTGGGCTCCCGCGTCGCTTGTCGCTGAGTTGGTACCCAAAGCCCGGTGATGTCATGCCGAAGATCGTACCCGGCCAGCGGTTGCTGATCGAGGCGCGCCTGAAAGTCATCCGCGCTCAGCAAAACCGCAACGGATTCGACTACGCGGCCTGGCAGTTTGCGCGTGGCGTGGGCGGGCTGGGGTATGTCCGAACGCTTGCGGTGGTCGATGCGCCGCCGGCCGGGGGTATCGGTGCACGCATCGATCGCTGGCGCGCTGCCATTCGTGCGCACATTCACGCAAGCGTCGGGCCCGAGATCGCTGGCATCCTCACGGCCATGGCCGTGGGCGAGCAGCGCGGCATTTCTGATGCGAGCTGGACGACGTTGCGCAACACCGGTACCGCGCATCTGGTCGCGATCTCGGGGCTGCATGTGTCGATTGTCGCGATGCTGTTCGGCGGGCTGGTGGGCTGGCTCTGGCGACGTGTTCCGTCCGCCGTGCTGTGGCAGCCCGCCCAGCGCGCCAGTGTGGTCGCTGCGGCCGTGGCGGCGTTGGCATATGGCGCGCTGGCAGGATTTGGGGTGCCGGTGACGCGAAGCGTGTTGATGCTGCTCATCGCCTGTGCGGCCTTGCTGTCGTCGCGTCGCCCGCCCGCGAGCCGCATCTGGTTGCTGGCGCTGCTGGGGGTGATGGTGTTCGACCCCTGGTGTGTGATCTCGGCGGGCTTCTGGTTGTCTTTTGGCGCGGTCGGCGCCTTGATTCTGATGCTGTCGGGGCGCCACGGCGCGACGGGCAGATGGGCCGGTTTTGTGTCCGCCCAGTTGGCGGTGACGGTCCTGACCGCGCCGCTGCTGCTGGTGTTGTTCGGTCAGTTGTCGCTTGTCTCGCCGGTTGCCAATGCGGTGGCGATTCCGCTCGTGAGCCTTGTGGTGGTGCCCTTGGTGCTGCTGGGCGCGATCTTGCCGGGCCATGTCTTTTTCACAATGGCCGCATTTGTGATGGGGCACTTGATGGACGCGCTGGCGTGGGCGGCAGGCTTGCCGTTCTCGGTGTGGTCGTTCGCCACGCCGCCGCTGCCGCTGATGGTGCTCGCTGTGTTCGGCACGATGTGGGGCGTCATGCCGCGTGGCACGCCGTGGCGGGTTTTGGGCTGGGTGGGGTGGGTGCCGGCGCTTCTGTGGTCGCCGCCGCGCCCGGCCGTTGGTGCATTCGAGGCTCAGGTGCTGGATGTCGGGCAGGGGCTTGCCGTGCACGTGCGGACCGCGACGCATGATGTGCTCTACGATACCGGTCCTGCCTACTTCCGCGGCGGCGACGCGGGTGAGCGCCATGTGGTGCCGTATCTGCAAAGTATCGGCGTCGGTTCGCTGGACCTGCTCGTGGTGTCGCACGACGACAAGGATCACGCCGGGGGCGCGTCCAGCGTGTTGCGCAGTTTGCCTGTCAGCCGTGTTGTGACAGGGCAAGGGGTGACTCTGGCGGCGGGGCCTGCGCCAATGCCGTGTTACGCGGGTCAGCGCTGGACTTGGGATGGTGTGGTGTTCCGTTGGCTGCATCCTGCGGTGGATGCGCCATTCCGAGACGACAACGATCGCTCCTGCGTGCTGTATGTCTCTACACCAGCCGCGTCATTGCTGCTGACCGGCGATGTGTCGGCGCGCGCCGAACATTCGGTGGCCGCGTCAGGTGGGTGGCCAGTGAGCACGGTGGTGGTCGCGCCCCATCATGGCAGTCGCAGTTCGTCCAGCGATGCGCTGGTGGCGGCGGTGGCGGCTCGCCATGTGGTGTTCTCGAGCGGTTATGGAAATGCCTTTGGTCACCCTGTCGCGACGGTGGTCCAACGGTGGCGCGATGCCGGCGCGCAGATATGGCGTACCGACTTGCAGGGCGCGGTGTCGATGCGCGTGGCGTCGACCGGTGTTCAGCTGGCAAGTGAAGACGCAGAACGGCCCCGTTATTGGCATCGCGTGCGTGCAGATGCCACGACCGCCGGTGCTAGACTGATGTCTTCTGCCTCGGTCGAATGAGTGTTTGAACATGGATCTGCTGAAATCCCTGAGCGGCTGGATGGGTTCGCCTCCGTCGGAGATGCGCCATCGGACGGTGCAGTGCGCCGGCGCACATGGCCTGCATCGCATGGCCTATACCGAGTGGGGCGACCCGAGGAATCCGCGGGTGTTGGTATGCGTGCATGGTTTGACACGCAATGGCCGGGATTTTGATTTTCTTGGCGCGGCGCTGTCCCAGCACTACCGCGTGGTGTGTCCCGACGTGGTCGGGCGCGGGCGCAGTGAGTGGCTGACCGTCAAGACCGAGTATGGCTTTCCGCAATACGTCGCAGACATGGTGACCCTCATCGCGCGACTGGATGTGCCCGAGGTACATTGGGTCGGCACGTCAATGGGCGGCTTGATCGGCATGTGCCTGGCTTCATTGCCGGGCACGCCCATCAAGCGTCTGGTGCTCAATGACGTGGGGCCGATGATTACTGTCGAGTCCATTGAGCGCATTGCGGAGTATGTCGGCGCGGCCCCGGTGTTTGCCGACCTTGATTCGGCGGAGCGCTATATCCGTGAAGTGAGCGCGCCCTTTGGCCCCTTGACCGATGCACAATGGCGCCACCTCACCGAGCATGCGGTGAGCGCTGTTGATGGCGGCCTGGCGATGGTCTACGACCCGGGCATTGCCGAGGCGTTTCGCAAGACGCCCCTGGTGGCCGATGTCGATTTGTGGGCAATGTACGACGCCATCTCGTGCCCGACGCTGGTGATTCGAGGGGCGGAGTCCGACTTGCTGCTGCACGAAACGGCGCAGGAAATGAGCCGTCGCGGACCGAAGGCCTCGCTCATCGAGTTTGAAGGGATCGGCCATGCCCCGATGTTGCTCGATGGACGGCAGATCGAGGCTGTCAGTCAGTTTTTGCTGGCCGATCCTGGCAACTGAACACCGGCGAGTCGCTCAGCGCAACAGATGGCCGCTGCGGTCGAGAATCGAGATGTCGGTGTAGTTTGAGCCGTCGTGACTGGCGCCGGAGTAGCGGATGGTGACGCCGCCGGCGTCATAGGTGCCCAACTCGTTGAGCGCTGCCAGAATGCGAGGGCGTGTTGCCTCGCCTGCGCGGCGAATGCCTTCGACCAGCACCTTGGCCATCAAGTAGCCCTCCAGAATGGTGTGGTCCGGCGCATCTTTTGCACCGATTCGCTGAAGGTCTTCGCCCAGGTCGCGGCTGATGGTGATTGCCTGAGATTCCGGTTTGGGCACGACCTGGACAATGCCAAGTCCGTGTGCCGTCTTGCTGCTGATCTTTTCGGCCACCTGCGGCCCGGCCGTGACCGAGACCGCGATCATCATGGCAAAGCTGCCGGCGTCACGCATCCCCTTGACGAAGGCGCTGCTGGCTGCTGTGTTGGAGACCAGAATGATGCCGTTGGGATCGGCCGCGTGGATGGACTTGATTGCTTCTTCCACCTCGGTCGTGCCTTTTTTGTACGCGCCCACGGCGACGAGCTCCATGCCGGATGCAGCGAGTGCCTTCCTGGCGGCAACGAGCCCGTCTTCGCCGAAGGGGTCATCCTGGTGGAGGACCGCGATGCGCTTCAGACCCATGCTCTGCATTTGTCGAACAATGGTGTCGACTTCAGCGGCGTAGCTGGCGCGGGTGTGAAAAATATGGGTTGGCACGGGTTCGCGCAGGATCATGGCGCCTGAGCGCACGCCGACCAGTGCAATCCCGGCCTTTTCGAGCAGCCCTTCTTTGAGCACTGCAGCGACGTTGCCGGTGCCGACCAGACCCACGAGCGCGACGGGAGCTTCCTTGTCGATCAGATCGCTCGTTTGCGTGAGCGTTTCCTTGACCTTGTAGCCATCATCGCGGGTGACCAGCTTGAGCTTGCTGCCGCGAATGCCGCCGGCCGCATTGATACGCCCGAAGTAGGCTTGAATGCCGAGGTTGACGCCCTTGCCGGTGGGCGCCAGCGTACCGGTGAAAGGCGCGACCTGGCCGATGACGATGTCGGCGGCCAGGGCCGGGAGCGAAATTGCCGAAACGGCAAGACCAAACATGAGGGCGCGAAGCGTGCGGGGTGTTCCAGTCATGATGTTTGCCGTTCCTTGCGATAAGCGTATGCACGTGCGTAGTCTTATCGACCGCGCCGGCGCGCACTTGAGCGCGGGAAAGATCTTGTCGATTTTTCGCCGGTCAGGACGCGCGTCAGTGGAGGTGGCGCGGCATTTGCTCGTCGGGGGTTTCGGGAAGCTCGGCATGAACCGCTTCGCCCTCGGGTGAGGGGTAAAGTGGCGCGCCGCAGTCGTCACAGTATTCCATCGGGAAATGGTGATCCAGCGACAGAATCTCGGTCACACCGCTTTCGCGCAGCGTGGCTTCGATCTGGGCGAGCACGTCGGGTCCGTCGTCTTCCGCACCGAGCAATGGCCAGACAATGCCATGTACGACCTGGTCGGAATCCTTCAAGGTCAGACCGATGCGAAACTCCTCCAGCTGGAGGTCGTGGAAAGGCGCGATGATCGCGCGCAGATTCGACGCTGGTGCCTCGAGCGTGGCGCCGAGAAAGGCGACCGATGCGCGCACTGCGTAGGCCCGGCTTTCGCGGTCGGCGCGGCGCGAAGCGGCAAAGTAGGCGTCCGGCAAGACCACTTCGACGGCACAGCCGGGCAGCAGCGGAACCAGGCAGGCGCCGCCCTGACTGCGCCACTGGGTAAGCGCATGGTCGCGATCGCCGGCGTTTTCCTGCCAGCGGAACATTGGCTTGCCACGCGGCACGGCGACGGCAAACAGCAGATAGCGGGTGTCGGACAGAAACTGCGTGGTCTCGGGCAGTGACGCGACGTCGATCGACAAGTCCTGGTCGGCTTGTGCGGCGACGCCGATCTCTTCGGCGAAACGCGCCGTATTGCAATACCCGACGGGCAGCTGGTCCGGGCTGAACAGGTAGCTGGCGACCGAGAGCCGAACATTGTCGGCCAGCACATGCGCCTGCAGATGCACGCGCAGATTGGCCAGCACGGCATCGGAAATGGCCAGGGCCGGGATACGGTATCGCGACCACGACAGCAGGGGCGCGGCGACCAGCAGCACGTCTTCATCGGCGAGTTTTCGGCCGGCGTTTTCTGCGCGGGATTCGACAAAATCGGCGAGCTCGTCATAGGCCGTCAGGCTGCTCGAATAGAGCTGGTCGAGCGCACTGTTGATGGTGTCTTCGTCGCCTTCGTCCAGCAACTGGTCAATCAGCTCGGTGAGCTGGTTTTCCCAGAGCCGGTCTTCGGCACGGCTGCCGGATTCGGCCAGTCCGTTGGCCAGCCAGACGAGACGCTCGGCGTCGGGCCCGAGGCCGCTGCGGCGTTTGCTACGGGGACGTTTCATGAAATCTTGCCCTGGGGTTTGGAGGGGCCTGCCCGGCGGCGGGCAGGCCCGGGAGAGCGGGGCGCCATTCTACATGGCCGGATCAATAGCCCCGCTTGTTCAGATGCACGTCCTGCATGATCTTGGTGGCGATCTCTTCAATCGAGCGTGCGGTCGAGTCCAGCCAGGGGATGCGCTCCCGCTCCATCAGACGCTTGGCCGCGTCAATCTCGTAGTGACAATTGTCGAGTGAGGCATACACGCTGTCGGGCCGGCGCTCCTGGCGGATCTGCGACAGACGCTCGGCGCTGATGGTCAGGCCAAAGAGCTTGCGGCGATGCTTGTGCAACTCGGTGGGCAGCTTGCTGCGCTCGAAGTCTTCGGGAATCAGCGGGTAGTTCGCCGCCTTGACGCCAAACTGCATGGCCAGATACAGGCTGGTAGGGGTTTTGCCCGAGCGGGAAACGCCAACAAGAATCACGTCGGAGACATCCAGCTCGGCATGCGAGACACCATCGTCGTGCGCCAGCGCGAAGTTGATGGCCTCGATACGATTCTTGTAGTCGAGGCTGTCGGCAATGCCGTGGAAGCGGCCCACGGTGTGGGTGGAGCGTTGCCCGAGTTCTTGTTCGAGCGGTTCGATAAAGCGCTCGAACAGATCAAGAAAGAGCGCATCTGCGTTGCGTAGCCCGGCCACGAGATCGGGCTCGACCAGCGAATTGAAGACAATCGGACGGGTGCCATCGCTGCGTCCGGCTTCGCGAATGCGTGTGGCGCAGTCCCGTGCTTTTTCGATCGAATCGACAAAAGGCAGGCGGACCTGCTTGAAGCGCATGTCGGGAAATTGGGCAAGCAAACTGTGGCCGAGTGTTTCGGCCGTGATGCCGGTGCCGTCGGAGATAAAAAATACAGTACGGATAGAGAGTTCTGTCATGGGTCAAGGTAGGGTTAGCGTTTCGGGTATACCTGTCTTTGCCGCAAGGCAGCAATTCCTTGTAAACTCCGGTTTTCAGTTTTTCTGACTCCTTCTGGAAGAGCCCCATGAGCCGTTACGTTATCCCGTTTGAAGAACTACGTATGTCTGACGTCGAGCAGGTCGGCGGCAAGAACGCTTCACTCGGAGAAATGATCAGCCAACTGCCCGCCAGTGTACGTGTTCCTGGCGGCTTCGCAACGACTGCAGACGCTTATCGTGAATTCCTTGCCCATCAAGGTCTGGTCGACCGGATCAACGCGGCACTCGATGCGCTGGATGTCGATGATGTCGATGCCCTGGTAAAGGCCGGCACCGAAATCCGCCAGTGGATTGTCGATCTGCCGTTCCCGGCCAAGCTCGAAGAAGAAATCAAGACGGCCTACGCGAAGATTACTTCCGAGGGTGAGGGCAGTTTTGCCGTTCGTTCGTCCGCGACGGCCGAAGACATGCCCGACGCGTCCTTCGCCGGCCAGCAAGAAACCTTCCTGAACATCCGCGGCTACGACAATATCCTGCACGCGATCAAGGAAGTCTTCGCGTCGCTGTACAACGATCGTGCCATTGCCTATCGCGTTCACAAAGGCTACGCGCACGCCGATGTCGCCTTGTCCGCTGGCGTGCAGCGCATGGTGCGCTCCGATACCGGCACCTCGGGTGTGATGTTCTCGCTCGATACCGAATCCGGCTTCAAGGATGTGGTCTTCATCACCGCCTCTTACGGTCTGGGCGAGACGGTGGTGCAAGGCGCCGTGAATCCGGACGAGTTCTATGTGCACAAGCCCACGCTGGCCCAGGGCCGCCCGGCTGTCGTGCGGCGCAATCTGGGCTCCAAGCTGATCAAGATGGTGTTCACCGACAAGTCGGTCGCGGGCAAATCGGTGCAGACGCTGGACGTCGCCGAGGCCGACCGCAACCGCTTCTCGCTGACCGACGCCGATGTGCTCGAGTTGGCCCGCTACGCGGTGATCATCGAGCAGCACTATGGTCGTCCGATGGACATCGAGTGGGGCAAGGACGGCGAAGACGGCAAACTCTACATTCTCCAGGCGCGTCCTGAAACGGTGAAGAGCCAGCAGTCTGGCCACGTGCTGGAAAAATACCGCCTCAAGCAATACGGCAAGGCACTGACACACGGCCGCGCGATTGGTCAGCGCATTGGTGTGGGCCCGGTCAAGGTCATTCGCGATGCTGCCGAAATGAACCGTGTACAGCCCGGCGACGTGCTGGTGACCGACATGACCGACCCCAACTGGGAACCCGTCATGAAGCGCGCCAGCGCCATCGTCACCAACCGCGGTGGCCGCACCTGCCACGCGGCGATCATCGCGCGTGAGCTGGGTATCCCGGCCATCGTCGGTTGCGGCAATGCCACCGAACTGCTGCACGAAGGCGATTCCGTCACTGCGTCCTGCGCAGAAGGCGATACCGGCTATGTGTATCGCGGCAAGCTCGACTTTGAAGTCATCAGCACCGACACCGGCAACCTGCCGGAGATCCCGGTCAAGGTCATGATGAACGTCGGCAATCCGGAGCTGGCTTTTGAATTTGCGCAGATTCCGAACGAAGGCGTTGGCCTGGCCCGTCTGGAGTTCGTGATCAACAACATGATCGGCATCCACCCCAAGGCGATTCTGGAGCTCGAACAAGTCCCGTCAGGGCTGCGCCAGGAAATTCTGCGTCGCTCGCGTGGGTACGAAACGCCGCGTGAGTTCTTCGTCGAAAAGCTGGTCGAAGGCGTCGCAGTGATTGCCGCAGCCTTCTACCCGAAGCCCGTCATCGTGCGTCTGTCCGACTTCAAGTCCAACGAGTACCGCAAGCTGCTCGGCGGCGAAATCTACGAGCCGGAAGAAGAAAACCCGATGCTCGGTTTCCGCGGGGCCTCGCGCTACATTTCCCACAGTTTCCGCGATTGCTTCGAACTCGAATGCATCGCCATGAAGCGTGTGCGCGATGTGTTGGGCCTGACCAACGTCCAGCTCATGGTGCCGTTTGTGCGTAACGTCGGAGAGGCGCGCGAAGTGGTCGAGCTGCTGGCTGAAAACGGCCTCGAGCGTGGCGTGAACGATCTCAAGCTCATCATGATGTGCGAGATCCCCTCCAACGCCTTGCTCGCCGAACAGTTCCTCGAAGTGTTCGACGGCTTCTCCATCGGTTCGAATGACCTGACCCAGCTCACGCTCGGTCTGGACCGCGACTCGGGTCTGGTGGCGCATGCCTTCGACGAGCGCGATCCGGCCGTCAAGCAATTGCTGTCGATGGCCATCCAGGCCGCGAACCGGCTGGGCAAATACGTTGGCATCTGCGGTCAGGGTCCGTCGGACCATGCCGATTTCGCCGAATGGCTGATGGATGAAGGCATCCAGACCATTTCGTTGAATCCGGATACGGTCGTTGATACCTGGCTGAAGCTGGCCGCGCACCGTAAAAACTGATTCAGTTTTCGCGATGGTCCGGCTTGAGGCGCTGCGCAGCATCCTCAAGCCGGCTTGCATCTTGCCGTTACAATGCTAGACTCTCGCGGTTGCGACTCCGACAGGACTTTGCGTTATCGCAATTTTGTCGGACCCAATATATGGGATGATCGCGCCGCTCGATGGTATTTCCCATCAGTAGCGAATCAGACTCGACGGAGTGGAAACGAATGGCCTTCGTCATTCTCTCCGCCAAGGCGCTGACCCAGTCCAAGGTCCGCACGGTTAGTGGGCGGACTTTCTTGCTGGGCGTCTCGGCAGCTATATTACTTACGCTTACGGGCGGGATCTGGCTTGGCATGACGCTTGTCGAGCCGACCGCGCCCATCGTTGTGGCTGCGGTTGACGAAACCGTGGTCAATGCTGACGCACCCCCCGAAGACAAATTCGTGATTGATCGCCTTGGCGAACTCACGGGTCGCCTGTTTCGCCTCGAATCCGATGCCAAGACGCTTGCCAATCGCGTCGGTGTACTCAATGCGTTCGAGCGCCGTCTCAAAGGCAGCACGCCACCTGGCGTGGCCAAACCCGGCCCGGCCGGCGGTCCGATGATTCCACCGCTCGGTGAGTCCATTCAACGCAGCCAGGCTTTCGATCTCAGTTCCGCACAGACGGGACTTGATCAGCTCGAAGATGAACTTGCCCGACTTGATCAGGTGTTGGCGTCCATCGACGAACGTGCGGCGAAGCGCAAGTTGTCCTACATGATTTTTCCAAGCCGTGCGCCGGTCAGCGAAGGTCGTCGCAGCTCGGTTTTCGGTAACCGTTACGACCCGTTCACGGGTCGTCGAGCCTTCCACAGTGGTCAGGATTTCGCCGCACCTAGCGGGACACCGATTCGCGCCAGCGCGGGTGGAACGGTGATTGTGGCCGGCTATCATCATGAATACGGCAACAAGGTCGAAATCGACCACGGCAACGGTCTGGTGACGCGCTATGCGCACGCCTCAAAGCTCTTCGTCAAGGAAGGCGATGTGGTGACCCCCGGCCAGAATATTGCCGCGGTCGGTTCAACTGGGCGTTCGACCGGGCCGCATCTGCATTTCGAAATCCTGGAAAATGGTGAGTTTGTGGATCCGGTGCTTTACCTCGCCGGTTCCTGAACCCCGAGTCCCCGTGACTTTGTTTCGTCGGAAATCCGAAACACGCGACCTGTCGAACGATGCTTTTGTCCTGGCGACAGAGAAGCAGCAGCGACGCAACTGGACCCCGTTGTTGCTGATCGTTCTGATCGGCATCGTGGGCTATGCCGGACTGCAACACTTCGAAGCCCAACTCACTCCCGCCACTGATCGCGTGGCCGAACTCGAACGTGAAAACGCGAAGCTTCGCGATGAGTTGGAGTTGCAGCGGATGAACCTGAGTGTCGAACAAGCCACGCGTGCAGAACTTGAAAAGGAACTGAGTGCGCGTTCCGCTGAGCTCAATCGCTTGGGCGATGAGTTGGCACTTTTCAAGAACGCTCAAAAAAAGCCGTAAGCTTCTTCACCCTGTTTGAGTGCGTCGCTGTCACGCACCGATATCAACGCGCACCAGAGTCCGAGGAGAGTTGCCCATGTTTGGCAAGAAGAAATCAGACAAATCAAAGTCGATTGAAATCAACAAGTTGTCCAGCCTGATCGCGGACAACGTCGAGATCGTCGGCGATGTGATTTTCTCTGACGGCCTGCGCGTCGACGGTCGTGTCAAAGGCAATGTCATCAACAAGGGCGAGGAGCGCGGGCTGTTGGTGTTGAGCGAGCGCGGCTGCATCGAAGGCAGCGTCCGAACGCATGATGCGGTCATTAATGGCACAATCATCGGCGACGTGACGGTGACCCATTTTCTGGAGCTTCAGCCCAAGGCGCGCGTGACAGGCAATATCAGCTATAGCCAGTTGCAGATGGACTGCGGCGCCTGGGTTGACGGCAAGCTCGAGAAGCTCGAAGAGCCGGATGCGGCTACCAAAGTCGTCAAGCTCGGCAGCACGCCGACGGCGGCGCCTGTTGCTGCGGCGTCTGGAAAGAAAGACTGAGCAGACCTACCTTAAAGGATTTTCATGGATCTCGTGCCTGCCTGGTGGCACTGGCTGGTCGTGGGTATCGTATTGATGCTCGCCGAACTGGCCATCCCCGCTTTTTTCGTCATCTGGTTTGGTTTTGGCGCGGTGCTCGTCGGCTTGCTTCTGCTCGTCGCCCCCGCGTTGTCGCTGACAATCCAGTTGCTGCTCTGGACTGTGGCCTCGGTAGCGCTGACCATTCTGTGGTTTCGCGTCTTTCGAGCCGATCAGCACAAAACCCGGATCGGCCAGGCCGGTGGGGCGGCGATCGGGGAGGTCGGCTTGCTGACGTCGGCGGTTGCACCGTTTCAGCCCGGTCAGGTGCGTTTCCAGAAGCCGGTGCTCGGCGCAGAACAATGGGAATGTCGCGCAGAAGAGACCATCGCCTCCGGTGAGCGCGTACGCGTATTGTCGGTCGAGGGCAGTTACGTCAACGTCATCAAACATCACTAAGGGAATAGCATGCCAGACGTTTTGATCGTCATGATCGCGGTGTTGATCTTCGTGGTCATCACCATCGCCAAAGGAGTGCGGATTGTCCCGCAAGGCGAGGAGTGGATCGTCGAGCGCCTCGGGAAGTATCACGGCACCATCATTCCTGGCCTGAACATCATCATCCCTTACCTGGATAACGTTGCCTACAAGCTGGTGACCAAGGATCTGATCCTTGATGTTCAGGAGCAGGAAGTCATTACCCGAGATAACGCAGTGATCCTGACCAATGCGGTGGCCTTCGTGAAGGTGACCGATCCGGTCAAGGCCGTGTATGGCGTGACCGATTTCGGCGAGGCCATCCGTAACCTGATCATGACCACGCTGCGCTCGATCCTGGGTGAGATGGATCTGGACGAGGCGCTGTCGTCGCGTGACAAGATCAAGGCGCGCTTGCGCGAGAGCATCGCTGATGAAGCGGTCGATTGGGGTCTGACCGTCAAGTCGGTCGAAATCCAGGACATCAACCCGTCTGCCTCCATGCAAAAAGCCATGGAAATGCAGGCCGCTGCCGAGCGTGAGCGCAAGGCGATGGTGACCCGCTCCGAAGGCGCCAAGCAGTCAGCCGTGCTCGAAGCCGAGGCGCGTCTTGAAGCCGCCAAGCGCGACGCCAGCGCTCAGGTGATGCTGGCCGAGGCCTCGGCCGAAGCGATCCGTCGTGTGGCAAATGCGGTGGGTGACAACCCGGTGCCCCTGCAGTTTGTGCTGGGGGAAAAATACATTGCTGCCATGAGCGATCTGAGTCAGTCCGAGAATTCGAAGACGGTGATATTCCCGGCTGATATTCAGGAGGCGGTCAAAGGTCTGTTTGGAAAAGTCGCTCGCTGACAGCTTTGCGGCATGATCAGATCCAACAACGCGGCCCACGGGCCGCGTTGTTTTTTAGGGGTAACCGCGGAACCCCGTCAGCAAAAACAGGCTGAGCCGTCGCTCAAAGTTTCGGTGCACCGACACTGAAACCTCTCCAAGTGCGGTGACGCTTTCGAAGCGGTCGGCCACGTCGTCGATCTGGGCTGTGCGCGACAGAAGCAGCACGGGTCGGTCGCGATAGCGGTTGAGGTCGGTCGTGAGCTGGTAGTGATCAGCCACGCCCCCATCGGGGTTCCAGCTGGCGTAGTGCGACGGCTCCAAGCGATAGATGACCTGAGCGAGCAACTCGCGATCCTTGGCGACGACGACTGCATCGGGATGCGCAGCCAGTACCGGGGCGACCTGGTCCGCCAGGGCTGACCAACCACGAGCCCGCTTGTAGGGGTCGTTTTTGGCAGTCAGCTCGACGCCGGCAATGCGGGTGATTTCGGGCCAGTGGTAGACCGCCAGCCCGAGCGTCAGATTCAGCACCACGGCGCTGATCGCAAAACGCCAACGACCGGACTCTGCCAGAAAGGCGACAACAAGCACGCAAGCGGCGACAAAAACGGGGGCCGCCCAGTTGCCGTTCGCCCGTCCGGTCAGCGCCTGGAAGGACACCAGCAGCAGCAGCGGCAAGACAAACAGCAGCAGGCGCCGATAGCGGTCCTCACGCCACAGCCGTCGCGTGCGCAAAAAGGCCCAAAGCAGGCCGAGCGTCAGCAACGGGCCGAAGGACAGCCACTGCGCGCCGATGAATTCGACAAATTCGCCCGGCGCCCAGCCGCGGGACTCCAGACGGGTGATTTCGGCAGTGTGACGGAAGGTGGGAAAGTCATTGACCACGTTCCACCACAGATTCGGCGCGAAAATCAGCAGTCCCAGCGCAAAGGCCACCCAGGGCTTGATGCTCAGCAATTGGCGCCGACCACCGGGTTCGGCCAACAGCACGAGCAGTGCCGACCCGGCGAAGGCGATCATGGTGTATTTGGACATCATGCCCAGGCCAAAGGCCAGCCCCACCAGCAACCAGTGTCGCCATGCATGGGTTTCGCGTGCTGCGACGATGCCGTAGATGCCGAGTGCCCAGAACAGCAGCAAGGGCGCGTCGGTGGAGACAAACAGCCCCAACGTCGACACCAGGGGCAGTGTCAGGAAAGCCAGGCCGGCCCAGAAGCCGACGCGTGCCGTGAACATGCGCGCGCCAACTGCATGCAGTACCAGCGCGGTCAGCGGATAGCACAGCAGACCGGGTAGTTTGAGCGCCAGCAGGGTGTGGCCGAGCAGGGCTTCGGAGGCGGCGATCATGCCGGCGATCAGCGGCGGCTTGGAGTAGTAGCCCCAGTCGAGCGCTTGTGACCAGCCCCAGTAATAGGCTTCGTCGACATAGGGGTCGATGCCGAGATGCCCGATCACCCAGGCGCGATAGCCGGTGAGTACGACTGCCACGAGGAGCAGCAGGCGGAAGGATTGGGCGTTGTTCATTCGGCGTTTTTGCGCAACAGCACGACACCGCCTTCGGCAAACACGGTATCAAAGCCCGACTCGGGCACCCGGTCGATGCGCGTAATGACCAGCTCGCCAGCGGCCGGCACCCTCGATGGCGTTGGCGCTTGGGCATAGACGCTGAAGCTCGGCGCGTCGAAGCGCATTCGCACGGCCGATTCGCCCAGCGAATGTGCGTGCAGGCCGGCGTCTCGCACCGGGCCTTGCAGCACTTCGCCAAGATAGGGCACCACGGTGCTGGTCAGCACGGCAATCTGCAGCACCGCGGCCACGGCCATCTTCCGCCAGGTGCCGGTCGCCTTGCTGGTGAGCAGCGTCAGCCACAGTACCAGTGCGCCGAGTGTGACGGCATAGTAGGGCCAGCCGGCCAGTTCCATGGCCCGCGAAAGTTGTGCGCGATAAAAAGGATTGCCGGCGTCGGTGCCGGACAGGAAGCCGAGCAGCGATGGCGCCAACACGAACAGGATGAACAGCGCCGTCGGCGCAATGGCATGCGCCCAGGTGCGGCCGTGGTCGAAGCGGTGCGCGGCGATCAGCAAGAACAGCGGTGTTGCGCCATACAGTGCGTAGTGCGGCAGCTTGGTGCCCGACAGGCTGAAAAACACCACCACAAACGCCGCCCAGATCCACAGGTAGCGGCGCACGCCGGTGGCCATGTCTTTGCGGATCTGACGACAGGCGGCAAACAGCGGGCCGGTCCAGGGCAGCAGCAGCAGTGGCACCGCCAGCACGTAATAGAACATGCTGCCGGCGTGGCCTTCGAGCGTGCCGGTGAAGCGCTTGACGTTGTGCTTGAAGATAAAGCCGTCGATAAACTTCTGGCCGTGGATGCCCAGTGCGGCGGCATACCAGGGCACCACGAGCACAATCAGCAGGCCCCAGCCGATCGGGTCGCTGATGGCTTTGAGCCAGGTCTGCCACTGCTTGCGGCTGGCGCAAAACAGGAAGGTGACGGCGATGGGCACGATGATCGCGATCGGGCCTTTGGTCAGCACGCCGAGACCGATCCACACATAGGTGCGCAGCAGCGGCGCACGACGGCCGGATTCCAGGTGTCGCCAGGCGTCGAACAGCGCCAGCGCCAGCCACAGGTTGAGCAGGGCGTCGGCGGTGGCGGCGCGGCCAATGGCAAACGGCCCGATGGCGGTGCTGACCACCAGCAAGGCGGCCAGTGCGGTCTGCGCGCCAAAACGCTCGCGGGCGAACTTCCAGGTCGCGTAGCTCCAGCCGATGGCGGCCAGCGCCGAGGGCAGGCGGAACGCCCATTCGGTCGGGCCGAGCACCATATAGGCCAACGCTTGCAGCCAGTAGATCAGGATGGGTTTGTCGAAGCGATGCTCGCCGTCGAGATAGGTCGACAGAAAGTCGCCCCGCTCGAACATCTCGCGCGTGGCTTCGGAGAACGCCCCTTCGTCCACGTCGAACAGCGGGTAAGACCCGAGATAGGCCAGATAGCTGATCAGCGGCAGGAGGAAGACCAGCCAGCCAATGAGCCGGCGTGGGTGGGCGTTCGCTTCGTTCATTCGTGGTGCTCGGGTGATTGCGCCCAGCCGGCGGCGTCGGACAGCTCTTTGGTCGGGCGGGCCAGATACGGCTTGGTGATGCCGGATTCGAAATACACCCGTGCCAGCAACTCGGCCAGCACGCCGGAGGTCACCATCTGGATGCCGGCGATGACCAGGAAGAAGCCGCCGAACAAGAGCGGCCGGGTGCCGATAGACTCACCGAAGAAGACTTTGAGCGCCATCAGGTAAGTGAGGATGAGGCCGCCAACGCCGCCCAGCGCGATGCCGATGCCGCCAAAGAAGTGGCCCGGCCGCGTCCGGTAACGCATGAAGAAGTACACAAACACCAGATCGAGCACGACGCGGAAGGTGCGTGAAATGCCGTATTTCGATTGCCCGAAGACCCGTGCGTGGTGCGCCACCACTTCTTGCGCGATGCGCTTCGGCGTAGTGACGGTGGCCAGCCAGGCCGGGATGAAGCGGTGCATCTCACCATAGAGGCGTACGTTTTTGATCGCGCTAGCGCGAAAGACTTTCAGGCTGCAGCCGTAGTCCTTGAGCTGCACGCCGGTCAGGCGGGCGATCAGCCGGTTGGCGATGCGCGACGGAATCTTGCGCAGCCACAGGCCATCCTGCCGGTCCTTGCGCCAGCCGGCGACCAGGTCGAGGTCTTCGGTCAGCAGGCGGCCGGCCATGCGCGGGATGTCGATCGGATCGTTCTGCAAATCGCCGTCCATGGTGGCGATCACGGTGCCGCGGGCGGCGTCGAGGCCGGCCTGCATGGCGGCGGTCTGCTTGAAGTTGCGCACCAGCACGACCACGCGCACATGCGATCCGTACTTTTTCGCGCAGCGCTCAAGCTCGTTCGGCGTGCCGTCCGAGCTGCCGTCATCGACCAGCACCACTTCCCACGGCCACGGGTAGGGGCCGAGCGCGAGGTGAATGCGTTCGAGCAGCGGCTCGACGTTTTCTGCCTCGTTGTACATGGGCACTACCACCGACAGACGATGCTTGGGCAGGTTGTCGGGGATGCGCGGTTCAGCGTGCGGCAGGGGGGATGTGTTCATTGACGGTCAATGCCTTGTTTGGGTGCAGATTGCATGCTCAGGCCGGCCAGCCAGGCGAGGGCGCCGGCGATACTCGAACACGCGATAACAAAGAGATGCAGGGCAAGCGCCACTTGCAGCCCGGTTTCAAAATCAATGCCATTGGGCAGCAGCGCAGCCGCCGCCCCGGCTTCATAGGTGCCAAAGCCGGCGACGCCTTGCACCGGCAAAATGGCGGCCAGTTCGGCGCCCAGCGCGCCGGCCGCGCCGATCATTGTTGAGGCGCCAAGCAAGACCGACAGCAACCAAGCCTGGGCCGCCAGTTTGACCGACCAGTTGGCGATCGTCCATAGCCAGCCGAAACGGGCGTGGCGTGTGGAATCGGCAAAGGCGTTGCGCAGCTTGCCAAAGCGCGCCTGCCAGCGGCCGCCTTCGTGCCAGGCGTGGGTGCGTCGCGCCCAGCGCGGCAGCGCAAAAGCGGTCGCGACAAGCGCCACAATGCCAGCGATGCGCAGCCATGTCGGCAGGCCCGGCCACACCGCTAAGGCCAGCGCCATCACCACAAATGCGTCTTGCAGTCTGAACCACACCAGCGACGCGACGGCGCGCCCGAGGGGGGTGCCAAAGTTGCGACCCAACAGAATCGGGAAAGCCGCCTCGCCACCGCGAAACGGCACGATATTTACCATCGCGTTATGAACAAGCACGATGCGCAGGCAGGTGCCGAAGCGACCGGTCGCGTCATGGCGGAATTCGTCCCACACCCGCAGGGCGCGCAGCGCGTAGCTCAGGGCAAAGCCAGCGGCGGCGATGGCCAGCGCGCTGATCGGGGTGTCGCGAATCAGCCCGCCCAGCGCCGACCACTGTCCGGCAGCGATAAACCACGCCACCAGCGCCAGCGTAAGAACAACCGCCAGTGCGCGCTTCATGCGGGGCTCGCCACGGTGCGTTTGAGCGAGACGCCCGCCGCGACCAGACCAGCCAGCCCGAGCGCCGTCGCCCACGTCTGTGCCTGCGGGTAGCCGGTGACAACAAAAACGCGCGCGAGGCACACCGCGATGCCCGCGACGCTCAAGGCGATCATCGCCCGGCGCGAAGCCCACAGCGGCCAGTGCTGCGCCAGCATCACGCCGACCACCGCACACAGCCAGCCTGCCGCCGCGCCTGCGAGGACATCGCCCGGCCAGTGCGCGCCAACGGCGATGCGCGACAGCGCAATCAGCGTGCCGGCCAGCAAGAGCAACACCGCGGGCAGGGCGCGCCGACACGCTGGCGTACTTAATATGAGGGCCGCAATCAGCGTAAAGGCCGTGGCCGTGTGGCCGGAGGGAAAGCTATAGCCCGAGAGCGTGACCCCGATCTGGTGCAGGGCGTCGGCCGGCAACACCTCTTGCGGGCGGGGCGCGTCGATCAGCGCCTTGAGGCCGCGCACCAGCACGATGCCTGCAGGCCAGGCCAGCACCGCAGTCACCACGGCACGCGGCGCGCTGTTCAGGCACAAGGCCAGCAAGGCGCCCGCCGAGAGCACGCTGGCGGTGTCGGTGACGCCGGCCCACACGCCGTCGGGCAGGGCGCTCGTCCATTGATTGATGGCGATAAACGCGGGCGTGTTCGCCCCGCTGGCCATCATTCCGGTGGCGGCCAGCGCAAACACCAGCGGCGGAGCGATGCACCAGCCGGGCGAGAGCGGCGCGAGCGCCAGAGGAGATGTCATGGAGAAGGGCTGTCAGGCTAAAAGGCGAATTCTAGCCTAAGGCCACCCGGCACGCGCCGGCCGGGGTGCCTGTCGTCGTGTGCCAGCGCATCGTCGCCCGTAAGGGCCGCGTGGCTCAGGTATAATTTCGCCTTCGTTTTTTCGCCGGCCGCCGCTCTTGGGCGCGACGCAATTCACCTCTGCCTGTCCCCGCCGATCACATGACTGAAATCATCACTCTCCGCGGCGCATCAGCGCTGTCGGCACCCCGCCAGACCCGCCTTGCCGACACCCTGGGCCGCGTCATCTCGCGCTTTCATGGCGTCCATGCCGAGTTTCAATACTTTATTGAGCTCAATGGCACGCTTGATGAGACAGCCATGGGCCGGCTGGTGGATCTGCTCGGCGCGCATCCCGCGGCCGATGCGCCCCCCGAAGGCGAGCTGATTCTGGTTACGCCGCGTCTGGGCACGATTTCGCCGTGGTCGTCCAAGGCCACCGACATTGCCCACCAGTGCGGATTCGACGCCGTGGTGCGCATTGAGCGCGGCATTGCCTACACCGTGATGGCCAAAGGCGGGCTGGGTCTTCAGCGCGACAAGGTGCTGCCGCTCCTGCACGACCGCATGACCGAGTCGGTGCTCGACACCCTCGCCGCCGCCGAAGCGCTGTTCCACCATTACAGCCCGCAGCCGCTCACCAGTGTCGACATCCTCGGCGCGGGTCGCGGTGCGCTCGAAGCGGCCAACCGCGAGCTCGGGCTGGCGCTGTCGGACGACGAAATCGATTACCTCATCGACAACTTCACCCGCGTCGGCCGCAACCCGACCGACGTCGAGCTGATGATGTTCGCGCAGGCCAACTCCGAGCATTGCCGCCACAAGATCTTCAACGCCGACTGGGTGATCGACGGCCGGCCCGAAGAAAAAACCCTGTTCGGCATGATCCGCGAGACCCACAAGGCGCAGCCCGAAGGCACCGTGGTGGCCTACTCCGACAACGCCTCGGTGATCGAAGGCGCGGCGGTCGACGCGCTCTACCCGAGCGCCGACGGCCAGTGGCAGTTCCGCCACGAAACGCAGCACATCCTCGCCAAGGTCGAAACCCACAACCACCCGACGGCGATTTCGCCCTTCCCGGGCGCGGCCACCGGTGCCGGTGGCGAGATCCGCGACGAAGGCGCCACCGGTCGCGGCTCGCGGCCCAAGGCGGGTCTGGCCGGTTTCTCGGTGTCCAACCTAGCCATCCCCGGCTTTGAGCAGCCTTGGGAAAAGCCTTATGGCCGGCCCGACCGCATCGCCTCGGCGCTCGACATCATGATCGAAGGCCCGATCGGCGCCGCCGCCTTCAATAACGAATTCGGCCGCCCCAATCTGGCCGGCTATTTCCGCAGCTTCGAGCAAGAAGTGCAGGGCGAAGTGCGCGGCTATCACAAGCCGATCATGATCGCCGGCGGTCTGGGCAGCATTCAGGCCGAGCAGTCCTTCAAGATCAAGTTCGCCCCCGGCACCCTGATGATCCAGCTCGGCGGTCCGGGCATGCTCATCGGCCTGGGCGGCGGCGCTGCCTCCAGCATGGCCACCGGCACCAACGCGGCCGACCTCGACTTTGCCTCGGTGCAGCGCGGCAACCCCGAAATCCAGCGCCGTTGTCAGGAAGTCATCGATCGTTGCTGGCAGCAAGGCGAAGCCAACCCGATTTTGTCGATCCACGACGTCGGCGCCGGCGGCATCTCCAACGCCATGCCCGAGCTGGCCGACTCGGCCGATCTTGGCGCCACATTTGAACTGCGCGAAATCCACATCGAAGAGCCGGGCATGAGCCCGCGCGAGATCTGGAGCAACGAGTCGCAAGAGCGCTACGTGCTCGCCATCGCCCCCGAATCGCTGGACGCCTTCCGCGCCATCTGCGAGCGCGAGCGCTGCCCGTTTGCCGTGGTGGGTGTGGCGACTGACGACGGCCAGCTCACCGTGACCGACCGCCAGTTCGACAACAAACCCGTCGACATGGCCATGTCGGTGCTGCTCGGCAAGCCGCCCAAAATGACGCGTAACGTGTCGCGCCGCGCGGTGTTTCTGCCGCCCTTCGACGTCACCGACATGGCGCTCGACGAGGCCTGCCGCCGCGTGCTGCGCCTGCCGGCCGTCGCCTCCAAGAACTTCCTCATCACCATTGGCGACCGCAGCGTGGGCGGCCTCACCGCGCGCGACCAGATGGTCGGCCCGTGGCAAGTGCCGGTGGCCGACGTGGCCGTCACATCCATGAGCTTTCACGGCGACAAGGGCGAAGCCTTTGCCATGGGCGAGCGCACCGCGCTGGCCTGCGTCGACGCCGCAGCCAGTGGCCGTATGGCCGTTGGCGAAGCCATCACCAACGTGGCCGCTGCCGACATTGCCGACATCAAGCAGATCAAGCTCTCCGCCAACTGGATGGCCGCCGCCGGCCACCGCGGCGAAGACGCGCACCTGTTTGACACCGTCACCACCGTGTCGCAGTTCTGCCAAAGCGCCGGGCTGTCGATCCCGGTCGGCAAAGATTCGCTGTCGATGAAAACCGCCTGGAAAGAGGGCGGCGAAGACAAGCAAGTGGTCTCGCCGCTGTCGCTCATCGTCACCGCCTTTGCGCCGGTGCAGAACGTGCGCCGCACGCTCACCCCGCAGCTCCAGTTGCTTGAGCAAGAAGAGACCGAGCTGATCCTCATCGACCTGGGCAACAACAAAAACCGCCTCGGCGGCTCGGCGCTGGCGCAAGCCTACAACAGCGTCGGTGAGCATGCGCCCGATGTCGACCCCGCCCAGCTCAAGCAATTCTTCGCGCTCATTCAGCGTTTCCGTCAGGACGATTTGCTGCTCGCCTATCACGACCGCAGTGACGGCGGCCTGTGGGCCACCGTGTGCGAAATGGCCTTTGCCTCGCACTGCGGCCTGTCGCTGTTGCTCGACACCGTCTGCTACGACGAGTGGATGAACGACGTCGACGGCCTCGACAAAAAGCCAGACACCCTCAAGGGCCGCTTCAACGACAAAGTGTTTGCCGGCCTGTTTGCCGAAGAGCTCGGCGCGGTGGTGCAAATCCGCCGCAGCGACCGCGCCCGCCTCACCGAGCCGCTGCGCGCCGCCGGGCTGTCCTATCACTTCATCGGCGAGCCCAATAACAAGGACGAGATCCGCGTCTGGCGTAACGCCAAGCTGCTGTTCCAGGCGCCGCGCATCGAACTGCAACAGACCTGGACCGAAACCAGCTACCAGATTGCCCGCCTGCGCGACGACGCCACCTGCGCGCAAGAAGAATACGACGCGCTCGCCGACGCCACCGACCCCGGCCTGAGCGTGCGGCTCAGCTTCGACGCCAATGAAGACATCGCCGCGCCCATGATCACCACCGGCGTGCGCCCCAAGATCGCCATCCTGCGCGAGCAAGGTGTTAACTCCCACGTTGAAATGGCCGCCGCCTTTGCCCGCGCCGGCTTTGATCCCTTCGACGTGCACATGTCCGACCTGCAAAACGGTCGCTTCGCCCTGGCCGACTTCAAAGGCGTCGCCGCCTGCGGTGGCTTCTCGTATGGTGACGTGCTCGGCGCGGGGCAGGGCTGGGCCAAGTCCATTCTGTTCAACGCCAAACTGCGTGACGCCTTCGAAGCCTTCTTTGTCCGCGACGACACCTTTGCCCTCGGCGTGTGCAACGGCTGCCAGATGATGTCGCACCTCGCGCCCATCATCCCCGGCGCACAGCACTGGCCCACTTTCCACCGCAACCGCAGCGAGCAGTTCGAAGCGCGCTTCAGCCAGGTCGAAATTCTCGACAATCCGTCCATCTTCTTCGACGGCATGGCCGGCAGCCGCATGCCCATCGTCGTCTCGCACGGCGAAGGGCAGGCGGTGTTCACAGGCGGTGCAAAAGACAGCGTCATTCAGGCGGTGCGCTTCATCGACCACCACGGCCAGGCCGCCGAGCGCTACCCCTTCAACCCCAACGGCTCGCCCGAAGGCATCACCGGCGTCACCACCGACGACGGCCGCTTCACCATCATGATGCCGCACCCCGAGCGCACCCACCGCACAACGCAAATGTCGTGGTACCCGGCCGGCAGCGGCGAAGACTCCCCGTGGATGCGCATGTTCCGCAACGCGCGGCGCTGGGTCGGCTGAGCGTAGCGCAAGTATCGGTCTGAAAGATGGTCGAGTATCTGAGCGCGATGTTGGCTCTGGCCGCCGACGGAGACAAAAGAGGCATCGTCTTTTTTGCGGCGCTGTACTGCCTTGTGCTCTTGAGCTATTCGGCCGTCTATCAACTGCGCACCATGGCCTGGCCGAGCACCACCGGCGTTCTGGTCAACAGAGGGGCGCGAAAAGTGGGCGGCACCCATCTGGTCACCTCGCGCCAGGAATACGCAGCCTCGGCTTTGTACGAGTACTGCGTCGATGGTGAGCACTACCAGGGCAGCCGCGTTTCACCTTGGGTGATGATCGTCAGCCACAACGCGAAATTTTTGCTCGACAGGCAGCTGGCGCGTATCCGCAGTAACAACGATGGCGGCGTGGCGGTGTTCTTTAATCCACGCAATCCGAAAAAGAGCTTCCTCGTCCTGCCCGGTAAAACAGGCCTGGCCGTCACGATCGCCCTGGCGCTCCTGCCAATATTGCTATATTGGTTCGCCTATCATGCTTGAAGCGTCCAATCCGTATTGAGCGCGGTTGGGCGGATGCCACAAAGCCTCGTCAAAACGTAGGGCGGGTTTCAACCCGCCGCACCACTTCGATTACACGACAAGCCCGAAGCAGGGCAGACAACGTGCTGCCCACCACTGCAACTCAACCCACGCGATCGAGCGGGCTCACCACGCCTCGACCACCGCGATTCAACACGTGGGTGTAAATCATCGTCGTCGTCACATCCGAATGCCCCAGCAGCTCCTGTACGGTTCGAATGTCGTAGCCTGATTCGAGCAAATGCGTCGCAAACGAATGGCGCAGCGTGTGAGGTGTTGCGGGTTTTCGGATACCCGCTTGAATGACGGCCCGCTTCACGCCGCGCTGAATACGCTTTTCGTCAATATGATGCCGCCCGACATTGCCGGTGCGCGGGTCGGTCGACACGCCCTTGGCCGGAAAAACATACTGCCACCCGAGCGACGTTGCCGCCGCAGGGTATTTGGCGGCCAATGCGTTTGGCAGCCACACCGCACCGCGACCTTGCGCCAGATCGAACTCATGCACCTTGCAAGCGGCGGCAATTTGCGAGGTCAAGGGCACAGTCAACGCACCCGGCAGCATCGTCACCCGGTCTTTCCCGCCTTTGCCGTCACGTATCAAAATCTCCTTCCGGGCCAGATCAATATCCTTGATGCGCAAACGCACAGCCTCCATCAAACGCATACCGGAGCCGTACAACAGCCCGACCACCAAGCCAATCTCGGCATCCTCAATAGCAGCGCGCACCGCGGCAACTTCATCGCGGGTCAATACCGTGGGTAGCCGCCTCGGCTTCTTTGCACGAACAACATCGTCAAGCCACGGAAAAGGCAACTCAAGAACCTCCCGGTAAAGAAAGAGCAGGGCAGAGAGCGCTTGTGTCTGCGTCGCCGCGCTTACATTCCGCTCCACCGCCAGCGCGCTCAAGAAAGCCTCCAGCTCACGCTTGCCCATGTCGCGAGGGTGGCGCTTGCCATGGAAAATGATGTACCGTTTGATCCATCCTAGATATGCGCGTTCTGTACGGATGCTGTAGTGCTTCAGACGAATCCGATCACGGACGACCTCGAGCAAACGTGGTGCTGGCGTAGGTGGTGTGCTAAATGTGTTATCCGACATCGCGAAGAGCCCTTTGGAAGCATATGTCATGAAAAACAGCAATTTGCGAGAGACTACCAGAATATCTACATGTCGTATAAATCGTGTACACACCGTTTTGGTGTCTACTTAAAAGTTGGGCGTCACAATCAGCGCCTTCGCCATGTCGAACGCCATCTGAAATTCATCCGCTCCGCCAGCTACGCGCATCGCTTCAATGGCGCGCTTCAATTCGGCAATCCGGTCGCCTTCGTCGCGCAGTTGCTGTTTTAGGCGGTCAATTTCCTTGCGCTGCAACTCCACGCCGGTCCGCAGTTCCGGGTCCGTCAGCGCCATGCTGGCCGGCACATCCCATAGCATGTTGCGCAGTTTTGTCCGGTGCGCGGTCGCGGCTTCAAGGTGGCTGCGCGTGCCGTCGCACTGCATGTTGCAATACTCATCCGCGAAGTCATGAGCCACATCCATGCAGGCATCAACCCACGCTTTGTGTAGTTCTTCATCGTAGTCCATAGGTCAATCTCCAAAATCGCCCAACAAGTCATTCCACCGGACGGCCTTCGGCCGCGCGGTGAATTCCGGCGTTGGGCGTAAACACTGATGTCGCTGCAGTCATGGCAATTCCTGGCGTTTGGGCTTATTGCGTGCCTCTACATGTTCACAAGAAGTGTCGTGACCGCCGATCTTCAGCGCTGTAGCCCCGAGCTTTGGGCTCAGTTGGGTAGGCCGAGTGGCCCCCGTGAGGGTAGTGGTGCCTTCGTCGCGTTCGTTCTTCGTGGTGCGTTTGCCAAGTACGGCGTTCCAAGCAGCCTAGTCACCTACTTGCACGTCATGCGCATTTTGTTGTTTGCTTTGCTTACGCTGTCTACTTCTCTGCTCTATTTCTCATTCGTCTAATGGGCCTACGTTGCACAGTGTTCAATCCTATTGCACCGGCGCCCAACAAGGCGCTTCAGCCGACCGTCAAAACGCTGCGCATTTTGCCGTCGGCTGAGCTAATTCGTTAGGTAGCTGAATAGCCATGCTCGATCTGCTCGCATCCCAACCTCGGCTCGCTGTCGGTGCAGCAGTCGGCGTAGTACTTGGTTTCGCGGCCGCCTTGGTTCTGCGCGCCGTGTACCCAGCGCTGTCAGTTGCTATCGGTGCGGTCGTTGTCGCGGCAGGTTTGGCGCTCGGCGTTTTTGTTGGCGCCAAGTGGGAGGCGCTATGCTCATGAGCCACCTAACCCATCATTCCAGCGGACCGCCTTCGGCGTCCGCTGAATTCAGACGTTAGAGGAAATATGGCTTTACCAAACGAAATAACTCATCAGAAGTCGGCGTCTTTTGGCCTTGCGTGGGCGATGGCGTGGAGAATGCTTCTAATCACCATCGCTTTCGGGTTTGCGTTCACCTTTGTCATGGGGTGGGTTGTTAGCACATTCCTCCCTGCACCAACTCCTTACTTCCATTTTTCATCATGGGCGCTGTATTTCATATGTTCGGTACTTATCTATTGGGCAACTGTTCATTGGGTTCTAATCCGGGGGTTCGGAAGCGTGAAGATTGTGCTTATGGAGCACGCGCACTATCAGCAGCTCGAAGCAGCAGCACATGGCGACGCGACCTCTAACAATTAATTCAAGGCGCTCGCTACGCTCGCTTGGACACGCCGCGAGCGGCGCGCCCCTTAATTAAACGTTAGGCAGATAAACGAATCATGGATGCTGAATTAGTTACCGCCAAAAAGTATGGTTTGTTTTGGGCTTGGTCTTATGTGGAAGACGAGGTTGCGGGGAGTATTGCTGACGGATTCTATATCTATCAACCAGATCGGTTTTGGGAGCCATTCTGGGTGTTGTTCGACAAGCTTGGCCAACTTAATAACTATTGTTTCAATCAGCTTGTAGCCTCGGAAGCTAAGTTGAGTGAACTGCAAGCGGAATATGATCGCGCCGTTGAGGACAAAACTGCGGGAGCTGAAGTTTTCGATTACCTTTCGGAGGAAGTTCCGGCTTGGGAGGATAATGTTGTTACTTTTGCAAAGGCTGCGCCCATAGTTCTTTTAGCTAGTTTTACGGAGTGGGGTCTGAAGCATATAGCAATAACCATCTTTGGGGACGTTCCAAAAAAGAAGGAGCGTGGAATTAGTGACATACAGTTTTATTTACGCCACCTGATTCACTGTGGACTTGAGGTGAAAAATACTAATGAACTTCTGTCGCGGGTTGGGACTTTCAGGTCAATAAGAAACGACTTTGCTCATGGGAAATGGAATGAACTAGAGCGAGATCTTCAAGAACTTAGCTTGAGAGAAGCATTTACAAGTGTGTCCGCTATGTTTGAGGCAATTGAGGATGCAGCATGGCGTAGAGAAGAGGCGCTTGCCTAACAAGGTCATGAAATTGACCTCAATAAGCTACGCTTCTTTCGGCAATTTATAACAGCGTTAGCTTTACAAGGAGATCAAATTGCCAAGTGTTCTGATAGAAGTCCGTCGACAATACGCGCCGGAAGTCGAAACCGGAATCATGGAGGCTGTTCACTCCGCCTTGCGGGAGGCGTTCAAAATACTTCCAAGTGATAGGAATGTGCGGCTACTCGTGCACGAGCCCCATAGATTTCAATGCCCACCAGACCGAGAAAAGCCGGAGTATTACACTCATATAAGCATCGATTGTTTTGCTGGCAGGTCCCTCGACGCCAAGAGGCGGCTCTATCAGGGCATCGTAACTAACTTGTCTCAGTTTGATATTCCGCCCAACCACGTAAAGATCATGCTGCGTGAAATCATGGCGGAAAATTGGGGGATTCGCGGCGGTCAGGCGGCGTGTGATGTTGACCTTGGCTTTGAAATCGAGGTGTAGCACGCAGCTAACTACGGGCTCCAAGGGACGCTCCGCTTCGCTGCGCGCCCCTGAGCCAAGCGTTAGCAGGTTGATGCAAAACCCAGTGAACGAACTGGGCGATTGTTTGTCATAGAAGCGCTCCCCAAACTCTTGCCCTGACAGCGATGCGCGGCCAACTCAATCCCCAATCCTCGATGTTCCACTACTTCTCGCCCGAGTCGCGGGTGCCGGCGGATCATCCGCTTCGGAACGTTAAGAAACTGGCTGAACGCGCGCTCGGCGCCATTTCGGCGGAACTCGATGCGCTGTATTCGAACGTTGGCCGTCCGTCGATTCCGCCCGAGCGTCTGCTCAAGGGCCAATTGCTGATCGCGCTGTACTCGATTCGCTCTGACCGGCAGTTTTGCGAGCAGCTCGACTACAACATTCTCTTTCGCTGGTTTCTCGACATGGGGCTGGAGAGCGCCAGCCTCGATCAATCGAATTTCAGCCGCCTGCGCGAACGACTTGTCGCCACGGATGTGGCACGCCGTTTCTTCGACGAGGTGGTGAGTCTTGCCCGCCGCGAGCGCCTGCTCTCTTCGGATCATTTCACCGTCGACGGCACGCTGATCGATGCGTGGGCCTCGTTCAAGAGCTTCAAGCGCAAGGACGGTGAGCCGCCCAAGGAGGGAGGCGACGGCACTGGCATGGTCGACTTCAAGGGCGAGAAGCGCTCGAACGCCACCCATCAAAGCTCGACCGATCCGGACTCGCGCCTCATGAGGAAGGGCAACGGCCAGCCGGCCAAGCTGAGCTACGGCGGCCATGTGCTCATGGAGAACCGCAACGGTTTGTGCGTGGACATTCTGGTGACCGAGTCGATACAGGCTGAGCACCGCGCTGCGCGCTCGATGCTCACCCGCGCCCGCCGGCGCCGCATCCACCCCAAGACGCTGGCGGCGGACAAGGGCTACCACGTGAAGGAGTTCGTTACGCACCTGCGCGACCATGGTGTTCGGCCCCACATCGCGCGTATAGACAAGCGGAACACGCCGGGCCTCGATGGGCGAACAACACGCACCGAAGGCTACCGAATCAGTCAGCGGAAACGAAAACGGGTCGAAGAGATCTTCGGTTGGCTCAAAACGGTGGGAGGTCTGCGAAAGACCCGATTCATCGGCCAGGCGAAGACGCAGATGGCGGCCTTCATTTCCGGTGCGGCGTACAACCTTCTGAGAATTGCGAAATTGAGCAATTCGGAGGTGGCGGTATGAAGCGCTCGCAGAAATGGGCCGTTGCGGCATATGCCGGCACCCGCTTCGGCAAATCGAGGCGGATTGAAACTTCAAATTTCGCGGTGAAGTCGCCGTGGAGTTCAATTACAACCTCTTGGCTGGTGCAGCATCGGGCGGTTTTTGCATCGCCCTGTTAGAAGCTACGAGTTTCCATGAGCCTCTTTGACCCAATAGTCGCTCTCGTCGAGTTGTGCTTTACGTCAGTTCGGGGCTTGCTCGCCGTTGTTTTGGGTCTTCTTGCAGCGGTAGTCGTGTGGAACGTTGGCGGGTTGCAATATAGGGCGCCTTTGGCGGCAATCACCTATGTCCTAGTTTTCGCTCTGTGCTTGGTCTTCGGGCAAAAGTCGGATCTCCGCAAATGAGTTGCAACGCTTCTAACAAATCGTTCGTGTGGGACCGTGCAAAACGCTGCGCATTTTTCCCGGCCCCACAACTTAATCGTTGGGCGTAAACACTGATGTCGCTGCAGTCATGGCAATTCCTGGCGTTTGGGCTTATTGCGTGCCTCTACATGTTCACAAGAAGTGTCGTGACCGCCGATCTTCAGCGCTGTAGCCCCGAGCTTTGGGCTCAGTTGGGTAGGCCGAGTGGCCCCCGTGAGGGTAGTGGTGCCTTCGTCGCGTTCGTTCTTCGTGGTGCGTTTGCCAAGTACGGCGTTCCAAGCAGCCTAGTCACCTACTTGCACGTCATGCGCATTTTGTTGTTTGCTTTGCTTACGCTGTCTACTTCTCTGCTCTATTTCTCATTCGTCTAATGGGCCTACGTTGCACAGTGTTCAATCCTATTGCACCGGCGCCCAACAAGGCGCTTCAGCCGACCGTCAAAACGCTGCGCATTTTGCCGTCGGCTGAGCTAATTCGTTAGGCCCCAAGGAACAACATGCTCTTCGATGAAGCCTTTGAACTCCTGAAGCAAATCTCCACGTCGAAGATCGGCGTTACCCCAAGCAACGGCTACCTCAAGGTTGCTTCGTTGAACGTCAATGACGGCCCGAGGAACGATGCCCTGCTATCCATCTTGGAAAGCGCTCGTCGCACCCTCTCACTAGACTATGGCGGCGTGGAGTTCCTGTTCTACGACCCGAGCCCCACCGAGAAGATGGTTGCTCTGCGTGGCCCCACTGCTGAGAGCGTTCACTATTTCAATTTTCAAGAACTAGCTGTGCGTATCGGCGAGCTGGTCAATGAGGTGCTTGGCGACTGGCAGCCATACGACCTCGCGCACGGCGATGTCTTGTATCGTTTGGACAGCAAGGTGATTGAGATCGCAAAGGCAGACCTAGAGCCTCTACGCGGCACAGTTTTGGTAAAGGGCTTCACGTTCGGAGGCCCAATCGGAGCTGAGAACCGCGCTAGCACCATTGGCGAGTTCATTGTGGACGTACTACGCAACATGGGTGCACCGGAATCAACATCTGTGGTGCGTTGGAGCGAGAGCGCGTCAGTTGTCGTCATTTCACCTGCCGCCCGCGAGTTTCTTCGCGGCATTGCCTCTAAAGCTCCACCGCAAAGCCCGCAGCCAAAGAGTTGGTGGCAGCGGGTCCGTGGGGCCTAATACACGTTGGGCATAACGCGAACATCCGATGAAAACCCGATCGAACCATCACGCATCTTTGGCCTGTCCCGTCGCTGGCGGCGGCGCGCGCTGGTCGGCCGGTGGCACTTCGAGGCGCGGGGGCCTCGGCCAGTGCAAAAGCTCGACGGCTGGCGGCTTCGGCAACTGCGGGCGGGTGTTCTTTGTGCCGAGCGGGCGTGTTCAAACTGCCACGGTTTTGGGGCGTGCCAGCTTGCCTCGGCGTGCGCGTGGCGACGTCGGCCAGGGTGCCAGCGTGTTGCGCCGGCCGTTTTCTGCCGCGTCCTTGCCCAACAAATCATTCCAGCGGACCGTCAAAAAGCTGCGTTTTTTGTCGTCCGCTGAATTCAAACGTTAGGCCGCATCAAATGCGCATCCTTCGACTACTCCTCGCAGTATTGGCCGTCGCCCAGGCATCAGCCTCGATGGCGGCTTCGGAATCGCTTTGCTCCGCAGATGAGGAAGTCATCTTCTCCTGCACGACAAAGCGCAAGGCGTATGAGATTTGCGCGTCCAAAAACATCACGGCCAGGTCAGGCTATATGCAGTACAGGGCTGGCGCAAAGGGCAAAGCCGATTTTATCTATCCCAAGGAACGGGTAGCTCCCGCCGGGAAGTTCCAATTCAACCTTCTTCCAAGAGGCGCGCAACTCTCGTTTCATAACGGTGAATTCACGTACGAGATTGTCGAGCCCCTCATTGGAACGCCTCAGATTTTGGTCTCACGTGAGAACGGAAGCCCAGTTTTAGCGGCGGAGTGTCAGAACCACAGCGACTCTTTGACGCTCACCTCCACACAGAACCGTTTCAAGAGTCTTGGCATCTATGAGTAATCGTCTATGCGGCCTAACCTCTCATTCCACCGGACCTGCGCGAAAAGCCGCGCAGGCCGGTGAATTCAAACGTTAGGTGCAAATGGCTGCGTACATATATATCGCTGAAGCAGGGAATTTAGAGGTTGCTCTATCTGGGCATGCAACGTTATTGCTTGAGAGCACGCCAGAGTATTGGTTTCTGTACAGGTACTTTGAAGCGGCAAATCTAGATCATCAACATGAATTAATTGACCTCTACGGTGGGAGCCCCATTGATGGATACCAAATCGTTAGGCTTAAGGCAGAGTTAGAAAATGCAAAAATTGATGCTGAGGCAAGGCCTCAAGCATGGAAAGTGTTGACCGGGTGGGATGGCGAGAAACCATCATTGAATACTGAAATTTGGGAAGAAGCGGATAAAGGGAAAGTTATTTCCATAATAGAGTCGTTAAATAACATGATCGATGAATGCAACAAGAACGGCCTGGTGTTGGTATGCAGTGGAGATTAGCACCTAACCATGCGGTCAAGTTCGCCCTTCGGGCTGGGACTGCGCTAACGCGCAGCCCCTTACCTTCACGTTAGCCCGCATGAATTTCCTACGCCCACGTCTCGCCAAGCTTCTCGGCATCTCCACAATTGCGGCGCTGGGCGTTTTCCTTCTGTTTCGCTTCGCCGTGCACCGCCACATGTACATCGCGCCAAACGAACCACATGGAATTTCGGACGTAATTGAGTTACTCCTTGGGTTGGGGCTTATGTGCGTGCTTGGCACGCCCCTCGTTGCCGCACTTGCACTCGCGGTTCGTGGGCCGCGGGAAAACCGGGTGGCTGCAGGCTGGTTGGTGGGAGTTTGTTTGCTTGTGGCAGTACTCGTTGATCCGCTTCATTCCCTGGCTGCAAAATGGGCGCCATGAGCGAAGAGCGGGCTAACAAATCCGTCGAGAGGGACGGCCCAAAGCTGCGCTTTGGGTTCCCTCCGCCTGCGGCTCCGGCCGCCCCTCACGTCAAACGTTGGGCCTGACGCATGGAGATCACCACCGTTGGCGAGTTGCTGCACTGGTCATACGCGAACCTTGCGATGGCGCATTCGGCTATTACCGTGAAAGCCGAAAAGTACGGGCGCATACAGTTCATGATTCGTTCTCGTCTTTTCAAGGGGCTGAACAAACAGACCATGAGCATTGGTTCTCTCGCAGACGATGAACGCTTGAAGATGGTGCTGCCCCAGGCTTGCTGCTACTGCGGGAGCCGAGCCTACTTGTCCGTTGACCACCTCATTCAGAGGTGGCCCCGTCAGTTAGGACAGCGTTGTCCGTTTTCTAAGTGAACGCTCTGCGGTTCTGATCTGCGCACCGGGGGTACCTACCCCCGGTGCGCAGATCGGCATATTTGTCATGCAGCCAAGGACTCCGAGTATGCCTCATCGGGGGTCCGCTTCCCTAGCGAGGAATGCGGCCGCTCGGTGTTGTAGAACCGAAAGTAGCCGGCCAACTTCGCACGCGCGTCGGTAACACTCTCGTAGGCATGCAGATAGACGTGTTCGTACTTGACGCTGCGCCACAGCCGCTCGACGAAGACGTTATCGACCCAGCGGCCCTTGCCGTCCATGCTGATCTTGATGTCGTGGTCTTTGAGCACCTGGGTAAAATCGACGCTGGTGAACTGGCTGCCCTGATCGGTGTTGAAGATCTCCGGCACGCCATACCGGGCAATGGCCTCTTCGAGCGCTTCAACGCAGAAATCTGGGGTCATGGTGATAGAGAGCCGATGCGCCAGCACCTTGCGCGTAGCCCAGTCGACAATGGCTACCAGATAGACGAAACCTCGCTTCATCGGGATGTAGGTCAAGTCGGTCGCCCAGACATGGTTGGGCCGCTCGATCGCTAGATGCTTAAGCAAGTACGGGTAGATGCGATGCTCGGGGTGTGGGGCGCTGGTGTTGCGCTTGCGGTAGATCGCCTCGATGCCCATCTTGCGCATCAAGGTGCCCACATGCCTGCGCCCGATCTGGATGCCTTCGCGCCCGAGCATGTCGCGCAGCATCCGGGCGCCCGCGAACGGATAGTTCAGATGCAGCTCGTCCATACGGCGCATCACCGCCAGGTCGGCATCGGCCACGGGCCGGGGCAAGTAATAGACATTCGAGCGCGAGATGCTCACCAGCTTCGCTTGCCGACAAATCGGCAGCCCATGGCGCGGATCAATCATCTTTTTGCGCTCGCATCGCCCATGCGATCGAGCGCGCCGGACAAAAAATCGTTCTCCAGCGCCAACTGGCCGATCTTTGCCTGCATGTCCTTGACGCTCGGACCGACTACCTCTCGCTTCTCGGCGGGCGTCAGGAATACCCCCGTCGCCCCCTGCAGCAATTGCGTCTTCCACTGAGTGATCTGGTTGGCATGCAGATCAAATTTCTCCGCCAACTCTGCCAGCGTCTTGTCGCCTTTCAACGCCGCCAGCGCTACCTTCGCCTTGAACGCTGCCGTGTGGTTCCTTCTGGGCCTTCTCATTGCTGCTCCTCCATCGGGCGAGTCCATCGCCCATCAGAGCAGAGTCTTCACTTAACAACCAGTCCTGATTTCCGCGGCCGCCTCTGTTCTCTCGACAAAAGATCGCTCCCACAATAGAAAGAGCAGGTTCCTCACGTGGTTGTTCGGGAAGTAATTGCTAACCCGGCGCTCAACCTCGCTCCCTTCGGTCGCTGGACGCTGCGCGATAAAGCCGCGCAGCGCCGGTGACTTCTACGTTGGGCGTCATAAATCGCTTTCCACCATTTCGCGAAAATTTAAAATTATGATCATCATGCAGCGCCTACTTATTCCTTTTGTTGTCCTGGCGGTCTCCGGGTGTTCAAGCGCTCCTCCGATTCAAGTCGCCGCGAACAGCAAGTCACCGTTCGATTCCGCAGTTTATAGCGGACAGATAGCCCAGCTTGCCAAGGCCACACAAGGTGAAGAGTTGTACCGCGCCTACTACGAAGGTGGGTCTGGTTTTGTTTCGCTATCGAGCGTTCGAAACACAGTGGAAGAAATGGCAACTAAACATTGCTCGCACCAAAACAGATCTGTTCGCCTGCTTCAAGAGAGAACATCAACCCCGCCTCATGTACTTGGCAACTTCCCGCGCGTCGAATGGGTCTTCGAGTGCGTCCCTCGGCCCAGTCAGGAAGCAACGTTCTCGTCCACAAATAAGCTAGAGCAGCTTGAGCGCCTAAAAAAGTTGTTAGACAGCGGAGCGCTGACTCAGCAGGAGTTTGATCGCGAGAAGTCAAAGCTTCTTAGCGCGCCGTGACGCCCAACAATTCCGTAGAGAGGGACCGCCCACAAGCTGCGCTTGTGGGGTCCCTTCGCGGCTTCGCCGCTACGGCGGCCCCTCACGTCAAACGTTGGGCAGCCGCAGACAAATGAGCTACCTTGATCTCGTAGGCTATTTGGTTCTCGCCTTGTTCATTGCCTGTTGGGTGGGCGGGGCAATAAGCTGGTGTTTCGCAGTCTACTACATGCTCAAGACAATGACGCGTTTTCATCCGAAGCGTGAGTGGGGCCGATTCCTCCCCTTCTCGCTTTTCACGCCATGGTTCTTTACGGACGAAGGCAATCTTTACCGCGTAAGACTCTTAAAGGCATCCGGGCTTTTCTTGCTCTTCGTCGCACTGGGTATCGGATTGGGTGTTGGAGGAGAGGCTCTTCTTTCGGGCGCCACGTCGTGAGTGTGGTGAGGCCCAACAAGTGCTTGCAGCCGACCGATAAACTGCTGCGCAGTTTTCCGTCGGCTGAAGGCCGCCGTTATGCCTCAGGCCTCTTGATGATTCTGACGCTTCAAACTTGGGCAACGCCAAAATGATGAAATGTCTACGCACGCTTCTTTTCACGCCCCTAATTCTGGCGGCATGTGCAAGTGCACCTCGGATACAACCGACGCCTAGCTCACAGCGGATATGTTGTCAGTCCGTGCGAGAAATGCCTTTTTCATTATTGATCCGTGGAACAACCGAGCGAATAATCATCGACGATTCCTCTCCGGTATTCAGATTTATCGATGGCATCGGAACATTTAAGGCATTTGAGCTACAGAGGGTTGGGTCATCTAGCACGCTAGAAATGGAAACGTCATTGTCCAGCGGTTATATCCCGAGCGCCACAATCTTGAGGCCAAAAGTCCTATTCCTGGATTCTGAAAGACGACTTGAGAAATCTGTTGCGCAGCCAACATGGACCACGCGCACAGTGCTTTTCAGAGGCACCGTTTGGACAAGCCGTGTCCCGGTTCCTAGCACATCGAAATACGCAGTTGTCTATTTCGCTCCGAAGGATGGTGAATCGATCATTGCCTTGTCCGAGAACAAAACTCCCCATAACGTTCCGGTGGCCTTCACCGGTGCAATCTATATCGGCCTCAAATAGGTTTCATGAGGCATAGCCTTCAGTCCAGCGGACAGTCGGCCAGCTGCGCTGTCCGCCTGCCGCTGGCCTCCAACGTTAGGGTAAATCGGGCGTCCGAATATGAAACGCCTCACTCGAACTTTAAGTGAGGCGTTTTTTGCTGCCGTTCGATATGGCCTTGTGGGCCATGTCGTGGGTGGTTCAGGTGAGGTTGCGAAGCTCCCGCAAGGTGACGGACAGCATCGGCATGTCGATGCTTGGTGAGGCTTTGATGTCGGCGAAGAGTTGCTGGCTGCGGTCGATCTGGGTGCAGCGTTGCGTCTCCCATGCCTTGATCAGTTCGTCGGCGTCGGTCAGTTTGGGTGACAGTCGCAGTACGTTGGCGGCCAGGTTGCGGGCTTGCGCTGAGAGGTCGTCGCGCAAGGCGGTGCGGGCCAGGGACTGCCAGTGGGTGTCGGCGGTCAGAGAGCTGATCTGTTTGCCGAGCCAATGCAGGTCGAAGCGATCGCCCAGCGCGAAGTAGACTGCGGCGGCGGTGCGTTGGTCGCGCTTGGTTTCGCTGGTGAGCTCGACCAGGTCGAGTGCGGAGTAGAGCTCGTCGAGCCCGGCCACGCGGCGCGCCAATGCTTCGGGTACGCCTTGTTCGGTGTAGCCCGCGGCGAGGCGGTCGAGTTCCTTTTTGTAGCCGGCCCCGACGACATCTTCGAGGGACTCGGCCAGCTCCTGGGCGCCCGGAATGAAGCGCTTGAGCGTCTTGCTGAGATCTTTGGTGAGGTCGGGGTGGCGCAGGAACCAGAGGGTGCCGCGCATGACGAGGCGGCCGGAGTCGATGATCATGCGGGTTTGCACGGCATCGGGGATCTGGTTGTCGAGCGCTTCGATTTCGGCCCACACCGACACAAGGCTGAACACCTCGCGGGTGGCGAGGTAGGCGCGCACGATGTCGGGTGCGGTGGCGCCGGTTTCTTCCTTGAGCCGGCCAACAAAGGTGGCGCCGACACGGTTGACCATGCTGTTGATGACATGGGTGGCGATGATTTCGCGCTTGAGTGCGTGGCGCTGGATCTGGTCGGCAAAGCGTTCGCGCAGCGGGACCGGGAAGTAGCGGGTCAGTGCGGTCGAGATGTACGGGTCTTCGGGGATGTCGGAGGCCAGCACTTCGTCGTAGAGCTCGATTTTGCTGTAGGCGAGCAGGACGGCCAGCTCAGGTGAGGTGAGGCCGGTACCTGCGGCTTTGCGCTCGGCGATTTCTTCGTCGAAAGGCAGGAACTCGATTTTGCGGTTGAGCCGGCCGGCGTTGCCGAGGCGGCGCATGAAGCGGGCCTGGGCGTCGACAAGCTCGGTGCCGCGGGCGCGCGTGACCGACAGGATCTGTGTCTGGAAGTAGTTGTCGCGCAACACAAGGGTGGCGACTTCGTCGGTCATTTCCATGAGCAACTTGTTGCGTTGCTTGTCGGTCAGCTCACCTTCGGCGACCACGCCGTTGAGCAGGATCTTGATGTTCACTTCGTGGTCGGAGCAATCGACGCCGCCGGAGTTGTCGATGGCGTCGGTGCAGATGCGCCCGCCGTTGAGGGCAAACTCGATGCGGCCGAGTTGGGTGGCGCCGAGGTTGCCGCCTTCGCCAAACACTTTGCAGCGCAGATCGCGGCCATTGACGCGTACGGCGTCATTGGCGCGGTCGCCGACGGAGGCGTCGGTTTCGCTGTTGGCCTTGATGTAGGTGCCGATGCCGCCGTTGTAGAGCAGATCAATCGGCGCTTTGAGAATGCAGCGGATCAGCTCGGTCGGGGGCAGGGCAGTGGCGTCGGTGTCGAGCACTTTGCGCATCTGCTCAGACAGCGGAATCGACTTGGCGCTGCGCGGCCAGATGCCGCCGCCTTTGGAGATGAGCTTGCGGTCGTAGTCGTCCCACGAGGAGCGCGGCAGGGCGAACATGCGATCGCGCTCGACCCAGCTGGTTTCGGGGTCCGGATCCGGATCGAAGAAGATGTGACGGTGGTCGAAGGCGGCGAGCAGCTTGATCTTCTTCGACAACAGCATGCCGTTGCCGAACACGTCGCCGGACATGTCGCCCACGCCGGCCACGGTGAAGGGCTCTTCTTGCGTGTTGATGCCCATCTCGCGGAAGTGGCGCTTGACCGACTCCCAGGCGCCGCGGGCGGTAATGCCCATTTTCTTGTGGTCGTAACCGACCGAGCCACCGGAGGCGAAGGCATCGCCCAGCCAGAAGCCGTATTCGGCGGCGACTGAGTTGGCGATGTCGGAGAAGGTGGCGGTGCCCTTGTCGGCAGCGACGACCAGATACGGGTCGTCTTCGTCATGGCGCACGACCGATGCGGGCGGTACGACTTCGCCCAGTACGAGGTTGTCGGTCACGTCGAGCAGGCCGGAGAGGAACATGCGGTAGCAGGCAACGCCTTCGGCCAGCATGGCTTCGCGGTCGCCGGCGGGCGGCGGGTTCTTGACGACAAAGCCGCCTTTGGAGCCGACCGGCACGATGACGGCGTTCTTGACGATCTGGGCTTTGACCAGGCCGAGGATTTCGGTGCGGAAGTCTTCCATGCGGTCCGACCAGCGCAGGCCACCCCGGGCGACCTTGCCGCCGCGCAGGTGAACACCCTCGACCCGCGGCGAGTACACCGAGATTTCGAACATCGGCTTGGGCTCGGGCAGGTTGGGGATGAGGCTGGGGTTGAACTTGAACGACAGGTAGGACTTGGGCTTGCCGTCTTTGCCCGGTTGGTAGAAGTTGGTGCGCAAGGTGGCCTGGATCATGGCCAGGAACTGACGCAGGATGCGGTCTTCGTCGAGGTTGGCGACGTTATCGAGCGTGGCGTTGATCTCTTTGATCAGCTGCTTGGAGCGGGCGTCGCGGTCGGCGTCTTCGGCCGGGTCAAAGCGCGTCTTGAACAGTTTGACCAACTGGGCGGTGAGCGCCGGGTAGTTGGCCAGGGTTTGCTCCATGTAGGTCTGGCTGAAGGTGAAGGCGGCCTGCTTCATGTGCTTGGCGTAGGCGCGCAGCATGCTGACTTCGCGCCAGTCGAGCCCGGCAAGCAGGGTGAGGCGGTTGAAGTCGTCGTTTTCGATGTCGCCGCACCAGGCGCGGGCAAACACTTCGTGGAAGAGCGGGCGCAGGCGTTCGAGGTTGAGCTCTTCGACGCCGGCCAGCTGCATGCCGAAGTCGTGCACCCAGACCAGCGATCCGTCTTGCCGTTCGATGCGGTAGGGGCGCTCTTCGATGACCTTGACGCCGGTGCGCTCGAGCATTGGCAGGCTGCTCGATAGCGGCACGGGCGCGCCCGTGTGGAAGAGCTTGAAGTTGATGCGCCCTTGCGGTGCTTCGAGCGGGATGTAGAGGTTCATGCCCAAGCCGCTGCGCGGGTCGAGCGATTCCATCAGGTCGATGTCGTGCACTGCGACGCGTGCTGCGTAGTCTTCGCGGTAGCCGGCGGGGAAGGCCGTGGCGTAGCTGCGCGACAGGCGCATGCCGTGCTCTTCGCCATGGTGCTCGATCAGGGCGGTTTGCAGGCCGTCTTCCCAGCGGCGTGCGGCGTTGATAAGACGGGTTTCGATCTCGCGCACATCGAAGACGGGGATGACGGAGTCTTTGGTGCGCACGATGATCAACACGCGGGCCAGCGCCGACTCTGAGAAGTGCACTTCGAATTCGGAGGAGACGCCTTCGAAGGCTTCCATCAACACCGCCTGCATGCGCTTGCGCTGCTCGGTGTTGTAGTTTTCGCGCGGGATGTAGATCAGGCAGGAGACAAAGCGGGCGTAAGCGTCGCTTCGGGCGAACAGGCGAATGCGCTGGCGCTCGCCGAGGCGCAGGATGCCGGTGGCGGTATTGAAGAGTTCGTCGGGGGTGCTCTGGAAGAGTTCGTCGCGCGGGTATTGCTCAAGAATGGTGGCCAGTGCCTTGCCGGCGTGGCTCTTGGGCATCAGCCCGGCGCGCTCGACAACGCTTTGCACTTTGCGGCGCAGCAGCGGGATGCGCGTGGGGTTGGTGTTGTAGGCCGTCGACGTCAGCAGGCCGATGATGCGGCGCTCGCCGGTGACTTTGCCCTTGGCATCGAAGCACTTGATGCTGAGGTGGTCCAGATAGCCCTGGCGGTGGACCGTCGAGCGGGTGTTGGATTTGGTGATGGTGAGCAGATTGGGCAGGTGTGCCTGCGCCTTGAGTTGCGTGGGCAGTGCTGCGAAAGACATGGATTGCGTGCTGTCGCCGGTTTCGCGCAGCAGGCCGAGGCCGGAGCCGCTGCGAATGCGCAGCTCGTTCTCGCCCTTTTTGCTGACCAGGTCGTAGTCGCGGCAGCCGAGCAGCACGAAGTTGTCGTTGGAGAGCCATTCGAGAAAGGCTTTGACCTCGGCGACGTCGTCGGCCCCTTCGGGGGTGTTGCTGCTGCCGGCTTCGGCGATGACGTCGGCGAGGCGTTGCGTCATGGCGGGCCAGTCGTCCACAGCGACGCGCACGTCGTTGAGTACGCGCTCGATGCCGGCCTTGATGGCGTCGAGGTCGGCCGGCTCGGTGCGGCGATCGACCTCGACATGGATGATCGACTCGTAGCGAGCACCCTTGCCCTTGGCGTCGTCGACCATGCGCTCGAACTGGCCTTTGGCATCGCGCGCAATGGCCATCACCGGGTGGATGATCAGATGCAGGGTGAGGCCCTGGCGGTTGACCTCGATGCCGATGGAGTCGACCAGGAAGGGCATGTCGGGGCCCACCAGTTCGATCACGGTGTGGGTGGACTCCCAGCCGTGCTCGTCCATGCGCGGGTTGTACACGCGCACCTTGGTATCGCCTTCGTGCTTGCGTGCGAACTGCCAATGACTCAGCACGGCTCCGTAGAGGTCCGCAATTTCGCGGCCGGCCAGATCATCGGTATCGACCTGGTTGTAGTACTTGCGCGCAAACGGTTCAACGACTGCCGCCTGGTCGGGTGCCAGTTTGCTGCGGATCAGTTCGATGACTGCCTCGATCTGGCTGGAGCCGGCCTCATCGGTGCGTTGTGACATGCTGTTCTCCTTGTTGTTTTCGTTTGAGCGAGGCGCTTGTGGCGCCCCGTGGGTCTGTCGTGTGGATGGCTTACTGCAGCGCCTGGATGACCGGTTTGGCCTCCAGGTCGGCGAGTGCGGTTTCGGTGAATATGCGCAGACCGAGTTCGGGCCGGTAGCCGTGAATCTCGGTCACGTCCAGCGCGCGCATGAAGGCGATGATCTCCTGACTGATGACCTGGCCGGGTACCAGAATCGGGAAGCCCGGCGGGTAGGGAATGACAAACGTAGTGGACACCAGCTTGCGGCCCGTGGCGATTTCCTTTTCGATGGCATTGCCTTCGATGGGAATGTACTCGCACTTGCCTTCGTCATAGGCCAGGAAGAAGGCCGAGCGAATGTCGCCCTCGGGGGTGCCGTTGCCGGCGCTGAGGCGGAAGGCGTCGTGGAAGAAGCTGAAGTCGGGCAGGGGTGGGAGGTCTTCGCGCAGGGCTTTGACCTTGCGCTCGAAGATTTTCTTTTCGACCACGCTGGCGTCGTCCAGGCGCTCATCGAGTTCGCGCGCAATCTTCACCAGCACTTCGATCAGGTAGGCGATCGAGGAGCGCGTGGTGCCGATATTGGTCATGAACAAGACCGTATTGCGAGAAGTTTTGTTGATCTGGATGCCGTGTTTGTCCATCAGGATCTGGTTTTTGAAGGTGTCTCCGTCCCAACCCGAACCGGATACCGAGAGGGTAACCCGGGTGGCATCAAGCACAAACTCGTCTTCGCTCCAGGCTTCGGCAATATCGCTCCAGCCGTGCTCGGGGTCCCAGTAGCTCTTGATGCCGGACTTACGATACTCCGCTGGAATCATCTCGGCCACCGTCAGCACCTTAAAATATTTGCTGATCAGCGGATGGTGGTTGATCGCCTTGCGCAGCGACATGGCTTGCTCGACCTGACGCTGGATGAACTCGAAGCCTTCGAGCTCGACCTGCCGCCGGCCGATGTCCAGCGAGGCGATGATCTGGTAGTTGGGCGATGTGGAGGTGTGCGTCATATAGGCTTCGTGGAAGGCCTGTTCGACCTCATCCTTGAAGTCCTGATCGTGCACATGGATCATCGAACCCTGGCGTAGCGACGTCAGCGTCTTGTGGGTCGACTGGCAGGCGTAGACGCGCACGCGTGCCTTTTCCGGGTCGGCCATCAGACGGGTCTTGAGCAGGGTTTCGTCATCGGCGTCGGCCATTTTTTCAGCATATTTGGCATAGGCGGCGCGGTATTCCGGTGACTTGAAGCGCTCACGTAGCAGGCCGGCGCAGTGCATGCCGGTGCGGCGCCGATAGGCCGGGCCGAAACGGGCAAAGGCAAACCAGGCTTCGTCCCACAGGAAGACGAGGTCGGGCTTGATGGCGAGGCACTCTTCCATGACGCGTTCGACGTTGTAGACCACGCCATCAAAGGTGCAGTTGGTGAGCAGCAACATGCGCACGCGATCGAGCTTGCCGGCGGCCTTGAGTTCGAGCAGGCGATGCTTGATCTCGCGCATCGGCACGGCGCCATACATGGAGTAATCGTTGAGCGGGTAGCTGTCGAGATACACCACCTGCGCACCCGCCAGCACCATGCCGTAGTGGTGCGATTTATGGCAGTCGCGGTCGACCAGCACGATGTCACCGGGGCGCACGATGGCCTGCACCACGATCTTGTTGCAGGTGGAGGTGCCGTTGGTGGAGAAGAAGGTTTGCTTGGCGCCAAAGGCGCGGGCGGCTTTCTCTTGCGCTTTCTTGATCGGGCCGTGCGGCTCGAGCAGGCTGTCGAGACCGCCCGAGGTGGCAGAGGTTTCGGCCAGGAAGATGTTCATGCCGTAGAACTCGCCCATATCCTTGATCCAGTGCGAGCGGGTGATCGACTTGCCGCGGCTGATCGGCATGGCATGGAACACGCCGGTTGGCTTGCGGGCGTATTCGGTGAGGGCGGTGAAGAAGGGCGCTTCGAAGCGGTCGGACACGCCGCGCAGGATGTTCAGGTGCAACTCGAGGTGGTCTTCCTGGTTGTAGAAGACGCGGCGGCAGTTGCCCAGATTGGCGCCGGCGATCTCTTCGACCGACTGATCGGTAAACAGGAATACGTCGAGCTCGGGGCGCAGCTTGGCGATCAGGCGGCACAGTTCGGGGCCGTATTCCTTGGGCTCGACGTCCTGCAAGGCATCCTCTTCAAGCCGCGACATGTAGCGGTGGAGAATCTCCAGCGTTTGCTCTGACTCGAGCCGCAGGCCGTTGCGCACCACGACGGTCTGCACGTTGTGGTTGAACATGACGGCGATCAACGCGTCGGTGAGGCTGGGGACGAATACCGGTTCGTACATGAACGGGTCTTCGGGCCGGCGCATGCTGGCCATGGTGCGACGCAGGTTGGCTTCCTGAATCGGCGTGAAGTTATCGACGAAGAGCACTTCGAAGTAGGGCAGCTCTTTGGGGCGCGATTCGTTGGACTCGTCATCCGGGCTGCCTTCGATCAGCTCGTCGAGGTCGTGGTGATGCGGGTTGCGCCGATAGCTGTTGCTCATGAGCGCGCGGCAGATATTGCGCACGATATTGGCGAGCGCGTCGACGCGGCCTTCTTCGAGCAGGTTTTCAATCCGATCAAAGGTGTCATGGCCGGGGAAGGCCCAGTACAGCTCGATCGGGCGCAGCACTTCGATCAGTTCGCGGATCTTGCGTTCAGCGTCGAGGCGTCGCTTGTCGGTCAGGGTTTTCGTGAGTTGCTCGGTTGCTATGCGCAGATTGGTCCAGCGGTCGGTGCGCAGCTGGAGGGCACTGTAATACTCCCCCAGCGACTTCTTTGGCTTGTTGCTTGCCTTCATCTTGTGTCTCCTCGCCGAGGTCTGGGCCTCGTGCCGTGGTGTTCGGGGATGTGCCCCGTGGCTTTCTCAAGTCTGAATCTGTGGTTCGCCGAACTGTATGAGCCGCTCGCCCGGCGTGAAATGCGCGAACGACTGCGGCCAGCTCATGCCTGGCCAGAAGAAATCCGCCCGTCCCATCGTTGGCCAATACGCCGCCGAGTAGAGCGTGCCAAAGCCGCGTGAAAACGCGGTGGAATAGATCGGCGGTTTCAGGAAGGCGCCGATCAGCGTGTCGGCGGACAGCTCGCTATCCTGCAGCATCAGCAACAGGCGCCGATGCCGTTCTACCGTGGCCGTGGCGCTGGCGTGTTGATGCCACTCGATCTTGTGCTGGTGGTTGGTGGCGGCTGCGGTGCGGCGGATGTCGCCAGGCTTGCCCGGCGCGACATAGACCGTGGCGAACTCACCGGTGCGATCGACCACGGTGACGTTGTAGCTCATGTGCACCGGAATGCGTGCCAGCGCTGCTGTGGCCTCGGCTGTGGTGGTGCAGGTCTCGAGCACATAGCGCAGCACCAGCGGCACACCAAAGCCGTCCCCCACATCACGACGCCCGCCGAAGGACAGCGATACGGCGAGGCCGTCTTCGTTCATGCCATCGAGCAAGCCCCACAGGCAGTCGCTGACACCCATGACCTGCCGGCCATTCCAGGTGGTCTTGAGAACAACGCCTTCGCACAATTGCGCGGGGTAGTCGTAATTGCGCACCAGCACCGGGTGCTCGCCGGACCATACCGCTTGCGAGCAGGCGGCGACATAGGGGGGCGGGCAGAACAGTGACAGAAAGCGCGCTTCCAGATCGCCCCCGCCGGCCAGATTGACCAGGGTTTCGTAGGTGGGCATGAGCTCCGGCATGTGCTCGCGCAGCGCCCGCACGCAAGGCAGGTAGTAGGGGCGCGCCGCATCGCCGCTTTGCAGATACCAGCGCCGATACGAGGGCCAGAAAGCGTGGAACAGGCCCAGCCATGCCTCGCCCGGCTGAGTCTCCTCAACCGCGCGAAACAGCAGTGACTGGTTCTGGATAAGCGACACTTGCCGCGCGCTCCGATCAGAGGATCTTGAACGCGCCGGCGGTCGGTGCCGGTTCGGCCAGCTCTTGCACGGTGCCCAGCGGATGGCCCTTGTAGCAGTTCTGGATGCCGCGGATCCAGTTTTGCGCACGTGCGTTGAGCGCGAAGTCTTCGGTCATGGAACGCCCGCGGGTGATGAGAATGCCCAGATCTGCGCCTTCGTAGCGATAGTCGCCCGGACCGGTGATGCGCAGCCAGTAGGCTTCGTTTTCACTCTCGACGGCGAGGCGACGGGTGTCGAAGCGGTGGTAGCTCACATTGCCGGCCTCATCCATGCGGTAGATGCCGGACTCCGGCGCCTGGTCGACGATGTCCACCGTGTCGTCGGTGTGCTTCATCACCAGCTGGCTCCAGCTGTCGATGTACTTCGGGTTCTTCCAGCGCTCGTTCATGGCGGCCACGTCGAGGTCGAAGTCGGCGCCGCTGAATTCGAGCAGGTGAAAGAAGAACAGCGGGGCGTCGGCGTAGGCAAAGGCGGCGTGATTGGTCATCGGGCTGGCGCCGCAGATGCGCGGGTTGAGCTCGCCCAGATAGACCTCGTCGGTGTCCTGGTCGATGAGGAAGTCGAGATCGAAGTAGCCGCGATAGCCTTCCTTGAGCAACTGGTTGCCAAAGGCGTAGGCATAGTCGCGTGCGGTGATTCGGGCCTTTTCGGTGAAGGCGCCGGGGAAGACTTCATTGCCGCACCAGCCGCCCTTGTAGGGGGTGAGGTCTTTCTGGCCGACGATTTCGGTCAGCAGCGGGCCGACCACGGTGCCGCATTTGGTTACGCAGGCTTCGAGCGTGCCGCCGCGGCAGTTGATGCGCTTCATGACCTTCACTTCGGGGTCTTTCACGATCTCGTCGGCGTACTTCTTCCATTCCTCTTCATTGGAGATGAAGAAGGTGGTGTGGCCGGAGTCGCCGAAGGCGGTCTGGATAACCAGATCGTTGCCGAGCTTGTGCGCTTCGGTCAGCTTGAGCAGGTGCTCATAGCTCTCGACCTTGGACAGTACGTTCGGCACCGAGGGCACGTTGGCCTTGTTGCCAATGCGCACGGTTTCCATCTTGTTGTCGCAGCGGGTGCGCAGCTCGGCGGAGGGGAACCACACCTCGATGCCCAGCTCCTTGCACAGCGCTTCGGTCTTTTGGTCAAACATCAGGAAAATCGCGACCGGATCGCCGCCGCGCCCCTTGATGTAGTCGATCACTTCCTTGTGCTGGAGCATGTAGTTGTTGATATCTTCGATGCCCTCGAATTCCGGGTGCGGCTGCTCGCTGGGCACGAATACGTTCGGGTGGCGGCCGTCGAAGCAATCGATGTAATTGATGTGCTTGAAGTGGGGCACGCGCTCGTCCATGCCGGCCAGGTTGAAGTTGGTGGCACTGATGAAGTAGATCGGGCGCTCGTTACGGTGAAAGAACAGGCGGACATCCGACATGCTGGTGATTTTTTCACTCATTTCTAGTCTCCTCTCGGGCGGTGCTGTTTGTGAGGGTTGCTGTTTGCTGCGGATGCCAAGCCAGACAAGTAGTGCAATGCTCAGACCCAGCAGCAGATATGTCGTCACGATGGAACCCTCTTTGTAGATCAGTATTTCGGCGGCTCAACGGGTGCTTCGAAGTGTGCCGAATCGGTGAAATCGGTTGGCGCGGCATGGACGCCCGGCGTCAAAATCGAACCGTCGGGCCCCGCGATTGCACCGGGCGGCGGGCTGACGCCGGCCCGCGATCCGCGGGTGGGCTTGATCAATGGCCCCAGGCTGTTCAGGTAAGCATCCAGCTTGGCGTCGTGTTGGTAGACCGGAAATTGCACGGGTCGATCGCGAAAGCTTTTGAGTGTCTGGCCCAGGCCGCGAATGCCCACTTCCCGTTCGCGGCGTACCCGCGCCAAGTCAATTTCGACAGGGATGGTCTCTTCACCACCGCCGGCTTCGTGAATCACATAACCCGACGGGCCGACCACGATGGAGCGCCCGGTGCCGCAGTCGCCCACACCATTGATATCGAAGAAGTAGCACTGATTGATGGTGGCGCTGGCGCGCGCAATCGGCAGCTCGACATCCCGGTCGATGGTGTCGGTCATGGTCGGGTGCAGGATGCACTCGGCCCCCATGGCGACCAGCGTGCGGGTGGTTTCGGGAAACCACATGTCGTAACAGATCGATACGCCGAAGCGACCAATCTCGGGCACATCGAACACGCAGAACGCTTCGCCCGGCTTGATACCCGTTTCATAGGGCTGGAACGGAAACATCTTGCGATAGCGCGTGACCACATGCCCGTTCGGGTCGATGACCGGCGTGGTGTTGTAGATATCGTCGCCGACGCGCTCGAACAGCGAGCCCGGCAGTAGCCAGACGCCGTGCTTTTGGGCCATCTGGCAAAAGATCTGCTCGGCGGGACCCCCTGTGGGTTCGGCGTAGTGCGGCGACGGACCATACGGCGCCAGCTCACTGAACAACACCATCTGCACCCACGGGAAACGCGCCATCAGCACATCGAGCTTGCGGCCCATTGCGGTGATGTTTTCGTTCCGCGTCGAGATCTGCATCTGGACGCCGGCAATGGCAAACGGAATCATTCATTCGTCTCCGGTAGCGGGGGATACGTTGTTTTTGTTCTGCTGCTGGGCGTTTCTGTTCAGAACGACGGCGGCGAGCATGCGCTGATCAACTCACAGGTCTCGTCTCCGACATTCCGAAAACGGTGTGGCAGGCGGCTGTCGAAGTAATAGCCATCGCCCGGGCCGAGCAGCGTGCTCTGGTGACCGACAGTGACCTCGATACGCCCGCGAACCACAAAGCCGCCTTCTTCCGAGTCGTGCGCCAACATGGTTTCACCCGTGTCCGCGCCAGGCGGATAGGTTTCACTCATGATCTGCATCGACCGCCCCTGAAGTTGATCGCCAAGTTGACGAAAGCGGATCGCGCCGTTGTCCATCACTTTCAATTGGTGCGCCGCGAAAAAAACGGGGGTGGACTCGGCCTCGTCAACGCCAGTAAAGAAGTCGGCCAATGACATCGGGAAGCCGGACAACACCTTCTTGAGCAGGGCGACCGAGGGGCTGGTCTTGTTCTGTTCAATGAGCGAAATCATGCCGTTGGTAACACCCGAGCGCCGGGCCAGCTCGCGTTGTGAAACACCTTTCTGGTGGCGAAGTTCGCGGATGCGCGCGCCCACGAACGGCGTATCCGATGAGGGCGTGCTATCGCTTGATATATTTGACACCACGATCCGTGCCTCCTGACGCATCCGAGTTCGATTTCCTTCACATGAGATTTAACTCAGCGGGCGAAAAACGGGGCGTACATTGCGCTGCAGAATTTCAGCCTGACGTGAATCGCATTGCCACCAAAGAGCGCTTCACCGGGCATGAGTGTTAAATATACTCAACACTAACCGCAGGTAAAAAGCAAGCCTGTGAGCGCTGTCGAAGGTGCGTCACAAGTTGGGTGGATGTCTCGCCGGGGGGTGTGCGCAGGCGCTACCGGGCGGACGCTTTGAGGTGCCGCTCGACGATGCCGCACAGGCGACCGGCGGCCGCGTCAATGGCCTCCGAGGGCACCGCGGCGAATCCGAGCACCATGCCGGTTCGTCGATGACGGATATCGTCGTAGTACATCGACAGCGGACGAAAGACGATGCCGGCGTCCAATGCGTCGCTGGCCAGCGCTACATCATCGATTGGCGTCTTGAAAAAGTAGGGCAGGTGAAGCCCGGCCATGCCGCCGGTGGTGCTGACCGCGCCCTGAAGTCGGGATTCGATGGCGGTATGCAGCACGTTGCGGCGCTCCTGGTAGATGTTTCTGACGCGCTTGAGGTGCGCGCCGAGGTGACCCGCGTCGATAAATTCGGCGAGCGCGGCCTGTTCAATCATGCGGCCCTCGCGATAGAGCTCGGCATTGCCGATGGCGAACGACTCGGCGAGGTATTCGGGCACGACGAGATAGGCCAGGCGCAAGCCCGGAAACATGGCTTTGCTGAAGGTGCCGAGGTAGAGCACACGCTGTGCGCGCGACTGACCGAACAGCGCGCCGATGGTATGCGGGTGGTAGCGAATTTCGTTGTCGTAGTCGTCTTCGATGATCCACGCGCCGCTGGCCTCGGCCTGCTCAAGCAGGCGCAGACGGCGGGTCAGTGACATGACGACACCGGTCGGGTATTGGCTGGAGGGCGAGACGAACATCAGGCGCGGATCTTCACCGGGTGTGACTTCCGGCGGGTTGATGCCTTCTTCGTCGACCGGGATCGGCACGAGCGACAAGCCGTTGGCGCGCAACACATTTCGGGCGCCCCAGTAACCCGGGTCTTCCATCCAGACCCGATCACCCGGATCGCAGAGCATACGGGCGCACAAGTCGATCGCCTGATGCGAGCCGTTAAGGATCAGGATCTGTTGCGGGGTGCAGGACATCATCCGCGAGGCACGCAGGTAGTTCGCCAGCGCGACTTTCAGGGGGCCATAGCCGCCCTGGCTGTAGCGGGCGAGGTGACGTTGCTCAAAACGTACATTTTTCGACAGCAAACGACGCCAGGTCGGAAAGGGGAAGAGGCCAACGTCAGGCACCCCCGGTACAAACGCGCCGCCCTGGATGCGACTACTGTTGGCATTTCTCGCGATTTCCTTGCCTCGCAAGGACAGGGAAGCACCCGGCCGAGGCAACTCGAAGACGCCGGCCTTGGTGGCGGATGCCGCCGGGATGGCATCAGACACGATGGTGCTCGCCCCGCCACGGCTTTGCAGATAGCCCTCGACGACCAGCTGCTCATACACCCGCACCAGGGTGCTGCGACTGAATCCCAGTTCATCGGCCAGCACCCGGGTTGCCGGCAAGGGGGTGCCTGGAGGCAGCGCACCATCCAGAATCAGATGTCGAATTGCCAGATACAGCGTGGTACGTAGCTTGCGCCCCGAGGACTCCCGCTCGAATCGCTGCCGAATCAAGGTGATCTGATTAGGCGTGTTCATTGCATCGCACCATAATTGGTATCAGCCTTTCTACAAAAATTGGACCAATACTGCGCCGATTTGGCGACTAGAATCAAATCATTGCTGAATCGTCGATTGCGTCGTGCTTCGTCGACCAGCGCTACCCTGATTCAGGGATGACCCCGATACCGGAGAAATACATTTTGAAGCTGACCGACGCCTCATTGCTCAAGCAACAGTGCTACATCAATGGCGAATGGACCCCTGCCGACAATGGCAAAACCTTTGCCGTCGAAAACCCCGCGACCGGTGAATTGCTCGCCCACGTCCCCAGTGCCGGTGCGGACGAAACCCGCCGGGCCATCGACGCTGCCCGACTGGCTCAACCCGCCTGGCGTGCCAAGACGGCGGGTGAGCGAGCCAGGATCCTGCGTCGCTGGTATGAGCTCTTGCTCGCCAATCAGGAAGATCTGGCGCAGCTGATGACCGCCGAGCAAGGCAAACCGCTGGTCGAGTCTCGCGGCGAAATCGCCTACGCGGCTTCGTTCATCGAGTGGTTTGCCGAAGAAGGCAAACGCATTTACGGCGACATCATTCCGCCGCACCATACGGACAAGCGTGTGCTGGTCACCAAGGAGCCGATCGGTGTGTGCGTGGCAATCACGCCGTGGAACTTTCCGTCGGCAATGATCACCCGCAAGGCCGGCCCGGCCCTGGCCGCCGGTTGTGCGATGGTGCTCAAGCCGGCTGAAGCGACACCGTTGTCGGCGCTCGCGCTGGCCGAGCTGGCCGAACGTGCCGGCGTGCCCAAGGGTATTTTCAGTGTGGTGACCGGCGACGCCCGTGCCATTGGTGGCGAGATGTGCGCCAACCCGACGGTACGCAAACTGAGCTTCACCGGCTCGACCGAAGTCGGCCGGATCTTGATGCAACAGTGCGCGCCGACCATCAAGAAGCTGTCGCTCGAACTGGGCGGCAACGCACCCTTTATCGTGTTTGACGACGCCAATCTGGAGATCGCCGTTCAGGGCGCCATGGCTTCGAAGTACCGCAACGCGGGTCAGACTTGCGTATGCGCCAACCGGCTCTTGATTCAGGACGGTATCTACGACGCCTTTGTCGAAAAGCTGGCCGCCGCCGTGAGTGCGCTGAAAGTCGGTAACGGTGTCGATGATGGCGTGACGCAGGGCCCGCTGATCGACGACGCAGCGATTGCCAAGGTCGAGGAACTGGTCGACGACGCGCGAGAGAAGGGCGCCCGTGTGGTCTGCGGTGGCAAGCGTCATGCGCTCGGTCGTACGTATTACCAGCCGACGATTCTGTCCAATGTGACCCCGGCGATGCGCCTGGCGCGCGAAGAGGTGTTCGGCCCGGTGGCGCCGGTGTTCCGCTTCAAGACCGAAGCCGAGGCCATTGCCATGGCCAACGACACAGAGTTCGGTCTGGCTTCCTACTTCTATACCGAGAACCTGGCGCGCACCATGCGCGTTTCCAGTGCGCTGGAGTACGGCATTATCGGCGTCAATACCGGCCTGATCTCGACGGAAGTGGCGCCATTTGGCGGCATGAAATCCTCCGGCCTGGGGCGTGAAGGATCGAAGTACGGCATTGAAGACTATCTGGAAATCAAGCATGTCTGCATCGGCGGGATCGACTGAATTGCCGACTGACAGTTCGCAGGAGATACCTATGAATGCACCCAACGAAAAGCTCGCGAAGACCAATGCCGCCTTGATGGCGCGTCGCTCGGCCGCCTTGCCGCGAGGCGTCGGTCAGGCGCATCCCTTGTTTGCGGAACGCGCTGACAATGCCGAAATCTGGGATGTGGAAGGGCGTCGCTGGATCGATTTCTGCGCCGGTATTGCAGTCGTCAATACCGGGCACCGCCACCCCAAAGTCATGGCGGCGGCACACGAGCAGCTCGACAAGTTCACCCACACGTGTTTTCAGGTGATGGCCTACGAATCTTACGTAGCGCTGTGCGAACGCCTCAACGCCGCCGCGCCGGGCAACACGCCGAAGAAATCGTTTCTGGTGAATTCGGGGGCTGAAGCCGTCGAGAACGCCGTCAAGATTGCCCGCGCTTCAACCGGCCGTTCGGGCGTCATCGCCTTTGGCGGTGGCTTTCATGGGCGCACCATGTTTGGCATGGCGCTGACCGGCAAGGTCGCCCCCTACAAGATCAAGTTTGGTCCCTTCCCCGGGGAGATATTTCATGTCCCGTTCCCGGATGCGCTGCATGGCGTCTCGGAGGACGAGTCCATCGCGTCGATCGAGCGTGTATTCAAATACAGCATCGAGGCGTCGCGTGTGGCTGCGATTCTCATCGAGCCGGTGCAAGGGGAGGGCGGATATTTGCCTGCACCGCTCGGTTTTTTACAACGCCTGCGCACCCTCTGCGATGCGCACGGCATCCTGTTGATTGCCGACGAAGTACAAACCGGCATTGCCCGCTGCGGCAAGCTGTTTGCCACTGAACATTACGGCATCGAGCCTGACATCATTACCCTGGCCAAAGGGCTGGGCGGTGGCATGACGGTGTCGGCAGTGGTGGGTAAGGCGGCGGTAATGGACGCGGCGGATCCCGGCGGTCTCGGATCCACCTACGCCGGTAATCCGGTGGCCGTGGCAAGTGCCTTGGCGGTGCTCGACGTGGTCGAGGAAGAAAAGCTCTGCGAACGCTCCATGCTCATTGGCGAGCAGATGCGGGCGCGTTTCGCGTCGATGCAATCCCGTTTCACCAGCATGGCTGAAGTGCGTGGCCTGGGTGCCATGACCGCGGTGGAGTTTTGCCGGAATGGCGACCCGCATCAACCCGCTGCCGATATTGCTACCGCACTCAAGGATGAAGCCGCGCGACGTGGATTACTGCTGCTGATGTGTGGAAACTATGGCAACGTACTGCGCGTGATGGTGCCACTGACGCTGAGCGATGCCGTGCTCAAGGAAGGCATGGACATCATCGAAGCTTCGCTCGAAGCCATTGGCGCCTGATGATCGATTTACGGGTAGGCCAGCCCCGAAAGCTGGCCAATCAAGCTAGACGATAAAAACTCCTGGAGGAGACACATATGACCAAACTGACCGTAATCGCAACCGCCCTTGCGCTCGGTGCAACGCTGGGTGCCGCGCCGGCCCATGCCGAAACCAAGTTCGTCACCATCGGCACCGGCGGTGTCACGGGCGTGTACTACGCCGCCGGCGGCGCCATCTGCCGCCTGATGAACAAGGACCGCGCCAAGCACGGCATCCGCTGCTCGGTCGAGAGCACCGGCGGCTCGGTGTACAACATCAACACCATCCGCGCCGGCGAGCTCGACTTCGGCGTGGCCCAGTCCGACTGGCAGTACCACGCGGTCAAGGGCACCAGCAAATTCGCCGATGCCGGCCCCAACCCCGATCTGCGCGCCGTGTTCTCGGTGCACCCGGAGCCCTTTACCGTGGTCGCCCGCGCCGACGCCAACGTCAAGCAGTTCTCCGATTTCAAAGGCAAGCGCTTCAACATCGGCAACCCCGGCTCCGGCACCCGCGCTTCGATGGAAGAGCTGCTCAAGGGCCTGGGCATGACCAAGGATGACTTCTCGCTGGCCTCCGAGCTGAAGGCAGACGAGCATGGCGCTGCGCTGTGCGACAACAAGATCGACGGCTTCTTCTACGGCGTGGGCCACCCCTCGGCCAACATTCAGGACCCGACCACCACCTGCGGCGCCAAGCTGGTGCCGCTGACCGGCCCGGCCATCGACAAGCTGGTCGCCGATGCGCCGTTCTACGCCAAGGTCGAGATCCCGGGCGGTCTGTACGCCGGCAACCCCGAGCCGACCCCGACCTACGGTGTGGTGGCCAGCTTCGTGAGCTCGACCAACACCTCGCCGGAAGTGGTGTATCAGCTGGTCAAGGCGGTGTTCGAGAATCTCGACGACTTCAAGAAGCTGCACCCGGCCTTTGCCAACCTGAAGCAGGAGCAGATGATCAAGAACGGTCTGTCGGCCCCGCTGCATGAAGGCGCCATCAAGTACTACAAGGAAAAAGGCTGGATGTAATCCATCCTCAAGTCGGCCGGTGCAACGCCGGCCGACTTGCTTCACACCGTTGCAGGAGCGGGCCTGACGGTGTACTAATACATACGTTTGTGCGATAAGGGCTCCCCCTTACCCGATCAACCGCAAAAACGCACGGAGACGAGGTCATGGCTGGCGTCAAAAAGACACAAAAGCATCACCAGCTCACCGACGAAGAACTAAAACAGATCGTCGCTGAAGCCGATACTGGCGGACGTAAACCGACTGGGGTTGTCGCTCAGGCAATGATGCTGGTCGCGCTCACGTGGTCGCTGTTTCAACTGTGGATCGCATCACCCCTTCCGTTTGCTTTCGGCATTTTTGTGTTCAACGACACAGAATCCCGCGCGATTCACCTGGCCTTCTCAGTGTTCCTTGCATTCACGGCTTACCCTGCATTCAAACGCTCGCCGAGGGAGTACATACCCGCTGTCGATTGGCTCTTGGCTGCGGTCGGCGCGTTTTGTGCAGCCTATCTGTTTTTGTTTTACGCACAGTTGTCGGAGCGCCCCGGTAGCCCCACCGACTACGACTTGGTCGTTGCTGTCGCTGGCATGGTGTTGCTGCTTGAGGCCGCACGTCGCGCGCTCGGCTTGCCGATGGTGATTCTGGCCATCGTGTTCATCATCTACATCTTTGCCGGGCCACATATGCCCGACATGATTGCCCACAAAGGGGCTTCGCTGGGCAAGGGCATGAGCCACCTGTGGCTGACGACGGAAGGTGTGTTTGGTGTGGCGCTCGGCGTCTCGTCCGGTTTCATCTTTCTGTTCGTGTTGTTCGGTGCGCTGCTGGAGACGGCCGGTGCGGGTAACTATTTCATCAAGAGCGCGGTCGGCCTGTTGGGTCACCTGCGCGGGGGTCCGGCCAAAGCGGCCGTGGTGGCCTCGGCAGCAACAGGTATGATTTCCGGTTCGTCCATTGCCAACGTGGTGACCACCGGTACCTTCACCATCCCGCTGATGAAGCGCATCGGCTATCGCGCCGACAAAGCCGCCGCGGTCGAAGTGGCCGGCTCGGTCAACGGCCAGATCATGCCGCCGGTGATGGGTGCCGCCGCCTTCCTGATGGTGGAGTACGTCGGTATTCCGTACGTGCAGGTGCTCAAGCATGCCATCGTGCCGGCGCTGATCTCGTACATCGCGCTGTTCTACATCGTCCACCTGGAGGCAATGAAGGCCAACCTGCAGGGCATTCCGCGACAGAATCCGAAGCCGTGGCAACAAGGCCTGGTCAGCTTCATGATGACCATGTCGGGTTTGATCATTCTGGCCGGCGTGGTTTATTGGGGGCTGGGCTGGATCAAGGCCGTCGCGCCAGACGGGTCAATTGTCATCATCGCGGTGCTGATGGCCATCGCTTACATCGCGCTGCTCAAACTGGCGACGAAGTATCCTGAACTGCACATGGATGACCCGAACGACCCGATCGAGAGTCTTCCCGATGTGGGGCCGACGCTCAAATCCGGCTTGCACTATTTGTTGCCGGTGGCTGCGCTGATCTGGAACCTGATGGTCGAGCAGCTCTCGCCCGCGTTGTCGGCCTTCTGGGCGACGATGTTCCTGTGCTTTATCCTGGTCACGCAACGCCCGATCACCGCATTCTTCCGTGGTGTGAGCAGCCCCGGCATCGAGGTGCGTCGAGGCTTCCAGGATCTGCTCGACGGCCTGGTCACCGGCGCACGCAACATGATCGGCATCGGTGTCGCGACCGCCGCAGCGGGCGTGATCGTCGGTACGGTGACGCTGACCGGCGTCGGCCTGGTGATGACCGAACTGGTGGAGACGCTCTCGGGCGGCAACATCGTCATCATGCTGTTCATGGTCGCCTTCATCTGCCTGATTCTGGGCATGGGCCTGCCAACGACTGCCAACTACATCATAGTGTCGACCCTGATGGCGCCGGTGATCGTCGAGGTCGGCGCGCAGAACGGGCTGCTGGTTCCCCTGATCGCGGTGCACTTGTTCGTGTTCTATTTTGGTCTGATGGCCGACGTGACCCCACCGGTGGGGCTGGCGTCCTATGCGGCGGCGGGTATCGCGCTGACCGATCCGATCAAGACGGGTATCACGGCATTCACCTATTCGATCCGGACCGCGGTGCTGCCCTTCATGTTCATCTTCAACACCCAGTTGTTGTTGATTGATATTGAAGGTCCGTTCCACCTCATACTGACCTTGTTCAGTGCCACGGTGGCGAGTCTGATATTTGCGGCGGCGACGCAGGGCTGGTTCATGACGCGTAGCAAGTATTGGGAGTCGGGCGTGCTGATCGTGCTGACCTTCGTGCTGTTTCGGCCGGGTTTCATCATGGATGAAGTGTTCCCGCCCTACGAGCGCCTGCACGGAAATGCAGCGATCGAAGCTGTCAATGCGGTACCCGATAACGGTCGTTTGCGACTGTTTATCGAGGGAATGAATATCGACGGCGACGAAGTGAAGAAGGGTGTGCTGCTACCGCTCGGTCCGAAAGCTGATACGGCCAAGGCGCGTTTTGCCGCAGCCGGTGTTCAAGTGGTTCCGTTTGGTGAAGACATCCAGGTTGTCGGTGTCCAGTTCGGATCTCAGGCCGAAAAGCTGGGGATTGAGCAGGGTTTCAGGATCTCGGCGGTTGAGTTGCCAAATGAGCGGCCCGCCAAAGAGTGGATCTTCCTGCCGGCGTTCATCATTCTCGCTTTGATCGTGATGATTCAACGTCGTCGCGCAAAGCACCTGGATCCGCACGCAGCAGCGGCGGCGTAACACAGCAGTCTGGCATCAACAAAAATGGGGCGCCTTTCAGGCGCCCCATTTTTTTACGACTCGAACCGCTTACATGCCCTGATAAATCGGGCCTTCACCACCTTGCGGCGTCACCCAGTTGATGTTCTGAGTCGGGTCCTTGATATCGCAGGTCTTGCAGTGCACACAGTTTTGCGCGTTGATCTGCAGTCGCGGCGTATCGCCCTCCCGGATGATTTCATACACACCGGCCGGGCAGTATCGCTGCTCGGGCGCGTCATAGATTGCGAGGTTGGTGTTGATCGCAACGCTCGGATCCTTCAATTGCAAATGACAGGGCTGCTCTTCTTCGTGGTTGGTATTCGACAAGAAGACGGACGACAGGCGATCAAAGGTGAGGACACCATCGGGTTTGGGATAGCTGATGGGTGTGCACTCGGCGGCCGGCTTGAGCTTGCCGTGGTCGGCCGTGTTGTGCAGGGTCCAGGGCGTTTTGCCGCCGAACAGGCGCTGGTCGATACCAAACAGAATCGAGCCCATCCACAGACCTTTGCTCATGTAGGCCTTGAAGTTGCGCGTCTTCCGAAGCTCGGTGTACAGCCAGCTTTCCTTGAAGGCTTCGGGGTAGGCCGTCAGCGTATCGCGTTCGCGCTCGGCACCCAGCGCCGCAAAAGCGGCTTCGGCGACGAGCATGCCGGACTTGATCGCACTGTGTGTGCCCTTGATGCGTGCCGCATTGAGGAAGCCGGCGTCGCAACCGATCAGCGCGCCGCCCGGGAAGACCAGTTCAGGTAGTGACTGCAGGCCACCGGCGGCAATGGCGCGGGCGCCGTAGGACAGCCGCTTGCCGCCTTCGAGGAAGCCGCGAACATCCGGATGCAACTTGTAGCGCTGGAATTCTTCGTAGGGCGACAGGTGCGGGTTGCTGTAGTTGAGGCCAACCACGAAGCCGACCGCGACCAGGTTGTCCTCCAGGTGATACATGAAGGAGCCGCCGTAAGTGTGGTTGTCGAGCGGCCAGCCCGCCGTGTGCATGACCATGCCCGGCTTGTGCTTGGCCGGGTCGATTTCCCACAGTTCTTTGATGCCGATACCGTAGGTTTGCGGGTCATGGCCTTCACGCAAGTTGTAGCGTGCTTCCAGTGCCTTGCCCAAATGACCGCGCACGCCTTCGGCGAAGAAGGTGTACTTGGCGTGCAGTTCCATACCGGGCTGGTAGTTCGGGCCGGGCTCGCCATCACGACCCACGCCCATGTCGCCAGTGACGACGCCTTTGACTGCACCGTTTTCGTCATACAGGATGTCGGCACCGGCAAAGCCGGGATAGACCTCAACACCCATGGCCTCGGCTTGTTCGCCCATCCATTTGACGACATTGCCCAAACGGACAATATAGTTACCATGATTGAGAAAGCAGTCTGGTAGAAGGGCGTTCGGCAGTTGGCGAGCGCCGGATTCGGTCAGCATCAGGAAGCGGTCTTCGGTCACCTCCGTGGTGATCGGCGCGCCCATGGCTTTCCAGTCTGGCAGCAGCTCGTCGAGTGCACGCGTATCAAGCACCGCGCCGGAGAGGGTGTGCGCGCCAATTTCAGCGGCTTTCTCGATCAGGCAGACGGAGACTTCCTTGCCGCTCTCGGTGGCCAGTTGCTTGAGCCGGATGGCTGCTGACAGTCCGGCCGGCCCACCGCCGACGACGAGAATGTCAAACTCCATGGATTCTCGTTCCATTGCGTTCTCCTATGGTCAGTCTTTGTTTTTCGTTTCACGCACTACCGGTAGGCAGGGGCGTGTTTTTCTAGCAAAATCGTGGGGTCTTGAACATACGCTGCCGTATGTTACCCCATCCGTCAGCCAAATGAGAAGAGTACACCCAGAGAGGAACCCTATGACAGAGCAACGCATCTTGCTACACACCTGCCGCATCCCCGTTCGCTGGGGCGACATGGATGCCTACGGTCACGTCAACAACACCATTTACTTTCGCTATTGCGAACAGGCACGGGTGGAATGGCTGGAGGCGGATGGCTTCATGGTGTCGACCGATCATCCTGATGGGCCGGTCATCATCAATGCAGCCTGCACCTTCATGATTCCGGTCACCTATCCCGCGACCGTGATTGTTCGTTTATACGCAGGGGCACCTGGCCGCAGCAGCCTGATGAACTGGTACGAGATCAGCGTCGAAGGCGAGGATCGGGTGTATGCCGAGGGCAGTGCTAAGGTTGTGTGGATGAACCATTTGACCGGAAAATCGGTACCTCTCCCCGAGAGCTTGCGAAAGCAGTTCGAAAATTAACTATAATCAAACGAATTAAATATAAACATAGGAGACAGCCATGACTGAAGCGCGCAACCTTGATCAACCTTTGTGGACGCCCTCGGCCGAACGCGTTGCGAGCAGCCAGATGACGGCGTTCCGCGAGCACGCAAACGCGAGCTATGGATTGGATCTGGGCAACTACGAAGCGCTTCATGCATGGTCGGTCGCCCAACCTGAGCAGTTCTGGAGCGCAGTCTGGTCCTTCGGTGAGGTGGTTGGCGAACCCGGCAAGACGGTGCTCGAAGATGGCGATCGCATGCCGGGAGCCCGCTGGTACCCCGAGGCCCGTTTGAACTACGCACAGAACCTGCTGCGTCGTCGCGATGGCGGCGAAGCGCTGGTGTTCTGGGGCGAAGACAAGGTCAAGCTGCGCTACACATGGGGTGAGCTGTATCGCGAGGTTGCTCACTTTGCCGCCGCCTTGCGTGAGATGGGCATTGCCCCTGGCGACCGTGTAGCGGCCTACATGCCGAACATGCCGCAGACCATCGTTGCCATGCTCGCCGCGTCGAGCATTGGCGCGATCTTCACCTCCGCATCGCCCGATTTTGGCGAGCAGGGCGTGCTCGATCGTTTTGGTCAGACCGAACCGAAAGTGCTGATTACCGTCGATGGCTATTTTTACAACGGCAAGGCCGTCGACTGCCACGACAAGGTAGCGACCATTGTGGCCGGGCTGCCGTCGCTCAAGCGCGTGGTGGTGGTGCCCTACCTCAAGGCCGAGCCGGTGCTGGAGGGCATTGCCCATGCACGCAGCTGGAGCGCCTTCCTGAAGCCGCACCTGGCTGTCACCGAGATCGAATTCGCTCAGCTGCCATTCGATCACCCGCTGTACATCATGTATTCGTCGGGTACCACCGGCGTGCCCAAGTGCATCGTGCATTGCGCCGGCGGCGCCTTGCTCCAGCACATCAAGGAGCATCGCCTGCATTCCGATGTGAAGCCGGGCGACCGCGTGTTTTACTTCACCACCTGCGGCTGGATGATGTGGAACTGGCTGGTGTCGGGGCTGTCGGTGGGGGCCACGCTGCTGCTGTTTGATGGCTCGCCCTTTGTGGACGAAGGCGACATCCTGTTCGACTACGCCGACGCAGAACACATGACGCACTTTGGCACCTCGGCCAAGTTCATCGACCATCTGGCCAAGCTTGGCCGCCGACCGAAAGACACCCACAAGCTCGACACCGTGCGCGCCATCATGTCGACCGGCAGCCCGCTGGTGCCTGAAGGTTTTGACTATGTGTACGAGGCGATCAAGAGCGATGTGTGCCTGTCGTCGATCTCTGGCGGCACCGACATCCTCTCGTGCTTTGTGCTGGGCAACCCCGTGCTGCCGGTGTGGCGTGGCGAGATTCAGTGCAAGGGCCTTGGCATGGCGATCGAGGTCTTTGACGACGATGGCAAGCCGGTGCGTGGCGACAAGGGCGAACTGGTGTGCACCAAACCCTTCCCGGTGATGCCGATCGGCTTCTGGAACGACCCGGACAACGCCAAGTATCACGCGGCGTATTTCGAGCGTTTCGACAACATCTGGTGTCACGGTGACTTCTGCGAAGTGACCGAGCACGGCGGCCTGATCATTCACGGGCGCTCCGATGCCACACTCAACCCGGGCGGCGTGCGTATCGGCACGGCCGAGATCTACCGCCAGGTCGAGAAGCTGGACGAGATTCTTGAGTCGATCGTGATCGGGCAAGACTGGGAAAACGACGTGCGCGTGGTGCTCTTCGTCAAGCTGCGCGAGGGCATCGTGCTGGATGAAGCGCTCATCAAGAAGATCAAGCAGACCATCCGCGCCAACACCACGCCGCGCCATGTGCCAGCGCAGGTTGTTGCGGTCGACGACATTCCCCGTACGCGCAGCGGCAAGATCGTTGAGCTGGCCGTGCGCAACGTCGTGCACGGTCGGCCGGTCAAGAACGTGGAGGCGCTGGCCAATCCGGATGCGCTCGACTTCTATCGTGGCCGTAAGGAACTCGAAAAATGAGCCCGTCCCCAAGAATTCAGGCGACAACGTCCTCCTTGTTGGTGGTTGATCTCCAGGAACGCTTGTTGCCTGCGATTGATCAAGGCGCCGAGGTCATCGCACACACCGTCTGGCTGATGCAGATCGCCCGGCAACTAGGCGTGCCGACGGTATTGACCGAGCAGTATCCGCGCGGCCTCGGGTCATCGGCGCCGCAGATTCTGGCCGAGGCCGACAGTGCGCATCGGGTGGAAAAGATCTGCTTCTCCAGTCATAGCGAGTCGCGCCTGGCCGACACCGCTGTGGCCAATCGTCCGCAAGTCGTGGTGTGCGGCACGGAGGCGCATGTGTGCGTCCTGCAAACCGTGCTCGATCTCAAGGCCGCTGGCAAATCGGTATTCGTGGTGGAGGAGGGCGTCGGCTCGCGTCAGGCGCGCGACAAGGCGCTGGCCATTGCGCGCATGCGTGCGCACGATATCGAGATCGTCTCACGGGAGATGGTGGCTTTTGAGTGGCTTGAGCGCGCGGGCACCGAGGTATTTCGGTCGATCAGCAAGAATTTCATTCGTTGAACCCGGCAGGCGGGTCGGCCAGGGGCCGGCCCGTCATTTGCCACTTCAAAACCTGAAAAAAGCACTGCACGGCTGGTTTGAGCGCGCCGCCTTTTCGGCTATCATTGCGCTTTCCCGCAGTCGCTATTTCCATGACAAAGTATGTCTTCGTTACGGGCGGTGTCGTTTCCTCGCTAGGTAAAGGCATTGCCGCCGCCTCGCTGGGCGCCATCCTTGAGTCCCGCTCCATCAAGGTTACCCACCTTAAGCTTGACCCCTATATCAACGTCGATCCCGGCACCATGAGCCCGTTTCAGCACGGCGAGGTGTTCGTGACCGAAGATGGGGCCGAAACCGATCTTGACCTTGGTCACTATGAGCGCTTCACCAGCGCCAAGATGTCCAGGCGCAACAACTTCACCACGGGCCAGATTTACGAAACCGTGATCAAGAAAGAGCGTCGCGGCGAGTACCTGGGCAAAACGGTGCAGGTGATCCCGCACATCACTGATGAAATCAAGACCTTCATCAAGCGCGGTGCCGAAGGCGCCGACGTGGCAATCATCGAAGTCGGCGGCACGGTCGGCGATATCGAGTCCTTGCCCTTCCTGGAGGCGATTCGTCAGATGGGCATCGAAGAGGGCCGAAACGGCACCTGCTTCATCCATCTCACGCTGCTGCCCTACATCCCGACCGCTGGCGAACTGAAAACCAAGCCCACGCAGCACTCCGTCAAGGAACTGCGCGAAATCGGTATTCAGCCCGACATCCTGCTGTGCCGCGCCGACCGCTCGATTCCGGCCGACGAGCGCCGCAAGATCGCGCTGTTCTGCAACGTGATGCCCGAAGCCGTGATCGAGGCGCTGGATGCCTCTTCGATCTACAAGATCCCGGGCCTGTTGCACGACCAGATGCTCGACGAGATCGTGTGTCACAAACTGGGCATTCTGGCGCGCGCCGCCGACCTGTCGGTCTGGGAGCGCCTGATTTTCGCGCTCGAGAACCCCGAGCGCACGGTCGATATCGCCTTCGTCGGCAAATATGTCGATCTCACCGAGTCCTACAAGTCACTGATCGAGGCCATCAATCACGCCGGACTGCACACCCGCAGCAAGGTCAACATTCATTACCTTGACTCCGAAGTGATTGAAACCGAAGGCATCGGCGTACTGACCAAAATGGACGCCATTCTGGTGCCCGGCGGTTTCGGCAAGCGCGGCACCGAAGGCAAGATCATGGCCATTCGCTACGCCCGCGAAAACAAGGTGCCGTATCTGGGTATCTGTCTGGGCATGCAGTTGGCGGTGGTCGAATACGCCCGCCACGTGGCCGGCATGGACGATGCGCACAGCACCGAATTCGATGACAAGACCAAGCACCCCGTGATCGGCCTGATCACAGAGTGGCTCGACCGTAGCGGTCAGGTCGAGCGTCGCGACACCGCATCCGATCTGGGCGGCACCATGCGTCTGGGTGGCCAGGTGTGCCACTTGACCGAGGGTTCGCTGGCGCGTGAAGTGTATGGCCGCGCCGACGTCATGGAGCGCCACCGCCATCGCTACGAGGTGAATAACACCTTGTTGAGCAAGCTCGAAAAAGCCGGCCTCAAGGTGTCCGGCCGCGCACCGGCCACCGATCTGTGTGAAATGATCGAACTGCCGGACCATCCGTGGTTCGTCGGCTGTCAGTTCCACCCCGAGTTCACCTCCAATCCGCGCCACGGCCACCCCTTGTTCACCGCCTTCGTCAAAGCGGCCATGGCCGCCAGCGAACCGAAGGAGAAGATCGATGAAACTGTGTGATTTCGAAGTCGGCATTGACCGGCCGTTCTTCCTGATTGCCGGGCCGTGCGTCATCGAATCGCGCGCGCTGGCCATGGAGACGGCCACCGAGCTCAAGGCCATCTGCGCCGAGCTCGGCATCCCGTTCATCTACAAGTCGTCGTTCGACAAAGCCAATCGCAGCTCCGGCAAATCGTTCCGCGGCCCCGGCATGGCCAAAGGGCTCGAGATTCTTGCCGAGGTGCGCGAAAGTGTTGGTGTGCCCGTTCTGACCGATGTGCACAGCATCGACGAAATCGCCGCCGTCGCCTCCGTGGTCGACGTGCTGCAGACGCCGGCATTTCTTTGCCGTCAGACCGATTTCATCGAAGCCGTGGCAACCTGCGGCAAGCCGGTGAATATCAAGAAGGGCCAGTTTCTGGCGCCGGGCGACATGAAGAACGTCGTCGACAAAGCCAAGGTCGCCAACGGCGGCGCGGACACCATCATGGTCTGCGAGCGCGGTGCGTCCTTCGGCTACAACAACCTGGTGTCAGACATGCGCTCGCTGGCGATCATGCGCGAGACGGGTTGCCCGGTGGTGTACGACGCCACCCACTCGGTGCAGCTGCCGGGCGGGCAGGGCACTGTGTCGGGCGGTCAGCGCGAATTTGTACCGGTGCTGGCGCGCGCCGCAATGGCAACCGGCGTTGCGGGCTTGTTCATGGAAACGCACCCGACGCCCGAAACCGCCATGTCTGATGGCCCGAATGCCTGGCCGCTGCCCAAGATGAAAGCACTTCTCACCACGCTGCGCGATATCGACGCGCTGGTGAAGAAAGCCGGCTTCCTTGAGCAGGCCTGAGCCAAGAACATTTATTAATCTAGAAATCTGAAGCTTGAGAGGACTGTTATGAGTGCGATTGTTGACATCATCGCCCGCGAGGTACTGGATTCGCGCGGCAACCCCACCGTTGAAGCCGACGTGCTGCTTGAGTCGGGCATCATGGGCCGCGCTGCCGTGCCGTCAGGTGCATCGACCGGTGCGCGTGAAGCCATCGAGCTGCGCGATGGCGATGCTGCCCGCTACCTGGGCAAGGGCGTGCTGCAGGCTGTCGAGAACGTCAATACCGAAATCTCCGAAGCGCTCATCGGCCTGGATGCCGAAGAGCAGGCCTTCATCGATCGCACCCTGATCGATCTCGACGGCACCGAGAACAAATCCCGCCTCGGCGCCAACGCCACGCTGGCCGTGTCGATGGCCGTGGCCAAAGCCGCCGCTGAAGAAGCCGGCCTGCCGCTGTATCGCTATTTCGGCGGCTCCGGCCCGATGAGTCTGCCGGTGCCGATGATGAATGTCATCAACGGCGGCGCACACGCCAACAACTCGTTGGACATCCAGGAATGCATGATCATGCCGGTGTCCATGGGCAGCTTCCGCGAAGCGCTGCGCTGTGGTGCCGAGATTTTTCATCACCTGAAGAAGATCACCGACAAGCGCGGCTACCCCACCACGGTGGGTGACGAGGGCGGTTTCGCACCCAACGTCGCAGGCACCGAAGAAGCCCTCAACCTGATCCAGGAAGCCATCTCCGCCGCCGGCTACGAGCCGGGCACCGATGTGCTGCTGGCGCTCGATTGCGCCGCCAGCGAGTTCTACAAGGATGGTCAGTACATGCTCGCCGGTGAGGGCCTGACCCTGAGCGCCGACGGTTTTACCGATTACCTCGCCACCCTGGTCGATCGCTTCCCGATCGTGTCGATCGAAGACGGCATGGCCGAGAACGACTGGGCCGGCTGGAAGCTGCTGACCGAGCGCCTCGGCAAGAAAGTGCAACTGGTGGGTGACGACTGCTTCGTGACCAACACCAAGATTCTGGCCCGCGGCATTGAGGAAGGCGTCGCCAACTCCATCCTCATCAAGATCAACCAGATCGGTACCCTGTCCGAAACCTTCGCGGCGGTCGAAATGGCCAAACGTGCGGGCTACACCTCGGTGATTTCGCATCGCTCGGGTGAAACCGAAGACAGCACCATTGCCGATATCGCCGTGGGTCTGAACGCCATGCAGATCAAGACCGGCTCGCTATCGCGTTCCGACCGGATCTCCAAGTACAACCAGTTGCTGCGAATTGAAGAAGACCTGGGCGATACCGCCACCTATCCGGGGCTCGGTGCGTTTTACAATCTGCGTCGTCGCTGATTCGCCAATGAGCACCCGACTTCGGCCGCGTGAACGGTAAAACAGGAAAAATCGGGCCGGTGATACAACCGGCCCGACACCTATCCCATGCGCTGGCCCGTTCTGATCTTGATGCTGCTCATGTTGGCACTGCAGTACCCCCTATGGTTCGGCAAAGGGGGGTGGTTTCGCGTTTGGGAAGCGGAACGCCAACTGACGGAGCAGCAGGCGCTCAATCACAAACTTGAACAACGCAATGCCGGTCTGGATGCGGAGATCCGCGACCTGAAGACCGGCACTGAAGCCATTGAAGAGCGCGCCCGTTTCGAGCTCGGGCTGACCAAACCCGACGAGATTTTTGTTCAGGTGCCGCAAAAGCGCTGAGCCGCGAATCTGTGCCCGCGGCCCTGCACCGGGTCAGAGGATTTCGTTGATGTCTTCGCGCTGAAGCAATTCACGCTCGAAATTGCATTGTTCGTCACCCAGCGCGTCTCGTGCGGACACCACACCGATCGGCCGGCCCTGGTCGACTACCGGCACATGCCTGAAGCCTCCGTCGTACATCATGTGCAAGGCGTGCCCCAGTGGCAGCGTCGGGCTCGCAGTCATGGGCTTGGCGGTCATGACTTTCGCCAGGGAGGTCACTGCGGGATCCAGCCCCTTGGCAAGCACACGGGTCAGCGCGTCGCGTTCGGTAAAGATACCCACCAGCGTACCCTTCTCGACCACCAGGATGGCACCGATCTTCGCATTGGACATGACCTGGGCGGCTTCGGTCACCGTCATCTCCTGTGACGCGGTGACGACCTGTTTTCCGGCAATAACATTCTGAATGCTGCGTTGTGGCATGGAATGCTCCTCAGTGTGGGGGGTTATCCGTCAGAAAATAGACTGCGGGCACCGTCAAAGCGTTGTGCAAAGTAGCGGTTGTTCATCCGCTCGACCCGAACTTTGCCTTTGCTGCTTGGCGCGTGGATGAATTTTCCGTCACCCAGATAGATGCCCATGTGAGAGTAGGGCCGGTTCTGCGTATTGAAAAATACCAGATCTCCGGGCTGAAGGCTGCCTGTCGGAATGACACGGGTTTGCGCGGCAATGCGCGCGGCGTTATGGGGCAGGCGCACGCCGCTGACCTGTTCGACGACATAGCTCACCATGCCGCTACAGTCGAGCCCGGCCTCCGGGTTGCGACCACCGAATCGATACCCGGTCCCGAGCAGACCATAGGAAAACAGGACGATTTGCTCGGCATCGCCGGGGTTGTCGAGTTGAACATGCTGGCCCTGATCGGTGGCCTGGCCGGGTACTGTGCGCACCGAGGGCAGCGTCGGAGCGACGGTCGAGCAGGCGGAAAGCGCAATTGCCGTCGCGACTGCAGCCAATAGAGCCGAACGATTCACGGCATCTCCGAACAAAAAGGGTGACACCAGCATAGAGCAAGCCTGCTCAGGCGTCCAGACGGAAAGTCACCGGCCCGTGGTTGGTCAGGCTGACATGCATTTCGGCCCCGAAACGACCGGTTTCTACCAAAGCATGCTGGCGACGGGCCTCCACCACCAGGGTGTCGAACAATCGCTCTGCCTGATCGGGCGGGGCGGCGGTACTGAACCCGGGCCGGGTGCCTTTTCGTGTGTCGGCCGCCAGCGTGAATTGCGGGACCAGCAGCAAGCCACCGGCCACGTCACGAACAGACAGATTCATCCGGTCGTCGGCGTCCTGAAACACGCGATAGCCAAGCAAACGCGCCACCATGCGTTCCACGGTCGCCTGGGTGTCTTTGGGTTCGATGCCGATCAAGGCGAGCAGGCCGGGCCCGATCCGGCCAACGCACTCGCCTCCAACAGTCACTTCTGCATGCGTGACGCGCTGTATGAGCGCGATCACACGGCGCTCTGTGACTGCACGCAGGTCTTGATCGCTTCGCCCGCACGAATGAGCTGGCTGCGATCGTGGTCGATACGCAAGGCGACCTCTGGGCTTTGGAACTGGCCTTCGCCGGTTTGAATCAGGGTGAAAATCCCGGTGCCCGAGCGAAAACGGACGTGGTCGGTATGAATGGCAACAGAGAAGCGCTCGCCGTCGTGACAGACAAAACGTGCCTGACGTTCGGCGTTTGCGAGATCGGCATAGCCGGCAATGCCTGCTGCGGCAGAGCCGAGGGTCAGCACTCCGACGAGGAGTAGTGCAATTCGTGGCATGGTGATCGAGGTGTGAGATTCAGTCGGTGAGTTCGATGGTGCCGTTGACTTGCACGGTGATGGTGCTGTCTCCGGTTTCGACGGGAGCGGGCGCAGCGGCCATTGAAGCCATCGCGCGGCCGCGATACATGGGCGTGGGAACGCCTTGTTCATTGATATTCAGTGCCTTGAGGCGATACTTCCGGCCGAGGGTGTCGGTGACCAGTTTTGCGCGCGCCTCGAAGGCCTTGAGCGCTTGCCGGGTGGCTTCATCGTTGGCCGCATGCAAGGTGGCCGGCGCCGGCATCAACTGCAAACTGCCGATGGCCAGCGTGGCTTGCAGCTCGCCCATCAGGCGTGACAGGGCGGGAATATCAGTGCTTTCGAGATTCAGGTTGCTGCGCATGCGCCAGCCGACGATGGTCTGGCTGCCCTTGCTGGCACTGCTCGCGCTGTTGTTGCTGTAAATCGGCCAGGTGGACGTGCCCGACGTTTTGACGGCGACGCTCTCGAACGGCTTGGCAATCTTCAGTGCCGAAGCCATGACCTGATTGACCTTTTGAGCGACCGCGGCGGGGTCGTCGGCACTCGCCTCGAAGTAGGCGTCCGCCCGGGCAAGGTCGTTCGGCGCGCTTGCCGTGCCTTGAGCAGACAGATCGACGGTCGGTAAGGCGTCGGCGGCCTGAACATTCAGGGCGGCGATTGCCATCAGCGCCATGGCAGCGCGCGTCCAGCTGGCGGCTCGTGTCATGAGTTGTCTCGTCCGTAAGGGGTAGCCACCTTATACCGGAAGCCGGCGCCGAGGGGCAGGGCGAGGGTGTAATCGATTGTGAATCAATCCGATCGTTGACGCCCGTTCGATGGCGCGGGATCATGCAGCGCCCCTGGATTTCTGGATAGTCGTATGTCGTCTCATCGAGCCGGCGCGCTGTATGTGGCGTTGTCGGCCAGCTGCTTTGGCGCGATGGCAATTTTTGCCAAGTACGCCTATCTCGATGGCGTGGATGTGGCAACGCTGTTGTTGCTGCGCTTTTCGATTGCTGCGCTGATCATGATCGCGCTCGTCGTCGTGCAACGACGCAGATGGCCGCGGGGGCTCAACCTGGGGCTGCTCGCGGCAATGGGTGGCATTGGTTATGTCGGCCAGTCCTTCTGCTTTTTCTCAGCGCTGGAATTCGCCTCTGCCGCGCTGGTGGCTTTGCTGCTCTACCTGCACCCTTTTATCGTGACGGTGTTGAGTGCGATCTTTTTCGGACAGGCACTGACGCAGGTTCGGGTTGTGTCTGTGCTCGCTGCCCTGGTGGGAACGGGCCTCGTCATTGGCGCGGATGTGTCAGGGCAGCCCATGGGCATTGCCTTGGGCGTAGCGGCGGCGGTGATCTATTCGGCCTATCTGCTCACCGCCAATCGCGTCATGCGGCAGGAAGATCCGGTGGCAGCCAGTACGGTGGTCATGAGTTCAGCTGCGCTGGTGCTCGGCGCGATGGCGGCGTTCAATGGCGCGCAACTGCCGCAGAGTGTGTCTGGCTGGGCCGCCATTGTGGCGATCGCCGGCATCTCGACCGTCATCGCCATGGTGTGTCTGTTTATCGGCATCCAGCGCCTTGGCGCGGCGGACACCGCGACCTTGTCCACACTGGAACCGGTGGTGACCACCGTGCTGGCCGCGGTCTTTCTGGGGGAGCAGATCAGCAGCATGCAGCTTGTCGGCGGTTTGGTGATTCTTGCCGCAGTCATCGTACTGGCACGCTATAGCCAGCCGGCGCCCCGGCCAAGCAATCAATAAAAAAGCGCGCAGACTTCGCTGCGCGCCAAAAATACCTTGCCTGGAGGAGTGCGGACGTCGCTGAGACATCCAACGCCTGCACTCTAAAGGCAATCAAAAATCGATGTTTTGACCTGGATTAAACCCGGGGTCCTTAGGCGACGTAGCCGGCTGCCGACGGTGTGTCGATCCGGCGCAGGCCTTCTGCGTGCTCGGACAGATGGCGGACATAGTTTTTTGCGCTCGCGATCAGACCGGCAAGCTCTTCTTCGGTCAGGCTGCGAATGATGCGTCCGGGCGAACCGACCACCAGCGAGTAATCCGGGATTTCGCGTCCTTCCGGGATCAGCGCATTGGCACCAATCAAACAGCCACGGCCAATCTTGGCTCCATTGAGGACGATTGCGTTGATACCGATGAGCGATCCGTCGCCAATTTCGCAGCCATGCAGCATGGCCATATGGCCGATGGTGACATTTGCGCCAATGGTCAATGGGACGCCATCGTCGGTGTGCAGCACGGAGCCATCCTGCACATTTGAATTGTCGCCAATGGTGATGGGGTCGTTGTCGCCGCGCAGCACCGAGTTGTACCAGATGCTCACGTTCCGGCCGAGCACGACATTGCCCAACACCGTTGCGTTGTCGGCCACCCAGCTGCCTGCACCCAAGGTGGGGCTTCGATCATCCAGTGCGTAAATCGCCATTTTTTGTCCTCTCTGCTCGGGCGTCTGCGCGCCTGTTGACCGGTGTCTAGCGGCCCGAAAAACGGCAATCATATCAATCATATGCTGCGCTGCAAACTGAAAATTCTGTTTGAAACGCGGCTTTGAAGCGCGTTTTGGCAACGCCGGCGCGACGGCGGTGATAGCATGCCGGCTCATCAGGATTTTGCGAATCGCGCGCCAATGCTCAGTTATCGCCATGCGTACCATGCGGGCAATCATGCCGACGTCCTCAAGCACTTGACCCTGGTGCTGACGCTGGATTATTTCAATCAGAAGCCCGCACCCTATTGGTACATCGACACACACGCTGGCCCCGGCAGCTATCGACTCGACCAGGGGCCCGCAGCGCGCACCGGCGAGTTCGAAACGGGCATCGGAAAAATCGTCGGGATCAAACCGCGACCGAAGTCGGTACAACGCTTTCTCGAGACCGTCGGCTGCCTGGGGAAGACCGGCTTGCCGACGAACTATCCCGGTTCTCCTGACATTGCCCAGCGGCTGCTACGCGATGATGATCGTTTGCGCCTGTTTGAACTCCATCCGACAGACTTCGACGCCCTCGACAAGCACTTTGCTCATGCCGGGCGCAAGGCGCAGGTCAAGAAGACTGATGGCTTTGCCGCGCTCAAAGCCTTGTTGCCCCCGCCGACCCGCCGCGCCGTGGTGTTGATTGACCCGCCCTATGAGGTCAAACAAGACTACGACACGCTGATGGCGACGCTGGAAGATGGGCTCAAGCGCTTTCCGACTGGCTGCTATCTGGTCTGGTATCCCATTATTGGACGCCCGGAATCTCGCCGCCTGCCCAAAAAACTGCTCAAACTTGGCGCCTCGACCCAAAGCTGGCTGCATGCGACCCTGGAAGTGGCATCGCCAGCCGCTGATGGTCTGGGCATGACCGGCAGCGGCATGTTCGTGCTGAATCCGCCGTGGACGCTCGCTCAACAGTTGGCGGAGGCCTTGTCGTGGTTGAGTCAGCACATGGGGGTGGGCGCGCCGGCCCGTTATCAGCTCGACAGTCACAGTGAGTGAGGCGTGCGAATGAGTTCAACCCAACACAGCGATCTGCTGGCCTTGCGCGACGCGCTTCGGGCTTTTGCCGAAGCGCGGGACTGGGGGCAGTTTCATACACCCAAGAACCTCGCCATGGCCTTGATTGGCGAGGCCGCGGAAGTCGTTGAGCATTTTCAGTGGCGAACCGCTGAAGCGTCGGCGGCCTTGCCGGAGGCTGATCGTGCAGAAGTGGCGCTCGAACTGGCTGATGTGCTGTTGTATCTGGTGCGTCTTGCCGACGTTCTCGGCGTTGATCTGGCCGACGCGGCTCAGCGCAAACTGCTCATCAATGAAACCCGGTATCCTGCCGACAAAGCCCACGGCCGGGCCGACAAATACACACGGCTTTAAGCGTCAGCCCATGCCCGAACGCGTTACGTCGGGCAACTGGGCAAAGCTCAGATCAAGACCACCTCGTCGAGCGTGATATCCACGATCAGGTCGTTCGACAGCGCTTCGAGGTCCGACTGCAAGGCTGCGGCATCGAGATCCGGCCCACCTTGTAGACTGGCTTTGGCGTGGAACATGGTCTCGCCTGACATTGCTGCGCTTGAGGTGAGCGTACTCAGTTCTTCAACGTTAACTGCGTGGCGCACGAGCACCTGCGATACCTCGCGCACAATGCCGAGGCGATCCTGACCGACCAGCGTCAGATGCAGGCGGCGGGCGGTTTCGGGCACTGGCGCTTCAGTGGCGCTGGTCACCGTCACTTTGAGTGCGCTCATGCTCGTGAGTGCGGCGATCAAGTGGTCGGCGGCGTCTTCCGGGACCGTGACGCGTAAAATTCCGGCAAACTTGCCAGCAAGTTGCGCCATGGATGATTCCAGCCAATTGCCGCCGGCCGCACTGATGGTGGTGGACAGGGCTTCAACCAGACCCGGGCGATCATCGCCAATGGCGGTCAGAACAAGGTTACGCATGAGGCGATACTCCTGTCGAAATGATATGTCGATTGTAGGCGAAAGCCGGTCCTGGCTGTCGGGGCGCGCACGATGATCAGCGTTTGGGACATCCTCCCGCTGTTGGCACTGGGCGCTATTGCCTGGTACTGGATGGATTCGCTGAAGGCGCGAGAGACGGCGCTCACATCGGCGCGTTCGGCGTGCGCATTGCGAGGGTTTCAATTTCTGGATGAGACCGTGGCCACCGAACGTACGCGCTTTGCCCGCAATTCGAATGGGCAAATGGTGTTGAGGCGGGTCTATCGCTTTGAATTCTCGGACACCGGCGACAATCGCCGCCCCGGGTCAGTGGTGATGCTCGGCCGCTTTGTGGAAATGGTGCAGATGGCCGGCGTATTGGAGGCGGTGAAGTAGCCGCGGCGATATTGCGGGTTTAGACCGCATCGCCGGCGGCGACGGCCGACGACCAAGCCCACTGGAAGTTGTAGCCACCGAGGTGGCCGGTGACATCGACCACTTCTCCAATGAAATACAGCCCGGGTTGCTTGAGTGCGGCCATGGTTTTTGATGACAACGCCCGCGTATCAACACCGCCGAGCGTGACCTCCGCCTTGGAATAACCTTGTGTGCCCGATGGCGACAGAGACCACGCGCCCAGCGCCTCGGCGATCGCCTTGCGCTCCTTTACGCCAATTTGCTTGAGTGGGCGCTCCCAACCATGCAATTCACACCAGGCTTTGGCAAAGCGCTTGGGCAGAATCTCCCCCAGCAAATTCCCCAGCAGCGCGTTGCTGTCGCCGTGCGCGGCAAGCCAACTGGCCGCGTCTTCGTCGGGTAACAGGTCAAGGCGCACTGGTGCCGGGTGCCCGGAAGCACAGACATATTGCCAGTAGCTCGAGATTTGCAGAATCGCCGGCCCGGAAAGGCCGCGATGGGTGATCAAGGCGCGCTCGCGGAATTCGCCATCGCCGCAACTGGCCACCACATCAAAGGCGGCACCGGCCAGCGGTGCGAGTGCCGCCAACGTTTCTGAATCGAGCGTCAGCGGCACCAGGGCAGGGCGGGGCGTGACGATGGGGAGGTCAAATTGCGTCGCGATGCGGTAGCCCAGATCGGTGGCGCCGATTTTTGGAATCGAAAGCCCGCCGGTGGCGACGACCAAGGCTGCGGCATCAAAGTCGCCGTGATCGGTCTGCACCCTAAAACGGTCATTGTCGGCACGCCCGACGGATTCCACTTTGGCCGGCATCGCCCAATCGACCTGACCATCAGCGCACTCTTGCACCAGCATGTCGATGATCTGCTGGCTACTGTCATCGCAAAACAGCTGCCCCAGCGTTTTCTCGTGATAGCGGATGCCGTGGCGTTCGACCAGGGCAACAAAATGCTGCGAGCCATACCGTGCCAGAGCCGAGCGACAGAAATGCGGGTTCTGCGAGAGAAAATGGCTGGCGCCGACGACCCTGTTCGTAAAGTTGCAGCGCCCGCCGCCGGAGATTCGAATCTTCTCGGCCAGCGATGTGGCGTGATCGATGATGAGCACGTGTCGACCCCGTTGCGCCGCACGCGCAGCGCACATCATGCCGGCTGCGCCGGCCCCGATCACGATGGCGTCGTAACTGCGTTTCACCCGGGTGTCGCCTTGTGGAAGTGGAAGCGGCGAAGCTTATCGACGCGACGGCCGCGATGCAATGCGCGGCCCGTCTTTCGACGGCGCGCTTGTCGCCACACGGCCTGCGTGTCTTAATAGCATGTAGCGCGGACGCATTTCCGTGGTCTGCCGGCAAGTCCATGCATTCGTTCGCTTAGTCCGCAACATGGCCAAATGGCCGCCAGGATGACAGGAGGCCGCATGAGCACCAAACGCTTGACCGAAAATGTGTTGGTACAGAACCTCGCCGGGCTGGATGGCTGGCAGTTGAACACCGACAAAACAGCCATTTCCCGGAGCTTTCGGTTCAGGGATTTCAATGCCGCATTCGGCTTCATGAGTCAGATTGCGCTAATGGCTGAGCGACTGGATCACCATCCGGACTGGTCAAACGTCTACAACCGTGTCGATGTCGCGCTGACCACCCATGACGCGGGTGGCCTTTCTGAAAAAGACATGGTCATGGCGCGGTTTATCAACGACCTTGCCGCGTGATGCGCTGCGTCATGAGTGCGCGCCCACCTGGTGGTAAGCTCCCAAAAAAGACGGCGAGAAATCAGGGAGCTCCGGCAAAAAACTAGACCGACAGGAGCGGCCGTCAGGGAGAGCACATGAAGCAGATCGAATGGCGCGCGTTTCCATACGGGGACCGCGTGTATCGCTATACGGGTTCGGCGCTTGAAACCCACTGGCCCGTGTTGCACGGCGGTGACCGCGAAGCGTTTCCCGACGCGCAGCGTGTGGCGGATCAACTCGAACGCTGCGGCCCCGGCCTGTCCTACGATGCAGACCCCAACAACCTTGCCGACATGCTGCAGTCCGCCTGGCGTGACTATCACGCGGGGGACTTTTGCGCTGCGATGACAACAGGTCATGCAGCCGGACCCATCGGTGCTGTCGTGGCGGGCCGAGCCGCCATCGCCTACGCCATGCACCTCGAGAGCGATCCGGAGCGGGTGCTCTCCTTGCTATGCGATACCGCAACTCATTGTGAGCGCCTGAGCCAGATCGAGCCGGGCTGGGCAAACGTCTGGTACACCCACGCCCTTGCACTGGCGCGATACAGCCAACAGATTTCCGTGGTCAAAGCGCTGGGGCGCGGGCTGGGCAGCAAGGTGCGTCAGAGCCTGATGATTGCCATTGCGCTCGAACCTGACCATGCGGCCGCGCACGCAGCGCTGGGTGGCTACCATATTGAAGTGGTGGACAAGGTCGGGAGCGTGGTCGGCCGGTTGACCCACGGGGTAAGCAGGGCGCTGGGCTTGCGTCATTTTGAGCGGGCGATTGTGCTTGACCCCGACTCCCCAAGCATCCGGGTCGCTTACGCCAATGCCTTGGCGATGAACCGTCGCAGTCGAAAGAGCGTCGCTGTGGAAAGGAATATTTCTGCCGCCGCCACGTGTCAGCCACGCGATGCGATCGCGCATCTCGATGCGGACCGGGCCAGAACGCTGCTCGAAGGGGCAGGGGTATAAAAAAACCGGCGCGAACGCCGGTTTTTTCTGCTGGGCCGTTGCATCAAACCGCGTCGAGCGCCTGCTTCAGGTCGGCGAGAATATCGTCAATATGCTCGATACCGATCGACAAACGCACCATGTCTTCCGAGACGCCCGCTTTTTCAAGTTCCGCCGGTGAGAGCTGACGATGAGTCGTGCTGGCGGGGTGGCATGCCAGCGATTTGGCGTCGCCGATATTGACCAGACGCGTGACCAGTTTGAGCGCGTCCTGGAAACGTCCGCCGGCCTTGAGTCCGCCCTTGACGCCGAACGACAGAATGCCCGACGCGCGGCCGCCCATGTATTTCTCGACCAGACCGAAGTCTTTATGGTTGCGCAAACCCGCGTAATTGACCCATTCGACCTTCTCGTGACCTTGCAGGAACTCGGCAACGCGCACGGCGTTTTCGCAGATCCGGTCCATGCGCAGCGCGACGGTTTCGATCCCTTGCAGGATCAGGAACGCGTTGAACGGGCTGATTGCAGCGCCCATATTGCGCAGCGGAACGACACGGGCGCGGGCGATGTAGGCCGCGGCGCCGAGCGCCTCGGTGTAGACCACGCCGTGATACGACGGATCCGGCTCATTGAGGCGCTTGAAACGGGCTTTGTGCTCCGCCCACGGGAACTTGCCGGAGTCGACAATAATGCCGCCGATCGAGGTGCCGTGACCACCCAGATACTTGGTCAGCGAATGCACCACGATATCGGCGCCATGCTCGATCGGACGACACAGGTAGGGCGTCGGCACGGTGTTGTCGACGATGACCGGGATCCCCTTGCGGTGCGCGATCTCGACAAGTTGCTCGAAGTCGGTGATGTTGCCCAGCGGATTGCCAACCGACTCGCAAAAGATGGCCTTGGTCCGCTCATCGATCAGGCTTTCGAATTGCTCGGGCTGACGATAGTCGGCGAAACGCACGTTGATGCCCATTTGCGGCAGCGTATGCGCGAACAGGTTGTAGGTGCCGCCATAGAGCGTCGAGGCTGAAACGATGTTGTCACCCGCTTCAGTGATGGTCTGGATGGCATAGGTAATCGCGGCCATGCCGGACGCCAGCGCCAGACCCGCGATACCGCCCTCCATCGCGGCCACGCGCGCTTCGAGCACGGCCTGCGTCGGGTTCATGATGCGAGTGTAAATATTGCCTTCGACCTTGAGGTCGAACAGATCGGCACCATGCTGCGTATCGTTGAATGCGTATGAGGTGGTCTGATAGATCGGCACCGCCACCGCGTTTGTTGTCGGATCGGGTGAATAGCCGCCATGGACAGCCAGTGTCTCAAGTTTCATCGATGCGCCCCTCTACACGTCAGTAAAAGATGCAGTATATCAAGCGACCCCAGCAGTCGGCGGTCCTAAGCATGTTCTCGTCAGTAAGATGTTGACCGGATGCAAATTCACGACTAGAAAAGAAGTTCAAGTGGCACAAAAAAGCCATCAGGCCAAACGACATCGGCAGAGCAGGGCGATACCGACTGGCCAGACAACATAGACGGAGGAGAACAAAATGATTGCGTCAACCGACCGCATGGCGGGATGGCTTGAAGTCGTTGCAGCACCGATCTGGTCAGGTGCGGCATCAACGATCCGGATTCATCCAGTCTGTATGCACCACTGTACCTGCCACGCCATTTCGCTGAACGGGCGTTGGGTCTGCGCCAGCGACGGAAGCCTGACGATATTCCACAGCCGTCAATCGGCCGAGCATTTTCTTGAGCTGGCGCATATTGATCACTACGAGTTAGGCGAAGTGGCTGAACTTGGGGACGATGTGGCGCTGAAAACGCAATGCGTGTCCTTCCGCCCACGAAAAGGGCTGGTGTCATGCCGGATGCGTTGCAGCGAAGAGTCGGCGCTTGCTTCCTGAGTGCGCTTAGATGGGGTCGCCTGAAGCGGATATGGCAGCTGAGAGAATAGCTGCCATTTTTGTGTCAAAGGCCACCAGAAGGATTCTCTCCAGCCCGGCTTGCAAAGCCAATGCCGCTTTGCATTCCACGACAGCGATACGCGCGGCCGGCACCGCAGGAAAACCATAGACGCCGCAACTGATCGCAGGAAACGCGATGCTGCGCAGTTCATGTTGTACCGCCAGCGCCAAGCAATTGCGATAGCACGCCGTCAATCGCGCTACTTCATTTTGTTGCCCGCCGTGCCAGACCGGGCCCACGGTATGAATGATCCAGCGAGTCGGCAGCCGGAACCCGGGTGTAATCCGCGCTTCCCCCGTGGGGCAACCGTTGAGATCGCGGCAACAGGCGAGCAGATCGGGGCCGGCGGCACGATGGATCGCACCATCAACGCCACCGCCACCGAGCAAGGACTCGTTGGCGGCATTCACGATGGCATCGACAGACAAGGTAGTGATGTCTCCCTGCCAAACAGACAAACCCGTGTCTTGCATACCTGTGACTCCAAAACGAGTGCTACGAGCACATTGTGCGCCAAGGCAGAGGGTGATTGAAGTTCGCTTTGGATCCAGAATTTGCGTGCGCTTGAAGCAGGGAAAGCAAACGGATCGAATTTCTGCCGCGATTTGGCGAATGCTTGCTGTCACCAGGTGCGATCGCGATGGTTTACATAATACAAATTATCGCGGTATTAGAAAGGAGCCTTCTCTTGAACCGACTGCCAAACGTCGCGATTCAAGATGCCGGCCAACCCCTTGTCGCCCTCGGTGTCGTCGAGCGCCTGCAAGCGTCGGCGCATGGACCGTGGGTACGGTGAACTATCTGCCAACGTCTTTGACGATGGCCGTGATGATATCGACGTCACGTTCAGCGGCGCTCTTTTGGCGAAGTTCGTCTTGTCGTGGCTTGCTGCGAGCAATTCTGGTGTGACGAACCGGCTTTGATGAACGTTGCTTGTCGCTACGGCCCGACTTCCGGATCGTGCCTGGTTTGACGGATGCCCCGGAGTTTCGAGCCGGTGTTTTGGTTACCGCTGCCACCGCCACGGGATACGAGGATGACGAGCGCTCAGCGTCCTGAAGCGCCGGGGCTGGCCCCGTTTGCTCAACTTGCAATTGTGGCGTCTCCAGAATGACTGCAGCCGCGCGCTCTACGGCTGGTGCAGCCAACTCAGGCGGCCTGTTGAGCGTTGTGCTGTCCGTTTGCCTGGGTTCAGCGACGACAGGCATTTGCAAAGCGGTTGACGACGAAGCTGTCGAAATATTTCCGGCCGGATGTGTCCCAGACGAAAAAAAGGTCGAAACGACCGACGCGACGACGCCGCCAGTGACGGCCGATAGCGCGAGCATCGGGAGCAGCAGCGCCCGTCGTCGGGTCGATGGCGACGCCCGAGCCGTCGGATCCAGGTCTTTCAGGATGCTGACGTGCGGCTGCGAAGGCCGCGGGTTGTTGTCACCAACAAGCTGTGGCGCTGCAGCGGAAATGCGTTTCGTATGTTCTGACATTACGTTGTCGTAAAAAATAGGAATGAAAATATCCGGATGTCGTAAGATAGCGCTTTTTTCAACGCCGGAAAATCTTTTGGATGCGACTCGCCCTCTTTTTCTGGACGCCCCGCGCTTGACTGGATGGCAATACGCGCTGTGATCCTGGTGGGTTTGTTCCTCTATTTTGGTGTCATCTTTGCAGCGGTTGTGCTGCTCATGTTTCCCGAGCAGCGCGCCGTTGCGGCATCGACCTGTCGAAATTCGGCCGGTGCGCTATGGCAACGGTTTGGTCGGGCTTTCAGGCTCGGTGCATCAGCGCTTGGGACGACGCGCGACGGCATGCAAAAGCGGACTCAAAGCCTTTCCTGGTGGGTTGTCGAGCATCGCGCGGTCCTCGTTGCGGCCGCTGCGATGATGGTCGCCCCAACGCTGCTTGCATTCTGGCTTCGGGGCCCTGCTGTTTTTGATTTTTCAGATGGGGCCTATGTGCCCGATCGTCAGATCGCCGCCCTGCTCCAGGGAGAGCAACTCGTTCCGCCGCCGCCCTTGCCGCCGGAAGTGTTCACCACCCGTGAGGTTGAGCAGATTCGTCCTGACGTGATGGATGCCAGCCGCAACTGGACCCAACTGGATGAGGACTTCACCCGTCGTTTGCTATTTGTCATTCAGGCCATGCGCAATCGGTATGGCTACGAGATCGCGCTTCTGGAGGGGTACCGAAGCCCTGAGCGCCAGACCCAGTTGGCGGCGATGGGGACGCGGGTAACACAGGCTGGCGCTTACATGAGCTACCACCAGTACGGGCTGGCGGCGGACTGTGCTTTTGTCCGTGACGGAAAGTTGATCATTTCGGAAAGTGACCCGTGGGCGATGCGTGGCTACGAGCTCTACGGCGAACTGGCCGAATCCATCGGCCTGACCTGGGGTGGTCGTTGGCGCATGCGGGACTTCGGCCATGTTGAATTGCGGCGCGATGGCGTACTGGGCGATCCCGTGTCCTGATGTTCATGGCGCTTGAACCAATATTTATTGATGAGCGGAGATCGTGATGACACGCCCTTTCATTCTCCTGGGTGATCAAACCAGCCATGGCGGCACGGTGATCAGTGCGTCCGAAAGCAGCGATTGCGGTGGACGGGGAATTGCCCGTGTCGGCGACAAGGTGACCTGTCCCAAAAAAGGTCATGGCCGCGTGACGACCATTGCCAGTGGTGATCCCACGGCGCTGATCGATGGTCGGCCGGCAGCACGTCACGGCGATCTTACCGCCTGCGGTGCGTCGCTTATCGCCAGCCAATCCCTGACCACCGACTGAGCCGACAATCATCACCCATGCTGCTTTCCGCCTTGAAAATTGTCGGTGCAAGTCTTCTCGCTGTTGCCCTCATCTGGGCGCTGGTGCTGGGCTGGTGGCAAGGCAATGACCACACGCCGTCCACCACCGAGCTATTTCTCTACTTGGGCGCCCTGCCCTTGGCAATTGTCGGCGGCTACGGGCTGCTGCGCGGCTTTATTGAGCATCTCAAAGCGCCAGTCGTTGCGTTGGCGCGGGCGCCGGACGACACGCTCGATCCACTGGCCAATGAAGACACACAAACAGCGGCAATGGAGCGTGGCTATACGATCAATCTCATCGGCGCGTTCGCCATCTCGAGTGGCGGTGAGGGCCCGTCGGAAATTCTGGCAGCACAGGTGGCCGGAGCGCGGCCATTGCCAGACAGCTCACTGCTGGATGACGCTGGATTTCCGGTCTTCACCGCACGTGTCGATGCGCTCGACATCGATGGCATTACCGAAAGTCTTGCTCAGTACGACACCGAATTGGCGCAGGACATAGGCCGTTCTGAACATTTGCGAATGCTCGCGCTGATCGATTCGACGCTTCCCGCGGGGCTTGCTCAAGCGCACGAAGCATTGACGCAGCGCCCGGCGACATCCCGCTTGAGTGTGGTGTGGCTCATGCCATCCGAGGCCGACCCGGCACTGTTCCCGAAACTGCAGTCGTGGCTTCAAGCGCAGTATCTGAGTGCCTTCGAGCCTTCGCGGGTGGCGCTGACGGTGCGACCGGCGCTCACTGAGTCTGACGTCATGGCACAGATCGACCGGCTGGTTCTCGACAGCGACAGAAGGCCAAACGACGACCTCACCCTCGTGCTGGCGGCGGTATCGACGATCGGGCCGCGCACCGTGGATGCCTGGTCGATGCGCCAGAGCCTGTTCTCGGCTGAGCATCAAAACGGGCAGATTCCTGGCGAGTGTGGCGTATGCCTGCTGTTCGGCAGCACCGACAACACAGACACGTCGGCGCAACTGACTCGCGTCAGCGCGGCAGAGCGCGACAAGTCCGTCGACGCTGCCGGGCGGGTCAGCGGTGCCTTGATCGAGCAGTTGATCACTGGGCTGCTGACGGTTCACGACATTGCACCCGCCGACATCCGGGCGGTCATCAGCGATGCAGACCATCGACAAAGTCGCACCAGCGAACTGCTGGACGCGCTCGGTGAGTCATTCTCCGAGCTCGACCCGATTGCTGATTGCCCCCGTATTGGCGCTGCGTGCGGCTCGAGCGCCCCCTTCGGCGCCCTGCTCGCCCTTGCCTGCGCGCATGCCAAATCGCTTTCGCTTGAGCAGCCAGTAATCTGCGTTAGCCAGCAGCACCCCAAGGCACGCGCTGTCGTGCTCCTTCGCCCGACGCCGCTTCCGGCCGAGGGCATGTCCTCCGCCGCTTGATTCGATATTCCGTCCCCATGTCACGACTTCGATCCCTCCTCAGCGATTCCCGTCTTCTCGCCTTTATCGGTATTGGCGCGGCCATGGCCTTCTTCTTTCTGGGCGCAAAGACGCTCAAGGTGGCCTTGTTCTGGGCCGCGATCGCCAGCGGTGCGCTTCTTGCGCTGTGGCTTATCGTCTGGTTTGTTCGCCGACGCCGCGCGCAACGCTCTGCCGAAGATCTCGGCGCGATGCTCGAACAGCAGGGCGAACACGCCAAAGCGACCTCCAATGACGCCGTCAAATCCGAAATTGCCGCGCTTCAGGAGCGCATGCACGCAGCGGTCAAAACCATCAAGAGTTCGCGTCTCGGGCAAACCTCCGGCGCCGCGGCCTTGTACGAGCTGCCGTGGTACATGACCATCGGAAACCCAGCGGCCGGAAAAAGCACCGCCATCGTCAACTCCGGCTTGAAGTTTCCGTTTGACGACGGCGGCAGCAGCGTGATCAAAGGCATTGGCGGCACACGTAACTGCGACTGGTTCTTCACGACAGAAGGCATCCTGCTCGACACCGCCGGTCGCTATTCCATTCATGAAGAAGACCGCGCCGAATGGCTGGGTTTTCTGGGCTTGCTGAAAAAATACCGTCCGCGCGCGCCGATCAACGGCATCATCGTGACCGTCAGCATCGGAGAGTTGCTCGGCAACTCGCCAGGCTTTGCGATGACCCTGGCCAAAAATCTACGCCAGCGGGTACAGGAGCTGACGGAGCATCTGGCGGTGTTTGCGCCGGTGTATGTGTTGTTCAGCAAGGCCGACCTGATTCCGGGATTCCACGATTTCTTTCATGACCTCGACTGGAACGAACGAGACCGCGTGTGGGGCGCTACCCTCCCCTACGACCCGGCAGGCAACGACGACGCCATTGCGCAATTCGACCAGCGATTTGACGAGCTTTACGAAGGCCTGAGGGCGCTGAGCGTCGCGCAGATGTCGCGCAGCCTGGGGGAAAGCTCGCCCCCGGGCTTGCTCACTTTCCCGTCTGAATTCGCCAGCATCAAGCCCGCCTTGAAGGCGTTTCTGGCAACGCTTTTTGAAGAAAATCCGTTTCAGTTCAAGCCAATATTTCGCGGCTTTTACATTACCTCTGCGCTTCAGGACGGTGAAACCCGACCGCTCGCAAATGAGCGGATCACACACAAATTCGGCTTGGTCGGTGATGGCCCGATGCCGGTTCGTGCAACCTCGAATCATGGGTTTTTTTTAAAGGATCTTTTCTCGAAAGTCGTCTTTGCCGATCGAAACCTGGTGCGCCAATACGCCAGCCGAGGCAGGATACGCTGGCGCCAGGCGGCCGTTTTCGGAAGTCTGTGTCTGTTCGGGCTCATGTTGGGAGGGTGGAGCTGGTCTTTCCTGAACAATCGCGAATTGCTCGCGAATGTCGAGCAAGACCTGCGTCAGGCGGTGCGCATTCAGGATGGGCGACTCGACCTGCAATCGCGCTTTGAAGCCTTGGCGATTCTTCAGGATCGGCTCGGACAACTCGAACGCTTCAACGACACCCACCCGATTTCACTGGGGCTCGGGCTCTATCGTGGCGAACAACTCGCGGACAAGCTGCGCACCGAATATTTTGCGGGTGTCAGCAACCTCATGCTCAAGCCGGTTCAGGAGAATCTCGAGGCATTCCTGATCGAGGTAAACAGCCACGCCGGGTCGACCCCGGCCAAAGACGCTGTCATGCCTGTGGCCACGGGTTCGTATCAAAAAGCCGCGCCGACAGAGGTGGAGGACGCGTACAACGCTCTCAAGACTTACCTGATGCTGGCCAGTCACGAGCATATTGAAGTGGGTCATCTGTCCGACCAGATCACCCGCTTCTGGCGCAGTTGGCTCGAAGCGAATCGCGGCACCATGACTCGGGAGCAGATGATCCGCGCGGCCGAGCGCATGCTGAGTTTTCATCTCGAACACGCCAACCATCCCGAATGGCCGACGCTCACCAACAATCTGGCAATCGTCGATCAGACCCGCGACAAGCTGCGCCGCGTCGTCCGTGGCATGCCCGCCGCAGAGCGAGTGTATGCCGAGCTCAAGGCACGGGCGTCAACACGCTTCCCGCCCATGACCGTGTCCAATATTGTGGGTGCCGACAACGCGTCGGTGATTTCGGGCAGCTATGTCGTGTCGGGCGCCTTCACCGTAGACGCGTGGCGCGACTATGTTCAGAACGCCATCAAGGAAGCCGCCACCAGCGAACAGAACAGCGCCGACTGGGTGCTGAAAACCTCCGTCAAGGACGATCTCACGCTCGAAGGCAGTCCCGAACAGATCCAGAAGTCCTTGATTGCGATGTACAAGCAGGAGTACGCCGAGGAATGGACACGATTCGTCCAGGGGATCAGCGTCAGTGCGTTTGAGTCCTTTCCTGCCGCGGTCGCCGGCATGAACCGCCTGGGCGACCCGGCCACATCACCGATTGGCACCCTGATTCAGGTGATTTTCGACCAGACGTCATGGGACAACCCGTCGATGGCTAATGTGGGCATCGAGCGCGCGCAGAAAGGTTTTGTCGAGTGGTTCAAACGCTCGGTGCTGCGCATGGCGCCCAGCCGGGTTCAAGTCGACGTAAACATGAGCGCAAAGGCGGTTGAAGTTGCCATGGGGCCAATCGGCAAAGAGTTTGCCGGCTTTGGTCGGTTGATGATTTCGCGGGACAACGCCGAGCCGCTTTCGGGCACCTATCTCAAGCAATTGTCCAAAGTCCGCACCCGGTTGAACCAGCTCAAAAATCAAGGAGATCCAGGCCCGGGTGCCATCAAGTTGCTGCGCGAGACCATCGATGGCGGCGACTCCGAACTGGCCGACACCTTGCGCTTTGTCGATGAACAAATGCTCAACGGCATGCCAGACAACCAGCGCGCCGTGTTGCGCCCCCTGCTGTTGCGACCGCTGTTGCAGACCTTCTCCGCGGTAATTCAGCCCGCCGAACATGAATTGAACAAGTCCTGGGGAATTCAGGTCTTCGAGCCCTTCAACCGCAAGCTGGCCATCAAATATCCGTTTTCCGCAAAGGCCAGCATCGAAGCCTCGCCTCAGGAAATTGCGCAAGTCTTTGGCCCCGAGGGCGCCATTGCCAAGTATGTGGACACCACCATGGGGGCGCTTGTCGTACGCCGGGGCAACACGGTGACGCCGCGCACCTGGGGCGATCTCGGTATCGCGTTGCAGGGCGACTTCATGAATGGTTTCTCGCGCTGGGTATCGCCGCTCGATGGCGCGGCGGCCAACGGCGAAGACGGCAGCGCACAAGCGCAAACGGTGTTCATGCTGCGTCCGCTGCCCGTGCCCGGCGCGACGGGCTACGTCATCGAGATCGACGGTCAGAAACTCGACTATCGCAACGGCCCGGCGCAGTGGGCCAACTTTGTGTGGCCCAACGCCGCCGGCCTTCCCGGCGCACGCATCGTGTCAACGACCTTCGACGGCCGAAGCGTCGAACTGGTCAATTTCCCCGGTCGCTTCGGTCTGGAAAAAATGATCAATTCAGCCCAGCGTGCAAGACAACCCGACAACACCTTCCGCTTGTCGTGGTCGCGTGATGGGGTCGAAGTGAGTGTCGATCTGCGGGTCGTCAGCAGCGCCCAGGCGCAAGCTGCACCAAGCAATGGAAATGCCCCGCGACGCGGTCTCGGTGGTGTCGCGCTGCCTGCTGAAATCGCCGGACTGCGTCGCCCACGAGTCGGCGAGCCGACCTCAACACCCGCCGTGGCAATGACAAATGCGGGAGCCGCGCAATGACCAGCACCGCAACCGTTCCAGCGACATGTTTTGGCAAGCTCCCCAGTCGCGGGGATTTTGTGAAGGGGCCGAATCAACACAGCCTGACCCGCATGCTTGATCAGTGGCTCTCCTCCGCCATGGAGCTGCTTTCCGAAGACCCGCGCTGGAAAGACGCCTATGACGCGGCGCCAGCGGTCGACTTCGCCTTTGTCGGCGCACGGAGCCGCCTGTCGATCATTGGTCACCTGCGCCCCAGCCAGGACGCCTCGGGGCGGCGCTTCCCCTTTCTCACCGTGGCAACCATCGAACGTGACGATGTGTTGATGTTCCGCTGCGGCCCGGCCGGCTTGTCACGCCCGTTTGGCCAACTCCGATCAGTGGCGCGTGCAGCGTTGTCCGGCACCGAGCTGGCGCAGACGCTCGCCGATCTCGTTGAGTTGAACTGCGGGGAAGACTTTGCGCTGGCGCTGGCCTCTGACCCTTTGGGTCAGTTCGTACGCAGGACATCCATCGCCGGCTTGGCCGAACTGATCTCGCCGCAGACCCCGCCCGATGCCATTCGCCGAATCATTCTGGCGATTGGTCTGCTCATGCGGCCCGTGCTTGGCAGTGGTGGTAGCCCCATTGAAAAAGCGCTCGTGTTGCCCTTGCCCGACGACGAGCAACATCGCAATCTCGCAGCCAGCCTCTGGCTGTATCTCGTGACTGCGTTTCTGCGAAAGACAAACTGCGAACTGCAGGTTCTCATCGCACGCGATGCACGCGGCGCACGCCTGGTGATCGGCTTCAACGGGGCATCGTCGCGAACGCTGCTGACCGTGATGTCACCCCAGAGCGCCCCAGAGCACGCGATTGTTCTTGATGATCCCGAATGGATCGAACAACACGACGCGCTTGTCGATGACTACGGCGTGGCAAAGCTGTCGTCTTATCTGCACCAGGGCGCTACAACGCTGGAGTCTGCGGTGAATACGTTTCGTGAAGTTTTTCTTGGGGAATGAGCATGCTTTTCCGGTTCAGCATCGCCGTCGCGCTTGGTCTGTCTGGTGCCTGCGCCATTGCGCAAAACACACCAGCCGCAGCGCAGCCGGTCAAAGAAGTCGTGGCTTCGGGTGTCGTGCCCGATGAGGCCGCGCGCAGCGCCATCCTCACCCGCCTGCGCGATGTTTACGGCGCGAGCCTGGTCGTCGACCGCCTGGAGGTGGGCGGCGTGGTGCCGCCGCCAAACTGGACGGAGTACATGTCCAAACTGCTTGGTCCGAATCTCAAGCAGATTCGCGGCGGCCAACTACAGGTCAATGGAACGCAAATTGCGCTCAAGGGCACGGTTTCCAATGAAGCCCAGCGGCAGAAGATCGTGAGTGACATGGCGACGGCGCTAAATCCGACCTACACCGTCGACAACGCCTTGGTCGTGGGCGCCAGCGCCCAGTCGATGCTGGACCAGACGCTATCGAATCGTGTGATTGAATTTGAGGTCAGCTCGGCGACGCTCACGCCGACCGGAATCGCCATCGTCGACGAGATGGAAGCGGCCATCAAACAACTCGGCACACCCCGCATCCAGATCATCGGCCATACCGACAGCAGTGGCGACCGGATGTCCAATGTGGTGTTGAGCCTGGCGCGCGCCAACAGCGTACGCGAGTACTTGATCGTCAAAGGCATACCCGAGGCCAGCATGAGTGCTTTGGGCGCAGGCCCGGATCGCCCGGTCGCGTCCAACGATACGCCGGAAGGACGCACCAAGAACCGGCGCATCGAGTTCCGACTTGCAAACTAGTCTTGGTGCGGCGGCTCTCAAGCAACCTGAGTTGCTCAACACGGCCACGACGCCTTATCGGCACATCGCAAGCCGGACGGGAGCGCGCGCCGGTGGCGTCAGGCAACTGAGCGAGGCTCAACAGTCGGGCTCGCTCGCCTCGTGCGGCGTCGGCACAACCCCAAGCAGATCTTCCATCTGTGACAGTGCGGTGTCGTCCTTGACGACGGCGCGCAACCACTCGTGCAGTGACATATTGCCCCAGCGTGCCGCCTTTTCCGCCAGATAGGCGACGGGGCTGTGGGGTTCGGTACGCTTGAAGAACGCGGCAATGTCATTGAGTTGCCGAATGGCGTCTTCCCGGCTCTGAACCGGACCGGCCAGCCGGGCGGCATTCTGAGGCGCCGAGTCTTTTGCAGGCATCACGTTCTCCTGCGCCGGCTGCGTGTCTGTCTTCTGCGTCTTGCCTGGCCAAACGCCGGCGTCGGACGCATAGCGTCGACATGCCCCGTCGAGGTCTTCAAGCGCATCAAACACCGCGCCAAAGGCTGGCGCCTCATCTGCGAGTGCGGCATCAATGACCGCTTTGAATGAACCGATGGCGGTTCTTGCACGTTCAACGGTGGCGAGGGTGCTGACAAAATGCTGCGCAGGGGAATCCTTGCGGGCCGCCTCGAACTGCGGCATGGTCAGGTGTGCCTTGCGGGCCAGATCGTCTGCCATGCCGGGGTTGCGCTCCATGCTCGATGCAGTCGCCCGCGCCGACTCAAGGTCTTGCAGCGAATAGCGACCTTTGGACGATTGAGTGAGCGGAAATTCACGAATCAGTCGGGCCGAGCGATTGACCAACCAGTCGAGACTGCCAACGCGTTGCCCGTAGTCGCCGTCTTCAGGCAAGGGGTGTAGCGTTGGCCACCACTGGCCGCACAGCCGGTTCAACAGGATGTAGCCGTCGGCGAGCCCCTCGAGCCCGCGCGTCTGGCACATTGCCTCGGTCAGCCAGACGGCGACCCGAATATCCTTGGTACGGCCGGCCAGCAGGGTTTCGCAGATCTGAACGACGCGCGGCCAATCAGCCTCTTTGACATCGGTGATCCATTCGCCTTGCGCCAAGGACGGATCGTCATGTCGGCGCGCCTCCTGGATCATGTCGAACTCGGCGGAAAACATCATGTCCAGCCCGCAGGGTGCGGTCGCACCGGTCAGCGGGCGCATCAAGGCATCGATATCCATTGGGGACTCTTGTGCAACCAAAGCCGTGGTTATACAACATGCATTCGTCACGCGAAAGCATGACATGGCGATATCTTTGTGTTTTTCCTTGCCAGAACCTTCACACGATACGTTCAGGTCCGAAACGCGATCAAAAAAAGGGCGGCCCGTCGCAGGCCGCCCGCGGTTTTGAATCACGTGATTCAGTCGAGCGCCAAGCGAAGCTTGAGCCAAAGTGTCCGCCCCGGCTCGTTGATCCGATCTGTCGTGTCGTAGCCCGAAATGCTCGCCCCGCTGCGCGAGATGTGTTCCGCATAGGTTTTGTCGAACAGGTTGTCGATGCCTGCCGAGATCAGGGTGCGCTTGTTGGGGGTGTAGCTGGCATTGATCGAGAACACGCTAAAGCCACCCGTTTCGCCGACGTCCTGCCCAACGATATTACCGGTGCCAACGCTTACGCGGTCCTGACCCGACACCAGCCGCCACAGGGCACCTGCTGACCAGCTGTCGGTTTTGTAGTTGATGCCCAGACGCCCTTCCAGCGGCGGGATCTGCCCGAGCGCGGTGTCGTCGGTGTCGTTTTCGCCACGAACCCACGCAAGCGTGGCCGTACCGGTCCAGTGGCTGCTGAAGTCATAGCGCAGATCGGCTTCGGCGCCCCAGGTGGTGGCGTCGACATTGCGGGCGTTACTGGCCCAGGTGCTGACCGCTGGCAGCGTCTCGATCAGGATGTAGTCAGAGTGTTTGGCAAAAAACGCCGAGACCGACGCCTGCGCCGGACCGGCCTGATGCAGCGCACCGATATCGAGCTGCGTGGTCTTCTCGGGCTTGATGTCGAAAGTGCTGGCGGTGCCGGTCATCATCATTGTCGTGGCCTGGGGGTTCTTGTTGCGCTCCCAGTAGTCAGCGGCGCGTTCGCTGTGGCCAAGGCCGGCGTAGAGCGTCTTGCCACCGCCCAGATCGTGCTCATAGCGCAGGAAGCCGGCTTTCAGCGTATCGGTTTCCTCGGTACCGGAGGTGGTCTTGCCCGTGCGCTCGTCTTCGGCACGACTGCGGTCAATGCGCAAACCACCGATCATGCGGTGGCCGTCGGCAAACGCGTGCTGCAACTCGCCAAACACGCCATAGCTATAGAAACGCATATCGGCCGTGCGGGAAAGCGACTCGTAGTCTGGAATGCCCGCCATGCTGCTGGCCTTGCGCAGGGTGTGTTCGTTGCGCTGGAGTTCCGCGCCCAGGTCGAGCACGGTGGCGTCGCTGAGGTTGAGCGTCGCGGCGACGCGGCTTCCCTGGGTCTCGCGGTCTGGATTATTGACGGACTTCATGCCGGTGTTGGCGCGCAGCGAGTAGTTGTCCATCACGTGGTCAACATAGTTGCGATAGATCTGCGCCTCGATTTTGGCCAGGAGCGGCGAGATGTTGGATTTTTCGAACTTCAGCCCGATGTTCTCGCGGTCGAACTTGACGCCGTCCATGGAGCGATCGCCGTAGCGCGCTTCGCCGTCGCTCTTGGCGAGCGAGAGTTCAAGGCGCGTGTCGCGGTCCGGCGTCCAACCCAGCGCGAGGTTGGTACTCCAACGCGTGTAGGCCGAGTGCACCTCGTTGCCGGCGCCGTCCTTGTAGTTGTTGGCGTCGGAACGTGTTGCGGCAACATCAGCGTAAAAACCGGGCGTGCCGGCCTGTCCGGTGAGCACCTGATCATTGCGGTCGGCGCTGCCCATCAGCAGGCTCATGTCGCCTTTGACCCCTGCCGTCTCGAACGACGGCGCCTGGCGCTCAAACAGCACCACGCCCGCGCTGTTACCGGGGCCGTATTTGACACTCTGCGGCCCTTTGAGCACGGTGACTTTGTCGTAGGCTTCAGGAAACACGTACGCCGTCGGCGGGTCCATGCGCATTCCGCAGCCGCCGAGGACCATCTCGCCATCGAGCAGAATGCCCAGCCGCGATGCGGCCATGCCGCGGAATACCGGGTCACCATCGGTGCCGCCCTTGCGGATCACCGAGAAGCCGGGAATATTCTTCAGCAGATCGGCGCCGTCATGCGCCGGAATCGGCTGACGCGCGGCCTTGGGGTCAGTCGTGACAACCAGTGCTTCGGCCATGGCGGGCGCGGTCACCACCACGTGATCCATGATTTTGTCGGTGCTCTGCGCGAGTGCGCCGTGGGCGAGCAACAGGCCGATGGCGGCGGGCAGCATTTTCATTCGTGTCATTCGGGACTCCCGGAAGCTGTGTGCTGAATTTGGACCGGGCGAAGCATAAGAAAATGGTGATATGCCACGTTTGACCTACCGCAAGATTCGCCTGCCGAATACTGCGACAGATCGTCGCAAGCCTTTATCTACAAGGCGTGTGGCGAAGCACGAAGTAAAAACGGCATGCTCGCGAGCATGCCGTTCAAGGGCGATACCGTGCACAGAGTGCACCGTCGGATATGCCGCGTGTTAGCTGCCGGTCGGCGGCGCCAGTTCATTGATGACGCGCTTGACGCCTTCAACCCCTGCGGCGCGCTGAGCCGCCGCATCGCGTTGCGCGGGTGAGCTCACCTGCCCGCTCAGCAAAATCACGCCGTCGCTCACATCTACCCGAATCTTGGCGTCCTGCAGCGTCGTCGTTTCGGCCAAGGCGGCCTCGACCTTGCCTTTGATTGCCGCGTCGGCTGCCGACACGCTAAGGACGGGTTTTGCCGTGCTATCCGGCGTACCGGCCGCTTGGCCGGGCTGGACGAGTCCAAAGGACAAGGCGGCGATGGCGATGAGACTGGCGGTGGTAAATCCGTGTTTCATGATGTCACTCCTGTTTGAGACAAGTGATGACGCCGAAAGGGTCGTCACAGCGACTACAGCAGCGATCATGCCAATTAGATGATTCCTTCTGAAATCATGGACTTACCAGAGCTCGCCAAACTGAACCCGACTCGCCGGCTCGCAATCCCTGGGGATTTGTCGCTGCATGACAACAGCAAAGTGCCGGATAGGTCGCAATCTCCGATGCAGACAGGGCTTACGCCCGTCCCGGTGCTGCGACATCGTTTGTCTCGTCGGCCAGGCGGAACATCGCTGGCGTCAGCGTATGGCGCTGCAAGAGCCGGTAAAACTCGGTGCGATTGCGATCGGCCAGACGGGCCGCATCGGTGACGTTGCCGCCCGTCAGCTTCAGCACCTGCGTCAGGTATTCACGCTCGAAGCGCTGGCGCGCCTCGGCATAGGTCAGTACCTCGACGGAAGGCGTGCGCAAGGCGCGTTGAACCAGGGTGGCGGCAATCAGTGGCGTCGTGGTGAGTGCACAGACCTGCTCGACCACGTTGTAAAGCTGGCGCACATTGCCCGGCCAGGCGGCGGCCACCAGCATTTCCAGCGCCTCAGGGGCAAACCCGTGAATGGTCTTGCCGTACTTCTCCGACAGACTACGGATGAAGTGGCCGGCGAGCAGCGGGATGTCCTCGCGCCGCGCATCGAGTGAGGGCAGCGTCAGGCGAACGACGTTGAGCCGGTAATACAGGTCTTCGCGAAAGCTGCCCTCGTGCATGGCCGCATCCAGATCGCGATGCGTGGCCGAAATAATGCGGACATCGACTGGCCGCGCTCGTGTCGCTCCGACCGGACGAACCGCCCGCTCCTGCAACACGCGCAGCAGCTTGACCTGCAGCGGCAGCGGCATGTCGCCGATTTCATCCAGAAACAGCGTGCCGCCATCGGCGCTGAGGAACAGACCGTCATGCGCGGTGCTGGCCCCCGTGAACGCGCCTTTCACATGCCCGAACAGCTCCGACTCCAGCAAGGCCTCGGGAATCGCGCCGCAGTTGATCGCCACGAAGGGATGTTCGGCACGCACACTGGCGCGATGGATCGCTCGCGCCAGCAATTCCTTGCCGCTGCCGCTGGCACCGCGGATGAGCACGCTGGCGTCGCCGGCAGCGACCATGCGCGCCTCCTCGAGCACCTCGTTCATGCACGCGCTGCGACTGACGATCTCGGCGCGCCAGGCCTGGCTGTTTTCTCCGGCCTTGAGCGCGCGCGGTGCGGAGACATCGAGCGCCCGGCGCACCTTGTCGAGCAAGACGCGGCTGTCAAAAGGTTTGGTCAGGTAACCGAACACGCCCCGCGCGGTGGCATCGACCGCATCGGGGATGCTGCCGTGGGCGGTGAGCAGGATAACGGGCAGACCGGGGTGGGTGCGACGGATTTCATCAAACAAGGCCAGGCCGTCGCGGCCCGGCAAGCGCACATCGCTGAGCACCAGGTCCGGCGAACGCACGGCGAGGTGGGCCAACGCTGCCTCGGCGGAGTCCACGGCATCAACCTGGTAGCCGCTGGCGCGCAAACGCATGGACAAGAGGCGCAGCAGATCAGGGTCGTCGTCGACCAGAAGCAGGCGGGGTGACTCGGGCGCATCGCTGTTTGAGGTCTCTGCGCGCATGGCGAGATTCATCGGGAAGTCTCCGTTGGACGGCGTGCCGGCGCGGGCAAGCTGCGCTCGATCGCGGTCAGGGCGTCCAGTTTCTGTTGCAGGTTAGCCACCGCTTCGCGACCGGATTGCTGTTCAGCCAGCAAGGCTTCGTTCTGCGCCATCAATCGGGCACGGGTGGCCAGCTGAACATGCACGATTCGCGCCAGCGGATGGAGGCTGGCCGCATCGGGGCTGCGATTGACCAGCAGTTTGTCGAGCAGTGACAAGCCCCGCGCCAGATCGGCGTCGGCTCGCGGCTGCGCATGCAACAGCGCCAGTCGCATCTGGCTCATCGGGTCGCTGCCACCCTGCCCTTCGATGGCTTTCAGTTCCTTGGCAAAACCGGCGGCGTCCAGCTCGGCGACATGGCGGCCATAGGCAAGGATGGCGCGCGGCGTAACGTCATCGTGGCGGACTGTCGTCTTGAGCGGCTCATCGGAAGGCAGGGTGCCGGCAATGGGAAATTGCGCGCAACCGGCCAGCAGGCCCAGGGCGAATGCCGGTGCGCTCAGGCGGCGGAGTCGGAAGTTCATCAATAAGAGTCTCAGCTATCGAGTGGGAGTTCGATTCGAAAATGCGCGCCGCGTTCGCCGGAGAGCAATATGACGCGGCCACCGTGAGCCTGGACATACTCGCGCACGATAGACAGACCGACGCCACTTCCCCGGCGTGGCGTCGCGCCTTGGCGACGCCCCTGAAAGAAGGGGTCGAAAATACGCGGGACGTCATCTTCGGCAATACCCGGGCCGGTGTCGATGCAGTCGATATGAAGGTGATCCGCGCTGCGAGCGGCGCGCAGACTCACCACGGACCCGGACGTACTGAAGGAAATCGCGTTGGCCAAGAGATTGCCAACCGCCACACCGAGTTTGACCGTGTCGCCTTCGACCGAGATTGGCTCGGCAACAAGCTCAATCCTGACGTCGCGGGACTGGGCTTGCAGCTGCTGCCCCTCCGCCACTTGAGTCAGCAGGGATTTGACCTCAACCAAACTGCGCTGCAGGCGCCGTGCGTCGAACACCGCGGCGTTGAAGTCGAGCAAATCTTCGATCCGGCCTTGAAGCAAATGCGCGTTGTCACGAAGAATGTCGACGACTTCGCGCTGTCCGCCGGCGAGCGGCCCGGTGACTTCGTCGTCGAGCAGCGCGATGCCCTCGCGCAGTGCCGCCAGCGGTGTTTTGAGCTCATGAGAGACATGGCGAAGCATACGCGCCCGGTCCGCCTCCAGTTCTCCCAGGCGCTGGCGCAGCCAGTCCAGACGTTGGCCGACCTGGCGCAAGTCGGCGGGGCCTTCGATATCGACCGGGATGTCGAGCAGGTTGTCGCCCAGGCGAGCAATGCCCTCCTCAATCTGCTTGACCGGTCGCGCCAGCTGCCAGCCAAAAAAGGCGGCCAAGGCGAATGCGACCAGCAGCGCGAGCAGAACCTGCCACGCCAGGCGGAGCCGGTTTGCCTCAAGCGTGTCCAGCAAGCGCGCATTGCGTACGGCAATCCATTGGCGCGCTTCGACGGTCAAGCGCTCGTTGATCAGATGCAGACGGTCCAGCGCGTCGCGCAAGGCGGGCTCATCGGGCAGATCCGCGATCGCCGCTTCGGCCTGGTCGGCCGCAGCACGCCATGTATCCGCTACACCACCCAGGGTGGACGGCTCGGCGCGAGAAAAGCTCGCCAGTGCCGTTTCGGCATCGGTACGAGCTTCACCAAAGCGTTTGCGAAGTGCCGGGTCATTCAGCACCACGAACTGCCGTGCGCTGCGTTCCATGTCGACGGTACGTTGCGCCAACTGCTGGGCAGCCGAGGTCAGTCCCAGTGCAGTATCCGCACCGGCACGACTGTGTTGCGCAAAGGATTCAAGCACCCGCAAACCCTGCAAGGCGGCCGCACTCAGCACCATCGCGATGAGCACAAAGCCGGCGAGCAGCATTTGCCGGAATGACATTCGGGAAAACATGGAACCGCCCACGACATGGGTGACAGTGTCGACTGTAGGCGACAGGTCGATCCGATGCGGTAAGCAAATGCAAATGGGGGCGTATGACAATGCATTTGCCCATTGCCACCACACCATGCGCGTCGCCAAATGGCGACATTAAAAGTAGTTTTATAAACAGCAACTTAAGAAATGTTACCAAAAGCTGTGTCGGTTATTGGCGACAGGTGCTACACAAGCCAGGCCATCGGGTGCATTGTCTACCGGCGCTAAGCCACGATGATTCAATGACTTCCAGTGCGTGGCATGCCACTTGCAAGAGTCGGGCCAAGCGGGTGCCGTGCCCGCAGCCGCGATTGTCAAGGAGATGAGATGTTCAATAAACCCGGACTGTTCCCCAAGCGTGGAGCCCCTGAGCCCACGCCCGCCCCCTTCAACTCATCCACGCCGACGAATTCGACGTCGGCGTCTAACCGACCGTCCCCCAGACCCGGAACATTTGGAGCCCATATGCGTAGCCCGACCGACACCGCGACCGACACCGCTACCCAGGCAACAGCTGAAGCCGCTGAACCGCGTGCAGACGCAACAGAAAACGGCGGTAGCCGCCTGATTGTCGGACCCGACGTCAAACTCAAGGGGGCCGAGATTCTCGATTGCGACACCCTGGTGGTTGAAGGCCGGGTCGAAGCGACCATGGACAGCCGTGTGATCCGTATTGCGGAGCAAGGTGCGTTCTCCGGAAAAGTCGGTATCGATGTCGCCGAAATCCACGGCAAATTCGATGGTGAACTCACTGCGCGCAAGCAGTTGATCATCCATGCCACTGGCCGGGTCAGTGGAAAGATCCGCTACGGCAAGATCTTGATTGAGGAAGGTGGCGAAGTATCCGGCGACGTGCAATCGCTCAACTCGGTTCAGGCCGGTCGTGGCGACTACGACAAGCAGTCCGGCAAGGACGACAAGGTCAAGTCGCTGGTGGCCTCTTCGAACTGACGGCACCGAACGCGCTGTTCGTGTCGCAAAAACGGGTGCCGGTGGCACCCGTTTTTGCGACAATCCGTCCTTATGGAAGATATTCCGTTTCCGGAGAGCCCGTTCATGCGCCCTATTCTCGCTGCCGCCGTCGTGATTGCAGCCAGCTCTTTTTTTGTTGTCTCCCCTGCCCTTGCCGATCAGCACGCCCCGTCGGTGACATCGGCCAAAATCGCCACCCCGTGGTCAAGCGATGCGCCACTTCGCGCTGCGGTCGATGAGATGGCGCAAATGCTGCGTGCCGTCGGCCACGACTTGCAGCAAAACCAGCGCACCGAAGCGCAATACGATGCCCTGGCAGAGTGGATGCTCAAGCGGCTGGCTGCGTTTCCGACCACACATGCCGACCGCAACGCCGCCATCGCGCTCTCCGAGATCAAGAAAGATCTGAGCGATGGCGCCGACATCATGACCCACGCCACTCACCTGCCCGCCCGCCGGCTGGGCTACATGATGGCGGTGCAAGCGCTTAACCGTTACGGAAAAAGCTTCGAGCATCCTGACTGGACGCCGATTCCTCTGTAAGCCTCAGTGCAAGCGCGGCGGGGGGAGCGGATGCGCCGGTTGGCGACCGGCGATGAGATCGGCCAGGATTTGCGCCGTTCCGGTGGCCGTGGTCCAGCCCATTGCGCCATGGCCGGTGTTCAGCCATAGATTGCGCGGGCCGGCCTGCCCGACCAGCGGCGGGCCTTCCGGCGTCATTGGCCGCAGGCCTGACCACGGGCTTGGCTGGCCAAAATCGGCACCATTCGGGAACAAGGCTTCGGCACGCGCCACCAGCATGGCCACATCCTTGTCCAGCAGTCGGTTGGCGTAGCCTGAAAACTCGGCCGTAGTCGTCATCCGAAGCACCGATCCGAGCCGTGACCAGGCCGTCAGCGTGCCATCGTCAACACCGGCCAGCGTCGGCGGCGTGTGCTCGGCGCCAATCGGAAAAGACACCGAATTGCCGCGCACCGGATAGATCGGCAATCGCAGGCCGAGCGGCCGCGCCAGCATGGGCGAAAAGCTTCCGAGTGCCAGCACAAATGCGTCGGCCCGGTGCTCGCCGCGATCGGTCACAACCGCGTCAATCCGATCACCCCGCACGGCCCAGCGCTGCACCGTTTCGTTGAAGCAGAAGCGGACGCCATGCTGTGCACACCAGCGCGCCAGCTCGACAGTGAATTGATGGGCGTCGCCGCTGGCGTCGGTCGGGCAATGGACGGCACCGGCAATGCTGCGGGCGCGACTCGCCAAGGCCGGCTCAAGGCGCACCACATCCTCGGGTGAGAGCACATAGGCGTCGATGTGGGCCTCGCGCAGAAGATTGAGCGTTGAGATTGCCTGCGCCAGCGCGACATCGGTGTCGTAGAGATAGATCAGCCCGCCGCGTGTATGGGCGAAGCCCACGCCGGTTTCATCGACGACGGTGTCCAGTTGCTGCTGTGCGTACACCGCCAGGCGCATGAGCTGGAGCGAGTTGCGCGCCCAGGCATCCGTTTGGCAGTTGCGCACAAAACGCCAGCCCCAGCGCATCAGCGACGGGTCAAATCGTGGCTTGATCCGCAAGGCCTGCTGGCGGTCAAAAAGCGACTTGAGCAGCGCCAGAGGCGCGCCAGGTGAGGCCCAGCTGAACGCATGCCCCGGGGAAATCAGCCCGGCATTGGCAAAACTGGTTTCCTGCGCGGCGGCTGACGCGCGATCAATCACCGTGACGGCGTGCCCTTCACGGGCCAGTGCATGGGCGGCGGTGACGCCGGCCAGACCGGCGCCGAGTACACAAATTTGCATGCTTTTTACTCTTGCCAGCCCAAAGCGGAGTGCGCGCGGGCATACGGGCGGACGCTGCTTCGGGTAAAGTTTCGGTTTTCCCGATCGTAACCCGACAGCAGACCCAATGGCCCAATATGTAATGTCGATGCTCCGCGTGAGCAAAGTTGTTCCCCCGAAACGCCAGATCATCAAGGACATCTCCTTGTCCTTCTTTCCCGGCGCCAAGATCGGTCTGCTCGGCCTGAACGGCTCGGGCAAATCGACGGTGCTGAAGATCATGGCGGGCGTGGATACCGAATTCGAAGGCGAGGTGCAGCACCAGCCGAAGATCTCCATCGGCTACTTGCCGCAAGAGCCCGAGCTGGACCCGGCCAAGACCGTCAAGGACGAAGTCGAGTCGGCCCTCGGCGATCTCATGGACGCCAAGCAGAAGCTCGAGGCGGTCTATGCCGCCTACGCCGAGCCGGACGCCGACTTCGACAAACTGGCTGAAGAACAGGCGCGCTACGAAAACATCATCTCGACCGCCGGCGCGGATGTCGAAACCCAGATGGAGATCGCGGCCGATGCACTGCGCTTGCCCCCCTGGGAGGCAAAGATCGGCACGCTCTCCGGCGGTGAAAAGCGCCGCGTCGCGCTGTGCAAGCTGTTGCTGGCCAAACCCGACATGCTGCTGCTCGACGAGCCGACCAACCACCTCGACGCCGAATCTGTTGAGTGGCTGGAGCAGTTCCTGGTGCGCTTCCCGGGCACCGTGGTGGCGGTTACCCACGACCGTTACTTCCTCGACAATGCCGCCGAGTGGATTCTCGAACTCGACCGCGGCCACGGCATCCCCTGGAAAGGCAATTACTCCAGCTGGCTTGAGCAGAAGGAAGCGCGCCTGGAGCAGGAAGCCAAGCAGGAAGCGGCCCGCATGAAGGCCATGAAGAAGGAACTGGAGTGGGTGCGCTCCAACCCGAAGGCCCGTCAGGCCAAGAGCAAGTCGCGTCTGGCCCGCTACGAAGAGATGTCGAGCGTGGAGTACCAGCGCCGCAACGAAACCCAGGAAATCTTCATCCCGCCCGGTGAGCGTCTCGGCGAAAAGGTCATCAATTTCGAAGGCGTGTCCAAGGCGTTCGGCGACAAACTGCTGATGGATAACCTCAGCTTCAGCCTGCCCGCCGGTGCCATCGTTGGCATCATCGGTCCGAACGGCGCCGGTAAATCCACGCTATTCAAGATGATGATGGGCAAGGAGCAGCCGGATTCAGGCACCATCGATATCGGCAGCACGGTGCAACTGGCGGCGGTCGATCAGTCCCGCGAGGGCCTGGAAAACGACAAGACGGTGTTCGACGTTATCTCCGGCGGTGCGGACATCCTCACCGTGGGCAAGTTCGAATGCCCCAGCCGTGCCTATATCGGCCGCTTCAACTTCAAGGGCGGGGACCAGCAGAAGATTGTCGGCAACCTCTCGGGTGGTGAGCGCGGACGCCTTCACCTGGCCAAAACCCTGATCGCCGGTGGCAACGTATTGCTGCTCGATGAACCCTCCAACGATCTGGACGTCGAAACCCTGCGCGCGCTGGAAGACGCCTTGCTGGAGTTCTCGGGCTGCGCACTGATCATCAGCCACGACCGCTGGTTCCTGGACCGCATCTGCACCCACATTCTGGCGGCAGAAGGCAATTCCCAGTGGTCCTTCTTTGAAGGCAACTATCAGGAATACGAAGCCGACAAGAAGAAACGTCTGGGCGAAGAAGGCGCCAAGCCGAAGCGGATTCGCTACAAGCCGATCTCTCGCTGATCCGCCATGTTGCTCGGCGGGGGCTGTGCGCGGCACGCCCCCGCCGTCCGATTCAAAAGGGTTTCCGCGATGATTCAATCACTTCAGGCATTTTTCAGTACGCTCACCCAGCCGTCGGCCAACGCCGAGGCGTCGCCGCCATCGCTCCAGCTGGCGACCGCTGCCTTGCTGGTAGAGATGATGCTTGCCGACAATGAAAGCTCCCCGGCCGAGATGGCGCATTTGCGCACTGTGCTGGCGACGGAATTTCAGCTCGACACCGATGAAGTTGACCGCTTGCTTGAGGCCGCGACGGCGGAGTCACGCGAGGCACCCGGCTTTCATCCGTTTACGTCCCGCCTGAATCAGGAACTGGATGCGGCACAAAAGCTGCGCGTGGTCGAATACCTGTGGGCCATTGCCTTGGCCGATGGGCATGTTTGCGCGCATGAGAGCCACTTGATGCGCAAGCTGGGAGATTTGTTGTACATCTCGCGCGGCGACTTCGTTGCCGCCAAGGCCCGGGCGCAAGCCGCGCTCGGACACACCAATCCTGGCTCAGTTCAGGGCTGAGTTTGCCGGCCCGCGTGCGGCATTGAGCCTGTCTGCCGATCCAGTCGTGACCGGCTCCGGCGCGCCAAGATAAAAGCCCTGCCCGCGCGTAATACCCACCTGGCTGACCCAGGAGAGCGTCGCCTCATCCTCGATCCACTCTGCCACGGTCTCAATGCCGTGGCTGCGGGCGACCTGCACCACCGCCCGCACAATTTCCTGCGCACGCTTGTCCAGCGCCACACCACGTACATAATCACCGTCGAGCTTGACGATATCCACTGGCAGATCGCGCAAGGTGGCGAAGCTGGCCACCCCGCTACCCAGATCGTCCAGGGCAATGCAGAATCCGGCCCGGCGTAGCGCCTGCATCAAGGTCAGCACGTCGGTCGGGTCGACCGCGGCAGCGGTTTCGGTCAATTCGATGCAAATCTGGTGTGGGTGTACGTCGGCTTGCTCAAAGCAGTCGGTGATCCAGGCGGCCAGTCCCGGGTCCGAAGCCGATCGGCCGGAGAGATTGATCGACACATAGCGCCCCCCGTTGAGCACCGCGGAGAAATTCCGAGCGACGTGCGACACGATGTGCCGGTCGAGCGCGCAGATCAGATCGAAACGCTCTGCCGGCGGGATGAACTCGGCCGGCAACACCAGTGCGCCGTTGTCGTCGCGCATTCTCACAAGCACTTCGTAACCTTTGGCGCGGCTGTCCTGGAGGTCGATAATCGGCTGGCGCCACAATTCGATGCGGTCTTCATCTATGGCCCGTTCGATGCGATGCGCCCAATGCACATCGCTTGAGCGCGCCATGGCGTGCGGGCTGCGCTCGAAGGCAACGACCCGGTTTTTTCCGCCGCGTTTGGCGCTATACATGGCCGCATCGGCATCGGCGCGTGCCCGCTGCAAAGAGTCGTGATCGTGGTAAGCACAAATACCGATCGAACAACTCACACGGTAGGCCTCACCACGCTCGTCGAGATAGGCGTATTGCTCGACGTCCGTTCGAATGGCCTCCGCAATTTTCAAGGCAACATTCTCGGGGCACTGTGGCAGCGCCACAAAAAACTCGTCGCCACCGATCCGTGCAGGCACGTCCAGACGCCGGATGTGCTTGCGAATAATGGTTGCAATGGCGCGGAGCACCTGGTCGCCCGCCGCGTGACCACAGTTATCGTTAATGACCTTGAAGCGGTCAAGGTCGAGACAGATGAGTTGGCCGGATGTTTCCACCGGACTCATCCGCCGTTCGAACCCGACCCGGTTGTGCAAGCCGGTCAGCGCATCATGCGTCGCCTCCCATTCGGCGCGGCGCATGGTCTCAACCTCATGGCTGACGTCACGCAGGACCATCACGATCGTGCCCGCAGCCACATCGCTATCGGCTGCGACCCCCAATCGTGCGCAGGAGCCCTTGATCATGACGACACCACCGCGATGTGGCAGCGCACAGGCAACCGGCTCGATTCGCCGGGTATCGCCGGGTCGTGACAGGGATGCCCAGGGCACGATTTCGCCATCATTCGCACTCACCTGAATCAAGTCGCGGACATCGGCGCCGGCGATCGAGTCAGGGCGCAAACCCAGCAAGGTCGCAGCGGCCGAATTACTTTGGCACACCCGAAAATCGTCGTCGATGACGAGAACGGCGTCCGACATCGCGCGCACCACCTCGGCGTACAGGCGGTCGCGCTGTTGCGCGGCGCGCATGGCATCGGCGGCGCGAAGAATGTTTCCGATCCAGTTCCCCACCATATTTGCCATGCGCTCGATGGCATCGCGCCGCGAGACATCCAGCGGGTACAGCACGAGCGCGCGTGCGCACAGCGATTCGTTGGGTGCGTTCAGTGGATGCACCAGCGCATGCGTGCCGTCAGTGAGCGTGCTAACCGTTATCTCATCCAGGGAAGAGACCTCTGCCGAGGGGTGAGCCATCAAGGCGATGCCTTCGCCACAGTCCACGCCCTCTGCGCACGCGCAATGGACCACCCGATACCCGGTCGAGGCGCGCTCCACAATCGATGCATGTGTCGCACCGCCTGAGCCGACAAGCAGCGCGAGGCAATCGCTGATGCGTTGTTGTTGCGGGCGCGGGGCGGATACCACATCGGCGAAATCACTTCGCCAGCGCGCCAGCGCCTCCTCCTGCGTTTGCGTTCGGCCGACCGGGATGCCGGCGACGAATACGTTTTGCGCCGTGCCGGGCAGGACCAGCACGCTGCTGACTCGCGTGCGGTTGTGAGCGACTTCGACGTGGCCAAGCATGCCCGGACGCCCTTCGCAACGGACGGTATCGATTGCGTGCCGGAGTTCTGGCGCATGGGGCCAGAGCACGCTGATATCAGCACACGTCGCGTGGATACGAAAAAAGTCGTCGCTACCATCGACCACCTCTCCCTGCTTCAACTCGCACCAGTATGGATGAAGGCAAGCGGTATCTCGGGAGGGTGTTACTTTCAAGGTGATTTACCTGTTCGGTTGTCGATCACATTCTGCTTGCAACACACCCGCCAGCCGCCGGTGTACCGAAGATGGAATGGCGCCAGCGAGATCTTTCGCGCGACATTCCAATTGCGTAGAGAAATGAAAGATGGGAATTTGGAACAAGCGTTCTAAAAGGTCAAGCCTGCTGTGTGAAATTTCTCCGAAAGGTCGGAAACGGCCGCTCACCGGGCATCGGCAGATGAGCAGTTCTGCGACTCAGCGGCCGAAACAAGGGCCGGCGGAGCGCCGTATTGCAAACATCACGGTCAATTTCACTCCAAGGCCTGTAAAGTTGGCCGCCGTTTTCCCGTTGATACATTGACCATGTACCCAGACCGGTTGTTCCGATGACACGATCCAAAGCCCGCCTGCTTGTACAGTTCGAGTTTGATCTGGATGTGCCGGAGAAATTTGCGGCACTGGATTCTGCCGCCCTCCAGAAACAACTGACGCTGGCCTTGGGCGATACCGTGTTCACTGGAATGCGCACTGTCAGCAGCAAGCAGCTGACCAAAGTCGGCATCCAGCTGCTTGCGCATCGTCATCGCGTCGAGGTGAGCATGCTCGACGCCCCAAGCATCGATCCTGTACTTCTGGCCAGCATCGCGCCGCACCTGACGGATCAGGAGGTGCAGCATGTGTCGGTGCATGCTGCCGCCAAGGCACCCACCGGCGCAGACGCCTTGCGCGCCTACCTGCGACGCCACGCTCTCGCCGTGGCAAACGACTATCGCTTGATTCCTTGCTCGGTGCAGGCGGCGACGAGCGGCGGCGCGGTGGTCACGCTTGGCGCCAAGCTCAATCTTACGAACGGCGGCGTGCTCGTTGATGAGGTCCACCGCAAGACACGCCTCAAGTCCGACCAGTCGACCGTCAGCGTGAGCCTTGGTGACCCGAAAATCGTCTTGCCGGCAAAGCTGTCGGGACACACTCTGAGCGGTCCGGTGCTCGCGGTTGACGTCAGCCACATGGCGCCACATCGTGACGCCTTGCAAAGCGCCTGGGCAGCGACTCAATGTACATCCGGGTAACGCGCCAGAATGTCTTCGACCGCGTCCAGCTGTGTCACGAAATGCGCCACCAGCGACGGATCGAAACAATGCCCCGCCTGCGCCACCAGATAATCCACCGCGTTCTGGACTGACCACGGGTCTTTGTATGGCCGCTTCGACGTCAAGGCATCGAACACGTCGCAAATCGCCGTAATCCGCCCTTCGATGGGTATCGATTCGCCCTGAAGTCCGTTCGGATAACCCGTGCCATCCCAGCGTTCGTGGTGATTGCTGGCAATGCTGGCAGCCATCTGGACCAATACCGACGGGTGGTTGCCGAGAAAGTCTTCCCCCATCTGCGCATGGCGCCTCATATGCGCGAGCTCTTCCTCTGAGAGGCGGCCCGCCTTGCGCAGAATATCGTCGGAGACGCAGAGCATTCCGACATCGTGCAGCGGCGCGGCGCGCTCGATCATGAAGCACCGTTCGGCCCCGAGGCCGGCTGTTTTGGCCAGGATACGGGCCATCTTGCCCACCCGCACGATATGCGTCGCGGCGTTTACATCCGCTTTTTCGCAGACCATGGCCAGGCGATGAACGATCGCGTCGGTGGCGTTGATCAACTCGGCCGTGCGCGCCTGAACCTGACGTTCAAGCGTCTCCTCGAAATGAGTTTCACGTTTCTGGGCCTGACGAATCCGCAAGGCATTGCAGATCCGGACCTGCAAGGCTTCGATATCAAAAGGCCGCTCCAAAAAATCAAGCGCCCCGAGGGTCAGCGCCCGGTGGCGCAGTTCCATGGCGTTGGGGTGAATCACCACCAAAATCGGCTGATCCGGCGCCTCGCTCGACGCATGCTGGCACTGGGCCAGAAAGTCGAGCGCGGGTGATTGCGCGCTATCGAGATCGAGCAGGATGAGATCAAAGCACGTGTCGCGCAGTAGCGCCTGGGCGGCCAGTGGGTCAGAAACCGATGTCACGGCGGTTATTCCGGCCGCTTCAAGCGCTTGCCCGAATGCCGGATCACTTCCCGTGGGGTCGTCACACACCAGAACAGAAGCGGACTTCAAGAAATCGTCGGTAAGCATCGCAGCTCCGCGCAGAGTGACAAGTTACCCGTGGACTTACGACACCACGGCTGCTTCACTGAAGCACGATTTGCAATCAATGCGGGGAACCTGGCAGCAGTCAGGACAAGCAAGTCATTGCCGGGTTTGCAATATCCGCTTTAGATCAAAGACGCAGATGCCGTTAGTCGGCAAAGTGAGTGCCTCTTTTTTGACCGGGCGTGCAAGAATCGCCATGGCAGTCTGACTGCTGCCCCAAGAACAGGATGTCACGCATGACGCAGCATTTGGCCACTGACTGCAATGACAGCGCGAAAGACGATAGCCAACTGTCAGTGCAGGAGCAAAACGGCATCTTGAATCTCCAGCAGACGCTGCTGGCGGCCGTGGCTCGTGGTGACGCAGCGCAAGAGGTGATCGACCGTCTTTGCCTGCTCGAAGAGCAGCTGGTACCGAACGCCGCAGCCAGCGTGATGGTGATGGACGCCGAGACGAAACGGCTCAACGTTCTGGCCGCACCGAGCATCCCCGTCGAGGCCCGTGACCAGTTCAAGAATTTGCGCCCCGGCCCCGCAGCCGGTTCATGCGGGAATGCGGTTTTTCGTGCCGAACCGGTGTTTGTCAGCAATACCTACACCGATGCCCGTTGGGCTGAGCTTCGCTCCGTGGCGGAGGACTTCAATATCTGCGCATGCTGGTCCATGCCCATTTTCGGCGCAGGCGGGAAGCTTATCGGTTCGTTCGCCCTCTCCAGCTTCGAACACCGGACGCCAAGCGCTTTTCACCAGAAATTGCTGGAAATCGGCGCGCATCTGGTCGGTATTGTTCTTGAGCGCCAAGCCAAGGACACCCAACTCCGCCTGGCCGCCCGTCTGTTTGAGACGAGCGAAGAAGGTATGGTCATCACGGATGCTGAGAACCGTATCCAGGCGGTGAATCCGGCCTTTACGCGTGCGACAGGCTATGTTCCCGAAGAGTGCATTGGCAAGCGTCCGTCCATGCTGTCATCCGGGCGGCACGACAAGGCCTTCTATGTCGCACTGTGGGAGAAGCTCCAACGCACCGGCCACTGGCAGGGCGAGATCTGGAATCGGCGAAAAAACGGTGAGATCTATCCCGAGTGGCTGGTGATTTCCGCCATCCGGGACCGTGACGGCAAGATCATTCAGCATGTTGGCATTTTCTCCGACCTGTCTGAACAGCACGCCTCCCAAAACCGGATCCGCTTTCTCGCCACACACGATTCACTCACCGAGCTTCCGAACCGGATGGTTCTCGAAGAGCGCTGCGGCCAGACCATTGCCTGGGCGCGCAAGGCAAACCATCGCGTGGGCTTGTTGTTTGTCGATGTGGACAACCTCAAACTCGTCAATGATTCGCTGGGGCATGCCGCTGGTGATGTGCTCCTGCAGTCAGTGGCACAACGACTTCGTCACTGCGTCGGCGACAAGGATCTGGTCTGTCGCCAGGGCGGGGATGAATTCATTGTCCTGCTCGACGAGCTGCCAGGCTTCGAGATCGCCGCGACGGTAGCCAAACGGATCAACGAACGTTTGGGCGCGCCCTACCATACCGACAGCGGCGAACTGACCACCTCGGTCTCCATTGGCATCTCGGTTTTCCCGGACGATGGCGAAGACTTCAACGCTTTGCTGCGCAAGGCCGATGCGGCGATGTATCAGGCCAAGGAAGCCGGGCGCAATACCTTCCGCAGCCATCGGCTGGATGTTTCATCCGACGCGCTGAACGACCTGACGATCCGCAATGGTCTCCGCCCTGCGCTGGATCGAAATGAATTCTCTTTGCACTATCAGCCGATCATTGCGCTCGACAGCGGTGCGCTGATCGGCGCCGAGGCCTTGTTGCGCTGGCATCACCCGACACTCGGGAACATTCCCCCCGATCGATTCATTCCGGTGGCCGAATTGACCGGACACATCGTGGGCATCGGCGAATGGGTCCTCGGCGAAGCCTGCCGAGAAGCGGCAAACTGGGTGCGACTGGGTTTGGGCGACCTGACCGTATCCGTCAATTTGTCAGCGCTTCAGTTTCGCCACGGCACGCTCGAGGCCCATGTCTCGAATGCGCTGACCCAGGCCGGGCTGAACGGACGCCGTCTCGAACTCGAAATTACCGAATCAACGCTGATTGGCGATACCTCGGCACTGGTTGAGCAATTGGCAAACCTCAAGGCCATGGGAATTTGCCTGGCGATTGATGACTTTGGAACGGGGTATTCCTGCCTCGCCTATCTGCGGCGCCTGCCCGTCGACCGACTCAAAATCGATCGTTCCTTTGTCGCAGACATGAGCGAGGATGCCGACGACGCCAGTATCGTTCGCGCCATTGTCCAGATGGCCGCGGGACTGGGCCTGCGCACCACTGCCGAAGGTGTTGAAGAAGCGCATCATCATGAAGCGCTGAAAGCCCTCGGTTGCACCGAGGTGCAAGGCTTTCACTATGCGCGACCCATGCCTGCAGAAGCCTTTGCGCGCTGGGCGGCCGATCGCCTCGGCCAATCCGGTGCGGCTATTTCAGGCTGAAACCCAGCGCCTTCAGCGCATCGACCAGGCGGTCGCGCCCTGACAGCGATTGGGGCCCGGCGACGCGCTTGGCCGAGTGGATGGCCCAACTGCCTTTCACGTCCATTTTCTGCGCCTCATAGAAGCGCGCCATGGCCGCGTTGTACTCGGCGATCGCGCCTCCCTGCTCCGTTGAATAGCTTTCGTGATGCAGCACGGCCGACTGCGGCAGGCGCGGTTTGACACTGGCGGGCCGGGCCTCGTCTTCATGGCCGACGCACATGCCAAACACCGCAAAGGTCCTGGGCGGCAGTTTGAGCACGCCTGCCACGGCTTCCGGCCGATTGCGCATGCCGCCGATGTACACCGTCGACAGGCCCATCGATTCGGCCGCGGCGACCGCATTTTGCGCGGCAAGCGCAGCGTCGATCACGGCGGTCAGAAACATTTCGGTGTAGTCCAGCGCCTCGCTGGGGCGTCCTTCAGCAGCAGCCACCCGCTCAAGGCGAGACAGGTCGGCCAGCCACACCAACTGCAACGGTGCCTGACGGATATGCGCTTGATTACCCGCCAATTCCGACAGCTGATCGCGCACCGCCTGGTCGCGCACCGCCACCACACTCCACACCTGCAAGTTGGACGAACTGGCGGCCGACTGTGCCGCCGCGATCATCGCACTCAGCTGGTCATCACTGACCGCATCGGGGCGAAATGCACGCACCGAACGATGCGTCATCAGCTGGTCGATCAGGGGCGTGCTGATCTGGGGAATCGCGTGTTCCATGCCGCCGTAGCGGGTGTCATACAGAAGTCGGTGTGCAGTCATCTTGGGGGGTGTCCAATCAAAGAGGGGCGGTCAGCGTTTTACCGGAATCGGCATTGCCCGATCAACCGTCACGGCAGTGACCGAATTCTGCGGGCTGCCGGAGATGACCTTGTCGGTGTAGGTCAGGTAGACCAGCGTGTTGCGACTCACATCGACAATGCGCACCACGTGCAATACCTTGAAAATGATCGATCGCCGCTCACTGAAAGCGTCTTCCTGTCTGGGCAGCGGCTCATGAAATTTGATCGGGCCGACCTGCCGGCAGGCAATCGATACATCCGACAACTCCTCGGCGACACCAAAGGCGCCCGCGATACCCCCGCGTTCAGGCTTGGCCACATAACAGGCCACGCCTTCGACCTTGGGGTCATCAAACGCCTCGACCACCAACTTGTGCGAGCCGGTGAGCTTCCACTCGGTGTTGACGCCGCCGATATCTTCGGCAAACGACGGAGACATCCACAACGCGGATGCGAGCATGAGCAACACGGCTTTCATTGGCCAGTCCTTTTCCTAGAAATGAAGCATTCAAACATGCACAAGATGGGGGCGCATCGACGACTCTCAAGCTTGAACGCGCCAATTGCCGCCATTGGCCGCTTCGGATAGCCTGATGATATGACACGATCACGCACGCCAACCACCGGTCGACTCACTGTCGACACCCTGCTCACCCGCCTCCTGCAGGCCGGCCAGATCAGCCGCCACGACCACGATGAAACCGTTACCGCGCTGCGCATGCGCGGCCGTAACGACCAGCACCCGCTGGCGCAGGTCGGCGAGCGACGACTGACCCGCGCCTGTGCGCCGCACGATACGCTGAGCGTCGAGTCGCTGACCGAATGGCTGGCGGAGGACGCCGGGCTGACGTACTTCCACATCGATCCGCTGAAGATCGATGTGTCATCGGTGTGTAATCTGGTCTCGCATGCCTATGCCACGCGCTTCAGGATTTTGCCGGTGGCGATCCGCGACAACGATGTCACTATCGCCACCGCCGAGCCCTACGAGAGCGAGTGGCTCTCGGTGCTGGAGCAGGCGCTCAAGATCCGCATCCATCGGGTGCTCGCCAACCCGACCGATATCGTGCGCTATCTGGCCGAGTTCTACAGCCTGGCCCGCTCGCTCAAGCACGCCGTCGCTCAGCACGAAGGCGTGCAGAGCGGGATCGGCAACTTCGAACAACTGGTGCAGCTTGGCTCGCGCAAATCGCTGGACGCCAATGACCAGGCGGTCATCCACATCGTCGACTGGCTCCTGCAATACGCCTTTGAGCAGCGCGCCAGCGACATCCACATCGAACCGCGGCGCGAGGTGTGCAATGTGCGCTTCCGCATCGACGGCGTGATGCACCTCGTCTATCAGACGCCCGTGCCGGTCGCCGCCGCCATCACCAACCGTATCAAGCTGATGGGCCGCATGGACGTGGTCGAAAAACGCCGCCCGCAGGATGGCCGGATCAAGACGCAATCGGGCAACGGCGAAGAGATCGAACTGCGCCTGTCGACCATGCCGACCGCCTTCGGCGAAAAGCTGGTGCTGCGCATCTTCAACCCCGACGTGCTGCTCAAGTCATTCAATGAGCTCGGCTTCAGCCAGGGCGAAGGCGTGCGCTGGCGCGAGATGTTCTCCCAGCCAAACGGCATCATCCTGGTGACCGGGCCGACGGGTTCAGGCAAGACCACCACGCTGTACTCGACGCTCAAGGAACTGGCCACCCCCGAGGTGAACGTGTGCACCATCGAAGACCCGATCGAGATGGTCTACCCCCATCTCAACCAGATGCAGGTCCAGCACAACATCGGGCTCGACTTCGCCACTGGCGTGCGCACCCTGCTGCGGCAAGACCCGGACGTGATCATGGTGGGCGAGATCCGCGATCTGGAAACCGCCGAGATGGCTATCCAGTCGGCACTTACCGGGCACCTGGTGTTGTCGACCCTGCACACCAACGACGCACCATCGGCCATTACCCGTCTGCTCGATCTCGGCGTGCCGCCCTACCTCATCCGTTCGACCCTGCTGGGCGTGCTGGCGCAACGCCTGGTGCGTACGCTATGCCCGCACTGCCGCAAGCCACACCCGATCGATGAGGTCGACTGGCGCGATCTGGTCGCGCCGTGGAAGTCCGCACTGCCAACGACGGCCTGTGGCCCGGTGGGATGTCTGGAGTGCCGCATGACCGGCTATCACGGCCGGGTGGGTCTGTATGAACTCATGACGCTCACGCCCACGCTGCGCCAGCACATCAGACCGGACATGGATCTGGCGCGCTTCCGTGCCCAGGCGGTGCGCGAGCACATGACGCCGCTGCGCCTGGCGGGTGCCCGGCAAATCGCGGGCGGCACCACCACCATCGAGGAGATCGCCCGCTCGACCCCGCCGGCCAGCGGCGAAGCGCAATAATCAGTTCGCTGGCGCGATGCGCAGGATGCGCCCCTCGGTTTCGTCCAGCACATACAGCGCACCGTCCGGCCCCTGCCGCACATCGCGAATGCGGTGGCCGATCTCAGTCAGCAGGCGTTCTTCACTCACTACCTTGTCACCGTTGAGTTCGACACGCAGCAGCATGCCGAACTTCAGCGAGCCGACGAAGAGATTGCCCCGCCAGGCGGGGAATAGATCGCCGGTATAAAACGCCATGCCCGACGGCGCAATCGACGGCGTCCATTGATGCACCGGGGGCGCCACATCGGCCCGTTGCGTGCCCTCGCCGATGCGCCAGCCGGTCACGTATTCGCGGCCGTAAGTAATCACTGGCCAGCCGTGATTGGCGCCGGCGCGCGGCACATTGATTTCGTCGCCGCCCTGCGGCCCATGTTCATGCGTCCACAGCGCCCCGGTGACCGGATGCAAGGCGGCACCCTGCACATTGCGATGCCCGTAAGACCAGATCTCCGGCAGCGCGGTGCTGTGTCCCACAAATGGATTGTCGGCCGGCACGCTGCCGTCCGGTCGAATCCGAACGATCTTGCCGAGGTGGCTATCGAGCGCCTGGGCGCGATCGCGATCGTGATAGCGCTCGCCAAGCGTGACGAAGAGATTGCCGCCGGCGCCGAACGCCAGGCGCGAACCAAAATGGTGACGCCCGGGCGGGTCGTCTCGCTGCGCGAAAATGACGGTTACGTCTTTGAGCCGGGGGGCTGCAGGCGAGAGCACCAGTTGCGCCCGCGCCACGGCGGTTCGCGCGCCGTTCGCGGTCGGCTGGGCGAAACTGAAGTAAATGAGCCCATCCTGCGCAAACCCCGGACCCAGGATTACATCCAGCAAACCACCCTGCCCCTCGGCATGCACCGTCGGCACCCCGACGATCGGTGTCGAGAGATGTCCGTCCGCCGAAACCAGGCGCAGACGACCGGGGCGTTCGCTGACCAGCATGCGTCCGTCGGGCAAGAATGCCAGCGACCATGGTGCCGCCAGCCCGGTCGCAATTGCTGTAACTGCCAGCTTACCCGCTGAGGAATTCAGCTGAACGGTGTCTGCCCGCGCCACTTGGCTCGCAGTCAGCACGACCGCCAGTGCGATGAGCCAATGAACCAGAAATCGATTGCCCGCCATCGTTTCCCTCCCGTTGAGACGCCGGATCTCAGTATGGCAAGCGAGGGGGAAATTTAGTTCAGCGCTGGGAGTCTCGGCAGCACGGCGCTGCAGTCGGGAAAATGGCGGCACCCCCAATAATCGCCGTGCGAGCCGGTCGCGGAGACCATCTTCTCACCACACTGAGGGCAGGTCGGGGTGGTGTACTTCCCCTCGGTGGCGATCGCGTGGAGACGGTCACGTGCTTCGGGCGGCAGGCGCTCGATCATGGCCAGCAGCACACGCCCATCCACGAGCACAATGCCGTGCTCTCTTCCGAGTGTGCGGGCCTGGGGCGTAAAGCAACCGTTGGTCATCAGGAAACCGCGCTCGATGGCTTCGTGGGTCATGGCCCCAATCAGCTCGCGCACCGGGGTCACATCAAGATAGGTCACACCACGGCTGCGTACGTGAACCAGTCCGGTGGCCTGCTCCAGCCGGGCTTTGTCCTGGTACAGAAACACGTCTCGTCCGGCGGCGTGCGGCAGGCAGACGGAGCGATGCGACATCGCCTTCTGGGAATAGTAGGCGACACACAAGGCTTCGAATCGTTGCCACTCCAGACTCTCCAGCAGACTCAGTGTCCACACGCGGGCAGCCACCGGCACCATGTCGGGATCGAAATCGGACAAGTCAGCGTCACCGATGGCAGAGGGGTCGAACTCGGTCGGCGCAGAGTGCATCGTCGGCGGCGCCTCACTGGCTTGCATGAGACTGTGCCGGGGTGCCTGCGCACGGCGCTTGTCGCCCAGCGATCCGCCCTTCCGGGCCGAACTGCGCCAGTGCGATGCCAGAACGACACCCCCCAGCACCACGGACACCAGCAGGGCCGCTGCCGGCACAATCGAAGTGGCACCGCTTTGCGATAAATCTCGCTGCCACAGGGCAAGCGCTGCGAGCACAAGCAAGAGCAGCACAAGCACCCATGTCGTCCGCGCTTTTCGCGGCGTGCCGGGCGTTTCGCGCCGCCGTACTTTTGCGTGATTCATGTGCTCTCCCATGGCATGGCCATGACCGACGTCTCCGCCTCGATGCAGGGCGGAAAATACCGATTTTGGCATAGCACCACGTATCCAACAAACAGCACTTGCTGATGTCATTCGCTTGCCCGGCGTGTGACGCGCAACATTGCGCCGCCCGACCGGGCAGGCGACAATCTCCGACCTTGAGCCTGGCTGGAGCCCCCTTTAAAGATGAAGCTGATCGTCGCCATTTTGTCGCTTGTCGTGCTGGCCATTCTGGCCCCTTTGGCCTTCATGCCGTCGGCCGATGACATCCACCGCCAGCAATCAGCGCTGCCCTGGCAAATCGACGTCGATACGCAAGGACTCAGCCGGGTATTCGGCCTGACACTGGAGCAAAGTACGCTCGGCGAAGCGCGCGAGCGCTTTGGCCCGGACCTGACGGTGGCCATCGTCACCGCGCCGGGCGAAGCGGGTGCACTCGAAGCCTATCTGGGCAGCGCGCAACTGGGTTTCGTTACCGGCAAGCTTGTCTTGACGATCGCGGTGTCGGCCGACGAGCTTGACGGCATGCGTCAGCGCGCGGCCAAGACCGAATACATGGAATCAACAACCCGCAAGGCCACACTCAGCCCGGCTGACCTCGCCACGGCCATGACGCGCCCGATCGATAGCATCGTCTTCATCCCCTCGGTCAACCTGGACGAAGAGGCCGTGATCTCGCGTTTTGGCCCGCCCGCCGAGCGGATTGTCACCAATGCACACCAGACCCACCTGCTCTACCCCGACAAAGGGCTGGATCTCATTCTCGATGCGGACGGCAAGGAAATTCTGCAATACGTCGCACCGCGGAATTTCGAGCGCGTGCGCACCCCCTTGCAAAAAACGGTCGCTCAATAGTGCGGCGGCACCTCATCTTCGGGCCGCCCCGCTCCACCGGGCTGCGCGGAATGAAGCTGGCGTTTGAGATCCAGCACCTGCGATTGCAATAAGGCGATGGCCTCCTGCTGTCGGAACAGCGTCATGTTCAGGCCGTCGAGCAAGTCCTCGGCCGCCATGAGCTTGCACTCCAGCGCATCCAGTCGTGATTCCATCGATTTCTCCTGATTCGGGCTGCCGGCATTGTACGCATTCGCCACTGTCTGTCGGCATCTGTGCGGAAATCCTCACCCGGTCAGCTTGACTGCATTCTAATTGCATTAAAATGGCGAGCACTGTCGATAAGCCCCGTATATCATGACGCGATACAAACTCGTTTTTTCAGGCGACATTCTGCCCGGCCACGACCCTGAGGTCGTCAAAGCTCAATTGGCCGCAATGCTGAAAGTCACGCCCGAGCAGACACCCCGCCTGTTTTCCGGCAAGCGCGTCACGCTCCGGAAGGATCTGGACGCTGACAAGGCGCAAGCCTATCGCCGAAAGCTCTCTGCCATGGGCATTGGCATCCGGGTCGAGGCCGATCTCCCCGAACCGGTGGTCGAACCATCACCTGATCCTGCGCCAGCAACAAAGTCGCCTGTCGCCGAACACCCGACACCGCCTCCTTCATCGCAGGCGCCGGCAACCGTGCTGGATCTGGTGCCGACCAACGACACGCCCGCCGGTGACATGGACTGTCCCGAATGCGGCCATCGCCAGCCGCGGCGCACACTCTGCCTGAATTGCGGTTGCGATATGCCGCGCGTGCTGGCGGCCCGTGAGCATCAGGCGCACGAAACACAAGCCGGCGTGTCGACCGTCCAGCACAGCTCCCTGCGGGTTCATACCGGTAACGCCTCCTTGGCCGACACCGAAGCGACGCGTCTGTTTGGTACCGATTTCGGCGGGCGTATCGGCCGGCGCTCTTACCTTGCCGGCAGCATGCTCCTGACCAGCCTGCTGCTATGGATCACGATCATCGGCATTCGCATGGAGAGTCTGTTGATCCTGGGCTTGTGTGCGGTGATCGCCGTGTTCTTCGGCGCGCGCCTGAGCATTTTGCGCTGCCACGATTTCGACTGGCGTGGCTGGTGGGTGCTGATTACCGCGATTCCCTACGTTGGTGGTCTGTTCAGTCTGTTGCTGATGTTCTTGCCCGGCAGCAAGGACGAAAACAACTTTGGCGCCCGGCCGACACCCACAAGCTGGATCGCCACCATCGGCTCAATGGTGTTTGTCGTCGCGTCGTTCAGTATCGCTTTCAATTTCTTCGCGAAGGACATCCTCGACACAGCAACGCGCTACAACAACACATCCAGCTTCACAGGCGACGCGGCGACCGGCGGAATGCAAATGGCGGGCTTGCGCAACTACGACCCCGAGCGCGACCGGATCACCATGTATTCGCTCACCACTTGCGGCTATTGCGACAAGAAGCGCGCGCTGTTTGACGACCTCGGCGTACGCTACCACGAAGTCTTCATCGACACCGATGCCTCGGCGCAACGGCTGATGTGGTCCAAGCTGCGCGCCAGCGGCTGGCGCGATGGGGGTGTGGGCACACCGACGCTTGAGGTCAATGGCGTGATGCTGCCGAACAACCCCTCGCTGGAACAGATGAGCGAGCATTTTTACGGGCGTCGCCGGCAGGCGAGCTGAGTACGGTTCAGATCTCCGCCATCAACCATTGCCGAAACTGCGCAATCGCGGGTCGATCGGCCGTTGTTTCCGGCGAGACCAGGTAGTAGGCGTAGCGCGACGGAATGGCCAGGTCAAATGGGCGGGCCAGGCGCCCTGCGTCGATGTCCCGCTGCACCATCGGATAGAGTCCGAGCATTACGCCAAAGCCGTCCATGGCCGCTTCTAGCGCGAGGCTCGAATTCGAAAAATGCGGCCCGCGACTCGGGTCGACGCCGCTCACTTTCGCTGCCCGCAACCAGTCCTGCCAACTGACCCGCTCGGAGCGCCCCGCCGCCGTATCGTCATGCAGCAGGGTGTGAAAGCTCAGGTCCGACGCCTTCTTGAGGCGACGCTTGCCTTTGAGCAGATCGGGGTGGCACACCGGCACATAGGACACCTCCATCACCAGATCCGTCCGCATGCCCGGATAGGCGCCTCGGCCAAACCGGATCTCCACGTCAATGTCACCCTCGCGCAGGGCGACCAGATCCGACTCCACGCCTTCGAGATCGGGGGCGTCGACCGTAGTGGCCTCGGTGCCGAGTACCAGATCAATATCAGGATGGGCTTCGGTGAAGCGTTGCATGCGATGCACCAGCCAGCGCACGGCAAAAGCCGGTGGAACGGTGATCCGTAAATTCCGTGATGGGGATTGCAACACCACCTTTTCAACCGCCGCCGCCAGCTGGGCCAGCCCTTCACTCACCTGTGGCAGCATGCGCTCGCCGGCCTCGGTCAGCGCCAGCGCGCGGGTCAGGCGGTAAAAAAGCGGCACGCCGAGATGCGCCTCCAGTGCCTTGATCTGCTGACTGACGGCGGCAGGCGTCACATGCAACTCTTCGGCCGCCTGCTTGAAGCTCAGATGCCGGGCCGCTGTTTCGAAAACGCGCAGCGATTGGAGCGGTGGCATGGATCGGGACATGGCTACAGTTTAGACAAACTTAACCGTCACATCACAAACAATCGTTTGTTGCACTGCACAACGCTGCGTAGAGTACGTTTCATCGTCTGCAACCGACACAGAACGGAAGACGCAACTGGAGCAGCAAAAAATGAAACGCACCGCCAACCCCGGCAGTTCGAGCAGCAACAAGATCACTTCACAGCAGTACATCGCGATGGCTCACGAACTGCGCAGCGCAAGCTTCGCAAAATACATCGACGTCACCGTCAGCCGCATCAGCGGTCGCATCGCCCGCGCCGTCCAGTGGCTGAACAGCCACCCGGCGTTTTCCTGATCCTGCGCGCAGCGACTCAGTCGCTCAGCAGATCGCGCAATACCGGTTGCAGCATGGCGGCGCCAAGCCGCTTGCTGCGCTCGCCGTTCCAGCCGACCCGGGCATCAGGCAGCAAACGGTTGTCCTTGAACGGCATTTCGAGCGTGAGCGACAAACAGCCGAACCGATGCGCAACCCATTTGCTGGCCAGGGTCAGCATCTCCTCGCCAAAGCGGTCAGGCGTGTAGCCAACGTCGGTCTGGAAGTCCGGACTCGCCTCGGCCAGCGCCGACAAAAACACCGCTTGGCGCGCCGCCATGTTTTGCGGCACGCCGGGCACCATCTGCGATCCATCAATAAAGACGTAAGGTAGCGACTCATCCCCGTGAATATCGAGGAAAAGCGCGCAGCCGGTCGCCTCCATGTGCTCGCGCACGCATAGCACTTCGGGGCTGCGTGCGGCCGTGGGTGCCATCCATTCGCGGTTGAGGTTCGCCCCCGCGGCATTGGTACGCAGATTGCCGCGCGCCGCACCGTCCGGATTCATGTTCGGCACGACATACAGACAAGCACGCTCACGCAGCCTGCGCGCCAGCGGATCGGCGCCGTCGAGCAATCGCGTCAGCAAGCCCTCGACAAACCATTCAGCCATGGTCTCGCCAGGATGCTGCCGGGCGATGATCCAGACCGGCTTGCGCTCGGGCAAGGGCTCACCGACGACCACACAATCGACGCTTCGGCCATCCACCGTCGCCCCAAGGGTTTGCACTCGCGCATGCGGCGACATCTGTGCCTGCCCAAGCAAATCGAGATGGCGATCGTGCGAATACGGCTCGAAGTAAGCGTAGTAGATATTGCTGTGCTCGGGCGTGTGCTCGATGATCAGGCGACCGTTCTCAAAGCGCGTGCCCGGTACCCGAAACCACTCACGGCGATCGTAAGACGCCACCGCGTGGTAGTCCGGCCAACCGTCGGGATACGCCGCTTCGGCGGTGTTTTCGAACACCATGCGCAGCGGCACGCCGGCCACGTCATGGACCCGAAAGTGAAACCACTGGCAGAAACTCGCCGCGTTGTCCGGGCGCAAGCGCAAGCGGATCGCCGCCGGCGACTCGGCGCTCACCACCTCAATGCTGCCGCTATCGAAACCCTGGCTAATGTGTACGGCCACGTCCTGTCTCCCGCCGATTATCAGAACACGCCGTCCTGGCGGCGCCGGAACACCCATCGATCCGCATCCGATGCGGCGGCGTCAAACGCATAACCATCCGTATCAAACCGCTTGAGCCCATCCACATCGCTCAAGCAATGATCGATCGCGTAACGCACCATCAAACCCCGCGCCCGCTTGGCGTGAAAACTGATGATCTTGTAGCGCCCGCCCTTCCAGTCTTCGAACACCGGTGTCACCAACCGCCCCTTGAGCGCGGCGGGTCGGATCACCTTGAAGTACTCCTCCGAAGCCAGGTTCACCAACACAGCATCCGTCGACTTCTTGAGTAGCGCGTTGATCGCCTCCGTCGGTCGATCCCCCCAGAATTCATAGAGGTTCTTGCCGGCGGGCGTTTTCAAGCGCGTACCCATCTCCAGGCGATAAGCCTGCATCAGGTCCAGCGGCCGCAGCACACCATACAGCCCGGACAGGATCCGCAAATGCTGCTGCGCATAGGCCACGCCGTCCGCGTCCAGCGTGGCCGCGTCGAGTCCGTCATAGACGTCGCCATTGAAGGCAAAGACGCAGGGTTTGGCATTCCTGGCGTTGAACGGGCGTGACCATTGTGCAAACCGGGCGACGTTCAGCGCGGCCAGCTTGTCCGAGATGTGCATCAATTCACCGAGTGCGGCAGGCGTGAAATCACGCATTACCCCGACCAGTGATTGCGCCGCATCAAGGAACTCGGGCTGAGTCGGCTTGCAAGGTGGAGCGGGCGTGTCGTAGTCCAGCGATTTGGCAGGTGAAATAACGAAATACATGGTGTGCCTGTCGTACTTTTGAAGCGCTCATGGTAGCAAAAGCCCCGGCTCACGCGCTGTCCGCCGGCGCACTGGCGCAGCCACCCCGAAACCCGGTTTGACAGCGCCCCGGCGATTTCAGAGTATTGAGCGATTCCGCAGCTTCCGGCTCATCTCCATGACGCAATCCCGCCTGCTTGACCGTTCACGCCGTGCCGTGTGGCACCCCTGCACCCAGATGAAGAGCCACGAGTCCCTGCCGCTGGTGCCGATCACCCGCGGTGAAGGCGTGTGGTTGTACGACGACACCGGCCGGCGCTTTCTCGACGGTGTCAGCGCCTGGTGGGTGAACCTCTTCGGCCACTGTAACCCGCGTATCAATGACGCAATCAGCGAGCAGCTCGAAACCCTCGAACATGTGATGCTTGCCGGCTTTACCCACGCACCGGTGGTCGAGCTCTCCGAGCGGCTCTCGGCGCTGACGGGCCATCAGCTCGGCCATGCCTTCTACGCATCCGACGGCGCCTCGGCGACCGAGATTGCGCTCAAGATGAGCATGCACGCCTGGCGCAATCAGGGCGAGGTTGGCAAGGACCGCTTCATCAGCCTCGCCGGCAGCTATCACGGCGAAACCGTGGGCGCGCTGGCGGTGACCGATGTCGCCCTCTTCCGCGACGCCTACGCCCCGCTGGTGCGCGCCGGCACCGTGGTGCCCAGCCCCGACGCCCGCCAGGCCGAGCCCGGCGAGACGGATGAAGACGTGGCCGAGCGCGCCGCACTCGCGCTGGAACACTATCTCGCCGAGCACCACGACGAAATCGCCGCGCTGATCGTCGAGCCGCTGGTGCAAGGCGCCGTCGGCATGGCCATGTACCACCCGCACTACCTGCGCCGCGCGCGCGAGTTGTGCGACACCTACCGGGTACACCTCATCGCCGACGAAATCGCCGTCGGCTGTGGTCGCACCGGCAGCTTCTTCGCCTGCGAACAGGCGGGCATCTGGCCGGACATGATGTGCCTCTCGAAGGGCATTTCGGGCGGCTATCTGCCACTGTCGCTGGTGCTCAGCACCGACGCCATCTACGACTGCTTTTACGACGATGATGTGCATCGCGGCTTCTTGCACTCGCACTCCTATACCGGCAACCCGCTGGCTTGCCGCGCCGCACTGGCCACGCTCGACATCTTCAAGACTGACGACGTCATCAACGCCAACAAGACCCGCGCCAAGCTGCTCGGCGACGCCACGCGTGAGGCCTTCGGCGCGCTCCCGGCGGTGCGTCACCTGCGCCAGCGCGGCATGATCATCGCGTTTGATGTCGATACCGCCGAGCGCGACTTCAGCCAGCGCTTCTTCGCCGCCGGCCTCGATCAGGGCGTCTTGCTGCGCCCGATCGGCAACACGGTGTACTTCATGCCGCCCTACATCGTCGAGGCCGACGACATCGCACACCTGGTTGGCGGCGCCGCCGCGGCGCTGAAGCACTGCATCGGCGGATGACGATGAATATTCTGGCGCATCTGCGCGGTGAACTGGCCGAGCGCGACTCGCGCGCACTCATCCGCCGCCGTCGCACGCTCGACACGCCCTGCGGCTCCCACGCGGTCGTCGATGGCCGCGAGATGCTGTCTTTTTGCAGCAACGACTATCTTGGCCTCGCGGCGCACCCCGCGCTGGCCGCCGCCATTGCCGAGGGCGCGGCACGCTGGGGCGGCGGCTCAGGTGCATCCCACCTGGTCAGCGGTCACTACACGGTGCACGAGCGCCTCGAAGCCCGGCTGGCCGAGTTCACCGGTTGCGAACGTGCGCTGGCGTTTTCGACCGGCTACATGGTCAACATGGGCGTGGCCGCGGCGCTGGTCGGCCGTGGCGACGCGATCTTTGCCGATCGCCTCAACCACGCATCCTTGGTCGACGGCGCCCTGCTCAGCCGCGCTGAGCACCACCGCTACGCACATGGCGACACCGAGGCCCTGGCGCGCCTGCTTGCCAACAGCACCGCCCGCCGCAAACTGATCGTCACCGACAGCGTATTCAGCATGGATGGTGATATCGCGCCATTGGCCGCGCTGCTTGCCCTGGCTGAGGCGCACGACGCCTGGCTGCTGGTCGACGACGCGCACGGCTTTGGTGTGCTGGGCCCGCAAGGCCGTGGCGCCCTGGCCGCCGCCGGTCTGGCGCACTGGCGTTTGCTGATGGTGGGCACGCTGGGCAAGGCTGCGGGCCTGTCGGGCGCCTTCGTGGCGGGTCACGCCGATGTGATCGAGTGGTTGATGCAGACCATGCGCACCTACATCTTCACCACCGGCTCTCCCCCCGCGCTGGCCCATGCGCTGCTCACCGCCATCGACCTGATCGAACACGGCGACACGCTGCGGGCCCGCCTTGCCGCGCTTCAACAACAACTGCACGACACCCTGCCCCTGCGCCGCTGGCAGCTGATGCCCTCATCCACCCCCATCCAACCCATCAAAATCGGCGATAATGCCGTCGCGCTTGCCGCCGCCACGGCGTTGTGGGATGCAGGCCTGTGGGTGCCGGCCATCCGCCCGCCGACCGTTCCGCAAGGCACGGCGCGGCTACGCGTCTCGCTGAGCGCAGCCCACACACACGACGACATCACCCGACTGACCGACAACCTCCTCAGGATCGAAGCCTTGCAATGAGTCGCCCGCCCCTTGTACTGCTCCACGGCTGGGGCTTGAGCCCCTCGGTGTGGCAGCCGCTTCGCGCGCAACTCGATCCCGACTGGCCGTGTTTCACGCCGGCGCTGCCCGGTCACACGGACGCGGCGCCGGCGCCGGACAAGGCCACGCTCACCGCGTGGACGGACGCGCTCGTCGCTGCGCTGCCCGATGGCGCACTGGTCTGCGGCTGGTCGCTGGGTGCGCTGCTTGCGCTGGATCTGGCCCGTCGCCACCCCGCCAAGGTCGAACGCATCGCCCTGGTCGGCGCCAGCCCCTGCTTTGTGCAACGGCCCGATTGGCCCGCCGCGCTGTACGCCGAGGTGGTCGATGGTTTTTGCACCGACTTCGCCGCCGAGCCCGACAAGACCCAGCGCCGCTTCGTGGCTCTGCAGGCGCTGGGCGATGCTGCACGACGCGAGGTGACGCGGCAGCTCAATGCCGCACTGGTGTCCGTCACGCCCGAAAACGCCTCCCGCCTCGCCGATGGCCTGGCCATTCTGGCGCACACCGATCTGCGTGAATCGCTCGCCGAGATTCGCTGCCCGGCACGCTTGCTCCATGGCGCCAACGACGCACTGATGCCCGCCGAGGCGGCACGCCTGATGGCCGAAGCGCTGCCCGACGCGCGCTACTCCGAATTTTCCGACGCGGGCCACGCGCCCTTTGTGTCGCGTGCGGCTGACTGCGCCTGCCTGCTCGACCGCTTCGCCAATGACTGAGCGCAAGCGCTACGTCCGCGCGGCATTTGACCGCGCTGCGCCCACCTACGACGCTGCCGCCGCGGTGCAGCGTGAGATCTGCGCCCAATTGCTAGCGCTCGCCAAAGCCCATCCGCCTCAAGGCCCGGTCGACTACCTGCTCGATGCGGGCTGCGGCACGGGCACGGGGGCGCTTGAGCTGATGGAATGGCTGAAACCCGTCAATACGCTCGCGCTCGATTTCGCGCCCGGCATGCTCGCGCGCCATCCCGGTGACGCTCGCCAACACCGGGTGTGTGGCGATCTCGAATCGCTACCTTTCGCAAACGGTTCGGTCGACGTCGTCTGGTCCAGCCTCGCCGTGCAGTGGTGCAATCCGGGCCGTGCGATGGCGGAGCTTGGCCGCGTCCTCAAACCGGGCGGCCTGGCCTGGATCACCACGCTAGGGCCAGACACTTTGTGGGAGCTGCGCGACGCCTTTCGCGGCATCGATGACGCCGAACACGTCATCGGTTTCCACAGCGCGGATACCTGGCAACAGTCCGCCATACAAGCCGGTTTTCAGATCAGATCAACACATCAGTCACCCACGGCGGCGACGGCTGACAGCCTCCGGCAGTTATTGAAAGACATCAAAGCCATTGGCGCGCATCAGGTCGGCAGCGGTCGCCGACGCAAGCCGCTGGGCAAGTCTGCATGGCAGCAACTGGAGCGCACCTACGAACAGCACCGTCGTGCAGACGCGCGATTGCCGGCGACCTATGATGTGATTGTGCTCGCGCTGCAAAGGATTGCCTGATGGCCACGGCCTATTTTATTGCCGGCACTGACACCGAAATCGGCAAAACCTTCATCACCTGCGCCCTGCTCCACACCGCCCGCCGCGCGGGCCTGAGCGCCATTGCCATGAAGCCGGTTGCCGCCGGGGCTGAGCGCGTGGGAGACGAATGGGTCAATGAAGACGCGGCGCAGTTGCGTGCGGCGGGCAGCTTCGACCCCGGTCTGGCTGAGCTCAACCCGATCTGTCTGCGTACCGCCGTCGCGCCGCACATTGCCGCGGCCGCTGAAGGCGCGCGGATCGAACCGAGCAAGATTCTCGACGCCTTTGGCCGGCTTTCAACCCAGGCCGACGTGGTGCTGGTCGAGGGCGTAGGCGGCTTTCGAGTGCCGCTGACCGACACCTTCGACACGGCAGACCTGGCGGTTGCTCTGGGGCTGCCCATCATTCTGGTGGTGGGCATGCGTCTGGGCTGTATCAATCATGCCTTGCTGACGGCCGAGGCCATTGCTGCGCGCGGCTTGACCCTGGCCGGATGGGTCGCCAACCAGATCGATCCGGCCATGCAGCGGATCACCGAAAACCTCTACGCCTTGCAGCAGCATCTGGGCGCACCGTGCCTGGGCCATGTGCCTTTCCGCCGCGACGCCGACCCCGCCGCGGTGGCATCACTCGTGCTCCCCGCTGCTCCGCGGTGACGGCCCGGTGCTGGGGAATCAACGCCAGAACCGTTGCGACGCAAAATAACGAAATGATTTTCCCAATTGATTGATCCCACGCGCTGATGCGCGCCGCAGCCCCCTCGTCCGGTACGTGTCAGGCGTACGCGAGGCTGGGCTTCCGGCATGCGCGGAGAATGAATCACTCCGGACTGAAGGCCATCGACTACCGCGCCGAGCGTTACCGGGTGCGTGGAAAACGGCTGCATCTGTGACATCTCAGATCGGGTTGCCTGAACCTGCCCGGCATCAAGCTGATGGACGAAGCTCGCAACCCGCTCGCGGACGGTCAATCGGGCCGAACGGCTGGCCCTCCAAGGCACCTAAAGCACATTGAACAACTCCCGGTTCAGTTCATCGAGCCGGCGTTCAGCCATGCTCGATTCATGCATGCACCGCAGCCAGTCGGCGTAGTGCGTGCGCAGCTGTTCATGGCTTTCACTGGCTTGAACCAAGCGCATCAAATCCAGTTTGGTATAGGGGCCGTGAAAATGCTTGAGCGTGTTGATCATGTAATTGCGGGCCTTGTCCAGCGCCTTGGGATCCCGCTCGGCCGGTAAACTGGCCAGGTCAGACGCCGGCGCACCGGTCTCATCCAGGCCCGCAACCGCATCATTGGCGGCGCCAATGGCTTCGATGTATCCACCCTCCACAAGCTGTGAGAGGGGTTCATCGATCGCCTCAATGCCGATCATCGATTTAAGTGCATCCAGAGGTTTTTTTCCGTCGACGAGAATCAACAGTCGTCGGAGCGCGGGTTTGAGGCGGTCGGCACGTGTTTCGACCTCCGCTACGCCCTTTGCCGTTTTGGCATAGGAAAGCATCATCATTTGTCTCCAGGTGTGGACGTGCTGCAACCCGCGCGGATTATTCCGTCTAGTAGGAAGCAACCGTTAAAGCATTTATATGACTTTCGTAAGGATCTTGGACTTTACACTGACTATCACGGCAGTTCTTCACAAAACCTGACACTTGCGAACGCGTGTCGGCTTTGCCGCGTGATACATCTCACACCGGCACGCGGTGTCAGCGGCCCTGGCGCACCTGTTCGAACAGGCAGATTGCCGCGGCGGCCGCGACATTGAGCGACTCGATCTGCCCCGGCATCGGAATGTGTACATGCGTGGTGGCCAGGGCTTGCAACGCCTCCGACAAGCCTTGCCCCTCAGCCCCGAACAGCCACGCGGTCGGTCCAGCGAGCTCGAGGTCGAACAAGGATCGGCTGCGCGCGCCCAGCACGGTTGCTGCAATACGCCCCGGATACCCGGCGAGCGCCGAGGCGACGTCGACGCGTTCAAGCACCTGCATCTGGAACTGCGCGCCCATCCCCGCGCGCAAGACGCGTGGCGACCAGGCCTTGGCGCAGCCCTCGGTCAATAGCGCAACGCGAATGCCGGCCGCGGCGGCGGTGCGCAGCAATGTGCCCAGATTGCCGGCGTCCTGCACTGCATCGAGCACAATCAGCGAACTCTTGCTCAACACTGGCGCGATTTCGTTCGTTGGCATGGCCATCAGCGCCAGCAGACCGGAGGGCGACTCGAGCGCGCTGGCATGCGCAAAAAGCGCGTCGGGCAGACTGGCGACCGGACACTGCGTGCCGATCCGGTGGATCAGCGCCTGGTGCTCTTGCCGCGCCAAACCGGATTCGCTCACCACCAGTTGGGTAAGCGCGATACCGGCATCCAGCGCCGAGGCAATCAGGTGCGCGCCGTCGAGAACGGTCAGCCCGGTTTTACGGCGCTCGCGCCCCGAGCTCGACAGTGCATGAATCCGTTTGACCAGTGGGTTATCGCGCGAATGGATCGCGATCATGCCGCCAGGCCGAGCGTCGCCACCGCCACGTTGATCAGCCCCAGGCTGGTATTGACCGCGACGGCCTGCCGGATTCGCCCCAACGCTGCCGCGCCGTCCGGCCAGCGTTCAGCTGCCACGGCACGCTTGAGCGCCTGCCAGGGCACGAACCAGACATAGGCATAAATGAAAATCATCACAAGGCCAACGCTCATCATGATGTGCCATGCGAGTGGCGCGTTGGCGAAGCCGATGTTGAGCAGGCCGCCAAATCCGGTCAGGAGAATCGCAATAACGGCGACCCACACCATGGGAAAGAAGCGGGAAAACACGCCCTGCCACAAACGCAGGCGATCTGGCGGTGCGAGCACGCCGGCGGCTGGTCGCAAGCACAGGTAGGCAAAGGCCATGCCGCCAACCCAGACGATGACGGCCAGCAGATGAAAGAAGAGGAAAATGTGTGGCGCGTTCATGGCATCAACTCTCGAATAAAGGGGGATTCAACCATACCGCACGAACCGGTCCGAAGCTTTTACGGTAAAAATCCTTCACCCCGTGTTGGCGGATGGCCGCCAGATGCGCCGCGGTCGGATAGCCTTTGTGCGCGGCCAGACCATATTGCGGATACGCTGCGTCGAGCGCCAGCATCTGCGCATCACGCACCGTTTTTGCAAGGATTGAAGCGGCGGAGATGGCCGCCACCAGCGAATCGCCTTTGACGATTGCCTGCACCGGGTAGTCGATCTGCGGACAGCGATTTCCGTCGATCAGCACCTCGTCCGGCGCAATCTGCAGCGCCTCGACCGCTCGCTTCATGGCCAGCATGGTGGCGTGAAGGATGTTGAGCCGGTCGATTTCGTCGACGCTGGCCTCTGCAACGGCCCAGGCCAGCGCGCGTTCGCGGATCAGCGGCGCCAGTTGCTCGCGCCGCTTCTCACTCAGTTTTTTGGAATCCGCCAGACCCTCAATGGGCCGTGCCGGATCGAGTATGACCGCAGCCGCAACCACCGAGCCACACAGGGGCCCCCGCCCCGCTTCATCAACGCCGCAAATCAGGCGGGGCTCAGACCGGGGCATTTTGGCGCGAGCCGAGCAGCGGCAGAATAATGTCGGCAGCGCGCTGGGCGGTGTCTTGACGCAGCACGTGATGCAAGGCGGTGAATCGCTCGGCCAGCGCGTGTTGCGCATCGGTGTCGTCATACCAGCGCGCGAGTGCTTCGCCCAGCGCCTCGGGGCTGGCGTTGTCTTGCAGCATTTCCGGTACGACACCTTCATTGCACAGAATGTTGGGCAAGCCGACCCAAGGCAGATAGGCCATGCGCTTCATCATGCGGTACTGGAAATCGCCCATGCGGTAAGCGATCACCATCGGGCGTTTCAGCAGCGCGGCTTCGAGCGATGCGGTGCCACTGGCCACCAGCACAACGTCCGCCGCGGTCATGGCCTCCACCGCATGACCAAATAGCAGGCTCAGCGGCAAATCACGGGCCTCGGCGGCGTACTGGGCATGCTCGAAAATCACCCGGGTCTCACGTGTCGCGAGGGGCACAAGAAACCTCGCATCGGGATAACGTGCGAGCAAATACTTGGCAGTATCAATAAAAAGCGGCGCCAGATTGGCCACCTCCGACTCGCGACTTCCCGGCAGAAGTGCAAACACCGGTGCTGCATGGGGCAGATGAAGACGCTCCCGGGCTTCCTGCTTGTTCGGAACCAACGGGAAGGTATCTGCCAGTGGATGCCCGACATAGGTCGCCGGCACATCGGCTGCTTCATAGATCGCGGGCTCAAACGGGAAAAGGCAGAGCATATGGTCGATCGCCGCACGAATCCGCTTGATGCGTCCGCCCCGCCAGGCCCAGATCGAGGGGCTGACAAAATGCATCGTGTGAATGCCGTGACGACGCAACTGCTGTTCCAGCCAGAGGTTGAAGTCCGGGGCATCCACACCGATAAATACGTCGGGTGGATCTTTCAGCAGCCGAGCCAGCAGTGCGCGGCGCATTCGCGACAATTCGCGGTAGCGCTTCAGCGCGTCGACGTAGCCGTGCACGGCCAGGCGGTCGTATGGCCACCAGGCGTCAAACCCCACCGCCTCCATCTTCGGGCCGCCGATGCCTTCACAGTGCAAATCGGGCTGACGCGCCTTCAGCGCGGCGATCAGATGACTGGCAAGCAGGTCACCGGAGGCTTCGCCCGCGACCAGGGCGATGCGTGGGCCCATGACTCAGCGCACAATCCCGCGGTTCGAGACCGCGATGAAGTCCGAAAACACTTTGACAGATTCGTGCTCGAGTGCGGCTTCCGATATGACTTTCCGCGCTTCTTCCAGACTCAGACCGGAGCGATAGAGCGCACGATAAGCGCGTTTGATCGCCATGATCGACTCCGACGAGTAACCCCGGCGCTTCAAGCCTTCGCTGTTGATTCCGTGAGGACGAGAGGGATTGCCGGACACCGTGACATAGGGCGGCAGATCCTGCAGCAGTACGGTACTGACGCCACAGAAGGAATGTGCGCCGACACGGACAAACTGGTGCACGCCCGTAAAGCCACCAAGAATCGCCCAGTCGCCCACATGAACATGGCCGGCCAAGGTTGCGTTGTTGGCGAAAATGGTGTGATTGCCGACCTGGCAGTCGTGGGCGACGTGCACATAGGCCATGATCCAGTTGTCGTTGCCAACGCGGGTCACGCCAAGGTCTTGCGAGGTGCCGACATTGAAGGAGCAGTACTCACGAATCGTGTTTCGGTTGCCGATTTCAAGCCGCGTAGGTTCGTCGTCGTATTTTTTGTCCTGGGGGCTCCCGCCGATCGAACAGAACTGGAAAATCTCGTTCTCTTGCCCGATTCGGGTATGACCTTCAATGACAACATGCGGGCCGATCCGCGTGCCGGCACCGACCTCCACATGCGGGCCAATGATGCAGTACGCGCCAACACTGACCCCATCCGCGAGTTTCGCGTCAGGATGAATGATTGCCGTCGAATGGATCATGACTTGGTCTTGAGCGCGCACATCAAATCGGCCTCGGCGGCAACCAGGCCGTCTACCCGGGCAACGCCATGGTATTTGTAAATATTGCGTTTGCTGTTGACGATCTCGACTTCCATTACCAGTTGGTCGCCGGGCGTCACCGGACGCTTGAAGCGGACATTATCGATGCCGGCAAACAACACCAGTGAATTTTCATCCGGCATGACGCCCATGCTCTTGAATGACAGCACGGCAGCGGCCTGGGCCATGGCTTCGACAATGAGAACTCCCGGCATTACCGGATGATTCGGAAAATGGCCGGGAAAAAAAGGCTCGTTGATGGTGACGTTCTTGATGGCCACCACGCGCTTGCCCTCTTCCAGTTCGGTCACCCGGTCTACCAGAAGGAACGGATACCGGTGCGGCAGGTACTTAATGATTTCGTTGATATCGAGTGTGCTCACGACGAGGTGTCTCCCTTGTCCAGTCGTTTTTCGAGTTCGCGAATTCGCGCAGCCATGGCATCGAGGTGGCGTAAATGCGAAAACTCTCGCACCCAGTCACCATGCGTCTGCAGGGGCAGGTTCGCGGTATAGACGCCGGGCTTTCGAATTGATTTTGTCACGAGCGTGCCGGCAGACACCACCACATCGTCAGCAATATCCAGATGGCCGATGATGCCCGCCTGGCCACCAATCATGCAACGTGCGCCAATCCGGGTGCTCCCCGCAATGCCTACGCAGCCGGCGATGGCCGTCATGGCTCCGATCTTCACGTTGTGCGCGATCTGAATCTGGTTGTCCAGCTTGACCCCGTCGGCAATTACGGTGTCATCCATGGCGCCGCGATCGATCGTGGTATTGGCACCGACTTCAACGTCATTACCAATGACGACCCGTCCGGTCTGCGGAATCTTCACCCAGCGACCGTCCGCTTCGCGTGCGTAACCGAAACCGTCAGCCCCGATCACGACGCCGGAATGAATCCGGCAATCAGAGCCGATCTCACAGTTCGCGTAGATGGTGACGTTGGGGTTCAGTCGCGTGCCGCTACCAATCCGTACGCCATGCCCGATGACCGTACCGGCGCCGACAAAGACATTCTCGCCCAACACGACCGCATCGGCGATATGCGCACCGGGTTCTACGCAGGTGGACGCCGGGATGGCACTCTGAACGCTGGCCGACGCCGCGACGCCGGGCACCGGGGGATGTTCCGGATGCAGTAGCTGCGCAACACGTGCGAAGTACAGATACGGCGCATCGCAGACGATGTACGTCTTGCCAGGGGGGGGTGTCAAACCACCGCTCACGATGACAGCAGCGGCGGCAGTCGTATTAAGTTGTTTTCGGTACTTGGGATTGGCCAGAAAACTGATGTCGTCCGGCCCGGCGGATTCGAGCGGCGCCAACGCCTGGATCAGCGTATCGGGCGCGCCCAGCAACTCTCCGCCAAGGCGGCTGACAATCTCGTCAATACGCATTGATGCCATGAGCTCACGCTCACTGATTCTCAGCAAGCGCCTTGATCACTTTGTCGGTGATGTCGATGCTTGGGCTGGCGTAGACGGCTTCCTGGAAAATGATATCGTACTTTTCGGCCTCGGCAATCTTCTTGACCACCTTGTTCGCACGATCGAGCACCGTCGCCAATTCCTCGTTGCGGCGCTGGTTCAGGTCTTCGCGGAACTCGCGCTGGCGACGCTGAAAGTCGCGGCTGAGCTCTCCGAAGTCGCGCTCTTTCTTGCGGCGCTCGGCCTCGGGCATGGTCAGACTGTTCTTCTCAAGGTTGCTCTGCATCGCCTGCAGTTCCTTGGAGATGCTTTGCAATTCGCTGTCACGCTTGGCAAATTCTTTCTCAAGACGCTGTTGTGCCTGGACCGCTGGCCCGGCTTCGCGCATGACGCGCTCGGAATTGACGAAGCCGATCCGCGCCTGCGCCATGGCAGAACCGGCACCCAGCATCAGGGCTGCAAACACAAAGACTGAAAAACGGGAAACCTTCACGCAAACCTCCGAATCATGACCGGGAGTCCGGGTTAAAACACCGAACCCAACTGGAACTGGAACCGCTGGATTTTGTCATCTTCTTGCTTCTTGAGCGGGAAGCCCACGCTGAGCTTCAGCGGCCCGATCGGCGAGCTCCAGGAGAATCCAAGGCCGGCACTATAACGCAGCTCGCTGAATTCGAGCTTCTCATCCTGGCCCCACACGTTACCCGCATCAAAAAATGCTGACAGCCGGAAACTACGATCTCGGCCAGTGCCAGGCAAGGGGAAATAGTATTCCGCATTTGCGATCAGGCGTCGATTGCCGCCGACAGCATCGAGATCGCCATCGGTATTGAGAATTCTAGGACCAAGCGAGCTTTGCTTGAAGCCACGGATGGATCCGATACCACCGGCGTAGAAGTTCTTGAAGAAAGGCAAGGGCTTGCCGCCGTAACCGACCGCCCAGCCCACCTCGCCGTTGACCATAAAGGCCGAGTCCTGACCGATCGGAAGCCAGTACTGATGCTGGTAGGACGCTTTGACATAGCGCAGCTCGGCCGGCGGAATGGCGACTTCCATGAACGCGCGCTGATACATGCCTTTGCGCGGGTAAATCAGGCTGTCGCGACCATCGCGCGACCAACTGATGGAACCCAGCAAACTGGTTGCTTCGTTGCCGAAGGCCGTCACGAAGTCCTTGTACTGCACCGGGCTGTCGTCGAAGGTGGTCACTTCAGTACGATCAATCGTCAAGCCGACGTTGATCCGGTCGTCTTCCGCGATCGGAAAACCGTAACGCAGGCCGAAACCGGTCGATGCGGTCTTGTAGCGCGCCAGATCGAGCGCATCGGCATCATAGGTGCGGTGATAGACGTCGAAGCCGCGGCTGACGCCATCCACCGTGTAATACGGATTGGTGTAGGACAGCGAGTAGGTCCGTGTGCTGGCGCTGGTATTGAGTTGCAGATTCAGCGCATTGCCGGAACCAAACAGGTTCTGCTGCGCGACCGCGGCCGACAACACGACGCTGTCGGCACTCGAGAAGCCCACACCCAAAGACAGGTTGCCGGTCTGGCGTTCCTTGACCTTGAAGTTTACATCGACCTGGTCGGTCGTGCCCGACACCGCCGGCGTCTGCACGGCGACTTCTTCAAAGAAGCCGAGTCGATCCAGGCGAACCTTGGATTTATTGATCTTCTCCCCGTCGTACCACGCGCCTTCCATCTGACGCATCTCGCGACGGGCCACCTCGTCACGCGTCCGGTCGTTGCCTTCCACGTTAATACGGCGCACGTACACCCGTTTGCCCGGATCGACAAAAATCGTGAACGCGACCTGGTGGTTTTCACGATCGACTTCAGGCGCCGCATTCACGTTGGCAAAGGCATAGCCTTCGTTGCCCAGACGTTCCGTAATGGCCTTGTTCGTATTGGTCAGTGCTTCACGCGAGAACACATCACCCGCCTTGACCGTCACGATGTCTCTATAGACCTCGTCCGGCAGGATCAGATTGCCCGTCAGCGTGACGGCAGACACCGAGTATTTCGCCCCCTCGGTAATCGCAATGGTGATGTAGATGTCTTTCTTGTCGGGCGTGATCGACACCTGCGTCGAATCGATGCTGAAGTCAAGGTAACCCTGGTTCAGATAGAACGAACGAAGTGTTTCCAGGTCACCCGACAGCTTCTGCTTCGAATACTGGTCGGACTTGGTGTACCAGGTCAGCCAGCCGGGCGTGGTCTGCTCGAACAGATCAAGCAGGTCGTCCTCTTCAAACAAAGTAGCGCCGACGATCTTGACCTGACGGATCTTGGCGACTTCGCCCTCTTCCACGTCAAAGCGAACCGCCACGCGATTGCGCTCCAGCGGCGTGACCGTGGTCTGCACCGTCGCAGCGTATTTGCCGCGCGTCAGATACTGCCGCTTGAGCTCCTGTTCGGCGCGCTCAAGCACGGCACGATCGAAAATCCGCGATTCGCCCAGGCCGACGTCCTTCAAGCCCTTCTTCAGCGCCTCCTTGTCGAACTCCTTGACACCGGAGAAATCAATCTGCGCCACCGCGGGTCGCTCATCGACAACGACGACAAGCACGTCGTTCTCGACTTCGATGCGGACGTCGTCGAAAAAGCCGGTCGCAAACAGCGCGCGGATCGATTCCTTGGCCTGGCCTTCGGAAAACCGATCTCCAACCTTGACGGGGAGGTAAGTAAACACCGTGCCGGCTTCGGTTCGCTGAATGCCTTCAACGCGAATGTCCTTGACGACAAAGGTGTCAAACGCAAACGCCGGAGCGGCCACGTACAGGGCGGCAAGCAGCCCGGAAAGAAGCTTCAGTTTCATTGAGGAATCAGCCAGAAATCAGGCGGTTGATGTCGTTGTAAAAGGCGAAAGCCATGAGCATGACGAGCAGGGCAAAACCGACTTGTTGTCCGATTTCCATCACGCGTTCCGGGACGGGGCCGCCTCGCAGCATTTCGATCACATAATACAGCAAATGCCCACCATCCAGCACCGGGATAGGAAGCAGGTTGAGGACGCCGAGACTGATGCTGATCAGCGCCAGAAATTTCAGATAATGGTCGAGTCCCATCTTCGCGCTCTGGCCGGCATAGTCCGCAATGGTGACGGGGCCGCTCAGGTTTTTCCAGGACAGCTCACCGGTGACCATGCGACCGATCATGGCCAGGCTGAAGGTACTCATTTCCCAGGTCTGGGCGACCGCTTTGAACAGGCCTTCAATCGGCCCGTGCGAGACGGTCACAAACATGGCTTCACGCCCTTCCGGCAAGGGCGCGACCATGATGCCCACGCGTCCGACCTGTTTGCCGTCGCGCTCTACCGACTCGGGGGTCAGCACGCCCTCTTGGCGCACACCGTCGCGCAACCACTCGAACTGCATCGGCTGGCCCGGTGCCGCGCTGACCCGATCGACCAGATCGGACCAGTCATCAACGCGCTTTCGATCGATCGCAACGACCTGATCGCCAACCCGCACACCGGCGCGATCAGCGGCACCGCCAGCGACGACATCGCCAACCACGGGCGGAATCGTCGGCCGATAGGGGCGAAACCCGAGTTGCGCCACCGGATCGCTCTTGGCTTCATCAATCGTGATGCCGCTCAACGCCAGGGTTCGTGTCGCACGCACGCCATCGGCGCTGACAACCACCACATCGATCGTCGGCTCGTCCAACACGGCCTTGAGCAAACGCCAACGCCAGTCCTGCCACGAGCGAATCGGCACGTCGCCGACCTGAAGGATTTCATCACCGCTCGAAAATCCGGCCTGGGCAGCCACACTCTCCGGTGAAGTTACTTCGACGCGAGCGCGCAACTCGTCGACGCCACCGACGAACACCACCCAGTAGAGCAATACGGCCAACAGCAAATTGGCCAGCGGGCCGGCCGCAACAATCGCAAACCGCCGCCATACGCTCTGCTGGGTAAAGGCGCGCGGAAGCTCGGCCGCGGCGACCTCGCCTTCGCGCTCATCGAGCATCTTGACGTAACCGCCGAGCGGAAACAGCGCCAACACCCACTCGGTGCCATCCTTCCCCGCACGCCATTTGAACAAGGGCCGGCCAAACCCGACCGAAAAGCGCAACACCTTGACGTCGCACCAGCGTGCGACCGAGTAATGCCCAAGCTCATGAATGAGGATGAGCAATCCCAAACCGACAACAAAAGGAATGATGTACTCGAATATCGACATCACGCAGCCTCCGCCGAGGCCACCCATTCACACGCCACGGCACGGGCTTCGGCATCGACCGATTCGAGCTCTTCGATACTGGCATCACCCGCGCTGGCCATCGTGGCCATGACGGACTCGACGACACGGGCGATTGCCAGATACGCCAGGCGCCCTGAAAGAAATGCGTCGACCGCGACCTCATTGGCCGCATTCATGACGGCCGGTACGCCACGCCCCGCCCGCAAGGCCGCATAGGCCAGCGGCAAACACGGAAAACGCCGCGGATCCGGCTTCTCGAAATCGAGCCGACCGATTGCGCACAGATCCAGCGGACTCACACCCGCATCGATGCGATCCGGAAATGCCAGCGCGTGGGCAATCGGGGTGCGCATATCGGGATTCCCCAACTGCGCGAGTACCGAGCCGTCCGCGTATTCGACCATCGAGTGAATGACGCTCTGGCGATGAACCACGACGTTGATCTGATCGGCCGGCACGCCAAAAAGCCAATGCGCCTCGATGACCTCCAGCCCCTTGTTCATCATGGTGGCGGAATCGACCGAAATTTTGCGGCCCATGACCCAGTTCGGGTGGGCACAGGCTTCGTCGGGGCTGATCGCGCCAAGCGTATCGACATGACGATCGCGGAAAGGGCCGCCAGAAGCGGTGAGCAGAATCCGTCGTACGCCCGCCGCGGCTGGGTCGCGCCGATAGGTCGGCGGCAGCGCCTGGAAAACCGCATTGTGTTCGCTATCGATAGGGAGCAAGGTCGCCCCACCCGCCTCGGCCGCGGCCATGAACAAGGCGCCGGACATCACCAGCGCTTCTTTGTTGGCCAGCAGCACACGTTTGCCGGCGCGCGCGGCGGCCAATGTCGGGCGCAGACCGGCCGCCCCGACAATGGCTGCCATCACGGCATCAACCTCTGGCGCCTCGGCGACTGCGGCCAGTTGGTCAGCCCCGTAGAGCACTTCGGTACTCGCACCACGCTCCGCGATCAGACCTTGTAGACGGGTCGCGGCGGCAGCGTCGTCGACGACGGCATAACGGGGAGAAAACTGCGCGCACTGTTCCGCCAGGCGGGCCAGTTGGGTCTTGCCGCTTAGCGCAAAAATACGATAGCGATCCGGATGGCGGGCCACCACATCAAGTGTGCTGACACCAATCGAACCCGTTGCACCCAGTACGGTCAAGCTTTGCATACGATGCCTACGATGAGTTTCGGATATCCAGTGGCCGCAGCCGTGCTGCCCTGGCGCGCCGTCAATGGCCGGTGCGCCGACGCGCCAATCAAACGGATAGCAGCAGCATCGCGCACGCCACCATCGGCAACGTGGAGGTCAGACTGTCGATCCGGTCAAGCACACCACCATGCCCTGGCAGCAAGCCGCTGCTGTCCTTGATCCCGGCCTGACGTTTCAACAAGGATTCAAACAGGTCGCCCACCACACTGACTGCCGTCAGCACGACAAGCGCCAACGCACCTAGGATGAGCATGCCGGCCGAGAGTTCAATCCCGAAGGCAAATACCAACACCAGACCGTAAAGCTCAACGCCGATGATCGCCCCGTAAACACCTTCCCAGCTTTTGCCCGGGCTGATTGCGGGGGCAAGCTTTCGGCGGCCAAATGCACGACCAGAGAAGTAGGCCGCAATGTCGGCCACCCACACCACCGCCATGGCGGACAGCAGCAGGGCCACATCGGTTTCGCGCAGAATGATCATCGCCAGCGCGGTAGGAAGAATCACGACAAGACCGACCAGAAACGCGGCCAATCCGTGACCCAGCGCCCAGCGACGAAGCAACCACGGAAACGCAAAGACGGCCCAGAAAACGACGGACACGAGCAGGACCGGAACCAAGGTGGCCGGCGTAAGGACGCCCTGCCACAAACCGGAAACGATAGAGACCAGCGCGACCAGCGCGCCGAGACCGGCGCCGTAGGCAATACGCGGCATCGACGACCATCCTGCCAGGCCACCCCACTCCCAGCCCGCCAGGGCGGCAATGAGGGCAACAAAAGCAATCCAGGCTTGCGTGGAAAACGAAGTCAAAGCGACAGACAGCACCGCCAGCATGACAATGGCGGTCAGTATGCGCGCCTTAAGCACGTGTTCCGCCCTTGGCACCCTTCTGGGCCGCCCCATCGAGCTGCTCGCTGGTTCGGCCGAAACGACGTTCACGCTGTCGGTACGAGGCAAGCGCGGCATCCAGGGCTTCATCACCGAAATCAGGCCACAAGGCATCGGTAAAGTAGAGCTCGGTATAGGCAAGCTGCCACAGCAGGAAATTGCTGATGCGCTTTTCACCACCCGTGCGGATAAAAAGATCGGGCTCCGGCGCAAAGGCCATCGACAGATAAGGTTCAAGCGCCTCTTCCGTGATGTCGGTGGTCGGTCCTGCGTCAGCGACCAGGCGGCGAACGCCTTGAAGGATGTCCCAGCGCCCCCCGTAGTTGGCCGCAATGGTCAGGTTCAAACGGGTGTTGTCGGTGGTCAGCGCTTCGGCGTCGCGAATCATCGCAACCAGTTCGTCATCGAAGCGGCTGAGATCGCCAATCACGCGAAAACGGATTCCGTTCTCGTGGATGCGCTCAATCTCTTTCTTGAGCGAACGCATGAAGAGCTGCATCAGAAACGACACCTCATCGGCTGGCCGCCGCCAGTTCTCGGAACTGAAGGCAAACAAGGTCAGGTGGGTAATATTTCGTTCGATACAGCTACGGATCGTGGCGCGAACGGTCTCGACGCCGCGCACATGGCCGGCCACGCGCGGCAGAAAACGCTTGCGCGCCCAGCGGCCGTTGCCGTCCATGATAATGGCGACATGGCGCGGGCCATCATCGCGCTCCGGAATGGAACGCGTTGAACTTGCGAATTTGGATGTTGCCATCCGGAACGGGTGATCCAGGCTTGAGCGGCGCTAGGGCCGGGCTCAAACCTGCATCATGTCCTGTTCTTTTTGCACCAGGAGTGCGTCAACTTCGGCAATGTACTTGTCGGTCAGCTTCTGGATTTCGTCTTGACCGCGACGGTCTTCATCTTCCGAAATCAGCTTGTCCTTCAGCGCGTCTTTCATCGAGCTGTTGGCATCGCGACGCAGGTTGCGGATCGCCACCTTGGCGGCCTCACCTTCCTGCTTGACCACTTTGATCAGGTCGCGCCGACGCTCTTCGGTCAGCATCGGCATCGGCACCCGAATCACTTCGCCCATTGAGGCGGGATTCAAACCGAGATCAGAGTCGCGAATCGCTTTCTCGACCTTGCCGACCATGTTCTTTTCCCACGGCTGAACGCCGATCGTACGGGCGTCGACCAGGGTCACGTTGGCCACCTGATTCACCGGCACCATGCTGCCGTAGTAGTCAACCATGACGTGGTCAAGCAAACCCGTGTGCGCACGACCGGTACGGATCTTTCCGAGGTCAGTATTCAGCGCTTCCACCGATTTCTTCATCTTCTTTTCGGCAGTGGATTTCAGTTCAGAGATCATGTCGACGTCCTCAGCAGTAGACCAGCGTGCCCTCATCTTCACCCATCACAACGCGCTTGAGCGCGCCGGGCTTGAAGATGCTGAACACATTGAGCGGCAATTTCTGATCGCGGCAAAGCGCAAAAGCGGTGGCGTCCATCACCCGCAGATCGCGGCTGATCGCCTCATCAAAGCTGATCCGGTGGAAACGCTCCGCCGTCGGATCGAGTTTCGGGTCGGCCGTATAAATACCGTCAACCTTGGTTGCTTTGAGCACGATCTGCGCGCCGATCTCGGCACCACGCAGCGCCGCAGCGGTATCAGTGGTGAAAAACGGATTGCCGGTGCCCGCACCAAAAATGACCACGCGGCCATTTTCGAGATAGCGGATCGCCTTGCCCCGGATATAGGGCTCGACGACCTGCTCGATATTCAGTGCTGACTGCACGCGTGCCACCACACCGGCGGCACGCATGGCATCCGCCAGCGCCATGGCATTCATGACCGTTGCCAGCATCCCCATGTAATCGGCAGTTGCCCGATCCATGCCCGATGCCGCGCCCGCCATGCCACGGAAAATATTGCCCCCGCCGATGACCACCCCCACCTGCACACCCATTCGGGCGACTTCTGCCACTTCGCCAACAATCCGGGAGACCACATCGGGATTGATGCCATAAGCATCATCACCCATCAAGGCCTCACCTGAGAGCTTCAGCAGGATGCGCTGATACGCGGGGGTTGTCATGCAGCAGTTCTCCAGCGATTACTTCTTGGCAGCAGCCGCAGCAGCCTGAGCAGCCACTTCTGCGGCGAAGTCATCAACTTTCTTTTCGATGCCTTCGCCCACGATGAACAGCACGAAGCTGCCAACCGATGCATTTTTGGATTTCAGCAGCGCCTCAACCGTCAGCTTGTCGTTCTTGACGAACGGCTGGCCGAGCAGCGTCACTTCCTTGAGGAACTTCTGGACCGTACCTTCAACCATCTTGGCGACGATCTCGGCCGGCTTGCCCGACTCGGCAGCCTTTTCGGTAGCGATACGACGCTCGGTCTCGATCAGCTCGGCAGGCACCTGGTCGCTCGACAGCGCCTTCGGCTTGCCTGCGGCGATGTGCATCGCCAGATCACGGCCCAGTTCGTCGTCACCACCGATCACGTCGATCAGCACGCCGATCTTCGAACCACCGTGAATGTAGCTGGACACGGCGCCTTCGGTCTGAATGCGAGCGAAACGACGGATCGACATGTTTTCGCCGACCTTGCCAACCAGTGCGGCGCGAACCGTCTCAACCGTCTGGCCGCCGATTTCCAGTGCCGACAATGCAGCCACATCGGCCGGGTTCTGCTTGGCCACCATCTCGGCCAGGCTGGCGCCCAACGCGAGGAAGTCGTCGTTCTTGGCGACGAAGTCGGTTTCGCAGTTCAGCTCAACCATGGCTGCCAGTTTGCCGTCTTCGGCAATCCAGGTCGCCACGATGCCTTCCGCGGTCACGCGGCTGGCTGCCTTGCTGGCTTTGTTACCCAATTTGATGCGCAGGATTTCTTCTGCCTTGGCCAGGTCACCCTCGGCTTCGGTCAGTGCCTTCTTGCACTCCATCATCGGCGCGTCAGTCTTCTCGCGAAGCTCTTTCACCATGCCTGCGGTAATTGCCGCCATGCTTACTCCTGAATTCTTTAGTTGATCAGTGGGGGTGCGAGACTCAACCCTGAGCTTCGTCGGCTGCGCCGTCTTCCACTTCCACTTCGACAAATTCGTCACCACCAGCGGCCACGATCTCTTGCATTGCCTGGCTACGACCCTCGATCACTGCATCGGCAGCGCCGCGAGCGAACAGACGGATGGCACGGCTGGAGTCATCGTTACCCGGGATCACGAAATCGACACCTTCGGGCGAGTGGTTGGTATCAACCACGGCCACGATTGGGATGCCCAGCTTGCGGGTCTCGGTGATGGCGATCTTGTGATAGCCAACGTCGACCACGAAGATGGCGTCCGGCAGGCCGCCCATATCCTTGATGCCGCCGATACTCTTGCGCAGCTTCTCGATCTCGCGGGTGGTCATCAGCGCTTCTTTCTTGGACAGACGCTCGATGGAACCATCTTCCACCATCGCTTCCATGTCCTTCAGACGCTTGATCGACTGACGCACGGTCTTGAAGTTGGTCAGCATGCCGCCGAGCCAGCGCTCGTCAACATAGGGCATGCCAGCACGCTGAGCTTCTTCGGCGATGATCTCGCGCGCCTGACGCTTGGTGCTCACAAACAGGACGGTGCCCTTGTTGGACGACAGCTTGCGAATGAAGTCCATCGCTTCGCGGTACTTGACCATCGTCTTTTCGAGGTTGACGATGTGAATCTTGTTGCGATGGCCGAAGATGTACGGGGCCATGCGGGGGTTCCAGAAACGCGTCTGGTGACCAAAGTGAACGCCGGCTTCAAGCATCTGGCGCATCGTGACGTTAGACATTGTGTTGCTCCTAAAGGGTTAAACCTCCGCCCGGACGCAGCCTCTCGGCCGCTACTGCCCGCCATGCGAACAGACCCTTTCCGGTGTAAAGCCGGGCGTGTGGATTTGTCTTGCAAGATCACCGCGATCAAGCAAGCTCGCTAGTATAGCAGTGCAACATGACAGCGCTCAAGCGCATCAACACCCTGTTTTTGACGCAAGATTGCTGGCGGCTCCGCCATGCGATAGCCTTTCGCGTTTACCGACCCCAGCACGGCATAAAAAAGCATGACCATCGATATCAAGAATTCAGAAGACATCCAGCGCATGCGCGTCGCCGGCCGACTGGCCGCCGAGGTGCTCGACTTCATCACACCCCACGTCAAACCTGGCGTCACAACGGATGAACTCGACACGCTGTGCCACGACTACATCGTCAATGTGCAGCAGGCGATTCCCGCCCCGCTGAACTATGCGCCGTCTGGCTACACGCCCTACCCGAAGTCGATCTGCACCTCAATCAACCACCAGGTCTGTCACGGCGTGCCGAGCGACAAGGCCTTGAAAAAGGGCGACATCGTCAATCTCGACATCACCGTCATCAAGGATGGCTATCACGGCGACACCAGCCGGATGTTCGAGGTCGGCGCGGGCGTGTCCATCCTGGCCAAGCGCCTTTGCCAGGTGACTTACGAGTGCATGTGGCTGGGCATTGCCATGGTCAAACCGGGCGCGCGCCTCGGCGACATTGGCGCGGCGATCCAAAAATACGCCGAAGAAAACGGTTTTTCGGTGGTGCGCGAATTCTGCGGCCACGGCATTGGCAAAAAATTTCACGAAGATCCGCAGGTGCTGCACTACGGCCGTCCCGGCACCGGCATGGAACTGAAGGCGGGCATGACCTTCACCATCGAGCCGATGATCAACGCCGGCAAGGCCGCCATCTCGGAGCTGCCCGACGGCTGGACCATCGTCACCAAAGACCGCAGCCTGTCGGCACAGTGGGAGCACACCATTCTGGTGACCGACACCGGTGTCGAGGTCCTGACAGTATCTGACGGCACACCTGCCCGCCCCGCCCTGGTCGATTCGCTACTGCCATGAGCGCTCGCCCCGTCGTTGCTCCGACGCGTGCCGCGATCGCCGCGGTCCGCGACACCATCCGTGACGGCGAAAAAGCACTCGCGGACAATTATCTCGAGCGTCCGCTGACCGGCTCCTACCTGAAGGGCCGTACGAGTCTGGTCGACGGGGCGATCAAATCGCTCTGGCGAAGCTTCGCTCTCCCTGCGGACATCGCGCTGATCGCCACTGGCGGCTACGGCCGGGGCGAGTTGCACCCCTACTCTGATATCGATCTGCTCATCCTGTTGCCGGACGTCGTCTCGGCCGAGAGCGAGTCCCGGCTCACCGGCTTTGTGGGTGCGCTTTGGGATATCGGCCTGCATATCGGTCACAGCGTTCGCACCATTGAAGAGTGTGTTGAAGCCGCCCGCAACGACGTCACCATTCAGACCAATCTGCTCGAAAAACGACTCTTGGCCGGCCCGCGTGCGCGCTTCGAACAACTCGACAAACAACTGTTTGCCGAGCTCGACGCCGCCACGTTTTTTGCCGCCAAGCAGCGTGAGCAAGAGCAACGCTACGCACGCTACCAGGACAGTCCCTACGCGCTCGAGCCCAATTGCAAGGAAAGCCCCGGCGGCCTGCGCGATCTGCAGGTGCTCGGTTGGGTGGCGCGGGCGGCCGGGCTGGGTAAAAGCTGGCGGGATCTGGCCCGTCGGCGGCTGATCACTGCCGACGAAGCCAATGATCTGCGCTCGGCTGAACGCTTTTTGCAGCATGTGCGCATCCGCCTGCACCTGCTCGCCGGGCGGGCCGAAGACCGCTTGCTGTTTGACCACCAGGAAAATCTCGCCAAGGCGTTTGACATCAAACCCACGCCGGGCAAGCGCGCGGCCGAGGTGTTGATGCAGCGCTACTACCTCTCGGCCAAAAAGGTCACGCAGCTCAACACCCTGCTATCGCTGAACTACCGTGATGAGTTCTTCGAGCAAGACCGGGCCGCACCGATATTCATCAATGAACATTTCCAGAGCGTGCGCGACCTGCTCGATATCCGGGAAGATGATCTGTTTGAGCAGACGCCGGGGGCCATGTTCGACGCTTTCGCGCTGTTGCAGCAACGCTCGGAACTCACCGGCATGACGGCGCGCACCCTGCGTGCACTCTGGATCAACCGGCGGCGCATCAACGCCCGCTTCCGCGCCGACCCGGAAAACCGCGCACGCTTCATCTCGCTGCTCAAGGCACGGCGCGGCATCGTGCACACCTTCCGGCGAATGAATCAGTACGGTCTCCTGAGCAACTATCTGCCGCCCTGGCGCAAGATTTCCTGCCAGATGCAGCACGACCTGTTCCATGTCTATACCGTCGATCAGCACACCATGATGGTGTTGCGCAACCTGCGCCGCTTCACCATGGGCGAGCACGCGCATGAATACCCGCTCATGACCCGCCTGATGCTCAGCTACCAGGACCACTGGCTGCTCTATGTTGCTTCGCTGTTTCACGATATCGCCAAAGGCCGTGGCGGCGACCACTCCAAACTCGGCATGGTCGATGCCCGGCATTTCTGTGAGCAACACCGTCTCGAAGCGCACGAAACGACGCTCGTCGAATGGCTGGTCGAAAACCATCTCGTGATGTCGCATGTCGCGCAAAAGGAAGACATCACCGACCCGGACGTGGTCGAGCGTTTTGCCGAGCGCGTCGGCACCGAAGAGCGGCTCATTGCGCTCTACCTGCTCACTCACGCAGACATTCGCGGCACCAGCCCGAAGGTCTGGAACGGCTGGAAGGCGCGACTGCTCGAAGACCTCTTCCATGCCACCCAGCGTTTGCTGCGCGGTGCCTCGGCCGTCGAAGCCCTCGGCCTGGACGAACGCCAACAGGATGCCGCACGAATCCTGCGCTACTTCGGCCTGCGCCCCGGCACTGAAGACACGTTGTGGGCCAAGCTGGATTCGGTATATTTCATGCGCCACTCGGCCGACGAAATCGCCTGGCACACGCGCCATCTCTACCACCGCCCCGACAGTCCGGCGCCGGTGGTCAAGGCCCGCTTGAGCGAAGGCGGCGAAAGCCTTCAGGTGATGATTTTTACCCACGACCAGCGCGATCTGTTCAAGCGCCTGTGTGGCTTCTTCGGCAAACTCGGCTACACCATTCTCGACGCCAAGGTGCACACCACGCGGCACAACTTCGCGCTCGACAGCTTTGTGCTGCAGAACCCAGGCGGCGATGCGCACTATCGCGAGCATATCGCGCTGATCGAACACGAATTGACGACTCGCCTCACGACCGATGCGCCCGTCGATCGACCCACCGACACACGGCTCTCGCGCAAGGTACGCCATTTTCCGGTGGCGCCCGCTGTCAAGCTACGCCCCGATGACAGCGCCAAGCACTACATTCTGACGCTGACCGCTGCTGACCGCCCCGGCTTGCTGTTCGACATCGCAGAGACCCTGGCCTTCCACGAAGTCTCGGTGCTGGCCGCCAAGATCTCGACGCTGGGCGAACGGGTCGAAGACACCTTTCTGGTCACCGGGCGCGGGCTGTCGAACGACGCCCACGCCTTGAAGGTCGAGCGCGATCTGGCAGACAAGCTGAGAATCTAACCCTCAGCAAAACGCCAATCAGGCATCCTCGACACACAAGCTGTTGAGGATGCAGCGCACTCGCAGCATCGCTTCGTGCAACACCACCTCGATACTGTCAAAGCTGATGCCCTGCTCACTGGACGCGCGGCCTGCGGCGAAGTTCGCCACCACGTTGATCGCCGCATAAGGCAGTTCCAGCTCCCGCGCCAGTACCGCCTCGGGCATCCCGGTCATGCCGACCAGATCCGCGCCATCGCGCTCAAATCGATTGATCTCGGCAGCCGTCTCCAGACGCGGCCCCTGCGTGGTGGCATAGACGCCCCCGTCATGCACCGCCTCACCCGCCGCTGCCGCTGCCCGCAGCAAGCGTTGGCGCAAGGCGGCGTCGTAGGGGTGAGTGAAGTCCACGTGATGAACCGGCCGGTCCAGTGCATCGAAATACGTACTCTTGCGACCCCAGGTGTAATCAATGATCTGGTCAGGCACCACAAGCGCGCCCGGCCCGAAATCGGCGCGAATACCGCCGACCGACGCCACCGAAATGACGCCCAGCGCGCCCACATGCTTCAAGGCCCAAAGATTGGCGCGATAATTCACCAGATGCGGCGGAATGGTGTGGCCATAGCCATGGCGCGCCAGAAACACTACCGCCTGGTCGCACACCTGACCAAAAGTCAGTGCGCCCGAAGGCTCACCATAGGGCGTACGCACCACCTCGCGACGGGTAATCTCAAGAGACGCCAATTGCGTCAAACCACTTCCGCCAATGATGGCCAGCATCCAGGACACTCCTGCAGCAGGTAAAAAAGGGCGCCGATTTTACCATGCAGCCGGCGAACAACTCGTTCACTCCTTGTAGCGGAAGCATGCTGCGACGCGACAGGGCATGGTAGAATCCGCCCCTTTTCAAATACTTCCGGCGCTTTTCATGTCCCGCTCCATTCGCAACATTGCCATCATCGCCCACGTTGACCACGGCAAAACCACCCTGGTCGACCAACTCCTGCGCCAATCCGGCACCTTCGCAGCCCACCAGGCCCTGTCCGAACGGGTGATGGACAGCAACGATCTCGAAAAAGAGCGTGGCATCACGATTCTGTCGAAGAACTGCGCCATCCAGTACGGCGACACCCACATCAACATCGTTGATACCCCGGGACACGCCGACTTCGGTGGCGAGGTCGAGCGCGTGCTGTCGATGGTCGACGGCGTGCTGCTGCTGGTCGATGCGGTCGAAGGCCCGATGCCGCAGACCCGTTTCGTGACCCGCAAGGCGCTGGCCATGGGCCTCAAGCCGATCGTCGTCGTGAACAAGATCGACCGGCCGGGCTCGCGTCCGGACTGGGTGATCAACCACACCTTCGACCTGTTCGACAAACTCGGTGCGACCGAAGAGCAGCTCGACTTCCCGGTGGTCTTCGCCTCGGCCCTCAACGGCTACGCCATGCTCGACGCCGACAAGCCGGGCACCGACATGAAGCCGCTGTTCGAAGCCATTCTCGAGCATGTGCATCAGCCCGACGTCGATCCCAACGCCCCGCTGCAGATCCAGATCTGTTCGCTCGATTACTCCACCTACATCGGCCAGCTCGGCATCGGCCGTGTGCGCCGCGGCCGCATCATGCCGAACCAGGAAGTGATCGTCATGTACGGCGACGAGAACCGCGGCAAAGCCAAGGTCGGCCAGGTGCTGACCTTCAAGGGCCTCGACCGCAGTTCGGCCGAATCCGCCGAAGCCGGCGACATCATCCTGGTGTCGGGTATCGATCAGGTGAACATCGGCGTCACGCTGTGCGCGCCCGAAGCCCTCGCCCCGATGCCCCCGATTGCCGTCGATGAGCCGACACTGACCATGAACTTCCTGGTCAACACCTCGCCGCTGGCCGGCCGCGAAGGCAAATACGTGACCAGCCGCCAGATCCGTGAGCGCCTTGAAAAAGAACTCCTCAAGAACGTCGCCCTGCGCGTGAATTTCACCGATGACTCCGAAGTGTTTGAAGTCTCCGGTCGTGGCGAACTGCACCTGACCATCCTGCTCGAAAACATGCGCCGCGAAGGCTACGAAATGGCCGTTGGCCGTCCGCGTGTGGTGTACCGTGAAGTTGATGGGCAGAAGTGCGAGCCTTATGAAATGCTCACCGTCGACGTGGAAGAAGATCACCAGGGCGGCGTGATGGAAGAGCTCGGTCGTCGTCGCGGCGAATTGCAGGACATGCAGCCGGACGGCAAGGGCCGTGTGCGCCTTGAGTACCGCATTCCCGCTCGCGGCCTGATCGGCTTTCAGGGCGAGTTCCTGACCATGACCCGCGGCACCGGTCTGGCCAGCCACGTGTTCGACGACTATGGCCCGATCGCCGGCGCCATGGCCGAGCGCCGCAATGGCGTGCTGATCTCGCAGAACGACGGTGCTGCCGTGGCCTACGCGCTGTGGAACCTGCAAGACCGCGGCCGCATGTTCGTCAGCCCCGGCGACGCGCTGTACGAAGGCATGGTCATTGGCATCCACACCCGCGACAACGACCTGGTGGTCAACCCGATCAAGGGCAAGCAGCTGACCAACGTGCGTGCCTCGGGTACGGACGAAGCCGTGCGCCTGATTCCGCCGATCAAACTGACCCTGGAGTCGGCGATCGAATTCATCTCCGATGACGAGCTGGTCGAGATCACCCCGAAGTCGATTCGTCTGCGCAAGCGTTACCTCAAGGAACACGAGCGCAAGCGTGCTGGCAAGTCGGGCGACTAAGCCGACTTGATCAAAACAAACGGCGCCCGCGGGCGCCGTTTGTTTTTTGTGCGGAAGCTTTTACGATGCGGCCGTTGGCACCGACTCACCGCGCGACGCGAGGAATTCAGCAAAACCGGCGCCCACTTCAGCGTGACGCAGACCGAACTCAACGGTCGCCTTCAAGTAGCCCAGCTTGGAGCCGCAGTCATAGCGCACGCCATCATATTGGTGTGCCAGCACGGCCTCTTCCTTGAGCAGGGACGCAATCGCATCGGTCAACTGCAGCTCACCGCCCGCCCCCGGTTTGACGTTGCGCAGGTGGTCAAAAATACGCGGGGTCAGAATGTAGCGCCCCACCACCGCCTGCGTCGTTGGCGCATCGGCGGGATTCGGTTTTTCGACGATGCCGGTCATGCGCTGCACCGGGCCGTCCTGACGCTCGGTGCTGACAATGCCGTACTGACGCGTGGCTTCGCGCGGCACATTCATGGTGCCGAGTACGGAGCAGCGATGGTAGTTGTACACCGAGGCCATCTGTTTGAGCACCGGATCGCCGCCGGGGTTATCGAGCAAATCGTCGGCGAGAATCACGGCAAAGGGCTCATCCCCGATCACCGGAGCGGCGCATAGCACGGCGTGCCCCAGACCCAGGGCTTCGGGCTGGCGGATGTAAATGCAATTGACGTGCGAGGGCACGGTATTGCGCACCAGTTCGAGCATGTCCTTTTTGCCACGGGCCTCCAGCTCGGTTTCCAGCTCATAGGCCTTGTCGAAGTGGTCTTCAATTGCCCGCTTGGTCCGGCCGGTAATGAAGATCAGATCCGTCACACCGGCGGCCACCGCCTCCTCCACCGCATATTGAATCAGGGGCTTGTCGACGATGGGCAGCATTTCCTTGGGGCTGGCCTTGGTTGCCGGCAAAAAGCGGGTGCCCATGCCTGCGACCGGAAATACGGCCTTGGTAACAATCTTCATGTTGATGACTCCGTAAGCAAATTCGTTTCGCCGCCGCCGAGCAAGGCATGCAGGGCCGCTTCATCAAGCACGGTCACGCCGAGCGACTCCGCCTTGGTCAGCTTGCTGCCTGCCGCTTCACCAGCGACGAGATAATCGGTTTTCTTCGAGACCGAGCCCGCCACCTTGCCGCCCGCCGCTTCGATCAAGGCGCGCGCTTCGTCGCGAGACAAGGAAGGTAAGGTTCCGGTGATGACCAGCGTTTTACCGGCCAGCGGCCCGCTGGCGGCCAAAGCCGGTGCATGTTCCTGCCAGTGAATGCCCGCGGCACGCAATTGGGCGATCACTTCGCGATTATGCGGTTCAGCTATGAATTCGACGATGCACTTTGCCACGATCGGCCCGACATCGGGCACCGATTCAAGCGCAGTAGCATCTGCCGCCAGTAACGCATCCAGGCCGCCAAAATGGCGCGCCAGATCACGGGCGGTCGACTCGCCAACATTGCGGATGCCCAGCGCGTAGATAAAGCGCTGCAGTGTCGTCTCGCGGCTCTTGTCGATGGCCGCCACCACATTGGCGGCGGACTTCTGCGCCATGCGCTCCAGCGCTGCCAGCGTGTCGACGGTGAGCGAGAACAGATCGGCTGGCGTCTTCACCAGGCCCTGCTCCACCAGCTGTTCAATCAGCTTGTCGCCCAGGCCTTCGATATCCAGGGCTTTTCGACTGGCAAAATGAATGATGGCCTGCGTCCGCTGCGCGGCACAGAACAGCCCGCCGGAACAACGTGCGACCGCTTCGTCTTCGCCGCGCACCGCGTGCGAGCCACACACCGGGCACACGCCCGGCATCTCGAACTCACGCTCCGAACCATCACGATGCGCCACGACGGGGCCGACGACTTCCGGAATCACGTCGCCGGCACGCCGTACGATCACCTGATCGCCAATGCGCACATCCTTGCGGCGGATCTCGTCTTCATTGTGCAAGGTCGCGTTGGTGACCGTGACGCCGCCGACAAAGACCGGCTCCAGCCGCGCCACCGGCGTCAGCGCGCCAGTGCGCCCGACCTGGATTTCAATGTCCAGCAAACGGGTCATTTCTTCCTGCGCAGGATACTTGTGTGCCACCGCCCAGCGCGGCTCGCGACTGACGAAGCCGAGTTCGCGTTGCAGGCTGCGATCGTCCACTTTGTAGACCACCCCGTCAATGTCGTAGGGCAAGGCATCGCGCATCGCCTCGATCTTGGCGTGAAAAGCGATCAGGCCGTCGGGCCCATCCGACACACAGCGATGTGTGCACACCGGAAAACCGAAAACGGCCAGCGCATCGAGCAGACCGCTTTGCGTCGCCGGTTCGGTCCAGGTTTGTGTCTCACCCAGCCCGTAGGCAAAAAACGACAGGGGTCGCCGCGCGCTGACCGCGGGGTCAAGCTGGCGCACGGCGCCTGCGGCGGTGTTGCGCGGATTGACGAAGGTCTTCTCGCCCCGCTCGCGCTGCATTGCATTGAGGCGCTCGAAATCGTCCCGGCGCATGTAGATTTCGCCACGCACCTCCAGCACGGCCGGCGCGTCGCCGTGCAAGCGCAGGGGAATCTGGCCGATCGTACGCACCGTGTGCGTGACGTCTTCGCCGGTCTGCCCGTCACCGCGCGTGGCCGCCCGGACCAGCACGCCATGCTCGTAGCGCAGGTTGATTGCCAGACCGTCAAATTTCAACTCGGCCGAATAGCGCACCGCGGGGTCGCTCTCGTCCAGCCCAAGGCCGCGCCGCACGCGTGCATCGAACGACAACGCCCCCTGCGCACTCTTGTCGGTTTCGGTATTGATCGACAGCATCGGCACTGCATGAGCGACCGCCACCAACTCGGGCAAAGGGGCGCCACCGACCCGCTGGGTCGGCGAATCGGCCGTGCGCAGTTCGGGGTGGTCACACTCCAGGCGCTGGAGTTCTTCGAACAGACGATCATATTCCGCGTCCGGTACGGTGGGCGCATCGAGAACGTAATAGGCGTGGCTATGACGTGACAATTGCGCGCGCAGCGTTTCGGCGCGCTGCGCCGCTGACTCGGGGACAGCCATGGTGCTCAGGCAGCGAACAGGCGCATGGCCAGCGCACTGCCGGCCGGCAGGCCGTACTCGCTCATCTGCGCCTGGAAATGCTGAATCTGACTGCGGATGACCTTGGCCGCATCGGGCCCAAAGGGGCTGCGATTGTCGTCCACCAGGTCGGCATCCAGCGCGTCTGCAAGCTGACGGGCAACCAGCATCATGCGGTCGAACACCTGTGCGCCCTGGGCCACGCGCGGCACATCGACAATCAGCGTCAGACCATGGGTCTGCAGGTCGCGCATGCCGTCGGCCGTGAGCAGCTTCGGTTCGAGGTTGCCAAGCACAAACAGGCTATTGCCGTCGTCGTCTTCGGAGTGGAACAAGCCATCGCCGCGCAGCACCATGCCTTGCGCTTCAACCAGACCACGCAGCTTGGTGCCGGCAAATGCCGCACCGCGGCTTACCAGATTGATGCCAATCTGCACGTCGACGCTGGCGCAGAAACGGTCCAGCTCTTCGGCCCGACCGAGCGCCTCGGCGCGGGCCAGCGGAGAGGCCGGAATGGCCATGAATTGGTCTGCGAGGCGCTGCACGCCATCCACAAAACGCGTGAAGTCCGCGTCGTTGATCGGGCCACGCCGGTCCACCATTTGCATGGCGGAACAAAACCAGTGATGCGCCTCGGTGCTGCTGCGATCGAGGCTGATCCATTTGTTGCTGTTTTCGTCGAAGGCAAACCAGCCTACCGGTTTTGACAAGCCATCGAGCTCGACCTGCTGCGCCTGCCAGACACGGCTGGCGACCAGCGGCTCGATCGACTCGATGCGCAGCACGCAATCGACGCGCTCGTCTACATCAGCCGGCACCTCGGGGGCTTTACGCCCGGCTTCTGCCGGCGCCATCGGCCGCGGCTCGGTCACCGGTGTGCTGACGGGCTCCCGCGGCAGCTCATCGTCGGGCATCGCTTCGGCGGCCTCGTCGGATCGATCGATCGACAGGCTGGGCTCAAACAGCACATCGCGATGCTCCGAGCGGAACGCCTTTTCGTGATGCTTTTGCGCCTTGCGCTCCTGCCACTTGTTGTAGGCCAGAACGCCGACTACGGCGGCTACGCCGGCACCGATCAAACCCAGTTGCAACTCACTGATTGCCATGTTTTCCTTGCTCTTTCCTCACGCGGGGGCGGCGTCCGCCATCCGCAATGCCTCTTCCATGTCGACTTCGACAATACGCGATACGCCCTGCTCCTGCATCGTCACCCCAACGAGCTGCTGGGCGATCTCCATCGTGATCTTGTTATGACTGATGAACAGGAACTGGGTCTGTGATGCCATTCGCTTGACCATCTCGCAGAAACGTCCAGTGTTGGTATCGTCCAATGGCGCGTCCACCTCGTCAAGCATGCAAAACGGTGCCGGATTGAGCTGGAACAGCGAAAACACCAGCGCAATGGCCGTCAAGGCCTTTTCACCACCCGACAAAAGGTGGATTGATGCATTCTTTTTGCCCGGCGGCTGGGCCACGATCTGGATGCCCGCGTCGAGAATCTCGTCTCCGGTAAGCACCAGGCGCGCCTGGCCGCCTCCGAACAACTGCGGAAACAGTGCCGAAAACTGGGCACTGACCGTATCGTACGTGACCTGAAGCTGCTCGCGGGTTTCACGATCAATGCGACGGATCGCGTCTTCGAGCGTGGCGATGGCTTCGGTCAGGTCGGCGTGCTGCGCGTCCAGATAGCCTTTGCGCTCGCTGGCGGTCTTCAACTCATCCAGCGCGGCGAGGTTGACCGCGCCGAGCGCCTCGATCTGTCGCGCCAGACTGGACACATCGCGTTGCAACGCATTTTCGCGCACATCGACCAGCAGGGGTGTCAGTTGTGCTTCATCGGCCTCAACTTCATCGAGGCGGCTTTGGTGTTGCGCCTCGGCCAGTTCGGCGGCCTGTCGGGCCAGACGCAGTTCGGCAACTTTCTCGCGCAAGGGCGCGGCGGCCTGCTCGACACGCAAGCGATCCTCTTCAAAGGTTTTGAGCTGGGCGGTGGCCTCGGCGAGCTGATCGCGCCGGGCGCTCAGCGCCGTTTCGCGCGACGTGCGCTGTTCGAGCGCTGCCTGCAAGGCTGCCTCGCCTGCCTGCGGATCGGTCGCGTCGTGTTCGGCAGCGCGCGCCATGCGCTCTTGGGCGATACGCGCCAATTGCTCGGCTGCCAGCGTGAGGTTGCGCGCAATGTCTTCAAGCTTGCCGCCGCACTCGCGCTGCGAAAACCCGGCTTCGCTCACGTCGCGCGCCAGACTCTGCAGCTGATTCTGCGCTTCGCGGTACGCCGCTTCCCGGTCGGCGCGCACCGTGTTGGCGTGCTCGACCCGCTCACGCAACACCTCGACCAACGCCTCGCAACGAGACAATTCGCTGCCGGCCGCGCTCAAATGTTCTTGCTCCACCGCCAGCGCACGCACGATTTCGCTCAGGTCGCCCGCAATACGCGCCTGCTGCTCTTCGGCCCGCTGACGAGCCTGGGTCTGCTTGAGCAGTGCCACCTGCGCCTGATGCACCGCACCTTGACGATCCTGCTGCTGTCGGCGCAATTGTGTCGCGCGCGCCTGCGTCAGCGCGAAGACACGGTCGGTCTCGGTCACGGCTGCCTGCGCGGTCTCATGCCCCGTCGCCAGCGTATCGAGCAAGGCATCAAGTTCGTGGATTTCGCGTTCGCGTTCGATGACGCCATGGGTGCGTGCGTCGGCCACGTAGTGGATGAAGCAATCCCGTGTCAGGCACTGTCCGTCGGGCGCAACAAGCACCTGCCCGGGCGCCAGCGTGTCGCGTCGATCCGCCCAGGCGGCCAGATCATCCACCGCATACACACCCGCCAGCCAGTGCGCGAGGGTGCCGTGCAGCGAGGCGTCACAGCGCAGATGTTCGATCAGTGGCGTCGCGCCGGCCAGTGGCGCTGCAGCGTTGGGCGCAGATATTGCTGCACGCATGACCGCCAGCGTGGTCGGCGGCGGTTCGGCACGCCAGGCCGCCAGATCGGCCAGAGCCGACTCGGGCAGCGCAGCCAGGCGCTCTCGCAGCACCGCCTCGACGGCGCTCTCCCAACCCGCAGCAACGTCCAGTTGCTGCCACAGCGCGGTCGCGCCTTCAAGACCACGGCGCCGCAGCCAGTCACCCAGCGCGCCCTGCTGCTTTACTTTGCGCTGGAGTTGGACAAGTGCCTCGTGTCGCGCCTGCGCAGTGGTGAGGCAGCGCTGAATCTCGCGCTCTTCATCGGTCGCGCGCTTGAGTGCTGCCTGTTGTGCCGGCATGGCCGCTTGCAATGTTTCGTTTTCTTCAAGGAGCTGGTGCAGGGCCTCTTCGGCCGCGGCCAGTTGCATTTCGCAGCGCTCGACCTCGGTCTCGGGGGGTGCAGCGATCTGCCCTTCTTCGGCCGTGAGCCGTGCCTGACGCACCTGCAGCGCATCGAGCGCGCGTCGGGCGCTGGCGCTGCGGGTTTCTTCAACACGAGCCTGCTGTTCGGTCTGCGCCAGTTCGCGGCGCGCGGCGGCGGCCGTGGCGTCAGCGGTGCGAAAATGCGACTCGGCCTCGGGCACGCGATCGCCCGCCACCTCATGCCGCGCTTCGGCTTGCGCCAGACGCAGATCAGCCGCCTCGCGCAGTGCCTGCCAGCGCGCCTGTTCCTCGATCAGTTGCGTTTGGCGCGTCGCCCAGTGGGTATGCTCGCCATCGAGTTGTTCGAGCCGCGCCGCGAGCCGGCGACGATTGTCGGCCAGGTGCTGGCGCTCGCCTTCGAGCCGGCTGACTTCGGCCGAGGCATTGAAAAAGTCGTTTTGCGCGACCTGCACCGCCTCGTTCGCGCCCTGGTGCAACCCGCGTGCGGTCTCGATAGCCGCATTCAGCTCGCCCAGCCGGGTGCTGTCGGCCTCCATCTGACGGCTGGCGGCTTCGAGCGCCTGCACCACCCGTTCGCACTCTGCGCGCGCTTCGTTGCGTTTGAGTAGCCACAGCAATTGCTGCTTCTGGGCGTGATCGTGATGCATGCGGCGATAGCGCTCGGCGATCTCGGCCTGACCTTCGAGGCGGGTGATGCGATCGCCGAGTTCGAGGCAAATGTCATCGAGGCGCAGCAGGTTTTCACCCGCGTCCGACAGCCGACCTTCGGTTTCGCGACGGCGCTCGCGGTATTTGGTAACGCCCGCGGCCTCTTCCAGAAAACCGCGAACCTCTTCGGGGCGCGCCTCGATGATGCGCGAGATCATGCCCTGCTCGATGATGGCGTAGGCACGCGGGCCCAGACCGGTGCCGAGGAACAGATCGACCACGTCCTTGCGGCGCACCAGCATGTTATTGATGTAGTAGGAAGAGTCGCCACTGCGATCGAGCACCCGCTTGACGGCGATCTCGGCGTATTGCGACCACTGCCCGGCGGCCTTGCCATCGGCGTTGTCGAACACCAGCTCAACGCTGGCGCGCGAGACGGCCTTGCGGGTGGTCGAACCGTTGAAGATCACGTCCTGCATCGAGGCGCCCCGCAGGGCGGACGCGCGGGTCTCGCCGAGCACCCAGCGTACGGCGTCGATGATGTTGGATTTGCCGCAACCATTGGGGCCGACCACGCCGACGAGCTGCCCAGGGGACAACACCGTGGTCGGATCGACAAAGGTTTTGAAGCCGGCAAGTTTGAGGCGGGACAGTCTCACGGCGGTTCGATCTGGCGGACAATGCGCGGCCGGTTGAGCGCAAGTGCGCGGCGCGGTAGATAAGCGGGCTATGATAGCATCTTCGCCGACTTTAACTGCCCGGCAAGCGTGCCTTTGATGACATTTGGTAACGCTTTCGCCGCCCAATCGAGCCCGCCGTGAATCCCGACCTCGACCGACTCCAGCCCTACCCGTTTGAAAAACTTCGCACGCTCTTCGCCGGGCTGCCGACCGACTCGCCGCACAGCGCCATCCGCCTGTCGATCGGTGAGCCGCAACACGACACGCCCAAGCTCGTGACCGACGCGCTCGCGGCCAATTTGAATGGCCTGGCCAACTACCCCCTCACCACCGGCACCCTCGCCTTGCGCCAGAACATCGCCAACTGGCTGATGCGCCGCTATGGCCTTGCCGGGGTTTCGGCTGAAACTCAGGTGCTGCCGGTCAACGGCTCGCGCGAGGCCTTGTTTGCCTTCGCTCAATGCGTGGTCGATCGCACCCGGCCAAATGCGCGGGTGATGTGTCCGAACCCGTTCTACCAGATCTACGAAGGCGCCGCCCTGCTCGCCGGCGCGCAGCCGCTGTTCATCAACACCGTGGCGTCCTCCGATTTCAGCTTCGACATCAGCGGCATCGATGCCGACACTTGGCGCACGGTGCAACTGGTGTATGTGTGCTCGCCCGGCAACCCCACCGGCCATGTGATGTCGCTGGATGAATGGCGGACCTTGTTTGCGCTGTCTGATGAACACGGCTTCGTCATCGCTGCCGACGAGTGTTATTCGGAGATCTATTTCGACGAAGCCTCGCCGCCGCTGGGCGCGCTGGAAGCTGCGTGGCAACTCGGCCGCACCGACTTCCGCAACGTCGTGGTGTTCTCCAGCCTGTCGAAGCGCTCCAACGTGCCGGGCCTGCGCTCCGGCTTCGTGGCCGGCGATGCCGCGGTGCTCAAGCAGTTTCTGCGTTACCGCACCTACCACGGTTGCGCCATGAGTCCGTCGGTGCAGGAGGCCTCGATCGCCGCCTGGAACGACGAAGCCCACGTGGTCGAAAACCGTCGCCTGTACCGCGAAAAGTTCGACCACATCACCCCCATGCTTGCCCCGTGGCTGGGTGTGCAGAAGCCCGACGCCGGTTTCTATCTGTGGGCACGCACACCGGGCTCGGACACCGACTTCGCCCGCGGCCTGCAGGCTGAATATAATGTGACCGTTCTGCCGGGCAGCTACCTGGCCCGCGAAGCCAATGGGCTCAACCCCGGCGCCGGCTATGTGCGTATCGCGCTGGTCGCCGCACCCGACGAGTGCCTGGAGGCGGCCGAGCGCATCGTTGCCTTCTGCCGCGCCGGCCAGTAAGTACTCATCTTCAAATCATCGACAAAGGGACACCCCCCCATGCAACAACTCCAACAGATCATCGACACCGCTTTTGACAACCGCGCCAGCCTGTCGCCCACCAGCGCGCCGGCCGAGATCCGCGAAGCGGTCGAAGAAGTCATCGCCGGCCTGGACACCGGTAGCCTGCGCGTGGCGCAGAAAGTCGATGGCCAATGGGTGGTCAATCAGTGGATCAAGAAGGCCGTGCTGATCTCCTTCCGCCTGCGCGACAACGCGATCATGCCCGGCGGCTCCACCAACTACTTCGACAAGGTCGCTACCAAATTTGGCGACTACACCCCCGAGCAGTTTCAGCAAGGTGGTTTCCGCGTGGTACCGCCGGCCACCGCACGCAAGGGCAGCTTCATCGGCAAGAACGTGGTGCTGATGCCCTCCTATGTGAACATCGGCGCCTATGTCGATGAAGGCACCATGGTCGACACCTGGGCCACCGTCGGCTCCTGCGCCCAGATCGGCAAGAACGTGCACCTGTCCGGCGGCGTTGGCATCGGCGGCGTGCTCGAGCCGGTGCAGGCCGGGCCGGTCATCATTGAGGACAATGTCTTTGTCGGCGCCCGTTCAGAAGTCGTCGAAGGTGTCGTTATCGAAGAGAATGCTGTGCTCTCGATGGGCGTGTACCTGGGTCAAAGCACCAAGATTTACGACCGTGAAACCGGCTCGGTGACCTATGGTCGTATTCCTTCCGGCGCCGTGGTGGTGCCGGGCAGCCTGCCCTCTGCCGACGGAAAGTACAGCCTGTACTGCGCCGTGATCGTCAAGCGGGTCGATGCGCAAACACGCGCCAAGACCGGCATCAACGAGCTGCTGCGCGGCGCTTGATCCACACCGCCGGGGCGGGCTGCTGCCTGCCCCGAACGACTGCCCAAACCGCCAGGAAGTGCATTCGATGATCCTCGACAAGCTGTTCACCCTGATGGCCGAGAAGAACGCTTCGGACATCTTCATCACCGCCGGCGTCCCCATCCACATCAAGATTGAAGGCGAAACACTGCCCATCAATCAGCAGATGATGGAACCGACGATGATCCGGCGCATGGCCGACGAGATCATGGCGCCTGAGCAGGCGGCGCGCTTCGACAAAGACAAGGAGATGAACCTCTCCTTCGGCCGGCGTGATGTGGGCAACTTCCGGGTGAACCTCTTCTGGCAGCGCAACAGCGTGGCCATCGTGGTGCGTTTCATCCGTGGCGACATCCCCACGCTCGACTCGCTCAAGCTGCCCGAAAAGCTCGCCGACATCATCATGGAAAAGCGCGGACTGGTGCTGGTGGTGGGCGCCACCGGCTCGGGCAAGTCGACCACCATGGCCTCGATGATCGACCACCGGAACCGCAACCGGACGGGTCATATCCTGACCATCGAAGACCCGATCGAATACCTCTTCAAACACCGCAAGTCGATCATCAACCAGCGCGAAATCGGCATCGACACCCACAACTGGAATGAAGCCCTGCGCAACGCCATGCGCCAGGCGCCCGACTGCATCCTGATCGGTGAAATCCGTGACAAGGAAACCATGCAAGCCGCGCTCGCCTATGCGCAGACCGGTCACCTCTGTCTGGCCACCCTGCATGCCAACAACGCCTATCACGCGTTGAACCGCATCGTGAACTTCTTCCCGCTGGAAAACCGCCCGCTGCTCTACCTCGACCTCGCGGTCGCGCTCAAGTGCATCATTTCCCAGCGACTGGTGCGCCGCCCCGACGGCCTGCGCCTGCCCTCGGTCGAACTCCTGCTGAACACGCGTCACGTGGCCGAACTGATCGAGCGTGGTGAGATCAGCAGTATCAAGGAAGCCATGGAACAAACGCTCGCGCCGGGATCGCAAACCTTCGAGCAAGACCTGTTCCGCCTCTATCGCGAGAAGATCATCACGCTCGACGAAGCCCTGGCGCATGCCGACTCGCCCACCAATCTGTCCTGGCTGATCAACAACTCGCAGATCACCACCGAGACCAACGAGCAAGCCCCGCAAAAGCGGCAGCACGGCGGCATCATTGATTTTGAAAGCACTCAACCGGACGGCGCCTCGTTCAGCGAATTCACCTTGAACCTCGAAGATCGCTGAGCGCCCGCACCGTCACCCCATCCGGACTTCATGACACGACCTGACTCCCCCACCCTCGTGCTGACGCGCGAGCTGATCGGCCGCCGCTCGGTCACGCCCGAAGACGCCGGCTGCCTCGATCTCATCGCCTCGCGACTCACACCCCTGGGTTTCACGCTTGAGCGCATCGACCGCAACGGTGTGTGCAATCTATGGGCCCATCGCGGCAGCAGCGGCCCGGTGCTGTGTTTTGCCGGCCACACCGACGTCGTGCCGACCGGCCCGGTCGAGCGCTGGGCGTCCGATCCGTTCATCCCGACCGAGCGCGACGGCTACCTCTACGGCCGCGGCGCGGCCGACATGAAAGCCTCGCTGGCCGCCTTCGTGACCGCCATTGAAAGCTTCGTCGCGGCGCACCCCGACCACCCCGGCCGCATTGCCCTGTTGCTCACCTCCGACGAAGAAGGCGACGCCACCGACGGCACCATTGCCGTCGTTCAAGCCATGCAGGCACGTGGCGAGCGCATCGACTACTGCATCGTCGGCGAGCCGACCTCGGTCGAGCGCCTCGGCGACATGGTCAAGAACGGCCGCCGCGGCAGCCTGTCCGGCAAGCTGGTGGTCAAGGGCATCCAGGGCCACATCGCCTACCCGCATCTGGCGCGCAACCCGATCCACCAGGCCGTACCGGCGCTGACCGAACTGGCCACGACCGAATGGGACGCCGGCAACGAGTATTTTCCGCCCACCAGCTGGCAGATCTCCAATATCGCCGGCGGCACCGGGGCGAGCAACGTCATCCCGGGCAGTATGGAAGTACGCTTCAATTTCCGCTTTTCGTCGGCCTCCACCGATGTGGGCCTCAAGCAGCGCGTGCAAGACATTCTCGACAAGCACGGGCTTGAATACAGCCTCGACTGGAACCTCTCCGGCCAGACCTACCTCACCCCACGCGGCACCCTGGTGGACGCGGTCACCCGCGCCATCCAGACCGAATGCGGCATCACGGCCGAGATCTCCACCACCGGCGGCACCTCGGACGGACGCTTCATCGCCCGCATCTGCGATCAGGTGATCGAGTTCGGCCCGGTCAACGCCACCATTCACAAGATCGACGAATGCATCGCCCTCGATGCCATCGATCCGCTCTCTGCGGTCTATGCCCGCTGCCTTGAAAACCTGCTACTGACACCGACCCGATGAGCCACACCCACGAAGATCACGATCACGACCACGAAGACCACGACCACAGCGGCCCCCTGGTCGAACTGGTCACCCTGCGCGACTGGCTGCGTTACGCCGTCACCCGCTTCAACCGGGCGCAACTGTTTTTCGGCCACGGTACCGACAACGCCTGGGACGAAGCGGTCTACCTGATGCTGCACACCCTCGCCTTGCCGCTCGACCGGCTGGAGCCCTTCATGGATGCGTGCATCCCGATCGAGGAGCGCGTGACGCTGCTGGAGGTCATCGAGCGTCGCGTCGAGTCGCGCATGCCCGCCGCTTATCTCACCGGTGAAGCCTGGCTGGCCGGCTATCGCTTCCGCGTCGATCCGCGCGTCATCGTGCCGCGCTCCTACTTTGCCGCCCTGCTCGCCGACGGTCTGTCACCCTGGATCGACGACCCCGAGGCGCTCACCCGTGTCGCCGACGTATGCACCGGCTCCGCTTGCCTGGCCATCATGATGGCGAACACCTTCCCGAATGCCGAGGTGGACGCGGTCGACCTGTCCGCCGACGCCCTGGCCGTGGCCGCCGATAACGTGGCCGACTATGCCCTGGAAGCCCAAGTCCACCTCCACCAAGGCGATGCGCTCACCCCGCTCGCCGGACAGCGCTACGACCTGATCCTCAGCAATCCGCCCTATGTCACCGCCGAGGCGATGGCCGCCTTGCCGGCCGAGTACCGCCACGAACCCGAAATGGCGCTGGCGGCCGGCGACGATGGCCTCGATGTGGTGCGCTCGCTGATCGCTCAGGCGCGCGCACACCTCAATCCCGGCGGCCTGCTGATGGTCGAGGTCGGCCACAACCGTCATCTGGTCGAAGCTGCGTTTCCCGATCTTCCGCTGACCTGGCTGTCTGACGACCACGCCGAAGACATGATCTTCATGCTGCGCGAGGACGAACTGCCGTGATCTGCCGGGGTCCCCTGCCCCCTGTCACACCGGCCTGACATGGCGACCAGACGCAGCTTTGCCAGGGTGTCGCGCCCATGAACCCCGGGCGTTTCGCGCCGACGCGCCTGCGGACGGCATTGATCGGCTTGGTCATCGCCGTCCAGTGCCTGACCATCCTTGGCCTTGCCTTGGCGAGCTGGCACTGGCTCACCCCCGACCCAACCGGAACACCTGCCGACTACGACAGCTATTGGTCGCGCATGCTGCTCGTCGGCGTCATCGCCGTCGTCCTGTCGGGACTGATCGTCGCGCTCGCCACCGAACCGCTCATCCGCCGGCTTCAGCACCTTCGTGAAGCCGGCAAACGCTTCGCCAAAGGACAGCTCAAAGTCCGCATCCAGGACGACGCGGCCGACGAAATCGGCGAGCTCGGTCGCAGTTTTGACCAGATGGCCGAGCAACTCGCCCATCAGTTCAGACGCATGCGCGGCAAGGATGCCCGCCTGTCGCTGGTCATCGAAGGCACCTCGGACGGCATCTGGGACTGGGACCTGCTGGCCAACGAAGTGTATTTTTCGCCGCGTTTCCGCAAATTGCTCGGCTACACCGACGAAGCCGAGTTTCGACGCGGCTTTTTCTTTTCAACGGCCCTGCACCCCGACGACCGGGATCGTGTTCTTTCCGCCCAATACGCCCACCTCGAACACCGAACACCATTCGACGAGTCCTACCGTCTGCGTTGCCGGGACGGCAACTACCGCTGGTTTCGTGGTCGCGGCCAGGCGCGCTGGAACAAGGAAGGCAAGGCCGACCGCTACGCCGGCTCGATCACCGACATCCAGGCACAAAAGCAGTCCGAAGCGGCCCGACGTGAGAGCGAAGAGCGCCTCTACTACGCGATCCGGGGCTCATCAGATGGCATCTGGGACTGGAACCTGCGGCTAGACCGCTACTACATGTCGCCCCGTTACAAGCAGTTGCTCGGCTATCGCGACGATGAACTCCCCAATCAGCGCGATCGCTTTCTGACACTGATCCACCCCGATGATCGGGAGCGAATCGAAACGGCTGTGGCGACGCACTTCAACACGCGCGAGCCTTACGATGTGCTGTGCCGGCTCCGCCACAAGGACGGCGGCTATCGCTGGTTCCGCCACCGTGGCGAGGCGGTGTGGGATGACGCTGGCGAAGTCGTCCGCTTCGCTGGCGCAAGCAGCGATGTCACCGAGCAACGCCAGGCGCAGGAGAGTGTTCGTGCGCTGCTGACCGAAAAACAGGCCATTCTGGACAATGTGCCGGTCGGCATCGTGTTTGTCGAAAACCAGCGCGTCGCCAATGCCAATCAGCGTTTTGTGGAATGGTTCGCGCCGCCGGGAGAGTCCGTCTCCGGCGAGTCGCTCTCACAGCTCGGGCTGCAGCACCTGCACCTCGACCCCGGTGAGTCGCAAATGACACGTGAAATGCAGCTCGCCCGCCACGACGGCTCCCGGCGCTGGTTTTACGTCACAGGCCGCTTGATCAAACCTGACGATCCCGAGGCCGGCGCCCTGTGGATCCTTGCCGACACCACCGACCTGAAAGCCACCAGCGCCGCCTTGCGCGACGCCCACGGCCTGTCCGATGCCGTGGTCAAGAGCCTGCCCGGTGTCTTTTTCCTGCTCGAAGCGAGCGGCCGCATCCTTCGCTGGAACCACAACCTCGAGAACGTGACCGGCACACCCCCCGATCAGATGGAGCACCTCATCATCCGGAGCCTCTTTCATCCGGACGATCGCCTCGCGTTTCAGGGCGCGCTGATGCAGGCATTGCGTACCGAACACGCCACCATCGAAGCGCGCTTGAGTGCCGCCGATGAGGGCGGCATCCCGCACGTATTCACCATCATCCGGGTCGAGCTTCAGGGGGTGAGCCATCTGGTCGGCGTCGGTGTGGACATCAGCGAACGACTTGCCGCCGAGCGCGAAGTCCAGGCGCTCAACACCGCGCTCGAGACACGCGTGCGCGAACGCACAGCCGAGCTCACGGTCGCCAATCAGGAGCTCGAATCGTTCAGCTATTCGGTATCTCACGATCTGAGCGCGCCGCTGAGGGGCATCGACGGCTTCTCACGCATGCTCGAAGAAGACTATCGCCCGCAACTGGACCCAAACGCGCTGGACTATCTTCAGCGCATTCGCAGCGCCACACACCGCATGCAGCAGCTCATTGACGATCTGCTCAAGCTCTCGCGCGTGACACGCGACGAGATGCACCGGTCGGACTTCAACCTGGCTGCGCTTGTCCACGACATCGCAACAGAACTTCGTCAGGAACAGCCAGAACGAAGGGTCGCGCTCACCGTGCCGGATGAGCTCCTCGTCCATGGCGACCGAAACCTGCTGCGCATCGCCATGAGCAATCTTATTCGTAATGCATGGAAGTTCACGAGCCAGAACGCCGCGGCACAGCTGGAAATTGGTTGCTTGCAGCAAGATGGCGAGACGGTGTATTTTGCAAAGGACAACGGCGCCGGCTTTGATATGCGCTATGCCGGCAAACTGTTCAGCGCATTCCAGCGCCTGCATCGCGAATCGGACTACCCGGGCACCGGCATCGGACTGGCAACGGTCAGCCGGATTATCCATCGCCACGGTGGCCGCGTCTGGGCCGACGCACAGGTCGGTTGCGGCGCCACCTTTTTCTTTACCCTCGGCTGAGTCACTTGCCGAGTTCAGGAGTACGCATGCCCACCGAGCGCCCTATTCTTCTCGTTGAAGATAACCCGGACGATGAAGCTCTTACTTTGCGGGCTTTCAGCAAAAACAAGATCCCCAACCCGGTCGTTGTCGCCCGCGACGGCGTTGAGGCGCTGGACTATCTCTTTGGCACAGGCAGTCACGAGGGAAAGAAAAGCAATCCCGTGCCGGCGGTCATTTTGCTGGATCTGAAGTTGCCGCGCATCGACGGCCTGGAGGTGTTGCGCCGCATTCGCGCCAACGAGGCAACGGCGTTGTTGCCGGTGGTTGTGCTCACTACTTCCAAGGAACAGCAGGACATCACCGAAGCCTATCGCCTGGGGGCGAACAGCTACATCCGAAAACCCGTCGACTTCGAACGCTTCATCCAGGCCGTGGGCCAGCTCGGGGTGTATTGGCTGTCGCTGAACGAATCCTCGGAGCCGGCACCCGGCACGGGCAACTGAGCGCCCCTCAAGCTCGCGCTCAGGCGACCTCGTCGATCCAGGCCTGCTGGATGCCTTCGAGAATCCGTTCGCCACAGCGACCCGGATCGTCATTGAACTCGGGTAGCGCGAGCACCCAGTTCATCAGATCGACAAAATTCACTTTGGTCGGGTCCACCTCGGGATGGGCGTCCGACAGTTGAATGGCAATCTCTTCGACTTCGGTCCACTTCATCCGTGCTTGCCCTCGCTGACCATGTTGATGGTGTATTTCGGAATCTCGACCGTCAGCGGCGTGTCGCGAACGAGCGCCTGGCACGACAGGCGCGAGGTCGGCTCCAGCCCCCAGGCGCGATCGAGCAAGTCGTCTTCGAGCTCTTCGGCGCCCTCAAGCGAGGCATAGCCCTCACGCACGATGACGTGGCAGGTTGTGCATGCACAGCTTTTTTCACAGGCGTGCTCGATGGCAATGCCGTTGGCGAGCAGGCTGTCACAGATCGACGTCCCCGGACTGGCCTCCAGCACCGCCCCTTCCGGGCACAATTCCACATGCGGCAACACGACTATCTGCGTCATTTCAAACCTTCAGTTCATTGATCTTGTGGCCGGCCAGCGCCGTCCGAATGCTCTTGTCCATGCGTCGCGCGGCAAACGCATCGGTCTGTCGACTCAAGCCGTCCAGCGCCTTGCGGAGTGCCTTGGCGTCGGTCCCGGCAACCGCCTGGCGCAGCGCTTCCATGGCCGCGTCAATGCCTGCACGCTCCTGCGCGTCGAGCAAGACGCCATCGGCCAGCAGGGCTTGTTGCACGGCCTCGAGCAGGCGCTCGCCCTCCACCTGCAGTTCGCGCAGCGCACGCGCCCTGGCGTCTTCACCGGCGTTTTCAAAGCCCGCCTTGAGCATGTCCGCAATCTCGTCGTCGGCCAGCCCGTAGGATGGCTTGACCACCACCTGCGCCTCGACGCCCGATGACATCTCACGCGCGGTGACGGCCAGCAAGCCGTCGGCGTCGACCTGATAGCTCACCCGAATGCGTGCCGCCCCCGCCGTCATGGGCGGAATGCCGCGGAGCTCGAAACGTGCCAGTGAACGGCAGTTCGACACCAATTCCCGCTCACCCTGCACTACATGAATGGCCATGGCGGTCTGGCCGTCCTTGAAGGTTGTGAACTCCTGCGCTTTGGCGATCGGAATCGTCGAATTGCGCGGCACGATCTTCTCGACCAGGCCGCCCATGGTTTCGATGCCGAGCGACAGCGGAATCACATCGAGCAGCAGCCAGTCATCGTCGGCCGTGCGATTGCCGGCCAGCACATTGGCCTGCATGGCCGCACCGAGCGCAACCACTTTGTCTGGGTCCAGATTGGTCAGCGGCGACTGGCCGAAAAATTCGCCCACCGCCTGCTGCAGATGCAGCATGCGGGTCGCGCCGCCGACCATCACCACACCTTTGACCTCATCCACCGACAGGTCGGCATCGCGCAAAGCCTTGCGTACCGGCGCCAGCGTCTTGTTGACCAGGGGGCGGGTGATATCGACGAAGGTTTCGCGTGCGAGCGTCAGGTCGACCTCATCGCCGGTACTCAAGGTGACCCGGATCTGCGCTTCTTCTTCGCTGCTCAAGCGCTCCTTGGCTCGGCGGGCCAGCGCCTGGAGACGTCGTGCGTCGCTGTCCGATACCGGGGCGACGCCCGACTGATCGAGAATCCAGCAAAACACACGGTGGTCGAAATCATCGCCGCCCAAGGATGCGTCACCATTGGTCGACATGACCTCGAAAACGCCACGCGAGAGCTTGAGAATCGAAATATCAAAGGTGCCGCCGCCCAGATCATAAATGGCGTAGACGCCTTCAGAGGCGTTCTCGAGGCCGTAGGCCACCGCTGCAGCGGTGGGCTCGTTGAGCAGCCGGAGCACGTTCAAACCCGCGAGCCGCGCCGCATCCTTGGTCGCCTGACGCTGGGCGTCATCGAAATACGCCGGCACGGTAATCACGGCACCCACCAGCGGACCACCGAGACTGGCTTCGGCGCGCTCGCGCAAGTGCTTCAGAATCTCGGCGGAGACTTCAACCGGCGTCTTGACGCCGGCGGCCGTACGAAATCGCAGCATGCCTTCGGTGTCGACGAAGTCGTAGGGCATCGATTCGATGTGCGTCACGTCCTTGACGCCCCGGCCCATGAATCGTTTGACCGACACCAGCGTGTTGCGCGGGTCATCCACCTGAAAAGCCTGAGCACCGCGCCCCACCAGCGTCGCACCTGCGCGCGGGTAATGCACCACAGAGGGCAGCATCGAACGGCCTTCGGCATCATTGAGGCAGACGGCGATTCCGTTGCGCACCGAGGCGACCAGCGAATTTGTGGTGCCCAGATCGATCCCGACCGCGAGACGATGCTCATGCGGTGCCGTCGATTCGCCGGGTTCTTGTAGTTGTAGCAAAGCCATCAGTCTTCCAGCGCTTCGAGCGCGTCGTCGATTTCTATCTGGAGTTTTTCGATAAACATCAGACGGCGTACGGTATCGGCGGCCAGTTCGCCATCGGTCACATCGCCGGCAAGTTGGCCCGACAAATTCTGATGAAGCTCACGCTCATGCAGGTCGAGGCGCTGGCGCATGTGCTCGAGGTCGCTCACATCACCGCCCTCGCGGGCTTCTTCGACGCCCTCGCGCCATTCCATCTGCTCCATCAGGAAGGCCGGCGCCATCGCGGTATTGGTTTCGATGCCGGCATCGACGCCGCGCAGCGACAACAGATAGCGCGCGCGCAGCAGCGGCTTGCGCAAGGTCCGATAGGCTTCGTTGACGTGTGTCGCCCACTGCATCGAAACGCGCTTTTCAGCGTCCGAGCGGTGGGCGTGGCGATCAGGATGCACCTGCGCCTGGCAGTCGCGATACGCCTGCTCCAGGCGGTCCCTGTCGATATCGAAGCCTTGCGGCAAACCAAACAGCGAGAAATAGTCTTGCTGAAGATCCATAAATCAGACGCCTCAGCAAAGATCAGACATTAAAGCTCTCGCCGCACCCGCACTCGTCCTTGACGTTAGGGTTCTTGAACTTGAACCCCTCATTGAGCCCTTCACGCACGAAGTCGAGCTCGGTGCCGTCCATGTACGGCAGGCTCTTCGGGTCGACCAGCACCTTCACCCCGCGACATTCGAAAATGATGTCTTCGGGCGCAGCCTCGTCGGCGAATTCCAGCTTGTATGCCATGCCGGAACACCCCGAGGTTTTGACGCCCAGACGGATACCGACGCCCTTGCCACGTTTTTCGATGAAGCGCGCCACGTGATCCGCTGCGCGCTCAGACAGAGTGATTGCCATCGACCGACTCCTTATTCGCCTTTTGCTTCCTGGTGCTTGCGATAGTCCGCAACAGCGGCCTTGATCGCATCTTCAGCCAGGATTGAGCAGTGAATTTTGACCGGCGGCAGTGCCAGCTCTTCGGCAATTGCCGTGTTCTTGATGTCCAGCGCCTCGTCGAGGGACTTGCCCTTGACCCATTCGGTCACCAGCGAACTGGACGCAATGGCCGAGCCACAGCCGTAGGTCTTGAACTTCGCGTCTTCGATCACGCCCTGACCATTGACCTTGATCTGCAGCTTCATGACGTCGCCACAGGCCGGTGCGCCAACCATGCCCGTGCCTACGCCAGCCTCATCTTTACCGAAGGCGCCCACGTTGCGCGGGTTTTCGTAATGATCCAGCACTTTTTCGCTATAAGCCATGTTCTATTCTCCTGTCAGCTCAGTGGGCCGCCCACTGCACGGTATTCAGATCCACCCCGTCCTGCACCATCTCCCACAGGGGCGATAATTCACGCAGCTTGCTGATCTTCCGATGCAACAGGTCAATGGTGAAATCCACTTCTTCTTCCGTCGTGAAGCGGCCGATCGAGAAACGGATCGAGCTGTGGGCCAGCTCATCGTTCCGACCCAGCGCACGCAATACGTATGAGGGTTCCAGACTGGCCGAGGTACAGGCCGATCCGCTCGACACCGCTACATCCTTGATCGCCATGATCAGCGACTCGCCTTCCACGTAGGCGAAGGAAATATTGAGGTTGTGCGGCACGCGATGGGTGATGTCGCCGTTCACATAGGTCGCTTCGATATCGGTCAAGCCGTTCATCAGCTTGTCGCGCAGCAGACCAATGCGCACATTCTCGGTCGCCATCTCTTCGCGCGCCAGACGGAAGGCCACGCCCATGCCGACGATCTGATGTGCCGCCAGCGTGCCCGAGCGCATGCCGCGCTCGTGGCCACCGCCGTGCATCTGGGCAATCAGGCGCACCCGCGGCTTGCGACGCACATATAGCGCGCCGATGCCTTTCGGGCCATAGGTCTTGTGCGCCGAGAAGGACATCAGGTCGACCTTCAGCTTCTGCAGGTCGATGTCCACCTTGCCGGTTGCCTGTGCCGCATCCACGTGGAAGATGATGCCGCGCTCGCGGCAGATCTCGCCAATCTCTTCGATGGGCTGAACCACGCCGACTTCGTTGTTGACCATCATCACCGACACGACCGTGGTGTCGTCACGCAAGGCCGCACGGAACGCATCCAGATTGAGCAAGCCGTCTTCCTGAACGTCGAGGTAGGTCACCTCGAAGCCTTGCCGCTCGAGCTCACGACAGGTATCCAACACCGCCTTGTGCTCGGTCTTGAGCGTAATGATGTGCTTGCCCTTGCTCTGATAGAACTGGGCCGCGCCCTTGATCGCCAGGTTGTCGGACTCGGTCGCGCCGGAGGTCCACACGATTTCTTTCGGGTCGGCATTGACCAGTGCCGCCACGTCGGCACGCGCCAGCTCGACCGCTTTCTCGGCCTCCCAGCCGTAAGCATGCGACCGGCTTGCGGGGTTGCCAAAATGTTCGCTCAGATACGGAATCATCGCCTCGACCACGCGGGGGTCGATCGGCGTGGTCGCCGAATAATCGAGATAAATCGGGAACTTCAACATTCACTCTCTCCGTCCGGGCCATCGCAGCCCACTCGTTTTCTGTTCAATCAGTTCGCCATGGCCGTGAGGCCACGCAATGTGTTCAATTCTTCCGACAAGGCACCGACAAAACGGTCTACCTCGTCCAGCATCGTCGCCCGACCCACGCTGACGCGAATCGCGCCGCGCGCCACGTCGGGCGCTACACCCATCGCCAGTAACGTTTTCGACGGCTCCGGATTCGCGCTGGAGCACGCCGAACCGCTCGCACACGCGAAGCCCGCCCGATCCAGCTTGCCGACCAGCGTTTCGCCGTCGACGCCCGAAAAGGCGAAAAAACTGGTCCCGGCCAAGCGCGCTGCACCGGCCGAAAATACCGTTGCGCCAAGGCGACCAAGCCCTTCCTCAAGACTTTCCTTGAGTTGGGCCAAGCGCAAAGCGTCAGTCACGCGCCGTGATTCTGCCAGTTCACAGGCCAGACCAAAACCCACAATTGCAGCAAGGTTTTCAGTTCCGGAGCGCAAACCACGTTCCTGGCCCCCGCCATCGATCAAGGGCGCAAGCTCAACTCGCTTGTCCACGACCAGCGCACCCACGCCAATCGGGCCATAAATCTTGTGGGCCGACACGGTCAGCGCATTCACGCCGAGACCGCGAAAATCGACCGGCACCTTGCCCAGCGCTTGCACCGCATCGGTATGGATGCGGGCACCCTGCGAACGCGCCTTTGAAGCCAGCGACTCAATGTCCTGAAGCACGCCGGTTTCGTTGTTGGCCAGCATGATCGACACCAACTGCGGCCGCACCGACAACTTCTCGGCAAAGTCAGCCGCGTCAATGACGCCTTGCGCATCAACACCAATTTCGTCAAACGCCCAACCCTGCTTTACCAAGCGCCGCGCCGACTCCCGTACACACGGGTGCTCAATCGCGCTCACCGCAACGCGCCCTGGCTTCAACATGGCCGCCGCGCCCTTGAGGAACAGATTGTTCGCCTCAGACCCGCCGCTGGTGAAAACCACCTCTGTCGGGTGTGCGCCAAGCGCCGCAGCGACTTGCGCACGCGCCGTATCGATTGCGGCACGGGCATGGCGACCATATTCATGTCGGCTCGACGCATTACCAAATCGCTCACCGAGGTAAGGCAACATCGCCTCACGCACCTGCGGATCGAGCGGCGTCGTCGCGTTGTGATCGAGATACACCGGGGCAAACATGGGCTGCAAACTCAGATTGACACCGACTTGCTTTCGCTCACACGAGGACGCTTGAGCACCATCACCTTCTCGTCGCTGTGATTGGCTGCTTCACGCGCCTTGTGTGCGCTCACCAGACACTGCAAGCTGACGGAGTCGAGGTAATCAAACATCCGGCGATTGAGATTCGTCCACAAGTCATGCGTCATGCAGCGATGTTCGTCGTGGCAGTTCTGCTTGCCGCCACACTGCGTCGCGTCCAGTGGTTCATCCACTGCAACAATGATATTTGCGACCGTCAATTCCGCCATGGGCTTGGCGAGGCAGTAACCACCCCCCGGACCGCGTACGCTGGACACCAGATTATGGCGACGCAATTTGCCAAAGAGCTGCTCAAGATAGGACAGCGAAATGCTCTGCCGCTCTGCGATACCTGCAAGCGTTACCGGACCGCCTTCATGGCGCAACGCCAAATCGATCATTGCGGTCACGGCAAACCGGCCTTTAGTCGTCAGTCTCATTACATGCCCTCGCAGCGCGAATACCTGAATTATTTAGTCGACAATACAGTACCCGACTACTTCAATCAACTATTGGCCGCCGGCTAGTCCACCATTTTGCCCAGTCGTTCCGCGTCGAAATCATCGACAGACTCGCCATCCCCATTCACCGGCACGCCGGCCGCTTCGAGCCGCTGGATCATCAGCGCCAGACGCCGGTCGGTTTCGACGGCGTGGTCGAGCAAACCATGGATGGCCTTGGCCATCGGATCGTCCATGTCGCGCGTCACGCCGTAGGCCGAAAAGCCCATGGCTTCGGCCTTCTGTTCACGCGCGTCGTCTCGCTCCCGGTCGATGATGCGCGCCGGGTTGCCGACCGCAGTCGCCCCTTCGGGCACGGGCTTGACCACCACCGCGTTAGACCCCACCTTGGCGCCGTCACCGACCGTAAAACCGCCCAGCACCTGCGCGCCCGCGCCAATCACAACACCTTTACCCAGGGTTGGGTGGCGTTTTGCCCCGCGATACAAAGAGGTGCCGCCCAGTGTGACGCCCTGGTAGATGGTGCAATCGTCGCCAAGCTCGGCCGTTTCTCCGATCACCACACCCATGCCGTGATCAATGAAGACGCGCCGGCCGATTACCGCACCGGGATGAATCTCGATGCCGGTCAGCCAACGGCCGATATGACTGATAAAGCGGCCAAGCCAGTAGAATTTTCGCGTCCATGCGCCGTGTGCCAGACGATGAAACATCAGGGCATGCACGCCGGGATAACAGGTCAACACCTCGAGCGCAGAGCGCGACGCAGGGTCTCGGCTCATGACACTGTTGATATCTTCCCGCAAGCGACTGAACATGCGCCCCTCCAATGGTTCGGCAAACAAAAGCGCTCACCTTTGCGAGCGCCAGAAAAAGTCCGACTATTTTAATCGACTTTACGCTGAAGCGCACTGAGGATACCGCGCAGAATCCCCACCTCTTCCTTCTCGAGCCGAACCCGGCCAAACAGACGACGCAATCGCGGCATCAGCTTCCGCGGATTGGCCGGATCGTGAAACCCGCTGTCGATCATTGCCCGTTCCAGATGGCCGTAGAAACCTTCGACTTCTTCAAACGCGGCCGACACGCCGGCACCCGCTGGCGCCTCGGGGCGCGCGAGACACGCCATCCGCATCTCGTAGCACAGGATCTGCACCGCGGCCGCCAGGTTGAGCGAACTGTAGTCGGCATTGGCCGGGATCATCACCGGCAAATGGCACAAGGCCAGCTCTTCATTGGTCATCCCGCTGGACTCATTACCAAACACCAGCGCCACATCGCCTTGCGCCGCATAGCCCGTCACCGTGCCGACCGCCTCACGCGACCATTGCATGGGCAAAGAAAGCTCGCGCCGCCGCGCCGTCATGGCGGCACTGAAAACCGTCCCCGACAAAGCTTCTTCGAGCGTGCCAACGATCTGGGCATTGTCGAGCACGTCGTTGGCGCCCGAGGCGCGCGCGGTGGCAATCTCGCTCGGAAAAACATGGGGGCTGACCAGCACAAGGCGGGACAAACCCATGGTTTTCATGGCGCGTGCCGCCCCGCCGATATTGCCGGGATGGCTGGTGCGGGTGAGTACAATACGCACGCGGTCAAGCAGACTGGCTTCATTCATACTAGAATTTGTGGTTTTTCAATTTTTGCGAACGGGCACATGCCTGTTCAACGGACTGTAATGCATCCCACCCTCACCATCGCCGTCAAGGCCGCTCGCCGCGCGGGCACGACCATCAACCGCGCCGCCAGTGACATCGATCGTATTCGTGTCGAGACCAAAGCCGCCAACGATTTCGTTACCGAGGTCGATCGCGCCGCGGAAGCCGCCATTATCGAAGTTTTGCTCGACGCCTACCCGGGGCATGGGATCTTAGCAGAAGAATCCGGCCAGACCGCCGGCAATGCCGACAGCGAATACCAGTGGATCATCGATCCGCTCGATGGCACAACCAACTTCATCCACGGCTTTCCGCAGTATGCGATTTCGATCGCCCTGGCGCGTGAAGGCATCGTTGAGCAAGGCGTGGTCTATGACCCGGTGCGCAACGAGCTGTTTACCGCCTCGAAAGGCCGTGGCGCCTATCTGAACGAACGCCGCATCCGCGTTTCGCGTCGCACCAAGCTGGCCGAATCGCTGCTCGCCACCGGCTTCCCGTTCCGCGAACTCGACAATGTTGACGCCTACCTCGCCATGTTCCGCGAGCTGTGCCAGAAAACGGCCGGCATTCGCCGCCCCGGCGCGGCCTCGCTCGATCTGGCCTATGTCGCCTCCGGCCGCGTCGACGGTTTCTGGGAAATGGGCCTGTCGATCTGGGATATCGCCGCGGGCGCCTTGCTGGTTCAAGAAGCCGGCGGTCTGATCAGCGACCTGACGGGCGAATCGGACTACCTCAAGACCGGCAACGTCGTCGCCGCGACCCCCAAGGTCTTCGTCCAAATGCTGCCCATCATTCAGGCCCACCGACCTGTCGGCATGACTGCCTGAGGGTGTCCGCGCCCATGAGTCAGACCGCGCTCCGCTCGCCGGAGGGGCACACGCCGATGATGCAGCAGTACCTCGCGCTCAAGTCGCAATACCCGGCGCTGCTGCTGTTTTACCGGATGGGCGACTTCTACGAGCTGTTTTTTGAAGACGCCGAGAAGGCCGCCCGTCTGCTCGACATCACCCTGACCACCCGGGGCAAATCGGGCGGCGAACCGATCAAGATGGCGGGCGTGCCCTACCATGCGGTCGAGCAGTATCTGGCGCGGCTGGTCAAGATGGGCGAGTCGGTCGTCATCGCCGAGCAGGTGGGCGACCCGGCCACCACCAAAGGGCCGATGGAACGCGCCGTGGCGCGCATCGTCACCCCCGGCACGGTCACCGACACCGCCTTGATGGACGACCGGCGCGATGCGCTGCTGCTGTGTGCTCACGTACACCGCGGCACGCTCGGCCTGGCCTGGCTCAACCTCGCCAACGGCGACCTGCGCCTGCTCGAGTGCGCGCCCGAACAACTGCAAACCCAGTTCGAGCGCCTGCGCCCGGCCGAGGTGCTGATCTCCGACGCGCTGCGCCTGCCGCTGATCGAGTCGCTCGCGCCGGCCTTGCAGAAAATGCCGGACTGGCAATTCGACGGCGCCAACGGCGCGCGACTGCTTACCGCACACTTGGGCACCCGCGACCTTTCCGGCTATGGCGCCGACGCGCTGCCCGTCGCACTCGCGGCCGCCGCGGCACTCTACGAATACGCCAGCGGCACCCAGCAGCAGAGCCTGCGACACGTCACCGGCATCCGCGTCGAGCACGAATCCGAATACATCCGGCTCGACGCTGCCACCCGGCGCAATCTCGAACTGACCGAAACCCTGCGTGGCGAGGCCTCACCCACGCTGCTGTCCTGCCTCGACACCTGCGTCACCAGCATGGGTTCGCGCTGGCTGCGCCACGCGATTCATCACCCACTACGCGATCGTGCCGCCATCACCGCCCGCCATACTGCTGTGGCCGAACTGCTCGGCGACGCCGGCAGCGGCCCCGGCGCCAGCGTACGCACTGCGCTCAAGGGCGTGGCCGATGTGGAGCGCATCACCGCCCGCATCGCCCTGCGCTCGGCCCGACCGCGCGACTTGTCTGCCCTTCGCGACACGCTCGCACGACTGCCGACGCTGTGCGCCGCACTCACCGAGATCGAAGCCCCGGTGCTGGCCGCGCTGGCCGAACAACTCGCCCCGCCAGCCGCAGCGGCCGAGCTGCTGAGCCGCGCCATCACGCCCGAACCCTCAACCGCCCTGCGCGACGGCGGAGTCATCGCCGACGGCTACGACGCCGATCTCGATGAATTGCGCGGCATTCAGAACAACTGCGGCCAGTTCCTGATCGCCATGGAAGTGCGCGAACGTGAGCGCACCGGCATCTCGACGCTCAAGGTTGAATACAACCGGGTGCATGGCTTCTACATCGAAATCGGTCGCGTGCATGGCGACAAGGTGCCGGATGACTATCGCCGCCGCCAGACGCTGAAAAACGCCGAACGCTACATCACGCCCGAACTCAAGGCATTCGAAGACAAGGCCTTGTCGGCGCAGGACCGCGCCCAGGCGCGCGAAAAAGCGCTCTACGAAACGATTCTCGACAGCCTGGCCGGCGATATCTCCGAGCTCCAGCGGGTCGCCCGCGCCATCGCCACGCTCGATGCGCTGGCCGCGCTGGCCGAGTCGGCGCGTCGTTACGATTACTGCTGCCCGGTGCTCTCCGACCAGCCGGGCCTGGAGCTGATCGACAGCCGTCACCCCGTCGTCGAGCGTCAGGTCGAAGCCTTCATCGCCAACCGCTGCTCGCTGTCGCCGACGCGTCGCATGCTGATGATCACGGGCCCCAACATGGGCGGTAAATCGACCTTCATGCGGCAGGTCGCGCTGATCACCTTGATGGCGCATATCGGCAGTTTCGTGCCGGCCCAGCACGCGCGCATCGGCCCGATCGACGCCATCTTCACCCGCATTGGCGCATCAGACGATCTCGCCTCGGGCCGCTCGACCTTCATGGTCGAGATGACCGAAGCGGCCGCCATTTTGCATGGCGCGACCGAACACAGCCTGGTCTTGATGGACGAAATCGGCCGCGGCACCTCGACCTTCGATGGCCTCGCGCTGGCCTTCGCCATTGCGCGCCAGTTGCTCGAAAAAAACCGCAGCCTCACGCTATTTGCCACGCACTATTTCGAACTCACCCGTGTGAATGTCGATTACCCGGAGTGCGCCAATGTGCACCTGGACGCGGTCGAACACGGCCATCGCATCGTCTTCATGCACGCGGTCGAAGACGGCCCGGCCAGCCAGAGCTACGGGATCGAAGTGGCGGCACTGGCGGGTATTCCGCCTGCCGTGGTGCGTGATGCGCGGCGACGCTTGCGCGTGCTGGAGAACCAGTCGGTCGGCAGCAGCAGCCAGCCCGATCTGTTCGCCGCCCTGCCCGCCGACGAACCCGACGCGCCCTCGCACCCGGCCATCGGCGCACTGGCCAAGCTCGATCCGGATGCCATGAGCCCGCGCGAAGCGCTCGAACAACTCTACGCGCTCAAACGCCTGGTCAGCTGAACATGCGACGTACGCTTGTCGCCCTGATCCTTGCCGCGACTGCATCCATCGGCACAGCCGCTGAGTGGCATTTCGCGATCATCGGTGACACGCCCTACACCGATGCCGAACGCCAACTGCTGCCCGCCATGCTGGGCCAGATCGGCGACCGCGGTCCGGCTTTCATCATCCACGCCGGCGACTTCAAGAGCGGCAGCCAACGCTGCGACAACGCGATGTATCACGACCGTCGCACACTGTTCGATACCGTCACCGCCCCCTTGATCTACACCCCCGGCGACAACGAATGGACGGACTGCCATCGCGACAACAACGGTGGCTACAACCCGATCGAGCGGCTGAATTTCCTGCGTAGTGTCTTCTTTGCCGACGCCAGGTCCATGGGCAAACGGGCGATGCCGCTGCTTCGCCAAAGCGATGCCAGACCCGCCGCGCCCTACCCCGAGAACCTGCGCTGGGAGCATGCCGGCGTCGTCTTCGCCACGCTCAACGTCACTGGCAGCAACAATAATTTCGGCAAGGCCGAGACGCCAACGGAAGAATACCGGCAGCGCCACGCCGCCAACCTCGACTGGATGGCCGCCGCCTTTGCGCGCGCAGCACAGATCGACGCACGCCTGGTCGTGCTCACCTTGCAAGGCGACCCTCACTTCAAGGCCTACGCCGCAGGCAAACCCAAACGCGGCTTTGTCGACTTTGTCGATCGGCTCCGCGAGCATGTGCTGGCCACCAACCGCCCGGTCATCTTGATCCACGGCGACAGCCACAACCACAAGATCGACCACCCGCTCAAGGATCCGGCCGGTCAGCCTATCGCGCACTTCACCCGCATTGAAACCTACGGCGCGCCCTTCATGGGCTGGGTTGAAGTACACATCACCGACGGTGACGACGAGACGAAAATCTCCTCTCATCCTTGGGCACCCGCCCCGTTTTCACACTAGTCGCATCTGCGTGAAGGCCCGTGCCTTTCCGCACTTGCGACCACTCCCGGATTCTGGATTCTGACTCATGGAAAACCCGATCGACATCCGCGAAGAAGCGGGCGTACGCTTTCTCCACTTTGGTACCGAATGGGTGCAAGGCGCCATGCGCCTGCGCACGCCGCACGCACTGGAGTTGCCCTATACCCGCGAGATGATGGCTGGCCTGCTCATGCGCGAAGCGCCCTGGCCGCGCCGCGTGCTGTCGATCGGCCTCGGCGCCGGGTCGCTGGCCAAATTCATTCATCGGCAACTCCCCGATGCACAGCACACCGTCGTCGAGATCGAGCCGCGCGTGCTGGCGATTGCTCGCCAGTACTTCCGCTTTCCCGCCGACGATGAGCGCCTGCAAGTGCATCTGGAAGATGGCCTGGTGTTCATGGCGCAGACCGATGAGCGCTGGGATCTGATCCTGCTCGACGCCTACGATCACGACGTTCGCCAGGGGCCGCTCAGCTCGATCGAGTTCTACCAGTGCCTGCGCGATCACCTGACCGACGACGGGCTGCTCTCTGTCAATCTTTTCAACCGCGGGCGCCGCTACGAAGGCACCGTGGCGCGTCTGGAATACGCCTTCGACCAACGCGCGCTGGCCTTCAACTCGGCCGACCACGGCAACATGATCGCCTTTGGCGCAGCCGGCCACCCGATTGAACTCGACGCGACCGAACTGCGCGAACGTGCGCTCGCGGTCCAAACCGCAACAGGGCTGGATCTGCGGCCCACCGTCAATCGCCTGCTCGGCGCCAAGGCCGATAGCGGCGAGTTGCTGCGGCTCTAGCCGAAGCTCAGTCAGCGGCCGCCGACGCCTCGCTGGGCAGCCACAGGCAGTTGCCCTTGGTTGCCTTGGCAATGTCCGCCAGAACGGCTGAATGCTCTGCCAGTTCGTCCTCATTGGCACGCAAGACTTTCAGCGGCGCACGATCGGCCAGCGAAGCCGCATGCTCTTCGGTCATCGCCGCAGTAGGCGCCTCGTCCAGCCCGATAATCAGACTCTCCTGCCCCCGCGTCATGGCCAGGTAGACTTCGGCCAGCAACTCCGCGTCGAGCAAGGCGCCGTGCAGCGTTCGCCGGGCGTTGTCTACGTCGAAACGTTCACACAAGGCGTCGAGCGTCGCCCGTTTGCCCGGATTGAGCTCCTTGGCCATCTTCAGCGTATCAATCACGCCTGCACAGATACCGCCGAGTCGCGGTCGGTCGATCAGCGTCAGCTCGTTGTCGAGAAAGCCGACGTCAAAGCTTGCGTTGTGGATGATCAGCTCGCCACCGCGCACAAAATCCTCGAACTCTGTCGCGATATCCCTGAACTTCGGCTTATCGGCGAGGAATTCATTCGTGATGCCGTGCACCTCGATGGCGCCCGGATCGCTATCGCGCTCAGGGTTGATATACACATGATAGTGACGTCCGGTGAGCTTGCGATTCACCAGCTCGACACAGCCGATTTCAATCACCCGGTCGCCACTGCGCCACTCCAAACCCGTCGTTTCCGTATCCAGCACAATCTGTCGCATGTCCGTCTTCCTCAGCTCGCCCGGCCCGCGCGAATCAAATCCACGCCCTGACGCGCCAGCGCATCCGCCCGTTCGTTCTCGACATGTCCGGCATGCCCCTTGACCCACACCCACTCCACCTGATGTGCGCTTTGCACGGCGTCGAGCGCGCGCCACAGGTCTTCATTCTTGACCGGCGCCTTGCTGGCTGTCTTCCAGCCACGGGCCTTCCAGCCGTGAATCCACTCCGAAATGCCTTTCTGAACATACTGGCTGTCGGTATGCACCCGCGCTTTCACCGGGCGTTTGAGCGCTTCGAGTGCCCGAATGACAGCCAGCAACTCCATGCGGTTATTGGTGGTATTCGGTTCGCCGCCAAACAAGGTCTTTTCTTGCGTACCCCAGCGCAGGATTGCCCCCCAGCCGCCCGGGCCGGGATTGCCGCTGCATGCACCGTCGGTAAAGATATCAACATCATTCGTCATTCTGCTTCCTGTGAATTCTTGCTACCCGCTGCCCGGGCGATGCGACCGGGGCGAGCGATTTACGACGGGCACTGCGCGTGCGCCATTTGGGCTGGATCAGACGCATGCTGTGCACCCGCTTGACCGCTTGCAGCAGGTAAACACCACCGCACACCGGCCACCAGCGATCGCCCGCTGCGTCCATGAAATTGAATCGATCGAGCCAGCGCTGCTGACGCATGGGCGGCGCGTAGCAGCCAAAACTACCCGCACGTGTATCGAAGCTCAGCAGTTGCAGCCAATCCTTGAGCCGTCGCACCGACAGATACTGCCCCTGCCACGGAAACGCGCCGGCTCGCCGTTGCGCCAGCCGACGTGCGCCCCACAAGCTGAACGGGTTGAATCCGGCCACGATCAGCTGCCCCTCCGGCACGAGAATGCGCTCCACCTCCCGCAACACCTGGTGAGGGTGCTCCGCAAATTCCAGCGCATGCGGCAAGAGCACCAGGTCGACGCTGCCAGAATCAAAAGGCAACGCATCGGGGCTGGCCAAGGCATCCGCCAGGCGCCCCTCGGTCGACACATCGCACAAGGTTCTCGACGGAATCCGGTTGTTGCGCAGGAAATCAAACTGCGTCAGCCCGATCTGCACCGCGTGGTAGCCGAACAGATCCGCTACCATGGCGTCAAATTGTTTTTCCTCCCACGCGACGACATATCGGCCCATTGGCGTCTGCAGCCAAGCGGCCAGATCGAGTGGCTCAATGGAGCCGGGCGTGGAGGTATCAGGAGGCGTCATGAGACAGATTGTTCCCTTACCCGCATTCAAAGATAACTACATTTGGCTGATGCACGACGGCCGAAATGCGCTTGTGGTCGACCCCGGCGAGGCGGCACCAGTGATGGATTTTATCGCGCAACACGATCTGACGCTGGCTGCTGTGCTGATTACCCATCATCACGCGGACCATGTCGGCGGCCTGGCGGCGCTCGCACCGCAATGCCCGGTCTATGGACCCGTACACGAGGCTATCAGCGGCGTTACCCACACGCTCCGGGAGCCTGATGAAATCTCGATTCCAGAACTCGCACTGACGCTGCAGGTGCTCGACGTGCCCGGCCACACACGTGGCCATATCGCGTATTACGCCCCCGGTGTGCTGTTCTGCGGCGACACCTTGTTCAGCGCAGGTTGCGGACGCATTTTCGAGGGTACACCGGCGCAACTCTTCGATTCGCTCAACAAACTCGCTGCGCTGCCCGATGACACACAGGTGTTCTGTACTCACGAATACACCCTCGCCAATCTCGCGTTCGCGCAAGCGGCAGAACCGGAGAATCCGGCGCGGGATCAGTGGTTGGCCGAGTGCACCGATCGACGTCGATCGGGCAAACCGACGCTGCCCAGCAGCATCGCGCGCGAAAAGGCGATCAACCCCTTCCTGCGGCCACTGAGCGAATCCGTTCAGTCCAGCCTGGCGAGCCGACTGGAGCAGCCGGTCAATAACGCGCTGAGTGCCTTCACTGCGCTGCGCGAATGGAAAAATACTTTCTAGGGGCAGATCAGACCGTCGCAGCGCCTTCGGGCTGGTTCGCAACGGCCACCTGATTGCGCCCGGCGCGTTTGGCCAGATAGAGCGCCTTGTCGGCAGCTTCCAGCATGTCGGCAATCGTGCCCGCGTCATCCGGCGAGGGATAGACCGTCGTGACACCCACGCTCGCGGTCACATAGTCGGATACCGCCGATTTGTCGTGCGGAAGCTTCAAGGACTCCAACGCGTTGCGCATCGCTTCAGCCACGCGTTTTGCGCCCACCACATTCGTCTCGGGCAGAATGACGACGAATTCCTCACCGCCGAAACGCGCCACCAAGTCGGCGGGACGCTTGAGTTCGGACTGCAGGCAGTTTGCCACCGCCTTGAGGCACTCGTCGCCCGTCTGATGGCCGTAACGATCGTTGTACTGTTTAAAGAAGTCGACGTCGAGCATCAGCATTGACAAGGGCAAACGATTACGACGCGAGCGCTGCCACTCACGCGCTATCGACTCGTCAAAGCAGCGCCGGTTGGCAATGCCGGTAAGACCATCCACCGAGGTCAATCGCTTCAGCTCACGATTTGCATCGTCCAGGCGACGCGTCAACACCAGCAAGGACAGCCGCATCTGCGCCAGGCGCTGCATTGCCCTAACCTTGGCGGCGAGCACAATTTCGGACACGGGTTTGACCAGGTAGTCGTCACCACCGGCTTCGATACCGCGTTCAAGGTCTTTGTCGCTCGTGCGTGCGGTCAGGAAGATGATGGGTGTCCAGTCGCCATCCTTTTCAAGAAGCCGAATCCGTCGCGCAACCTCGAATCCATCAAGGCCGGGCATGATGACATCAAGCAAAATGAGATCTGGCCGCGACTGCTTGAATATCTCCAGCCCGGCTTCACCGTCGCGTGCGTGCACCGACTCAAGCCCTAACTTGGCAAGCTGGGCCGACACGATGGTGGCACTGGTAACGGTATCTTCAATCAGAAGAACTTTCATGGGAAAGACCGGGCGATAGACAGGGCTATTATTGCACCGATCTCTATCACCAAAGGTGCAAAATCGCGAGAAAAGCCACGGCTTCTCTCAGTTTGACGCCCTTGCACGCGGGTCTCTAGAATGCGAAGCCCCTTACGCCCCCGGAACCCAATGACCGGCTGTGTCCGTCTCTTCTTTGTCCTGGTCCTGCTCTGCCCGCCCGTGGGCGCGCAGAGCCTGTCGCCGAATGCGGCCGGACAAGGGCTATCCATCGCCCAGCCTCAGGTACTCGACCTCACCACCGAGGACGAGCCGATCATTACGGTTGACCTGACACACCAGGCCGCCGACTTGTGGGACAGAATCCGTCGCGGCTTCGCCATGCCCGATCTGGACAGCGACGAAGTCGCCGCGCAGCAAATCCGCTATCTGAGTCACCCCAATGCGCTGCGCAGCCTGTTCGAGCGCAGCTACCGCTACCTCTACCACATTGTCGACGCGCTCGAGCGCCGCGGCCTGCCGACTGAATTGGCGCTGTTGCCCATGGTCGAGAGCGGATTCAACCCGATGGCGCTGTCGAGCTCACGCGCCGCCGGCCTGTGGCAATTCATTCCATCGACCGGTCGCTACTTCAAACTCGACCAAAACGAGTGGGTCGACGAACGGCGCGACATCGTTGCCTCTACCGAGGCGGCCCTCGACTACCTCGAGCGCATCTACGACATGCACGGAGACTGGCATCTCGCACTCGCCTCCTACAATTGGGGCGAGGGGTCCATCGCACGCGCGCGCAAGAAAAACGAGGCGGCAGGTCTGCCGACTGAACTGGCCTATCTCAAGCTGCCCGACGAAACCCGCCGCTACGTCCCCAAGCTGCTGGCGTTGAAAAACATCATCGCCCGACCGGAGCTGTTCAATATCGAATTGCCGCATGTGCCGAACCGCTTGTATTTCGAAACGGTGGAAAGCCCGCCGGGCATCGATCTGGCCATGGCGGCCGCCTTCGCACAACTTCCCCTCGAAGAGCTCGTTGCGCTGAACCCGGCCTTTCGGCGTCCGGTCATTCCGGAAGGACGCCAACAGTTGATCCTGCCGGCGGATCGGGTTGACCTCTTCCAGTCGAAACTCGCTGGCGCCGGGCCGCGCTGGCAAACCTATCGTCTCGGTAATTCGGAGAGCATGGAAAGCGTCGCCGGCAAATTCAATCTGACGCTGACCGAACTGCTTCAGGTCAATGGAATGACCTCGCCATTCAACCTCAAGGCGGGCACCGTGCTGCTGGTGCCGGCAGGGGCCGATATGCAGTCCGTCATGCCGCTGACCAACCTGATCCCCGACTTGCCCAGTGCAAAAGAGATCAGCACCCAGGCGCCCAAAAAGGAGAAAACAAAAAAACGCCGCCGCAAAAGACGGCGCTAAGTGCGCTCAATCCAAGGTGGGGTAATGGCAACGAACATAGTTGCCGCCCTCAAAAAACGTTTTCTCCGGGTAGTGCGACCGGCACCTGCCGTCGGCCCTGGCGCAACGCGGATGAAAGTGGCACCCGGAAGGCGGATTCAAGGGCGAGGGCAAGGAAATTTCGACCTGCGGCGCGGTGCCGACCGGATGCTCCCCCGCGCGTGCATCGGAGGGTGTGGCTGTGAGCACGGCGTCCAGCAGGGTGCGGGTGTAGGGGTGGCGCGGCTGACGCAAGACCTGCTCACGATCGCCCTGCTCCACGATCCGCCCCAGATACATCGCCGCGACGTCATCCGCCAGATAATCGACCACGGCAATGTTGTGCGTAATGAACAGATACGCCAACTGCTCGCTGCGCTGAACGTCCCGCAGCAGATTCAGGATCTGGGCCTGCACCGAGACATCCAGGGCACTGGTCGGCTCGTCACAGACAATCACCTTGGGCGACACGGCCAGGGCACGCGCCAAGGCAATGCGCTGTCGCTGGCCACCTGAAAAGGCGTGCGGGTATCGATCGCGCATCTCGGCGTCCAGGCCGACTCTGGCGAGCAGCTCATCCACCCGCGTGGATCGTTCCCGCGCATTGCCCGCCGTCTTCAGCGCCGCCATGCCCTCTTCCAGAATGTCGCCGATGCGCATCCGTGGATTCAATGAGGCAAAGGGGTCCTGAAAAACCATCTGAACCTGACGCCGCAGCGCTTGCAACGCGCTGCCACGTCGTCCGGCCTGCTCGACACCCGACAACTTCACCGAACCCGCCGTGGGCCGAACAAGCTGCATCAGCGCCTTCCCGGCGGTGGTCTTGCCGCAACCCGACTCGCCAACCAGGGCCAGCGTCTTTCCGGGCGTGAGCGTCAGACTGATGCCATCGACCGCCTTCACCTGCCCGGTGATGCGCTTCAGAACCCCTTTACGCACCGGAAAATGGACTTTGAGGTCCGACACCTCCAGCAATGCTTCGGCAGGCGCCAGCGACGCGGCGGAGACATCCTCTTGCACCGCGGTCGTGCGCGCGTCTTGCACAGGCAAAGCCGGATCATACAAGTGGCAACGCACCTGTCGCCCCTCACGCTCATACCAACGCGGCGCACGCTCGGCACAATGTGCCATCGCGGAAGGACAGCGCGGCGCGAACCGGCAACCCACAAAGGGCTTATCGAGCCGCGGGACCATGCCGGGCAAGGTCTCAAGCGGACGCAAGCGCCCTGCCGGCGTTGGCAGGGCCGCGAACAACTTTCGGGAGTAAGGATGGAGCGGCGCGCTAAAGAACGCCTCGCGCGCGCCGGTTTCGATCAACTCGCCGGCATACATGACCGCCACCGAATGCGCCATGCGCGCCACGACGCCCAGATCATGCGTAATCAGCAGCATGCCCATCTGTCGAGAGGCTTGCAGATCTGCCAGCAAATCCAGAACCTGCGACTGCAAGGTCACATCCAGCGCCGTTGTCGGCTCATCGGCGATCAGCAAATCCGGATTTCCGGCAAGCGCCATGGCGATCATGGCGCGTTGCTTCATACCACCGGAGAACTGAAACGGGTACTCGTCCAGCCGCCGCTCCGCATCCGGGATGCCAACCGCTGACAGCAGTCGCGCTGCTTCGGCACGTGCGGGCGCGCCACTCAGGCCGCGATGGCGATTGAGCACCTCTTCGATCTGGCGGTACACCGTCATCACCGGATTCAGACTGGTCGATGGCTCCTGGAAGATCATGGCCATGCCGCCGCCACGAACCTGTCGCATACGTGCCTCGGGGAAGGCCAGCACATCGGTACCGTGGTAGCGCACCGCGCCGCCGGCAATCCGCCCACCGGCCGGCAACAATCGCATCAGCGCCAGCGCGGTCATGGATTTTCCGCAGCCCGACTCACCGAGCAAGGCCACCGTCTGGCCGGGCGCAATCGACAGATTCAAACCATCGACGGGACGCACGCGCTGCCCGGCATCGATTTCGACACACAGCGCTTCAACGCTCAGCAGTTCGGCATGCTCGGAGACAGTCATGAAAAGATCACACAAACCCGTTTGAAATCAGCGCAGGCGTGGCGTCGCCCGCAACACGACGGCCCGCCGGGAAACACGCAGGCCGCCACAGGAATCTACTGCGAACGGAGCAGAAATCAAAACGGGCCGCAATGACGCGGCCCGTTCGATATGCATTTCAACACCAATCAGTGGTGGTGACCACCCGCCCCATGAACATGGCCGTGCGTAATTTCTTCGGCCGTCGCGGCACGTACTTCAGCAATCGTGATATCGAACAACAGGGCAACACCGGCCAGCGGGTGGTTGCCATCGACCACGACCTTGCCATCGGCGATGTCGGTGATCCGGTAGAGAATCTCGTCTTCGCCATCTTCCGTCACGCGCTCGAAGCTCATGCCCACTTCGATGTTGTCCGGAAACAGGCTGCGATCTTCCATCATCACCATGTTTTCGTCGTACTCGCCAAAGGCGTCGTCAGGCTGAAGCTTCATCTTCAGGTTTTCGCCGGTGTTCTTACCCTGCAGCGCCTCTTCGATCGGCGAAAAGATCCCGTCGTAGCCTCCGTGCAGGTAGACCAGCGGATGCTGACCATCATCGACCACGTTTCCGTCGGGATCGTGGACAGTGTATTTAAGCGTTACGACGGTGTTTTTTGCGATTTGCATTAGCTTTTTCCGGTTCCAGTTCCCTGACAAGAGCGAGCACTTCAGCGACATGGCCGCGGGGCGCGACGTCGTACAGTGCATGCCGAATCTGACCGGTCTTGTCGATAATAAAAGTCGAACGTAACACACCCATTCGTTTCACGCCATCGACCACTTTCTCACGCCAAACGCCGAACAGCTTGCACGCTTCCGCTTCGGTATCTGCCAGCAGCCGGATCGACAAGCCATGCTCATCGCGAAACTCGGCATGCGTCAGACAATCGTCCGGACTGACACCGACAACGATGCAGTCAAGGCGGTTGAACACATCCTCATGGTCGCTGAAATCAGCGGCCTGAAGCGTGCAGCTGGGCGTGTTGTCACGGGGATAGAAAAACAGAACGACATGGCGGTTTCCGCGAACGGACGCCATGTCGAAGTTTTCCATATCGGCATCCGGCAACGAGAAAAGGGGTGCGTTATCTCCGCTGCGCAACATAGGCTCACCTTCAAGTGCAAACGATACGATCCTGCTTGAGGCGCGAACTGTACTTGTGGTGGAACTATTCGGCAACAGCATTTTGACCCCCTCTGTCCGTCGATTCAACGTGGCGTTATTGAACGAATAGACCATCCTCCTGCGCGTCTCAAGTGCCCATATCAGCGTGACACGGCCAGAGCAATTCCTTTAAGGCTATACGAACGAACGTGTGAAAATACAAAATGAGCGGTACAGAAACCCCTGCCCTGAAAACGCCTGTCATCAATAAAGTATTGATTTAAAAGCTTGTAGCTAGCCAACCGATACGGCGCACCGCGCTCACTCAGGCACCTGAAAAATGACAATGTACTTCACAATGGAATGAACGACCCGCTCATGATCGTTTGGTGAAAAAAGTCACTAAAGACAGGAAACAGCGGACCGGAGGCATACGACCAGTCGCGCGTCACGTATCTCGCGCGTATCTAGAAAAGCAGCCAATCGATGCAGATCGGGGCGTGATGCGACGCTCCGGTTTGCGCATTGAATGCGTTTGCGCGTCAATCCGGCTCGAACCCGCCGCATCGAAGGCCGAATCCGGCAAAGGAGCGCAGCGCGAGGTCGAACAGACGTGTCGGCACACAGCGGGGAGATTGAGAAAGGAATCGCGAGACAACAAAAAAGCGGGCGCTTACGCGCCCGCTTTTTCTATTTCTGGCGGAGTGGACGGGACTCGAACCCGCGACCCCCGGCGTGACAGGCCGGTATTCTAACCAACTGAACTACCACTCCACACCTTTCGGTGTCCTGGCCGGTGCCACCGGCCAAATCAAAGGCTGCCGAACTTCTCTGGCAGCCTTAGTACAACTTGGCGTCCCTACGGGGATTCGAACCCCGGTCGCCGCCGTGAAAGGGCGGTGTCCTAGGCCTCTAGACGATAGGGACCTTATTTCTTTGGTGGAGGTAAGCGGGATCGAACCGCTGACCTCTTGCATGCCATGCAAGCGCTCTCCCAGCTGAGCTATACCCCCGAAAGAGCGTGCCATTCTAGCCTGCTTACGACTCCCAATCAAGCAACTTTCACCTGTTGCTCATTGCAGCTGACGTCTAAGCAACTGCAGTAAAACTGGCGGAGTGGACGGGACTCGAACCCGCGACCCCCGGCGTGACAGGCCGGTATTCTAACCAACTGAACTACCACTCCACACCTTTCGGTGTTCTGGCCGGTGCCACCGACCAAATCAAAGGCTGCCAAACTTCTCTGGCAGCCTTTATGCAACTTGGCGTCCCTACGGGGATTCGAACCCCGGTCGCCGCCGTGAAAGGGCGGTGTCCTAGGCCTCTAGACGATAGGGACCTGTTCTTTGGTGGAGGTAAGCGGGATCGAACCGCTGACCTCTTGCATGCCATGCAAGCGCTCTCCCAGCTGAGCTATACCCCCGAAAGAGCGCGCATTATAGGTGGCCGTTTAAAAGCTGTAAACCCCTTTTTGACGCGACTTTCAGAAGTCTGTCGAATCCGGCAACACCTTGCCCGGGTTCATCAAGCCGCGCGGATCAATCGCATCTTTGATACGACGCATCAAAGCCAATTCCACGGACGACTTGTAGCGCACCATCTCTTCGCGCTTGAGTTGACCGATACCGTGCTCGGCGGATATCGAGCCATCAAAGCCGGCAACAATGTCATGCACACAACGATTCACCGCTTCGGTTTGCGCAATCAAGGCGGCATTCTGTGCGGCATCGACTGACGACAGGTTGTAGTGCAGATTTCCGTCGCCCATATGGCCAAAAGCCACAATACGCGCGGTCGGAAAATCGGCTGCCAACGCCTGCTCAGCCGCGTCGAGAAACGCCGGAATCGCACTGATGGGCAATGACACATCGTGCTTGATGCTCAGTCCCTCGATGCGCTGCGCTTCGGAAATATTTTCCCGGAGCGCCCACAGGGCCTCGCATTGGGCACCCGACGCGGCAATCGCCGCATCGCTCACCCAATCCGCCTCAAAGGCATCGGCGGCAAGCGCCTCCAGGGCCTCATCAAGCCGGGTATCCGCAGCGACGTCGGAGACTTCAAGCAAGACCGACCAAGGCGGATTCTGCGCCAGCGGCAAGCGCGCGCCCGGAATGAAGCGCAAAACGACATCAAGTGCGTTCTGGCTGATCAATTCGAACGCCGATACGCGCTCGCCAAGACGGTCTCGTGCTGAGGCCAGGAGCGACAGGGCTGCCGCGGGGTCGGCCACGGCCAGCCAGGCGACGGCACGCTGCTTCGGGCGCGGCATCAAGCGCAAGGTGGCGGCTGTAATCACGCCCAGCGTACCCTCTGCGCCGATAAACAGTTGCTTGAGGTCGTATCCGGTATTGTCTTTGAGCAGTGAGCGCAAACCGTTCCAGACGGTGCCATCCGGCAGCACAAGCTCCAGACCAAGCACTTGCTGACGAGTGTTTCCATAACGAACGACATGCACGCCGCCAGCATTGGTGGCAATGTTTCCACCGATCTGGCAGCTGCCTTCGGACGCAAGGGACAATGGGAACAGGCGATCTACGCCCTCCGCCGCCGCCTGAATCTGCGCCAGCGTGCAACCGGCCTCGACCAGCATCGTATTGTCGACCGGATCAATGGCGCGAATCGCCTTCAACCGATCCAGCGCAAGGACAATGACGTCGTCGCCTTCGCGCGGGGTTGCGCCGCCACACAAGCCGGTGTTTCCGCCCTGAGGGACCACGCCGACACCAAGCTCATGGCAAAGGCGCACCACTTCGGCGACCTGCATCGTACCCGCGGGACGCACCACGGCATGTGCGGTGCCATGATAGCGCCCGCGCCAGTCCGTCATGTAGGGCGACTGATCGTCGGCGTTGGTGAGCACATGGGATTGGCCGACGCATTCAGCAAGTCGTGCCAGCAAGGCTTCATGCATCATGTCCGCCTCCTTCGTGGCCCAAGGCGTATCGGATCGCCGGCATCATCCGTGCGACAGCCGCTTCACCTTCGGCAATGGTTTCCTTGGCGCGATGGTAGTCCATCGGCCCCACCTGCCCCACGCGCGGCGCAATCAGAACGTCAGCCGGCTCTCCGGCCAAACGGCTACGCGCAATTCTCACCTGCATGATGTTGATGCTGGTGTTGAGCACATCGAGCATGGACAACTCGTCGTCATCGTCTGCGTTGCCGTTCAGACCAAACCGGTCGAGCAGACGCTCGGCCCAGCTTCGTTCGGCGTTGGGTTCAACAACGGGCTTTTTCCCGTGCGGAAGGCGTCGCTTGGCCCGGCCGACGATGTCAGAGCCCAGATCCACGGCGATCACGATATCGGCGCCCATGGCGCGACACAGTGACACCGGAACAGGATTGACCAATCCGCCATCGACCAGCACGCGGTCTTTCTCGACGACAGGAGTAAACAGACCGGGCAAGGCGATTGAGGCACGTACGGCACGCGCCACACTGCCATCCTTCAACCAGATTTCCCGCCCCGTCTGCAGCTCGGTCGCAACGCACGCGAAAGGCATCTGCAACTCGTCGAAATCAAGTGTCGCGATCTCACGCTCGAAATAGTCGATGAGCCGATCGCCCTTGATCAAACCGCCCTTGAGGCTGACATCAAGGAGTGACACCACTGACTGCCATGTCAGTCGTTCAACCCAGACGGCCAGTTTCTCGAACTCGCCGGTGGCCTCCGCAGCGCCGACAAAAGCACCGATGGAGCAACCACTGATAATGTCAGGGTGAATCCCTTCGCGCTTGAGCGCGCGAATCACACCAATATGCGCCCAGCCCCGGGCCGCACCACTGCCGAGCGCCAACCCCAACCGGGGGCCGTCGCTCAAGCCTTGGTGTTGTTCCAAATCATGCATGGCGAGCCCTTTTTGAATCCATGGCGACGCCGGCGGGATTTAGCTGCGAGCGTCGTCCTGCAACAGATCGGCGTAGAGATCGTGAACATCACAATCCGTAATGCGCACCTGGACGAAATCACCAACCTCCAGATGGTCGGCACCCGGAATGTAAACCAAACCATCGATATCGGGCGCATCGCCAGGAGATCGTGCCACGGCACCGTCCTCGTCAACATCATCGACCAGAACCGTCATTTCGCGGCCGATCTTGGCTTCAAGACGCTGCGTACTGATGTCTTCCTGGAAAGCCATCAGGCGCGCACGACGAGATTCGCGAACAGCCTCCGGCACCGGATCACCCAACGCGTTTGCAGCAGCACCTTCAACCGGGGAATAGGCAAAAGCCCCCACCCGATCCAGCTCGGCCATTTCGAGGAAGCGAAGCAACTCTTCGAAATCGGCCTCGGTCTCGCCAGGAAAGCCGGTAATGAAGGTTGAGCGGATCGTCAGATCCGGACAGATACTGCGCCACTTGCGAACACGCTCCAGCACGTTTTCGGCGCTGGCCGGGCGGCGCATGGCCTTCAGAATCTTGGCGCTGGCATGCTGAAATGGCACGTCGAGATACGGCAGGATCTTGCCCTCCGCCATCAACGGAATCAGATCATCGACACTCGGGTAGGGATAAACATAGTGCATCCGCACCCAGATGCCGAGCTCACCCAAGGCGTTGGCGAGTTCCAGCAGACGCGTCTTGACCGGACGACCGCCCCAGAAGCCGGTGCGATATTTCACATCGACGCCGTAGGCACTGGTGTCTTGTGAAATCACCAGCAATTCCTTGACGCCGGATTCGGCCAGCTTCTCGGCTTCGCGCAACACGTCGCCAATCGGACGGCTGACAAGGTCACCGCGCATCGACGGGATGATGCAGAAGGTGCACCGGTGGTTGCAGCCTTCGGAAATTTTCAGATAAGCGTAGTGCCTCGGCGTGAGCCGGATGCCCTGCGGCGGGACGAGATCCACAAACGGATCGTGCGGCTTCGGCACGTGCGCATGCACTGCCTGCATCACTTCATCCGTTGCATGGGGTCCGCTCACCGCCAAAACCTGAGGGTGCGCGTCCAGAATCACATCGGCCTTGGCGCCCAGACAACCCGTCACGATGACACGACCGTTTTCGGCCAGCGCCTCGCCAATCGCGTCGAGCGACTCGGCGACAGCGGCATCGATGAATCCGCAGGTATTGACCACGACGAGCTGAGCATCGTCGTAAGTCCCTGAGATATCGTATCCCTCAGCCCGCAACCGGGTCAGGATGTGTTCGGAATCGACGGTCGCCTTCGGGCACCCGAGAGAAACAAAGCCCACTTTGGGGGCTGCGGAGTGACTCATCAGAACTCACTCCGAACAACACAATTCAAGCGCAGATTCACTTCTTGTTGCTACTCGTTTTGCGCGGATCCACGGCAACGTCATGGTTCGACTCTTGTGGATTCTGCGAATAGTTGGGGAACTGAAAACCAGAGAACAGATTGCGCGTCTGGCTTTCCACTTGTTCTTGCATCTGGGTGAGCATTTTTTTGCTCTGTTCCATGTACGCACCCATCATGCTTTGCATCGCCGGGCCCTGGAAATTGAGGAACTGTGCCCACAAATCCTGGCTGATCGGGCTGTTCTCGCCATAGATCGAGCGCGCCTGATCCTGCAGCTTGAGCTGCATGTCGGTAAAAGCCTTGATGTTGTTTTCCAGATACTTACCCATCATCCCCTGCATGGCGTTGCCATAAAAACGGATCATGTGCGACAGCAAATCACTGGTAAACATCGGCGCACCGCCCGCTTCTTCTTCAAGAATGATCTGAAGCAGAATGCCCCGCGTCAGGTCGTCACCGGTCTTGGCATCGAGGACTTTGAACTCATCGTTGGCCAACACCAGATCTTTGACGTCTGACAACGTAATGTAGGAACTGGTACGTGTGTCGTACAAACGACGGTTCGGGTATTTTTTGATCAATCGCAGTTGGTCAGGCATTGCATTCGTCTCCACGCGGCGGGTAGTTTGCCCACTCTCACGAGAATTATACCGCGGTGCGCAAAGAAAAACCCCGCCATAGGGCGGGGTTTCGTGTGACCGGTTTCGCAACGCGGCACGATTACGACATGTGCAGACCGCCATTGATGTTCACAGTCGAACCCGTGATGTAGCCAGCCATCTCGGATGCGAGGTAAGCGCACAGACCGCCGATTTCTTCCGGCTTGCCCAGACGCTTCATCGGCACCGTGTCGGTAATTGCCTGACGTACATCGTCACGGATCGCCATGACCATGTCGGTTGCAATGTAGCCCGGGGCGATGGCGTTAACCGTCACACCCTTGGTGGCGAGTTCCTGAGCCAGTGCCTTGGTAAAGCCAAGCACGCCGGCCTTGGCCGTCGAGTAGTTGGTTTGACCCGCCTGCCCCTTGACACCATTGACTGACGAAATATTGATGATGCGACCCCAGCCACGCTCAGCCATTTTCGGCGAGATGTGATGCGTCACATTGAACAGGCTGTTCAGGTTGGTGTTGATGACCGCCTGCCACTGGCCGGTTTCCATCTTGGGGAAGAACTTGTCACGCGTGATGCCGGCGTTGTTCACCAGCACATCAACGGCGCCAATATCGCTCTCGATCTTGTCGACCATCACTTTGCAAGAGTCGTAATCGGAGACATCACCCTCGGCCACCAGGAACTCAAAGCCCTGAGCTTTCTGGCCATCAAGCCATGCATCTTTTTCCGCATAACCTGGCAGACAATTTGCCACCACGGTCATGCCTTCTTTGGCAAAAGCTTGGCAGATCGCCGTTCCGAGCCCACCCATTGCACCGGTAACCAATGCGACTTTCTTGGTCATAATCAACCCCTATTTATGTGTCTATGTCTTGGGCAAACGCACCGTTACCGCACGCAACCGCCTCAGTCGATTGCGCAATGCACGACATGCCTTGAGATGATTATAAGCACAAAACGGGAAAAAATATTGCGACGCACCATAATTCCACAAAAAGAAGGCGCACCGAGGTGCGCCTTCTTTCACGGCTAACCAAAAATGGTTAGAACATGTGCTGTCCGCCGTTGATCGAAATATTGGCGCCAGTCACGAACGCTGCTTCCTCGGAAGACAGGTAAGCCACCAGGCCAGCGATCTCTTCCGGTTTGCCCAAACGGCTGACCGGAATCTGCGGAAGAATCTTGGAGTCAAGAATCTCCTGCGGAATCGCCATCACCATCTTGGTACCGATGTATCCCGGGGAGATCGTATTCACGGTCACACCGTTGCGAGCCACTTCAAGCGCCAAGGCCTTGGTAAAGCCGTGCATGCCGGCTTTTGCGGCCGCATAGTTGGTTTGACCAAAAGCGCCTTTCTGGCCGTTGACCGATGACACGTTGATCACACGACCCCACTTGCGCTCAACCATGCCATCAATGACCTGCTTGGTCATGTTGAACACACTATCGAGGTTGGTGCTGATGACAGCATCCCAATCCGCTTTACCCATCTTCTTGAAGGTCATGTCGCGCGTGATACCTGCGTTATTGACCAACACGTCGATCGGACCGACTTCTGCCGTCACGCGAGCGACACATTCTTTGGCGGAGTCGAAATCAGCAACGTCGCACGGCACGGCGCGGAAGCCATAACCCATGCCATTCATCGACTGCAGCCAATCGGCCGCCTTCTCGTTGCCCGGCGAATGCGTGGTCACCACGCGATAGCCAAGTGCTGCAAGCTTGATGCAGACGGCCTCACCGAGACCACCCATACCACCTGTTACCAGTGCAATACGCGCCATATTTCTCTCCTCTCCCTTCATTATCCAGGGGCTTTTTGATGTCCCCGGCAGTGCCCCTCTACCCCTGCCGGGTGGAAATCGTACCAAGCCGGTTGTCAGGACTTTTCCTTCACGTAACGTCCTGGTGCCGGCTCGATCGTTTCGTACTTGGCACTGCCCAAGCGACCGCGTGCAGCAATCGACTTGCCTCCGCGCTTCTTGAGCCATTCGATCCAGTGCAACCACCAGCTGCCAGGCTGTTCTTGTGCGGCCTCCAGCCACTCTTCGGCGGCGGCCGACTGCGACTCACTCGTCCAGTAGCTGCGGCGATTCTTGCTCGCCGGGTTGATTGCACCTGCGATGTGTCCGCTGGCACCAAGAACAAAGGTCGTGTCGCCACCCAGAAGCTTGCGCACCAGATAAGCGCTTTCCCACGGAACAATGTGATCTTCCCGTGCGGCGAGCAAATAGGCTGGCACATCGACCTTGCCCAGATCAACCTTGACACCAAGCATCTTGAGTCGGCCGGGCACCCGCAGGTTGTTTTCAAGGTACATGTTTCGCAGATACCACGCCAGGAACGGCCCCGGCAGGTTGGTACTGTCCGAGTTCCAGTAGAGCAGATCGAAGGCGGCCGGCTTGTCCCCTTTCAGGTAGTTGCCAACAACATACTGCCAAACCAGATCATTGGCGCGAAGCGCAGAAAAAACGTTTGCCAGTTCCTGGCCCGGCAGGAGCCCGCCCTTGCCGATGGTGGCTTCACGCGCAGCCACCGAAGTTTCGTCAATCAGGCAGCCCAGTTCGCCCGAATTGGCGAAATCCAGCAAAGTCGTCATCAGCGTGAGGCTTTCGACCGGATCTTCGCCGCGGCCCTTTGCCACGGCCAGTGCCGAGGTCAGCAAGGTACCGCCAACGCAGAAGCCCAGCGCATTCGGCTTCTTGACGCCAGTAATCTCACGAACAACCTCAAGCGCAACCAGAGGCCCATGTTCCAGATAGTTGTCCCAGGTCGCCTTGGAAAGATCCTCTTTCGGGTTCTTCCAGGACACCAGAAACACGGTAAAGCCCTGCTCGACAACAAAACGCACCAGCGAATTGCTGGCTTGCAAGTCCATGATGTAGAACTTGTTGATGCACGGCGGCACGATCAACAAAGGCGTCGCTGCGACCTTGTCAGTCAGCGGCGAGTATTGAATCAGCTGCATGAATGCGTTTTCGAAGACCACCGCACCCGGCGTGGTCGCAAGGTTCTGCCCGACCTCGAACGCCCCGTCATCGGTCATCGAGATGCGACCCTTCTCCATGTCAGCCAGCAGATTCTGGATGCCCGTGGAGATGCTCTCGCCCTTGGTCTCAAGCGCCTTCTTGATGAACTCGGGGTTGGTCGCTGCGAAGTTGCTCGGCGCCAGCGCGTCGACATACTGCCGGGTCAGAAACTGCATCCGCGCCTTGGCGCGGCCGTCCGCCATGGGGAGGCTCTCGGCCACCTGGGTCAGATAGTTCGCATTCAAAAGATACGCCTGACGCAGGTAGTCATACATCGGGCTTTCTTGCCACGCCTCAGACGAGAAACGGCGATCACCGCGCTGTGCTGCGACTAGCGGCTCGGCGGTGCTCCCGGGCTGGCGCTGCAACATGTGCGACCACAGTTCGGCATGACGCTTGGCGAAATCCTGTTGCAATGCAGACAAAGCCTCGGTTTCGGGAACGGAAATCGCCCCACCCGTTTTCTGCATCGTCTCGCTGTGCTTGCCAACGACATCGAAGAACTGTTTTGCAAACTGCTCACCAAACTGGAACATCTCGGTCACGTTGGGGAACGTGGGCGTCTTTCGATCGGTCATTCTTACTCCCTGGGGCCATTCGTTGCGCCGCTACAGTCGGTCGCACGAAGGACGTTACAATCTTGCGATGTACATCATCGCTATCGCCTGGCTTTATGTGGCCCTAATGGCAGCTATCTCCGACACTACCGTGGTCGGTGGCGTGCTGACCTTTGTGTTTATGGGCGCACTGCCAATGAGCCTTTTCTTGTGGCTGTTCGGCACGCCGGCACGCCGTCGTAAACTACGCGAAAAAAGCGCCCACATCGACTCCGAAACACAGCAATACGAGTCCAGCGAGGATCAATAATACCCTCGCCAAGCAATCGCGCAATCGCTCCGATGCATTCCGTGGCACTTCCCCGTCATTTCTGACACATGAAAACCGGGCGGCCGGCACGAGAATTGAGCGCATAGACTGGCTCACCTGTCACGGCACTCCCATCAAGCCGAAAGCCACACCATCGCCGCCATCCGGCCGGTTTGACCATCGCGCCGATACGAAAAGAAACGTTGCGGATCGGCCACTGTACACAGCGTTCCGCCATAGACCTGCCGCACACCGCACGCCGCGAGTCGCCTGCGCGCCAACGTATAGAGATCGGCCAGCCACTTCCCATCGGCGGTTGCCGGCTTGAAGGCCACGCCGGCCCCCGCATCGGTCTCGACAAAGGCGCGACGAACCTCGTCGCCCACCTCAAACGCCTCCGGCCCAATGGCGGCCCCCATCCAGGCAATGACGGCTTTGGCGGGCACATCCATCTTGGCCAAGGTCGATTCGAGCACACCCGCCAGCAGGCCACGCCACCCCGCATGCGCAGCGGCAACAACCGTTCCATCGAGGTCACAGAAAATCACAGGCAAACAATCCGCCGTCATGACCGCACATACCACCTCTGGCACACGAGTGGCTGACGCATCAGCCGTCGTGCCCGGCGCAACCTGATCAGCCCTTGCACACTGAACGCCATGTACCTGGTTCAACCAAAGCGGCGCACAGGGGAGCAGACGCGCGATCTCGCGACGATTCCGGGCAACTGCCAGCGGATCATCCCCCACATGATCACCCAGATTCAAGCTTGAAAAACAGCCCGTGCTCACACCGCCGGCCCGCGTTGTCATCAAGGCCTTCACGCGCGACGGGGCGGGCCACTCGGGAATCAACAGATCGGCCGAATTCATACCGCCGCTTCCGCAACAATGCGGATGAGTTGCTGCATGTCGTCGGGCATGGGGGCAGTCCATACCATGGACTCACCCGAGCCCGGATGAATCAGACCCAGTTGAAAGGCATGCAGTGCCTGCCGGGGGAAAGCCTGCAAAGCCTCATTGAGACATCGCCGCTTGCCATACACCGGGTCACCGACCAGCGGGTGCCCGACATGCGTCATATGAACGCGAATCTGGTGCGTACGCCCGGTTTCGAGTTGGCAGCGTACGAGTGTGCATTCGTCAAAACGACGCTCAACCGAATAATGCGTTACCGCCTCTCGCCCCTTGCCGACCACGGCCATACGGGTGCGCTGACTGGGATGCCGCCCAATCGGCGCATCCACGGTGCCACCCGTCGAAAGCTGGCCATGCGCCAAGGCCAGATACTCACGGTGGACTGAGCGCGCCTGCAACTGGCGCACAAGATCGGTCTGCGCCGGGAGCGTTTTCGCCACCACCAACAGACCACTGGTGTCTTTGTCGAGTCGATGCACAATGCCGGCACGAGGCACGCGCGACAGTTCCGGACAATGAAACAGCAAGGCGTTCAGCATGGTGCCCTGCCAGTTGCCGCTGCCGGGGTGAACCACCAGACCGGCCGGCTTGTTGATCACAAGAAGCGCGTCGTCTTCAAAGACAACCGTCAGATCAATGGCCTCGGCCGCGTCGGCAACGGCTTCGGGCGGCGGCGGAACGTCGATCACCAGCGTTTCGCTGCCTCGCACCCGGAACTTCGGTGGCACCTGGCGGTCATCGACCAGCACGCGCCCCTCCTTCACCCATGTCTGCAGCCGATTGCGCGATTGCTCGGGCAAAAGCTGCGCCAACACCTGGTCGATACGCATGCCGGCGCAAGCGTCAGGCACAATGAGTGGCAGATCCGAATCATCTTCGGGGTCTGCGCTATAATCCGCGCGATTAATCACAAGAGACAAGAGCGTTTTCGATGGCCAATAAGATCCTTCGCAGTTTAGCGGTAATCGGCGCCCTGTTGCTGGCCGGATGCAGCGCAACACCCGACGAGTACGACGAGACCGCCGGCTGGAACGCGCAGCGGCTCTATTCAGAAGCCAAGGAATCGATGTCGGACGGCAGTTACGACCGCGCGATTCAGATGTTCGAAAAGCTCGAAGCACGCTATCCGTATGGACGCTATGCCCAGCAGTCGCAGCTCGAAGTCGCCTACGCCTATTACAAATCCGATGAACCGGCCTCGGCCCTGGCCGCTTGCGACCGCTTCATCAAGCTTCACCCGAACCACCCCAACGTCGACTACGCCTACTATCTGAAAGGGCTGGTCAACTTCAACGAAGATCTCGGGCTGCTCGGCAGCCTCGCCAACCAGGACTTGAGCGAACGCGATCCGCGCGCCTCGCAGGAAGCCTTCGACACCTTCCGTGAGTTGGTCAAGCGCTTCCCCGAAAGCCGCTACGCCAACGACTCGCGCCAGCGTATGCAGTACCTGGTCAACGCACTCGGCTCACATGAAGTCCATGTCGCGCGCTACTACCTGAAGCGTGGTGCCTATCTGGCCTCGGCCAACCGTGCCCAGGCGGCGCTCACGACCTACCCCGAAACGCCGGCCACGGAAGAAGCGCTGTATATCCTGACGCAGGCCTACGACAAGCTCGGCATGACCCAGCTGCGCGACGACGCGGCACGGGTGCTGAACACCAACTTCCCGCAGAGCATCTATCTGAGCGGCGGCCCCGAGAGCGACAAGCCCTGGTGGCAGTTGTGGTGAAAGCCGCTCGCCATGGATGACGCTGTCCGGGCAGCCATGGCGAAATGGCCGGACGTTCCGGCCGTGTTCGGATGGTTGTCGCTGGACGCACGCGGCCTGTGGCGCATTGCCGACACCCTGGTAGAACATACCGGGCTGGCACGCTTCATCGGCCGCAACTATCTTGCCGACACCGAGGGCCGCTGGTATTTCCAGAACGGTCCGCAACAGGTTTTCGTGTCGCTGGCCTACACCCCCTGGGTGTATCGCCTCGATACGAATGGCGAGTTAACGACACACACCGGCGAGCGCCTTGCCGAACCCACCGCGGCTTGGCTGGATGAAGAAGGCAGCCTCTTGATCAGCGACTCTGCGAATCAGATTGGCCTGCTGCACGATGCGGACCTGGCCCTCATGATTGAGCGCCTCCGCAACATCGGCGGCGAGGCCATTGACCCCGAAAGCCTGCTCGACGCCGATCGCTGGCCGACCGACGCAGGCCTTGCCCTCGCGAGCGGATGGATCCCACTGGCACCCATCCGCCGAAGCGAGGTGGCCGCCCGCTTCGGCTTCACACCGGAGCCGACGGCCAGCGACGATCACTGTCGCCCGTAGGTATCCTCAAAGCGGACGATATCGTCCTCACCCAGATAGCTGCCTGACTGCACTTCGATCATCTCGAGCGGCAAGCGTCCGGGATTCTCCAGGCGGTGCGTCGTCCCCAAGGGAATGTAGGTCGACTGGTTTTCGCTGAGCAGGAAGGTCTCATCCCCCCGCGTCACCCGGGCGGTGCCGCTCACCACAATCCAGTGCTCGGCCCGGTGATGATGCATCTGCAGACTCAGCGACGCACCGGGATTGACCACAATACGCTTGACCTGAAAGCGCTCGCCGCTATCGATTGAGTCGTAGTAGCCCCAGGGACGGTGAATTTTACGGTGTGCCGACGCCTGCGGTCGGTTCTCGGCTTTGAGCCGCGCGACAATCTTCTTGACGTCCTGCGTGCGTGATTTATTCAACACCATCACCGCATCCGGCGTTTCAACCACCACCAGATCACGCACCCCGATGCAGGCCACCATGCGATCTGTCGCGATGGCGAGGCTCCCCTCGGCGTCTTCGAACAGCACATCGCCCTGCCCCGAATTGCCTTGCGCATCCTTGTCCGCGATCGCCCACAAGGCATCCCAGGCACCCAGGTCGGACCACGCCGCGGCCAGCGAAACCACCACCCCCTGAATACCCAGGTCAGCGCGCGCGGCCAGATGCTCCATCACCGCGTAGTCGATCGAATCCGACGGGCAAGCAGCAAACGCCGCCGCATCCACCCGGATGAAATCCGCGTCACGGCGGCACGCCGCCATCGACTGCTCGCAGGCCGACAGAATCGCCGGCTGTAGCGTTGCCATCGCCCGCAACCACACGCTGGCCTGCACCAGAAAGATCCCGCTGTTCCACAGATAGTCGCCACTGGCCACATAGCGCTCGGCCGTTGGCATGTCGGGCTTCTCGACAAACTCTGCGATCGCCCGCACACCCTCGGCCGCATCGGCCCCGCAACGAATATAGCCGTAACCGGTTTCGGCGCGCTCGGGCACGATGCCAAAAGTGACCATGGCGCCTTTGGCCGCCATGCGGGCGCCGACCAACACCGCCTGCTGATAGGCACTGCGGTCGCCGATGACATGGTCAGCCGGCATCACCAGCAACAAAGGGTCGCTGCCATCGCTGATGGCCGACAAAGCCGCCAGCGTCAGCGCCGGCGCGGTGTTGCGCCCGACGGGTTCAAGGATGATCCGGTCGCTGGACTTGCCAATGGCGCGCAGCTGCTCGGCCGTCATGAAACGGTAGTCTTCGTTGCACACCACGATCGGGCAATCGGCTACCGAGCATTCGCTGGTCAAGCCATCGAGCCGCAAAGCGGTGGCTTGAAGCATGGTCTCTTCACCAGCGAGCGCCAGAAGCTGCTTGGGATATTGTTCCCGCGACAAAGGCCAGAGCCGGGTACCGGATCCGCCAGACAGGATGACAGGCTGTAACTGCATCAATCACTCCACGATACGGCCGCACACACGCGCGGCGTCAAATATGGCGTGATGATAACGGATTGCGAACAATCCTTTTGTGACACAGGCATCGCCCGGCATTGCACCGGGCGATGCACGAGCACTCAGTAGGTAAAGAAACCCTTGCCCGTCTTGCGGCCAAGGTAGCCGGCTTCGACCATTTCGACCAGCAGCGGCGCGGGGCGGTACTTCGGATCCTTGAAGCCCTCGAACAAGACCTGCATCACCGCCAGTTGCACGTCCAGCCCGATCAGATCGCACAGCGCGAGCGGGCCGATGGGATGATTGGCGCCGAGCTTCATGGCGGTATCGATGTCCTCGGCCGAGGCCAAGCCTTCTTGCAGGGTAAAGATGGCTTCGTTGATCATCGGGCACAGCATCCGATTGACCACGAATCCGGCGCTGTTGCGCACCTGCACCGGCGTCTTGCCGACCTTGGCCACGGCGGCCTCGGTGAGCGCGTAGGTCGCGTCGCTGGTCTGCAGGCCACGGATCAGCTCAACCAGCGCCATCATCGGCACCGGGTTGAAGAAATGCATGCCGATCACCTGTGCCGGGCGACCGGTCGCCGCGGCCAACTTGGTGATCGAAATGGACGAGGTGTTTGACGCAAGCACGGCATCGGCGCGGGCGATCTGGTCGAGTTGGCCAAACAGCTTGAGCTTGATGTCGAGGTTTTCGGTGGCGGCCTCGACAATCAGATCGCAATCCGACAAGGCAGACAGATCAGTGGAGGTTTCGAGCAAGGCCAGCGCAGCCTGCTTGGCCTCGGCAGTCATCTTCTCTTTTTTTATCAGGCGATCGAGGCTGCCGGAAATCGTCGCTACGGCTTTATCCAGTGCAGCCTGGGCGATGTCGGTCATCACGACACTGGCACCGGCAACGGCGAACGCCTGGGCAATGCCATTGCCCATGGTGCCCGAACCCACCACGCCGATTCTCTTGATATCCATGCTTTTCTCCAAAAAAGATACTGTCTGAACGCAACCAGTCCATACCGCTGCGTATGGCAAAACTCTACCCCAGTTCGCCGCATCTGCCAAACGCCAAAGTGGCCCGGTCGGGGCACCGGGCCAACGTCGCACCCGCCGGACAAAGCTTGCCGGGTGCGTGTTATCTGGTTTGCGCACACTGGCACAAACACTGCCAAAGGTCTCGCCATGCTCGAGCTGATCCCCCTGCTGAGCTTCGTCATCATCGCCTCGATCACACCGGGGCCCAACAACATCATGCTCGCCACGGCCGGCGCGAGCGCGGGTTTTCGTGCCACGGTCCCGCATATGCTCGGGATCAGCATCGGGCTGGCAGTCCAGATCGCATTGGTCGGCGCCGGCATTGCCACGCTGATCCACCAGTATCCGACCATCACCGTGGTAATGCGCGTGCTGGCGGTCGGCTATCTGCTCTGGTTGGCACTGCGCTTGCTGCGGCCGCAGCCTGGTCTGGTGAAAAGTGCCGCCGGCCAGCCACTGAGCTTCGCCGGCGCGGCCTTGTTCCAGTGGGTGAACCCGAAAGCCTGGATGATGGCGCTGACCATCAACGCCGCCTTTCTGCCCACCAGCCTCACGCCCGCAGCGGCCATCGCACAAGTGGCGCTGGTGTCGGCCATCGCCAACCTGCCGTGCATCGCGTGCTGGGCAATCGCCGGATCCGCCATCCGCCACCACCTGGCCGATCCGGTCCGCCGTCGCAGCTTTGACAGCGTCATGGGCTTCGCGCTCGCCGGCACGGCCCTGTGGCTCGCCATCAGTCAGTAGCCCGACAACAGAAATCCTTTATGGGAGCGCGCTAGCCGCCGGGCCGGCATAAAATTGCGGGGCCGGCCGTGGTAAGCTTGGCCGGACTCGCTTTTAACCCCTGCCTGGTCCAAAAAATTAACAGAATGCCGAAGAACGGCTCTCCCGATAACGCCCCCGGCGGAAAGTTCCGCGCCTTGACCCAATTTACGCGCAGGGGTTTTCGATTCGCCCTGCCCTGGCTGTCGTTCGGCCGCTGGCAAAACCGGATCCTGTTCGTTGGCATCGCACTGCTTGCCGGCCTGGCCGCCATTGTGTTTGCCATCGGCGCCGACATTGCCATCGAGATTCACCGCGAGGTCGTGCATCTGGCCTGGTGGTCCAGCCTGATCGTCGCACCCGCAGGCTTTGCGCTGATCATCTGGCTCACCCGACGCTTCTTCCCGGGCTGCGAAGGCAGCGGCATCCCGCAGGCCATCGCCGCCTCGCTGACCGAAGACAGCGCCATCCGCAAGCGCCTGCTGTCACCGCGAATCATCTTCGGAAAAATTTCCCTCACCCTGATCGGCCTGCTCTCCGGCGCCTCCATCGGGCGGGAAGGTCCGTCCGTGCAGGTGGGCGCTTCGATTCTCAACCTGATCAGCGGCAAACGTAAAAACGGACGAATCGCCCCCACCAAAGATCTGATCGTCGCCGGTGGTGGCGCCGGCGTGGCGTCGGCATTCAACACACCGCTGGGCGGCATCATGTTCGCCATCGAAGAGCTGTCACGCTATCGCGCGTTCCGCGCCAACAGCACCACGCTGGTGGCCGTGATCTTTGCCGGTCTGATGTCACTGGCCACCTTGGGCAACTACACCTACTTCGGCCGCACGCCGGCCGCCGTCGGATGGCCCGAGGGACTCTGGCCGGTGCTGCTATGCGGCGTGCTCGGCGGCCTGGCCGGCGGCATTTCCACGCGCCTGTTGATCGCCTCCTCACGCGCACTGCCCGGACGCATCGGTCTGTTCAAACGCGAGCGTCCTGTCGCTTTTGCCGCGGCCTGCGGCCTGGCCACCGCGATCATTGGTTTATCGACCGGCGGCATGACCTGGGGCACCGGCTATGCTGAATCCAAAGCGGCGCTCGAAGGCACGGCGGGCCTGCCGATCTACTTCATGTTCGCCAAGGCGGCGGTTATCTGGATCGCCTTCATCAGCGGCATTCCCGGCGGCATCTTTGCCCCGGCGCTGGCCATCGGCGCCGGTCTCGGTGCCAACGTGGCCCTGATGCTTGGCATCGATCACAACCCGGCCATTCTGGTGTTGGGTACCGTGGCTTTCCTGGCCGGCATCACCCAGTCGCCGATCACCTCATTCGTCATCGTCATGGAAATGACCGCCAACCATCAGATGCTGCTGCCCCTCATGAGCGCCGCGGTGGTTGCCCAGGGCTTCTCGCGCTCGGTTGCGCCTGTGCCGCTCTACGATGCGCTGGCCATCGACATACTCAAACGCCTCACGCACGAAGAAAAAGAGCGCAAAGTCGCCGCGGGTGAAAGTCCCACCGAACCGGAGACCGTCACCGCCGAACACGACCCGCTTCATCCGGCGCCTGACGACATACCGCCTACTGCGGACGACGCACCGCCCTCGGCCGACGATGCACCATCCCCGGCTGACGATGCAAGCACACCGCCCGAGTCGCCCAAACCGGCAAGCTGAGCGTTCAGTGCGCCGGCAATACCCGGTGCCGACGGCCCCCGGTCGCGCCCAGCACACCCAGCCCCAGTAGCATCAGCGCGTAGATTTCGGGCTCCGGCACCGGCACCGGCATGGCAATTGTCAGCAGCAGCGGATCGTGGTCCGAAATCTGGTTGGCAAACTCCGCATTGGCATGGACGATGTCGTAGCTCAGCGAGGCATTGGCCAGCATCGCGGCCGACACGAACATGTGATCGAGCGCCTGCGAGTTGCCCTCGTAGATGTAGGTGTAGCGCTCGCTCTGCGGCAAGGTATCGGTCAGGTTGATCAGCCCGGCGGCCGTCAGCGGTGCCAGCGTATCGGCAAACTGGAAGTCGTTCAGATCGCCGAGCACGATCAACTTTGCGCCGGCATCGGCCGCCAGCAGATCGCCGACAAAGCCTGCGACCGCCTGTGCCTGCTCCATGCGCGCCGCGTCGCTGCCACGCATCGGCGCCTGATCCGGCCCGAACAGCGGCTCATCGCCCCCCTTTGAGCTGAAGTGGTTGTTCACCAGAATGAAGTTCTCCCCGCTGATCCGGAACTGTGCGGCCAGCGGTTTGCGGCTGTCATCGAAGGCCGGATTGCCCGGGTCGATACGGCCTGCGTCGCGCGTCAGTGTGCCGTCGGGCAGCACACCGATGGCATCGCTGGCACCGCCCACCGCGCCGGCAAAACTGACCGCAGCCTTGTCGTACAGAAAGGCGTTGCGAATGTTGCCGCCCGGCTGACCGCCATCGGCCTTGTTGCGCGGGTCGATCACCACATACCCGTAATCACGCCCGCCAGCGTCGCGAACGGCCTGGGTCAGGCGATCAAGCGTCAGGTCCGAGGCCGTGGTGCCGTTGTCAGTCGCGCCGTTGTTGTCCTGCACCTCCTGCAAGGCAATAAGTTGCGGCGAGCCGAGGGTGCCAACAAGCTGCCCGGCTATGCTGTCGAAGCGCGACTGCGCGGCATTTCCGCCGAGGTTTTCCACGTTGTAGGAGGCGATCGCAAGACGGTTGGATGCCACCGGCGCAACAGCTTCTGGCAACAGATTGCCGCGAATCACGGAGGGCGCCTCGGTCAGCTTCAGTTTGTAGTTCGAAAAGCTGTAGTGCATCACGCCGGTCACATCAGCCAGCGCGTCACCCACATTGACGATCGGGGTCGCGCTCAGCGCGTCGTCGAGAATCAGGCGCTGCGGGTTGAAGTTGTCGCGCCCGACGGTGGCGCCACCGCGGGCATTGGTCAAGGTCGCACCGAGCTGATCCTGCGCAATCACCGCAATCTCGCCGTACTTGACGTTCGGTCCGACCACCGCCGCCGAGCCCATGCTGACGCGCATGCCTTCGAGACTCTCGTAGAAATCCATGGCGTACCGCGTCGGGGCGAGGCGATGCCCGCTTGTTTCGACATTGCCGACTGCCGGTGCAATCTCCGTGGTCGGTGCCAGCACGCCGCCGTTGCCGATCCGGATCGCGGCCGGCAAGGCATTGCCGCTCGACAGCAGCGCCCATGCATTCGACCCGAAGCTGGCGTTCAGCTCGGTCACGGTCAGATTGCTGGCCGCACCGCCGGGTCGATACTCATCGACCTGACCGGACACCAGCACACGGTCACCAATCATCGGACGCGCGCGGTTGCTGGTGAACACGTAGATGCCATCCGAGGTCAGCGCGTTACCGTCGGGCAATACGTCCTGCATCCAGAAACCCTGCATGTCGACGGCCGTCACGATGCCGTCGACGCCACCCACGGTCTGCCCCTGGTACACGGACAGATGCCTCTCACCTTGTATTTCGCCGATGGTCAAAGCATGGGACGACACGCCATAGCAGACCAGACATGCACTCACGAGCGGCTTCAAACGGACCGGCAACATTCACAACTCCTGTTCGATCGACATGATCCACAAAACGCCATTTGACTGTAAGCAAATGACGATAGCATGCCGACACAAAAGTGTAGCAATGATCTGAACAGCCAGGCCGGGCCATGATGAGCGCCATTGCCCGTCGTCGCAGCGGCCGTTGACGTGACACCGCCCCGGCGCCACTGAAGGCACGCCGGGGCGGTGGAAGCAGACCAGTCCCGCGGGGGACCGGCGTCGAATTACTGTGCGCCGCTCAATGCCAGCATCAATGCATTGGTGCGCTTGACGAAGCTTGCCGGGTCGTCCAGCGTGCCGCCTTCGGCCAGCACGGCCTGGTCGAACAGGACTGACGCCCAGTCGTCAAAGTGCGTGGTCTCGGTGTTGAGGCGCTGCACCGCCGGATGCGTCGGGTTGAGCTCCATGATCGGCTTGCTCGACGGCGCTTCCTGACCCGCTGCCTTGAGGATGCGCGCCAGGTTCATGCCCATGTCGTGCTCGTCGGCCACCAGGCAGGCGGGCGAGTCGGTCAGGCGGTGCGTCACGCGCACATCCTTGACCCGCTCACCAAGACTGGTCTTGACCCGCTCGAGCAGATCCTTGTACTCGTCAGCCAGCTTCTCGACTTCCTTCTTCTCGGCCTCGTCTTCCAACGCGCCGAGGTCGACGCCGCCCTTGGCGACCGACTGCAACGCCTTGCCGTCGAACTCGGTGAGATAGCCAATCACCCACTCATCCACACGGTCCGAGAGCAGCAGCACTTCGATGCCCTTCTTGCGGAACACCTCGAGGTGCGGGCTGTTCTTGGCGGCGTTGAAGGTCTCGGCGGTGACGTAGTAGATCTTCTCCTGGCCTTCTTTCATGCGGCCGATGTAGTCGGCCAGCGTGACGACTTCTTCCGGCGTGTCGGCCTTGGTCGAGGCGAAGCGCAGCAAACCGGCGATCTTCTCGCGGTTGGCGGCGTCCTCGCCCACGCCCTCTTTCAGCACATTGCCGAAGGCCTTCCAGAAGGTGGTGTATTTCTCGGCGTCGTTCTTGGACAAGTCTTCGAGCAGGCTCAAAACCTTCTTGGTGCAGCCGGCGCGCAGCGTGTCGATGTCTTTCGACTCTTGCAGAATTTCGCGCGACACGTTCAGCGGCAGGTCCGCCGAATCCACCACCCCGCGCACAAAGCGCAGGTACATCGGCATCAGCTTCTCGGCGTCATCCATGATGAACACGCGGCGCACATACAGCTTGATGCCGTGGCGGGCGTTGCGGTCCCACATGTCGAAGGGCGCGTTGCCCGGGATGTAGAGCAGCTGGGTGTATTCGTGACGGCCTTCAACCTTGGCATGCGTCCAGGCCAGCGGCTCCTGGAAATCATGGCCCACATGCTTGTAGAAGGCGGTGTATTCCTCGTCGGTGATCTCGTTGCGCGGGCGCGCCCACAGGGCGTTGGCCTGGTTGACGGTCTCGTCCTCGTCGGTCGCGACCTGAGCGCCCTTCTCCTCGTCCCAGCTTTCCTTCTTCATCACGATAGGCTGGACGATGTGGTCGGAGTACTTGCGCACCAGCTCGCGCAGCTTCCAACCGCTGAGCAGGTCTTCCTGGCCTTCGCGCAGGTGCAGGGTGATCTCGGTGCCGCGCTCGGCCTTGTCGATCGGCTCGACCTGATACTCGCCGGCAGCGTCGCCGGTCATTGAACATTCCCACTGCACGCCGTCAGCGCTGGCCAGACCGGCGCGGCGGGTGCGCACAGTCACACGGTCGGCGACGATGAAGGCGGAGTAGAAGCCCACACCAAACTGGCCGATCAGGTGGGCATCTTTCTTCTGGTCGCCGGTAAGCTGACCAAAGAACTCCTTGGTGCCCGACTTGGCGATGGTGCCCAGGTTGGTGATGACTTCGTCGCGATTCATACCGATACCGTTGTCACTCACCATCACCGTTTTGGCGTCGGCGTCGAAACGGATACGGATCTTCAGCTCGCCGTCGCCTTCGAACAGCTCGGCCTTGTCGAGCGCTTCGAAGCGCAGCTTGTCGCAGGCGTCAGAAGCATTGGAAATCAGTTCGCGCAGGAAGATCTCGCGGTTCGAATACAGCGAATGGATCATCAGGTGCAGCAGCTGCTTCACCTCGGCCTGAAAATTCATCTTCTCTGCTTGGGCGCTGGGCGCGTCGGACATCGTTGGCTCTCCGTGACACAAGAAATGGACTCGTTCAACATTGGGGCTGCCTGAGCCGCTTTCAAGTGCCGCCAATCAACAAAGCCCCGTCGCGGTAGAATCGCGCTCCAGCGCCCCCGAGTCCTGCCCATGTCATCGCATCCCGAAATCCACCCTGATCAATCCATCGAGCTGCTCAAGCACCTGCACATCCTGACCCGCGAGGGCAAGATGAACCAGGACAGCCGGCGCAAGCTCAAGCAGGTCTATCACCTCTACCAGTTCATCGAGCCGCTGCTCACCGAGGCGCTGGCCACACGGCCCGACGTGCAACTGGTAGACCACGGCGCCGGCAAGTCCTACCTGGGCTTCATCTTGTACGACCTGTTTTTCAAAACGCAGGCCAGCGCCGGCAAGATCTACGGCGTTGAAACTCGCGACGAGCTGGTCGCCACCTCGCGCCGCCTCGCCGACAAACTCGGCTTCTCGGCCGGCATGCGCTTCTACAACCTGACCGTCGCCGAGTCGATCACCTCCGAGCGCCTGCCCGAGCACATCGACATCGTCACCGCCCTGCACGCCTGCAACACCGCTACCGACGACGCCATCCGTTTTGCGCTCGAAAAGCGCGCACGCCACATCGTGCTGGTGCCCTGCTGCCAGGCCGAGGTGGCTGCGGTGATGCGCAAAAACAAGCAGCAATCGCTCAAGAACAGCATCACCGAACTGTGGCGCCACCCCATCCACACCCGCGAATTCGGCAGCCACGCCACCAATGTCTTGCGCTGCCTGCAACTGGAGAGCCACGGCTACCAGGTGAGCGTGACCGAGCTGGTCGGCTGGGAGCATTCGATGAAGAACGAGCTGATCATCGCCACCTACAAAGACCTGCCTCGCCGCCGCCCGGCCGAACGTCTGGCCGAGCTGCTCGACACGCTGGGTCTGACCGAATTGAAATCGCGCTTCTTCGATGGCGACAGCGCCGCGGCCTGACACCGTGCGCCACTGAAATGAAAAACGCCCCCGCCTCAAAGAGACGGGGGCGTTGTCTATTACGCGACGGTCGCAGCGTGGCGCTCGCCGTGTGCCATCAACAGCGGAAGCGGCCCACCATACCGTGCAGATCCGAGGACAGCTTCTCAAGCCGCGTTACCGACTCCACCGTCTTGCGCATTGAATCGCTGGTCCCTTCGACCATGCCGGCAATGTTCTCGACTTGCTGGGCAATCAGCGTGCTCGCCGCGCTTTGCTCGGTGGTCGCACTGGCCACATCGCTGATACGCGCCAGTGCAATGTTCGTCCCTTCGCGAATCTCGCGCAGGGAGTCGGCCGCCCCTTGTACCTGATCGACGCCGGATTTCACCTCGGCAGCCACCGAACCCATCACATTGACTGCGCCATTGGTGTCTTCCTGGATGCCGTGGATCATGCCTTCGATCTGCACCGTGGCGGCGGCGGTGCGTTCTGCCAGCCCCCGCACCTCGTCAGCCACCACCGCAAAACCACGCCCCTGCTCACCGGCACGCGCCGCTTCGATGGCCGCATTGAGCGCCAGCAGGTTGGTCTGCGCCGCGATCTCCTTGATCACATTGGCAATCGAGCCGATCTCGTTGGCCCGGCCAACCAGCTCCTGAATCTTGCCGGACGCCGAATCGACCGTCGTCGCAATACGACGCATCCCGTCGGCCGCGCCCACCGCACGGGCTTCACCACGCTCGGCCAGCTTGGCGGCGTTCGACGAATTCTCTTCGGTCTCACGTGCGCTGTCGGAAATATGGTTGATGCTGACCGTCATTTCTTCAACACCGGCAGCAATGGACGATGTCGCATCCGACTGCTGGTGCGCCTTCTCGGCCACATCCCGCGCCACCCCGGCAATCTGCCGCGAGCTTCCGGCGACCTCTTCCGCGTTGCGGCCAATCTCGGACATCATGCCGCGCAATTGATCGACGGTCTTGCCAAGTGTTCCGAGCAAGCTGTCAGCACCACCCTTATTCACGACTGAGACGGTCAAATCGCCCTGCGCCACGTTCTGCATGGCTTGTACCGCATAAGCCGGCTCACCGCCGAGCTGATGGACGATACTGCGCACCACAAAAAACGACAGCGCCGCGATAATCAGCAGCAGTACGCCGCCAACCACCAGGTTCTGAAGCAATCCCGCGGAAAACGCCTCATCGACGGCGGTGAAATAGATTCCGGCGCCATATGCCCAGGACCAGGGCTTGAAGGCCTTGACCGTAGAATTTTTCGATTCGGGCTGTCCGCCTGTGGTGCGCGGCCAGGAGTACGCAATCGTCGTGTCCTGACCGGTTTTTGCCACGTTTGCGATCAGATCGAACAAGGGCACGCCGTTCGGATCCGCTTTGCCCGCCATCGACTTGCCTTCCGTGTCCGGCTTCATCGGCGACAGCAATGTCGTAGCGTCAGCGTCATAGATGAAGATGTAGTTCTTTCCACCTTCGAAACGCACTTTGCGCAAAGACGCCAGCGCTTGCTTCTGCGCCTCGTCCTTGCTCATGGCACCGCTGACCTCCAACGCGTGGAAGTGCTCCAGCACAAAACCGGCCGTCGACACGACATCTTCGACACGCCGCTTTTCGGAGTCGAGCAACTGCCCGCGCATGGTCATCAGAGACATGCCGCCCAAGGCCACCAGCCCAAGCACTGCGACAAGCACCAGCACGCCCAGCCGGTTCACCAACTTCATTCGTTCAAACATAGTGCATCCCCTCCGACCGCTCAATCACAGTGCCAGCTCGCTCAGTGCCACGGATGTGGCGCCGCCATGCCGACTTGGGAATGCTAACGTCGCCCGTCGCTATAACTTTAGGCTGCCAGCGCTTATTCCTGACCAACGCGATGGACGTGGGTCGGAAATCAGTCAGTGTTCATAACGAATTTCGAGGATTTCGATCTCGCGCGGTCCGGACGGGCTGATAAAGCGCACCACATCCCCTTCGCGGGCCTTGATGAGCGCTTTTGCGAGCGGAGAGATCCAGCTGATACGCCCTTCGCTGGCGCTGGCTTCATCGACGCCAACGATCTGGTAGGTCGTTTCGGTTTCGCCGTCGTCGTCGGTGATGACCACCGTAGCGCCGAAGAACACCTGATCGAGGTTTTGCTGATCGGCCGAATCCACGACCGTTGCGTTCTCGAGGCGTTTGATCAGAAACCGGATGCGTCGGTCGATCTCGCGAAGTCTTTTTTTACCGTAAATGTAGTCGCCGTTCTCAGACCGATCACCATTGCCGGCGGCCCAGGCAACCACTTCAACGAGCTTGGGGCGCTCGTCGCGCAGCAAGGCATCGAGCTCAGCCTTGAGCGTCTGCCAGCCGCGACGTGTCATGTAGATCGGCCCGCCTGGCGCAGGGCCGGCCGGGGCCTCGGGGGATTCATCGTCCTCGTCGGACGCTTTGACAAAAGCCTTGTTCACGATCGGCTACCGATGATCCGAACGGATCGCTGACAACAAGTGCCGGATGGTAGGCCAGCACCTGTTCTCCGGCAAGCCAGGCAACTCAGTGATAGATCGCCGGCTGATTGAGCAGACTCTGATAGTGATCGATCAGATCGTCAAAATCCGCCATCTCTTCCGATGCGGCCAGCTCTGCAAGCTCTTCGCGAAAACGACGCGCTGCCGCGTCACGGATGATGGTGCCGCGCCCAAGACGCTTGTCGATGACTTCGATGGCGTCAAAGCCCGGAAAATCCATCACATACAACACCGAGTTGTTACACACGACATTCATGATGAGACTCCTTTCTGTATGGCTCCCCTCGGGGAGCCTGCTTGACGCCCAGATGGGGGCGGTCACGCAACAAGACAAGGGCCTGTGTTGTCATTGCACTGCGACGACGCATACCATAGGCCGCTTGAAAACAGTTCACGGCGCCGGTGGCGCGAGCTTGAGACCTTAACCAGACCATGCTTGATGACTTCGAAGACTCGGCCAACTGGGTCGACACCCTGGCCCAGCTCAGGGCCGAACACCGCGACCTCGACACCGCCATCGCGGCATTGGCGAATACGCCGCCCGACGACGGTCTGATGCTACCGCGCCTGAAAAAACGCAAACTCGCCCTCAAAGACCGTATCGCCTACATCGAGCGGATGATTGATCCGCCAGAACTCGCCTGAGCGCCAAACACACCAACACCCAATGACTTATCGCCCCCTCTACGCCCCCGCCACACTCAGCCTGCACGCCGGCCAGAGCCCGGACTCCGATCACGGCGCCCGCGCTGTCCCGATCCACTTCACCACCAGCTATGTTTTCGCCGACGCCGAACAGGCCGCCGCACGCTTCAATCTTGAGCGTCCCGGCCATGTCTATTCGCGCATCTCGAATCCCACCTGCGCGGTACTCGAAGAGCGCATCGCCGCGCTCGAAGGCGGCATTGGCGCCATTGCCACCGCCAGCGGCCAGGCCGCGCTGCATCTGGCCATCTGCACACTGACCGGCGCGGGCGGCCATATCGTCGCCTCGCGGGCCTTGTACGGCGGCTCACACAACCTGCTGGCCTACACCCTGCCGCGTTTCGGCATCGAGACCAGCTTCGTCGATCCGCGCGACCTCGACGCCTGGCGCGCCGCCATCCGGCCCAACACCGCGCTACTGTTCGGCGAATCGCTGGGCAATCCGGGCCTGGACGTGCTCGACATCCCGGCCGTCTCGGCCATCGGCCACGAACACGGCCTGCCGCTGCTGGTCGACGCCACACTGGTCACCCCCTGTTTGCAGCAGCCTATCGAACTGGGTGCCGATCTGGTGGTCCACTCCGCTACCAAATTCCTCGGCGGCCATGGCGTTGCGGTGGGCGGGCTGCTGGTCGATGGCGGCCGGTTCGACTGGGACGCCAGCGGTCGATTCCCGACCCTGACCGAGCCCTACGACGGCTTCCACGACATGGTGTTCACCGAAGAGTCGCCCATCGCCGCCTTTTTGCTGCGCGCCCGCCGCGAAGGCCTGCGTGACTTTGGCGCCTGCCTGTCACCGATGAACGCCTTCCAGATTCTGCAAGGCATCGAAACCCTGCCGCTGCGCATGCGCGCCCATGTGGCCAATGCCGAAGCCCTCGCCGTGCACTTGTCCCAACACCCCATGGTCGCGCGTGTCGGCTATCCCGGTCTCGAAAATCACCCCGACCATGCGCTCGCCAAACAACTGCTGCCCAAAGGCGCCGGCGCAGTATTCAGTTTCGAACTCAAAGGCAGCCGCGCCGCGGGCAAGGCCTTCATCAACGCCTTGCGCGTATTCTCGCACCTGGCCAATGTTGGCGACGCCAAGTCGCTGGTCATCCATCCGGCCAGCACCACGCATTTTCGCATGTCAGCCGACAACCTCGTGGCCGCCGGCATTCGCGAAGGCACCATCCGCCTGTCGGTCGGGGTCGAAGACGTCAGCGATCTCATCGAAGACCTTGAGCGCGGCCTGCGCGCTGCCGCCAAAGCGGAGGGCCGCTGATGTCCGCCCACCAGCAAGACTCGATATACGCCTACACCGGCGGCCGACCGACCGTTGCCGGCCAGGCCACACTGGTCTTTGTCCACGGCGCCGGGCACGACCACAGCGTATGGAACATGCCGGCGCGCCACTTCGCGTATCACGGCTTCAATGTGCTGGCCCCCGATCTGCCAGGCCACGGCCGCTCCAAAGGCGATCCGCTGCCCAGCATCGAGGCCATTGCCAAGTGGCTGATCAACTGGATCGAGTCGCGAACCGACGGCCAGGTTGTCCTTATTGGCCACAGCATGGGCTCGCTTGTCGCGCTTCGCGCCGCAGCCCAGCACCCCGACCGGGTCGCCAAGCTGGTGCTGGCCGGCAGTGTCGCCCCCATGCCGGTGGCCGCGCCCTTGCTCAGCGCAACACTCGAAGCGCGCGACAAGGCCCACGCCATGATCAACCAGTGGTCCTACACGCCCGATCACCATCTCGGTGCAAGCGCCCAACCAGGCATGGTGCTGACCGGCGTCAACCGCCGGCTGATGGAGCGCAGCGCCCCCGGCGTGCTTCACACCGACATGTCAGCCTGCAACGCCTACACCGCCGGCGAAGTCGACGCCGCCCGCATCGGCGCGCCAACCCGCCTGATCTGCGGCGAGCGCGACCAGATGACGCCGCTCAAGGCGACCCGCGCGTTGCAGACAGCACTTGCCAAGGTCCCCGGCGGTGCGCATATCATCGTCTTGCCGAACGCCGGTCATGCCATGATGGCGGAAGCACCGGATGCATTTCTCGACGCATTACGCGGGTTTATCGTCACACCATAAAAATTATTCGTGACAGGAGCACCACCGCTTCGCCGGCGGCGACTCCCCCTCGTTTTTGCTGCAACACCCATACCCCTGACAGGAGACAACATGCAGCAACCGGACGACCAAAAAAAAGAAGAATCGGGGCACCCACCCTTTCCGATCATTCGTGATGTCAAGGTGGGTTCGCCGATCCGCTGGTTCGCAAAAGGCTGGAACGACATGATCTCCTGCCCGATCCCGAGTCTGTTCTACGGGTTCTGCTTTGCGGCCATGGGCTTGCTGATCACCTTTGTGTTCGAACACGCCTACGAATACACCTCGGGCCTGACCTCCGGCTTCCTCCTGCTGGGCCCCTTCCTGTCCATGGGCTTGTACGAAATCAGCCGCCGCCGTGAAAAAGGCGACGCCTGCTCGCTGATGCCCACCATGATGGTGTGGCGTCGCAACGCCGGCAATATCGGCATTTTCGCCGTCGTGCTCGGCGTCATGTTCCTGGTCTGGGCGCGCGCTTCACTGGTGATTTTTGCACTGTTCTACACCAACGAAATGCCCAACCTGACCGGCTTTCTGCAGCAGCTGATCAGCCTGGAAAACCTTGAATTCCTGATGGTCTACTTCGCCGTCGGCATGCTCTTCGCCACCCTCGTGTTCGCAGTCAGCGTCGTGTCGATTCCGCTGATGCTGGACCGCGACCAGGATGCCATCTCGGCCATGCTCGCCAGCGTCGGCGCGCTCGCCAGGAACCCGGCCGCCATGATCATGTGGGCATTCGCCATCGTCAGCGCCACCTTGATTGGCTTCATGACCTTCCACCTCGGTCTGGCCGTCTTGATGCCGGTGGTGGGCCACGCCACATGGCACGCCTATCGGGATCTGATCGAGCCGCTAAACGGCCAGTGACAGATCCAGATCGAGAAGTACCGGCTGGTGGTCGGAAGCGTCGGTGATCGCGTCGTAACACACGTCGCGCACCGCCGCGGCCAAGGACTGCGACACGAACATGTAGTCACAGCAATACGGTCGATCCGGCCAGTCGGCGCCATGCAGCCCGACACTGGGCGGGTGCGGCGCATCGCCATGCCGAAGCGACCACGCATCGCACCAGGGTGATTCGCAATCCTGCTCGGCAACAATCGCCTGCCAGACGGGCGAGGCGGGCTCGCAATTGAAATCCCCACACAGCACCGCCGCCACCGGCATCACGGGACGCGCAAACGGCCCCGTCTTCTCCCGTTCGCACATCGGAAACGACGCGGCCATCGCAACCGCTGCCTGACGCTGCTGCAACCATCGCGCCTGCGCCAGACGCTGACCCGGGGCGTAATACTCAAGATGCGTGCTCAACACCCGAACGGGCACCCCCTGCGCACTCATCACCACCGCCTCGATACAAGCCCGTGTCATACTCAGCACCTCGCGCTCGGGTGGCGACGGGAGCAGATGGCGAAACACCGCTGCGACCGGCAAGCGGGACAACATCAGATTGCCAAAGGTGCTGCGCCGCCCGCCGCCGGCCGGCATGTCGACCGCCGGAGCATGAATGGCCACATACCCCTCAAACGCGGCTGACAATACCGCCAGGCCGTCCTCACCCTTGCCCCCCGCCAGCCCTTCGAAACAGCTTGCGACCTCCTGCAGGCAAATGACGTCAAACGGCCCGAGCGCATGAATTCTGTCGATGATTCGTGACAGATTCACCACCCCATCAGCCCCCCGCCCCCACTGGATGTTCCAACTAATGACGCGCATCACGTTTTTCCCGCTGCGGCCATGACAGAATCACGGCTCATAAAAGTCAATCTACCCGACCCGCCCAGCTTGCCGCTGACACTCTTCTGATGCAAATATTCCCTTTCCTGCGATGGAACAGCCGTGCCTGGGTCGTCCCCCCACGCAGCAGCGGGGCGGTGCATACCGATCCGCTGGCTGAGCTTGAGCACTGGATCGGACAACTGCCACCGCGTTTGCCGCTGACACGCGCACGCATGCTGGGCACCCGGCTCAAGACATTGCTCGAAGCCGACACCAAGATCCGCGTTCGGCTCAAGATGCTTGAACTGGTCGATGACGCGACCTTGCGTTTGAGCAGCGAGATCGAAGCGCAGCTGAACATGGCCACACTGCCACTATCGCGCCGGATCCACCATCCGCTCATCGCCACGCTGGGCGTCCTCAAGTTATTGGCACAGGCCTACCTCGACCTCGCCGAAAAATTGTCAAAACGCTGGGTGCGCTTTACCGTTACCCGCCCGCTGCGCATCGCGGTCGAACGCGGCACGCTACTGGCCGCCCACCGACTCGCACTCACGCATCGCGCCTACGCCATCGGCAATTCATCGAGCTGGCACCATCTCTACGCCCTCCACAAACTCGCCAAACAGCATGGCTTTGCCGACGAGCGCCCCAACACCGGCGGTCTAGCACTGTCCGCCTCCGACCACTACGCCCAGGCGGTACTCCTGTCCGCGGCCGACCCGACCGCCATCGCGCTGGGCGATCTCGACCGGGTGCGTTTCTACTTGCAGCGCCATGTCCGCCATACCCGTTTCATGCTGGCCGGCGACAATGCCGAGGCCCTGCAGGCGCAGGCACAAGGGCTGTATGTGCTCACCGACGGCACACACCCGCCCATTGCCCTGACCCGCTACCGGGCGCCGCTGCAACGTACTCAATGCCTGCTCGACTGTCGCGAGATGCTCGCCAAACTCCAGGGCCAGATCGACGGACTGCGCCTCGGTGTCGTCCCCGCGCGACTCGGCCTGCCGATTGCGGCGCGCCAGCAACGCTATGTGGCCATGCTCGAGACGCTGCACGACCACTGGGCCAACCCGCGTTCGCGCAGCCATGGCCGAACCCGGTTTCTGCCGCGGGCCGACCTGGTGGCGGGCTTTTCCGCCATTCGCCCCTTCGTCGCAGGCACCGCGCTGCACCGCCGAAGCGGCGAACCGCCACTTAGCGCCGCACTCAATGGCCTGGCTGACCGAACCAGCGAATGGGGCATTCTCGACGAGAGCCCCGGAGGATTCGGGCTACGCTATCTGCGTGGTCAGGCGCAATACATCCAGGTCGGAGAAATCATTGCGCTACGCCCCCACGAGCGCGCGTCGGTCATGATCGGCGTCACCCGCCGCATGGTCAGCCGCAAGGAAAACGAGTTCGACATCGGGCTCGAAATCCTCTCCGCCTCCAGCATCCCCACCCATGTCATCCTGCCCGCCAGCGCGCTCCAGCGGCGCCCGCAGGTGCCGGTGCTCCTGCTGCCCAAAATGCCATCGCTGGGGGCTCGCCCCGGCCTGCTGGCGCCAATCGGCGAAGTCCCGCCGGGTACGCGCATCACGCTGCAACAACACGGCCAGCAACTCACCCTCAAAACCGGTGTGCCGCTCGAAAAACTCTCGGGCGTCGAGATCATTCCGCTCTACCGCGGCGACAAGTAATCGACCCACCGCATTGGCATCAGCTTGTCGACAGCCGGCGAATCCCCGACAATCCATTGATCCAACACACGCGCGCCTTTCCGGCCCATCGCCACCGACCATGCACGATCACGGCCACGGCCATCATCACGGACACCATCACGGCCACGCCGCCAGCAGCGCTGCCCTGCTGCTCGCACTCGGGCTGACGCTCGGCTTCTCGTTTGTCGAAGCGCTGGCCGGCTGGTGGGCGGGCTCACTGGCGCTGCTTGGCGACGCCGGTCACATGCTGACCGACAGCTTCGCGCTGGGCCTGGCGGCCGTCGCCGCGCGTCTGTCACAGCGCCCACCCAGCCAGCGCCTGAGCTACGGCCTGGGGCGCATGGAAGCGCTGGCGGCACTGATCAACGGTCTGCTCATGATTGCGGTGGTGGCAGCCATCGTCTGGCATGCCGTCGAGCGCCTGCTGAGCCCGCAAACCGTTGCCGGCGGCACGGTCACCGTCGTCGCGCTCATCGGTCTGCTCATCAATATCGCCGCCGCCTGGCTGCTCAGCCGCGGCGGCAACGACCTGAACACCCGCGCTGCGCTCTTGCATGTCATGGGCGACCTGCTCGGCTCGGTCGCCGCGCTGGCGGCCGGCCTCATCATTCAATTCACCGGATGGATGCCGATCGACCCGCTTCTGTCGGTGCTGATCTGCGGGCTGATCCTCGCCTCGACGCTGAGCTTGCTGCGCCAGGTCTTCACCACCTTGCTCGAAGGCGTGCCCGAATCGCTCTCGCTACCCGAGGTTGGGCGGAGCATGGCAGCGGTCGACGGCATTGTCTCGGTGCACGACCTGCACATCTGGAGCCTGGGCGCCGGCCGGGTGGCGCTGTCGGCGCATGTGGTGATCGCCTCACTCACCGACTGGCCGACCGTGCTGCCTCGGCTGCAAACCGCCCTGGCCTCGCAATACGGCATCGAACACGCCACACTGCAACCCGAAATACCACGCGCCGAGCCCATTGTTTTCAAGCGAAAACTCGGCAGCAGCTAAAGATAGCGCCCCACGAACCGATAGGATAGGCAAGACCTGCCTCACAAGACGCCTCATGTACAGTGCCCTGGAAATCGTCGCTTCGGTGGATCGCCTCAAGAGTTTGCCGGCGGTCTATCACCGTATTCGCGCCGAACTCGAATCGCCCGAGGGCTCGCTCAACGAGGTCGCGCGCCTGGTCACCCACGACGGCGTGATCACCGGACGCGTCCTGCAAGTGGTCAACAGCCCGCTGTATGGCTTTTCGGGCCAGATCGACAGCGTGATGCGCGCGGTCCAGTTACTCGGCATGCAGCAAGTTCATGATCTGGTGCTTGCCACCGCGGTCAGCGAAGCCTTCGACGGCGTCGACGCCGAACGCATGAACATGCGCATGTTCTGGCGACTGAGCGTTTTGCGCGGTCTGGCCGCGCGGGTGATTGCCCGCCACTGCGCCCTGCTCGACGCCGAGCGCATGTTTGTCATCGGCCTGCTCGCCGACATGGGCCATCTGGTGATGTACCTCACCGTGCCGGAGCTGGCCGAACGCGCGCAAACCGAAGCCGATACCACCGAGCAGCCCCTGCACACCATCGAACGCCGACTGATCGGCGCCGATTACGCCGAAGTCGGTTGCGCGCTGCTCGACAGCTGGCAGCTACCGCAAGGCTTTGCCTCGGCGGTGGGCGGTCAGCACACGCCTTGCACCGCGGGTGCGCACAATTTTGAAGCTGCCATCCTGTCGCTGGCCAACCGGGTGGCCGATGCCGACCGGCGCGGGCTCGCCAGTGAAGACGCCGCCGGACGTGTCGACTCCGCTATCTGGACCCACCTCGATCTGGCGCCCAGCCTGATGGGCGAAATCCGCGAAGAGGCCGAACTCAATCTCGCAGCGGTCACCGCGCTGTTCTTTTCACGGCACTGATTTTCGGCACAGATTTGCGACACTAAGCCCGCTCGGCCAGCCAGCGGCGCAGTTCATCCCACGCTGCCTCAAGCCGGCGCACTGCCGGCTCACCGAGCCCGGTGCCGAGGCTGAAATCATCCCCACGCACACTCAGCAACCAGCACGGCGGCACCGCCTCACCAATCTGCTCCCGTACCCGAAGCACTTCAGCCGGCGACAAGGCGTGCGACTGTACCGCCACGGCAGCGGCCGGCGCAACGGGTGCGAGCACCACGTCTTCGATCTGACTGCGATGCGCGTCGATGAACAAGGCGGCGTCGACACCGTCCAGATCCAGCGCGTTTTCGACCTGAAACTGAAAAGCATCAAGCACCGTCACGCCCGGCAGGCCGAGCGCGCTCAGGCGTGTCGCCAGACATGGGCCGATCCCATCATCACCGCGGGCATCATTGCCGGCGGCGAGCACCACAATCCGGCTCACCCGTTTCGCACCTTCTGTGCCACGCATTGCCCACCAGCATCGACCAGACGAACCTCCAGCGGCATCTTGCCCAGCGCGTGCGTTGCGCAGGACAGGCACGGGTCATAGGCCCGGATCGCCACTTCGATATGGTTGAGCAGACCTTCGGTGAGTGTCTGTCCGTCGAGTTCGCGTCGCGCCACTTCGCGCACCGCGCGGTTCATCGCTTCGTTGTTGTGAGTGGTGGAGACGATCAGATTGCACCAGCGCACCAGGTCGTCGTCACCGACCCAGTAGTGATGAATCAAGGTGCCGCGCGGCGCCTCGATCACGCCAACGCCAGAGGCCGCCCGCGGCCCCTCGGCCATGCGCTCGCCACCGGTCAGATCCGGGTCGGGCAGCATGTCGCGGATCACCTCCGCCGCATGCAGCATTTCGATCATGCGCGCCCAGTGATAGGCCAGCGACGCGTGCTGGATCGCGCCACCACTGTAGGCGCGGAAAGCCCGTCGCTCGGCCTCGGCCAGCGGTGTCGGGATGAAATCGCAATTCTGCACCCGCGCCAGCGGCCCGACCTTGTACCAGCCCGCCTCCGGCCCGAGGTCGGTTACGTACGGAAACTTCATGTAGCTCCACGGTTTCACCGCCTCGGTGATGAAGTCCATGTAGTCGTGGCTCGGTACTGCATCGCGAAGCACCTCGCCGTCCGCACTGCGCAGGCGCAACTGACCGTCGTAGAGCTCCATCGCGCCATCGGCCCGCACCAGACTCATCAGCGACGACGGCACGCAACCAAAGCGGTCGTACAGCGCCGGATCGGCCTCATGCAGCCGACGGACCAGCGCCACAGCGGCTTGCGACCACGCCACCATGGTGTCCGCCTCGGCCAATAGCGCATCGCGATCGGTCGCGGACAGGTGCCGATTGATACCGCCCGGCACCGCCGCCGTACCGTGAATGCGTTTGCCCGCCGTGGCCGCAATCACTTGCTGGCCGAAACGACGCAGGCCCACGCCCTGACGGGCGATGTCGGGATGCGCCGCAATCACACCGGCGATATTGCGCTGCGCCACCGGTGCATCGAAGCCGAACAACAGATCGGGCGAGGCCAGATGAAAAAAGTGCAGCGCATGGCTTTGCAGGATCTGGCCGTAGTGCATCAAGCGGCGCATCTTGTCGGCAGTAGCCGTCACCGGCACCGCACCCACCACGTAATCGAGCGCCTTGGCCGCGGCCAGATGGTGGCTGACCGGACAGATACCGCACAGGCGCTGCACGATGACCGGAATTTCCCAATACGGACGCCCCTCGATGAAGGCTTCAAAGCCGCGAAATTCGACAATATGCAGCCGCGCTTCATGCACCTGCCCGGCCTCATCCAGCAATAGCGTGACCTTGCCGTGGCCCTCCACCCGAGAGATGGGGTCGATGGCGACGCGACGCAGGGTGTCGCGGTTGGCAGCGGTTTCGAGATCAGACGACATCGGCGTTCTCAATCAAAATGCAGCAAGGGGTAGCTCACCCGCGGGGTGCGGCCGGCCAGCAGGTCGGAGATGAATTGCCAGATGGCCTCCCCCGAGGGCGGGCAGCCGGGCAGAAAATAATCGACCCGCACCACTTCGTGAATCGGATGCACCTTGTCCAGCGGCAGCGGCAGTTCCGGGTCGTCGGGCACCTCGGCGGTGTCCATACCGGGGCGGGACTGAAACACCGCGCTCAAACACTGCCCGACATCCAGGTGATTTCGCTGCGCGGGCAAGCCGCCATTGATCGCGCATGCGCCCATGGCGACCAGGGTTTTGCACTGCGCGCGGAACTCGCGCAGCACATGCACGTTCTCCGAATTGCACACGCCGCCCTCGACCAGACCGATATCGCAGGGGCCGCAGGTTTTGAGGTCGGTGAGCGGCGAGCGATCGAGCTCGACCTTGTCGAGCAGCGCGAACACATGCTCGTCGATATCCAGCAGCGACATGTGGCAGCCGAAACACCCAGCCAGTGAAACGGTGGCCACTCGCAGCTTGCGGGGGGTGCTCATGTGTCGCCCTCCAGTTTTGGCAAGGCGACTTCGTGCAGCGGCGCGCGGTCGTAGGTGCGCTCGCCGATCGGCACGGCAAAGCCCACCCGCTTCTTGAGAATGACGCCCACCGGGCAGATGTGGGCCGCCTTGTCGTTGGCTGCAAAATCGGTATCCGCCAGGCGCCCGGACTCGGCATTGACCGCGAGCTTTTTGTTGATGCCCCGCCCGGTCAGCGCAAACACCGCTTTGCCGTCCTGCTCGCGCGAGGCCCGCACACACAGTTCGCAGTAAATGCAGCGATTGAAGTCGAGCAAGACCTCGGGGTGCGAAGCATCCACCGGCCGATCCGGGAAAAAGTGCCGGAAGCGCGGCGTGGTCATTTCCAGGTCGTACGCCATCGCCTGCAGCTGGCAATCGCCGCTCTTTTCGCAGGCCGGGCAAAAATGATTGCCTTCAACAAACAGCATCTGCAGCAAGGTGCGTCGTTCGGTATTGATTTCCGGCGTATCGCTTTCAACTTCGGCCCCGGCGCGCGCCGGCGTGGCACAGGCCGACACATGCCGGCCGGCCACCTTGACCACGCACAGCTTGCAACTGCCATGCGGCGGAAAGTCCGGGTGCCAGCACAGATGCGGGATGTAACGCCCCGCCGCACGCGCGGCCTCGAGAATCATCTGACCGTCATCAAAAGGCACACTCTGACCATCAAGCAGAAAGGTCGGCTGGCTCATCGGGACGCCTCCGGTTGTTGCGGCAAATGCGCGCCGGCGTCATCGCGGCCGGTAATCTGCCGGGCGCGGCGCAGCGCGCCATCGAGGTCAAACGCGGGAGAGAAGTCGGCATGCATCAGATGTCGTTCGTAAGCCGGGCGAAACTTCTGCAGGCCGTCGATCACCGGATTGGGCGCCGCACTGCCCAGCCCGCAATGGCTGGCCTGCTTGAGCAAGCGATCGAGGTCTTCGATCTCGAGCAAGTCAGCCGGGCTGCCCTTGCCCTCGGCGAGCTTGTCCAGCGTGCCCGCCAGCAAGGACGTACCCACCCGGCACGGCGTGCAAAAGCCACAAGACTCATGGGCAAAGAAGCGTACAAAATTGTGCGCCACCTCGAACATGTCGCGCGTGTCGTTGAACACCATGAAAGCGCCGGCGGTGGGCACGTCTTCAAAGGCCACGCGACGACCGAATTCGTAGGGCGCCAGCGTGATGCCGGCCGCGCCCCCGACCTGCACCGCCAGCGTGTCGGTCGCGCCACAGGCGTCGAGCACCTGCCGTACCGTGACACCAAACGGGAATTCATAGATGCCCGGCCGCTCGCAATCGCCCGACACCGACAACAGCTTGGTGCCCGCCGATTGCGCAGTGCCCGTGGCCGCAAAGGCGGCCCCGCCGTTCAGCGCGATCAGGCAACATTTGGCCAGCGTCTCTACATTGTTCACCACCGTCGGCAGGCCAAGATAGCCGTGTGTGACCGGGAAGGGCGGGCGGATACGCGGCGTGCCCCGTTTGCCTTCCAGAGATTCGAGCAAGGCGGTTTCCTCGCCACAGACATAGGCGCCCGCGCCGAGGTGGATTTCGATATCGAAGTCGAATCCGGCCGCCCCGCCAATTGACGCACCCAGCCAGCCCTCGGCACGTCGCCGCGCGAGTGTGGCTTCGAGTGCCGGACGCAGATTGAGATACTCGCCACGCAAATACAGAAAGCCACGGCGCGCGCCCACGGCCCAGGCGGCCAGCGTCATGCCTTCGAACACCAGGTCGGCATGCGCATTGAGCAAGACGCGATCCTTGAAGGTGCCAGGCTCGCCTTCATCAGCATTGCACACCACGATTTTTTCCGTTGCGGGCGCATCGCGGCAGGCGAGCCATTTGACCGCCGTGGTAAAACCCGCCCCGCCCCGCCCACGCAAACGCGACACCTGCACCTGACTCAACCAGGCGTCGCGCCCCATCGCGATGGCCGCCTGCAAGGCGTCGCCCGGCTGCGCAGCGCAGGACAGCAGCGCATCGCGCTGATGAATAGTGTTTTCGAGTTCAAAGAGCTCGGCAGGCCAGGCGTCGAGAGCAAGCTTCTGACGAATGAGCTCGCAAATGATGTCGATGCGGTCTTCGTTCAGTGCGGCGATCGCCCGCCCATTGACCAGCATCGCCGGCCCCTGATCCCCCAGGCCGGTGCATGAGGTGACATCGACACTGACCAGTCCGTCTTCGGACACCTGCCCCGGCGCGAGCCACAGGCTATGGCACAGGCGTGCCATCAAGGCCTCGCTGCCGAGCATGCGATCAATGATGTTGTCGGAGAACAGCAATCGGTACTGTCCGACCGGTTGCGCGTGTAGAAAACTGTAGAAACCCACCACGCCCTCGACACGAGCGCGCGGAAGCTTCAAGGCGCTCGCCAACGCGGTGAGCGCCTCGGGCGGCAACCAATTCTCGGTTTCCTGCAAGGCAATGAGCATCTGCAAGAGATGCTCGGGTCGCCCGCCGAACCGCTTCAGCACGTCATCGACGCGCGCGTTCCACGCTCCCAAGGCCATACCGGAATCCTCGTGACATCGCAGGTTTCATGGTGCGCCCCGTAGCGAATGGATGCGTTGACCCGGCGCAACACCCGAGCGCCAGCATGCTACTCCGGCTGGCCAGCCGCCAGGGCCAGGCGAACGCAGAACGTAAAGCAGGCGCCCTTCCCGACCACACTCTCCACTTCGATCTGACCATCCATCAGCTCGCACAACATGCGGCAAATGGGCAGCCCGAGTCCGGTGCCACCGTGCGGGCGGGTCGACGACATGTCGACCTGGGAAAACGGAGTGAAGATCAAACCCTGATCGGCGGGCGAAATCCCGACGCCGGTGTCGCGAACGTCCACTTTCAGGCGAAAGTTGTCGGCACGATCGCCAGGCATTGACGGCGCCCGGCCCACAGCCACCGAGATCTTGCCGGCCGGGGTGAACTTGAAGGCGTTGCCGACCAGATTGATCAATATCTGACGCAAACGGCCCAGGTCGCCAACAAGAACAGTGGGAACCTCGTCGCTCACCGAATGTTCGAAGGCCACACCGGTATCGCGCACCTGGCTGGCAAACAAGCGGGCGATCGCCTCGAACTGATCGCGCACCGAAAACGGACGTGCTGTGAGTGTGAGCTTGCGTGCGTCGATCTTGGCGTAATCCAGGATGTCATCGATGATCGCCAGCAAGGCCTCGCCACTGCTGCGCACGGTATCGACACAGTTACGCTGTTCAGCATCGAGCTCGGTGGCTTCGAGCAGACTGGCCATGCCGATGATACCGTGCATGGGTGTCCGGATTTCATGCGACATCATAGCCAGAAATTCGCTCTTGGCACGATTGGCTGCTTCGGCCGCGTCGCGTGCAAACACCAATTCACTCGCAGAGCGCTGGCGCGAGGTGGCGTCGGCAAAACAGAACACGCGGCCAATCACCTGGTGGCGATGACGCGCCGGGCGAGACGCACATTCAAAGCTGCGCCCATCCTTGAGCGCAAAGACATCGAAGGTCTCGTCCGAGGTGTCGCACTGACCGAAGCGCCCGCCGAGGCGCAAGCCCTCATCCTTCATCGCAGCACACATGGCCTTGAGCAGCGCGGCGTCATCGCGTTCGCGCAACAACTGTTCGGAGATTGGCCACAATCGGGCCAGGCGCTGATTCATGCCAACCACGGCACCGGTGTGATCAAGCATCAGAATGCCATCAGCGGTCGCTTCCAGAATCGCCCGCAGTTGAGCGCTTGAATCGCCGAAGGCCTCGTCACTATCCGGTGCGGCCCCCGCCTCCCGGGCCCGGACAAGCAAAGCATTCTCGGTGCGTGCGACGCTCTGCACCACCTTGACCGTGCTGCCGTCGGCGCATTGATACAAACCCTCGGCATCGGTCAGCTTGCCAGCGCCGCCGGCCTGCACCTCATCCCAGAAACACACATCGGCCAGCCCTCTGGCCAGCGCGACAATCGGTGTGCCCACCAGCGCCCTGACCGAGTAGCCAAGTCGCGCCGCCGCAGCACGATTGGCGCTTCTCACCGCCAGGGTTTGAGCGTCGACCACCAGCAGCATATCGGAGCTGGCATCGAGCATCAGATCGGCGTCAGCGCGACTCATGCGGCCTCCTGAGGGTTCGAACAATCTGTTTCTATATCGACTTCGGTATCGAAAAAGTAGGCAATTCGGGTGCGCGGGCTGAGATAGTCATGCACTTCTCTGGGCAGATCGCCAGGGCGCATCGCCTTGGCGATATTGATCTCAGGCACCTGCGACAAGTTGAGCAAACCCGCCTCGTCTTTAGGCATTTCTGGCTGATAGAGCATCACCCCGGGGCGCAAGGGCGCTTTTGAATTGACAGACACCACCATGCCGAGACGGTCATCGGACAAGGCCACCACGGTGCCCGGCGGATACACCCCGAGCTGACGTACGAGCGCTTGCAGCACCCGCCCCTCAAAACGGTTCCGACGCTGGGTAAACAAGATGGACAAGGCCTCGTAAGGCGTCAATGCCCGCATGACGTCAACCGGATTGCACAGGTTGTCATACTCGTTCACCAGGGCCACCACACGCGCCAGCGGGTGAATCCGGTCCGCACTTGCACCTTTGGGGTAACCGCTGCCATCCCAGGCCTCGTGGTGTTGTCCGATCACCGCCAGCACCGCCGGCGGCAGGCCGATCTGGTGGCCACGCTTGACCCCGTATTCACAATGCAGTTTTCGCAGCTCGGCTTCCGCATGGGTCAGCGCCTCACGCTTCTTGACCACGCGATCCGGAATCTCGGCCAAGCCAATATCGTGCAGCATGGCACCCAGGCCGAGCAGCGGCATTTGCACTTCAGGCACCTCAAGCTGGCGGGCCAGCAGCAGACTCATGACTGCTGTGTTCAACTCGTGGCTATAGGTTTCTTCGCCACCGATCCGATCCGCCATGGCGTGGATGGTGATTTCAGGCGCTGACAACAGTGCAGAAGCCATCTCGCCAAGCACTTCGTTCAACGCCGCCAGACTCTCCGTCGGTCGGGCAATCAGATTGCGGTTTGCCTCCCGCACCGTTCGGCCCGACTGCAAGAATGCGCGCTCGACGCGCGCCATGCGCATCCGCCGCGCCGCATGCCGCGCCCGACGGCGCTGACGGGCTTCGTCGTCCGGCTCCGGCTCCGGTTCCGACGCCGCCCCGACATCCGCTGTGGTGGGCTGCACGGGTTCGGGCGCGCCACGCGACGGCGACGCGGCCGTATCGCTGCGCGCGGGATCAAACCGGAACCGGGCAACCCCCAACTCACGCAACTGGGCGATCTGGCCTTCGGTCTTGATCTTGAATCGGTCAAATGCGAAGGGATGCCGAAACCACGGCAAATCGACAAACACAAACAGGCCAATGCTGAGCGCGTCGGCATTGACATATGAAACCGCTTCTTCCCTTGTGACTTCGTCAGGAGGCATGCTCATCGGTCGTTCAGTTACAAAAAAACACGAGCAAACCCACGTGCACAACAAACACACGGATCGCCCTCTGCGCTTCTTAACGACTGGCGCGGCGAATTCTTGAGACGCTCAAACACACATTCAGCATTTTTCTCGCGCCCGGGCACAACGCACCGACATATCGGTAAAGGCGCGACAAAAGAGCTGCACCGGGACATCAAGGCTCCCGGCCAAACGACTGATTTTTATTGATTTTGCCTTGCACAAGCGCCGAGCATGGACTACTACATGTAGTATGTGACAAAAGATGCAACGCACAACAAAAAACACCAAACCGTTGTTTTTATTGAAGTTTTAATTCTTTGCGTTTACCGGCGCTTCCGGTTATTCTGAACGCCGTTTTATCCGTGACTGAACACGCCTAGAGGGAAGAGACAACACCATGAGCAAGGCTACCTCCACACCAAAAAAAGCCATCGCCGACGCATCCACGCTTGTAGCGCAAGAGATTTCCGGTGAAGTGCTGATCGAAAAATACGCCAAAGGCGACGAACTGAGCGTCGAGGCGGTTCGCCGCCGCGTTGCACGCGCGCTCGCCAGCATCGAGACCGAAGAAAAACGCAGCCACTGGGAAGCCAAGTTCTACGAAGCCCAGGAAAAAGGCTTCATCCCGGCCGGCCGCATCAACTCCGCTGCCGGCACCAACCTGCAAGCCACGCTGATCAACTGCTTCGTGCAGCCGGTGGGCGACTCGGTGACCGAATCGGTCGATGGCCGCCCCGGCATCTACACCGCGCTGGCCCAGGCCGCCGAAACCATGCGTCGCGGTGGCGGCGTGGGTTATGACTTCTCCAGCATTCGCCCCAAGGGCGCGCTGGTCAAAGGCACGCAATCCAATGCCTCCGGCCCGGTCTCCTACATGCGCGTGTTCGACCGCTCCTGCGAGACCGTCGAGTCCGCCGGTGCGCGTCGCGGCGCCCAGATGGGCGTACTGCGTTGTGACCACCCGGACATCGAAGAATTCATCCACGCCAAGGATGAAGGCGATCTGACCAACTTCAACATCTCGCTCGGCGTGACCGACGACTTCATGAAAGCCGTCGAAGCCGATGGCGACGTAGAGCTGGCGCACAAGGCCGAGCCGACCGAAGAGATCAAGGAAGCCGGCGCCTACCAGCGCGAAGATGGCCAGTGGGTGTACCGCAAGGTTCGCGCCCGCGTGCTGTGGGAACAGGTCATGCGCTCGACCTACGACCACGCCGAGCCGGGCATCCTGTTCCTCGATCGCATCAATCGCGACAACAACCTGTACTACTGCGAAACCATCGAGGCCACCAACCCCTGCGCCGAACAGCCGCTGCCGCCCTACGGCTGCTGCTGCCTGGGTTCGATCAACCTCACGCCCTTTGTCACAAAGGCGCTGACCGACAAGGCCGAGTTCGACTTCGACGGCTTCGGCAAAGTGGTGGCCATCTCCACCCGCATGCTCGACAACGTGCTCGAAGCCACGCACTGGCCGCTCAAGCAGCAGCATGAAGAAGCCCAGTCCAAGCGCCGCATCGGCCTCGGCTTCACCGGTCTGGGCAACACCCTGGCCATGCTCGGCCTGCGCTACGACACCCGCGAAGCCTGCGCCATGGCCACCCGCATCTCCGAGTTCATGCGCGATCAGGCCTACCTGGCTTCGGTCGAGCTGGCCAAAGAGCGCGGCGCCTTCAAGCTGTTCAATTCCGACCTGTACCTGTCCGGCGGCAACTTTGCCTCGCGCCTGCCGACCAAGGTCAAGGACGAGATCCGCAAGCACGGCATCCGCAACTCGCACCTGCTCTCGATCGCGCCCACCGGCACCATCTCGCTGGCCTTTGCCGACAACGCCTCCAACGGCATCGAGCCGCCCTTCTCCTACACCTACACCCGCCGCAAGCGGATGGCCGACGGCACCTTCAAGGAATACGCCGTCGAAGACTACGCATGGCGCTTGTACAAGCACATCGGCGGTGATGTCGAGAAGCTGCCCAAGGCCTTTGTGACCGCGCTGGAAATCTCCGCCAAAGCGCACAAAGACATGGTTGCCGCCGTCGCCCCCTACATCGACACGTCCATCTCCAAAACGGTGAACGTGCCGGCCGACTACCCCTATGCCGACTTCGAGCACCTCTACGTCGAAGCCTGGAAAGCCGGCCTCAAAGGCCTGGCCACCTACCGCCCCAACTCGGTGCTGGGTTCCGTCCTGTCGGTCACGCCGAGCAGCGAAAAGAAAGCCCCGCACGACGTCGAAATCACCGACGCCAACCGCCGCCTCTCCATCAAGAGCCTGCCCGCCCCGGTGCTGTCCTCCCTGCGCTGGCCGGGTCGACCCGAGCTGCCCGACGGCAACGCCTCCTGGACCTACATGCTCTCCACCCCGCAAGGTGAGTTCGGCCTGTTCGTCGGCCACATGGAAACCAGCGCGCAAGGCGGCTTCCCCTTCGAAGTGTGGGTCAACGGTGCCGACCAGCCCCGCGGCCTCGGCGCTGTCGCCAAGACGCTGTCGATGGACATGCGCACCAATGATCGCGGCTGGCTCAAGCTCAAGCTCGAAACCCTCTCGCGCACCATCGGCGAGAAGTCCTTCGAAATGGCCTTCCCCCCGCATGGCGAGAAAAAACTGGTGCCGGGTGCAGTGGCCGCCTTCGCCCAGGTCGTGAGCTATCGCTGCGAAAAACTCGGCGCGCTCGATGTCGAAGGCCCCACCCCCGTCCTCGACTCCCTGTTCAGCCTGCAAGAGCCCAAGACCGGCACCGACGGCACGCTGTCCTGGACGGTCGACATCCAGAACCCGGCCACCGGCGAAGACTTCGTTCTCGGCATCAAGGAAATCACCCTGCCCGACGGCGTCACCCGCCCCTACTCCATGTGGCTGTCCGGCAACTACCCACGCGCCCTCGACGGCCTGGGCCGCATCCTGTCGCTCGACATGCGCGTCATGGACCCCGCCTGGATCGGCATGAAACTGCGCAAGCTGCTCAACTACCCCGAGCCGCTCGGCGACTTCATGGCCTTCGTACCCGGTTCGCGCAAGCAGCAGAACTACCCCTCCACGGTGGCCTACCTCGGCCAGCTCATCATCCACCGCTACGCCATGCTCGGCGTCCTCGACGAGCGCGGCTACCCGGTCCAGGAAATGGGCCTGCTCGAAGCCCCGCGCGACGACAGCGAACCCAAGCTGATGCAAGGCTCGCTCTGCCCCGAATGCGGCAACCACTCCATGATCCGCAAAGACGGCTGCGACTTCTGCACCGCCTGCGGCGCGGTGGGAACTTGCGGGTGAGGTGAGGTTTGGATGCGGTATGCGGCGTGTGCTGCAGCCGCTCCTAGCTGAAGGTCAAAGGCCCAACTCCTTGAGGAAGTTGGGCCTTTTCCTTTTATACGGAGCACCGTTTTGGTTGGCACAGAACGGCAATTCATCGGCCTTATGCAAAGCTTTCCATAAGGCCGACAAGGAGACAGTCGCCGCAGAGACGTGGCAACCGTTCAGCATTCTCGGTTCTACAGTCACTACGACGACGATATCGACCTACATTCGCCGCTATCAATAACGTTAATCCCGCTCCGAACACCTTGCCGGAGAGACCGGCTGGCTTGGCGCCATGAGCCGTTCCATGCGCAATTGCGTTTTCGGTGATTCCAGGATGTTTTGCCCCCGCGCGCTTGCGCCGCTGTGGCATGCTGCGCTCTCGCATGGCGTACCTCAAGAATGAGGCGAGCGCCCCACCGGACACGGCGCGCGCGGCTATAGGCGGCGCAACAGGGAATATCATGAACGGCAGCACCGTCACACACTGGATCACCGCGATGGCCTGCATCGCATTGGGTGGGTGCGCGAGCATACCCACGGCGAACACGAACAGCTTAGGCATGCAGATGGTTCTGCTGCCGGCAGGCGAATTTACGATGGGCAATGCGGCAAGCATCGAGGGCATGAGCGCGCTCTACCCGGCGTATGAGCCGCGGCGGCTGGCAGATCTTGCGGATGAAACACCGGCGCACCAGGTGCGCATCACGCGGCCGTTCTACATGGCGAAACACGAGGTGACGGTGGGTCAGTTTCGGGCGTTCATCGAGGCCTCGGGCCATGTGCCCGAGTCGATTGCTGACGGGACCGGCGGCTATGGTTACAACGCCGCCTATGATCCCGCGACCACCAAACGGGGGGATGCCTTTGAGGGCCGTGACCCGCGCTACTCGTGGCAGAACCCGGGTTTTACGCAGACCGATGCGCACCCGGTGGTGAACGTGACCTGGCAGGACGCCGTGGCACTGGCCCGCTGGCTGAGCACGACCGAGGGGCGCCGCTACCGCCTGCCGACGGAGGCGGAATGGGAGTACGCCTGCCGTGCCGGCACGACCACGCAGTACCACAGCGGTGATGCGCCGGCGTCGCTGAGCGCGGTGGCCAATGTATTTGATAGCGACGCAGCGGTGAACTGGCCCGACTGGCAGACCTTTGCGTTACCGGCGGCCGATGGTTTCGCGTTCACATCTCCGGTGGGCACGTTTGCCCCCAACGCCTTTGGCCTGCATGACATGCACGGCAACGTGTGGGAGTGGACCGGCGACTGGCATGACGCGGCCTACTACGCCCGCTCGCCGCAGGACGATCCTCAGGGGCCGGATGCGGGTCGCGTGAAGGTGCGCCGGGGCGGGTCGTGGCACACCTGGCCGCTGTATGCGCGCTGCGCCTATCGCAACTGGAATACGCCGGTGACGCGCTACACCCTGGTGGGGATCCGCCTGGTGATGGAGGCGGACTGACCAGCTCGGCTGACGATGCGGCTTAGCCGCGCCAGCACTTCGCTGCAAACTGTCGTGGCTGGGCGCCCTGCCCGGCCTGGTGTCGTGCTGCGAAGTTTCCATACCGCGCAGAGTCGGCTTCAGCTGATCATGGCGGCTTGAAACCCGCCGTACAGCAGGAGCGACAACACTAAATGCCGCGCGCGCGGGCGATGTACGATGGTGAGGTTTCCAATCATCACCATTGGCATCTAAATGCCGCGCGCGCGGGCGATGTACAGCGCTGACAAGGTTTTGCCGTCGGTGATGTCGCCGCTCGCCACGGCCGCATCCAGCTCGGCGGGGCTGAGAGAGAGGACTTCGAGGAACTCGCCCTCGTCCCACTGGTGGCTGACATGGGTCAGCTCCTGAGCAAGAAAAACCTCGATCCGCTCGTCGGAGTAGCCGATGCAGGGGTGCAGCGTGCCCAGATGCGTCCAGCGCGCGGCTTCGTACCCTACCTCTTCGCGCAGCTCGCGACGCGCGCAGGCTTCGATGCCTTCGCCTGGGTCGATCTTGCCGGCGGGCAGTTCGATGAAGTTGCGGCGAAGCGGATAGCGAAACTGGCGCTCCAGAATGAGTCGCCCATCCGGAAGCGTGGCGATCACGACCACCGCCCCCGGGTGGGTAATGTATTCGCGCACGGCGGTCTTGCCGTCGGGCAGCGTGACACGATCGCGATGAACCTTGAGCAGCACGCCATCGAACACCTGCTCACCGTCGATGCGGGTCTCTTCCAGGCTGTCTTGGTTTTGAATCAGCATCGGTACTCCGAGATTTCTGGCTTCATAAAAACATCGGGCCGCAGGACCTTGCGGTCATGCGGCCCGGGACGACGTCGGTGTGGATCAGCCCTGGAAGCTCGCCACCAATGCCAGCTGGCACAGATCGATCAGTTGCTGAGGCAGCAGACCCAGGAAGGCGATCGCCAGGCAGTTGGCCGACAGCAGCACGCGAATGTCAGACGCGGCGTGGATCGGGCTGGTATCGACGGGTTCGTCGAAGTACATCACCTTGACCACTCGCAGGTAGTAGAAGGCGCCAACCAGCGACATCATCACCGCCAGCACGGCCAGCCACACCATGTCGGCGGCGACCAGCGACTGGAGCACCGACAGCTTGGCGAAGAAGCCGATGAAGAACGGGATGCCGGCCATCGAGAACATGATGATCATCATCATCGCGGCGAACCACGAGCTGCGCTTGTTGAGGCCTTTGAGGTCGTCGATGTTCTCGGCTTCAAAGCCCGAGCGCGAGAGCAGGATGATGATGCCGAAGGACGCCAGGCTCATGACCACATAGGCGATCGCGTAGAACATGCTCGAGGTGTAGGCGTTGAGCGCGTTGAAGCGGTCGCCCTCGACCACGCCGGAGAGCAGGCCCAGCAGCAGGAAGCCCATGTGGGAAATACCCGAGTAGGCCAGCATGCGTTTGAGATTGGTCTGCGCAATGGCGGCAATATTACCGAGCACCAGTGAGCCAACGGCCATCAACATCAGCATGGTCTGCCAATGCTCTGCCAGATCGAACAAGCCCCCCACCAGCAGGCGCATGGCCATGGCGAAGGCGGCCAGCTTGGGGGCCGTGCCGATCATCAGGGTGACCGAGGTCGGCGCACCGTGATAGACGTCGGGCACCCACATGTGGAACGGCACCACGCCAAGCTTGAAGGCCAGACCGGCGACAATGAACACCAGACCGAACATCAGCACGGTCTTGCTGGACACGCCGTCATACACGGCCGCCTGGTTGTAGATGGCCTGGGCCACACCGGACAGTGACAGGTTGCCCGTTGCGCCATAGACCATGGACATGCCGTAAAGCAACAGGCCCGAGGCCAGTGCGCCGAGAATGAAATACTTCATGGCCGCTTCGGTCGAGCGCGCAGAATCGCGGTCGAAGGCCACCAGGCCGTAGAGCGACAGCGAGAGCATTTCGAGGCCGATGTACAAGGACAGGAAATGGTTGGCGGTGACCATGACCATCATGCCCAGTGTCGAGAACAGCGCCAGCAGGTGGTATTCCGGGCGGTCGAAACCGCGGTCGGCGGCATAGCCGCGGCCGTAGATCAGGGCGGTGATCACCGAGAAGCAGATCAGGATCTTGAGCACATCGCCCATCAGGTCATCGACATACATGTCGCTGAGGGTGATCCGCACCTGCCCATCCATGGTGAAAATGGTGAGTAGCGCGGCTACGATCAGGGTCAGTTGCGTCAACACATAACCGATGTTCCGCGCGGATTCGCGCATGAACACGGTCAGCAGCAAGATCACCAGCGACATGCCGGCCACAAACAGCTCTGTGGCGGCAGGGGCGAAGTCAGGGACTACAAAGTTCATCGTCGGACCAATCCCGTAAATTTGTTCAGCTGGATGCTCAAAGCTTGCTCGTTGCAACGTGTTGCAAGAGTTCGTTCACCGAAGCGTGCATCACTTCGGTCACCGGCAGCGGATAGATACCCATGATCAAGGTACAAATGGCGAGAACGGCCAGGAACGCAAACTCACGTCCGTTGATGTCCTCAAGCTTGGCCACCTTGTCGTTGCCAATGGCACCAAAAACCACGCGCTTATACATCCACAAGGTGTAAGCGGCACCAAGAATCAAGGTTGTCGCAGCAGCAAAAGCCACCCAGAAGCTGTATTGCACTGCGCCCAGCACCACCATGAATTCGCCGACAAAACCGCTGGTGCCCGGCAGGCCTGCATTGGCCATGGCGAACAACATGAAGAAGGCGGCGAACTTGGGCATGGTGTTGACCACACCGCCGTAGTCGGCAATCTGACGCGAATGCATGCGGTCGTAGAGCACCCCGATGCACAGGAACATCGCGCCGGACACAAAGCCGTGCGAAATCATCTGTACCAGCGCGCCTTCGACACCCAGCGGGTTGAAGATGAAGAAGCCGAGGGTTACGAAACCCATGTGTGCAATGGAGGAATACGCCACCAGTTTCTTCATGTCCGCCTGAACGAGCGCGACAAAACCGATATACACCACCGCGATCAGCGACAGCACGATCATCATCGGCGCCATGGCTTGCGCGGCATCGGGCACGATCGGCAGCGTGAAGCGCAGGAAGCCGTAGGCACCGAGCTTCAGTGCGATGGCGGCCAGCACCACCGAGCCGCCTGTAGGCGCTTCAACGTGGGCATCGGGCAACCAGGTATGCACCGGCCACATCGGCACCTTGACGGCGAAGGCGATCAGGAAGGCCCAGAACAATAGGTTCTGCGCACCCATGGCGATCGGCAGCTCATGCCAGTCAAGAATGCTGAAGCTGCCGCTTTGCATGAACAGGTAAATCAGCGCCACCAGCATCAACAAGGAGCCGGCCAGCGTGTAGAGGAAGAACTTGAACGCGGCATACACCCGGTTTGCGCCGCCCCACACGCCGATGATCAGGTACAGCGGGATCAGCGACGCTTCGAAGAACACGTAGAACAGCAAACCGTCGAGCGACGAGAAGATGCCGTTGAGCAAACCCGACATGATCAGGAAGGCAGCCATGTACTGAGCGACCTTGGTCTTGATCACTTCCCAGCCGGCAACGACCACCAAAACGGTGACGAAGCTGTTGAGCAACACGAAGAGCACCGACAGCCCGTCTACCCCGAGGTAGTAATGGACATTGAAGGCCGGAATCCAGCGCACCAGTTCAACGAATTGCATGGCGCTGGTGCTGTTGTCGAAGCCGGTATAGAGCGGGATCGTGACGAGGAAGCCGATCACCGAAGTGAGCAAGGCCATTGATCGCGCCATGGGGGCGTTTCGGTCGGAACCTGTGGCAAGTACCAGCAGGCCGCCGACGATCGGCACCCAGATCGCGAGACTGAGAAGAGGCATACCCGTCATCGTAACTATCCGTTCAAGGCGTCAGCTTGACGCATTTCATTCGTTGTAACCGTGTATGGCATGGCGCGATCAAACAACGCTGAACCACAGCGACAGCAAGACGCACAAACCGATGATCATCGAGAAGGCGTACATGTAGATGTGACCCGACTGCAGCAAGCGGCTCGCTTGCGCGACCAGACTGATCGTCCGTGCGGCGCCGGTCACGATCAGGCCATCAATCAAGCCCTGATCACCGCCCTTCCAGAGGCCCTGCCCGAGCAAGCGCGAACCACCCGCGAATACGACTTCGTTGAATTTGTCGAAGTAGTACTTGTTCTCGAGCAGCGTATGCAGCGGCTTGAAGGTCCGCATGATCGCGGCCGGAATCTCCGGCTTCACGAGGTAGAAGAACCAGGCAAGCACCACGCCGGCCATCGCCAAGAAGAACGGCAAGGTCGTTAAGCCGTGCATCGCCATGGCGGCTGCGCCGTGGAAGTGCTCGGCAAAATGGCCGACGGTGTCATGCGACGCAGCCACGTGAATGGCGCGCTTGAACCAGTCGCCGAACAGCATCGGTTCAATGGTGAAGAAGCCGATGAACATCGACGGGATGGCCAGCAAAATCAGCGGTACGGTGACGACCCACGGCGACTCGTGCGGTTTTTGACCCGGTGCAAGACCGTGATGATGATCGTCCGACGGCTCTTCGTCGTCATGATCGCCGTGGTGATCGTGGTGTGCCTGACCGAAGCGCTCCTTGCCATGGAAGACCAGGAAGTACATGCGGAAGGAGTAGAACGCGGTCACGAAGACGCCGGCGATCACGCAGAAGTAGGCATAGCCCGCGCCAGGAATGGTCGAGAAATGCACGGCCTCGATGATCGAATCCTTCGAGTAGAAGCCCGACAGGAACGGGAAGCCGATCAGCGCCAGCGAACCCACCAAGGAGGTGATCCAGGTGATCTTCATGTACTTCCACAGACCACCCATGTTGCGCATGTCCTGGTCGTGATGCATGCCGATGATCACCGAGCCCGCGCCGAGGAACAGCAGCGCCTTGAAGAAAGCGTGCGTCATCAGGTGGAAGACCGCGGCGGAATACGCCGACACGCCGAGCGCGACGGTCATGTAGCCCAACTGGGACAGTGTCGAGTAAGCCACGACCCGCTTGATGTCGTTCTGGATGATGCCGAGGAAGCCCATGAACAAGGCCGTCGTCGCGCCAATCACGATGACAAAGGACAGCGCGGTCTCGGACAGCTCGAACAGCGGCGACATACGCGCCACCATGAAAATGCCTGCCGTCACCATGGTTGCCGCGTGAATCAGCGCGGAGATCGGGGTCGGGCCTTCCATCGAGTCCGGCAGCCACACGTGCAGCGGCACCTGTGCCGATTTACCCATCGCACCAATGAACAGGCAGATACAGATCACGCTGATCAACAGCCACGGCGCACCCGGGAAGAGCTCGATCGTTTTCGCTGCAAGCGCGTCGGCCTGCGAGAACACTTCGGCGTAGTCCAGGCTGCCCGTATGGGCGGCGACCAGACCAATACCCAGCAGGAAGCCAAAGTCACCCACGCGGTTGACCAGGAAGGCCTTCATGTTGGCAAAAATCGCGGTCGGTCGGGTGTACCAGAAGCCGATCAGCAGGTAGGACACCAGGCCCACCGCTTCCCAGCCGAAGAACAACTGGAGGAAGTTGTTCGACATCACCAGCATCAGCATCGAGAACGTGAATAGCGAGATGTAGCTGAAGAAGCGCTGATAACCCGGGTCTTCCTGCATGTAGCCGATCGTGTAGAGGTGCACCATCAGCGACACGAAGGTCACCACGAGCATCATCATCACGGTGAGCTCGTCGATCAGGAAGCCGACCTCCAGACTCAGGTTGCCACTGGTCGCCCAAGTATAGACCGTGCCGTTGAAGGTATTGCCCGCCAGCACGTCCTGATAGATCAGGATCGAGGCAAACAATGCGACGGCCACACCGAGAATCGTGGCGACATGCGCGCCGGTGCGGCCAATCGCCTTGCCAAACAGACCGGCGAGAATCGCCCCCGCCAGCGGTGCCAGCGGAACGACCAAATAGAGATTTTGCATTTCGGACATCGAGACGCTTCCTTAACCCTTGAGGCTATCCAGATCATCCACATGGATGGTGCGCAAATTACGGAACAGCACCACGAGAATCGCCAGGCCGATTGCGGCTTCCGCAGCGGCCACGGTGAGGATGAAGAACACGAAGATCTGGCCCGCGAGATCTCCCAGGTAGTGGGAGAACGCGACAAAATTCAGATTCACCGAAAGCAGCATCAACTCGATCGCCATCAGCAGGACGATGAGGTTCTTCCGGTTGAGGAAGATGCCGACCACACTGATCGCAAAAAGGATTGCGCCCAGAATGAGGTAGTGCGAAAGCGAAAGCATCAATGACTCCCTGAAAGCGACCCGCGCGCTTCGTTTATTCTTTTTCCGACGGCATCGACACCAGCTCGATGCGATCGGCACGCTTGACGGCAACCTGTTGCGCCGGATCCAGGTGGCGCGAACCGGTCCGCTTGCGCAGCGTCAGTGCCACCGCCGCGACCATGGCGACCAGCAGCACCAGTGACGCGAGCTCGAACGGATAGACGTAATCGGTATAAAGCACCCGACCCAGTTCCCGTGTGTTGCTGTAACCGGCTTGCGCCGCAGGCGGTGCCGGCATGGCATCGAGCCCGAAGTACGGACCGCTCAGCACCAGCACCATTTCGGCCAGCATGATGACGCCAACAACAGCGCCCACCGGCAGGTAGCTCCAGAACCCTTCGCGCAGACGATCGATATTGATATCGAGCATCATCACCACGAACAGGAACAGCACCATGACCGCGCCGACGTACACCATCACCAGCGTGATGGCGAGAAATTCGGCCTGCAGCAGCAACCAGATACCCGCGGCGTTGAAAAAGGTCAGCACCAGAAACAGTGCCGCCTGAACCGGGTTGCGCACGGTAACGACGCGCAAGGCCGCGAACACCATCACGGTGGCCAGCAGGTAAAAAACGAAAGTCTTGAATTCCATGCTCGAGTATCTCCGGAGGCCAATCGTGGCCTCGCCTTACGCGCTTTTACCGGTACTTCGCCTCGGTCTCGCGATCCTTGGCAATTTGTGCTTCGTTGCGATCACCGACGGCCAGCAACATTTGCTTGGTGTAATACAAATCACCGCGCTGCTCGCCGTGATACTCAAACACCCGTGTCTCGACGACCGCGTCCACCGGACAGGCTTCTTCGCAGAAACCACAGAAAATGCATTTGGTCAGATCGATGTCGTAACGGGTCGTGCGGCGCGAACCATCGTCGCGCTGATCCGACTCGATCGTGATCGCCATTGCCGGGCAGACCGCTTCGCACAGCTTGCAGGCAATGCAGCGCTCTTCCCCGTTCGGATAGCGACGTAGCGCGTGCAGACCGCGGAAACGCGGGCTTTGCGGCGTCTTCTCTTCCGGGAACTGCACCGTGATCTTGCGCGCAAAGAAATGGCGCCCGGTCAGGGCCAGTCCCTTGAGCAATTCCTTCAGAAGAAGGCTACCGAAATAATCTCTTGCACCCATCGTTCGCCTCTCAGTTCCAGATCGACAGCGGGGACATGATCCACACTGCGACAAGCAGGACCCAGAACAGCGTCACCGGCAGGAACACCTTCCAGCCAAGACGCATGATGTGGTCATAACGGAAACGGGGAAATGTCGCCCGCGCCCAGAGGAACATCAACACAACCATCGACGTCTTGATCGCCAGCCAATGGAAACCATCAGGCAAGAAGCCGACCGGTGACAGCCAGCCACCCAGGAACAGGATGGAGGTCAGGATGCTGACCAGCCACATGTTGGCGTACTCGGCGAGGAAGAACAGCGCGAAGGTCATGCCCGAGTATTCGACCATGTGGCCTGCCACGATCTCGGATTCGCCTTCGACCACGTCAAACGGTGCGCGGTTGGTCTCGGCGATGCCGGAAATCAGATACACCACGAACATCGGGAACAGCGGCAACCAGTTCCAGCTCAGGAAGCCAAAGCCCATCTCGGCAAACTGCCCCTGCCCCTGCACCCGAACGATTTCAGTCAGGTTCAGCGAGGCCGAAATCATCAGCACGCAGACCAGCGCAAAGCCCATCGCCAGCTCATACGACACCATTTGTGCCGCAGCGCGCATGGTGCCCAGGAAGGGGTACTTCGAGTTGGACGCCCAACCAGCGATGATCACGCCATACACTTCCAGCGAGGTGATGGCCAGAATGAACAGCAAACCGGCATCGACGTCAGCCAACACACCACCGTCCCAGAACGGCACCACCGCCCAGGCCGCGAGTGACGGCGCGATGGCCAGGATCGGACCGATGATGAACAGTCCCTTGCTGGTCGCGCTCGGGACCAGCACTTCCTTGAGCAGCAGCTTCACGCCGTCGGCGATCGGTTGCAGCAGCCCCAGCGGTCCGACCCGGTTCGGGCCGATACGCACCTGCATGTAGCCAATGATCTTGCGCTCGAAATAGGTCAGATACGCGACCGCAATCATCAACGGCGCGATGATCGCCACGATCTTGGCGAGGGTCCACACGGCCGGCCAGGCGGCACCGAACAGCGAGGCAATCGGTTCGAGAAGGGCTTCCATCAAACGCGCTCCAAGGTCACGACAGCGGACAAGCCGCCCAGCGCTGCCGTTGATTCATGTGCCGATGCAATCCGCACGCAGCCATCGGCCAGCGTATCGTCAGTCGTCGCGATCAAGCGGGCGCTGCCCTGTTCGGTTTTCGCCTCGACGGCGTCACCTGCATTCAGGCCAAGAGATGCCAGCGTGGCCGTCGACAAGTAGGCCGCGGGCGCCGCAGCATCGCGGGCACGCTGAAGCGCGGGCGCACGACGGACGATCGAATCCGTTGCGTAAATTGGCACATCCGCCACACGCTCGAGACCGGAAGACGGTGCCGACACGGACACCGTCAGGCCATCCAGCGCGTTGTTCAGATTGGCGACCGGGAAGGCGTCGATATCGAGGACTGCGGCACGCACGGCTTCGGAATCGTTGTAGTCGAATCCATCCAGTGACAACAGATTGCCCATCACACGGAGGACTTTCCATGCCGGACGTGCATCGCCTTGCGGTTTGGCGACGGCCACAAAACTCTGGGCACGCCCTTCGCAATTGACAAAGGTGCCGGAAGTTTCGGTAAAGGGAGACACCGGCAGCATCACATGACTGATGGCGCGCAACTCGGGGCTGTTGAAGGCTGTCAGGCTGACGACGAAATCGGCCCCTGCCACGGCGGCACGTGCGCGCTCGCCAGCGGCAGAATCAAGCGATGGCTCGACGTTGAGCAATACGTACGACTTGAGCGACTCACTCAGCATTGCCGCAGCGTTCTTGCCACCCGTGGCCGGAATGGCACCGGCGAGATAGCCACCCACGCTGTTGGCAGCGTCACCGATCACGCCAAAGCTGGCGCCGGTAATGCTTGCGATCTCTTGGGCGATACGGCGCAGCGTCGCTGCCTGGGCGTGTTGCACCGCGAAGTTGCCCAGCCAGATCGCCGACTTGCGGCCGCTGACGAGCATGTCGGCAATGGCCTTGGCCTCTGCCGGGATGTCCGCCGGAACAAGCGATGCCAACGCGGCATCGACGGTTTTGCTTTCTGCGTCAGCGACGGCTTTGAGCACCGCCGCCAAGGCAGCAACCATTTCGGAGGGCTTGGGTTGCATCCGCGCCAACACCGGCAACAGCCAGTTATCGGCCGTCGGGTGAATACTCGCGACCTTGAGGCCCCGCTTGGCGGCCTGACGCACACGCTGTGCCAGCAGCGGATGATCCTTGCGGAAGAAGCTTCCAACCACCAGCAAACGATTCAGATCGGCGACTTCAGCGACCGGCATGCCAAGCCACGGCGCGCCCTGACTGACGGCATCCGCCGAGAAATCGGCCTGACGCAGACGGAAATCGACGTTATCGCTGCCCAGCCCACGTACCAGTTTCTGCGCAAGATAGAGTTCTTCGACCGTGGCATTGGGTGCCAGCAGCGCGCCAAATTCTTCACCGCCCGCGGCGGCCACGACGGCCTTGAGACGGGTTGCCGCGAATTCCAGTGCGGTTTGCCAGTCGGTCTCCTGCCAGCTGTCGCCCTGACGAATCATCGGCTTGGTCAGGCGAGAAGCGCAATTCAGGCCTTCGTACGAGAAGCGGTCCCGGTCAGACAGCCAGCATTCGTTGATCGCTTCGTTCTCGAGCGGCAGCACGCGCTTGACGACATCGTGTTTGACCTGAACGATCAGGTTGCTGCCCAGCGAGTCATGCGGGCTGACCGACTTGCGGCGTGCCAGCTCCCAGGTGCGGGCGGCGAAACGGAAAGGCTTGGAGGTCAGTGCGCCGACCGGGCACAAATCAATGATGTTGCCCGACAGCTCGGAATCGACCGTTTTTTCGACGAAGGGCATGATCTCGGAATGCTCGCCGCGGAAGGCCTGGCCGAGTTCCATCAGGCCGGCAATTTCCTGCGTGAAGCGAACACAGCGGGTGCAGTGAATGCACCGCGTCATGTCGGTCGAGACCAGCGGGCCAAGGTTCTTGTTGAACACGACGCGCTTCTCTTCCTGATAGCGCGACTTGCTCTCGCCGTAGCCGACCGCCAGATCCTGCAACTGGCACTCACCGCCCTGATCGCAGATCGGGCAGTCGAGCGGGTGGTTGATCAGGAGAAACTCCATCACGCCTTTTTGGGCCTTGACGGCGGCTTCGGACTTGGTCCACACCTTCATGCCGTTGGTCACCGGCGTCGCACAGGCGGGCAGCGGCTTGGGCGCCTTTTCGACCTGAACGAGGCACATGCGGCAGTTGGCAGCGATGGACAGTTTCTTGTGGTAACAGAAGTGCGGGATGTATGCCCCCACCTGGTTGGCCGCATCCATCACGGTGCTGCCATCAGCCACCTGAAGCTGCTTGCCGTCGATCTCGATTTCTAGCATGACGGACCTACATAGATTTTGCTGCCTTCGCGCTGGACGTCGTCCGGCACGAGACAGGTCTTGTGTTCGATGTGATAGGCGAATTCATCGCCGAAATGCTTGACGAAGCTCTGCACCGGCATGGACGCCGCGTCGCCGAGCGCACAAATGGTGCGACCCATGATGTTGGTGGTAACGCTGTTGAGCAGATCCAGGTCGTCCGGCCGGCCGAGGCCATGCTCGATACGATGAACCACGCGGTACAACCAGCCGGTGCCTTCACGACACGGCGTACATTGCCCGCAGGACTCTTCGAAGTAGAAGTAGGACAGGCGCTCGAGCGCTCGCACCATGCAGGTGGTCTCGTCCATCACGATCACTGCGCCCGAACCGAGCATCGACCCCGCCTTGGAGATCGAGTCGTAGTCCATGGTGCAATCCATCATGATGTCGGCAGGCACCACCGGCGACGATGAACCCCCGGGGATCACACCCTTGAGCTTGCGGCCGCCGCGCATGCCGCCGGCCATGTCGAGCAGCTCGGAGAACGGCGTACCGAGTTCGATCTCATAGTTGCCGGGACGATTCACATGCCCGGAAATGGAGAACAGCTTGGTACCACCGTTGTTCGGCTTGCCGTAATTCAGGAAGGTTTCACCACCATCGCGCAGAATGAAGGGCACGGAGGCGAAGGTTTCAGTGTTGTTGATCGTGGTCGGTTTGCCATACAGACCATAGCTGGCCGGGAACGGCGGCTTGAATCGCGGCTGCCCCTTCTTGCCTTCGATGGATTCGAGCAACGCGGTTTCTTCACCGCAGATGTAGGCGCCGTAGCCATGGTGCGCAAACAGTTCAAAGCTGAAGTCGGAGCCAAGAATCTTGTCGCCGAGCAGGCCCGCGGCACGCGCTTCGGCCAGCGCCTCTTCGAAACGGTCATACACCTCGAAGACTTCACCGTGAATATAGTTGTAGCCGCGCTCGCAACCCATCGCATAGGCGGCGATGATCATGCCCTCGATGACGGAGTGCGGGTTGTAGCGGAGAATGTCGCGGTCTTTGAAAGTACCCGGCTCGCCTTCGTCCGAGTTGCAGGCCAGATACTTGGCGCCTGGGAAGGAGCGCGGCATGAAGCTCCACTTCAAACCCGTCGGGAAGCCCGCACCGCCCCGGCCACGCAACACCGAAGCCTTGACTTCGGCAATGATGTCCGCCGGTGGCGTACTTTCAGCAATGATCTTTTTCAGCGCAGCATAGCCGCCGCGTGCGAGATAGTCCTGCAGCCGCCAGGTACGGTCGCCGTCCAGATCGGCGAGGATGAGGTTTCGTGCGCTCATTTCGCCAGTTCCGCCAGCAGTTGATCGATTTTTTCAGTCGTCATCCAGCTACACATCGTGTGGTTGTTGTGCAGCAAGACCGGCGCATCCCCACAGGCGCCCATGCACTCACCCTCTTTAAGCGTGAATTTGCCGTCGGGTGTGGTCTCATTGAATTCAATACCAAGCTTCTGCTTCAGGTAGTCAGCAGCGTGCACGCCGCCGGACAACGCGCACGGCAGATTCGTACACACCGTGATCTTGTGTTTGCCGACGGGTTCGAGGTCGTACATGTTGTAGAAGCTTGCCACCTCAAACGCGGCAATCGCCGGCATGTCGAGATAACTGGCGACGGCATCAATGGTTTCCCTGGCCAGCCAGCCCTTTTCTTGCTGCGCGATGCGCAACGCGGCCATCACCGCGGACTGTTTCTGGTCCGGTGGATACTTGGCGACCTCTACGTCGATTAACTTCAGCGATTCCTGGCTCAGCATTTTCTGCCCATACCCGATAGTTTGCGTTCTTCGGTCCGTCTCAGCGGTCAACGTCACCAAACACGATGTCCATCGTGCCGATAATGGCGACGACGTCTGCAAGCAAATGTCCCTTGGCCATCGCATCCATGGCCGCCAAATGGGCGAAACCAGGGGAGCGCAGCTTCAGTCGATACGGCTTGTTGGCGCCATCCGATACGGCATACACACCGAACTCGCCCTTGGGGTGCTCGATGGCCGCATACACTTCGCCTTCCGGCACATGCATACCTTCCGAGAAGAGTTTGAAGTGGTGAATCAACTCTTCCATGTTCGACTTCATCGCTTCGCGCGACGGCGGGGCCACCTTGTGGTTGCCCGTAATGACCGGCCCCGGATTCTTCCGCAGCCAGGCAATGCACTGCTTGATGATGTGGTTCGACTGGCGCATTTCTTCCATGCGAACCAGGTAACGATCGTAGCAATCGCCTTCCTTGCCCACCGGAATATCGAAATTCAGTCGATCGTAGACTTCGTAGGGCTGCTTCTTTCGCAAGTCCCACGCCACGCCGGATCCGCGCAGCATCGCGCCAGTAAAGCCCCAGGCCTTGGCCTGTTCCGGTGTGACCACGCCAATACCAACGGTCCGTTGCTTCCAGATCCGGTTATCAGTCAGCAGAGTTTCGTAGTCGTCGCAATACTTCGGAAAGCGATTGGTGAAGTCTTCCAGGAAATCGAGCAGTGAGCCTTGACGATTCTCATTTAACTGACGAACCGTTTCGGCATTTTTCCACTTCGATGTTTCGTACTGCGGCATCTGATCGGGCAGATCACGATAAACACCACCGGGCCGATAATACGCAGCGTGCATCCGCGCGCCCGAAACGGCCTCGTAGGCATCCATCAGGTCTTCACGCTCACGGAACGTGTACAAGACCATGGTCATTGCGCCGATGTCGAGCGCATGGGTTCCGATCGCAAGCAAATGGTTCAGGATTCGCGTGATTTCATCAAACATCACCCGAATATATTGACCACGCTCCGGCACCTCGACACCGAGCAGACGCTCGATCGCCAGACAGTAGGCGTGCTCATTACACATCATGGATACGTAATCGAGACGGTCCATATACGGCACGGACTGCACCCAGGTGCGGGTTTCAGCAAGCTTTTCGGTACCGCGATGGAGCAAGCCGATATGCGGATCAGCGCGCTCGACGACCTCACCGGACAGCTCTAGCACCAAGCGCAACACGCCGTGCGCCGCCGGGTGCTGCGGGCCAAAGTTGATCGTATAGTTGCGGATTTCAGCCATGGCCGACATCTCCGTAGTTGGCCTCACGCACAACCCGCGGCGTATTTTCGCGCGGCTCGATAGTTACTGGCTGATAAACGACACGCCGCTGCTCAGGGTCATAACGCATTTCCACATAACCCGAGATCGGAAAGTCTTTACGGAAGGGATGACCGACAAAACCGTAGTCGGTAAGAATGCGGCGCAGATCCGGATGGCCCGAGAACATGATGCCGAACAGATCAAAAGTCTCTCTTTCGAACCAGTTCGCACTCGGCCAGACATCGCACAAGGAATCAAGCACCGGAAAACCATCATCCGGCGCGAAGGCACGCAGACGCAAACGCCAGTTATTGGCAACTGACAACAGATGCGTCGCCGCAGCGTAGCGCTCTCGCGCCCATTCACCATTAGCCCAGGTCGAATAATCGAGGCCGGACACATCAATCAGCTGTTCGAAACCGAATTCGGCACGATCACGCAGTTCAAGTGCCACCGCTCGATAATCTTCGGCTGCAACTTCCAGGGTTACTTCGCCGCGATCAACAACGATCGATTTAGCACGCTCACCGAAATGCTCGCCTAGCAAGGCAGAAAGACGTTCAATTTTTGTGGTCATCCCGTCACCTGCCCCGTCAGCGCGCAATGGTATTGGTGGACCGGATCTTCCGCTGCAACTGGATGATGCCGTAGATCAGCGCTTCAGCAGTCGGCGGGCAACCAGGGACATAAACATCCACCGGCACCACACGATCACAACCGCGAACAACTGAATACGAGTAGTGGTAATAGCCACCGCCGTTCGCACAAGAACCCATTGAAATCACCCAGCGTGGTTCGGCCATCTGGTCGTAGACCTTACGCAAGGCCGGCGCCATCTTGTTGCACAGCGTTCCCGCCACGATCATGACATCAGACTGACGCGGACTGGGACGGAAAACCACCCCAAAGCGGTCGAGGTCATAGCGCGAACAACCTGCATGAATCATCTCAACGGCACAGCACGCCAAACCAAACGTCATCGGCCACAAGGAGCCGGTACGCGTCCAGTTGATCACCGTATCCAGTGACGTTGTGACGAATCCTTCTTTTAAAACGCCTTCGATACTCATGTCACCTCTTGCCGCAAGGCAGATTCAAGGGTGAAGCGGAGGGGAAATCACTCCCAGTCCAGTGCGCCTTTTTTCCACACCCAGATGTAACCAATGACGAGAATGCCCAAAAACACAAACATCTCGAAGAAACCAAACAGGCGCAGAGATTCTGTGCCGGCAATTTCCTGGAGAATCGTCGCCCACGGAAGCAGGAACGCAATCTCAAGGTCAAAGATAATAAAAAGGATAGCGAGCAGGTAATAACGCACATCAAATTTCATGCGCGCATCTTCGAAGGGCTCGAAGCCACACTCAAAAGGGGAAAGCTTTTCGCTGTCAGGACGGTGCGGCGCAATAAGCCGACCCATGACGATCGGCGCCACACCAAAGGCGAGCCCGACCAAGATGAAAACAAGCACGGGGAAGTAGTTTTCTAGCATTTATCGATCCCGGTCTTTGTTTGCGGAAAAACCGCATGGAAACGCCCGCTTACTGCGGGCGTCCAATAATTTTTTTGGTGCCGACGGTGAGACTCGAACTCACACGACTTTACGTCACCACCCCCTCAAGATGGCGTGTCTACCAATTTCACCACGTCGGCACTCAGCGTTACAGCGGGACGAATTATACGACTTCTACCGCGCTGCGCAAAGCTTTTTGCACCTTATTTGGGAACCGTATTGAGCTTCGAATCCGAACCAGCCGCAGGCGCGGGCGCAGCCTCTCCGGCCGCCGGAACTGCTTGCTCCATCACGCTTGCCGGGACAGTCCGGGCGGAACTTGCCAAGTAGCTCAGGCCAAGGCTGGTAATAAAGAACACCGTCGCCAGCACACCCGTGGTGCGACTCATGAAGTTGGCTGACCCGGATGCACCAAAAAGGCTCCCCGACGAACCACTGCCAAATGCAGCACCAGCATCCGCCCCTTTGCCGTGCTGCAGCAAAACAAGACCGATCACTCCGATACCGACCAGCACGTGCACCGTCAACACAATCGAAAAGAGATAACTACCCATGATTCATTCATTCCTGAACGTATAAGTTCTAATCAAACAGCGACTGCAGCTTTGCAAATCGCCAAAAACGCTTCCGGATCCAGCGCGGCGCCACCGACGAGTCCGCCATCGATATCGTCCGCTGAAAACAGCGCGAGAGCGGTTTCCGGTTTCACGCTCCCGCCGTACAAAATCTGAACCCGATCCGCCGCGGCGCGAGACACACCATCGAGCGCCTTGCGAATAGCAACATGCACCTCAACGGCTTCTTCCACCGTGGCGGAGAGTCCGGTACCAATTGCCCAGACGGGCTCGTAGGCAATAACCAGGCGCTCTACCCGCTCAGCGCCAAGCGCCAGCACCGGCAACAGTTGCTCAGCCACGACGGCCTCCGTCTTGCCGGCCAGTCGCTGCTCTTGTGTCTCACCGACGCAAACGATCGGGGTCAGACCTGCGCGCAATGCCGATGCAGCCTTATCGGCAACACGCCGACTCGATTCACCATGGCGCGCGCGGCGCTCAGAATGCCCGACGATCACGTAACGGCAGCCCATATCCAGAAGCATGCCCGCACTGACTTCGCCCGTGAATGCGCCATCGTCACACTCACTCACATCCTGCGCGCCGAGATGTAATGCGGTACCCGCCAATGCCGCACGCGCCTGATCCAGGTAGGGGAACGGAACACAAACGGCAACATCCACGCCGTCAGGCAAACGCGAAGTGAGCGCGGACAGCAAAGCTGCCGCCATGTCGCGCCGACCATGCATTTTCCAGTTACCTGCTACCAGTTTCGATCTCATACGCTTCGCTGCGAAGGCGGAAAAATCCGACGATTGTAACCGCCCACCCGCTGCTCAGCAAACAAAGCACTCAAGCTGCGGCACACTCAGACGGTCTCGCCAAAGGCGCCGCGAACGGTATCCGCCAGCTGTGTGGCGTGGCACTCCACCTCTTCCGCATCGCGCCCCTCGACCATCACGCGCAGCAGCGGCTCGGTTCCCGAGGGGCGCAGCAACACCCTGCCGCGCTCACCCAGAGCCTCGGCTGTCGCGCGCTCGGCCGCTGCGATACGACTATCCGACCGCCAGTCGAATCCTTGCGGCATGCGCACGTTGATCAAACGCTGCGGATAGAACACCAGATCTTCACACGCCTGCTTGAGCGTCACACCCCGTTGCCGCAACGACGCCAGCACCTGCAGCGCGGAAACGATACCGTCACCCGTCGTATGGTGGTCAAGACTGAGAATATGCCCGGAGTTCTCGCCGCCGAGACGCCAGCCCTTCTCCTGCATCATTTCGAGCACGTAACGATCGCCGACTTTCGCACGCGCGAAGGGCACCTCGAGACGTCCGATGGCATGCTCAAAGCCCAGATTGCTCATCAGCGTGCCAACCACACCATTGAGCTTGCCAGACAGTTTCATCGCCACGGCGATGACATAGATCAGCTTGTCGCCGTCGTAGATTTCACCCGCCGCATCCACCATCACCACACGGTCCGCATCGCCATCGAGCGCAATGCCAATGTCCGCGCCATGGGTCAGCACGGCGTCACGCAGATACTCCGGTGCGGTCGCACCTACGCCGTCATTGATGTTGAGGCCATCGGGTCGCACGCCAACCGACACCACTTCAGCGCCCAGTTCGTGCAGCACTTTCGGCGCAATGTGATAGGCCGCGCCATGCGCGCAATCGAGCGCAATTTTCAGGCCGCGCAGATCGAGTTCGTTCGGGAAGGTGCTCTTGCAGAATTCGATATACCGCCCGGCGGCATCTTCAATACGGCGCGCCCGACCGAGCCGGTCGGAAGATACGCACCCCATCCCCTCATCGAGATGGTCTTCGATTTCGCGCTCGACGGCATCGGGCAGCTTTGCGCCGCCGGCTGAAAAAAACTTGATTCCATTGTCGTAAAAAGGATTATGCGATGCCGAAATGACAACGCCGGCCTGCAAACGCAAGGCGCGTGTCAGATAGGCCACGGCCGGCGTCGGCATCGGTCCGGCCAGGATGACATCCACCCCGGCCGCCGAAAAACCCGCCTCCAGGGCGGCTTCGAGCATGTAACCCGAAATCCGCGTGTCTTTGCCGATCAGCACCGTCGGACGCTCGCCCTTGGGCAACTGCTCACGCATCACCAACGTCACGCCAGCCGCGTAACCAAGACGCATGACGAAATCCGGCGTAATCGGCGCATCACCCACCCGGCCGCGCACTCCGTCCGTACCAAAATACTTTCTGCTCATGACTCTTCCCACCTCAATAGGCTGTCAGTGGCGGACACTGCCGCCCCGAAAATGCTGGCCGGATTATGACAGCCGTTGTCGATTTTCTGCGTGCAAACACTCACGACCGCACCGCGTCCAGCACCGCCAGCGCGTCCCGGGTCGCGGCAACATCGTGCACTCGCACGCACACCGCACCCAACTGCACCGCCAGCGCCGCAGCGACCGCACTGGCCACCACACGCGCTTCCACCGGCTGCCCGGTGATCGCCCCAAGCATTGATTTACGCGACACCCCGGCCAGCACCGGCGTCAGGGATGACAGCTGCGGCAACGCCCGAAACAGCGCCAGGTTGTGCGCCAGCGTTTTACCAAAGCCAAAGCCGGGGTCGATCAAGATCCGCTCCCGCGCCACGCCCGAAGCACACACGGCATCGACCCGCTCGGTCAGTGCACTTGTGACCTCGGCCACCACATCGTCGTAATGCGGCGCAGCCTGCATCGTTCTGGGCGCGCCCTGCATATGCATCAAACACACCGCAGCCTCGCTGGCCGCGACTGCCGCCAACGCGCCCGGCATACGCAACGCGTTGATATCGTTGATCATGGCCGCGCCAGCCCCAATCGCAGCCGTCATCACCGCCGGCTTGACGGTATCCACCGACAGCGGAATATCCCAGCCCGCCAAGGCTTCAACGATCGGAATGACCCGATCGAGCTCTTCGGACTCGCTCACCGACTCGGCGCCCGGACGAGACGACTCCCCACCCAAATCGAGCAGGTGTGCGCCCTCTTCAACTGCCTGCTCCGCGCGACGCAAGATGTCATCACGCCGCTTGAGCAGACCGTCACCCGAAAATGAGTCCGGCGTGACATTCAGAATCGCCATGATTTTCGGCGTCGTCAGATCCAGCCGAAAGCGCCCGCAGGACAATACCCCCGCCATCACGCCTCGTCTCCGCCCTCGGCAGACACTGCTTCCGCGGCGTCCACAGCCACCGACGCGGCCGCAATCATGTCGGCGCGACTGCTCGGCGTCTCGAGACTGATCGGGCCCAAGGCGCCGCTGCGGTAATCGCCCAGCAAAACGAGCGCCGCCTTGTCGACGTCTACACCGCCGCCCTTGATCAGGCATCCGCGCCGGCGCGCCACCTCTTCCACCAGTCGCACGCCGTCAAAGCCGGTCACGTCGGTCTTGTAGCGAGCCGCCAGACGATCGGGATAGCGTGACAACAACAACTGGCCCAACGCAACGGCCACATCGAATTCGGCAACGGCATTGACCCCAATCGCATGACTGGCCGCCAGCATGAAGCCATCAGCGTCGTACGCAATTTTCGGCCACAGCATCCCCGGCGTATCCACCAAAGACATGGTGGGGCTGATATCGAGCCGCTGCTGAGACTTGGTCACCGCCGGTTCATCGCCCACGGCGGCCACACGGCGTTTAAGCATGGCGTTCATCAATGTTGATTTGCCGACGTTCGGAATCCCCATGATCATCATGCGTAAGGGCTTGGTGCCATCGCTGCGATGCGGCGCCAGCTGCTGACACAGCTTGGGCACGCGGGCCACTTCCGCCGGTTTCTTGCACGAAATGGCCACTGCCCTGACGCCCGGCTGCTGATTGAAATAGGCCAGCCACTGTGCCGTTGCAACCGGGTCGGCCAAGTCGGACTTGTTGAGCAACTTGAGGCAAGGACGCTGGCGGTGCGCGCGCAAGGATTCGATCATCGGATTCGTGCTCGCCGCCGGCAGGCGCGCATCCACAACCTCGATCACCACATCGATCTTCGCCATGACTTCGGCCGCCTTCTTGCGCGCCGAATTCATATGCCCCGGGAACCACTGAATAGTCATGCTTGCCTTCGATCCACTTGATTTGAGCGCGATTATCCCATTTCGCAGCCACGCCCGGCGGCTCATCGGCAAATCGCACTACACGCCCGGGTTTGACGCTGCCACAAAGCACTAGACACCCGGGCAAAAAGGTGTATCGTGTCGGGGCAGTCGCTTCAAGCAGTTGTCCTTGCAGGTGTTTCTTCGCGGTGTTTGGTTAAACCGCCCACGTTTGAATCCCCTCAGTACGTTTCTTGATAGTTCCTGCAGGTGGGCTATGCGCCCAGATTTTGTTTTTATTATGGAACACGTATAAATGAGCACTCAAACCGGCACCGTGAAATGGTTCAACGACTCCAAGGGCTTCGGCTTCATTACGCCTGATGGCGGTGGTGATGACCTGTTCGCGCACTTCAGCGAAATTCAGGGCAACGGCTTCCGCACCCTGGCTGAAAACCAGCGCGTCGAGTTCGAAATCCGCACGGGCCCCAAGGGTCTGCAGGCTGCTGCTATCCGCGCTGTCTGATCGGATTTGGCGTCTGACGCAAAAAGCGCGGCTCTGGCCGCGCTTTTTTGTCGACCCGGCGCCTCAGGCATTGCCCGATTCAGTCGCTTCAGCTACCGTGGCGCCTCCTCCGAAACCTCAGTCCGTCACCCTTTTGCCCGCCCGAAACGTCACCTCTCTTGGCCAGGTCTTTACGCCGACAGCGATCGTCGATTTGATGCTCAAGCTGCGTCAACGCGAGGGGCGTGTCCTGGAGCCATCGGCGGGCGCGGGAGCGTTCAGCGAGAAAATTGATTCTTGCGTCGCCATCGAGCTCGACCCGGCGGTAGCCAAAATGTCGATGCTGCAGGGCGATTTCTTCAGCTACCCGCTGTCAGAGCGCTTCAACACGATCATCGGCAATCCGCCCTATGTGCGCTTTCAGGACATCCCGGAAGCCACACGGGCTCGGCTCGACACCCAGCATTTCGACGGCCGCAGCAATCTGTTCCTGTTCTTCATCGACAAGTGCGTACGCCACCTGGCCGACGACGGCGAGCTGATCTTTATCGTGCCGCGCGAGTTCATCAAACTGACCGCCGCACGCAAACTCAATCGCTGGTTGTACGATACCGGCACCATTACCCACTGGGTCGAAACCGGCGACACACGAATCTTCGCCGGCGCGCTCCCGAACTGCGCGATTTTTCGATTCGAAAAAGGCAATTTCAGCCGCCGCACGCAATTCCGCACGCTGCAATCACCGCATTGGGAAGCGCGCCAATTCATTGAGATGGATGGCCAACTCGCCTTCTCGCCGGCCCCCATGACCGTCGCACTGGCCGACCTCTTTTCGGTCAAGGTGGGCGCGGTATCGGGGGCCGATGATGTGTTTACTCATCCCGACGGCAATGTCGACTTCGTGTGTTCCCAGACAGTCGACAGTGGCGCCACCCGGCGCATGCTCTACAACCAGCCGCATCCCGACCTGCGCCCCCACAAGCCACGCCTCCTCGCTCGTCGCGTGCGTCGTTTCGACGAAAGCAACTGGTGGCACTGGGGGCGCACCTATCCGCTCAGCGACTCGCCACGCATCTACGTCAATGGCCGTACACGACGCGACGCCCCCTTTTTTCTGCACCCGGCTCGCGCATACGATGGGGCGATTCTCGCGCTGTTTCCCCACGACACCGTCATGGCAATGGACGAAGCCGTCCACCTGTTGAATACCGCGGTGCCCTGGGAGGCCCTCGGCTTTCGGGTCGACGGTCGATTCCTGTTTACCCAGCGCAGCCTGCAAACCTTGCAGCTGCCCGAGTGCTTCCGCGACCTGGCTCCCACGCATCGCTGAATCGCGCGGGAAACTTTTCGTGGTGCGCTCACACAAATACTAAAACCTGACTTCGCAACGCTCGGGCGCGACACCTTGCCGCACCCCAAACACGCCCGCGATCTTCCTCGAACCCTGACGTTCGTATCAGGCGTGTCCGTTTCCAGCTATCATCGGGACGCCGCCCAAATGCCAACCTGACGCGCGATAGCACACCTTTTGTGCGTCGCGCGCGCCCTCTGCACATGAGCTCTCCACGCCCATCAATCAAGCACTTCCTGCTAGGCCTGATGCTCGCGCTTCTCTGCGTCACGGCAATTGCCTTGGTGCAGGCACAGACGCCCCCCCAGGAGACATTGACCGCGCAGGAACGCGCGTTCCTGGATACAGCCGGCCCAATCGTCTTCGTCAGCCAGAGCAACTATCCGCCCTTCGAATTCGTCGACCCGAGCACCGGCGCACGCAAGGGCATGATGATCGAACTCGCGACCTGGATCAGCACCGAATTCGGATTTCACGCTGAATTTACCGACGCCGTTTTTCTGGACGCCCAGCGCGCGGTCGAAGAAGGTCGCGCGCATGTGCTGACCAGCTTTTTCTATAGCGAAGAACGGGACCACCACTTCGACTTTACCGATACGGTTTTTGAGATTCCTGCGACCATTTTTGTCGTGGCAGATCGACCAGACATCACCGGCCTCACCAGTCTCTACGGAAAGCGGATTGCCATTCAGCGTGGCGATTATGCGCTGGACTTTCTCGCCTCGAAGGGCATCGACTTCACACTGATTTCCACCGACTCATTCGACCAGGCCAGTGCAGCGGTGATCGAGGGGCGCGCCGATGCGCTGATCGGCGACGAACAGATCGTCTTGCATTACCTCTACAGCAACGGCCTCAATGCCCGCATGAAAAAGGTCGGCGAGCCCCTGTACGTCGGCCGCAATGCCATGGCCGTCAAGGATGGCAACAGCCTGCTGCGCTCAATCCTGAATAAAGGGATCACGCGGGCTCGAAGCACCGGCGCGCTCGAGCGCCTGAACTGGAAATGGGCTGGCACGCACTTACCCGACCGAGGCATTGATCTGCTCGCCTACTGGCCCTACGCACTGGCGGCAGCCGCGCTCCTGGCCTGGATATTTTTCTGGAATCTACGCCTGCGATATGTCGTCCGCAGAAAGACCGCGCAACTGGTTCAGAACCAGATACGCCTTGAAGGCATTATCGAGGGCACGCGGGCGGGCACCTGGGAGTGGCATATTCCGAGCGGCAACATCGTCATCAATGAATTGTGGGCGCAGATGCTCGGCTATACACGCAAAGAGCTGCACGCATTGACCGCAGAGCGCCGAAGCGAGTTACTTCATCCCGACGACCGCGATCGCTCTGCCAAGCTCCTGGCCAGGCACCTCGCCAATGACATCCCCCACTACGCCTGCGAAGTTCGCATGCAACACAAGTCCGGGCGCTGGATCTGGCTGATCGAGCGCGGTCAAATCACCGAACGAACAGCGTCCGGTGATCCGCTCACCGTTTCCGGCACGCAAATCGACATCTCGGCCAACAAAGTCGCCGAAGTCGACCTGCAACTCACCGCCAGTGTTTTCGGAAGCGCCCGCGAAGGCATCGTCATTACCAACGCGGAGGGCACAATCCTCAACGTGAATGACGCCTTCACCCGCATCACCGGCTACACACGAGACGAAGGAATCGGAAAAAACCCACGCATCCTGCGCTCGGGGCAACACGACACGGCGTTCTATGCGTCCTTGTGGGAAAACCTCATCGACAAGGGCTTCTGGGAAGGCGAGATATGGAACAAGAGGAAATCCGGCGAGATCTACCCTGAAATCCTGACGATCTCCGCCGTTCGCGACGCCAAAGGCATGGTCTCCCACTATGTCGCCGTCTTCTCCGACATCAGCCGTCAAAAGGAACACGAGCATCAACTCAAACGCCTCGCCTTTTTCGACGATCTCACCGGATTGCCCAATCGTGTGTTGCTGGTCGACCGTCTGGGTCAGACCATGGCCCGGGCACGTCGCGGCAAGACGGCGCTCGCCCTCGCCTACCTCGATCTCGATGGTTTCAAGGAAGTCAACGACGGCTACGGCCACGCAGTCGGCGACCGTGTGTTGGTGACCATTGCCGAGCGGCTCACCGCGGCGCTTCGCGAAGAAGACACGGTGGCGCGCTTCGGCGGTGACGAATTTGTCATCGTGCTGCCGGACCACCCTGGCGGAGAAGCTCTTGACGCCATTGTCCGCCGGCTGCTGATCAAGATTTCAGAACCGATTCACATTGATCAACACCGCCTGCAAGTGTCGGGCAGCATCGGGCTGGCGCATTATCGTGGCGACATCGATCTGGACTCGGATCAGCTCATTCGCCAGGCCGATCAGGCAATGTATCAAGCCAAACAGACCGGCCGAAACCGCTTTCATGTCTTCGATGCAGATCACGAGCGCGCCATCCAGGGCCGGCACGAAAGCATCGCCCGAATTCACCAGGCGCTCACCAACAATGAGTTCGTCCTGCACTACCAGCCGAAGGTCAATATGCGCAACGGGGTGATGACCGGCGCCGAAGCCTTGATCCGCTGGGTGCACCCCGACCGTGGCATGCTCGCGCCGGGCATGTTTCTCCCCCACATCGAGACGGATCGTGCGGGTATTTCACTTGGCGAATGGGTCATTTCAACGGCACTTGCCCAGATCGACGCGTGGCAACAAGCGGGCATCACGCTCACCGTCAGCGTCAACATCTCGGCGCACCACCTTCAGCAAGTCGACTTCAGCGACCGGCTGAAGATACTGCTTGAACAACACCCCAACGTTCCCCCCGCGTCGCTTGAACTCGAAGTGCTCGAGAGCAGCGCGCTCGAAGACATTGAGCATGTCTCGACGGTGATCTCGGCCTGTGCCGCCCTGGGGGTTCGCTTCGCGCTCGACGACTTTGGCACCGGCTATTCGTCGCTGATCTACCTCAAGCGTCTGCCGGTAGACGTCCTCAAGATCGATCAAAGCTTCGTGCGCGACATGCTTCACGACCCGGGCGACCTCTCCATTCTGGAAGGCGTTCTCGGTCTGGCACGCGCCTTTCATCGCGAGGTCATTGCCGAAGGGGTCGAAACCGAAGCGCACGGCCGGCTCCTGTTGCAATTGGGCTGCGAGCAGGCACAAGGCTACGGGATCGCCCGCCCGATGCCGGCCGAGGCTGTCGCCGCGTGGGCAAAACAATGGTCGGCACCCGATGCATGGAAACAAACAGATCGTCTCCAGCCTCAGGATATCGAGCTCCTCTACGCCGCCTCCGAGCACCGCGCCTGGCTCGATGGGCTGGAAGTTTTCTTGCGCGGAGAGTCGTCTGCCCCGCCCGAGACCGACGCCCATCGTTGCCGCTTCGGCCAATGGCTCGATCGGAAGAATGCCAGGACTGGCGAGGCCGACCCGCTCAGCGCGATCGCCGAACTTCACGAGGTGCTGCACAGCCACGGTGAAGACGTCATATCTCGACACATCGCTGGCGACAAGAACGCGAGCGATGAAGCACTGACATCCCTGCAAAAATGCAGCATGGCGCTTCTCACCAGCCTTCAGGACATCGCCAACAGCCGTTCACGCCGATAGCCGCTGACGAGGCAAAAAAAGGCGCCCCGCAGGGCGCCGTCCAGACACACGAATCAACCCAGCAACAGGTGTCAGGTCGCCGCGGCAACTTTCTCGAAGCGCATCTTGCCACCCTCCGCGTCGACCCGGATCACATCCTTGGCCGCAAACTGACCTTCCAGGATGGCCTTGGCAAGCGGGTTCTCGATGCGTTCCTGAATCGCCCGCTTGAGTGGCCGCGCGCCAAACACCGGATCGAAGCCCGCCTCGGCCACCTGCGCCAAGGCCGCCTCCGACACCTGCATACCCATTTCCAGGCGCGCCAGCCGCTTCTCGAGGTATTGCAGCTGAATGCGGGCGATATTGGCGATATGCTTTTCATCGAGGCTGTGGAACACCACCACCTCATCGATCCGGTTGATGAACTCCGGCCGGAAGTAAGTCTTCACCTCGGCCATCACCGCCAGTTTGATCACGCCGTAATCATCTCCGGCCATCTGCTGGATCATCTGGCTGCCAAGGTTGGAGGTCATGACGATCACGGTGTTCTTGAAGTCCACCGTGCGCCCCTGACCATCGGTCATGCGGCCGTCGTCGAGCACCTGAAGCAGCACATTGAACACATCCGGATGCGCCTTTTCCACCTCGTCGAGCAGGATCACCGAGTAAGGCTTGCGGCGCACCAGTTCGGTCAGATAGCCGCCCTCCTCATAGCCCACGTATCCCGGCGGCGCGCCAATCAGTCGGGCGACCGAGTGCTTCTCCATGAACTCGCTCATGTCGATGCGGATCAGGTGCTCCTCGCTGTCGAACAGAAACTCCGCCAGCGTCTTGCACAGTTCGGTCTTGCCCACACCCGTGGGGCCGAGAAACAGGAAGGAGCCATACGGGCGATTCTCGTCCGACAGGCCGGCACGCGAGCGGCGGATCGCGTCGGAGACCAGGCGCACCGCCTCGTCCTGCCCGATCACCCGCTCGTGCATCTTGTCTTCCATCTTGAGCAGCTTGTCGCGCTCGCCCTGCATCATCTTCGACACCGGAATGCCGGTCGCACGGGAGACCACCTCAGCGATTTCCTCGGTGCCCACCTGCGTGCGCAAGAGCTGGTTCGGCACGGCGACGTCACCGTTCTGCTCGGCCGCCTTCAGCTGCGCCTCGAGTTGCGGCAGCTTGCCATACTGAAGTTCAGCCAGTTGCTCGTACTTTCCACCGCGCTGCAACTCAGCCATCTTGGCGCGCAAGGCGTCGATCTCTTCCTTGATGTGCGCCGAGCCATGGGCGCGCGCCTTCTCTGCCTTCCAGATTTCCTCCAGATCGTTGTACTCGCGCTGGAGTTTTTCGAGCTGCTCGTCGATCAGCTGCAAGCGCTTGATCGAGGCCTCGTCCTTCTCTTTCTTGACCGCTTCGCGCTCGATCTTCAGCTGGATCATGCGGCGGTCGAGCTTGTCCATCACCTCGGGTTTGGAGTCGATCTCCATCTTGATCCGCGAAGCAGCCTCGTCGATCAGGTCGATCGCCTTGTCGGGCAAGAAACGGTCGGTGATGTAGCGATGCGACAACTCCGCAGCGGCGACAATCGCCGGGTCGGTGATGATCACGCCGTGGTGAACTTCGTACTTTTCCTTCAGGCCGCGCAAGATCGCGACAGTCGACTCCACACTCGGCTCATCCACCAGCACTTTCTGGAAGCGGCGCTCCAGCGCGGCGTCCTTTTCGATGTACTTGCGGTACTCATCCAGCGTGGTCGCACCAATGCAGTGCAGCTCACCACGCGCCAGTGCCGGCTTGAGCATGTTGCCCGCATCCATCGCGCCCTCGGCCTTGCCGGCGCCGACCATGGTGTGGATCTCATCGATGAAGAGGATGATCCGCCCCTCGTCCTGGGCAATATCCTTGAGCACCGCCTTGAGCCGCTCCTCAAACTCACCGCGGTATTTTGCCCCCGCCAGCAGCGCCGCCATGTCGAGCGACAACACCCGCTTGTCCTTGAGCGTCTCGGCCACTTCACCATTGACGATGCGCTGTGCCAGGCCTTCAACGATGGCCGTCTTGCCCACGCCGGGCTCACCGATCAGCACCGGGTTGTTCTTGGTACGCCGCTGCAAAATCTGTACCGCGCGGCGGATCTCGTCGTCACGGCCAATCACCGGATCAAGCTTGCCCAGGCGCGCCCGTTCCGTCAGGTCCATGCAGTACTTCGACAGCGCCTCGCGCTGAGCTTCGGCATCCTGCGACCCGACGTTTTGCCCGCCGCGCACGGCGGCGATGGCCGCTTCCAGATGCTTTTTCACCAGCCCATGCTCACGCAACAAACGGCCTGACTCGCCCTTGTCGTCGGCCAGTGCGAGCAGGAACATCTCGCTGGCAATGAACGCATCGCCCTGCTTCTGAGCCGCCTTGTCGGTGAGATTGAGCAGATTGTTCAGGTCACGCCCCAGCTGAACATCACCGCCATGACCTTCAACCTTCGCCAATCGATCAATCGCACTTTTGAGCGCGACTTTCAGCGGCGCGACGTTAACACCCGCTCGCTGCAACAGAGACGCCGTGCTGCCGTCATCCTGTTCAAGCAGCGCCAACATCAAATGTTGCGGTTCAATAAATTGCTGATCGTTGCCCACAGCGATGCTGCCCGCATCGGACAGCGCCTGCTGGAACTTGGTGGTGAGTTTGTCGAAGCGCATGAAGACATCCTTTTCCGTTTGACTCGTTGCACCGTAAATGGGGTGTTGCCACGAACATTTCAAGACGCTGATGCAGCATTCATCCGGAATGTGTTGCTGCAATGCAACAAACGCCTGTTTGAACTTGGAAATAACTGATCCAACACAGTATTCCTGTATTCCTCAATGTGTTATTTTGGATGGATTGAGACGTCTGTGGCCACCTGAAATTTTTTTCTGCTACGGCGCAACACCTGTCAGTCGACTCAAACCCAATTCATTGAGCGAGGAGGAATCACCATGGCGATCAAACCCGAACAACTTAACGCACTGCAGAAGAAGAACCTCGAAGCGGCGATGCGCCTGGCGCAGATGTCGATCGAAAACTCGCAGCGCATCATGGAACTGCAGGTCCGCACGGCCAAGACCCTGTTCGAAGACGGCGTCAACAACGCCAAGGCACTGACCACCACGCAGGACCCGCAAGACATGCTTCGCCTGCGCACCGAATACGCACAGGCCTCCACCGAGCGCATGCTCGCTTGCGCCCGTGAAATCGCAGAAGTGGCTGCTCAGGCACAATCCGAAGTCGGCAAAATGGTCAGCGAACAACTGGCCACTGGCGGCAACGACATGTTCGAAGCCATCAACAAGATGTTCACCGGCATGCCCATCACCGACCAGAACGCCATGGGCGCTGTGCAAGGTGCCATGGACAACGCCCGCGCTGCTTTCGAGCAGATGACGCGTGCCTCGACCGAAGCCTTCCAGGCCTTCACGCAGGCCGGCACCGCCGGCCAGCCGGCCAAGCGCGCTCCGGTTCGCCGTAAGTAATACCGACCCGGCTGACTGCCGGGTATGAAAACGGCGTCCTTCCGAGGACGCCGTTTTTTTTCAGGTGCCGCCACGGCGCAATGCCGTGTCAAAACGGCCAAATGTCAGCGTCGGGATTCGACGTCCAGCCAACGTGCAGCGGACGCGTCATCGGCGTCGCGCGCGTCGACCCACCGACTGCCCTCGGGCGTCTGTTCCTTTTTCCAGAACGGCGCACGAGTCTTGAGAAAATCCATGATGAACTCGCAGGCTGCGATCGCTTCTCCGCGGTGTGCACCGGCCACACCGACAAACACGATCTGATCACCCGGCTGGAGCGGCCCGACACGGTGAATCACCCGCACGCCCAGCAAGCTCCAGCGCTGCTTTGCCTCGGCCACGATATCGGCCAGCGACTGCTCGGTCATGCCCGGATAGTGCTCAAGCGTCATGCACTGCACACCGTCCGATGCGCCACGCACCAGCCCCAAAAAAGTGCTGACCGCGCCGACATCTGTTCGCCCTGCCGACAAGGCCCGTGTTTCAACGCCAACATCGAAGTCGGCTTCCTGGACTCGAACTTCCATCGCCTCAGCCTCCCGTCACCGGCGGAAAAAACGCGACCTCATCGCCAGCGGCCAGCGCATGTTCGTCTGCCGCCATCTGCTGATTGACCGCCGCACGCACATTGTGCCCCGGCGCCAGGCGCTGCCAGGCGTCTCCGCGCGCACTCAAATGCTGACGCAGCGCGCCAACGCTATCGACATCGCCAGGCAACACGACGGCCTCTTTTGCCATGCCGAGCGACTCTCGAAGACTGGCGAAGTAAAGAATAGTCAGATTCATGCGCGATTCAATCCAGCAGGTCGGAAAAAGAATAATACGACACCATCTGGCCACGTCGAATGGGTTCGCCCGGCGGCACTTCGGCCAGACCATCCGCCCACACGGTGGACGTCAGCACGCCCGAGCCCTGATTGTCGAACAAGCTCAAACCTCCGTCAGCATTGACCTGCACGCGCAGGAACTCCCGCCGCTTGATCGGCTTGAGCCAATCGAAGTCGGCCCGCAATTGCACCGGCTTCGGCAACACCTCGCGTACGCCCTGAGCCTTGAGCAAGAACGGCCGAACCAGCAGCAGGAAGGTCACAAAGGTAGACACCGGATTGCCCGGCAGGCCAATGAAGGCAGCCTCGCCGACCCGGCCATAGGCCAGCGGCTTGCCCGGCTTGATGGCGATGTTCCACAGATCGAGCGAGCCCTCGGCCTCGACGGCCGGTTTGACATGGTCTTCTTCACCCACCGACACGCCACCCGAGGTGATGATCACGTCGTGACCGTGCGCGGCGGTGCGCAGCGCCTGGCGTGTGGCGTCGAGCGTGTCGGCGACGATGCCCAGGTCCGTCACCTCACAGCCCATGCCTTCGAGCAGTGCATTGAGTACGAAACGATTGGAATTGTAAATGGCGCCTTCGCGCAGCGGCTCGCCCGGCATGACGAGCTCGTCGCCGGTAAAGAAAATGGCGACCTTCAGCCGGCGATGCACCGACACGGCAGGGATACCGATCGACGCCGCCAGCCCAAGTTCCTGCGCGCGCAGGCGGGTGCCGGCCGTCAATATCGCCTGCCCGACGGCAATGTCTTCGCCGCGGCGGCGGATCGAATCACCGCTCTGCGGCAGATGGTTGATCGTGACCTTTTCGCCGTCTCGCTCACACAACTCCTGCATCACCACCGCATCGGCGCCCGGCGGAATCGGTGCGCCAGTAAAGATGCGCGCCACCGAACCCGCGGCGAGCGGATGCCCCACCGTGCCGGCCGGTATGCGTTGCGACACCGGCAGACACGCCCCTGCAGAAGCGATGTCGGCGCAGCGCACCGCATAGCCATCCATCGCGGAATTATCGAGCGGCGGCACGTCGAACTCGGAGACCAGATCGTCGGCCAGCACGCGGCCACGCGCCTTGAGTGTGCTCACCAGTTCGGTGCCGGCCACCGGCCGTGCCTGCGCCAGCAGTTGCGTGCGCGCGTCTTCAAAGGAGAGAAGGCTCATGCCTGAAAGTCTTCCATCTTGTAGTCGAGAATGAAATCGGTCACCGCCACCGGATCGTTCACGTCCAGCGTCGGCAAGGGGGTATCGGTCGCGGCATCGGTGGCCACGGCCACCACATGCGGGTTGTCGGTCCACAAGGGCGGCTTGCCATTGGCCGGCCGATAGACCTCGACCTTGGGCACCGGCGCCGCCTTGAAGCCTTCGATGAGTACCAGATCGCAGGGCGACAGAATCGCCAGCTGCTGCTCCAGCGTCGGCTCCGGCGTCTCGCGCAACTCGTGCATCAAGACCCAGCGACCACTCGAGAGCATCAGCACTTCCTGCGCGCCGGCCTCGCGGTGTCGCCATGAATCCTTGCCCGGGCGGTCGAGATCAAAACCATGATGCGCGTGCTTGATGACTGACACACGCAGCCCGCGCGAACGGATTTCTGGAATCAGTTTTTCGATGAGCGTTGTCTTGCCCGAACCGGAGTAGCCGGCAATGCCAAAGACCTTCAAGATGATTTCCGCCCTAGTTGTTTCACGACAGGAGAGCCCAAGGATAACCCGAAGCCCCGCGCGGCGCCTCCGATCTCGATCAAGATCCGCCAAGCGATTGCACGAATCGTGCACAAAAAAGCGCCCTCACGAATGAGGGCGTTCGGCGCTGCGGTGCGACAGAACAAGTGATCAGTTCTGCGGCACTTTGCGTCCATGGGTGTCGCCGGCTTCCATATCGGAGGTGCTGTCACCGAGGATGCTCAGATCGTCGTTTTTACGCGTACCGATGCGGTGCGGACGCTCGATCAGGAAGTACAGGACAACACCGATCACCACGGCGTACACCGTGGACTTCGGGTCGGGCATCGCGAGCGTCACCGCAACAATGCCGGCCACGCCGCGTTCGGTCGAGCTCTTCAGCTCTTCCATGCCCACCATGATGCAGATGTAGGCCGTCAGCACCAGCGTCAGCGACAGCGCGATCGGCAGCACCGGCTTGAAGATGGTCACCAGCGGCAACATGAACAAGGCGAAGAAACCAGTGATCCAGAAGGTACCGCCACCGGAGTAGATGGAGTCCATCGCCTTGCGACCCAGCGCGTAGCGCTCAGCCACGGTTGCGTGTGCTGCCGTCCACAAGGGACCGGCCAGACCGGGCCACGGCGCAAAGAAGGCGTGAATGCCGTTGCGGATGGCGGTCACCAGGTGAACACGGGTGATGCCTTCCTCGATCTTCTCGTCTTCACGCAGGTGGTCGACCCGCTTGACCAGCGTGAAGCCGACCACGATGTCGCCAAAGGCGATCACGTAGGCGATGACAGCCGTCGGCAGCGCCAGCATGAAGGTGCTCGCATCGGGCATGCCGGTGCTGAACACGAGGTAGTCCCACATCAGCGCAAAGTCCGGGTTGGTAATGCCCCACTTGACTTCTGGCATGGGGTATTCGCCCACGGCCCAACCGACCAGCATCGCCAGAATCATGCCCGGCACCATGCCGAAGTTGGAGATGCGCTTGGCCCACACGTTCTTCTCGACAATGCTCTTGAAGGACAGCGAGAACAGCACATAAGCCGACACGATGGAGCCGATGATCAGCGAGATCGGCGTGTTGTCGATGCGCCCCCCGACTTTCAGCTCACCCATCATGGCGGCGATACCGGCGCCGATGATGATGCCCGATTTGAGTGAGTTGGGAATCACCGTCACCAGTCGGTTGCCCATGCCGGTGATACCGAGCACCAGGAAGATGATGAACACCTCGATCTGCAGCGCAAACATCGCCTTGATCGCCTCAGGCCCCGGCTCGAAACCTTGCAGAAACAGGATCACCACCGGGATCGCCGGTGTAATCCAGCCTGGCACCAGCGGCACCCCCAGCAGCGCCGGCAACATGTAACCAACACCCGCGATCACGCAGAAGGCCAGCGCGGCCTCGTAGGGCATGCCGAGGTATTTCTGCAGCAGCGGAATCATCGCCAGGCCGACCACAAACATGATCAGGCCCTGAATCATTTCCGGGTATTCCCAACGGTAGTGCACGAAGGGAAGCCGGATCTTGAATGGCCCGAGCGGCCAGTGAGGCTGTTCGGCCCCGTGTTCTCTTTTAATCAGCACGTTCTCATCTCCTTTGGTCAGCGCCGCGAAAGCGACGCAAAAATTACATTTGATGCCACCACCCTGGCGACCTTGTCGCTACAACCCGAACACCTCCGGTGCCTGTACAGCGAGCGCCAGCGCGCAATACACCAGCACCCGCGCCATGGTCGCGAACAGCCCCGACCACCCCGATTCAAGCGTCCCGTCACGAACGCCGCATACGCCGAGACGCATCACCCGCCCCGCTCACATGTTTGGATAGTTGGGCCCACCGCCGCCCTCGGGCGTTACCCAGTTGATGTTCTGGGTCGGGTCCTTGATGTCGCAGGTTTTGCAGTGCAGGCAGTTCTGCGCGTTGATCTGCATGCGCGGCCCTTCGTCGGCCTCGACCAGCTCGTACACGCCCGCCGGGCAGTACCGCGTCTCGGGTGCGTTGTAGGTCGCGAGATTGATCTGAATCGGCGCGGCGCTGTCCTTGAGCTGCAGATGGCAGGGCTGCTCCTCGGCGTGATTGGTGGCCGAGATGAACACCGACGACAGGCGGTCGAAGCTCAGCTTGCCATCCGGCTTCGGGTAGTCGATCGGCGCGCATGCCGAGGCCGGCTTCAGCTGGGTGTGGTCGGCGTGATTCTTCAGCGTCCACGGCGCCCGGCCGCGCAGCACATAGGTGTCGATCGCGCTGTAGGCGATCCCGCCCCACAGCCCCCAACGGAATGACGGGCGGATGTTGCGCACCTGATACAGCTCGTCCCACAGCCAGCTCGCGCGCAGGCGCTCTGCATAGCCGCTCACCTCGCCGCGTCCGTCGGGGGCATCGGCCAGATGGTCGAAGATCGCATCGGCCGCTTCCATGCCCGACTTCATCGCCATGTGAGTGCCCTTGATCTTGGGCACATTGAGGAAGCCTGCGGTGTCGCCCACCAGCACGCCACCCGGGAAACTCAGCTTGGGCAGCGACTGGAAGCCGCCCTCCGACAGTGCCCGCGCGCCATAAGAAATGCGTCGCCCGCCTTCGAGGTAGCGGCGGATCTCGGAATGGGTCTTGAAGCGCTGGAACTCCTCATAGGGCGACAGGTGCGGGTTGCTGTAATCGAGGCCGACCACAAAACCGATCGACACCAGATTGTCTTCGAGGTGATACAAAAACGAACCACCGTAGGTGTCGCTGGCCAGCGGCCAACCGACGGTGTGCACCGTGAGGCCGCGCTCGTGCACCGCCGGATCAATCTCCCACAACTCCTTGATGCCGAGCCCATAGGTCTGCGGATCGGCGCTGCGGCGCAAGTCAAAGCGCGCCATCACCGCCTTGCTGAGCGAGCCGCGACAGCCCTCCGAGAACACCGTCTGGCGCGCATGCAGCTCGATGCCGCGCTCGTGGTTCGGGCCGGGCGTGCCGTCGCGGTTGAGTCCCATATCGCCAGTGGCGACGCCGCGAACCGCGCCGACATCGTCGTACAACACCTCGGCCGCCGCGAAGCCGGGGTAGATTTCGACGCCCAGCGCCTCGGCCTGCTCACCCAGCCAGCGGCAGAAGTTGCCAAGGCTGACGATGTAGTTGCCTTCGTTGTGCATCTGCGGCGGCGTCGGCAGCTTGCGTGCGCCGTGTTTCGAGAGCAGCAGAAAGCGGTCTTCGGTCACTGGCGTATTGAGCGGCGCGCCACGTTCCTTCCAGTCTGGCAACAACTCGTTGAGCGCACGCGGCTCGATCACCGCGCCAGAAAGAATGTGCGCCCCCACCTCGGAGCCTTTCTCCACCACGCACACCGATAGCTCGCGCCCTGCTGCATCAGCCAGTTGTTTTAGGCGGATCGCACTCGACAGGCCGGCCGGCCCTGCGCCGACCACCACCACGTCGTATTCCATGACCTCGCGGGCCATCGGCGCGTCCATCAGAAAAGCGCCTCATGCATCGCCAGCACCGATTCCGAACCATTAACGATCGCATCGCGATAGCTGTTGGCCTCGGGCAGCACGTGCTCAGCGAAGTAGCGCGCGGTAATCAGCTTGGCCGCGTAGAAGCCGTCGTCCGCATCCCTCAATCGCTCGAACGCCACCAGTGCCGAACGCGCCATCAGCCACCCCCCGGCAACCGTCCCGGCCAGCTTGAGGAAAGGCACGGCACCGGCGGCAGCGGCCTGCGGATGAGCCTCATAGTTGCTCAGCAGCCACTCTGTAGCTTCGGTCAGCGCGTACATCCCACAGCCCAGCGCGGCGCCAATGTGGCGCATCTGAGCATCGTCATGGCCGTCGAGTTGGCGGCGCGTTGTGGCCATGTCTTCGAGCAGCGCGCGCATGGCGTGACCGCCCTCTCGGGCGACCTTGCGACCGATCAGGTCGTTCGCCTGAATCGCCGTCGTGCCCTCGTAGATGGTAGTGATACGCGCGTCGCGCATGTGCTGGCAGGCACCGGTTTCCTCGATGAAGCCCATCCCGCCGTGCACCTGGATGCCGTTCCAGGTCACGCCCTGCGCGGCCTCGGTACACCAGCCCTTGACCACCGGCGTGAGCAGTTCGAGACGGCGCTGATTGGCGCCGCGTACGGCGTCGTCGGGATGACTCTTGGCGCGATCCATGCAGCCCGCCACGTAGTAGGCGATCGCGCGCGTGGCCTCGGTGCGCGCCTTCATGTCCATCAGCATGCGACGCACGTCGGGGTGATGCAGGATCGGCTTCTTCTCGCCGGACGCATCGCCGACGATGCGCCCCTGAATCCGCTCGCGGGCGTAGCCCACCGCCTGCTGGTAGGCGCGCTCGGCGATGCCCACCCCTTCGAGCCCGACGTTGAGCCGGGCGTGGTTCATCATCGTGAACATGTATTCCAGCCCGCGGTTGGGCTCGCCGACCAGATAGCCGATCGCGCCGTCCTTCTCGCCGAAGGCCATCACCGCCGTGGCGCTGGCGTGGATACCCATCTTGTGCTCGATCGAAGCGCACACCAGATCGTTGCGCGCGCCGAGCGAGCCGTCGGCGTTGACCAGGAACTTGGGCGCCACGAACAGCGAGATCCCCTTCACCCCCGGCGGCGCGTCCGGCAGCCGCGCGAGCACCAGGTGGACGATGTTCTCCGCCATGTCGTGCTCGCCCCAGGTGATGAAGATCTTGGTCCCGGTGATGGCGTAGCTGCCGTCGCCGCGCGGCTCCGCCTTGGTGCGCACCGCGGCGAGGTCCGACCCCGCCTGCGGCTCGGTGAGGTTCATGGTGCCGGTCCACGTGCCGGCCACCATGTTGGGCAGGAAGGTGTTCTTGAGTTCGTCCGAGCCGTGGTGGGCGATCGCCTCGACCGCGCCCAGGGTCAGCATCTGGCACAGCGAGAACGACATGTTGGCCGACTTCCACATCTCCAGCACCGCGGTCGACACGGTGACCGGCAGCCCCTGCCCGCCGAACTCGGTGGACGCCGGCATGCCGTTCCATCCGGTTTCGCAGAAGCTCGTGTAGGCCTCCTTGAAGCCGTCGGCGGTGCTCACCTCGCCGTCGCGCCAGGTGTTGCCCTGCCGGTCGCCGGAGGCGTTGATCGGGGCCAGCACTTCGGTGGCGAACTTGCCGGCTTCGTCGAGAATGGCTTCGACCAGATCGGGGCTGATCTCCTCGTTGCCGGGCAGCCCGGCGATTTCGTCGAGTCCGGCCAGCGCGTTCATCGTAAACAGCATCTCGCGCACCGGAGCAATGTAAGTGGTCATGACTAGATTCCTGAATTCAGTTGAGAGGCATCACAGCGCGGCGTTGAGCGCCGGCACGGCCTCGAACAGATCGGCGACCAGGCCGTAGTCGGCGATCTGGAAGATCGGCGCTTCGGGGTCCTTGTTGATCGCCACGATGACCTTCGAGTCCTTCATGCCGGCCAGATGCTGGATCGCGCCGGAGATGCCGACCGCGACGTACAGCTGCGGGGCGACGATCTTGCCGGTCTGGCCGACCTGGTAGTCGTTGGGCACGAAACCGGCATCGACCGCCGCGCGGCTGGCGCCAAGCGCCGCGCCGAGCTTGTCGGCCAGCGGTTCGAGGATGGCGTGATAGTTCTCGCCGCTGCCCAGCCCGCGACCGCCCGAGACCACCACGCCCGCGGCGCCCAGCTCGGGCCGTTCGGACTGGGTCAGCTCGCGCCCGACCAGCGCCGAGAGCACCAGATCCGGCCCCGCCGCGACGGCCTCGACGCTCGCCGCGCCGCCGTCACCGACCGCATCGAAGGCGGTGGTGCGCACGGTGATGACCTTGACCGCGTCGCTGCTCCTGACCGTGGCCAGCGCGTTGCCGGCGTAGATCGGGCGCACGAAGGTGTCGGCCGATTCGACGGCGACGATCTCCGACACTTGCGCCACGTCGAGCAATGCCGCCACGCGCGGCATCACGTTCTTGCCAAAAGTGGTGGCCGGCGCGAGGAGGTGGGAGTAGGCCGTGCCGGCCACCGAAACGATCAGCGCCGCGAGGTTTTCGGCGCCTTGCTCGGCATAGTGCGCGGCGTCGGCGCACAGCACCTTGGCGACGCCGTCGAGCGCCGCGGCCGCCGCGCAGGCACCGGCGCAGTCGCTGCCGGCCACGAGCACGTGCAGTTCGCCGTCCAGCGCGCGCGCGGCGGCAACGGTGTTGCGGGTGGCGGCCTTGAGGCCGGCGTTGTCATGTTCTGCAATCACGAGAATGGGCATGTCAGATCACCTTCGCTTCGTTCTTGAGCTTGTCGACCAGCTGCGCCACGTCGGCCACCATCACCCCGGCGCTGCGCGCGGCGGGCTCCTGGACCTTGAGCGTGGCAAGCCGGGGCGCGACGTCGACGCCGAGCGCGTCGGGGGTGACGGTCTCGAGCGGCTTCTTCTTGGCTTTCATGATGTTGGGCAGCGTGGCGTAGCGCGGCTCGTTGAGCCGCAGGTCGGTGGTGATCACCGCCGGCAGCGTCATCGACAGGGTCTCCAGCCCGCCATCGATCTCGCGCGTGACACTGACCTTGCCATCGGCTACCGCCACCTTCGAGGCAAAGGTGGCCTGCGGCAGCGTCAGCAACGCGGCGAGCATCTGGCCGGTCTGGTTGGCGTCGTCGTCGATCGCCTGCTTGCCGAGGATGATCAGGTCGGGCGACTCTTTTTCGCACAGCGCCTTGAGCAGCTTGGCCACCGCCAGCGGCTGCAGCTCGGCGTCGGTGCTGACCAGGATGCCGCGGTCGGCGCCGATCGCCATCGCGGTGCGCAGCGTCTCCTGACACTGCGCCACGCCGCAGGAGACGGCGACCACTTCGGTCGCCACCCCGGCTTCCTTCAGCCGCACGGCCTCTTCCACCGCGATCTCGTCGAAGGGGTTCATGGCCATCTTGACGTTGGCCAGCTCGACCCCGGAGTGGTCGGCCTTGACCCGCACCTTGACGTTGTAGTCGACCACGCGTTTGACCGGAACAAGTATTTTCATGGGAAATCTCCTCAGTCGATGGCCGCGTTGCTCTTGGCCTGCTCGCGCAGGACGAACTTCTGGATCTTGCCGGTCGACGTCTTGGGCAGAACGCAGAACTCGATGTGCTTGGGCACCTTGAAGCGGGCCAGGTGGCCGCGGCAGTGTTCGATGATGTCGTCGGCGGTGACCTGGGCGTCTTCCTTGATCTCGATGTAGGCCGCCGGCACCTCGCCCCACTTGTCGTCGGGCTTGGCCACCACCGCCGCCATCATCACCGCCGGGTGGCGGAACAGGACTTCTTCGACCTCCAGCGAGGAGATGTTCTCGCCGCCGGAGATGATCACGTCCTTGGAGCGGTCCTTGATCTTGACGTAGCCGTCCGGGTGCATCACCGCCAGATCGCCGGTGTGGAACCAGCCGCCCTCGAAGGATTCGGTGGTCGCCTTCTCGTTCTTCAGGTAGCCCTTCATCACGATGTTGCCGCGGAACATGATCTCGCCCATGGTCTCGCCATCGGCCGGCACCGCCGTCATGCTCACCGGGTCGAGCACGGTGATCGCTTCCTGCATGTGGTTGCGCACTCCCTGACGGCCGTTGCGCTCGGCGCGGCGGTCGATCGGCAGCGCGTCCCATTCCGGGTGCTTGGCGCACACCGAGGCCGGGCCGTAGGTCTCGGTCAGCCCGTACACATGGGTGATATCGAAGCCCATGCGCTCGGCGCCCTCGATGATCGCGGCCGGGGGCGCGGCGCCGGCGATCAGGCCGCTGACCTTGTGGTCGATGCCTTCACGCAGCTTTTCGGGGGCGTTGATCATCATTCCGTAGACGATCGGCGCGCCGCACATGTGGCTGACCTTGTAGCGTCGGACCAGCTCGAAGATCAGCGCCGGGTCCACCTTGCGCAGACACACGTTGACGCCCGCGTTGGCCGCCATCGTCCACGGAAAGCACCAACCGTTGCAGTGGAACATCGGCAAGGTCCACAGATAGACCGAGTGCGCCGGCATGCCCCAGCTGATGATGTTGGAGGCGGCGTTGAGGTAGGCGCCGCGGTGGTGATAGACCACACCCTTCGGGTTGCCGGTGGTGCCGGAGGTGTAGTTGAGGGCGATGGCGTCCCATTCGTCCTCGGGCAGCTGCCATGCGAAATCGGCGCTGCCTTCGGCAATGAAGGCTTCGTACTCGATCTCGCCGACGCAGGTGGTGCCGGGGTATTCGGGATCGAGCGCGTCGATGACCAGAGGCTTGGGGCCGTCGAGCATCGCCAGCGCGGCGCGCACGACCTCGGCAAACTCGGGGTCGGTGATCAGCACCTTGGCCTCGCCGTGGCCGAGCATGAAGGCGATGGCTTCGGCATCGAGCCGGGTGTTGAGCGTGTTCAACACCGCGCCGGTCATGGGCACGCCGAAATGTGCCTCGAACATCGCCGGCACGTTCGACAGCATCACCGCCACGGTGTCGCCGCGGCCAATGCCCTTCGCCGCCAGCGCACCGGCCAGCTGGCGGCAGCGGTCGTAGGTCTGCGACCAGGTGAAGGTGCGCGTGCCGTGAATCACACTGGTACGCTGCGGATAGACACTGGCACTACGCTCGATGAAACTCAGCGGCGACAGCGCGACATGATTGGCGGAATTCTTCTCCAGCCCCTGCAGATAGGGATTGCTCGACACCTTTCGACTCCTCGTACCAGATGGTTGGACCGGGCGCCGGACGCGGCCGGCACACCTCCGCTCAGCGGCGGATTGGTCACGCAGAGTGGCAACAAAAGTTGTCGAAACTTTCTGCAAAATGTACTGAATCTTGTCTGCCGCAACATCGGCCGGCCAAGGCCCTAAAATTGCAGCCATCGCCGCACCGACCGGACCCCGCATCGCCATGACCGAGCGCCCGACCCCGCCCGACCCCGCAGCCTTGCCGATCAGCGACCAGCGCTACCGCGAAATGGTCTCGGCCGCGCTCGACCGCATCAACGACGGGGTCACCGTGTTCGACCACACGCTGCGCCTGGTCACCTGCAACCGCAGCTTCCTGCGCCTGCTCGATTTTCCCGACCACCTCGGCGCCCCCGGCACACCGTTCGAAGCCTTCATCCGCTACAACGCCGAGCGCGGCGAGTATGGCGACGGCGACATCGAGGCGCAGGTGGCCGAACGCGTCGCCGACGCGGCCAGCTTTTCGCGCCACGAGACCGAGCGCCGCCGCCCCGACGGCACGCTGCTGTTGATCCGCGGGTTTCCGCTGCCGCACAACGGCTTCATCACCCTGTACTCCGACATCACCGAGGCCGAACGCCAGCGCCGCCTGATCGACCAGCACCAAAGCGAGCTCGAAGCGCACATTGCGGCGCGCACCGAAGAACTCACCGCCGCCAATGCCGAGCTGCGCGGCGCGCTCGAAAACAACCAGAAGATCGCCACCCGGCTGCGCAACAGCGAAGCGCGGCTGCGCCTGATCACCGACACCATTCCCGCCCACATCGCCTACTTCGACCACACCTGGACCTACCGTTACGCCAACAAGCGCTACGCCGAGTGGTTTGGCTGGAGCAGCGAGGGGATGACCGACAAGCCGATCCGCGAGGTCATCGGCGAGACGCTGTTTACCCGCGTCGAAGCCGACGTGCGCGCCGCGCTGGCCGGCGAGGAAGCGACCTACGAGTACGCGCTCGACGGTGCCGACGGCGCACGCATGTTCGCGCGCAGCACGCTGCTACCCGACATCTCGCCCGACGGCACGGTCATCGGCTGCTTCGTTCACTCGGTCGACATCACCGAGCAGCGGCGCACCCAGAACGCCCTCGCCCAGGCGCAGAAGATGGAAGCCATCGGCCAGCTCACCGGCGGGCTGGCGCACGACTTCAACAACATGCTGACGGTGATCATGGGCAACCTCACCGGCCTGCGCGAGGCCCTGCCCGAGGCCCCGGAGATGGCCGAGTTCGTCGAGCCGGCAATGGGCGCGGCCGAGGGCGGCGCCGAGCTCATCAAACGCCTGCTGACCTTCTCGCGCCAGCAGCCGATCGAACCCTGCGCGGTCGAGGTGAACGCGCTGGTGCTCGACATGGCGCGCCTGATCCGCCGCTCGGTGCCGCGCGCGATTACCGTATCGACCACCTCGCGCGACGACGACCTGATCGCCCTGGCCGATCCGCACCAGCTCCAGAGCGCGCTGCTGAACCTGGCGCTGAACGCCCGCGACGCGATGCCCAACGGCGGTCAGCTGGTGATCGAGTCCTCACTCGAAGCCATCGACAACAACGCCGCCAGTGACCTCGAAGTCCCCCCCGGAGACTATGTCCAGATTGCCGTCACCGACAACGGCACCGGGATGGACGGGGTGATTCTGGCGCGCGTTTTCGAGCCTTTCTTCACCACCAAGAATTTCGGCATCGGCAGCGGCCTGGGCTTGTCGATGGTGTATGGCTTCATCAAGCAATCCAACGGCGGGGTACGCATCCGCAGCCGTCAGGCGGTGGGCACCACGGTTGCACTGCTGCTCCCGCGCATCGCCCCAGCCGGGTCAGACAATGGCGCCGACGGCCTCCCCGGCAGCGACCACGCCGATCTCGCCAACACGCTGGTGCTGCTGGTTGAAGACGACGCCGAAGTACGCAAGATCGTGCGAAAGCAACTCGCCTCGCTGGGCTGCGCAGTGCTCGAAGCCGAGAACGGTCACGAAGCGGCCGACATGATCGAGCACATCCCGGCAATTGGCGCCGTGCTCAGCGACATAGTCATGCCCGGCGGCATGGATGGCCGCGCGCTGGCGCGTTTCGTGCGCGGTTTCCGCCCGGCGCTACCGCTGGTGCTGATGAGCGGCTACGCCACCCAACACCCTGGCAACCATGAACACAGCGCCACTTTCGTGCTGTCCAAACCCTTCAGCCGCGAGGCGCTCGCCGACGCATTGCACAAGGCGCTGAAGCACTAGAAAATCAGATTCCCGGCGACGGCGCAGCGCGTCGCCGGCACGGCACCGAAAGCACCCGGCCAGCACAGCAAAAGGAGAACCATTCATGACCGACGCAAGGCGGCCACTGATCTACATTGTCGAAGACGATTTTCGTGTGGCGCAACTGATCGAAAAGACGCTGCTCAAGTTCGATTTTCGCTGCAAGGTCTTCTCCACCGGCAGCGACTTTCTTCGCCAACTGCGCGTCCAGCCACCGCACATCACGATTCTCGACCTCGGCCTACCGGACATGGACGGACTGCAAGTGGTGAGCCAGTTGCGCGCCAGCTACGGCTTCGGGCTGCTCATCGTCACCGCCCGCGCTGACACCCACGACCGCGTGCTCGGGCTGGAGCTCGGCGCTGACGACTACGTCACCAAGCCTTTCGAACCGCGCGAGCTGATTGCCCGTGTGCGCAGCGTCTATCGGCGTTATCAAGCCAACGTTGCATCGCCGCTGGCGGCGCCAAAAATCGCGCGTTTCGCCAACTGGCGTTTTGATCTGGCAACGTTTTCGCTGGTCAGCCCGACCGGCGTCGAAACGACTCTCAGCCAGGCCGAAGGGCAGCTGCTGACCGTGCTGCTCGAGCACGCCAACCAGATCCTCTCGCGCGACCAGCTCCTCGACGGGCGCGACGTGTGTGCGCTCGATCGCAGTATCGACCTGCGCATCTCCCGCCTGCGCCGGCGGCTGGACGAAAACCCCCAGCACGCCAAGCTGATCAAGACGGTGTATGGCGCGGGCTATCTGCTTGCCGCCACCGTCGACTGGCAATAGCGCTTTAGTCGGGCTTCGCCACCAAGCGCCACAGCGTCGTCATTTCAGCCGCGCGGGCGGCATGCAGCGGATCGTCCGAGTCCTGCGCCTTGGCATGGCGCGGACGGATCTCATGGTGATCGCGAACGCTCAGGCCGGCAGCGTCGATCCACCCCAGCAATTCCTCGCGCGTACGCAGGCCCAGGTGCTCAGCCAGATCCGACAAGATCAGCCAGCCCTCGCCGTCCGGCGTGAGGTGCTCGGCCAGCCCGGACAGAAAGCCGCGCAGCATCTGACTGTCGGGGTCGTACACCGCCGATTCGATGGGCGCAGACGGCCGCGCAGGCACCCAGGGCGGATTGCACACCACCAAGGGCGCGCGGCCTTCGGGGAACAGATCCATCTTCTGCAGCGCGACTTGCTTGGCCACACCGAGCTGCGTCAGGTTGTCCAGCGCACACGCCAGCGCCCGCGAATCGGTATCGGTCGCCACCACCTGCTTCACGCCGCGCTTGACCAGCACGGCTGCCAGCACGCCGGAGCCGGTGCCGATATCGAAAGCCAGCGTCTTGGCCGGCAGCGGTGCCTGAGCAACCAGATCCACATACTCGCCGCGAATCGGTGAAAACACGCCGTAGTGCGGTGTGATGGTGGCGTCCAGCGCGGGCACGCTCACGCCTTTGAGCCGCCACTGCCAGGCGCCGACCAGACCGAGCAGTTCGCGCAGCGAGATCAGGTAGTCCGCGTCTGCCGCACCAAACACGCTCGTGCAGGCCTCGGCCACATCCGGCGCGCGCCGCAGCGACACACGATGCCCCGCCGCCACCGGCACCAGCACCATGCCCAAGGTGCGCGCCTGCTGCGCCTGCGCCTGACGATGCAGATGAAAGCGCTCGGCGATCGACTTGTCGTCCGACGGCCCCCGCCGGCTGCGCTGCACGCGCCGGCTCATCGCCTGCAGAAGTTGGCGTGCGTTGTGATAGTCGCCCTTCCACAGCAAGGCCGTACCCTCGCAGGCCAGCCGGTAGGCGGTGTCGGCGCTCATGGTGTCGTCAGCCGTCACCACCCGACGCGGCGGCGGCGCGCCCCGCTCGGAGCGCCACTGCGCGCTGTGGGTGCGCGTACCTACGGTCCATTCAATCATCGGCGGGTCGGATTCGGTCATGCCGGCCTCCGCAGACGGGTCGCGCAAAGCGTCGCAAACAGGCGGGGGTCTTTCACATCGGTCTCGATCGTCGGTTCGGCGCCCCAGGTGGCGCGCCGCAATAGCAAAAGCGGATTGTACGCGCGCCGGCTTGCCCTAGGCCGGCCGGCTCGGCTAGGCTGGCTCTTCCGTTGCCTGAACGCTGGCCCATGAACCACTTCCCCATCCCCTTCGGGCTGATCTTCGGCCTGTTCGTGTTTGTCATGATCTGGCGCGTCATCATGCGTGTACTGCGCCGCGTGTCACGCATGACCGACAGCGTCCCCGCCGACGCCGGCCCGGCCGTGGGCCGCTCTGGCTGGGGTAGTGCCGTGGTCAATGGGGCCCGTGCCACCAACTGCATCCGTGTGGTCGAATACGCCACCGGCCATGCAGTCCAGATGCATCCGATTTTTGGCGGCGGACTGGTGTGGCTGCCCAAGCGCGACACCACGCAACAACACGACGGCACAGCCGCCCTGCTGAACCATGGCAAACATGCGATTCAACTGACCGGGAAGCTCGCCGAATTCATGAACCCAAAAACCCGCAACACCGCAGCGGCGAGCGCACACGCCATGCACACCCACCGGACCGACCCCGACCCGGACCACTCAAAAGCCACCGCCCTGGCCACCGGCGTACGCCGTCTGCCGCGCGACACGGGCGGCAGCGGGCTGAGTCGTCTGGCCATCTGGATCGCCATCGCGCTGCTGGTGTTCGTGGTGCTTCGCCGCACCGTGCCCGAGCTGATCACACCGATCGAACAGATCATTACCGAGCTGCTGAGAGGATTCTGATACGCCATGTCATCGCCCCCGACACCACCCAGGAACGACACCACCACCATCGCCGTGGGCCCGGACGAAATGATCGCCCGCATCCGCACCGCCAAGCCCCAAGTCATGCAATGCCCCGTGCCGCCCGGCGCCGGCGTGCCGCAAGCCGCACCGGCCAAGCCGACGCATCCGGCCGAGCAGAATCTCTATCAGTCGGCCGGCGCGCTAATGCGCCGCCTGGCCGACACCGTGACCGAATGGCGCACCCAGGTGCCCGACGACGCACAACCGGCGATCCTGGCCATCCTGCATGGCGGCGTGCAGATCAACGTCAGCTTGCTGGCCGAAGAGAGTTTTCACGGCATCCGGGTCGAAGGCACGCTCAACGGCGCGCCCTGCATGCTGCTCGCGCACCAATCCTCGATCCAGTTGCTGTGCTATGTGGCCAAGGTGGAGCCCGAGGCACCCCGGCGCACCATCGGCTTCATCATCGACGGAGAAACACGAGAAATATGATGCGTATCAGTCACCTCGACCATCTGGTACTGACGGTCGCCGACATCGCCGTAAGTTGCGACTTCTACACACGCGTAATGAAAATGGAAAAAGTGGTCTTTGGCGGCGGCCGCATCGCGCTCGCCTTCGGCCACCAGAAGATCAACCTGCATCAGCATCATGCCGAGCTGCAACCACATGCCAAAGCGCCGCTGCCGGGCAGCGCCGACCTGTGTTTCATTACCAGCACACCGCTGACCGAGGTGATTACCCATCTGGCCGAATGCGGCGTCGCGATGCTCGAAGGGCCGATCCCACGCACCGGCGCCACCGGCCCGATCGTGTCGGTGTATTTCCGTGACCCGGACGGTAACCTGATCGAAGTCGCCAACCCCGCCTAAATACGCAATCTCAGGGCATCAAAACCCGGCCAGTCAGCCGGAGTCACTGCGCACTTGCGCGCATACCGGCTCCAGCCCTCACCCGCCGCCAGCGCCGCGATGAAGCCCTCGCGGTCCGTCACCCAGCTGCCGCCCAGCGAACTGACGCCACGCGCAAACAAGGCATCCGGCAGACAACCGGCGCTGGGGCCGATCAAGGCGATGCGAGTCGCCTGCTTGCACAGGGTCAGCATACGCTCGAGCGTGTCGTTGAGCAGAATCGTGCTGGTCGACAACACCTTGTTGCAACCGGCCAGTGCCGACGCATCGGTGGTGACCTCATAGCCCGCTTGCGACCCCGCCAGATCGGCATTCAGCTCCACCACCACCAGGCACGCGCCCGACGCAACGATGCGATCGGCCAGGGGCCGGAAGAAGCCGATCATGCCAATGCGGTCGCCGGTCTCGGGCAGCAGCCCGCCAATGGAATCCGCGCTGTCGGGCGGCGTGTAGCCGGCCCGGTCAAGAACATGCCGGGTTATCGCGTTGGCTGCCGCGAAGCCGAGCGTACGCGCGACGCCCACGCCCCCGGCGTAGGCGCGCGCCAGCGTCATCGCGTCGGCGCCGACCACCCCCAGACCGTCGCGCCCGTCCAGCAACTGGCGCAGCGTATCGTCGAGCAGCACATACGACAGCCCCAGCGCGCCATCGTCGAGCTCGATGGCGCAGAACTCCCCGTTCTTGCTCCCGGCCGCTTCGAGCGGCGGCAAATGCAGCGCGCGCACGCGTGGCAACGGGTGACGCGCGGCGATCTGCTCGAGTTGGTTCAGGTAGTCCTTGGCAAAACTCATGGGCGCTCCTTTGAAGACGGCGCTCGCGCCGCGTGCTGGCCGGCGCGGACCGCCTGCGAGGCAGCCCCACCCGACACCGTCGAACGCCGGTTCTCGGGCGTTCTGAGCGCCCCGGGGAAGTATTCGGCGGTAAGACTCTTGCTGTGGACCGGCGAGGCGGCATCGCTGGGGCCAAAACGCCGCCAGTCGCGCACCCAGAAGATGGCGTCCGACAACTCCAGCAGACCCACCGTCTCCCGATCGCCGATCAGCACGCCTTGCACGCGCACACCGGTGTGTGCTTTCGCACTGGCCAGTCGCGCGGCCAGCGCCGGCGTCGCACCGAACGCGCCGTCGGTGGCGAGCAGCAGATCGGCCTGCGCCCACTGCGCCGTGGCGAGCGCATCGAGGCAGCGCTCGAGCGGACCACCAATATCAGTGCCGCCGCGGAAGGCCTGCCCCAGAAACCGCGTCAGGCGCATCACACCATCCACATCCATGGACAGCTCAGTTTCCAGCACCTCACCGGGTCCGCCAAACGCAAACACCCGGCAGTCGCGCCGCTGAGCGTGGGCGCTGCGGGCCGCCTCCAGCACCACCGCCTTGGCCACCGCCTCGGCGCCGCCCTGCATGGAGCCGGAGGTGTCGACGCAAATGAGCATCGGCCCCATCTCGGGGCGCGGCGCTGGCACGGGTGCGGGCATCGGTGAATTCACCGTGCTGGTCTCGTGCACCGTGTCGGACATCCGGTCATCGTCCTCGTAGGTCAGCAAGGCACGCTCCGCACGTCGGGCATGCCAGACCAGACGGAGCTTTGGATGCCCGAGCAGGACTGACTCCACCGGCAGCATGCGGCTGATGCGGTCCGAGCGTTGAATACCGCGGGTCTCGCCGGGCAGATCGGGCACACGCACGCTGCGCGAAAAGCTGCGCAGGGCCTGTGCCGCACGCGGGGTGTCGGTCTGTCGGGCGCTGTCGGTGTCCGGCGGGTGCCCCGCTTGCGTCCGGCCCAGAGCGCGAATCACCTTGGCGAGTTCAGGCAGCTGTTCAATCAAACGCCGCGCCTGCAAGACGGCCTGCCAACTGGTGCTGCGCAACAAGCCGGCCAGCAGGTCCCAGCGGTCGTTGTCGGCCAGGTCGGGCACCTGCCCGAACGCCGCCGCCAGCGCGTCCATCACGCCGCAACGGTCTCGCCAGTCGGCAGAAAACGCATCGATGGCCATCTGGGCGGCCTCGGGTGCGCTCGCACCGCGATCCTGATAATCGACAATGAGATCCAGATGAAACAGCGCGCTCATCAGCACGGTATCGGCCAGCGCCGCTTCGCGCTGGCAGTGACGCGCCAGTTCGAGCTGATCGAAGACCGCGACCAGCGGCGCCGCCAACGGCTCACCCGGCCAGCGCCATGCCGGCGCATCGGGCAGCGTGCCCTGCGAGAGACGGACACGTAGATCGTCGAGCGCCGACATGCGGGATTCGAGCTCACCCAGCGAATGTGTCATTCCGCCCAGCCACAGACTGCGCGGCAGCGTTTCCAGCGCCGCAAGCTTGTCTTCCAGCGCTGAGAACATCAGCGGCATGACCGCCTCGGCCGCGGACATCAAAAACCTCAATCGTCCCAGGCGTCGTGAACGACGGGGTCGGGGACTCGCCCTTGTCCGTCGGCCAGTCGCGGCAGCGCCTCGAAACCGGCCCGCGCCGTCATGGCGCGCTCGCCAAGCGCGGCGATCGCCTGCACGGTGCCGCCAAGACACTGTCGGGCCGCGTCCGCGAAGGCTGGGTCCATCCACAAGCTGGCGCCTGCGTACTGCGCAAGATCCTCGGTCTGAGCCTGCACTTCGGCCCGATAGCGCTCGATGCGCGCAATCAGTGCATCGACCTGCCGGGTGCGTGCGTCGATATGCGCATCGCCGTAGCGGCGTTTGCGCTGGTAGGTCATCCGCAACGCCCCTGCCCCGCCTTTGGCGTCACCCACCTCATGCGCCAGATCGCCGGCCGAGAAGCGCAGCCGTCCATCGGCGTCATAGTCGAGATCATTGGCCTTGAGCTCGGCCGCCAACTGCGCCTCGAAGGCCTCGACCACGCGCGTCAGCCTCGGCGGCGAGATCGCCGCCTGAATCCCCAGGCGTTCAAGCAACCAAGCCTCGATCTGCTGCTGCGTGTCACGATCGGCCCCGAGACACGGCGGCAGCATCGACAGATCCCACATCGATACGTCACGCCGCGCTTCCGTCGCCGCCGCGGTCTTGAGCACGTACACCACTTTGACCCAGCGCCGATCCGACACGCTCACCGCCATGGCATCCAGCGCGTCACGAAGCTGGGCCAGAAATGTAACCACCGCCTCGGGGACGCGCACCTGCCTGGCGGCCGCAGCCAGCGACGCGAGATCCTCGCACGACAAGCGCTCGGCGAACGGTGCCATCTCGGTATTGGCCGGCGCGGCGAGCAACTGGGCAAACCGCCCCGCACTGACCGGTTCAACCGGCAAGCGCATCAGGAAGCGATCAAAAAAAGCCTCAGCCACCTCATCGTCCGGCACCACGTTGGTGGCACCGACCACCGATACCAGCGGGCAACGAATCCGGCCGGCGCCATTGTCAAACTCGCGCTCGTTCAGGAGCGTCAGCAAGGCGTTGAGGATGGCACTGTTGGCCTTGAACACTTCGTCGATGAACGCAATGCTGGCGTCGGGCAAAAAGCCGGCAACATGCCGCTCGTAGCGATCCTGCTCCAGGGCGCTGATCGACAAGGGACCGAACAACTCTTCAGGCACTGAAAACCGGGTGAGCAAGCGTTCAAAGTAGCGGCCGTCCGAAAACGCCAGGTGCAAGCGACGGGCCAGCGCACTTTTGGCCGTGCCCGGTGGGCCGATCAGTAAGGAATGCTCACCGGCGAGCGCGGCCAGCAAAATGCGCCGCGCCAGCGCGTCGCGCTCGACCAGGCCGTCGGAGAGCTGGCTGAGAATGCCTTGCACGCGCAAGGTCAATTGAGAAGGCGTGGGCGCGGAGGTCATGCGCCGATGATAAACACCGGACCGTCTTTCTGTCTTGACGCATGGCAACCAGAAAAACACCGTCCGCCGGACAACAAAGAAAAAGGCCCCCGCATTCGCGGAGGCCTTTCTGTTTTTGGGGCGACATACCGGTTTCGAACCGGTGACCCTTGGAATCACAATCCAATGCTCTACCAACTGAGCTAATGCCGCCACTTTCTGTCACCGATGCTTTCGCATCGGTTGAATAACCTGGTCTGCCCGGCAGGGATCGAACCTGCAACCCCCGGCTTAGAAGGCCGGTGCTCTATCCAATTGAGCTACGGGCAGAGTCGCCGGGCAATCGGGGTGAGCCTGGTCGGGGTGGAGGGATTCGAACCCCCGACATCTTGCTCCCAAAGCAAGCGCGCTACCGGACTGCGCTACACCCCGAGAAGGCGCGAATATTACACAGACTCTGGAAAGCCGTCAAACACATTTTTACGCCCCGTTTTCTTCAGTAAACGCGCATCACTTGCGGCCCCTGCTGCTTTCTGCTATTAAATCGCCTTCACACATCCACGAGTACGACGGCATGGCTGACGACACACTGCACAAACAGTTCCCGCCTTATGTTTCCACCAAAGGTGAAGAATATATGAGCGAGAAACAGCAGGCGCATTTCCGCGAAATCCTCAGTAGTGTGAAATCCGAACTGATGGACGATATCGAGCGGACCGTTCACACCATGCAGGACGAAGCGACGGTGTTCGCTGACCCCAATGACCGCGCCAGCCAGGAGTCCGACATCGCGCTGGAACTGCGCAACCGGGACCGCGAGCGCAAGCTCATCAAAAAGATCGACGAGGCCCTGGGCCGCATCGAATCCGGCGAATACGGCTACTGCGACAGCTGCGGCGTGGAAATCGGCCTGAAGCGCCTGGAAGCGCGTCCGACGGCCACCATGTGCATCGACTGCAAGACCCTTGAGGAAATGCGCGAGCGCCAAGTGGCCAAATAAGCCCTCCGGGCTTTACTCGCGCCGCCGTTCAAGCGGCAGCAGATAAAAAAAGAGGCACCCGCAGGTGCCTCTTTTCATGTCCGGCCGTCGATTACTCGGCGGTTTCGTTCTGGACAGCCTTCATGCTCAAACGGATACGACCGCGGTCATCCGTCTCCAGCACTTTGACTTTCACCACGTCGCCTTCGTTGACGTAGTCGGTGACCTTCTCGACCCGCTCGTTGGCGATCTGCGACACGTGCAGCAGGCCGTCGCGACCCGGCAGCACGTTCACAATGGCACCGAAGTCCAGAATGCGCACCACGGCGCCTTCATAGACCTTGCCGACTTCGACTTCCACCGTGATGGCTTCGATCTTGGCCTGAGCAGCCTTCGCGCCTTCGACGCTGACCGACGAGATGGTGATGTTGCCGTCGTCCTGAATCTCGATGACCGTGCCGGTCTCTTCCTGCAGCGCGCGAATCACCGAACCGCCCTTGCCGATCACGTCGCGGATTTTTTCCGGATTGATCTTCATGGTGATCATGCGCGGCGCGAATTCAGACACTTCACCGCGGTGCGAATCAAGCGACTGCTTCATCAGGTTCAGGATGTGGTCCCGGCCTTCTTTGGCCTGAGCCAGCGCCACCTGCATGATTTCCTTGGTGATGCCCTGGATCTTGATGTCCATCTGCAGCGCCGTCACGCCGTTCTCGGTACCGGCAACCTTGAAGTCCATGTCGCCGAGGTGATCTTCATCACCGAGAATGTCGGTCAGCACGGCAAAGCGATTGCCATCCTTGATCAGGCCCATGGCGATACCCGCCACGTGATCGCTCAGCGGCACGCCGGCGTCCATCATCGCCAGCGAACCACCGCACACCGACGCCATCGAGCTGGAGCCGTTGGATTCGGTGATTTCGGACACCACACGCACGGTGTAGGCGAAGTCTTCAGCCGTCGGCAGCACGGCCGCGAGTGCACGCTTGGCCAGACGACCGTGGCCGATTTCGCGGCGCTTCGGCGTACCGACGCGACCGGTTTCGCCCGTGGCGAAGGGCGGGAAGTTGTAGTGCAGCAAGAAGCGGTCGCGATACTCACCCGCCAGCGCATCGATGATCTGCTCGTCACGGCTGGTACCCAGCGTGGCGACGACCAGCGCCTGCGTTTCACCGCGGGTGAACAGCGCCGAACCGTGGGCACGCGGCAGCACGCCGGTGCGAATGTCGATCGGGCGAACGGTGCGGGTGTCGCGACCATCGATACGCGGTGCGCCACTCAGGATGCGGCCGCGAACCACGGAGGCTTCCATGTTGTGCAGCAGGTCTTTGACTTCGTTTTCGGTCGGAGCATCTTCGCTGCCATCGCACACCAGCGCGATCGCCTTCTTGCGAACGTCGTTGATCTGAGCCGTACGTGCCTGCTTGTCAGTCACGTTGAATGCGGCGTCGATGTCGGCCTGAACAGCCTCGTTCAGGCGCGCAATCAGAGCCTCATTGGCGGGCGGTGCCTGCCAGTCCCAAGCGGGTTTGCCAGCGACTTCAACCAGCTCGTTGATGGCATTGACGGCGGCAGCCAACTGCTCATGACCGAAGACCACGGCGCCGAGCATGACTTCTTCGGACAGCTGCTGGGCTTCGGATTCAACCATCAGCACGGCCGCTTGCGTACCGGCAACCACGAGATTCAGCTTGCTTTCGGCGAGCTGGGTCGCGGTCGGGTTCAGGATGTACTGGCCGTCGATGTAACCGACACGGCATGCGCCGATCGGGCCATTGAACGGCACACCGGAAATCGCCAGTGCGGCGGACGCGCCGATCATCGCCGGGATGTCCGGATCGATTTCCGGGTTCAAGGACAGAACGGTCAGGATGACCTGGACTTCGTTGTAGAAGCCTTCCGGGAACAGCGGCCGGATCGGACGATCGACCAGACGGCAGGTCAGGATCTCTTTCTCGGAGGGGCGACCCTCACGCTTGAAAAAGCCACCGGGGATCTTGCCGGCGGAATAGGTCTTTTCCTGGTAATCGACGGTCAGCGGGAAAAAGTCCTGACCGGGACGAGCCGATTTGGCGGCAACAACGGTGGCGAGCACCACGGTGTCGTCGATATTGACGATGACCGCACCACCAGCTTGACGAGCGACTTCGCCCGTTTCGAGCGTGACGGTATGAGCACCGTACGCGAAGGATTTCTTGATTGCGTTAGGCAAGGCACTTTCCTTTCAAATTAGGCAGCAGGCGACAACTGCCGGGTTTCTTTGCGCTTTGAGTGAAATCGGGGAAACAATGACAAAAGCCGGCGCGGCCGCAAGGCTCACACCGGCTTTCAATGCGGCTGGCAGACGCTGCTGACGCAGTCGCCATGGGCACCATCCGCTTACTTACGCAGACCGAGGCGCTCAATCAGAGCACGGTATGCATCGGCATTCGTGCGCTTCAGGTAATCAAGCAGCTTACGACGCAAGCTCACCATCTTGAGCAGACCGCGGCGGGAGTGATGATCCTTGGCGTTGGCCTTGAAGTGACCGGTCAGGCCATTGATGCGGGCAGTCAGCAGTGCCACCTGAACTTCAGGAGACCCCGTATCGCCCGGTGCGCGCTGGAAATCACCAACAATCTGCGCTGTCTGTGCTGTATCGAGAGCCATGTAACGTTACTCTTTGGTTGAATTCTGGTTTTCGGAAAAGCGGGGATTATAACGACGCCCCACCCTAAGTTCAAGTTTCTACGACGGTTTTGATCGTCGAAGATACACGATCACGCCGTGACGACCAAGCGCCGCGACGATAGAACACCGCCTTCATCGACCTCACCGAGGCCCAGAAAGCGTGCTGATTGATAGACCCGGTAAGCCCCCGCCGCACGGTGTTCCAGTGCAACGGTCTGCCCATGACAAAGCTGACCCGCCTGCGCCTCATCCAGGGGCAAACACGGAAGCTCACCGATCAGGCAGTCAATTGGCTTCAGCATCGCACGGGCGGATTCGACATCTTCCCCCTCAACGACAGCCAGCGGCACCGCATTTTCGATGACAAACGCACCAATCGACGTTCGCCGCAGGGCGGTCAAATGCGCGCCACACCCGAGGCGGGCCCCGATATCTTCGGCCAAAGTACGGATATATGTCCCTTTGCTGCAACGCACACGCATCACAAACGCATCGGGTGCAAGCGGCTCACAATCGAGTGTATGAATTACGATACGCCGACGCTTCCGCTCGATATCAATACCCTCGCGCGCATAGGCATATAGCGGCTTGCCGGCATGCTTGAGCGCCGAAAACATCGGTGGCAACTGCTCCATCTCGCCAATGAATGCCATCGCCGCCGCACGGATCTCCTCGGCGCTGAACACGGCATCCTTGCATTCGATGACCTCGCCTTCGGCATCGCCCGTCGACGTTGTTACGCCGAGCTTGACGGTCGCTTCGTAGCCTTTGTCTGCATCGAGCAAGGCTTGCGAGAACTTTGTCGACTCGCCAAAGGCCAGTGGCAGCAAGCCGGTCGCCATCGGGTCCAGCGTGCCGGTATGCCCGGCTTTTGCAGCACCCAGCGCGTTTCTGGCGCGCTGCAATGCTGCGTTGGAACTGATGCCCTGCGGCTTGTCCAGTAACAACACCCCATCGACCGGATCGCGCCGACGGGGTGGACGTTCAGTCTTCTTCATCCGAGGACTTGGATCGCGCTTCGTCTTCGTGCACCGCTTTGTCGATCAAGGCCGACAACTGCGCGCCACGCTCAACGGAAGCGTCATAAATAAAATGCAACTCGGGCGAGGAGTGAATGCGGATCCGGCGCGCAAGCTCGCGACGCAGGAAGCCCGACGCACGGCGCAAGCCGGCGAGGATTTCATCCACGCCCTCAGAGCCGGTCATCGACGTAAAGTAGACCTTGGCGTGCGCAAAATCCGGCGTCACATGCACCTCGGTCAGGGAAATGAAACCGATCCGCGGATCTTTCACTTCCATGCGCAGCAACTCGGCCAGCTCGCGACGCATCTGCTCGCCGACCCGCATTGCCCGTGAATAATCCTTCGCCATCAGAACTCCGGATTACAGCGAACGCGCGACTTCGCGCACTTCGAAGATTTCCAGGTGATCACCTTCCTGAAGATCGTTGAAGTTCTTGAGCGACAGGCCGCACTCAAACGCCGATTTCACTTCCTTCACGTCGTCCTTGAAGCGCTTGAGCGACTCGAGCTCGCCAGTGTGGATGACCACGTTGTTGCGCAAAAGCCGTACTTTGGAGCCGCGCTTGACGACGCCTTCGAGCACATAACAACCGGCGATGGTGCCGATCTTCGACACGGTGAAGACCTGACGCACCTCGACCATACCGATGACCTCTTCGCGCTTCTCCGGCGACAACATGCCCGACAGCGCCGACTTCACTTCATCGACCGCATCGTAAATGATGTTGTAGTAACGCATATCCACGCCGAAGTTCTCGGCCAGGCGGCGGGCATTGGCATCAGCACGCGTGTTGAAGCCGATAATCACACCACCGGACGCCTGCGCCAGGTTCACATCGGACTCGGTAATCGCACCGACCGCGCCGTGAATGACCTTGACGCGCACTTCGTCGGTCGACAATTTCTGCAAGGCGTGCACCAGCGCTTCTTGCGAACCCTGAACGTCGGCCTTGATGATAAGCGGCAGCGTCTTGACCTCGCCTTCGGACATCTGCTCGAGCATGTTCTCGAGCTTCGAGGCTTGCTGCTTGGCCAGTTTGACGTCACGGAACTTGCCCTGACGGAACAAGGCGATTTCGCGCGCTTTGCGCTCATCAGCCAACACGATGGCCTCATCGCCGGCCGCCGGCACATCGGACAGACCAAGAATTTCCACCGGAATCGACGGGCCAGCCGATTCGACCGGCTTGCCGTTTTCATCCAGCAGCGCACGGATACGCCCGAAGGTCGCACCGACCAACATCACGTCACCCTTGCGCAAGGTACCGGACTGCACCAGCAACGACGCCACGGCGCCACGGCCCTTGTCCAGTCGCGCTTCAACGATCAGACCCTTGGCGGGCGCCTCGTATTGCGCATTCAATTCGAGCACTTCGGCCTGCAACAAAATCGCTTCGAGCAGATCATCAATACCGACGCCGGTCTTGGCCGACACCGATACAAACATCACCTCGCCACCGTACTCTTCCGGCATCACGCCTTCTGCAACCAGCTCCTGCTTGACGCGCTCGAGGTTGGCTTCAGGCTTGTCGATCTTGTTGACCGCAACCACCAGGGGCACGCCAGCGGCCTGCGCGTGGTGGATCGCTTCTTTGGTTTGCGGCATCACGCCGTCGTCGGCTGCGACCACCAGAACCACGATGTCGGTTGCCTTGGCACCACGCGCACGCATGGCCGTAAAGGCCTCGTGACCCGGGGTATCCAGGAAGGTGATCATGCCGCGATCGGTTTCAACGTGATAGGCACCGATGTGCTGGGTAATGCCACCGGCTTCGCCAGAGGCCACCTTGGCAACGCGGATCCGGTCGAGCAAGGAGGTCTTGCCGTGGTCGACGTGGCCCATGACGGTCACGACCGGCGCACGCGGCTCCAGCGGAACATCCTTGTGATCTTCGGACTCTTCCAGGAAGGCATCCGGATCATCCAGTTTCGCGGCATGTGCCTTGTGGCCCATTTCCTCGACGATGATCATCGCCGTTTCCTGATCGAGCACCTGGTTGATGGTGACCATCGAACCCATCTTCATCAGCGCCTTGATGACCTCGGTCGCCTTGATCGACATCTTGTGCGCGAGATCGGAGACAGAGATTGTCTCGGGCACGTGCACGTCATGGACCACCGGATCGACCGGGGCCTTGAAGTTGGTACTGGTCTGCTGCTGATCACGCTGATTGCGGGAATTACGACCGCCGCCAGCGCGCTTGCCGCCACGCCAGTTGCTGGTGGTGCCCGCCGGCGTGTCGGCACCGCGCGTTTTCAACGTACGGCGCTTGGCGCCCTCGCCGGCATTTGCATCCTTGCGACCGGTTTCGTCTTTCTGCGGCTTGTGAAGCGTGTGCCCCTCCGCGCCCTTGGCCTTGGCTTTGGCGCCTTCGGCGGCTTCCAGCTTGGCGCGCTCGGCAGCGGCGCGAGCGGCGGCCTCACGCTCTTCACGTGCCTGGCGGTCAGCCACTTGGCGGGCCAGCAGATCAGAATGCCGGCGAGATTCATTTTCACGCGCCTGGATTTCGGCGGGATCAAGCAGTTCGGAAATCTGAACGCGACGAACACGGCGCTTGGTGGTCGTAACGGGCGCCGCCTCGGCAGCGGCTTCAGCCGGCTCGGCTTTGCTCGCCTTGCTCTTGGCTGCGGCGGGCGCTTCGCTCGGCACCTCAGCGGCGGCACTGTCGGCCGGCTCAGCAGGCTTTTCCACTTCAACGGCGGCAGGCGCTTCTTCAACGGCAACGACCGGCGCAGGCGCTTCAACCACGGGCTCGACGACTTCGACTTCAGGCTCGGCCGCGACCGGCTCGACGACTTGCGGCGTCTCAATCTCAACCATGACGGGCTCGGCACTCACATCGGCGTCAGCTCCGCCTTCTGCATCCGCGTCATTTTCCTTGCGCGCTTCCGCTTCAGCGACGAGCTCATCACGTTTCACGAACACGCGCTTTTTACGCACTTCCACTTGAACGGTGCGTGCGCGACCGGTGGAGTCCGTCGCCTTGATCTCGCTGGTCTCCTTGCGGGTCAGCGTGATCTTTGATTTGGTCTTGTCTTCGCCATGCGAACGCCGCAGGTAGTCCAGCAGCTTGTTCTTGTCCTGCTCGGTCAGCTGACCATTCGCGTCCGCAATGCTCACACCGGCCTTATTCAACTGCTCGAGCAGCAAGGCTGCCGGCATTTTCAGCTCGCCGGCAAACTGTGTAACTGTAATTTGTTCCATCTTCCCCCCTTGCCTTACTCGAACCAGTGCGCGCGCGCGACGGTAATCAGCGCAACAGCACGGGACTCATCGATCCCGGTCATCTCCACCAGTTCGTCGGTCGCCAGATCCGCAAGTTCATCGCGGGTCCGCACCTCATGGCTTGCCAGAGTCGCCGCCAGATCCTTGTCCATGCCGTCCAGGCCGATCAAGTCTTCGGAAACGGTTTCCAGCTTCTCTTCGGTCACAATCGCTTCGGTCAGCAACACGTTTCGCGCACGGTTGCGCAATTCGTTGACCGTATCTTCGTCGAACGCTTCGATTTCAAGCATTTCGGACAGCGGCACGTAGGCGATCTCTTCCAAGGAAGTAAAGCCCTCGTCGATCAGAATGTCAGCCACTTCTTCATCAACGTCGAGCCGCTCCATGAACAAGGATCGCAGGCCACCGCGCTCGACATCCGCGCGCTGAGCCGATTCTTCCTCGCTCATCAGATTGATCGACCAGCCCGTCAGTTCCGAGGCCAGTTTGACGTTCTGGCCACTGCGCCCGATGGCGATCGCCAGATTGTTTTCGTCAACCACCACATCCATGGCGTGGGTTTCTTCGTCAACGACGATGGAACTCACTTCGGCGGGCTGCAGCGCGGCAATCACGAACTGGGCCGGATCCGGCGACCAGACGATGATGTCGATCTGTTCGCCGCCGATTTCGTTGCGCACTGCCGTCACACGCGAACCGCGCAAACCCACGCAGGTGCCGATCGGGTCGATCCGCTGATCATGAGCCTGCACCGCAATTTTCGCGCGCAGACCAGGGTCACGCGCGCAGGCCTTGGTTTCCAGCAAGCCGTCTTCGATCTCGGGCACTTCGAGTTCGAACAGCTTCATCAGGAATTCCGGCGCCGTACGCGACAGAATCAGTTGCGGCCCGCGGGCATTGCGATCGATGCGCAGCAAGTAAGCCTTGACGCGATCGCCGATGCGCAGATTTTCCTTCTGGATCATCTGATCGCGCGGCAGCAAGGCTTCCAGCCGACCGACCTCAATGATCGCGTTGCCGCGCTCCATGCGCTTGATGGTGCCGCTTACCAAGAATTCCTTGCGCTCAAGGAAGTCATTGAGCACTTGCTCACGCTCGGCATCACGGATCTTCTGCAGGATGACCTGCTTGGCCGCCTGCGCGCCGATCCGGCCGAAGTCGATCGGCTCGAGCGGCTCTTCGATGAATTCGCCGACTTCGATGTCGGACACTTCTTCACGCGCATCGATCAGACCCATCTGGGCCTCATCGTTTTCTACCTCAGCATCGGGCAGCACCTCCCAGCGACGGAAGGACTCGTAATCGCCCGTCTCACGGTCGATCGTCACGCGCACATCGGCATCATCGTGAATGCGTTTCTTGGTGGCAGAGGCGAGCGCCAACTCCAGCGCAGCGAACACGATGTCCTTCGAAACATTCTTTTCACGCGCCAGTGCGTCGACAAGCAGCAGAATTTCGCGGCTCATGTAATCAAACCTCCAGACCGAAGCTCAAAATTGGGGCACCAGACGTGCTTTCTCGACTTCCTCGAGCGGGATTTCCAGCACGCCGGCATCTTGCGCCAGCAACACCTTCCCGTCGGCAAAGCCTTTCAGCACACCTGAAAAATTTCGTTGATTCCCGTTGTTCAATGGCAGATGCGTGCGCAACTGGATGGTCTCGCCGGCAAAACGCTCAAAATCGGCCGCTTTCTTGAGCGGGCGATCCAGGCCGGGTGAAGACACTTCCAGACGGTCGTAGTCGATATTCTCGACTTCAAAGACCCGGGTAAGCTGATTGCTGACGGTGGCGCAATCGTCCACCGTAATGCCTCTCGGCACATCGATGAGTACGCGCAGCAGCCGGGCACGAGGCGACATTTCAACGTCAACCAACTCATACCCCAACCCAGTTACCACCTGCTCAACAAAGCCTGCCAGATCCATTTTCGCGCCCAAAAATAAAAAAATGGGCTTACGCCCATCCCCATCGTTTCAACTGGAAATCGGTGTTTTGGTGACGTCGAGCCACCAAAACTCTCCGATTATAACCACTTACAGGACCTCAGGCAATTTCAGCGTCGCGAACGGCGCCCTTTGCTCGGCACCGCCTTGGGCGCCTCGATCCCGGCCAACTGACACACCAGCGCCTCTTCCAGATTTTCGACCTGACCCCGCTTCAAACGCGAGGGCATCAGCACCGGGCCATATCGCACACGCATCAGGCGACTCACGGTCAAATGCAGCGCTTCGAACATACGGCGCACTTCGCGGTTCCGCCCTTCGGACAAGACCACGTGATACCAGTGATTTGAGCCTTCGCCGCCACGATCGACCACGCTGGTAAAGCGCGCAGTGCCGTCGCCCAGTTCGATGCCCTCCTTGAGCAGTGCGATCTGCTCATCGGTCAGCGAGCCGAGAAGCCGCACAGCGTACTCACGCTCCATCTCGTAACGCGGATGCATCAGGCGGTTGGCCAAGGCGCCATCATCGGTAAACAGCAGCAAGCCCGAGGTATTGAAATCCAGACGACCCACCGCGACCCATCGGCCGTGACGCAGCTTCGGCAACTGCTCGAACACCGTCGTCCGCCCTTCCGGGTCATCGCGCGAGACGATCTCCCCTTCCGGCTTGTGATACATCAGGACGCGGGGCACCTTGGACTCGAAGCGCAGCTGCACCAGCTTGCCATTCACCCGAATACGATCCGCCGGCGTCACTTTCTGGCCAATCGCAGCAGGCTCCTCGTTAACCGAGATCCGTCCCGCAATGATCATCTCTTCAATCTCGCGGCGCGACGCCACACCAATCGAAGCCAGGGCCTTATTCAGTCGCTCGGGCACGGCAAACTGCTCCGGCACACGGCGCCCGCCCTGACCTTTCGCGCTCTGCCCGCCCCGACCGGCCGCAGTGCGCGGCTTGCCTTGATGGCTTGCCCCGGCTACGTTCCCGTTGGCTTCACCCTGCGGGCCTGACCGGTGCTGACCACCGCTGCCACCGCGACCGCCACCGGCGCCTGACGGCCGCTGACGCGGACCGCCGCGCGGCGCGACATTGCCGTTCACCTCGGCGCCATCACCCCCCATCGATGCGCCGCCGGAGCGCTGACGCCCCCGACCACCACCGCCGGCACTCTGGCGTTGATTGCCACGTTGTTCTCGGTTGCCGTCGACTTCCCGGCCTTCAGCATTGCCCTGTCCCTTATCTCCACGCGGCCCGCGACCACCGCCGGAACGATTGCGAGAATTGCCTCGCGGCGGCCGGTTGCCGTCGGCTTCGGGTCGATCGCCACCGCCCTGAGAGCCTTGCTGCCCCTCGCCGGCATTGCCTGCGCTCTTGTCGCCACGCGGGCCACGCCCGCCGCCGGAACGGTTGCGCGACTTGCCGCGCGGCGGCCGGTTGCCATCGGCTTCGGGCCGATCGCCACCGCCCTGCGGGGCTTGCTGACCGTCGCCGGCATTGCCTGCACTCTTGTCACCACGCGGACCACGCCCGCCGCCGGAACGATTGCGCGACTTGCCACGCGGCGGCCGGTTGCCATCGGCTTCTGGTCGATCGCCGCCGCCCTGCGGGGCTTGCTGCCCCTCTCCGGCTGCCCGCGCTTCACCACGAGGCCGCCTGCGGCGCCCTTCTTTCGGCGCGCCGCCAGTGCTGTTCGAGTCGTTAGCCTGCGCCGGGCGCGGGTTGGGTTTCTGGGAGTTCGACAAGATCCATCATCCTTTCAATTTCAGTCAACGGAGGCAACTCCGTCAGGCTTCGCAGCCCAAGCTCGTCGAGAAATCGACGGGTCGTGGCCAGTAGCGCGGGCCGCCCGGGGGTATCCCGATAGCCCACCGCGTCAATCCAGCCACGCGATTCAAGCGTCTTGATCACATTGGTTGATACTGCAACGCCGCGAATATCTTCGATATCACCGCGAGTCACTGGCTGCCGGTAGGCAATGATGGCCAGCGTCTCGAGCACTGCGCGAGAGTACTTCGGCGGCTTTTCATCTTTCAGCCGATCCAGGAACACCTGAAACTCCGGCCGGGTTTGAAACCGCCAGCCCGAGGCAACCTGCACCAATTCAACGCCGCGCCCCTGCCACTGCTCACGCAGGGCCTCGAGCAAACGGCGCACCGTATCGGCCCCAGGATCGTCGGCAAACAACTGCCGCAGGGCCGAGACCGTCCTCGGTTCGCTCGCGGCCAGCAAAGCGGCTTCGAGAATCCGGGTGTATTCCTCAGGCGTGCTCGGTTCCTGCATCGTTCAGCTTTACGTATATCGGCGAAAACCCGGCAGTTTGCGTGATCTGAACCAGCCTTTCCTTGACCAATTCGAGCACTGCCAAAAAGCTCACCACCAGATGCGCAGCGCCCTTGGTCGGATCAAACAAGGTATCGAAGACCACAAACTCACCACCGTGCAGGCAACGCAGGATGCGGCTCATGTGCTCTCGCACCGACAAGCTTTCCTTGCGAATGTGGTGATGCTGGGTCAGTTTTGCTTGGCGCGCGATCCGCAGCCAGGCCAGTTGCAAGTCGTGCAAGCCAACGTCCGGCAAGCGTTCGACGACTTTCTCCGCGACAAAAATGCCGACCCATTCAATATCCCGGCCGACCCGCGGCGTGGCGTCCAATTTCAAGGCCGCCAGCTTCATTTGTTCGTAGTCTAGCAGTCGCCGCACCAATTCTGCACGCGGATCGTCTTCTTCTTCGACCATTCGTGGTGGTTTTGGCAACAACATCCGCGATTTGATCTCGAGCAGCATCGCGGCAATCAGCAAATAATCCGCGGCCAACTCCAGATTGTGCCGACGCATCGCCTCGACGTAGGTCAGATACTGAGCGGTCAGCGGCGCCATCGGAATGTCGAGGACATCGATGTTCGCCTTGCGGATCAGGTAGAGCAGCAGATCAAGCGGGCCCTCGAAGGCATCGAGAAACACCTCGAGCGCCTCCGGCGGAATATACAGATCGGCCGGCAGTTTGAGCATCGGCTCGCCATACAGGCGAGCGACGGCGGCTTGCTGCGCCGGCGTATCAGCCGGCGACAGCGGGAGCTCAGCCGTTTCTGCGGGGGACGCCGAATCAATCATCGGGCCAACCCACCACCTTAGCTATAGCCCAGGCCCATCGCGTCACGAACATCGCGCATGGTTTCCTGCGCCAGTTTGCGCGCACGCTCATTGCCGTCGGCGACTATATTGCGCACCAGCGACGGGTCGTCGAGGTAGGGCTGGGCACGTTCGCGCATTACGTCCTGCTCTTTCTGGATCGCTTCGAGCAACGGCTGCTTGCACTCAAGACAACCAATACCCGCACTCGTACAGCCCTGCCACACCCAATCATGGGTGCTCTTGTCGGTATAGATCTTGTGGAACTGCCACACCGGGCATTTGTCCGGATTGCCCGGATCATTGCGCCGTGCCCGTGCCGGGTCGGTCTGCATGGTGCGGACTTTCTTTGCCACCGACTCGGAATCCTCACGCAGGAAGATGGTGTTTCCGTAGGACTTGGACATTTTCTGCCCGTCCATCCCCGGCATGCGCGCCGCCTCGGTGAGCATGGCGTCCGGCTCGGCGAGAATCATCTTGCCACCGCCGTCGAGAAAGCCGTACAAGCGCTCGCGGTCACCGTGACTCAAGCTTTGCGCGTCATCAATCAAGGCCTCGGCCTGCTCCTGGGCTGCGCCGTCGCCTTCTTGCAAGAAGCGGGTACGCAGGTCTTCGTAGAGCTTGGCTCGCTTGCGGCCGAGCTTCTTGATGGCTTCGCGGGCCTTGTCTTCAAAACCCGGCTCTCGGCCATACAGGTGGTTGAAGCGTCGGGCGATCTCGCGAGTCAGCTCAACGTGAGGCACTTGATCCTCGCCCACGGGCACCTTGTCGGCACGGTAGATCAGGATGTCGGCCGACTGCAGCAAGGGGTAACCGAGGAAACCGTAGGTAGACAAGTCCTTGTCAGACAGCTTTTCCTGCTGGTCTTTATAGGTCGGCACACGCTCAAGCCAGCCCAGCGGGCACATCATCGACAGGAGCAAGTGCAGCTCGGCATGCTCAGGCACGCGCGACTGGATGAAGATGGTGGCCTGGGTCGGATCAACACCGGCGGCCAGCCAGTCGATCACCATGTCCCACACGCTCTCTTCGATGATCAGGGGGCTGTCGTAGTTGGTGGTCAGGGCGTGCCAGTCGGCCACGAAAAACAGGCAGGGGTATTCCGCCTGCAGTTTGACCCAGTTCTTGAGCACACCATGGTAGTGACCAAGATGAAGCCGGCCGGTGGGCCGCATACCTGAAAGAACGCGCTCTGCGTACATGTGAGAACTCAGAATCCAAAAATGACAGCAAGAAAGTAACTGAAAAATCCGATCATGGGGTCAAGAATTCGCCCCAGAAAACCGGAGATCAGCAAGACGATAAGGATGGGAAAACCATAGGGCTCGAGGCGTGCGAACTTCCAGGCCAACTCGGCGGGCAGCAGGCTCACCGCAATCCGCCCGCCATCGAGCGGCGGAACCGGCAGCAGGTTGAGCAACATCAGCACCAGATTGATCTGGATGCCGGCATAGGCCATTTGCGCCATCGGCAAGGTGTAGCCCGACTCGGGCGCCACCAGCGCGACTTTCATCACCGCGCCCCAGGCAAGCGCCATCAGCAGGTTGGCGCCCGGACCGGCGGCGGCCACCCACAACATGTCTGACTTGGGGTTGCGCAGCCGGCCAAAACTGACCGGCACGGGCTTGGCCCAGCCAAACAACATGCCGCCCGCACCGGCCAGCGTACTCATCAGGAGAATCGCACCGGGCACGAGAATGGTCCCGACCGGGTCGATATGGCGCAGGGGATTCAAGCTGATACGACCGGCGAGGTCCGCCGTCGGGTCGCCAAAATAGCGGGCGACATACCCGTGAGCGGCTTCGTGCAAGGTAATGGCCAGAATCACGGGCAATGCCCAGATGGCCACGGTGGAGATCAGCTCTTGCATGCGCTCACGGCGTCAGAAAACGAGCGATTGTAGCAGAGCGCACCGCCTCAGCCGGCATCCAGGCCAAAAGGCGACAGGTCGCCGCGGCCGGCGCGCACCAGTTCGGGCGAGCCGCTGCTCAGATCAATCACCGAGGTCGGGTCGCCCGGACAGCCACCGCTGTCGATCACCAGGTCGACCACTTTGCTCAGGCGGTCGCGGATGTCTTCGGCGTCGGTCATCGGCAGCTCATCGCCAGGCAGGATCAGCGTCGACGACAGAATCGGCTCGCCCAGCGCCTCAAGCAGTGCCGCCACCACGGGATGCTCAGGCACGCGCAGGCCGATGGTCTTGCGTTTGGGGTGCAGCAGGCGACGCGGCAACTCTTTGGTGGCTTCAAGAATGAAGGTGTAAGGCCCCGGCGTGGTGGCTTTGAGCAGCCGATATTGCGCGTTGTCGACCCGCGCGTAGGTGCCGATCTCAGACAGATCGCGGCACAGCAGCGTGAAGTGGTGCCGATCGTCGACGTTCCGAATGCGGCGAATACGGTCAAGCAAGGCCGCATCGCCCGTATGCCCGCCAAGCGCATAGGCCGAATCGGTCGGAAACGCCACCAGGCCGCCTCGACGCATGATTTCTGCGGCCTGGTGCATCAGGCGCGGCTGGGGTTGTTCAGGGTGTACGGTAAAAAACTGAGCCATGACATTCCATCAAAAACGATCAATCAAGCGCGACCAGACTGGCACCACGCCATCTGGCAGTGGCGCACACCGCCCGAGATCGACTCGACTCTCTTGCTCGCCGTGAAAGTCCGACGCGCGCGATGCCAGCAAATCGAACCGCCGTGCATAGCGCGCAAATTTACTCACTTTCGCGTCCGAATGCGACCCCGACACCACTTCGATGCCCTGCCCGCCGGCATCAACAAAGCGCGCGAGCAGACGCTCCATTTCGATATCCGAGAGCCGGTACCGCCCCGGGTGGGCCACCACCGGCACCCCACCCGCGGCCCGGATCCACTGCACGGCATCGGCCAGATCAGCCCATTTCGTTTCGACGAAACCGGGCTTTCCACGTACCAGATAATGCTTGAACACCGCGTCCACATTGGGCATCAGGCCGATCGCCACCAGATGCCGCGCAAAGTGTGCGCGGCTGACCAGCGCCGGATTGCGCGCAAATGTCAGCGCGCCATCGAGCACGCCGCGAATCCCCAACGCCGCCAGCGCGTCACTCATCTGCTGCGCGCGCGTATGCCGACCTGCTCGTAGCTGGATCAGACCGGCCTGCAGCACCGGATTGTCAGCATCCACGCCCAAGCCGACGACATGAATCGTCTCGCCGCCCCACGACACCGACACCTCGACACCCGGCACCAAACGGATACCCGACTCGGTCGCCGCGGCCTGTGCCTCGACCAGCCCGCCGGTTTCATCGTGGTCGGTCAGGGCGAGGAAGTCGACGCCATTTCTTGCCGCGCGCTGAACCACATCGGTCGGCGAAAGCCAGCCATCCGAGACCGTCGAGTGGCAGTGCAGATCGGGATTTTTCGGTATCGCATGCATCAGACAGGGCTCCTGTTCTGCGCCGCGAGTACAAAGCGTTCGATCAACTCGGCGACCTGCTCGGGCACATCGTGATGCAGGTTATGACCCGCATTCGGGATCAAATGCTCCCGAAAATCTGAAAAACAGGCTTTTGCCGTGGCAATTTGCGCCGCATCCACGCCCAACTCCTGGCGCAAGGATTCATCCTCCGGCTCGATCCACATCACCGGCGCCCGCGCCCGCCGCCAGCAGGCTTCAGCCTCGGCACGGCGATACAACACCGGATTGACCCGCTGATGCGCCGGGTCAGCCGACAACGTCACCTTTCCCTCGTCACACGATCGCCCCAGCACCCTCGCCAGAAACGCCGCCTTGGCCGCGTCCAGACGCGGATTGCGTCGCCGCAGCCGCTCCGCCAGCGCTTCAAAACTGTCGTACTGGCGCCACGGCGGGGTTGCCGCCAGGCCGTTCAGCCATTTTTCGTAACGCCCCGGCGCCTCATCGGCCGGCCGATCGGCGAGGCCGAAGGCGTCAATCGCCACCACGCTCGCCACCCGACGCGGCCGGATACCCGCGTACAGGCAGGCAATATTGCCCCCCATGCTGTGGCCCACCAGATGTACCGCCGTCTCGGGCGAGAGTGCACTGAGCAGCGCGTCCAGATCGGCCAGATAGTCCGGAAACCAATACCCGTCGGGCGCCCAGTCACTGCGGCCGAAGCCACGCCAGTCGGGCGCCGCGACATGCCAGTCCTGCGCCAACGCATCAACAACAAACTGAAAACTCGCCCCGGCATCGCCCCAGCCATGGAGCATGATCAACAGCGGCGCATCGTCGCGCCCCCAATGGGTGCAATGCATGCGCAGACCGCGCACAGGCAGGGTGAGAAATCGGGCGGTTTTCATGGCCGCCATAGTATCAAAGCCTTGCACCCCCTCCGGGCCGGTGATAACGTTGCGCCGTCGTGCGGGAGAGTGCTCGGTCAGCCGAGCCGCCGAAGGCGTAACCCCCCGGAATCGCTCAGGCAAAACGGACCGCCGACAATTCAAGAATCTGGAGAGCGATGTGGGCCCGCGGGCCGGCACATCCACCGAAGGGGCACCCGTCAGCAAGGGCGGAATCTCTCAGGTAGAACGGACAGATGGGGACGCCACACCGAGTGTGCCGTCCCTTTTTTGTCGCCTACACTGTGTGTAAAGAGGAGTTCCGCCATGGCCCGTATCACCCCGCTTCACGCCGTTCACGTCGCCGCAGGCGCCCGCATGGTCGACTTTGCCGGCTGGGACATGCCGGTCAACTACGGCTCGCAGATCGAAGAGCACCACGCCGTACGCAGCGATGCCGGCATGTTCGACGTCTCGCACATGCTCGCGCTCGATCTGACCGGCACCGACGCCACCCCGTTCTTGCGCACCCTGCTGGCCAACGATGTGGCCAAGCTCACCGTGCCCGGCAAGGCGCTCTACAGCTGCATGCTCAATGCCGAAGGCGGTGTGATCGACGACCTCATCGTCTATTACTTTGCCGCTGACAATTTCCGCATCGTGGTCAACGCCGGCACCGCCGACAAGGACGTGGCCTGGATACGCAAGCAGATCGCCCGCACCGGCGCCAATGTCTCGCTGGACGCGCACCGCGACCTGGCCATGATCGCCGTGCAAGGCCCCAACGCCCGCGCCAAGACCTGGCACGCCATTCCGGGCTCCGAATCCGCCAGCGCCGCGCTCAAGCCCTTCTTTGCCGCGCAAGTGGGCGACATGCTGATCGCCCGCACCGGTTACACCGGTGAAGACGGTTTCGAAATCACCCTGCCGGCCGCGCAGGCGCCGGATCTCTGGAATGCCCTGACCTCAGCCGGCGTCGCGCCCTGTGGCCTCGGCGCACGCGACACCCTGCGCCTCGAAGCCGGCTTGAATCTCTACGGTCAGGACATGGACGAAGCCACCTCGCCGCTCAACGCCGGCCTGAGCTGGACGGTCGACATGAAAGACATCGACCGCAACTTCATCGGCCGCCCCGCACTTGAGACCAACCCCGCCAGTCAGAAAATGGTCGGCCTGGTACTGCTGGAGCGCGGCGTACTGCGCGCCCACCAAACCGTATTTTCCGATGCTGGCGAAGGCGAGACCACCAGCGGCACCTTCTCGCCGACCCTGCAACAAGCCATTGCCTTTGCCCGCTTGCCGCTTGATGTGGCCGAGGGCAGCACGGTTGAAGTCGACATCCGCGGCAAACGCCTCAGCGCGCGCACCGTCAAACTGCCCTTTGTTCGCAACGGCCAGGCACTGATCTAAGCATCCATTTTCCGGCCCCTGCGGGGGCCACGACCCAATCCATCTCACCGGAGCGCACCCCATGAACATCCCCGCCGAGCTGAAGTACACCAAGAGCCACGAATGGATCCGCCGCGAAGACGACGGCACCGTCACCGTCGGCATCACCGACCACGCCCAGGAAGCGCTCGGTGACATCGTCTTCCTCGACCTGCCCGAAGCCGGTCGTGTGGTTGCCGCCGGCGAAGAATGCGCCGTGGTCGAGTCGGTCAAAGCCGCCTCCGACATCTACGCCCCCGTTGCAGGTGAAATCGTCGCCGCCAACGACGCCGCGCTCGATGCACCGGAATCGGTCAACGCCGACGCCTACGCCAGCTGGCTGTTCAAGCTCAAGCCGGCCAACGCAGCCGATGTCGACGCCCTGCTCGACGCCGCCGGCTACGCCGAAATCGCCGCCGACGACTGAGTCCGGCCCCCCGCGGGTGTGGCGCGACGCCAAGGCGTTGCCACACCCGTTGTCCTTATGGACCTCTGCGCCCCCCAAAACAGCGAAGCCAGCCCCATGTCGATCACACCGTTCTCTGCCCCCCTGTCCACGCTCGAGCAGCGCGACGCCTTCATCCACCGCCATATCGGCCCGAGCGAGGCTGAAACCCAGGCCATGCTCGACGCCGTCGGCGCCGCCAGCATCGACGCGCTCATCGGCCAGACCGTGCCGCCGGCCATCCGCCTGAGCGCGCCGCTGCCGCTGGCCGGTGCCAAGCCGGAGCATGTCGCCCTGGCCGAGCTCAAGGCCATCGCCGGCAAGAACGTGGTCAAGAAATCGCTGATCGGCATGGGCTACTACGGCACGCTCACGCCCAACGTCATCCTGCGCAACGTGCTCGAGAACCCGGGCTGGTACACCGCCTACACGCCCTACCAGGCCGAAATCGCCCAGGGCCGCCTCGAAGCCCTGCTCAACTACCAGCAGATGGTGATCGACCTCACCGGCATGGAGCTGGCCAACGCCTCGCTGCTCGACGAAGCCACCGCCGCCGCGGAAGCCATGGCCATGGCCCGCCGCGTGTCGCGCAGCAAGAGCAAGGCCTTCTTTGTCGATAGCAACACCTGGCCGCAGACCGTTGATGTGGTGCGCACCCGCGCCGCGCTGTTCGGTTTCGAACTGGTATTCGGCACCGCCGCCGACGCAGCCCAGGCCGACGTCTTCGGCGCCCTGCTGCAAAACCCCGGCCAGAACGGCGAGGTAAGCGACCTCACCGACATCATCACCGCGCTCAGAGCCAATGGTGCCGTCGTCGCCGTGGCCTGCGACCTGATGGCCCAGGTGCTGGTCAAGTCACCTGCCGAGATGGGTGCCGACATCGCCCTCGGCTCGGCCCAGCGCTTTGGCGTGCCCATGGGCTTCGGCGGCCCGCACGCCGCCTTCTTTGCCACCCGCGACGCACACAAGCGCTCGGTGCCGGGCCGCATCATCGGTGTGTCGATCGACGCCCGCGGCAAGACCGCGCTGCGCATGGCCCTGCAAACCCGCGAGCAGCACATCCGCCGCGAAAAGGCCAACTCCAACATCTGCACCTCGCAGGTGCTGCTGGCCAACATGGCCGGCTTCTACGCCGTGTATCACGGCCCGGACGGCCTGCGCACCATCGCCGGGCGCATCCACCGCCTCGCCGCCATCATGGCCGACGGCCTGACCCGCGCCGGCATGGCCCCGGTCAACAGCAGCTTCTTCGACACCCTGACCGTCACCACCGGCGAGGCCACCGCCGCCGTGCTCGCCGCTGCGGTCGCCGCTGGCTACAACCTGCGCCGCGTCGACGCCAACACCATCGGCCTCGCCTTTGACGAAACCCATACCGCCGACGACGTCGCCGCCCTGCTGCAACTGGTCACCGGCCAGAGCGCCGACGTGGCCGCGCTCGACGCCGAAGTCGCCGCCCGCGCCGGCGCCCTGCCCGATGCGCTGCGCCGCACCGACGCGATCCTCTCCCACCCGGTGTTCAACAGCCACCACACCGAACACGAGATGCTGCGCTACCTCAAGCGCCTGCAGAACCGCGACCTGGCCATGGACCACTCCATGATCTCGCTCGGCTCCTGCACCATGAAACTCAACGCCACGGCCGAGATGATCCCGATCACCTGGCCCGAGTTCGGCAACATCCACCCCTTCGCCCCCATCAATCAGGCGCAGGGCTACCTCGAAATGATCGGTTCGCTCGACGCCTACCTGCGCGCCATCACCGGCTTCGCCGCCATCTCCATGCAGCCGAACTCCGGCGCCCAGGGCGAATACGCCGGCCTGCTGTCCATCCGCCGCTACCACGACAGCCGGGGCGAGCAGCACCGCGACATCTGCCTGATCCCGCGTTCGGCCCACGGCACCAACCCTGCCACGGCGCAGATGTGCCACATGAAAGTTGTCGTGGTCGACTGCGACGACAAGGGCAACGTCGACGTCGCCGACCTCAAAGCCAAGGCCGAGCAGCACAGCGCCAACCTCGCCTGCCTGATGATCACCTACCCCTCGACCCACGGCGTGTTCGAAGCCGGCATTCGCGACATCTGCGACACCATCCACGCCCACGGCGGCCAGGTGTACATGGACGGCGCCAACATGAACGCCCAGGTCGGCCTGACCTCGCCCGCCACCATCGGCGCCGACGTCAGCCACATGAACCTGCACAAGACCTTCTGCATCCCGCACGGCGGCGGCGGCCCCGGCATGGGCCCCATCGGCCTGGCCGCGCACCTGGCGCCCTTCATGGCCAACCATGTGGTGCAACCGATCGACGGCCCGCACGCCGGTCAGGGCGCCGTCAGCGCTGCGCCCTACGGCTCGGCCAGCATCCTGCCGATCAGCTGGATGTACATCGCCATGATGGGCGGCGACGGCCTCAAGCGCGCCACCGAGATCGCCATCCTCAACGCCAACTACATGGCCACCCGCCTCAAGGGCCACTACCCGGTGGTGTACAGCGGCGAGAACGGCCGCGTGGCGCACGAGTGCATCATCGACATCCGCCAAATCAAGGCCGCCTGCGGTATCAGCGAAGTGGACATTGCCAAGCGCCTGATGGACTACGGCTTCCACGCCCCGACCATGAGCTTCCCGGTAGCCGGCACGATCATGATCGAGCCGACCGAATCCGAAAGCCAGGCCGAACTGGACCGATTCATCGACGCCATGATCAGCATCCGTGCGGAGATTGCCAAGATCGAAGCCGGTCAGTGGGATGCCGAAAACAACCCGCTCAAGCACGCCCCGCACAGCCAGGCCGACCTCATCGGTGATTGGGATCGCCCCTACTCCCGCGAAGAAGCCGCCTTCCCGCTACCGTGGGTGGGCGACAACAAGTTCTGGCCCATCGTCAATCGCATCGACGACGTGTACGGCGACCGCAACCTGTTCTGCGCCTGCGTGCCGATGGACGCCTACGAGAGCTGATGCCCTCAGCGCATTGACCATGAAAAACGCCCTCCGGGGCGTTTTTCATTGGGCGCGCCGCGTCGAAAGATTGACTTACGCGCCCGTGCGTAGGTTGGGTTGAGCGCAGCGAAGCCCAACACAACATCCGCGCGTCTCGGGACATCGTATGTTGGGCTTCGCGTTGCTCAACCCAACCTACATCCCTGAATCCGGTCGCTAATAACGCCCCCCGCACCAAGGGACGTTTCTATTGGCTGCTATCGCGCCATAGCCAAACCCAATAGGACATATTGCTATTTATCCTCGACGCAGAAGCCTAAGCTGGAGGCATGACTGAATGGCATGGTTTGCAAGCATGCACGCCATCCGACCCGCTCAAACAACAACGCGCGACAGGAGATGAACATGAGTACAAACAACACGACACCGGCCGGCAAATGCCCGGTCATGCACGGCGGCCAAACGGCCGCCGGGGCATCCAACACCGCGTGGTGGCCGAACGCGCTGAACCTCGACATCCTGCATCAGCACGACACCAAGACCAACCCGCTGGGCGCCGGCTTCAATTATCGCGAAGCGGTCAAGACGCTCGACGTCGCCGCGCTCAAGCGCGACCTCACCGCCCTGATGACCGACAGTCAGGACTGGTGGCCGGCCGACTGGGGTCACTACGGCGGCCTGATGATCCGCATGGCCTGGCACTCTGCCGGCTCCTACCGCACGGCGGATGGCCGTGGAGGTGGTGGCACCGGCAACCAGCGCTTCGCCCCGCTCAACTCCTGGCCCGACAACGGCAACCTCGACAAGGCCCGCCGCCTGCTCTGGCCGATCAAGAAGAAGTACGGCAACAAGCTCAGCTGGGCCGATCTCATCCTGCTCGCCGGCACCGTGGCCTATGAGTCGATGGGCCTCAAGACCTTCGGCTTCGCCTTTGGCCGCGAAGACATCTGGCACCCCGAAATGGACACCTACTGGGGCGCCGAAAAAGAATGGCTCGCCCCCAGCGACAACCCCAACAGCCGCTACTCGGGCGAGCGCGACCTCGACAACCCGTTGGCCGCAGTGATGATGGGCCTGATCTACGTGAACCCCGAAGGCGTCGACGGCAAGCCCGACCCGCTCAAGACTGCGCAGGACGTGCGTGTCACCTTCGCCCGCATGGCCATGGATGACGAAGAAACCGTCGCCCTCACCGCTGGCGGCCACACTGTCGGCAAGGCCCACGGCAACGGTGACGCGGCCAAGCTCGGCCCGGCACCGGAAGGCGCCGACGTCGAAGAACAAGGCTTCGGCTGGATGAATCACAGCACCCGCGGCGTTGGCCGCGACGCGGTCACCAGCGGCCTCGAAGGCGCGTGGACCACGCACCCGACGCAATGGGACAACGGCTACTTCGACATGCTGCTCAAGCACGAGTGGGAACTCAAAAAGAGCCCCGCCGGCGCCTGGCAGTGGGAACCGGTCGGCCTCGCCGATGCCGACGCCCCGCCCGACGCCGAAGACCCCGCGCAGCACAGCCGCGTGATCATGACCGACGCCGACATGGCCATGAAGATGGACCCGGCCTACCGCGCCATCTCCGAGCGCTTCCACAAGGACCCGGCCTACTTCACCGAAGTCTTCGCCCGCGCCTGGTTCAAGCTCACCCACCGCGACATGGGCCCCAAGGCGCGCTACATCGGCCCCGAAGTGCCGGCCGAAGACCTCATCTGGCAAGACCCGGTGCCGGTCGGTGCCAGCAATTACGACGTGGCTGCAGTCAAAGCCAGGATTGCCGCCAGCGGCCTGAGCATCAGTGAGATGGTCAGCACCGCCTGGGACAGCGCCCGCACCTACCGCGGCTCCGACATGCGCGGCGGCGCCAACGGCGCACGCATCCGCCTCGCCCCGCAGAAGGACTGGGCGGGTAACGAACCCCAGCGACTCGCCAAGGTCCTGTCCGTGCTCGAACCCATCGCGGCACAAACCGGCGCCAGCGTGGCCGACGTGATCGTGCTCGCCGGCAACGTGGGCATCGAGCAAGCCGCCAAGGCCGCCGGGGTGAGCGTCAGCGTGCCCTTCTCACCGGGCCGCGGCGACGCCACCGACGCGCAGACCGACGCCGACTCCTTCAATGTGCTCGAACCGCTGCACGATGGCTATCGCAACTGGCTCAAGAGCGACTACGTCGTCAGCGCCGAAGAGCTGCTGCTCGACCGCAGCCAGCTCATGGGCCTCACCGCGGTGGAAATGACCGCACTGCTCGGCGGCATGCGCGTGCTCGGCACCAACCATGGCGGCAGCCAGCACGGCGTCTTCACCGACCGCGTCGGCGCGCTGACGAATGACTTCTTCGTCAACCTCACCGACATGGCCAACACCTGGAAGCCCACCGGCAAGAATCAGTATGAGATTCGTGACCGCAAGAGCGGCGCCGTCAAATGGACGGCCACCCGGGTCGACCTCGTCTTCGGCTCCAACTCGATCCTGCGCGCCTATGCCGAGGTGTATGCCCAGGACGACAACAAGGAGAAGTTCGTACACGACTTTGTCGCCGCCTGGACCAAGGTGATGAACGCCGACCGCTTCGACCTGAGCTGATTCGTCGAGTGTTATGAAAACGGCCCCACGCTGCGAACAGTGCAGCGTGGGGCCGTTGCCTGTCTGGCAACTCAGCCAGGCGCCCGGCTCACTGAACCGCGTCCAGAAACCTCAACACCAGATCGATGACGACCGCCGGCCGCTCGCGATGCGGCACATGATGCGTGTCGGGCAAAATCGCGATCTGCGAAGGGCCGGAACAGCCCTGGCCGATCATCTCCGGGTGACGCACCGAACCAAATTCGTCCTGAGCTCCGTGAATGATCAGACTCGAGCAACGCACCTGCGGCAACACCGACGCGAGCGACCATGAAGCAAAATCCGGGTGCAGCCAGCGTTCCGTCCAGGCATCAAGCACCCAGCGGGCCTTGTCGCCGTGATACTTCTCGAGTCGCTGCATCTGCGCCACGTCGTCGAACTGCGCCTTCGCCACCCGGATGCCTTCCCGCGTCCGCGCCTCCACAAGGGCTTGCGCCGACTCGGTAATCAGCGCGCAGCAATGCTCGGCAAAAGCCGCGGCGCAGTGGATCGCCATGCCACCGCCAACGCTGTGACCAAAGGCGATGAACTTCTCAAAGCCCAGCTGTGCCTGCAGCAACGGGAAGCACAGCGCCTCCTCGGCCACAAAATCCATCGACGGCAGCGCGCCGCGCGCATCCGAGTGACCAAAGCCAAGCCGGTCATAGGCAATCACCTTGCGGCCGGTGGCGGCACTCAGCTGCGCCGGAAAATCACGCCAAAGCTCGACACTGCCCAGCGAGTCGTGAAACAGCACCATCGGGCAGCGCGGCGCGGATTCCTTCGGCTGGCGCGACGGCGTCCACACACGCGCAAAGATGCGCCCCTGCGGGTGCGCCACCCAGTGGTCTTGAGAATGGATACGGTGCGGGTTGAGGTCCGTCATGATTTCGTGCTCTGTTGGCTCAGCAGGTTCTGGCGTGTGGCGACAGAACGATCAAGCCCGGCGCCGTAAAGGCCGCCGTCCTGCTGTCGGCGCGGTCCAGCCTAAATCTGGTTAACGTTAACGTCAACTCATTGACTCGACACCGCCCGGCCGATCCACTCAAAAACATTCACCTTGCACCCACACCGCGCCTTACGCCGGCCAGCAATCTACCCCTGATACGCCCCCGCTGCATACGTCAGCTCATAGCTATGGCTGTAGATCTCCAGAATGTTGCCGAACGGGTCTTCCATGTACACCATGCGGTAAGGCTTCTCGCCCGGAAAATACTCGCGCACCGGCATGCGCTGCTTGCCGCCGGCGGCCACCACTTTGGCGGCCAGGCCTTCCACGTCCGGGTCCTGCACGCAGAAGTGGAACACCCCGCTCTTCCAGTATTCGAAGTTGTTCTCCGGCTTCTGCGCATTGCGGAATTCAAAGATCTCCACGCCAATACGATCGCCCGTCGACAGATGCGCAATGCGGAACGAACCCCAATCGGCGCCGAACACATCGGTGCACATCACCCCAATGGCCGAATCGTCTTCGGTGATCGTCGTCGGCGGCATGATCAGATACCAGCCCATCACCTCGGTGTAGAACTTCACCGCCGCATCGAGATCGGTCACCGACAGGCCAATGTGAGAAAAACTGCGCGGGTAGGTTTGCGACATGACGCACCTCAATCAATTGAACAGGTGGCCAGTCTAGGCTTGCAACGTCATAATCAACAATGACGCAAACCTGATCACCTCAATAACACTTGCTTATGCTAAATCCGCAGTGGCTCCGCACCTTCCGCACCCTCGCCGAGGTGGGCAACTTCACCCGCACGGCCGAGCAGCTCGACCTCACCCAGGCCGCCGTCAGCCAGCATGTGCAGCGGCTCGAAACGCAGCTCGGCCCGCTGCTCATCCGCCGCCCGCGTCAGATCGAACTCACCCCCGCCGGCCGCGCCCTGCTCGACTACTGCGCCGAGGTCGCCGCCGCCGACCTGCGCCTGCAGCAAAGCCTCAATGACGACGACGCCACCCAGGGCGAGATCAGCCTCATCACCCCCGGCAGCATCGGCCTCGCCCTCTACCCCCGCCTGCTCGAGCTGCAACAACAGCACCCCGGCCTGAGCATCCGCCACCGATTCGCCCCCGATCAGGACGTGCTCCCCGCCGTGCTCGACAACCAGTTCGAACTCGGCCTCGTCACCCTCCGCCCCGACGACCCGCGCCTCGCCGTCAGCCGCTTCGCCGAAGAACCACTCGAACTCATCGCCCCCGCCGGCGCACCCGCCAGCACCTGGGCCGAGCTCGACGCCCTCGGCTTCATCAACCACCCCGACGGCCACGCCATGGCCAACCGCCTGCTCACCCGCCGCTACCCCGGCGCCCCCGGAATCCGCAGCCTGCGCAGCACCGGCTTCACCAACCAGATCGCCCTCATCCTAGAACCCGTCGCCCGCGGCCTCGGCTTCACCGTGCTCCCCCGCTACGCCCGACAAGCCTTCGCACGGCAGGATGCGATTCAGGTGGTGGAGGGAGAGCCGGCGGTGATGGATACCTTGTGGTTGATCCATCGGGCGGAATGGGGGGTGTCGGCGCGGGGGCGATGGGTGGTGGAGGTGTTGCGGGGTGGGATTTGATGGGCTCTGCTACAGGAGTCCGTCTCATTCGAACCAGATACCCATCTACGGTATGCTTAAGCAGTATCCGACAACCATATCCCAACGCGCCATACGGCACAGAATGCGGGCGCTTCACGCACGCTGCGATGGCGAAAACACCGGAATTATCCGGAAAATTTTTCTTGACAACTCGACGTTAGATCAAACAAGGAGACCCCATGAAGGTGCTTGGAATCCGAACCGCCCCAAAGCAATTGAGATTTGCGTTGTTGGAAATTGACGGGGACAACATCGATTTCATAAACAAGTCCACTGAAAACCTGATCAAGGTGCCCGCTGGTGTAAAAGAGGTTGAAGACATTCTTCACTGGCAGAAATCCGAGATAGACAGAATACTGAGGCAAAACCCCGACATCAATTTAATTGCAGTCAAAACAAGTGAATATGCACGAAGTGACACCAAATCGACTCGCTTGGCTTCGTATCTTGACGCCGCTGTCTTATTGGCTTCAAAAGATGCAAACATTCCAGTATGTACACGCATTTACAGCCAAATCGGCGCCAAAAGAGCAAACGTCAAGGAGCATGCTGAATCCAAGGTCGGAGCCACAGATAAATATTGGAACGAACAAATTGCCGACGCGATCATAGTGGCCTGGGCCCTCAGAGGAGGAGCATAGTGTCAACACCGAAATTCAATGCAGGAGACCGGTTGTACAAGTACCAGTTACAGCGTCACATTGGCGGGGGAAATTTCGGAGAAGTTTGGCTCGCGCATGATCTCACCTTGGCTAGGGATGTTGCCATAAAGATTCTCGACGAAAGCATGGCCTCTGTTGCAGAGCACCTGAACGAGGCAAAAGTCGGGAATAGACTTGACCACGCGAATGTTATCCACGTTCACTACGCTGACGTTGTCGCAACTCCACCCGGAGATGTTGTTGCGATTGCTATGGATTATCACCCAAATGGATCTGTGACTACACAGTTAAATCCATCAAACTTTCTGCCGATGACGGAAGCGATCCGAATTACAATCGACATCCTCCGGGGGCTGGAATACCTCCATGAATCAGCGCTTTTCCACAACGATATCAAGCCTTCGAACATTCTTATTGGGCCACGAGGCGAAGGAATCCTTACCGATTATGGAATTTCTTGTGCTTCACCAGGTTTACGGCCAACGAAGGCACCAGATGCATACATCCTCCACAGGGCTCCAGAAACCACGGCAAGTGGCAATATCACTCTATCGACGGACATATATCAAGTAGGCTTAACACTATTCAGATTATTGAACGGCGTTGGAACCATTCGCGATTTACGTAACGGTGTTGGAAGTACTCTATTCGAAGAACTAAAGGCGAAGGGTAAAGTTCCAAGAACGCAGGACTATTTGCCTTTCATCCCTCCATCCGTCGCTAGAATCATCGCCAGAGCCACCAAAGCTGACCCAGATGACCGGTTTCAATCGGCACTAGAGATGAGGCGAGCACTCGAAGCAATTTCCTTATGCGGATATTGGACTACTGATGCTACAGGAGAATATCTTGGCGTTTCAGGCAATCAAACGTTCCGTTTCTCTCAGGAAAAGACTGTTCATGGGTACAAGTTCAATGCTTTTCGTACCCGATTGGACAGCGGAAGTGAAACTCGCGTGGCCAAGATGTCTGGTTCGAAACTCAATACTGAAGAACTTAAAAAATACAGAAGAGCGTTCATGCTATCGGTAGTAAATGGTGGATTGTGATCCCACAAGAAACGGCAATACCCCCATTTTACGACCATGAGGGTCCGGTCTTGAAATCCAACATTTCACCTCCTGCCCCTCACCGCCCCACCGCCATCAACTCCTTCAAAATCCCGCACGCCTCCACCGCCCGCTGTTTACCGCAGCGGGCGCGTAGCGCCATCAATTGCGCCTCCAGCGCTTGCATGGCCGCGATGCGCTCGCGCACGGTGTCGAGCTGGGCGTCGATGAGGGCGTTCACGTCGCCGCAGTCGGCATCGGGGTGATCGGCCACGTCGATGAGGTGGCGGATTTCGGCCAGGGGCATGTCGAGGGCGCGGCAGTGGCGGATGAAGGCGAGGCGTTCGGCGTGTTGGGGGCCGAACAGGCGGTAGCCGTTGGGTGCGCGGGTGGCTACGGGGAGCAGGCCTTCTTTTTCGTAGTAGCGGATGGTGTCTACATCCACGCCGCAGGCGCGGGCGAGTTCGCCGATTTGCATGGTGTGCTCCAGATGGCTTCCAATGAGGCAGTTGACCCTGGAGTGGCTCCAGGGTTTCAAATGGTGCCATTGATTTGAAGGAATGGGTGCCATGTCAGCTTGTTGCAATGGCGGCTGCAGTGCCAGCGCGCCGCAGGTGAGCCCCCGCTACCGGCGGGCCTTGTGGATTGCGCTGGTGATCAATGCCTTGATGTTTGTGGTCGAGATTGTCGGCGGCATGCGCTCGGGCTCGGTGTCGCTGCTGGCCGATGCGGTGGACTTTGCCGGCGATGCGGCCAACTACGGGCTGTCGCTGGCGGTGCTGTCGATGGGCTTGCTGTGGCGGGCGCGGGCGGCGTTGGTGAAGGGGCTGACCATGGGCGCCTACGGGCTGTTCGTGCTAGGCAAGACGCTGTGGGCGGCAATGGCGGGCGTGCCGCCCGAGGCGATCACCATGGGGGTGATCGGGCTGGTGGCGCTGGCGGCGAACGTGTCGGTAGCCTTCATGCTCTACGCCTACCGCGATGGTGACGCAAACATGCGCTCGGTGTGGCTGTGCAGCCGGAATGACGCCATTGTGAACGTGGCGATCGTGCTGGCGGCGGTGGGTGTGTTTGGCACCGGTTCGGCCTGGCCCGATCTGCTGGTGGCGGCGATTGTGGCTGGCCTGGCGCTGACCGCGGCGGTGAGCGTAGTGCGCCAGGCGCGCGGCGAGATCGACAGCGAGCTACTTGCGGCGCGCACGGTGGCCTGAACAGGGGTAAGGTCGGCCGCATGGGGCGGCGCGGCGCCGCCTAACCGAGACACAGGAGAGCGGGCATGACAGCGACCAACAAGCCGATTGCACTGGTAGTGGGCGCGGGCAACCACCTTGGCGCGGCCATTGCGCAGCGCTTTGCGCGCGAGGGCTATCACATAGTGGCCACCCGTCGCCGCGGCGACCTCACCGCGCTGGTGCAGGCGGTGGAGGCGCTGGGCGCGAGCGCCACGGCGATCCATTCCGACGCGCGCGACGAGCAGCAGGTGATCGACCTCGTCGCGCAGGTGGAGACCACGCTCGGCCCCATCGCGGTGACGGTGTTCAACGTGGGCGGCAATGTGCGCCATGGCATTGTCGACACCACCGCGCAGGTGTACCGCAAGGTGTGGGAGATGTGCGCCTTCGCCGGTTTTCTGGTCGGGCGCGAGGTAGCCAAACGGATGCTGGCGCGTCAGGCGGGCACGATTCTGTTCACCGGCGCCTCGGCCAGCCTGCGCGGCGGCAACGGCTTTGCGGCCTTTGCCGGTGGCAAGCATGCGCTGCGGGCGCTGGCACAGAGCATGGCGCGCGAGCTGGGGCCGCAGGGCATCCATGTGGCGCATGTGGTGGTCGACGGCCTGATCGAGAACGAAAACACGGCCCGGCTGATGCCGGAGCTGTACGCCAGCAAGGGGCCGGACGGCATCATCCGGCCGGACGATCTGGCCGAGGTCTACTGGCAGCTGCATCACCAGCCACGCACGGCGTGGACTTTCGAGCTCGATGTGCGCCCGGGTGTGGAGCCCTGGTAGGACACTGCGCCAGGTCAACGCATCACCCGGCCCCGCCCCTAGAATCGGTCCAATGCCCCAACACAATCCAAGACCATGAAAACGCTCAAACTCCGCAGCTGGCAGTGGATCGTCCTTGCCCTTGTGGTGGCCTGGGCGACGGACTGGTTCATCCAGCGCCCCGACAGTCAGGCGCGCGCACTGAATGCGGCCATCGCCGCCGAGGGCAGCGCCGAACTCAAGGCCTACCCCTACCCTTTCCGCGTGCTACGGGTCGAAGACGGCAAGGCGGTGATGGGCACACCGCGCAGCCGCGATGTGTCGGTGACCCGCATCATCAGGATCCTCTACCCCGACATCAACGTGCTCGACACCAATGACGCGGCCTTCATCGCCGCACAAAAGGAACTGGCGGGCCTGCAGTTCGAGGCGCGCGACATCGTGATGAAGCAGCCGGGCGTCAAGACCGTGGTGTGGGAGATCGACCGCCACTGGCTGGGTGCGCGTGGGGTCGACGTGCCGGCGAATCCATAGGGCGGCGCGGCGCAGCGCATCCGCCATGCTCGCAACTGCACCGGCGGCGGCGAGGTGCGGGTTGCGCCTGCGGGCTATTTGGCCTGCTTCATTTTTGCCGCAATCGATTCGGCGGTGGCGTCCGACATACCGCTGACTTGCGCGAAATGGCCCTCCAGCGGGCAATCCTGCCCCGGCGGGCAGCCGTGTTCGCAGGCACATTCGCCCTGCGTTTCGTCCAGCAAGACCATTTCCCGCACTTTCTCGCAGCGGCCGATGGGTGAATCAATTCCGCTCATGGCAGTCTCCTTCCGGGAGCGCCGTCGTGGACTGCGCCCCTTTCAATAAATCGCTTTCTTCACTTTCGTTTTAGCGTCGAATGCGCGGGCTCGCTGGCCTATCTGGTGGTGACGCGTGCATAAGCGACATAATGTCGCTGTCGCTCACTCCCCCGTCTCGCCATGACCTCGTTGCGCACCCTCTACCCCGCCATCGAACCTTATGCCACCGGCCGCCTCGACGTGGGCGATGGCCACAGCATTTACTACGAGCGCGTGGGCACACCGGGCGCAAAACCGGCGGTGTTTCTGCACGGCGGGCCGGGCGGCGGCATTTCGGCGGACCATCGACGTGTGTTTGACCCGGCGCGCTACGACGTGCTGCTGTTTGATCAGCGCGGCTGCGGGCAGTCCACGCCGCACGCCTGCCTTGAGGCGAACACGACCTGGCATCTGGTGGCGGACATCGAGCGGCTGCGCGAATTGGCGGGGTTTGAAAAGTGGCTGGTGTTCGGCGGTTCGTGGGGGTCGACGCTGGCGTTGGCGTATGCCGAAACGCATCCGGACCGGGTGAGCGAGCTGGTCTTGCGCGGGGTTTATACCGTAACCCAGGCGGAGCTGGACTGGTATTACCAGTTCGGCGTGTCGGAGATGTATCCGGACAAATGGGAGGCGTTTGTCGCGCCGATTCCCGAATCCGAGCGCGGCGACCTGATGGCGGCCTATCACAAGCGACTGACGGGCGGCGACCCGGCAGCGCAGATCGAGGCGGCGCGGGCCTGGAGCACTTGGGAAGGCAGCACGATCAAGTTGCTGCCGGATGCGGACTTTGCGGCCGGCTTTGGCGAAGACCACTTTGCGCTGGCCTTTGCGCGCATCGAAAACCACTACTTCACCCACGGCGCGTGGCTGGACGACGGCCAGTTGCTGCGCGACGCATACAAATTGCAGGGCATCCGCGGCACCATCGTGCACGGCCGTTACGATATGCCCTGCCCGCTACGCACCGCCTGGGCGCTGCACCAGGCATGGCCGGAGGCGGACTTTCACCTCATCGAAGGCGCCGGGCATGCCTATTCGGAGCCCGGCATTCTGGACCAGCTCATTCGGGCGACCGACCGCTATGCGCGCCTGAGCTGAAGGCGCAGCGCGTCAGCCACCCTCAAGAACGACCCGGTTGCGGCCGGCGGCTTTGGCCGCATACAGTGCGTTGTCGGCTTGCTTGAGCAGCGCGATCGAGTCGATGTCGACCCCGGACGCCACGGCCACCCCGGCGGAGAACGTACAACGGGTAAAACGCCGCGAGCCGGCATGAAACACTTCGTCGGCAAAGTGCGCCTGCAGCGACCGCAAGCGCTCACTGATCGCGTCGCCCGACTGCTCGGGCATGATCACCACAAATTCTTCTCCGCCATAGCGGCACACGGTGTCACTGCTTCGGAACCAGCGATTGAGCGCTTCGGCCATGCGCCGCAGCACCTCGTCACCCACATCGTGACCATAGGCGTCGTTGATGGCCTTGAAGTGGTCGAGGTCGATGACGGTGCATCCGAGCAAACTGCCATTGCGCCGGGCGCGCTGGACCTCATGCGAAAGCGCCTCTTCCATGTAGCGCCGGTTATACAACTGGGTCAGCGGATCACGCACCACCTGATCGCGCAGAATTTCGCGCAAATTCAGATTCGACAAGGCCAGATTCACGCTCTCGGCCACCGCCCCCAGCAAACGCCGGACGTTGCGCCGCTGCACTTCGCTCGCAGTGCCATAGGCAAGCGTCACCAAGGCATGGGCGCGCCCCTGCATCATGAGCGGAATGCAGATGTAGGGGCCGATGCCGGGATCGACATGTGTGCACTTCACCAAGGCTTCGGCCGCCACGACTTCGTAGCTGCGCCCCTGGCGGACAGCCCAGCACTCATTGGGATGAACCAGGCTGGCCAGACCGGGCGCGTTGCCCCAGGTCACCCACTCCGATAGATGGCCGTCGCGCTGACCCGGCACATGCGCCACGATGCGCCCCGACGTTCCCGCAAAGATGCGGGCCATGGCCAGGCGCACGACCTCGGCCGCCTCGTTCCGGTCGTTGCAGGCCATCAACTGCTCGTTGATGCGGTTGAGCTCCGTGAGCTCGCCGTCACGTCGCTCCAGCGCGCCCACCATATCCTGAAGCTGCTCATTGAACTGCCGTGCCTGCTCGGCCGACGCCACGCGATCGGTGATGTCGCGCAACAGGCCGACAAATACCTTGCGATCGGCGAGCACCAGCTCAGACACCGTGAGCTCGACCGGAAAACGGCTCCCGTTCTTCTTCAAGCCTTCAACGCTGCGATGAAAACCGATGGTGCGCTTGCGCCCGGTGCGCCGATAGGCTTCAAGATAGCCGTCGTGCTCGCTCTGGAAAGGCTCCGGCATCAGCATGCTGACGTTCCGACCCACCAGGTCCTCGGGCGCCCAGCCAAAGATGCCCGTGATCGCGGGATTGACCGAATCGATCGTGCCCAATTCATCGATGATCACGATGCCATCGACCACCGCCTGAAAAACCCCACTCATACGGGCGTCGCTTTGACGCAAGGTGGCTTCGACGCGCCGGCGCTCTTCGATCTCTCGGGTCAGCCGGGCGGTGGCTTCGTCAATCTGGCGGGCCACCTCCACGCGCTGTCCGCTCACGGTCAGCAAAAAGCCATGCAGCAGCGCAAACAATACGGCGCTACCAACCATCGAAATCCACAACAGGGGGACACCACCTGTCGCCTCGAAGGCGGCGTCGGACACCATGCGCAGCTGCCATATCCGGTCACCGACCGGGAACGTCTCCGTCATGGCAAAACGAACACCCGAAACAGTTTCGGTGCTCGGATACAGCCGGGCATGACTTTCGCCATCGCTTGCGTCAGCCAAGGAGACGAACAAGCCCGCCAGATCGAAATCGGCGACGACTGAAGCCATCAGGGGCGCCAGCCGCAGCACGCCCAGGGTCAAGCCACCCAAACCGGCGCCGCCCGTCCCGCCTGGATCACGATACACCGGCGACAACAGCGCCAGCGAGGTGCCCGCGGACCGCGCTTGCGCACCCGACATCGACCGGAAAATCGGGCTCACCGTTCTGACGCCCGTCTCCAGCGTGTGCGTGATGGCCTGCATCGCATCGGGGCTCGACGCCAGATCGACACCAAGACGATAGGGGCTGACCTGTCGGGGTACGGAGAAGAACACCGGATAGTGCAAATCGCGGGTTTTGGCCGGGCTCAGACCCCCCCCGCCGCCAAGGTCCCGAAAAACAAACCCCTCCAGCCCATCCGCACCGGCGAGCGCCTCGTAAGTGCTCCGCTCCCGGCCAGCCACCTGTGGCACCCACTGCACCGCAACCAAGCCAGGCGCACGTTGCAGCGACGCCTCGACCAGGCGGTGAAAGGCACGCCGCGTCGGTATCGCATCGGATTCAAAAAGGCGATCCACGCCATCGAGTGCCGCCATGACGCCACCCAGGCGGTCTTCAAACCGATGGCTGATGGCCGCGCCCACGGCCTCAAAACGCGCTGCATGGCGCTCCTGCTCAACATCAAAGGCCACCCGATACAGCGCCAATGCCGCCAGCAACACCGCACCGGCGGGCACCACGAGCGAACTCAGACGCGTCCGCCACAAGGGATCGCGATACCAGCACACGGTCAGCAAAACCGGTAACAAGGCGACCACCGCGATCACCTGCGATAGCCAGGCCGCAGCAAACGCCGCAGCAGGGCTGACAAACAGCGGAAAATCGCCCCAATTGCGCAGAAGCAGACGGAGTGCAGCCCACGGCAAGGCCGCCACGACACCGGCAAAAAGAAACAGGCGCAAGGCATCGAAAACATGGGTCAGACGCTTCCAGCCAGGTACAAAGCGCCGGGTCAGCGTGGCGCCGAGCAGCGCCTGAAGGTTCGCGCCGATCACCCCGATCAGTGCGCCCGTGAAAACGTCCGGCCGAGGCAGCGAGGCCAGCAGAGGATCGCTGATCATGCCGAAAAAAAACGCCCCGAACGACACACCGATCAGCGCCCAGGGGCCGCAGGCCAGCCAGCCGAGCAGCGCCACGACCGCGGGGATGGCAATCGTCACCTCCCCCGCCACCGGCCCGGGAAACATGCTCGCCAAAACCCCGGCCAACGCATAGACCAGGGCCAACACCGGCTGTCGAATCCACTGAGACTCGATCACTGACCCTCCCTGGCAGTGCGCTCCCGAATCGATTCTATAACCAAAACAGCCCGCATTCGCACTGCATTCGCGAGCCGAATGACTTCTCGCTAGGGCACAAAGGGGATATCGATCTCATCGCTGCGCCGGACATTGGCTGTCATGGCACGGCACAAGGCCAGAAACTCACGCATGCCGGCGCTCTGGTATTTCTGCCGGTGCCACACGAACTGAAAGCTGCGCAGCAGATCCAGACCCGGCACCGAGAGCGGCACCAGTGAGCCCCGGCGGAAGGCATCGCGCAAGGCCAGCCGCGACAAACACCCCACACCAAGCCCAAACTCCACCGCCCGTTTGATCGCCTCCGTATGCTCCAGCGACAAGCGCACTCGCGGCGAATGCGACGCGCGGCGGAAGGCCTGCTCGAAGGTCGCACGCGTGCCGCTGCCCGCCTCGCGCACAATCCATTCCACATCCCGCAAGTCGTCTACGCTCAGATCGCCCCGCCCCGCCAGCGGATGTGTCGGCGCACAGAACACCGCCAGTTCGTCGGCGACCCAGGTTTCCACTTCAAGGTCCGGATGGCTGCACGTCCCCTCGATCAATCCCAGATCCAGTTCAAACGCCGCCAGACGCTCAATGATCGAAGCGGTGTTGTGAACCTTCAGATCCACCCGGCTGTCCGGATGGATCTGTAAGAAACGGGCCACCAGCAACGTCGCAAGATAGTTCCCAATGGTCAGCGTCGCACCGATGCGCAGGCGGCCGTAACCTGCCCGCCCCGCCAGCGCGTCTTCAATCGCCTGGCTCCGGTCGAGCAGATCGGCCACCTGCGGCAGCAACTGCTCGCCCATGGTGTTGAGCCGCAGCACCCGGCCCACCCGGTCGAACAGCAAGGTATCGAACTGGCGTTCCAGCTCACCCAAGGCCGAGCTGACCGCCGACTGCGACATGGCTAGCCGATCGGCCGCGCGCGACACGCTGTCGGCCCGAGCGACTTCGAGAAACACCTGCAACTGACGAAGCGTGATTTTCATATCGACTCAATCGAACGTATTTATCAAAATTATTCGCTTTATCGAACATAAACGCCACCGTAAAGTCACATCAACCCAACCTGTATGGAGTTCAGAACATGAGCAACCTGGCCACCGAACGCGTCCTCAGCGTCCATCACTGGAACGAGAACCTGTTCAGCTTCCGCACCACCCGCGACCGCGGCCTGCGTTTCGAGAACGGCCAGTTCGTCATGATCGGCCTCGAAACCGAGTCACGCCCGCTGATCCGCGCCTACAGCATCGCCAGCCCCAACTACGAAGAGCACCTCGAGTTCTTCAGCATCAAGGTGCAGAACGGCCCGCTCACCTCGCGCCTGCAACACCTGCAGCCCGGCGACCCCATCGTGGTCAGCCGCAAGCCCACCGGCACCCTGGTGCTGCGCGACCTGCGCCCGGGGCGCAACCTGTATCTGCTGTCCACCGGTACCGGCCTGGCGCCCTTCATGAGCGTGATCCAGGACCCGGAAACCTACGAGCGCTTCGAGAAGGTCGTGCTGCTTCACGGCGTGCGCTGGACCTCGGAACTGGCCTACAGCGAGTTCATCGAGCAAACCCTGCCGGCCAACGAGTTCATCGGCGACGCGGTGCGCGAGCAACTGGTGTACTACCCCACCGTCACCCGCGAGCCCTTCCGCAACACCGGCCGCATCACCGAGGTCATCCCCTCCGGCAAGCTCTTCGCCGACACCGGCCTGCCGGTCATCGACCCGGCCCTCGACCGCGCCATGATCTGCGGCAGCCCCGCCATGCTCGACGACTGCAGCAAAATGCTCGACGGCATGGGCTTCGAGATCTCGGCACGCACGGGCGAGACCGGCGACTATGTAATTGAACGGGCGTTTGTGGAGAAGTAAACGACGCGGCCGCGATATCCGGAACAGTCCGGACACCGCGGCCGCGTCACAGCGATTCGTAGCCCGGATGCAGCGAAGCGCAATCCGGGAACGGTGCCTCATTCAAGCGCGGCCCCCGGATTCCGGCCCTTCAGGCCTGCATCCGGGCGACGCGTGCTATCTCAGGCCGCCACGATTTTCTTCAATTGCTGCAACAGCGTCGGCACTTCGTCCTGAATGATGCTCCACAGCGTGTCCTCATCGATGCCCAGATAACCGTGGATCAATCGATTGCGGGTAGCGATGATCATGCGCCACGGAATCTCCGGGTGCGCAGCACGAACCGCATCGGGAATATGCGTTGCTGCCTCGCCGATCAGTTCGAGATTACGCAAAGTGGCATCGTAGGCCAGAGAGCTCGCGGCAAACGTCGCCTGATCAAAGCCGTCCGTATAGGCCAGCACCTTCTCGGCAAAGCCCGTCATGTCATTCAGATAGAAGCGCCATTCGCGCACCGGCGATTCAGACATCCACCCGCTCCTGCTCCACAAAGGGCCGCAGCTCGGGCCGCAAGGCCTTTTCGGTGACCAGGTCGACCGGGCAGCCCAGCAAATCCTCAAGATAGAACTGGACGCCGAAATAGCGCTTGGAGGTTGCCGGGCCATCGAAGGCAACGAGGATGTCGACGTCGCTCTTATCGGTGGCCGCATCCCGCGCCGTCGAGCCAAACAAAGACAACCGCGTCACCCCGAACCGGCGCTGCAGCTCTGCCTTGCTACGGGTCAGTTGGTCGATTGCACTTTGCCGATTCACCGCATCGCTCCTGTTATCAGTCCTGTAAGCATACGACGCTTCATTGAATGATGGCCGCCCGAAACCACCTTCAGCAGCTCAAACAACCCCTATCGGGGCGAGGTACACGCTCACGCCAACCCCGACACCCGCGAAATCGCCTCCTCCACCCGGTCCACCGCAATCACCTCAATCCCCTTCACCCCGCCTTTCGGTGCATTGGCCTTGGGCACGATGGCGTGGGTGAAGCCGAGTTTGGCGGCTTCCTTTAGGCGCTCTTGCCCGCGCGGTGCGGGGCGGATTTCGCCGGCGAGGCCGACTTCGCCGAAGACGGCGAGCTGCGCGGGCAGCGGTTTGTTCTTGAGTGAGGAGACGATGGCCAGCAGTACGGCGAGGTCGGCGGCGGGCTCGGTGATTTTGACGCCGCCGACGGCATTGACGAACACGTCCTGATCGGCGCACTGGATGCCGGCGTGGCGGTGCGCCACCGCGAGCAGCATGGCGAGGCGGTTCTGCTCCAGGCCCACACTCAGGCGGCGCGGGCTGGGGGCGTGACTGCTGTCGACCAGGGCTTGCACTTCAACCAGCAGCGGGCGCGTGCCTTCTTGCGTGACCAGCACGCAGGCGCCGGCGACGGGCTGGCTGTGCTGCGAGAGAAAGATGGCCGAGGGGTTGGAGACCGGGCGCAGGCCGCGGTCGGTCATGGCGAAGACGCCCAGTTCGTTCACCGCGCCAAAGCGGTTCTTGAAGGCGCGCACCAGGCGGAAGCTGGAGTGGGTGTCGCCTTCGAAATAGAGCACGGTGTCGACCATGTGCTCGAGCACGCGCGGGCCGGCGAGGCTGCCGTCTTTGGTGACGTGGCCGACGAGGATCAGGCAGGTGCCGCTTTGCTTGGCGAAGCGGGTGAGCTGCGCGGCGCATTCGCGCACCTGGGTGACCGAGCCGGGCGCGGAGCTGTAGGCGTCGGAGTACAGCGTCTGGATGGAGTCGATGACGGCGATGCGCGGACGCGCGGCGGCGAGCGTGCCGAGGATGGCCTCCAGACCGATCTCGGGCAGCAATTGCAGGCCCTCGGTGGGCAATTGCAGACGCTGGGCGCGCAAGGCGACCTGTTCGGCGGACTCTTCGCCGCTGACGTAAATCACCTTGTGATGCGGCGCGAGCACCGCCAGCGCTTGGAGCAGCAGCGTGGACTTGCCAATGCCGGGGTCGCCCCCGATCAGCACCACCCCGCCGGCGACGAGGCCGCCACCGAGCACGCGGTCGAATTCGCCGATGCCGGTGGGGATGCGCGGCTCTTCGCGCGGCTCGATGTCGGACAGCGCGCGCAGGCCGCTGGTGGTGCCCGCGAGTGCAGCAAAGCGGTTCGGCCCGCTGCTCGACTCAGCAATGGTCTCGACGATGGTGTTCCATTGCTGGCAATTCGGACACTGGCCCTGCCAGCGCGGCGTGCTGGACCCGCATTCATTGCAGACGAAGGCGCTGCGTTGTTTTGCTTTGGTGGCCATGCTTAGCGTTGCGCGCCGGCGGCGAGTTGCTCGACGGCGAATTCGGCAAAGGTGGTGATCAGCCGGGAGCGGAACTTGTCCTTCGGGAAGATGACTTCCAGCGGCGTGTAGAGTTTGGGCACCAATGGCACGGCTGCGATACGCCCCTCACCGATGTCGCGCTGAATGGCGGCATGCGAGGCAATGCCAAAACCAAAGCCTTCGGCGGCGAGCTGCTTGACGGCGGCCAGGGAGCCCAATTCGGCGGCGATGGTCACCTCTTCCATACCGATGCCGGCGGCTTCGAAATATTGGTCGGCCAGATCACGGATGGCGTTACCGGGCTCGCGGGTGATGAAGGGGTGCGGCAGGAGCTTGGCGGCGGTGAGCGTGGTCTCGCGCGCGAGCGGGTGGCGCGGGCTGCAGATGACCATCAGTTCGTCTTGCGCGGCGCCCCGGCGTTCGAGCGAGGGGTCGTCGGTAACGATTTCGATCAAGCCGAGATCCAGGTTACGGTTGGCCACCCGCCCTGCAACCGTGCTGGAGTTGCCCACACTCACGCGGGGAATCACGCGCGGATACTGCCGCTTGAAGCCTTCGAGAATTTTCGGCAGCCAGTACGCAGCGATGGTGGTGCTGGTGCCGATATTGAGCGTGCCGGACAGATCATCGGTCAGCTCCGCAACGCGCGATTCCATTTCTTCATTGAGACCGAGAATCTTCTCGGCGTAGTTGTGCACGATTTCGCCGGCCGGTGTGAGCGTGGCATAGCCGTGACCACGCTCAAGCAAGCGGGTATTGAAGTGCTCTTCGAGCTGCTTGATCTGAAATGTGACCGCAGGCTGCGTCATGAACAGACGCTCCGCTGCGCGGGTGAAGGAGCCGTATTTCACAACGGCATTGAAAACTTGCAGGCGACGGTCAGCCATGATTGATAAACCGAGTTTATTGACATCCGCATTTCACCACAGATTCGGCCTCACCGCTCTGCCATGCCCGAATTGTCACAGCCTTGATCTGACCCAGCCACACCGTCGCCGCGGTCATGGTATAAACCGACCTTCGTCAATCCTGCGCCCCGCCAAAATAAAACGATGAATCGCGGCTTCTACATCATCATGGCGGCACAGTTTTTTTCGGCGCTGGCCGACAATGCGCTGCTCATTGCCTCCATTGGCCTGCTCCGTGAGATGCAGGCGCCGCAGGAATACGAACCGCTGCTCAAGCTGTTCTTCACCGTATCGTACGTGGCCCTGGCCGCCTTCGTCGGCGCCTTTGCCGACTCGATGCCCAAGTGGCGGGTGATGCTGATCAGCAACACCATCAAGATCTGCGGCTGCGCGATGATGGTGCTCGGCGCTCATCCGCTGTTTGCCTACGCCGTGGTCGGCCTCGGTGCCGCCGCCTACTCGCCGGCCAAGTACGGCATCCTTACCGAATACCTGCCCCACCGCTTGCTGGTGGTGGCCAATGGCTGGATTGAAGGGCTCACCGTGGGTGCGATCATCCTCGGCACGGTCGTCGGCGGTGCACTGATTCGCGACGATGTGAGCCTGTTTCTCCAAAGCCTGCAGCTGCCATTCGGCAATGGCCCCTTCCAGGCAGCGCTGCTGATCGTCGGTGTGATCTACCTGATCGCGGCCATTTTCAACCTGTTCATTCCCGACACGGGCGTTGACCACAAGACGCTCAAGAAAAATCCGATCTATCTGCTCCACGACTTCGCCCACTGCCTCAAGCTGCTGTGGCGCGACAAACTCGGGCAGATTTCACTGGCGGTCACCACCCTGTTCTGGGGTGCCGGCGCAACGCTGCAATTCATCGTGTACAAGTGGGCCGAGCATGCGCTGGGGATGGATCTGTCCAGCGCCACCATGCTCCAGGGCGTGGTCGCCATCGGCGTGGCAATAGGCGCCGTACTCGCGGCGCGCTATGTGACGCTGCGCAAATCGGTGCGGGTGATCCCGATGGGTATCGGCATGGGTTTGATGGTGCTGGTGATGACCATGGTCACCAACGAGACCATCGCCATCGTGCTGCTCATTGTGATCGGCGCACTGGCCGGCTTCTTCGTTGTGCCGATGAACGCCTTGCTCCAGCATCGCGGCCACATCCTGATGGGTGCAGGGCACTCGATCGCGGTGCAGAACTTCAACGAGAATCTGTCGATCCTGGTGATGACCGGGCTCTATGCGCTGCTCATCATGTGGGGCCTGTCGATCAACCTCGTGATCATCCTGTTCGGCCTGTTCGTGGCCGGCACCATGTATCTGGTGCAAAAAGCCCACCACGCCAACCAGCGCATCTCCGACGACGTGTCGCATCTGGACGATTCGACGACGCATTGATCGGCAGTGGCCGAAACACGTCAATCGCCGACGCGTCAGGCGCTAGCTGTGTAAACCCACTAGGTTGTTCGCATTCGGTAGCCGGCTGATCGGCGGTAGATATTTCAAGCTGGCGTGTGGCCGGTGCCAGTTGTACTGATGCAACCAGATCGGCAAGTGGGCGGCACGCTGCTGCGAGGATTCGTAGGAGCGGGCGTAGGCCCATTCGCGCAGGGCTGTCTGGATGAAGCGTTCGGCTTTCCCGTTGGTCCGTGGCGTGTATGGCTTGGTGCGCATGTGCCTGAGCCGAAGGCGTCGGCATAAGCGCTTGAACTTTCGGGACTTGTAGCATGCACCGTTGTCGGTCAGTACGCGCTGGAAACGGATGCCAAGGCTGGCGTAATAGCGCACTGTTCGAAGCAGCGCGATGCAGGCGCTGCGGCCGCTCTCGTCAGGGCAGATGGTGCTGAAAGCGATACGCGAATGATCATCGATCGCCACATGAACGTACTCCCAACCGGCCCCGGGTGAGTCTTGCCGACGATCGCCAGTTACCCGGTGCCCGGGGCGACGAAAACGCCCGAGTTTCTTGATGTCCAGGTGCAACATGCCGCCAGGGGCCGGGTACTCATAGCGCCGCACCGGCTTGGCCGGCTCAAGGTTCGCCAGGCGGTGGAGCCCTGCGCGGCACAGGATACGCCCCACCGTGCTGCGCCCGACGCCCAGATCCTGACTAATTTGGTGGTATGGCTGTCGACTCTTGCGTCGTTCGATGATCATCCGCTGGCGTTCGCCACTCAGCGCATGCGGGCAGCGATGTGGGCGTGAAGAGCGGTTGTGCAAACCACCCGGCCCTTCTTCTCGATAGCGCTTGAGCCACTTGTAAGCCGTGCGGGTGCTGACCCCCGCAGCCTGTGCCGCCTCTTCCACGCGCAGACCATATTCGACGACGCGCCTCACAAGAAGCGCTCGACCATGGACGGTTAATCGGGCATTTTTATGTGTGTTCATTCGGGAACCTCGGAGGACTGGTTTGGTTGGCGCCTCCAATCTGACGGGTACGTCCCGAATGAACAACCTACAGAGAGATCACAGCTAGCCGGGTTTTGCAGGGTGGTCAGCTGCGCTGCCCACCCTGCGCAGCAAATCCGTTTATTGCCGGTCAGCTACAAGATTACCGGTCGATTCGGCAGTTCGTTCGGGTTGCCGTCGGTCTTCGGAAAATGTGCTGCGATCAGATCACCAATGGCGGTCACCGCCTCCGCACACCCCTTCGCGTAGTCGCTCTCACGAAAGCACGCTTCAAGCGTCCGGCAGATCGCCTGCCATTCTTCCGGCGCGACATGCCGCGTGATACCGCGATCGGCCACGATCTCGACCGCGCGATCGGCGTACTGGATGTACACCAGCACCCCGGTATTTTCCTCGGTATCCCAGATCCCCAAGGTCGCAAATGCGTCCAGCGCCCGCTGGCGCGGGCTGACGCCGCGCCATAGATCGGGCAGGTCCAGACCGCCTTCGATGGCAAAGCCGATTTCGCCCCGATGCGCCGATTCGGAGGCCCGAATGGCCGATTCAACCTGCGCCAGCAGCGACTCGGGAAAGCGGCGTTTCACCTGCCACGTCGGAATCATCAGATGGCGAAGCATGCGTTTCAAATCCATCACCAGCCTCCCGAAGCGCCGCCGCCACTGAATCCGCCGCCACCCCCGCTAAAGCCGCCTCCGCCGCCCGACGACCAACCGCCGCCACGACTGCCAAAGCCGCCACCGTGGCCCGAACCGGTGGTCCACGGTCCGCCGCCGCGACCGCTGCCAAAAAAGATCACCACAAGCGCAGCAACGACCGCACCCAGGCCACCCAGGGCCAGCACACTGGTGCTCAAGAGCCACCAGCCACCGCCGGCGACCGCCCCCACCCCGGCACCGGCGAGGCGCCCGAAAACGGAACGCAGAATCGGCGCGGCAATGGCAGCGACAAAAAGCGTCTGCACCAGCAGATCAAACACATCATTGGTATTGACGGGGGCTTGCCTGGGCGCTGGTAGCGGCTCGCCCTGGATTCGCGCAATAATCGCATCAACCCCGTCAGACAGACCAGCGGCAAAGCGACCCTCGCGGAAGGCAGGGGAAATCCGCTCGGCAATGATGCGCTTGGCGATGGCGTCGGGGATCACGCCTTCGAGGCCGCGCCCCACTTCAATGCGTAGCTTGCGGTCGTTCTTGGCGACCAGCAGCAGCACGCCATCATCGACGTCTTTTCGGCCCAGCTGCCAGGCATCGACCACCCGAATGCTGTATTGCTCGATGGCCTCGGGCTGTGTGGTCGGCACGATCAGCAGCGCAATCTGGCTGCCCTTGGTCTTTTCGAACGCGGCCAGGCGTTGCTCAAGCGCGTCGCGTTCGCCGCCGGTGAGCGAGCCGGTCAGGTCGGTCACGCGCGCTTCGAGCGCCGGAATCGGCTGCAAAGCCTGCGCCACGCCAATGCGCGGCAGCATGGCGAAGCACAGCAGGCATAACCACAGTGCGAGCGCAACGCGCCCGCCCGTTCGCCTCTGCATTACTGTTTGCCGTTACCGAACTGGACGGCCGGCGGCTGAGCGATGACTTCGGGGTTTTCAACGGCGAAGCTGGCCTTGGGCGAATAGCCCATCACCATGGCGGTGAGATTGTTCGGGAAGGTCCGCACCGAAATGTTGTAGGTCTGTACGGACTCGATGAAACGATTGCGCGCAACGGTGACGCGGTTTTCGGTGCCTTCGAGCTGGGCCTGCAAATCGCGGAAGCTGGCATCGGCTTTGAGATCCGGGTAGCGCTCGACCACCACCATCAGGCGCGACAAGGCGCCGCTGAGTCCAGCCTGCGCCTGCTGGAAGTTGGCCATGGCGGCCGGATCGTTCAGGAGCTCGGGCGTGGCCTTGATGCTGCCCACACCGGCGCGGGCCTCGGTGACCTGGGTGAGAACTTCCTTTTCGTGGTCGGCATAGCCTTTGACCACGTTCACCAGGTTGGGGATCAGGTCGGCGCGACGCTTGTACTGGTTGAGCACTTCGGCCCAGGCAGCGGTCACCTTTTCATCATTGATCTGAATCTGGTTGTAGCCACAGCCCGAGAGCAGGCTGGCTGAGACCGCAAGAAGGGCCAACAGGCGAACGAATTTCATCAAGTGTCTCCATGTCCGGATGAGCGATCCCGCATCTGCCGACGAGCGAAGCACAGGTCTTCCCAGGCTTTGGCTTTATCGAGGGGATTTCGCAGCAAATAGGCCGGGGGGTAGGTCACCACCACCGGGATACCGTGGTAATCAAAACACTGGCCGCGCGCCGATGCAATACGAATGTCGGTATTTAACAAAGCTTGTGCTGCCGGCCGCCCGAACGCGACAATCAATCGCGGCTTGATCAACGCGATCTGACGGGCCAGATACGGAAAGCACGCGGCCAGCTCCGATGCGTCGAGCGGCCGGCTCATGGGCGGGCGACATTTCACGGCGTTGGTGAGATAGACGTTTTCGCCGCGCGCCAGGCCGATCGCGCTGAGCATGGCGTCGAGAAGCTTGCCCGCCTTGCCCACAAAAGGCTCGCCCTGCGCATCCTCTTCCGCACCCGGGCTTTCGCCCACAATCAACCAATCCGCCTGATGATCACCGATGCCGGGCACGGCATGCGTGCGCTGCTCGCACAAGCTGCAATTACGGCATGTCTTGATCGTTTGCGTCAGCGGATCCCAATCCAGATCAGCCGCTGGCGCAGAGCGCTCACGCGACTCGGCCGGATTCAATGCGGATGGCGCCTCAGCTGCCACGGCAGCATTTCGCGCCATCGACAACATCTCGGAAGACAAGCGACGCAGCGGTGCATTGGCCGGCGTATCCGGCGCAACATCCACAACAAGGTCAACGGCGGCCTCGGCATCGGGCACTTCAGCGTCCGGCGCGTCACGCAGACGCCAGATCGGCCCCAGCCCCATCTCGCGGAGGATCGATTCACGCACGCTCATGGCGCCACCCGCATCACCAGCGCGTCTTCACGGCCATTTTCGGCGGGGTAATAGCCCTTGCGACGTCCGATACTGGCAAAGCCTGCCTTCTCGTACACCGCCCGCGCGGCCAGATTGGAGGGACGGACTTCGAGAAAAAACTGTGTCACGCCTCGACGGCGCAATGCGCCGCGCAGAAAGTCGAGCATCGTGGCGCCCACGCCGCGCCCCTGCGCAGAACGCACCACACTGAAATTGAGCAGATGCGCTTCATCGACAATCTGCATGACAATCGCGTAACCGATTGCCACATCGCCCTCGGACATGAGCCAGCAGCTGTAGCCGGCCGAGAGCGAATCTTCGAAATTGCCACGCGTCCAGGGAAACGGATGGAGATCGGCCTCGTGCAGCAGCACCCAGTCCAGGTCGTCCTCGGCCATCGGACGATAGGTAAAGGCTGCAACACTCATGCCTTGCCCCCTTGGGCGAGTCGCTCGGCGATGGTTTGTGCCACCTTGTCGCGCACATAGCGCGGGCCGACCATGGCCGCATCCATTGCAGGCGTTTGCGCCAATGACTGCGCCGCCAGGCGAACAAGATGGCCGGCCTCCGGCACCGCCGTCGCGTCGGCGACTGTCAAGCGCGCTTCATTTGGCAACAGCTTTGCCGCATAGCTGCCAAAAGCACTGCCGACACCCGCCCACTCGCCACTGTCGGGCAGCGTCACCGCTTCGGGCGGTGAGCACGCGGGCTCGGTGACCGCGATATAGCCGGCCGCGCCGCGCGCATAGGCCGCAAAATAGGTTTCTCCCATGCGCGCATCGGTGGCGACCAGAACACGCTCGGCGGTCTGTGCCGCCGCAATCACGTCGAGACTGCACACCGGCACGATCCCCAGACTGGCCGCCAGTGCGAAGCCCTGTGCAACGCTACAGCCCAGACGCAAGCTGGTAAACGCGCCGGGTCCGACGCCCAGCGCAATGGCGTCGAGCGATGCCATCGACAGCCCGTGTTCGGCCAGCAGATCGAGCACCGAGGGGATGAGCTGGTCCGACGGGGTCGCGCCGCCCTCGACCCACCGCTGGTGGACCTGATGGTCGATCAGGACGGCGACGCTCACGCGTTCGCAAGAAGATTCAATGCCAAGGAGTTTCATCGAGACCGGATTGTACCCGCGCCACCGGCAGCAGGCAGCATCGATCGGCCAGCGTCGGATCGCATGAGATACGAAATACGGGGAAACAGGCGCGTTCGGGACGTCACACGCCCCGCAGCGCGTTCAAGGACGCTGGCGCTGGCGCTGGCCGTAGGCCTTGCGGATGGCTTCGTCGATATCGCGTCGCATTTCAAGACGCTCGGCATCACTCAACTGACGTCGCTCGGGGCGATTGTCATCGGCGGAAATATGCGCAAACTGACTCACTGAAGCACGAATATCTGCTCGCCAAGCGCGATTCTGATCATTCAGTATTTGACGGGACGAAATGCCGTCATCATCACCCTGAGCCATCACGATGCCGCTCATTGCCATTACGGCAACAAACAACAAGCACCGGCAGGAACGGTTCGCGAATGAATGATCAGGCATGGGAGACATTGAACGCACATTGAACGACACTATCTAGATAGCCGCATTTTATCCAGCCACCAAGCGACTTGTAAGGCAATATTGCGCACAATGTAAGAACTTACGAACGGTTACGCTTGTTTCCCCGCCAAGTGGGCCGCCACGCTGGTTTCGAATCGCGGGTGCCGATACGATTCACGCCATGACTACACTCAATGCTTCAAAACAACGCTGCCGGGTGTTGGTGGTCGACGATGACGCCCGCCTGCGCGACCTGCTCTCACGATATTTATCCGAACAAGGCTATGCCGTCAAAGCTGTCATCGACAGCGCCGGCCTCGATCGAGCGCTGCACCGCGAGCACTACGACCTGATCGTACTCGACCTGATGCTGCCGGGCGAAGACGGCCTGTCCATCTGTCGGCGCTTGCGCTCTGCCGAAAACAACACCCCCATCATCATGCTCACCGCCAAGGGTGACGACGTCGACCGCATTCTCGGCCTCGAGATGGGCGCCGACGACTACCTGCCCAAACCCTTCAACCCGCGCGAACTGGTTGCCCGCATTCAGGCCGTGATGCGCCGCCAGCCCCAGCAACTGCCGGGCGCCCCGGCGCTGGACGACGAAACAGTCAGCTTCGGGTCGGTCGCCATCGACCTGTCGACCCGCACGCTGACCCGCGATGGCGAAGAAATCGCGCTCACCACCGGCGAGTTCTCCCTGCTCAAGGTGCTGGTACAACACCCCCGCCAGCCGCTGTCTCGCGACAAACTGATGGAGCTGGCGCGCGGCCGCGAATACGGCGTGTTCGACCGCGCCATCGACGTCCAGATCTCCCGACTGCGAAAACTGGTCGAAGAAGACGCCGGCAAACCGCGCTATATCCAGACCGTTTGGGGCTTCGGCTACGTCTTTGTGCCTGACGGTACCAAGTCTGCCAGCTAGGGACGGCACAATTTCCAGCACTCAAAACGGCTCCAGCGAGCCCAAACCGGTCGCGGCAAGCGCCGACGCGCCGGCACGCCCGGCATCCGGCCAGCGGTTTTTGCCGCGGTCGATGCTCTGGCAAACCTTTGCCTTGCTGGCAGTGATGCTGGTGCTCGCCTTCGCGGCATGGTCGCAGATCGTCCGCCATTTCGAACAAGCACCGCGGGCGCGCGACCTGGCGCAGATGGTCGTGAGCATCGTCAACCTGACCCGCACCGCCTTGGTCAATGCAGAATCCGCGCGTCGCCTCGAAATGCTCATCGACCTCACCGCACTGGAGGGCATTCGGGTCTATCCCGCCGAGGACGACGACACACTCACACCCTTGCCGAACACCCGGCCAATTCGCTTGCTGACCAACGAAATCCGCCGACAACTCGGCCCGGGCACCCGTTTTGCCGGAAGCTGGGAAGGCCTCGAAGGTTTCTGGCTGAGCTTTCGCCTCGACCCCCAAGATCCGGACGAGTACTGGGTGATGCTGCCGCGTGAGCGAATTCAACGCCCGCGCGCCCTCGAATGGCTTGGCTGGGGCGGCGTGATCATGGGCATCGCCCTGCTGGGCGCTTACCTGATCGTGTTCCGCATCGGCCGTCCCCTGCGCCTGATCGCTCAAGCGGCCCGCACGGTCGGTCAAGGCAAGTACCCACCGCCGCTGCCGGCCGACGGCCCGGGCGAAATCGCTGAAGTCGTCGTCGCCTTCAACCAGATGTCCGGCGATCTGGCCCGACTCGAGAGCGATCGCGCGATCATCCTCGCTGGCGTCTCGCACGACCTGCGCACCCCCCTGGCGCGCTTGCGCCTGGGTGTCGAGATGAGCGGTGCGCCAAATGACGATGTGCGCGCCATGGTCAGCGACATCGAAGAAATGGACCGCGTGATCGGCCAGTTCGTCGACTACGGCCGCAGCGAACCGCAGCCACCCGAAACCGTCAAACTCGCCCAACTGATTTCCGACATTGCCGAAGCTTACCGTTTGCGCGGCCTGAACATCCGGCTCGACCTGGATGAGACCGCCGCCATCCGTGTACGCCCCATTGCCTTTCGGCGCGCGCTGCGCAACCTGATCGACAACGCAGAACGCTATGGCGGCAAAACCCAGACCATCACTCTTTCCGCGCATTCGGCAGGCGATCACTGGAAAATTTCCGTCACCGACCAGGGTCCAGGCGTGCCGGAATCGGCCTTCGAGACCCTCAAGCGCCCCTTCGTCCGGCTCGACGAAGCACGCAGCAATCCGCAAGGCGCCGGCCTGGGGCTGGCCATTGTCGAGCGCTTCGCCCGCGCGCACGATGGCCGACTCGATTTATCCAATCACCCCGATGGCGGACTCATCGCCACCCTCACCCTCCCCGGCACTAACGCACCTGTCATGACTTCGGGCTAGAATCGAAGTTCGCGCATTCGGGGGTCGAGTTCATGAGCATCGTATTCCGCCAGCTCTTCGATGAAGACAGCTGCACCTACACCTATCTGTTGGCCGACGCACTCACCGCCGACGCCGTGCTGATCGACACCGTGCGCGAGCATGTGGGCGGCTACCTGTCACTGCTGCAAGAACAAGGTCTGCAGTTGCGCTGGATACTCGAAACCCATGTCCACGCCGACCACATCACCGGCGCCGCCGCACTCAAGGAGCACACCGGCGCGCGCACCGTCACCAGCGCAGAAGGCGGAGCGGAATGCGCCGATGTCCGCGCGACCGAAACCACCCTCATCGCCTTTGGCGAAGAGCTGATTCGGGTCATCCCCACGCCCGGACACACCCCAGGCTGCGTGTCCTACCGCTGGCGCGATCGCGTCTTCACCGGCGACGCCTTGCTGATCGGCGGCTGTGGTCGCACCGACTTCCAGGGCGGCGACGCCGGAACGCTGTACGACAGCATTACCCGCCGCTTGTTTACCCTGCCCGCCGAAACCCTGGTCTACCCGGGGCATGACTACAAAGGCCAGCGCGTCTCCTGCATCGCCCAGGAACGCGAAACCAATCCGCGCCTCGCCAACACCTCACGCGAAACCTTCCTGGACACCATGGCCAATCTCAAGCTGCCGCCGCCTCGCCGGATCGACGTCGCCCTGCCGGCCAACGAGGCGTGCGGACGAACCCAGGAACTGATCGACCTTCACGGCGTCTGAACACCATCCAAGGCCCGCGCGTCCAGACGGCGCACGACCGAAACCGATATAATCGCCGCCCATGAAAGTACTTTTTGACCTTCTCCCCGTCCTGCTGTTCTTCGCGGCCTACAAGATCGCCGGAATGAACGACGTGGCGGCCTCTGAATTGGCCACCGCGCTGCTCGGCGCCGAGATCGGCATCAAGCAAGCCCCCATCCTGCTTGCCACAGCCGTCACCATCCTCGCCACCTTCGGTCAGATCGGCTGGGTCTGGCTGCGCCACCGCAAAGTCGACACCATGCTGTGGGTGACGCTGGGTCTGGTCACGCTGCTCGGTGGCGCAACGCTGGTCTTCCACGACCCGGTGTTCATCAAATGGAAACCGACCGCAGTGTACTGGCTGTTTGCCATCGCCCTGCTGGTCTCAGCCATGATGTTCGAAAAAAATCTGATCCGTTCCGTCCTCGAAGCGCAGATGAGCTTGCCAGACCGCATCTGGAGCCGCCTGAATGCCGCCTGGGCCGCCTTCTTTGCCCTGATGGGGGTACTCAACCTCTATGTCGCATTCAGCTTTTCCGAAGAGGCGTGGGTCAATTTCAAGCTGTTTGGCGGCATGGGTCTCATGCTGCTGTTTGTCATCGGACAGGGCATGTACCTGTCTCGCTACGTTGAAGAGGAACCCCAACAATGATGCTCTACGCCCTGATCGGCGAAGACGCCCCGGGCACGCTGGACACCCGCATGGCGGTTCGCCCCGGCCATGTCGACCGGCTCAACGCGCTCAAGGACGAAGGCCGCCTGATCCTCGCCGGCCCCTGCCCCGCCATCGACTCACCCGACCCGGGTCCGGCCGGCTTCTCAGGCAGCCTGATCGTTGCCGAATTTGCCTCACTGGCCGACGCCGAAGCCTGGATGGCCGCCGATCCCTATGTGACTGAAGGCGTGTTCGCCCGCACCACGGTCAAGCCCTTCAAGAAGGTTTTGCCGTGAGCAACACCCTGGAACAGATCGAAGCACGCCTCACCGCAGCACTCGCGCCTGCGTCTTTACATATCGACGACGACTCGGCGCAGCATGCCGGCCACGCCGGCGCCCGTGATGGCGGCGGTCACTACCGTGTCGACATCGTCTCAGCCGCGTTCGCCGGAAAAAACACGATGGCTCGCCATCGCCTCATCTACGCGGCACTGGGTGACCTGATGCCGCGCGCCATTCACGCACTGTCCATTCGCGCCAGTGCCCCCGAAGAACTCTGACCCCCGCCACAAAGGAAATTTCTGCATGAATCTGTTTTCCAAAAAGCTGCTCGTCGTCCTGATTGCCGGCGCTGCCGCCCAAGTCGCCTTCGCAGCCGGCCCGGTCGCCACCGTCAATGGCTCGGCCATCCCCCAGGGTCACGCTGACGCACTGATCACCGAACAGACCGCCAAAGGCACGCCGGACAACGAACAACTGCGCGGTGCCGTGCGCGAAGAGCTGGTCCGCCGCGAAATCCTGTTCCAGGCAGCCCAGAAAAGTGGCCTGGACAAGACGCCCGAAGTGGCCACTCAGATCGAACTGGCCCGCAAGGCCGTCGTCATCCGCGCCTACCTGCAGGACTTTGTCGCCAAGAACCCGGTGACCGACGCCGATGTGCGCAAGGCCTATGACGAAATCAAGGGCCGCCTGGGCGACACCGAATACCACGCACGCCACATCCTGGTTGACGACGAAGCCGAAGCGCTCGCGATCATCGCCAAGATCAACAAAGGCGAGAAATTCGACGACCTGGCCAAGGCCCACTCGAAAGATCCGGGCTCCAAAGACAAGGGCGGCGATCTGGGCTGGAACAACCCGGCCACCTTTGTGCCGCAATTCTCGGAGGCCATGGTCAAGCTCGAAAAGGGCAAGATGACGCCCGCCCCGATCAAGACCAACTTCGGTTACCACATCATCAAACTGGACGACACCCGCAAGATGTCCGCACCCGAGTTTGACCAGGTCGCACCGCAACTCAAGCAGCGCCTGCAAGCCCAGAGTCTGGAACAGCACATCCTGCAACTGCGCACAGCAGCCGACGTCAAGTAACACTCCGGACGGCTGATCAAAAGAGGGAGCGAATACGCTCCCTCTTTTTTATGCGCCTCGCAAACGCTGCCGCGCGATCTGCCCCGACAAAATAATGACCGGCACCAGGCCCACCGCGACAATCGTCAAGGCGGCGGTCGAGGCTTCGGCGAGTCGTTCGTCGGAGGCCAGATTGAAGGCCTGGGTGGCCAGCGTATCGAGGTTGAACGGGCGCATCACCAGCGTGGCGGGCAACTCTTTCATCACGTCTACGAACACCATCAAACCCGCCGTCAGCAAACTGCCCTTGAGCATGGGCATATGCACCCGCCGCAAACTCGCCCAGGCACCCGAGCCCAGGCTGCGCGCGGCCTCGTCCATGGACGGGGTGATCTTGCCCAGCCCCGTATCGACCGCATGCAGCGCTACGCTGAGAAAGCGCGTGAGGTAGGCATACACCAGCGCCACCATGCCACCGGTGAGCACCAGACCAATGCTGAGTTCAAAATGCATTTTGAACTGCCCGGCCAGCCAGTTATCGAGTTGCGTAACCGGGATCAATACGCCGACCGCAATCACCGTGCCCGGCACGGCATAGCCCAGCCCCACCACACGGTTCAGACCGCGAGTAAAGGGGCCGCGCGAGAGTCGATTGGCGTAGGCCAGCAGCATGGCCAGCGCCACGCCGAGCACCGCGGTCACCGAGGCGAGCATGAAACTGTTCCCGGCCAGGGTGAAAAAACGCGGTCCGAAATGCGCATCGCCCTCGGTCACAGCCATCTCCAGCAACAAACCGGCCGGCAACAGAAAACCGAACAGCAGCGGCAAAAAGCAGGCGATCGAGGCGATCGCGCCCGCCAACGGCGAAAGTTTCCGCCCGAGCGGCGGACATTGCTGGCGGGAGGTATCGTTGAAGCGTGCCCGACCACGGCTGATGTGCTCCAGAATCAGCACCAGCACCACAACCGACAACAGCGCCGCCGACAACTGCGCCGCCGCGGCCCGATCGCCCAGCGAGAACCAGGCGCGATAGATGCCGGTCGTGAAGGTCTGCACGCCGAAGTAGGACACCGTGCCAAAGTCGGCCAGGGTTTCCATCAGCGCCAGTGCGGTGCCGGCGACAATGGCCGGGCGCGCCATGGGCAAGGACACCCGGAAGAAGCACGCCCATGGCCCGAGGCCAAGCGAGCGCCCGGCTTCCATGGCGCCGGTGGCGCGCTCCAGAAATGCGGTGCGCGCCAGCATGTAAACATAGGGATAGAACACGAAGGCGAACATGCCGACTGCGCCGCCGACCGTTCGAACGTCGGGAAACCAGTAGTCGCCGTACTGCCAGCCAAACCACTCGCGCAACAGACTCTGCAGTGGACCGACAAACTGCAGAAAATCGGTGTACACATAGGCCATCACATAGGCCGGTACCGCCAACGGCAAAATCAGCGCCCACTCGAAAAACCGCCGTCCGGGGAAATCATGCATCACCGTCAGCCAGGCGGTGGTCACCCCAATGCTGGACACGCCGAGCCCCACACCAACGCACAGAATGACGGTGTTGAGCATGTAGTCGGGCAACACCGTCGAGGCCAGATGCGCCCATGTGTCGAGTGTGCTGAAATCGGTCAGACTCGCAAAAACCGCCAGGATCGGCACGGCGGCCAGCGCGGCAATACCCAAAGCGGTAAGCGTCAGCCAGGGGTACTGGCCAAGCAGAGTCAGACGACGGCGCATCCTGTTCCCGAAAAAAGCCCGACGGCCAACGCGCCTCGGGCAGGAACGAAATTATAATGGATCGCATTCACTCCTTCCGCCAAGCCATCGAACTTTCTGCCATGACGCTTCTTGATGTTCGCCAGATCACACTTGCCTACGGAACACAGCCGGTCGTCGACCGCCTGGATTTTTCGCTGGCCGAAGGCGACATCGGCTGCCTGCTGGGGCCATCGGGTTGCGGCAAGACGACCGTTCTGCGGGCGATTGCGGGCTTCGAGCGGGTGCGCGGCGGTGAGATCCTGATCGACGGCCAGTGCGTCAGCAGCGTGCATACCCACCTGCCGCCCGAACGCCGCCGCATCGGCATGGTGTTTCAGGACTACGCATTGTTTCCGCACCTCGATGTGAGCGAGAACATCGCCTTCGGATTGGGCAAGCAAAGCGCCGACGCGAAACGCAAGCGGGTCGGTGCCCTGCTTGATCTGGTCGGGCTCGGCCAGCAAGCCACACGCTACCCGCACGAACTGTCGGGCGGCCAGCAGCAACGGGTGGCGCTGGCCCGCGCCCTGGCGCCGGCCCCCAGCCTGCTGCTGATGGACGAGCCCTTCTCCAACCTCGACGTGGAGTTGCGCGAACGGCTCTCGCTGGAAGTGCGCCGGATTCTCAAGGAGACCGGCACCACCGCCATCCTCGTGACCCACGACCAGAACGAGGCCTTTGCCGTGGCCGACGTGGTCGCCTTGATGCACGGTGGCCGCATTCAGCAGCGCGCCACGCCCTACGATCTCTATCACCGGCCAATCAACCGTTTTGTGGCTGACTTCGTCGGTCAGGGCGTGCTGGTGCCCGGTCGGGTGGTCGGCGACGACCGGGTCGAGATCGCGCTCGGCACGCTACGCAGCGACACCCCGCTCGATTGCGGCCCCCTGGGCGTGTGCCCGATCAACGCGACAGTCGACGTGCTGCTGCGCCCCGACGACATCGTGCATGACGACGCCAGCCCCGACACCGCCACGGTACTGATGAAAGCCTTCCGCGGCGCCGACATTCTCTACACACTCAAGCTCGACAACGGCGTCAAGCTCTTGTCGCTGGTGCCCAGCCACCACAATCACGCCATCGGCGAGCGCATCGGCATCCGTCTTGATGTCGACCATGTGGTGACCTTCTACGAGCCGGTACCACCGCCCCTCGCGGCCCAGCCATGATTCCATGGCTGCATGAACCCGATTTTCCGCCACTGAGCCGCGCGCTGGCCGAGCCCAATGGCTTGCTCGCGGCGGGTGGCCAGCTCACGCCGGCCTGGCTGCTCGCCGCCTACCGTCGCGGCATTTTTCCATGGTTCAGCGAAGGCGAGCCAATCATGTGGTGGAGCCCGGACCCGCGCATGGTCTTGCTGCCGAGCGAGGTCAGAATCACCCGCTCGCTCGCCAAAACCCTGCGCAGTGATCGCTTCGACGTCCGCTTCGACACGGCCTTTGCGCAAGTCATGGCCGGCTGCGCCGCGCCGCGCGCCGACGGCCACGGCACCTGGATCACCGCGCATATGCAGGCCGCCTACCTGCGTCTGCATGAACTGGGCTACGCCCACAGTGTCGAATGCTTCAAAGAGGGTGAGCTGGTCGGCGGGCTGTACGGCATCGCGCTCGACAAGGCGTTTTTTGGCGAGTCGATGTTCTCGCGGGTCAGCGATGCCTCCAAGGTCGCGCTGGCGCATCTGGCGCGCTTTCTCGATCAACGCGGGGTGGGCCTGATCGACTGCCAGATGAGCACCGCACACCTGACCGCCATGGGCGGCATCGAGATCCCTCGCGCGGCATTCAGCGAGGCCCTGACGCAGTTGATCAGCCCGGCGCCCGAACCGCAGCACTGGCCGAAGGCGCCAGAAGCCGGGCACAATTGGGTTCGCACTTCGGAGTAAGCCATGCAGAAGGACTACCCCTACGCGCTGATTCAGTTCTACGTCACCGGGCCCTACGACTGCTCCTATCTCCCCGCGCAGCGCGCCCGCTCGCAGGTCGCCACGCCCAATCATGTGATCGACACCCCGATCTACTCTGAACTGGTGCGCAATGGCTTTCGTCGCAGCGGCGTGTTCACCTACCGCCCCTACTGCGATCAATGCCAGGCTTGCGTGCCGGTGCGCATTCCCGTCGAGCAGTTCGTGGCCAACCGCAGCCAGCGCCGCACGGCCGCGCGGCTCGGTCACATGTCGGTCACCGAGCGCCCACTCGGCTTTGACGACGAACACTACGCGCTCTACAAACGCTATCAGGAACAGCGCCACGCCGGCGGCGGCATGGACCAGGACAGTCGCGAGCAGTACGCGCACTTCCTGCTGCAAAGCCATGTCGACACCCGCCTGATCGAATTTCGCGACGCGGGTGTGCTGCGCATGGTGTGCATCATCGACCGCCTGACCGACGGGCTGTCGAGCGTCTATACCTATTTCGACCCGAACATCCCCGGTGCCAGCTATGGCACCTGGGGCGTGCTGTGGCAGATCGAGGTGTGCCGGGCGCTGGAACTGCCCTATCTCTATCTGGGCTACTGGATTCGCGACAGTCGCAAGATGGCCTACAAGGCGCACTTCAAACCGCTGGAAGGCCGTATCGGCGGGCAATGGCAGACGCTGAACCCTGACACATTGGCCTGACGCGGCGCACAAAACGCGGCGGCGGTAGAGTAAAATCCGCCGATGCTCTACGACCTGATCCGATCTGTATTCTTCTCGATGGACGCCGAGAAGGCCCACGGCCTCGGCATGAATGCCCTGCGTCTCGGCGGCCGGCTGCTGCCCCCCGCCGAGCCCCTGCCCGCCGTCCCCACCGAAGTGATGGGCATCGCCTTTCCCAACCGGGTCGGCCTGGCCGCCGGGCTGGACAAGAACGGCGAGGCCATCGACGGCCTGGCGCGCATCGGCTTCGGCTTTCTCGAAATTGGCACGATCACGCCGCGCCCGCAACCGGGCAACCCCAAGCCGCGCCTGTTCCGCCTGCCGGAAGTCGAAGGCATCATCAACCGCATGGGGTTCAACAACCATGGCGTCGATGCCCTGATCGCCAACGTCAAGGCGGCCAAATACCGTGGCGTGCTGGGCATCAACATCGGCAAAAACGCCGACACTCCGATCGAGCGCGCGGTCGATGACTACCTCGCCTGCCTCGAAAAGGTGTATTCGCTGGCCAGCTATGTGACCGTCAACATCTCCTCGCCAAACACCAAAAATCTGCGTGCATTACAAGGCGCCACCGAACTCGACGCCCTGCTCGGACCGCTCAAGGCTGCCCAGCAACGCCTCGCCGACCAGCACGGCAAGCATGTGCCGCTGGCGCTCAAGATCGCCCCGGATCTGGACGACGAGCAGATCACCCAGATCGCCGACGCCGTGCGCAAGCACCACTTCGAGGCGGTCATCGCCACCAACACGACTATCGCCCGCGATGCCGTCCAGGGTCTGCGCCATGGCGACGAGGCCGGCGGTCTGTCCGGCGGGCCGGTGCGCGAAGCCAGTACCCGTGTCATCCGCGCGCTGTCGGGCAAGCTCGGCGGCGAGGTGCCCATCATTGGTGCCGGCGGCATCCTCAAAGGCGACGACGCCCGCGAGAAAATTGCGGCCGGCGCGGCGCTGGTTCAAATCTACAGCGGCCTGATCTACCACGGCCCGCACCTGATTCGCGACTGCGTCGCCGCCACCGATCGGCACTACTGACGCGATCGGAATGCATATACCTATAACCGCAGCGGGGTTGAGCGGCACCTCAGCTCAGGGGATAATCCCCCGCTTCAACAAGAACGGCTTGGCATGAGCAGCTATCTATTCGTGATTCTTGGTGCGGTGCTGGTCAACAACGTGGTGCTGGTACGCATCCTTGGCCTGTGCCCCTTCATGGGCGTCTCCAAGAAACTCGAGACGGCCATTGGCATGGGTGCGGCCACCACCTTTGTGCTCACCCTCGGCAGCGGCACCAGCTATCTGATCGACCACTACCTGCTGGTCCCCAACGATCTGGTGTATCTGCGCACCCTCTCGTTCATCGTCGTCATCGCCGCCATCGTCCAGCTCACCGAACTGGTCATCCACAAAACCAGCCCGCTGCTACACCAGGTGCTCGGCATCTATCTGCCCCTGATCACCACCAACTGTGCGGTGCTCGGCGTGCCGCTGCTCAACGTCGGCCTGCGCCACGACCTGTTCGAGTCACTGCTCTTCGGCTTCGGCAGCTCGATCGGCTTCACGCTGGCGCTCGTCCTCTTTGCCGGCATCCGCGAGCGCCTCGACGGCGCCGACATCCCCGGCCCCTTCAAAGGCACCGCCATTGCCATGATCACCGCCGGCCTCATGAGCCTTGCGTTCATGGGTTTTGCCGGACTGGACCGCTTCCAGTGACCGCGCCCCGCCCATTGCCCGTGCGCCAACACACCCTGCCATGCTGACTGCCATTCTCGTCATGGCCGGCATCGCCGTGCTGCTCGGTGCCGCGCTCGGTTTTGCCGCCATCTTCTTCAAGGTCGAAGGCGACCCGCTGGTCGACAACATCGACGCCATCCTGCCGCAAACCCAGTGCGGCCAGTGCGGCTTCCCCGGCTGCCGGCCCTACGCCGAAGCCATCGCCAACGGCGAGGCCGACATCAACCAGTGCCCGCCGGGTGGCGAAGAAGGCATCCGCCATCTGGCCGACCTGCTTGGCCGTGAATTCAAGCCGCTGGACGAAGAACACGGCGTCGAGAAGCCCAAGTCGGTCGCCGTCATCGACGAACAGACTTGCATCGGCTGCACGCTATGCATCCAGGCCTGCCCGGTGGACGCCATCGTTGGCGCAGCCAAGCAGATGCACACCATTGTCGAAGCCGAATGCACCGGCTGCGAGCTGTGCATCGCCCCCTGTCCGGTGGACTGCATCACCATGGAACCGCTGAAAGAAAACGTGAAGACCTGGAAATGGAAGTACCCGGTCATCCAGATCAAGGATGTCGCATGATCGCCGGTCTGTTCCGTTTCAAGGGCGGCATCAAGCCCGAAACCCACAAGAACGCCTCGGCCGGCGCGCCCATCCAGATCGCGCCGCTGCCCCCGCAGCTGATCGTGCCGCTGCGCCAGAGCCCGCGCGCGACCGCCGAATGCATCGTGGTGCCGGGCCAGAAAGTCCTCAAGGGAGAGCGCATCGGCCTGCCCGACAGCCCGCTGAGCACCGCCGTGCATGCGCCCACATCAGGCACCGTGGTCGAGATCACGCCGCATGCCATGGCCCACCCCTCCGGTTTGCAGACCCGTTGCGTGGTCATCGAACCCGACGGCGACGAGCGCTGGATTGAGCGCCCCACGCTGGACTACGAATCGGCCAGCCCCAAAGAAGCGCTGGCCTGGCTGCGCGACCACGGTATTGTCGGGCTGGGCGGCGCGACCTTCCCCAGCCACATCAAGGCCGGCGTCGACGGCGGCATCGAAACCCTGATCCTCAACGGCGCCGAATGCGAACCGTGGATCACCTGTGACGACCGCCTCATGCGCGAACGCGCCGACGGCATCGTCGCCGGTGCGCTGATTCTCAAGCACCTCACCGGCGCACGCGAAATCGTCTTCGGCGTCGAAGACAACAAACCCCAGGCCATTGAAGCCCTGCGCACCGCCATCCATGGCCTGAGTGGCGACATCACTGTCATTCCGGTGCCCTCGCTCTACCCGGCTGGCGGCGAAAAGCAACTGATCCGCGTGCTCACCGGCGTCGAGATCCCGCACGGCAAGCTGGGCGGCGATTTCGGCGTGCAGTGCTTCAACGTCGGCACCGCCTACGCGGTGAACCGCGCCATCAATCATGGCGAACCGCTGGTCTCGCGCGTCATGACGGTCACCGGCAACGTCGACAAACCCGGCAATTTCGAAGTCCTGATCGGCACCCCGGTCGAGGCCTTGCTGGCCTTGGGCCAACCCAAGGCCGACACCGGACGCATCCTGATGGGCGGCCCGATGATGGGCTTCGAACTGCCCCGCCTCGATGTGCCGGCCACCAAAGCCACCAACTGCCTGATCGCCACCTCGCCCGCGCTGTTTCCGCCGCCGCCGCCGGAAATGAACTGCATCCGCTGCGGCGCCTGCGCCGCAGCCTGTCCCGCCGAGCTGCAGCCCTTCGAGCTGTACTGGTTCTCGCGGGCCAAGAACTTCGGCAAAGCGCAGGAGTACCACCTCTTCGACTGCATCGAGTGCGGCTGCTGCTCCTACGTGTGCCCCTCGAAGATCCGTCTGGTGGACTACTACCGCTTCGCCAAAGGCGAAATCTGGGCGCGCGAACGCGAAAAATCAGCAGCCGACGCCGCACGCGAACGCTTTGAATTCCGCAACGAGCGCCAGGCCCGCGAAAAGCGCGAAAAAGCCGAAAAGCTCGCCGCCAAGGCAGCCGCCACCAAAGCCAAACTTGCCGCCACGTCGGCAGACGCCCCCGCAGCCGCCGATGCCCCGGCCGGCCCGGACGAGGCCAAGCGGGCGCTCATTGCCGCCGCACTCGAACGCGCCAAGGCACAAAAAGCCGCGGTCGAACCCAAAAACACCGATGCGCTGACGCCCGAGCAAGCCGCCCAGGTCGCCGACGCCGACGCGCGCCGCGCCGCCCAGGCCGCCACAGACACTGCCGCCGACGCGCCGGAATCGAACTGATGCTGACTTCACCCTTCGTTCGCAAACCCACCAGCGTGCAGCAGGTGATGTTCACCGTGCTGGTCGCGCTGCTCCCGGCCGTCGCGCTCTATGTCTGGCAATTCGGCCCCGGCATTGTCGTCAATATCATCATCGCCACCCTCAGTGCCGTGGGTGCCGAGGCAGCAATTCTCAAGCTACGCAAAAAGCCGGTCGGGCTGTATGTCTCCGACCTGTCCGCCGTGGTCACCGCCTGGCTGATCGCCCTTACCTTCCCGACCATCCTGCCGGCCTGGATCCTCATCCTCGCCACGGTGCTGTCGATCGTCGCGGTCAAGCAGCTCTACGGCGGCCTCGGGCAGAACCCCTTCAACCCGGCCATGGCCGCCTATTGCCTGATGATCGTCGCTTACCCCTCGGCCATGTCACAGTGGCCCGCGGCCGGCTGGATGGATCTATCCACGCATTTGCAGTTGATTGGCGGCGCCAGTCTGGACGCAATGACCGGCGCGACGCCGCTGGATGCGCTCCGCACCGGCCTGCGCTCCGGCGCACCCGTGAGCGACGTTCTGACCCACGAAGCCTTCGGTATCCTTGGCGGGCGCGGATGGGAGTGGATCGGCCTGGGTTACCTCGCCGGCGGCCTTTTCCTCATTCAACGCCGTGTCATCACCTGGCATCTGCCCACCGCGTTTGTCGGCGGACTGATCATCGTCTCCGGACTCTTCTGGATGGCCAATCCGGCGCACTACGCCTCGCCGCTGTTCCATCTGGCCAGTGGCGGCACGCTGCTCGCCGCATTCTTCATCGTCACCGACCCGGTCTCCGGCGCCACCACGCCACGCGGCAAACTCATCTTCGCCGCCAGCATCGCGCTGATCACCTACCTGATCCGCAACTTTGGCGCCTATCCCGACGGGATCGCCTTCGCCGTGCTGCTGATGAACCTGTGCGTGCCGCTGATCGACATGAAGACCCAGCCGCGCGTGTTCGGCCACAAGGGAGACTGAGCGCGTGAGCACCGAATACACTGCCGCCCGCACCTCGATCCGCACCGCGCTGATCCTGACCCTGTTTGCCTCGCTGTTTACCGCCGCGATGGCGCTCACCTACCGTTACACCAAGCCGGACATCGATGCTGCCGTCGCCGAGGTCAAACGCAAGCTGATCGCCGAAGTCCTCGCACCCGAGAGCTACGACAACGCCCTGCTCGACGACGTGGTCACCGTGGTCGCACCCGCCGAACTCGGCGTCGACGAAGGCAGCCTGGTCTATCGCGCCCGCAAGAATGGCGAGCCAGTGGCCCTGATCGTCGAAACCCGCGCACCTGACGGCTATGGCGGCGGTATCGATCTGGTCGTAGCCGTCGGCGCCGATGGTCGCCTGACGGGCGTGCGCGCCACTGCGCACAAGGAAACACCGGGCCTGGGCGACTACGTCGATCCGCGCAAAGACCCCAACAAGGCCAGCCCCTGGATCAACCAGTTCGTGGGCCGAGGCCTGACCGGCACCGACACCAGCGGCTGGAAAGTGCGCAAGGACGGCGGCGATTTTGACGCGCGCGCCGGCGCCACCATCAGCGCCCGTGCCGTCATTGCTGCGACCGCGCGCGCGCTGGCCTACGCCGACGCCAATCAGCACCGCCTGTTCGACGCAAAAACCGGCGAGCGGATGACCACCGCCAATGCAGGAGCGAAGCCATGAGCGCCTTCAGCAAAGACACCTGGATCAACGGCCTGTGGAAGCAGAACCCCGGCCTGGTTCAACTGCTGGGCCTGTGCCCGATCCTCGCGGTCAGCACCACCATGGTCAACGCGGTCAGCCTCGGCGTGGCCACCATTTTGGTGATGGCGCTGGCCAATCTGTCGGTCGCCACACTGCGCAACTTCATCCCCTACGAGATCCGCATCCCGGTGTTCATCCTGATCATCGCCTCGCTGGTGACCGTGGTCGATCTGCTGTTCAACGCTTATCTGCACGAGCTGTATCTGGTGCTCGGCATCTTCATTCCGCTCATCGTCACCAACTGCATCGTGCTCGCGCGCATCGAAGCCTTTGCCGCCAAGAACGACCCCTTGGTGTCGACTTTCGACGGCATCGCCCAAGGCATCGGCCTGTTGCTGGTGCTGGCCGTGCTCGGCGCCATGCGCGAGTTGATCGGCGCCGGCACGCTGCTCGGCGGCATCGATCTGATCATCGAAGGCGCCTCGGCCATCAAGGTGCTGGGTGCGGACTACCCCGGCTTCATGATCGCCATCCTCCCGCCCGGCGCCTTCTTTGCGCTGGGCTGCCTGATCGCCGCATTCAACTGGATCAACAGTCGCGCCACCGCCCGCAAGCACGCGGCGCCGGTCGCGCCGACGGCACCCCCTGACGCCGTCGCGGAGAACTGATCCCGGCATGCCCCGCCCGATGAGCAAGGCCGCCATCGCCGAGATGTTCGCGCGATTCCAGGCGGCCAACCCGACACCGCAAACCGAGCTCGAGTACGCCTCGCCCTACCAGTTGCTGGTGGCGGTGGTGCTCTCGGCACAGGCCACCGACAAGGGCGTCAACATCGCCACCCGCAAGCTGTTCGCCGCCGCGCCCACACCGGAAGCCATGGTCACCCTGGGTGAGGCGGGCGTCACCGAACACATCAAGACCATCGGCCTGTTCCGCAACAAGGCCAGGAACGTTGTCGCGTTGTCTTACTTGCTGCTGGAGCGCCATGGCGGCGAGGTGCCGGACGATCGCGATGCGCTCACCGCCCTGCCCGGCGTCGGCCGCAAAACGGCCAACGTGGTGCTGAACACGATTTTCCGCCAGCCGACCATGGCCGTCGACACGCACATCTTTCGACTCGCCAACCGCACCGGTCTGGCTGCCGGCAAGGATGTCGACGCCGTCGAGGCCGCACTGCTCAAACGCGTGCCCAAGCCCTACTTGCTTGATGCGCACCACTGGCTGATTTTGCACGGGCGCTATGTATGCACGGCCCGCAAACCGGCCTGTGACCGCTGCCTGGTGCGCGACCTGTGCAACTCGCGCGACAAGACCGATCTCCCCCCGCCTGGACACTCCGATCATGTTTGACCCAAGCCGCGACCAAGCGCGCCACTTCTTCATCGAAGCCTGGCGCAAGCAGCGCGATGGCAACATCCTCACACCACTGGAAAGCATGGTGGTGGATATTGTCCAGCTGCATCCGGAATACCAGCCCCTGCTTGAAGACAAGGACGCAATCGACCACGATTTTGCGCCGGAAGACGGGCAGGTGAACCCGTTTCTGCACCTGTCGCTGCATCTTGCCATCGAGGAGCAGCTGTCGATCAATCAGCCGCCGGGACTCAAGCCGGCCTTCGCGCAACTTCAGCTCCTGAAGGGCAGCCGGCATGAGGCCTTGCACGAAGTGCTCGAATGTCTCGGCGAAGTGATCTGGACCGCGCAGCGCGACCGGCAGCCGCCCGATGGCGCGGCCTATGTCGAGGCCGTACGCAAACGCGCCGGCCTCGCCTGAGGACGGCGACCGGCGTGTTGATCAGGACAGAATTCAGCGCTTGACCGAGAGCCCCGACTGCGCGGCAAAATACGCCGCAAGATCCGCCATGTCAGCCTTGCTCAGGCTCTCGACCTGCGCCGACATGATCGGGTTCTTGCGATACCCGGCTTTGTAATCGAGCAGCGCGCGATAGAGATAATCGCCATGCTGCCCGCCCAGATTCGGGAAATCCGGCGACACGCTCTGCCCGGTCTGACCATGGCAAGCCGCGCACACGACTGACTTTTCCTTGCCAGCGGCGACATTGCCGGCCAGCGCCGACATGGGCATGATGAAGGCCGCCAGACAGCCTGCGATCAGCAATCGTTTGGTCTTCATTTCGTCCCTCCGTAATACGCTGCCAGATCGGCCATGTCCTGCTCACTCAGACTGGCCGCAATGGCCTGCATGGACGGGTGACTCCGATCCCCGCGCTGATAGGCCTGAAGCGCCTGAACGATATAGGCCGGATGCTGACCGCCCAGCTTAGGCACGTGATACACCGAGGGAAATGCTGTCCGGTATCCGGGGATACCGTGACATCCGACGCACATGGATATTTTGTCTTTTGCGGCGTCGGCGTTACCTTCTACAGCCCATGCGGGGACACAGGCTGCGACCATGGCAGTCGCAATAATGAGACGTCGTCCCTTCATGGAGACTCCTCTGTTGGGTTGGGGGTGTGCGGAAACGACGGACTGATTCTACGGGCAGGCTTCCGCCCGATGCAAACCATTCTCGTTTCGCTGCGGCGCACAAAAACCCGCGAAAAATCAGAAGCTTCCGCAATCACCCCGACAACACTGAGGTCGCCGCGCCCAGGACAGGCGCGCGGCGACGCCACAGCTCAGGCGCTTCGGCGCCCGCGCATCCAGCCCATCATGCCCAATACCCCGAACACCAGCCACGCCGTTGTCGGTTCGGGCACCGATCGCGCAAAGGCCAGGCCCAGCGCAGCGTGGGCGGTCGTCGTCGGATGCACGCCGTCCCAGAACAAGGTCGTCATTTGCTCCGTCGGCGACGTCAAACACGCCAGACTATCAATACACGCACCGGTGACATTCATCATGCCGAAGTCCCCCGGCCGTGCCAGCACCTCGGAGAAGAAGTTGAAGGTATCGAACTGGATGAAGCTGGCGTCCGGCAAGGCCAGGCCCAGACTCATGACCTCGGCGTCGAGCAGTGCGTTAAATGCCAGCGTCGCCCCGGTCATGGTGCCGGCCAGCGCCGTGCCAAGGAACTCCGGCGTACGCCCCAGATCCGGCATGTTCGGCACAAAGAAGCTGCGCGCCCCCAAGCCGTAAAGCCCCGAAATGACCGAGCCGATATTGGCGGCCGACATGGCGGGCGACATGGTCGGCTCAAAGAAGTCATTCGGCCCGCCCCACACCATGTACAACGCATTGGCGTCCGCCGCGGCGCCGCCAAGGCTCGCCGCGAACATCCCCACCTGCGCGCCCATGCCCGTGCCGTTCAGTCCAAGACTCCACAGGTAGCTGTCGTTGCCGACAATATCCACCCCGGTCTTGGCCCCGCCATGGGCGAAGTCTTGCAAACCGATCCCCAGCGAAGCGGCCATATACTCGGCCGCTACCGGGCCATTGCTGAACCGACCACCCACATAGGGCGCAGGAGGAAGCGCCCCACCGGTCAGCGCGGATACGTTGCCGTTGTCCGAAAGGCTGTCGCCAATCACCACCAGCGACGACCACCCAGCGTTCGCCATGGTGCAAGCCGCCGTCAACACCAGCGCCGCCCCAAGGTGACGAATTCCTATCATGAGATGTCTCCTTCTCGTTATTTTTGATGAACGCACCGGCGGCCCCCGCAACGCCCGTACATGAGCAACTTAGCTGCCGCCACACAATAAATCAAACACTCGTTCGATTCTGACAAGCCGTGGTGCGGCGCATATAATCACCGTTTCGACGACCCCGAGCCGGCAGGACATTCCATGCGATTCGAAGGCAGTGACAGTTATGTCGCCACAGACGACCTGAAGCTGGCAGTAAACGCCGCCATCACCCTGCAACGCCCGCTCCTGATCAAGGGCGAGCCCGGCACCGGCAAGACCATGCTGGCCGAAGAAGTCGCAGCCGCGCTCGGCCTGCCCTTGCTGCAATGGCACATCAAGTCGACCACCAAGGCGCAGCACGGCCTGTACGAGTACGACGCGGTCTCACGCCTGCGCGACTCGCAACTCGGCGACGACAAGGTCAAGGACATCGCCAACTACATCGTCAAGGGCGTGCTGTGGCAGGCCTTTGAACAAGACACACCGTGTGTGGTGCTGATCGACGAGATCGACAAGGCCGACATCGAGTTCCCCAACGATCTGCTGCGCGAACTCGACCGCATGGAATTCCATGTCTATGAAACACGGCAGACCATCGCCGCCAAACGCCGCCCGATCGTCGTTATCACCTCCAATAACGAAAAGGAGCTGCCCGACGCCTTCTTGCGCCGCTGCTTCTTCCACTACATCCAGTTCCCCGACGCCGACACCATGCAACGCATCGTCGATGTCCACTACCCGGGCATCAAACCGGCCCTGCTCAAGGAAGCCATGGAAGTATTCTTCGGCCTGCGCAGCATTCCCGGCCTCAAGAAAAAGCCCTCAACCTCAGAGCTGATCGACTGGCTCAAACTGCTCATGGCCGAAGACCTGCCGCCCGAAGCCCTGCACAGCCGCGACGACCAGACCGTGCTGCCGCCCCTGCACGGCGCCCTGCTCAAGAACGAGCAAGACGTCCACCTCTTCGAACGCCTCGCCTACATGGCAAAGCGCAATCGCTAAGCCCCGCCATTTACCTGCAACATCGAGACACCGCATGAAAGTCATCCTCTTCGCGATCGGCACCGCCGTGATGCCCATCCTCATGGTCTTCGGCTTCAGCATCTATGTCGCCGCCAGCCAGCCCTCCCCGCCCCCGCTGATCATGTCCGGCGGCGCCGGCATGCTGCTCGGACTCATCACGCTCGCCGGTTTCATCTTCTGCATTGCCGGCCTGCACCGCGCGTTCATGGCGCGCCAGCGCGCCCGTCTCGAAGCCACCGAAGACTAATCGCCGCCACACCCGCGGCGCGCCACTGCTATGCTTGCAGTACGAAGGCATGAGGGCTGCGAGTGTGGATGGCATCTTCATAAGCTATCGTCGGGATGATTCGGCCGGTTATGCCGGCCGCCTCTATGACCGGCTGGCGGGCCACTTTGGCCCGGGCCGGGTGTTCATGGACGTGGAAGGCATCGAGCCGGGCACGGACTTTGTCGACGCCATCGAAAACGCCGTCGCATCCTGTCGTGTCCTGATTGTCCTGATCGGCGACGAATGGCTATCGACCACCGACGCCAGCGGCCGCCGCCGGCTCGACGACCCGCACGACTTCATCCGCCTCGAAACCCGCGCCGCGCTGGCACGCGACATTCGCGTCGTACCGGTCTTGCTCGATCGCGCGCCCATGCCGGCCTACGAGGCACTGCCTGAAGATCTCCGCCCCCTGGTGCGTCGGCAGGCGGTCGAGCTCAATCACAAGCAATGGGAAGCGACCTCCGGCGAACTCATCCGCACGCTCGAAAAAATTCTCGACACAAGCGACGCGCCCGCCCCCCCGGCAGAACCCGAACCCGCCGCCGCCCCACCCATCGCCCCTGCCAGCCCCGCCGCGCCCATATCGCCGACCTCGCCGACCAGGCACTGGGTGCGCTGGGGCGCCCTCGCCGCCTTGATCATCGCTGCCGCCGGCACGTGGTTCGCGCTCAATCGCGACGCCCCTCCTCAAGCCCCGCCGGTCACGCCGCCCCCTGCTGCCGAAGCCCCAGCCCCTGCCGAAGCCCCCGCTACCGACGCCCCGGCCCCGGTGGCACATCTGGTCGCCGAGCAAAAAGAGGCCCGTTTCGACGCAATCTCGCTCGGCAAAACCGCCACGCTCGAACTCAAGCTTCGCAACACCGGTCAAGCGCCCGCCGCGCTGAAGAGCACCCTGACCGACAACGCGCACGGCAGCTTCCGGATCATCGTCGACACCTGTGGTGACTCACTGCGCGCCGGCGGCGGCTGCAGCTACACACTGGCCTTCTCACCCGCCGAAGCCGGCAAATATCTGGCGGCGCTGCATGTCAGCCAACTTGCGGGTGAGCCACTGCAATGGCAACTGTCCGGCGAGGCCGAAGCCGCCGCGCCGCCTGCCCCGCTGCCGACCCCCACGCCGAACGCGCCCGTGGTCGAGCCGATACCCACGCCGCCGCCCGCCCCCAAACCGCCCCCCGCGCCGGCGCCGGCGGCACCGCGCATTCTGAGTCTCGACGCCCGTGCCGAAGCCGATGGCGCCACCATCTGCTATCGGGTCGAAAACAGCACACAACTGACGCTCACCCCCCGCCCGGGCACGCTGCCTACGACAGCCCGCAACTGCGTCAAAGTGCCTCTGTCCGCGCCCGCCACGCTGACACTCACCGCGACCGGCCCTGGCGGCAGCACGCGTCAGAATGTCCTGGCGGCCCCGAATCCGCCACCGCCGGCGCCCGCCGTATCTGCCCACCCGCAGCCCGGCGAGGCCTGGATCTATCGCACCCGCGGCAAATGGCCAACCAGCCCGGCACGCACGCTTCAATTCACCACCGACCGGATAGACGGCAGCACCGTGTACGAAAACATGAGCGTCATCGCGCCCAAGCCGGCCCGCGCCGTGCTTCGACGCTCGCCCGGCACGCAAGCGACGATGGTCGACTGGGGCGACATCGGCTGGGAATTCAGCCCGTGGATGGCTGCGTTCGACCCGCCCACCAATTCCGGGCGGTGGCACGGCATCAGCACGCCGACGCTCGAAGGCCGCTGGGGCGACTGGAACACCGTGGCAAATGTCGATGGTCGCGCGCGCGTGCGCGTGCCTGCGGGCAGCTTCGACACCGTTCGCATCGAAGTCTGGAGCACCCGCCGGGCCACCGGCGGCTCCGCCATGCGCGACGTCGAGCCGGTCACCGTCCACTTCGAAGTCTGGTACGCACCCGAGGCGAAACGCTATGTCAAAATGGTGCGCACCATCAAGGCGCCAAGCCACGCCGAGATCGAAAAGGATGTCTTCGAGTTGATCGAAATCCGTGCGCGTTGATCGCTCGACAGCCTCGCCTGCGCACGGCATCATGACAAGCCAAACCGCCGGAACCACGCTGTGTTGATCCCGTTTTTCCTCCATCTTCGCCAGCACAAACTGCCCGTCTCCACCAAGGAGTTCCTGACCTTGCTGGAAGGGCTTGAGCAGCGCGTGTGCGGCCACTCGATCGACGACTTCTATGTGTTCTCGCGCACCTGCCTGGTCAAGGACGAGAGCCACTACGACCGCTTCGACAAGGCCTTCGGCAGCTATTTTTCAGGTGTCACCGAAATCCCCGGCCTCAACGTCGATCTGCCCGAAGACTGGCTCAAGGCGCTGGCGACCAAGCATCTGAGCGCGGCGGAAAAAGCGGCTCTCGAAAAGCTCGGCTGGGACAGCCTGATGGACGAGTTCCGCAAGCGACTTGAAGAGCAAAAGGGACGCCACCAGGGCGGCAGCAAATGGGTAGGCACAGGCGGCACATCGCCCTTTGGCAACAACGGCTACCACCCGGAAGGCATTCGCGTCGGGGGCGACTCCGCCGGCAATCGCACCGCTGTGAAGGTGTGGGAGAAGCGCGAGTTCCGCAATCTGGACGACAGCATCGAGATCGGCACCCGCAACATCAAGGTCGCGCTGCGCCGCTTGCGTCGCTTCGCGCGCGAAGGGGCGGTCGAGGAGCTGGACCTCGACAAAACAATCTCCGCCACCGCCCGCAACGCGGGCTGGCTGGATCTGCACATGCGGCCGGAGCGTCACAATGCGGTCAAGGTGCTGATGTTTTTGGACGTGGGCGGGTCGATGGACGATCACATCAAGGTCTGCGAAGAGCTCTTCTCGGCCAGCCGCACCGAGTTCAAGCATCTGGAGTATTTCTACTTCCACAACTGCGTCTATGACTACGTGTGGCGCGACGGGCATCGCCGCCACGCGGAACGCACGCCGACCATGGACGTGATCCACACCTATGGACCGGACTACAAGCTGATCTTTGTCGGCGACGCGACGATGAGCCCCTACGAAATCATCCAGCCCGGCGGCGCCATCGAATACATGAATGAGGAGCCCGGCGCCGACTGGCTGCGCCGACTGCTCGAGACCTACCCCTCGGCGGCCTGGCTCAACCCCGAGCCCGAGCGCCTGTGGGAATACCGCCAGTCGATCCGCATCATCCGCGACATCGTCGGGCAAGAGCGCATGTATCCGCTCACGCTCGATGGCCTCAGCCGCGCCATCAGCGCGCTATCGAAAAAACGCTGATTCCACTACCACGCCGCTTTCACGGTATCGCTGCGTGGATCGGCGAAAGGCCCCCTACCGCCCCAGCCAGCCATGACGCAAACGACGCATGGGCGTCGCTGGGCGCTCAAGCAGCGCGAGACGGGTAGTGCTGTCGCCACTGTCGAGCGTGGCATCAAAACACATCAATTCATCACGACGGAAGGCGTGGATGCGCACCGTGCTGCCGGCGGCGCGGCGCGCCAGCATCGGCACCAGCGTCTCCGCGGTGACTTTCAGGTCGTCGATGGCGATCAGGGTATCGCCGGCCGACAACCCGGCCCGATGCGCGGCCGAGCCTTCGTGCACCACCGAGAGCACCGCCGGCCCCGACGTAGCGCCAAGGCGCGCGCCGAGCGAGGCGGTGTCGGCCACATCGATCTGCAGTTGCACACCGAATTTCTTCAGCCAACGCGCCAGCGGCATATCCTCGGCCGCACTGACCGCTTTGCGCAACCAGCGGGCGATCGTCGAGCCAGCAATGTCCTTGACGATCGAAAACACCATCTCTTCCGTAACGCCGATATCGCTTTGTCCATGCGCTTGCCACAAGGCCCGCATCACATCATCCAGGCTTTGCGCGCCCTCACTGTGCAACCGGATCTGCAGATCCAGCGCCAGGGCAATCAGCGCGCCCTTGCTGTAGTAGCTGACGATCGCGTTAGCCGCGTTCTCATCCTGCCGGTAATACTTGGTCCAGGCGTCGAAGGAGGACTCGGCCACACTCTGCTTGAGACGCCCGGCGCCACGTTGCACCTGACTGACCGTTTTGCCCAGCAGACCAAGGTAGTCCTCGACCGCCAACACCCCGCTGCGCACCAGCGCCAGGTCATCGTAGTAAGACGTGAAGCCTTCAAACAGCCACAGCAAGGGCGTGTGGGTTTCGCGCGACAAGTCGTAGGGGATGAAGGCTGCGGGCCGGATGCGCTTGACGTTCCAGCTATGGAAATACTCATGACTGCACAAACCCAGAAAGCGCTGGTAGCCCTCGGTCTGTTTGCCCATGCCGTGAAACGGCAGGTCGTCGCGACGGGTCAGCAAGGCGGTGGACGCGCGATGCTCCAGCCCGCCATAGCCATCACCGACCACCATGGTCAGAAACACATAGCGTGACATGGGCGGAGGCCCGCCAAACAGATCAATCTGCCACTGGCAGATCTGTGTCAGATCCTCGCATAGCCGCGCCAGATCGCAATCGTGCCGGCCGGTCAGTACGATCTCGTGCACCACCCCACCGGCCTCGAAACTCGCCAGCGTAAAGTCGCCCATCTCGACCGGGTGGTCGATCAACTCGTCGTAGTTGCCGGCTTCATACCAGCCAAAACCATGTCGGTGCGCGGCGCCGTCGACATCCACCGCCTCGCGCATGGCTGTGGCGACGCGCCAGTGCCCGACCGCATCGGCCGGTGGGGGCAGAATGTCGACCTGGCAGGGCAGATCCGTCTGCCCCTCAACGGCCAGAAAGACACTGGTACCGTTGAAGAAGCCATGCGTCTGATCGAGATGCGCCGTGCGTACCGACAAGTCCCACGCGTACACGGTATAGATAAGCCGCAACACCGCGCCGTCCGCCACCGGCGCGGCCCGCCAGGTGTGTTTGTCGAGTTTTTCCAGTCCAACCGGCTTGCCCTCCGATTCGGCCGACATGCTGACGATGTTTCGCGCGAAATCGCGAATCATGTAACTGCCCGGAATCCAGGCGGGCAAGGACAGACATTGCCCCGCCGGCGCGGGCGCACCGATCTCGCAACTCACGGAAAACAGATGGCCCGCAAGATCGATGGGCTGAATGGAATAGCGAATCGGAGCAGCAGTCATGCGTCAGTCCTGAGGGGCGTGCGAAAAATCGGGGAGAAATGGAAAAATGGCCGGCAAAGGCCGGCCATTCGAATCAAACAACAGCGATCACGCCGCCGGAGCTGGCGCCGTCGGTGCTGCACCCGGCGAATCATCGCCCGGTCGTGTCGGCGGCACTGCGGCCGGCTTGGGCGCGCGGGGCGCACGACCGTCCATGATGTCGTCCAGCTGATCGGCGTCCAGCGTTTCCCACTCAAGCAAGGCCTGCGTCATCGCCTCCACCTTGTCGGAATTGGCTTCGATCAGGTTGCGCGCAATCGCGTACTGCTGGTCGAGAATGCGACGAATCTCGGCATCGACTTTCTGCATCGTGGATTCGGACACATTCTTGTGCGTTGTCACCTGACGACCGAGGAAAATCTCGCCGTCTTCCTCGCCATACACCATCGGGCCGAGCACATCGGACATGCCCCACTGGGTCACCATGCGGCGCGCCATGTCGGTGGCGCGCTGGAAGTCGTTCGACGCACCCGTGGTCATCTGCTTCATGAAGATTTCTTCGGCGATACGGCCACCGAACAGCACGGCGATGGTCTGCAACAGACGCTCGCGGTCCTGACTGTAACGATCTTCCGCCGGCAATTGCATGGTCACGCCAAGGGCACGGCCACGCGGGATGATCGTGACCTTGTGCACCGGGTCGGTCTTGTCGAGCAGCTTGGCCACCACCGCATGCCCCGACTCGTGGTAGGCCGTGTTGCGGCGCTCTTCTTCGGGCATCACCACCGAGCGACGGGCCGCGCCCATCATGATCTTGTCTTTGGCGTTCTCGAAGTCATCCATATCGACGAGACGCTTGCTTGCCCGCGCGGCGAACAAGGCGGCTTCGTTGACCAGGTTGGCCAAATCGGCACCGGCAAAGCCCGGTGTACCACGTGCCAGCACCATCGGCTCGACGTCGGGCGCGATCGGCACCTTGCGCATATGCACACGCAGGATCTGTTCGCGGCCACGGATATCCGGCAGCGGCACCACCACCTGACGGTCAAAACGCCCCGGACGCAGCAGCGCCGGGTCGAGCACGTCGGGACGGTTGGTCGCGGCAATGACGATCACGCCACTCGAGCCTTCGAAGCCGTCCATTTCGACCAGCAACTGGTTCAAGGTCTGCTCGCGCTCATCGTTACCACCGCCCAGTCCGGCACCGCGCTGACGACCGACCGCGTCGATTTCGTCGATGAAGATGATGCACGGCGCCTGCTTCTTGGCCTGTTCGAACATGTCGCGCACACGGGCCGCGCCGACACCGACGAACATTTCGACGAAGTCGGAACCCGAGATGCTGAAGAACGGCACTTTGGCTTCGCCGGCAATCGCCTTGGCGAGCAGCGTTTTACCTGTACCCGGGGAGCCGACCATCAGCACGCCCCGCGGAATACGACCGCCGAGTTTCTGAAATTTGGAGGGGTCGCGCAGGAAGTCGACCAGTTCGGAGACTTCTTCCTTGGCCTCGTCGCAGCCGGCCACATCGGCGAAGTTGACCGTGTTGGCGCTTTCGTCGAGCATCCGCGCCTTCGACTTGCCGAAGGAGAACGCGCCGCCGCGCCCGCCGCCCTGCATCTGCCGCATGAAGAAGATCCACACGCCGATCAGGAGCAGCATCGGGAACCACGACACGAATATGCTGGCCAGGAAGGACTGCTCTTCTTCCGGCTTGCCTGCCGTGACGTTGACGCCGTAACGCATCAGGTCGGAAACCATCCACAGGTCTTGCGTACCCGGCGTATAGACGACGATGTTCCGCCCTTCCTGGGTCGTGGCACGCACCACGCGCCCGTCGATCAGGACCTTGGTGATCTTGCCGGCTTTCGCTTCCTGCATGAACTGCGAATACTCCATCGTATTCTGCGAAAGCTGCTGCTTGTTGAACTGGTTGAAGACCGTCATCAAAACGACGCCGATCACCATCCAGATCGCCAGATTCTTGAAAAGATTATTCAACGCGACTTCCTTGAACGCCCGGCAGGGGCACTAGTGATGCAGACCCATTCTATGGGTGAACGTTCCCACAGGCAAAACAAACCCCACTTGCCTGTCCCTAATCGGCCGATTTGACCCCCAGCCCCAACAAATAGACTTCGGAACTGCGATCCCGGGATGCGGCAGGCTTTCGAACGACCACAGAACGAAAAGCGGCCTGCATGGCGCGTCGGAACTCGTCGAAACCGCTGCCCTGAAACACCTTGACCAGGAATTTACCCCCAGGGGTCAGGTTGTTAACCGCGAAATCGAGTGCCAACTCGCACAGGCCGATCGAACGCGCCTGATCCGCGGCACCGATACCAGATACATTGGGGGCCATATCCGATAAAACAAGATCGACCGGACGGCCATCGAGCGTCGCTTCGAGCTCCCGCAACACCGCGAGATCCTGAAAGTCGCCCTGAATGAAGGTCACGCGCGGCATGCCGAGCACTTCGAGCAAGTCGAGTGCGATCACCCGTCCGCCGTCGCCGACCTTCTGTGCCGCCACCTGACTCCACGACCCCGGCGCAGCGCCCAGATCGACCACGACCATGCCGGGCCGGATCAGTTTGTCCTTCTCGTCGATCTCAAGCAGCTTGTACGCCGCACGGGCGCGATAGCCCGCGGCCCGCGCCTGCTGTACATAGGTGTCGTTGAGATGCTCGCGCATCCACGCCTTGCTGGTCTTGCTACGCTTCATAGGAGTAGAATCGCGTCCTTTTCCCCAAACGGATCAATCACATGACTGACCTCACGTCCGTCCAGCGACGTGCTCTTCGCGCCCAGGCCCACCATCTGAATCCGGTGGTCAGTGTTGCGGGCAACGGTTTGAGCCCCTCGGTGCTGGCAGAAATCAATCACAACCTGGCTGCCCACGAACTGATCAAGGTCCGCGTCTATGGTGAAGACCGCGACGCCCGAGAGCAGCTCATGAACAATATCTGTGAGCAGACCGGCGCCGCCAGCATTCAGCATATCGGCAATATTCTTGTGCTTTGGCGCAAAGCCCCGGCAGAAGAAAAACTGGTCGTCGAGGTCAAGAAGCGCGCCCCGCGGCCCTCTGCCGACAAGCCGAAGGCTCGCCCTGCTTACACCCGCGACACCAGTACGGGCCGCGGCAAGCCCGCTTCCCGCATGGCGCGCACCAGCGCACCGCGCCGCCAGTCACGTGGCTGAACGCGCTGGCGCGTCCGCGATGGTGACCTCGGGCACAGCGGCGCGCCAGATAGCGAAGGCACCCAGCAGACTCTGACACAGATAGAGCACGCTGGCGATGCCATGCCACATGGCAAAGCGGTCTTTCTGAGCGCCGGCCATTGCGCCGGCCGGCCCGGCTTCGGCCTTGATGCCGGCAATGATCGGGTCAATCACGAATTGCCCGACACACACCAGCACCAGCATCCCGACAATGCAGATCACCACAACACGCGACAAGGGCGAGGCGTGGCCACGTGCATATTGAAGAACGAGCACACCGGCGCCGCATACCAGTCCCAGCCATGCCACGTTTTCAAACAACTCGCCGGCCAACGACCCGGCCAACATCGGGTTGTCGAGTGTGCCGAACAGCACCGGCACGACGAGATACGCCACTGCCCACATCGCACCGATCCAAAGTGTAAGGATCAGGCGTTGCAGGCGGGCGACGGTAAAAGTCATCAAATGGCTCAGATATACCGGACGTCGATAATCTCGTACTCGCGCACACCACCGGGCGCCTGTACTTCGGCAACGTCGCCGGCGTACTTGCCGATCAGGGCACGTGCGATCGGCGAGCTGATCGAAATCTTGCCCAGTTTGATGTCGGCCTCATCGTCACCGACGATCTGGTAGGTCACAGCGCTTTCATTCTCAAGGTCTTCGAGTTCGATGGTTGCGCCAAACACGCAGCGCCCATCGGCGTCGAGCACGCTCGGGTCGATGATCTGCGCCATCGACAACTTGCCCTCAACTTCCTTGATGCGCCCTTCGACGAATCCCTGGCGCTCTTTGGCTGCGTCGTATTCGGCGTTCTCTGACAAGTCGCCATGCGAGCGCGCCTCGGCGATCGCCGCGATGACGCTCGGGCGCTCTACAGTTTTGAGTTGATGCAATTCTTGGCGGAGCAACTCGGCTCCGTTCACGGTCAAAGGAATCTTGTTCATTGTCTTAGTTCAGTTCCGCGTGCAGCGCCTGCACAGCGTACACCTCCAGTTGATTCAGATGACGCAAACCCATGCAGGCGGCGCGAGCGCCTTCAGCCGTGGTGTAAACCGTCACTTTGGCAGCCAGCGCACTGGTGCGAATCGAGCGCGAGTCAGTCACTGCCTGACGACGCTCTTCGACCGTGTTGATGACCAGCGAGATTTCGTTGTTCTTGATCATGTCCACAATGTGCGGACGGCCTTCATTGACCTTGTTCACCGCGGCGACCGGAATCCCTGCCGCTTCGATCGCAGATGCCGTACCGCGCGTTGCCACCAGGCCAAAGCCCAGTTCATGCAGCTGACGCGCCACATCCACGGCCGCGGGGCGATCGGTCAGTTTGACGCTGATGAAGGCGGTGCCGCCCTGGGGCAGTTTGACGCCCGCGGCGATTTGCGACTTCACGAAAGCTTCGGCAAAGGTATGGCCAACGCCCATCACTTCACCGGTCGACTTCATTTCAGGCCCGAGGATCGTATCGACACCCGGGAATTTGTTGAACGGGAACACCGCTTCCTTGACCGAGTAATACGGCGGCACGATCTCGCCGGTGATGCCCTGATCAGCCAGCGAACGCCCGGCCATGCAGCGCGCCGCAATCTTGGCCAGCTGCAGCGAGCAGGCCTTGGACACGAAGGGCACGGTACGCGAAGCGCGCGGGTTCACTTCCAGCACATACACGACGGCAGCGTCGCCCTCGCCCTGGATGGCGAACTGAACGTTCATCAGGCCACACACCTTGAGCGCCTTGGCCATGGCCGCGGTCTGGCGGCGCAGTTCATCCTGCAAGTCGGCGGGCAGCGAATACGGCGGCAGCGAGCAGGCTGAGTCGCCCGAGTGCACGCCGGCCTGTTCGATGTGTTCCATGATGCCGCCGATGATCACCTGGTCCCCATCGGACAGCGCGTCGACGTCGACTTCGGTCGCGTCATTCAGGAAGCGATCGAGCAGCACCGGCGACTCGTTCGACACCTTGACGGCCTCGCGCATGTAGCGCTCGAGGTCTTTTTGCTCGTGCACGATTTCCATCGCGCGGCCACCGAGCACGTAGCTGGGCCGCACCACCAGCGGATAGCCGATTTCGGCTGCCAGACGCACCGCCGCTTCGGGCGTACGCGCCGTGCGGTTGGGCGGCTGCTTGAGACCGAGGTCGTTGAGCAGTTTCTGGAAACGCTCACGGTCTTCGGCCGCGTCGATCATGTCGGGACTGGTACCGATGATCGGCACGCCGTTGGCTTCGAGCGCGCGCGCCCGCTTCAGCGGCGTCTGGCCACCAAACTGGACGATGACGCCCTCGGGTTGCTCGATATGCACGATCTCAAGCACGTCTTCGAGCGTAATCGGCTCGAAGTAGAGGCGATCGGAGGTGTCGTAGTCGGTCGACACGGTTTCCGGGTTGCAGTTGACCATGATGGTCTCGTACCCGTCTTCGCGCAGCGCCAGTGCCGCGTGCACGCAGCAGTAATCGAATTCGATACCCTGGCCGATGCGGTTCGGACCGCCGCCGAGAACCATGATCTTGCGACGTCCGGTCGGCGCAGCCTCGCACTCTTCCTCGTAGGTTGAGTACATGTAAGCCGTCGAGGTGGCAAACTCCGCGGCGCAAGTATCGACCCGCTTGTACACCGGGCGCACACCGAGGGCGTGGCGATGCAGGCGTACGGCGGTTTCGTCGGACGACAGCAGCTTGGACAGGCGACGATCAGAAAAGCCCTTGCGCTTGAGCGCACGAATCTGGTCGGCTTCGAGGCGCTTGAGCGAACGGCCACCCAATGACTTTTCGGTCAGCACGATGTCTTCGATCTGCGCCAGGAACCACGGGTCGATCTTGGTGAGCTTGAACACCTCATCCAGGGTCATGTCTTCGCGGAAGGCCTGACCCACGTACCAGATGCGCTGCGCGCCGGGATAGGCCAGCTCGCGCTCGAGTTCATCCTGGTCGGCTTCGATTTCGTCCAGCCCATACACGCCGACTTCCAGGCCGCGCAGGGCTTTCTGGAAGGACTCCTGGAAGCTGCGACCGATCGCCATCACCTCGCCCACCGACTTCATCTGCGTCGTCAGGCGCGCATTGGCGGTCGGGAACTTCTCGAAGGCAAAACGGGGGATCTTGGTGACCACATAGTCGATCGACGGCTCGAAGGACGCCGGGGTGGCACCGCCGGTGATGTCATTCTTCAACTCGTCCAGCGTGAATCCGACCGCCAGCTTGGCCGCGACCTTGGCGATCGGGAAGCCGGTGGCCTTGGACGCCAGGGCGGAAGAACGCGACACGCGCGGGTTCATCTCGATGACGATCATGCGGCCATCGTCGGGGTTGATGGCGAACTGAACGTTCGAACCCCCCGTATCGACCCCGATCTCACGCAGCACGGCGACGGAGGCATTACGCAGGATCTGGTATTCCTTGTCGGTCAGCGTCTGCGCCGGCGCCACGGTAATCGAGTCGCCGGTATGCACGCCCATCGGATCGAGGTTTTCGATCGAGCACACGATGATGCAGTTGTCCGCATTGTCGCGAACCACTTCCATCTCGAATTCTTTCCAGCCGATCAGTGACTCTTCGATCAGCAATTCATTGGTCGGACTGGCCTCAAGGCCGCCTTTGCAGATATCAATGAATTCTTCGTTGTTGTAGGCGATACCACCGCCGCTGCCACCCATCGTGAAGGAGGGGCGAATGATCACTGGAAAACCGATGCCGGCCTGGACCTGGTAGGCCTCTTCGATCGAGTGGGCGATGCCCGAGCGCGCGGAGCCGAGACCGATCTTGGTCATCGCCTGCTTGAACTTTTCGCGGTCTTCGGCCTTGTCGATGGCCTCGCGCTTGGCGCCGATCAGCTCAACTTTGTACTTTTCGAGCACGCCGTGCTTGGCCAGATCGAGCGCGCAGTTCAGCGCGGTCTGCCCGCCCATGGTCGGCAGAATCGCGTCAGGGCGCTCTTTTTCGATGATGCGCTCAACCACCTGCCAGGTGATCGGCTCGATGTAGGTGACGTCTGCCGTTTCCGGGTCGGTCATGATCGTGGCGGGGTTGGAGTTCACCAACACCACGCGATAGCCTTCCTCACGCAGCGCCTTGCAGGCTTGCGCGCCGGAATAGTCGAATTCGCAGGCCTGGCCGATGATGATCGGACCCGCGCCAATGATCAGGATGGTGTGTAAGTCGGTACGCTTGGGCATGTGCTTGCCTCGATAACTCGGTAAATGTGATGTGTCGGAAAGTAGGCGATCCCGCTTGTGCCGGGATCGGTCACATCACTAACGCGCGTCCATCAGTTTGATGAAGCGGTCGAACAGGTAGGCGACGTCATGCGGGCCTGGGCTCGCCTCCGGGTGTCCCTGGAAGCTGAACGCCGGTGCGTCGGTGCGCGCAATGCCCTGCAAACTGCCATCAAACAAGGACACATGCGTGGCGCGCAGATTGGCCGGCAGGCTGTCTGCATCCACAGCGAACCCGTGGTTCTGGCTGGTAATCATCACCTGACCGGAATCCAGATCCTTCACCGGGTGGTTGGCACCGTGGTGACCAAACTTCATCTTGGCCGTGCGCCCACCAGAGGCGAGGGCCAACAGTTGATGCCCCAGACAGATGCCGAAGGTCGGCACGCCCTTGCCGACGATGGTCTTGATCGCGCTGATCGCGTAATCGCACGGCTCCGGATCGCCCGGCCCGTTCGACAGGAAGACGCCATCCGGATTCATGGCCAGCACCTCGTCGGCTGACGTTTGCGCCGGCACCACCGTCAGGCGGCAGCCGCGTGAGGCCAGCATGCGCAGGATGTTGCGCTTGACACCAAAGTCGTAGGCCACGACGTGATATTTCGGTGCCTCGAGCGCGCCATAGCCACCCGCCAGATCCCACTCGGTTTCGGCCCACGGTTGGGTCGCCTTGGCCGTCACTTCCTTCGCCAGATCCATGCCAGCCAGACCGGGGAAGGCGCGCGCGGCGGCCAGTGCCGCCTCGGTATTGATGGCGCCATCTTCACCAGCGGTGACGATGCAACCGGCCTGGGTGCCCTTCTCCCGCAGCACGCGCGTCAGACGACGCGTATCGATATCGGCAATCGCCACCACGCCTTCGTCCCGAAGGTAGGCGTCCAGCGTTTTGGTCATGCGCCAGTTGGAGGCGCGCAAAGGCAGGTCACGAATCACCAGACCGGCGGCGTGAATCCGGTCGGATTCCACGTCCTCGGCGTTCACACCGGTGTTGCCGATGTGGGGGTAAGTCAGCGTGACGATCTGCCGTGAATAGCTCGGATCGGTGAGGATCTCCTGGTAGCCCGACATGGCGGTATTGAAAACAACCTCGCCCACGGTCTGGCCAACCGCACCGATGCCTTTGCCGCTAAAAACCGTCCCGTCAGCAAGGACAAGGATGGCGCGCGGAAATTGAGTCACGACGAAACTCCTGGTTCAACCGTTGATAGGATGTCAGCACGACCCCGCACTGCTCCACACGTGAAAAACGGGACAAGCCTGGCCGGCCCATCCCGCTCAGCAATCAACAAGAAAATTCGCCGAATTCTAGCGAAATTCGGCCCCGCCGGCAACGCGGGAAGAATGCAGCGGCCCAAAAATGATGCCAGCGGTGCATCGAATCATAGTCTTATCGCCCTCAGCCCGACACCCGCCTGCGTCACTCCTGTCCGCGCTTGCCACGCGAATGCAGCTCAAACAGGTCGGCCGGGTCGCGCCAGCACGGTACGGCGCAGTGCACTGCCAAGCTGGTTCAACGCATCGAGCAAGCCAGGCAAAGCTTCGCGGGCGCGCTCGATACTGCCTTCTCGCGCCGCGTGTTCGACGGCCTCCGCCGCCTCCAGCGACGGCGTTGCGCCGAAGACACCCACCGATCCTTTGACGGTATGAGCAATCGCGGCAAGCGCCGGCAGATCACCCGCGCCCGCGGACGCCTTGAGTTTCTGGAGACTGCTGCCGAAGTCGGCGAAGAAAATATCGACCAGCTGTTTCAAGGCAGCTTCATCACCATCGAGCAACTGTCGGGTCTGATCCAGATCCATCACGCTGACACCGCTGCTGCGGGTAGACATTTCCAGCAAGGACAAATCAGGGTCGATCGTTTCGAGGTCGGCATCTCCGGACACCCGGGCAATCGCCGCGAACAGATCGGCCGGCTTGATCGGCTTGGTGACGTAGTCATCCATGCCGGCCTCAATGCAGCGTTGACGGTCGCCGGCCATCGCATGCGCCGTCATGGCAATAATGGGCAGCGACTTCCACTGGCCCGCCAACGCCCAGCTTCGCCGCGCCTCGCGCGCGCGGATCGCCTGTGTCGCTTCGATGCCTCCCATGACCGGCATCTGCACGTCCATCAAGATCAGGTCGAACTCGCACCCCTCCATCACCTCGATGGCTTCCTGACCATTTCCCGCCACGGTCACGCGGTGCCCGGCCTTTTCCAGCATTTTGGTCGCCACAGCCTGATTGATCGGGTTGTCTTCGACCAGCAAGATGGTGCGGCTATCGTCCCGGCCATGGCTCAGTTGCGTCAGCGTCAGCTCCGGGTCGAACTCGAACAACTCTTCTCCGACCACGCTTTGACCGCTCAGCGCCGCGGAGAGCACCTCGCACACCTCATCGGCCGAAAACGGCTTGATCAGGCGCGACGACAAGCCCAGATCCTTGCATCGCGCCAAGTCCTTCCGCTGCGTATGGGTGGTGAGCATCATCACGATCCGGTCGAGCCACACCGTCTCACTCTTGAGCCGCTCTGCCAGCGCAAAGCCGCCCGGTGAAGCCATGCCGGAATCGGCCATCACGAAATCAAAGGGGACACCGCTTTCGCTGGCCACTTGCAGCGCTTTGGCCATGCCCTCGCCGGTTTGAACCACCTCGCTACGCACCCCCCAACGCCCGAGCATTGTCGACAGCATCTGACCGAGCATCGCATTGCGATCGGCGATCAAGGCGCGTCGCCCACGCATCAGGCTGGCATTGGGCTGCGTCGCCGCGGCCACTTCTGGCAGGCACATGGTGAAGCGAAATTCGCTACCAACGCCCTCCTCGCTCTGCGCGCTCAACACGCCGCCCATCAAGCTCACCAGGCGCTGACAAATCGCCAGGCCAAGGCCGGTGCCGCCGAATTTTCGTGTGGTGGAGGTGTCGGCCTGCGAGAAGGCCTCGAAAATCGATGTCAGCTTGGTTTGCGGAATTCCAATGCCGGAATCCTTGACCGTGACAGCGAGCGTCGTGCCCGTCTCGCTGCACTCGACCCGCGTCACACAGATCATGACCTGACCGCGCGGCGTGAACTTGAGTGCATTGCCCACCAGATTGAGAAGGATCTGCCGAATTCGCCCCGGGTCGCCCTTGAGCACCGCGGGCACGTCGGGCGCAATCTCGTAGGCCAGCTCCAGACCTTGCTGATGCGCCCTGAGCGCCAAGGTCTTGGCGGTATCCGAGATCACCGAGCGCATCGAAAAATCGATCGCTTCCAGACCCATCTTGCCTGCCTCGATCTTCGAAAAATCGAGGATGTCGTTCAGGATGGTCAGCAACGCGTCGCCGGACGCCTTGACGTTGTTGAGGTATTCGCGCTGCTCGCTGTCGAGTGGCGTATCGAGCGCCAGTTCGGTCATGCCGATGATGCCATTCATCGGCGTGCGAATCTCATGGCTCATGTTGGCCAGAAATTCACTCTTGGCGCGATTGGCGTCCTCGGCCGCATCGCGAGCCTCGCGCAGCGCCTGCTCATCAATGCGTTCCTGGGTCACATCCCGGTAAGTGCCGAGCATGCGCGACCAGCGCCCATCCGTGTCTTTTTCAAAAGCACGGCCACGGGCCTGCACCCAACGCCAGCAATTGCTACCATCGCGCACACGGAAAGTGATTTCGAAAGAATATTTTTCGCCGCGCAGATGTGCCAGCAGCGGCTCACGGAACGTGGACACATCCTCGGAGTTCATTCGCGAGAACAAGGCTGTGAAATCGCTGCCAGCCTCATCTTCCTTTAGCCCAAGCATGCGCTGCCAGCTTGTGTCGACAACCACGGCATCCGTCTGGATATCCCACTCCCACAAGCCCATGTCGGTGTTGCGCAGGGCAAGAGCCAGTCGCTCCTCGGCACCAGCCAGGCGATCGGCCGTCATGGCACAGTCTTTCTCGCAAGCGGCCATGAACGCTGACAGCAACACAACGTGTTCAGGCGCAAACCCGTGACGCGCCAGGCACGCATCAAGGGCTTCACCCGCTTGCGGCGAAAAGTGTTTTTCAAGAAGCGCCTGAAAAGCTGGAGAGGTCACGCGGGCGGTTTTCCCAGATCACAACAGCGGCCCAACAAAAAACGCGAGCCATCACAGGCGCTATCGGCCTGGCACATCGATTCTTGAGAGCGGCGAGTCAGGCCAGTCAGAGCTCAACGCAGACCAAGCACGTCCTGCATATCGAACAAGCCCTTGTCTCGCCCGGCCAGAAAACGCGCGCCACGCAAGGCGCCGAGCGCGTAGGGCATGCGGCTGCCGGACTTGTGCGTAATCTCGATCCGCTCACCGATACCGGCGAACAACACCGTGTGGTCACCGACCACATCGCCACCACGGATGGTCGAGAAGCCGATGGTCTCGTCCTTGCGCTTGCCGGTCACGCCTTCGCGGCCGTAGATCGCACATTGCTCAAGATCGCGGCCCAACTCCTGCGCCACAATCTCGCCCATGCGCAGTGCCGTACCCGATGGCGCATCGACCTTGAGCCGATGGTGCGCTTCGATCACTTCAATGTCGTAGCCCTGGTCAAGGATGCGTGCAGCCACTTCAAGCAGCTTGAATACGGCATTGACGCCGACCGCCATGTTTGGCGCAAACACCACCGGGATCGTCTCGGCGGCGCGCTGAATCTCACGCTTCTGCTCGGCGTTGAAACCGGTCGTACCGATCACCATCGCCTTGCCGAGCTGACGCGCGTGCTCAAGGTGCCCGAGCGAGCCTTCCGGCAGGGTGAAGTCGATCACGCAATCTGCGGCAGCAATGGCCGCGGCCACGTCGTCGGTAATCGTCACGCCGCAGGGCTGTGCCACCAGTTCGCCCGCGTCACGACCAATGAACGGGCTGCCGACACGATCGAACACCGACGCCAGCGCCAGATCGTCCGCCTGCTGAACGGCCTCGATCAGCATCCGGCCCATACGGCCGCTGCCCCCGGCAACGGCAATTCTGATCGGCTTACGCTCACTCACTTTTTCGTTTCCTGTGCGTCGGTTGGGGCGTCACCCGCAGCGGCAGCTTCGGGGCCGCTCAATGACAGCGTGCGAATTTTGTTTTCGGTCGGCTCGGATTGAGCGGCGGCATCGCCGGCCACCACATCGCCCTCGACGCGTACGAGTTGATCACCCTCGAAGAACACCGTCAGCACACGCTGGTCCGCTTCGCCTTTGCCGGGCGCAAAGCGATAAACATAGTCCCAGCGGTCCGCATGAAAGGCATCGGACAGCAAAGGCGTGCCGAGCGCGAAACGGACTTGATCGCGGGTCATGCCCTTTTTCAGATGCGACACCATGTCCTGAGTCACATAGTTTCCTTGGCGCACGTCGATGCGATAGGGGCTGAGATACTCAGTCACGCTGCAGCCAGCGATCAGCAACGCTGCCGCCATTGCGGTCATCAATTTGGTTTTGGAGTGCATGGTCTGCTCAAGGATGGCGTGGAATAACGCCCGAATTCTCAGGAAAAGGCAAAAAATATATCATACTGTCTCGCCTAACTTTCCGTGTTCCCCAACATCCGGCGGGCCGACACCGACATGCCATCAAATACGCAAAGCCTCAAAAGCATGGGTCTGAAAGCCACTTTCCCGCGGCTGAAGATCCTCGAACTGTTCCAGCAAACCGACCAACGCCACCTGACGGCGGAGGATGTCTATCGTCTGTTGATGAATGACGACATGGATATCGGCCTGGCCACGGTCTATCGGGTGCTGACCCAATTCGAGCAAGCCGGCCTGCTCGAACGCCACCATTTCGAATCCGGCAAAGCCGTGTTCGAACTGAATGAAGGCGGGCACCACGACCACCTGGTATGTGTCGAATGCGGCGCAGTAGAAGAATTTTTTGATCCCGAGATCGAAAAACGCCAGAACGCCGTCGCCAAAGAACGCGGCTTTGCCGTCAAAGAGCACGCGCTCTATCTCTATGTCGAATGCTTGCGCAAGAGCTGCCCCAACCGAAACAACGAAGAAAAATAATCAACACAGGCACGCGTGGAAACCTTTCTGACGGCGACCGCCCTGGTCGCCGTCGCCGAAATCGGCGACAAAACCCAACTTCTGTCCTTCATGCTCGCCGCGCGATTGAAGCATCGCAGCGCCATCATCTGGGGCATCCTCATCGCCACTGTGCTCAACCATGCCCTGGCCGCCGCGGCGGGCGCGTGGCTGGCGCAATGGCTACCGGAGGGCTGGCTGAAATGGACGCTGGTCGCCAGCTTTGTCGTATTCGGACTGTGGGCGTTGCGCCCCGACACGCTGGACGACACCACCACCCCGCCCGCGCACACCGCATGGCGGGTGTTCATGATCGCGCTGGTGGCGTTTTTCCTGGCCGAGATCGGTGACAAAACCCAGTTTGCGACCGTGGCGCTGGGCGCGCGCTTTGATGGACTGGCCTGGGTGGTGCTAGGTACTACGCTGGGCATGATGATCGCCAACGTACCGGCAGTCCTGCTTGGCGAACGCCTGGCGGCACGCCTGCCCGGTCACATCATGCGACGCGTTGCCGCGGCGGGGTTCATTCTCACCGCGCTGATCACCGCCTTCAACTGACTCAGGCCGCGGACGTCAGCCCGAGGATTTCCGTGGCGTGCTGGCGGGTCGTATCGGTGATGTTGACGCCGCCGAGCATACGGGCAATCTCGTCAATGCGGGCCGCGTCATCGAGCACGGCGACGGTACTCACCGTCTCCCCGTCCCGCTGAGTCTTGGCGATGGACCACTGCCAGTTGGCCTGCGCCGCCACCTGCGGCAGGTGGGTCACGCACATGACCTGGCGTTGCACACCAAGCTCGCGCAGCATGCGGCCAACGATCTCGGCCACCCGGCCGCCAATACCCACATCCACTTCGTCAAAAATGAGTGTCGGCACGGCCGCGGCGCGACTGGTGATCACCTGAATTGCCAGCCCGATACGCGACAACTCGCCCCCCGACGCCACCTTGGCCAGCGGCCGCACCGGCTGACTGGGATTGGCGGCCACCTGAAACTCCACGGCTTCGTTGCCATGCGCGCTGCCCTCCGGCGTCGGCTGCAAGGCGATTTCAAATTGGCCGCCAGTCATCGCCAGCGTTTGCATCGCCGCAGTGACCTGCTCCGACAAGGCTTTGGCCACCGGCGCACGCGCCGCACTCAAAGCTGTCGCCAGCGTTGCGTAGGCGCGCTGCGCGGCCTCCGCCTTCTCTTGCAGGGCGACCGGGTCGGCCTCCGACAGCAAGGCGTCCAGCCGCGCGCGCCGCTCGGCGAGCACATCCGCCAAGGCCTCGGGGCTGACCCGGTGCTTGCGCGCCATGTCGGTCACGGCGGCAATACGTGCCTCGATGTCGGCAAGACGTTCGGGATCGGCCTCGACACGGTCACGATAGCGACGCAGGCCGTGAACCGCCTCATCCGCCTGAATCGCGGCACTGCTGAGCAGTTCCTGGAACTCCTGGAGCGATGGATCGATCGCAGCCAGTTCGGCAATCCGCGCAGCGAGGCGCTCGAGCTCGCCGACCAGCGGCTGTTCGCCTTCATCCAGCGCATCCACCGCCGCCGACACCCCTTCCAGCAAACCGGTGGCGTGCCCGAGTCGCGCATGTTCGGCTTCAAGCTCGCGCCAGGCCTCGACATTGAAATCGAGCGCCTCGAGTTCCTTCACTTGCCATTCGAGCAGTTCGCGCTCCTGCGCCACGCCAGCCGCGTCGGCCTCGGCCCGCTGGCAGGCCTGACGGGCCTTTTGCCACTGCTGCCAAGCCACACCAACGGCCTTTACCTGATCTCCGAGGCCAGCATAGGTGTCGAGCAAAATGCGCTGCGCATCGGCCCGCAGCAGCGCATGGTGCGCGTGCTGCCCATGGATATCCGCCAGCCAGCCACCGACCTCGCGCAACTGCGTAAGCGTGACACTCACGCCGTTGATCCAGGCGCGCGAGCGACCGGTCTGGTCGACCACGCGACGCAACAGCAAAATATCGTCATCCACCTCGATGGCCTGTTCGTCGAGCCACTGCGTCAGGTCGTCGGCCACCGGCAGATCGAATTCGGCGCTCATCTCGGCGCGCGACTGCCCCGCCCGAACCACGCCGCTTTCGGCCCGATCGCCCATCACCAGACCAAGCGCGTCGAGCAGGATGGACTTGCCCGCGCCGGTCTCGCCGGTGAGCGCGCCAAAGCCTGCAGCAAAATGCAGTTCGAGCTCATCAACAATGACGAAATCGCGGATATGAAGACGACGCAACATGGAGTGACCGTAGGAACGAAAAAGCCGGTGTCAGGGGGTGCGCGGCGAGGCGCTCCAGTGGAGCTTCTCGCGCAGCATGGCGAAATAGCTGTAGCCGGGCGGATGAATGAGGCGGATGTGATGCGGCGAGCGTGTGACACGAATGCAGTCGCCGGCCCGCGCGTCGAAGCGCTCCTGGCCGTCGAAGTGCACCCGCGCGTCATGCGGTGCGAGTAATACGATATCGATGGTGCAGCTATCGGGCAACGTGATCGGCCGGGCCGTCAGCGTGTGCGGGCACAGCGGCACCAGCGCGATGCCGACCATGTCGGGATGCAGAATCGGGCCGTTGGCCGACAGCGCATAGGCCGTCGAGCCGGTCGGGGTGGACACGATCATGCCGTCAGAGCGCTGGGTATAGACGAATTCATCGTCGATCCGCACATCGAATTCGATCATGCGGCCGATGTCGCCCTTATTCACCACGACGTCATTGAGCGCTACGGTATGAAACACGTTGCGGGTGCCGCGCTTGACCACCACGTCGAGCATGAAGCGTGGCGCTTCAATGCCCTTGCCGTCGAGAATCGCACCGAGACCGACATCCATGTTCTCGCGGGCAATATCGGTCAAAAACCCGAGTCGCCCCTCATTCACACCGACCAGCGGCACACCATGGGCCGCCAGACGCCTGGCCGCATTGAGCATGGTCCCGTCGCCGCCCAGCACCACGGCCAGATCGGCGCCCGCGCCAATCTCGTCGTAGGTGGCCACGGCGAACCCCGACCCCAGCCGGGTGGAACTTGCCGTCCCCTGCTCGATCAACACCTTCAGCCCGCGGGCTCGCAGAAAATCACCGATCTGCAGCACGGCGGCGGCCACATCGGGACTTTGGTATTTGCCGATCAGAGCGATCGTCTTGAACGCATGACTCATAGGGCAAAGATTAAACCACAAGAATCCGGGCGATTCGACGGTGCCAAGCATGACGCCGCCGACACGGTGCTAGGCACACGTGGCAGACTTACTTAGAATCCATGGCCGATGCGGACAACGAACACTATGGCTGAACTCGACGAACGCTCCAGAATCCTGCTCAAAACACTGATCGAACGCTATATCGCGGACGGTCAGCCGATTGGATCGCGCGCGCTGTCGAAGCAATCCGGGCTGGAACTGTCGTCGGCGACCATCCGGAACGTCATGTCGGATCTCGAAGAGGCGGGCTTCATTTCGAGCCCGCACACTTCGGCGGGCCGGATTCCGACCTCACGCGGTTACCGTCTGTTCGTCGACAATCTGCTCACAGTCCGCCCCATGCACAAGGCCCAGCTGCTCGAACTCAAGGAGCAGCTCCAGCCCGACCAGCCACAAAGGCTCATCAGCTCGGCCTCGAATCTGCTATCGCAGCTCACACACTTTGCCGGCGTGGTCGTCTCGCCACGACGCGAAGTCGTGCGCATTCGCCAGATCGAATTTCTGTCGCTGTCGGAAAAGCGCATTCTGCTGATCATCGTCACCACCCGCGGCGATGTTCAGAACCGAATCCTGATCACGCAACGCACATACACGCCGTCCGAACTCGTCACCGCGGCCAATTACCTCAACCACCAGTACGCCGGGCTGGACTTTGAAGACATCCGCGGCCGCCTCAAGGCCGAGCTCGAGCAGTTGCATTCCGACATGTCGGAGCTGATGACCGCTGCGGTCGACGTGGGCTCGAAAGCGGTCGAAGATTCCTCCCAGTACATTCTGTCGGGTGAAACCAATCTGCTCGACGTGGAAGATTTGTCGTCCAACATGGTTCGCCTGCGCGAGTTGTTCAAGCTGTTTGACCAGAAGACCGGTCTGCTGCAGCTGCTCAACGTGTCCAACCGGGCCGAAGGCGTGCAGATTTTCATCGGCGGCGAATCCGGCCTGGCGCCACTCGACGAATGCAGCGTCATCACCGCGCCCTATGAGGTGGACGGTCAGGTGGTTGGCTCGCTGGGCGTGATCGGGCCGACACGCATGGCCTACGAGCGTGTGATCCCCATCGTCGACATCACCGCGCGTCTGCTCTCAAGCGCGCTGTCTTCAAACAACTGACCCCGTTTTTCCGGAGAAATCTTGATGGCCCGTTACCGGCCCGAACCGACGCATTCTCACGGCAGCACGCCACGCATTGGCGTGTTGCTGGTCAACCTCGGTTCGCCCGAAGCGCCCACCGCGGCGGCCGTGCGCCCCTATCTCAAGCAGTTTCTGTCGGACCCGCGCGTCGTCGAGATTCCCCGGCTGGCCTGGTGGCCGATCCTCAATCTGATCATCCTCAACACCCGCCCCGCCAAATCTGCCGAGAAGTACGCTTCCATCTGGACTGACGAAGGCTCACCGCTGCGCGTTTACACCGAGCGCCAGGCCAAGTTGCTGGCCGGCTTCCTGACCGAGGCAGAACATCGCGACGTGAAAGTGGATTGGGCCATGCGCTACGGCCAGCCGTCCATCCCCGACCGACTCGATACCCTGCGCGCCGCCGGCTGCGACCGCATCCTCGTCGTGCCGCTGTATCCGCAATACGCCGGCAGCACCGTCGGCAGCGTGATGGACGAAGTCGCCAGCAGCATTCACGCCTGGCGCAACCTGCCGGAGCTGCGCTTCATTCGCAGTTACCACGACGACCCCGGTTACATCGCCGCGCTGGCCGCCAGCGTCACCGAGCACTGGGCAAAAAACGGCCAGGCCGAACGTTTGATCCTGAGCTTTCACGGTGTGCCGCGCTACACGCTCGACAAGGGCGACCCCTACCACTGCGAGTGCCACAAAACGGCTCGCCTGCTGGCCGAGGCGCTGGACATCGCCCCCGAGCGCGTGATGACCACCTTTCAATCGCGCTTCGGCAAGGCCGAGTGGCTCAAACCCTACACCCAGCCCACGCTCGAAGCCCTGCCCAAGCAAGGCGTGCGCTCGGTCGACATCATGTGCCCCGGCTTCTCGTCGGACTGCCTCGAAACGCTGGAAGAGATTGCCATGGAGTGCAAGGACGCCTTCCTGACCCACGGCGGTGAGCGCTTCCACTACATCCCCTGCCTGAACACGCGCAATGACTGGATGCACGCGCTCACCGCACTGGTGATCCGTCATGCCGGCCATTGGCTTGACGCAGACCCCCGCCGCAGCACCGCTGACCGTCAGATCGGCAAAGCGCGCGCCATGGCCCTGGGCGCCAGGAACGGAGATACCGCGAAGTGAATGTGACGCTGATCGCGCGCTGGGCGCTCAATGCGGTGGCCTTGATGCTGGTCCCCGAACTGGTGGACGGGCTGGAAGTGACGTCCTACACCACCGCGCTGATCAGTGCGCTGCTGCTCGGCCTGGTCAATGCCCTGATCCGCCCGGTGCTGATCCTGATCACGCTGCCAATCACCGTGCTGACCCTGGGCATCTTCACCCTGGTCATCAACGGGCTGCTGTTCTGGCTGGTTTCCGGACTGGTGGCCGGACTGCTGGTGCCGGATTTCTCGACGGCGTTCTGGGGCGCGCTGGTCTACAGCCTGCTCACCTGGGTGGTCAGCATGGCCTTGTCGGACGGAAATAAAACGGTGCGGGTCAGCGTCAATCGCTGGCCACCTGATGGTCGGGGCTGAATCAGCCCCGCGCCTTAGCCATCAGAGCCGGGCCGACTTGTCGGCGCCGTTGTGTGCAGCGGCTTTGCGCGACGGGCGCCGACGCACGGCACCGGGATCGAAATCGCCGTTGAGCTTGTTCAGCGCCTCATTGCGCGCTTCGAGTGCCAATTTGAAGGCACCCTCTTCGCCGTACTTGTTCACCGAAAATTTGACCCGCTTGCGCCGACCATCCGGCAAGGGCCAGGACGCCACCCAGAACCAGCGCTGTTTGTCCTCGGGCAGATCGCGCGTCTCCGAAGCGCAGTAACGGCACACGCCGACCACGCCAGAACGATTGTTCTTTTTTCGGATCGACGAATACTCCTGCATCGACAGCGGCGGATGCGCGGCGATGACCTCATCCCGATAGCACTTGGCTGCCGAAAATGCCTTGCGTTTGCCGCTGAACACACCGTCGCTGAAGTGCTTCCGGTAAATCACCCCCCGACGCTGGATCGTCACCAGCCAGCCATGGGTGCGGCTCGCTTCGTTATCGACACGGCTGATGCCATAAACACTGCTTTGGCTCACTCGAACGTCCTCCGGCCCGGATTCATGTGGGGCATAAGGACGCTTTCGGCCGCAGACCGAAAAACTTTACCCGCAGCGGAGGAACGGTCTTGAAAGCCGACAAGCGGCCTCCATGTATCAGCAATCACTAATTATCAGGAACGCCCCATGTCCATCGATACCCGTCGGGTCGTCTGCCCTCACTGCCACGGCGTCAATCGCGTCCCTGCCGATCGCCTCGGCGACGGCGCGCGCTGTGGAAAATGCCGGGAAGCGCTCATCGAAGGCAAGGCCATTCCAACCGGCGCCCAAGCCTTCGAGCGCCATCTGGCGAATGATGATCTGCCCGTGCTTGTGGACTTCTGGGCGCCGTGGTGCGGCCCGTGTCGCTCAATGGCGCCGGCCTTTGAGGCCGCCGCAAAAGCGCTGTCGACCGAAGCGCGCCTGCTGAAGGTCAACACCGAGGAAGAACAGGCGCTGGCCGGGCGCTACAACATTCGCAGCATTCCGACGCTGGTGCTGTTTCGTGGTGGCCAGGAAGTCGCGCGGATCAGCGGTGCAATGGACGCGGCCCGGCTGACGGCCTGGACGCGCGCAAACGGCTGAGCCGCGGCTCAGTCGTCCATCAGCTGCAGATCGACGCCCGAGGCCAATGCCTGGCCTTTGGTCGCTGCAGGCGCGTGCTTCGCCACGTCGGCCGAAAGCAGGCCCAGCCGCTTGGCCATGGACGTGGTAAGTCGGCGACGGAAGAGGTCCTGGCTTTCCTCGGTCGACAAAGCCAGTGCCGCCGGATTGATTTCGAGGAAGGTGACATCGGTGGTTGAAACCACCGAGAACACATGCTTGTGGCCCAGCTCGTCGAGGAACGCGGTTTCGCCAAACACCTCGTCCTCACCCAGCTCGATGATCCGCTTGCCTGACACCGACAGCTCAACCTTGCCTTCGATCACCAGACCAAAACGCTGGTCCTGATCGCCCTCGCGAATCAGCGTGGTATTGGGCTTCACGGTGCGCCAGGCAGAGATACGCAACGCTTCCCACACATCGATGTCGTCAAACTCGGTAAAGAAGTTGAGCTTGCGCAGCGTCGAGAAACGGCTGGTGTCGGGCGGCAGGAGTTTGTCGTCAACCAGCTGATAGCGGACAGCCGACAAGTCCTTGGCAAACTCCGCGCCATTCTTGTAGCGCGAGTACAAGTCCTTTTCGAGCGACTTGCGGATCACCCGATCCATCAGCTCCGGCAGATCGGGCAGCAACTGCGTCACGGATGGCGGATCGGCGTTGATGATTTTATAGATCAACTGGGCCGGATTCTTGGCACGAAACGGCAAACGCCCGGTGAGCATGTGAAAAAGCAGCACGCCCAGCGAGTAAAGGTCGGTTTTCTGATTGAGCGGATAGCTCTTGATCTGCTCGGGCGACATATAGGCCGGCGAGCCGACGCCCATGATGAAGGTCGAGTCGGTATCGACCTTCTTGTTGATGTTCATGGCCAGGCCAAAATCGGTGATCTTGACGTTGTCCTTTTCGTCCACAAGGATGTTCGCCGGCTTGATATCCCGATGCACCACCCCCTGACGGTACGCGTAATCGAGCGCCATACAGCATTTGAAAACAATGCCAATGGTTCGGTGCACAGGCAGCAAGTGGGCAAAAGTACAGAAGCGTTCGAGCGATTCGCCGGCGAAATACTCCATCACCACATAGGCTTCTTTGTCGCCAACAACGCCTTCAAAGATACGAATGATGTGCGGATGATTGAGTCGACTGGCGACCGCCCGCTCGGCCTTGAGCAGCTTCAGCAGCCGTCGGTTCCACTTTGCCTCGTCCTTGGTCTTGTCGGCGAAGCGGATGTACTTGAGGGCTACCGGCTCAGGATAGTCAGGGCTCTCGGCCAGGTAGACGGTGGCCGTCGCACCCTTGCCGAGTTCCTTGATGATCCGGAAATTCCCGATCTGTGCCGGGAGATCGCTCATTGAAATCCTCCACCGAGACTGTGGCGGCACACACTCTGCCGTATTTGATGGGCATCATTATGCCCCTGCCCCCCCGGCTTGATGCAAATCCCACCATTGATTGGCACAACAAATTTCGCACTTTTGGCTTGAAATCCGCCACCCAGCCCCAAGCTAGGCCTGCATTGCCCAACTCAAACCGCATCAGGACCGATCCATGCAAGAGAAACAGACGCCCGAAGCCCCCGAGCAAACGCCGGTCATCGACGTCAATGCGACCGACACCGACGCCACAGAAAGCACCGTTGAAACAGACCAGGACAGCCCCCAGGCCGACAGCATGCCGAGCCTGGAAGATTCCCTGCGTCAGGCCGAACTGAAAGCCGCCGAGCACCACGATGCCTGGCTGCGCGCCAAGGCCGAGACCGAGAACGTGCGTCGCCGCGCCCAGGAAGACATCGGCAAGGCGAGCAAATTTGCCGCCGAAAAATTCGCGCAAGCCATGCTGCCGGTGAAGGACAGCCTCGAGGCCGCCCTTGCCGCCGAGAACAGCACGGTCGAAAACCTGCGTGATGGCGTCGAACTCACACTCAAGCAACTGAGCTCCGCCTTCGAGGGTGCCGGCCTCGCCGTCATCGACCCGATGGGCGAAAAGTTCGACCCCAATCTGCATCAAGCCATCAGCGCCCAGCCAGACGACGGCGAACCGAACCGTGTCATCAATGTGCTCCAGCGCGGCTATAGCCTGCACGAGCGGGTCATCCGCCCGGCGCTGGTGATCGTTTCTGCAGCAAAAACCAGTTGAAATTTGGCGCGACGCCCCCACTTCTGAATTCAACAACGGACCGGATGCCTGGTCCGGCCAGACAAGAATCTCGTTAAAGGAACCATCATGGGAAAGATCATCGGTATCGACCTGGGCACCACCAACAGCTGTGTGTCCGTCATGGAAGGCGGCAAGCCCAAGGTCATCGAAAACTCTGAAGGCGCACGCACCACGCCGTCCGTCGTCGCCTACGCCGAAGACGGCGAAATCCTGTGCGGCGCGCCGGCCAAGCGCCAGGCCGTCACCAACGCCAAGAACACGCTGTTCGCCATCAAGCGACTGATCGGCCGTCGCTTCGAAGAAAAAGAAGTGCAGAAAGACATCGCGATGATGCCCTACACCATCGCCAAGGCCGACAACGGCGACGCCTGGGTGGAAGTGCGCGGCAAGAAAATCGCCCCGCCGCAGGTGTCGGCCGAAGTGCTGCGCAAGATGAAGAAAACCGCCGAAGACTACCTCGGCGAGGAAGTCACCGAAGCGGTCATCACCGTGCCTGCCTACTTCAACGACAGCCAGCGCCAGGCCACCAAGGACGCCGGCAAGATCGCCGGCCTCGAAGTCAAGCGCATCATCAACGAGCCGACCGCAGCTGCGCTGGCCTTCGGCATGGACAAGAAGCCGGGCGACTCCAAGATTGCCGTGTATGACCTCGGCGGCGGCACCTTCGACATCTCGATCATCGAGATCGCCGACCTCGACGGCGAGCACCAGTTCGAAGTGCTGGCCACCAATGGCGACACCTTCCTGGGCGGCGAAGACTTCGACCAGCGCATCATCGACTACATCGTCACCGAGTTCCAGAAAGACCAGGGCGTCGATCTGAAGAAAGACGTGCTGGCCCTGCAGCGCCTGAAAGAAGCCGCTGAAAAGGCCAAGATCGAACTGTCGTCGGGCACGCAAACCGAAGTCAACCTGCCCTACATCACCGCCGATGCCTCCGGCCCCAAGCACCTGGCCGTGAAGATCACCCGCGCCAAGTTCGAGTCGCTGGTCGAAGAGCTGGTTGCGCGCACCATTGAGCCCTGCCGCATGGCCCTCAAGGACGCCGGCCTGAAAGTGACCGACATCGACGACGTGATTCTGGTCGGCGGCCAGAGCCGCATGCCCATGGTTCAAACCAAGGTCAAAGAGTTCTTTGGCAAGGAAGCGCGTCGCGATGTGAACCCGGACGAAGCGGTCGCCATCGGCGCCTCCATCCAGGGTGGCGTGCTGCAAGGTGAAGTGAAGGACGTGCTGCTGCTCGACGTCAGCCCGCTGAGCCTCGGTATCGAGACCATGGGCGGCGTGATGACCAAGCTGATCCAGAAGAACACCACCATCCCGACCAAGGCCAGCCAGGTATTCTCGACCGCCGAGGACAACCAGAACGCGGTGACCATCCATGTGCTGCAGGGCGAGCGCGAGATGGCCGTCGGCAACAAGAGCCTGGGCCAGTTCAACCTGTCCGATATCCCGCCCGCACCGCGCGGCATGCCGCAGATCGAAGTCACCTTCGACATCGACGCCAACGGCATCCTGCATGTGTCGGCCAAGGACAAGGCCACTGGCAAGGAAAACAAGATCACCATCAAGGCCAACTCTGGCCTGAGCGACGAAGAAGTCGAGCGCATGGTGCGCGATGCCGAGGCGCACGCCGAAGACGACAAGAAAGCGCACGAGCTGGTCGACGCCCGCAACGCCTGCGACACGCTGGTGCATTCGATCAAGAAAGCGCTGGCCGAGCATGGCGACAAGATTGACGCCGGCGAAAAGGCACAGATCGAAGCGGCCGTCGTTGAGGCCGAAGAGGCGATGAAGTCCAACGACAAGGACACCATCACCGCCAAGACCGAAGCCCTCGGCCAGGTCAGCCAGAAGCTGGGCGAGAAGATGTACGCCGACGCGCAGGCTCAGGCCGGCGCAGCGGGTGCCGCTGAAGACGCCCAGGGTGGCAAGGCAGAAGACGCAGATGTCGTCGATGCCGAGTTCACCGAAGTGCAGGACGAGAAGAAGTAATTCGCTCCCTCGCAACACCCGGCCGGGCCCTACTGCACTTCGTGCAGCGCGGTCCGGCCTTTCCACGACAGAGCTGATACAAGACCATGTCCAAGCGCGACTTCTACGAAATTCTCGGCGTCAATCGCGACGCATCTGACGCCGACATCAAAAAGGCTTATCGCAAGCTGGCGATGAAGTACCACCCCGACCGCAATCCCGACAGCAAGGATGCGGAGGAGCACTTCAAAGAAGCAAAGCAAGCCTACGAGGTGTTATCCGAACCCGACAAGCGCGCCGCTTACGATCGTTACGGCCATGCCGGCGTCGATCCGAGCATGGGCGCGGGTGGTGGCCAGGGCTTTGAAGGCTTCGGCGATGCCTTTGGCGACATCTTCGGCGACATCTTCGGTGGTGGTGGCGGTCGCGGCGGGCGCTCCAACGTCTATCGTGGCGCGGACCTGCGCTACAACCTCGAAATCTCGCTTGAAGAAGCCGCCCGCGGCGCAGAAAAAACCATCCGCATTCCCACCCAGGAGCGCTGCGACACCTGCGGCGGCAGCGGCGCCAAAGCCGGCTCGCAGGCCAAGCCCTGCCCCACCTGCGGCGGTGCCGGGCAAGTGCGCATCCAGCAAGGCTTCTTCTCGATCCAGCAGACCTGCCCGAAGTGTCACGGCTCCGGCTCCTACATTCCGGACCCCTGTGGTACCTGCCATGGCGCGGGTCGGGTCAAAAAGCAGAAGACGCTGGAAGTGAAGATTCCGGCCGGCATCGACGAAGGCATGCGCCTGCGTCACGGCGGCCACGGCGAGCCCGGCATCAATGGTGGCCCGTCCGGCGACCTCTATGTCGAAATCCATATCAAGTCACATGCGGTCTTCCAGCGCGAAGGTGACGATCTGCACTGCGAAATGCCGATCAGCTTCGCCACCGCGGCACTGGGCGGCGACATCGAGATTCCGACGCTGGATGGCATGGCACGCATCAAAGTGCCCGCCGAAACCCAGACCGGCAAGGTGTTCCGCCTGCGCGGCAAAGGGATTCGCAATGTTCGCTCACATGTTCAGGGTGACCTGATGTGCCATGTACTGGTCGAAACTCCGGTCAAGCTCACTGAACGCCAGAAAGAAATTCTTCAAGAATTTCAAAGCATTGGCTCTGAAAATGCCGACCGGCAAAATCCGAAAGCCAAGTCCTGGATGGACAAGGTGAAGGACTTCTTCCAGTAACACCCCCTCCCCGGAGTGGCCGTTCGTGCCACTCCGCGCATTGCGGCCGACACCGACCGCACATCTGCCCCAACCCCCTTTTTGTCACGCCATTGCCAGACGAACGTTTACGTTCGCGGCAGCTTCGCTATACTGCGACCCGCAGGAGACAATATTTTACAAAAGACATAGAAACGATGACACACCAAACTCTGGGCCACCCACCACGATCGCCTTCGGCCGCCACGGCCGAATTCTGTGACCACGTCGGCAGATCTGCCGGCTCGCCCCGTCCGAACTTCTCCAGCCATATTCGGACCGGCCACTCAGCAAGCCGAACACCCACGCACCATGGCCACCGGCCGCTCCGCAGGCAAAGCGCTGCGCAAAGCCTGCGCTGGCACGCCGCCTCGCCGACCAACGCCAAGACTTTTCCGCGCCCCCGCTAAGGGCTACCCAGCCCCCACCTCCCAAGGACGCCCATGCGAACACTCAAATCCTGGATTGCCGCTCTCTTGCTGGCGACCACACCGCTTGTCCACGCTGAGAGCGGCGTTACCGCCGAGCGCATTCTCCTCGGCCAAACCGGTGCGGCAAGCGGCCCGCTCGCCACGCTCAATAGCGAATACCTCAGCGGCGCTGAACTCTACTTCGACGTCATAAACCGCGCCGGCGGTGTCCATGGGCGAAAGATCGAACTGATCACGCTCGACGACGCCTACGACCCCGAGCGCGCCGAGCAGAACACCCGAAGCCTGATTGAAGACAAGCAGGTTTTTGCATTGTTCGGGTGCTTCGGCACCGGCCCCAGCCTGCGCACGATTCCGGTCGCCACCGAGGCCCGGGTGCCGTTCTTTGCGCCATACACCGGCGCAGACATGCTGCGTGCCATGAAGCACGAGGTGTTTCACATGCGCGCCTCGTATGGCCAGGAGATCGAGAAAATCGTCAGCCATCTGGTGAGTGCCGGCATCACCAGCATTGGCGTAGTGCACCACGCCGACAGCTTCGGGACTGCCGGACTGGATGTGGCACGCAAGGCCCTCGCCGGGCGTGGTTTGACGGCTGTGGTCGAGGTCCCGGTCAAAGCCTCGGCCGAAGACGCCGAGGCGGCGGCCGACAAGATCGCGCAAGCCAACCCCGCCGCCTTGATCATGGTCACCGCAGGCAAAAGCTCCATCGGGATCATGCAGGGACTGCGCGCCCGGGATGCGCGGCCCATGCTTTACGGCCTGTCGGTCATCAGCGCCAACCAGCTGATCAAGACCTTGGGCGAAAACGCGCACGGACTGGTGATTGCGCAGGTGGTGCCCTCACCCTTCCGCTTTGACCACGAGGTGGTTCAGGCCTACCGAAAGGCGGCAGAAACGGCGAAGGTCGAGATGTCCTACACCGCGCTGGAAGGTTTTATGGCGGCCAAGGTGCTGACCGAAGGTTTGACGCGCGCAAGCGCCGAGCTGACACGCGACAAACTGATCAAGGCACTGGAAAGCCTGAACGGCTGGGACGCGGGCGGCGTCAAGATCGGCTTCTCGCCCCGCGACCACGTGGCCTCGAAGTTCGTCGATCTGGCGATTATCAGTCGCGGGAAGTATCTGCGCTGAGTGCGTCCTGAACGAAAGGGCGCGGGCCGTCGGAAAACATCCGGGACGCCCGCGCCGATCAACCCATACATCTCAAACGCCGCACCGGCACGGGACACAGCGAACAGACGGCTCAGTCCGTGCGGCCTTCGGCTTCCTGCATCAGGCGATCTGAATCGGCCGTCATGACATAGCTGCCCGCCGCAGGCGGCGTCAGGACGCCACTGCGCTTGAAGGCGGCGATCACCCGACTCGCGGTTTCAACGGTGATCCCCAGGATGGCCGCGATATCCGACGAGGCCAGGCGGAACACCTCGGTACTGCCCGGCTTGGTCTTCAAGCGTAGTAACAGACGCGCGACGCGCACGCGCGCCGGGGCGCTACCTGCGGTGAGCTCCGCCAGCCACAGCTGGGCTTCAGCGAGCGCATCGCCGGCCTTCTCAAGCATGCGCTGGCCAAGCCCCGAATCGATGGTGCGCAAGCGATCGAGCGTAGCCAACGGCAAGCGGCACACCCGCACGGGGCCAATGGCGATGGCCGATGCGTCGTATTCCCGCCCGCTGAGCACCTCGAGACCGGCCAGATCGCCCGGTTTGACGATGCGCACAATACGCGCCGAACCATCGGCGCCATGGCGCACCAGCTTGATCGCGCCTTCGCGCACCGTGTAGAGCGCATCGCTCCGAGCGCCCTGATGATAGAGCACGCGCTTTGCCTCGATTCTCAGATCATCGAGAGTGCCCTGAACCAGAGCGATCTGCTCTGGTGCCAGGGAAGAAAACAAGGCCGAATCGCGCACCGGGCATTTGGCACAATCGGTGTGCCCAGCCCATTGGGAAAGTAGGTGCACTCGCGTCATGAACGAAGTGTGCCCGAATCCTGCCCGACGTGCCGCGGATGCATGTTCAACATGTCACGCCCGGCGCCAAAGGGTGCCCTCGGCCGTGTCTTCAAGCACGATGCCGCCCGCCTGGAGCTCCGCGCGAATGCGATCGGCTGCGGCGTAATCCTTCATCCGCTTGGCGGCAACACGCGCAGCGATCGCCGCTTCAATGGCCGTTTCATCCAGGCCGTCGGCGTCACCACCACCCTGCAGGAAACTGGTCGCCGAGCGCTCAAGCAAACCGAGCACATTCCCCAGCGCCTGCAATTGCGCAGCCAGCAGCGCGTTCGCCGTACGATTGACCTCGGCGGCCATTTCAAACAGCACGGCCATGGCCTCGGCGGTATTGAAATCGTCATCCATCGCAGCACGGAAGCGAACGGCAAAGTCGCCCGTCCAGTCCACCGCTTCGATCGCCTCGGGCGCATGTTTGAGCGCCGTGTACAGGCGAGTCAATGCCGTTCGGGCATCATCGAGATGCGCATCGCTGTAATTCAGGGGGCTGCGGTAATGGGCGCGCAAGATGAAGAAGCGCACGACTTCGGCATCGTATTGCTTGAGCACCTCGCGAATGGTGAAGAAGTTGCCCAGGCTCTTCGACATCTTCTCGTTGTCGACTCGCACAAAACCGTTGTGCATCCAGTAATTCACATACTGGCAATCATGCGCGCCCTCGCTCTGGGCGATTTCGTTCTCATGGTGCGGAAACTGCAAATCCTGGCCGCCGCCGTGAATATCGAACTGCTTGCCGAGCAAGGCTGAGCCCATGGCCGAGCACTCGATGTGCCAGCCCGGACGCCCTTCGCCCCACGGCGACGCCCAGCGTGCATCACGCGGGTCATCCTCTTTGGCACGTTTCCAGAGCACGAAATCGAGCGGATCACGCTTGCCGTCGACGACATCCACCCGCTCACCTGCGCGCAGCTCATCCAGCGTTTTACCGGACAGGCGACCATAGGGCGCAAACTTGCGCACGGCATAGCACACATCGGCGTTGTCCGCGACGTAGGCCAGGCCATGGGATTCGAGTTGGCCGATCATGTCAAGCATGCCCTCGACGTGTTCGGTCGCGCGCGGCTCGTGGTCGGGGGGCAACACACCCAATTTGGCGGCATCTTCGTGCATGGCAGCAACGAATCGATCGGTCAGGGCGCGAATCGACTCGCCATTTTCACCCGCTCGTCGGATGATTTTGTCATCGATATCGGTAATATTGCGCACATAGGTCACATCGTATTCACTGGCCCGAAGCCAACGCGTCACCATGTCGAACACCACCATCACCCGGGCGTGACCCAGATGACAATAGTCGTACACTGTCATTCCGCACACATACATCCGCACTTTACCGGCCTCAATCGGGCGGAACGGCTCTTTTTCACGCGAAAGGGAATTGTGGATCATCAACATGGGACACGTGCCTGTTCAGATGGGCGCTTCATGCCGACGCCCGCGCCAATCGCAAAAAAGGCGGGCCCCACAAGGGGAACCCGCCTTTTTCGACGGCAAGTCGGCAACCGGCAAAACGCCCCGGGTGAGACTCGACTGATGTTTATTGGTAGAATGCCACGTTGTTTTTCGAGCTATCAACGGCGGCAAATTTGGTGCCGAAGTATATCACAATGAAAAAACGCGATTCTTCCGTCCTGCACGCCGCATCCGCTGCGCTGTTCCTCGCTTTCGGGCAGAACGCCATGGCATCCGTCCAGGAAATCCAGGCCCTCGTCGCACGTGGCCAGTTTCCTGAAGCGATCCGCGTGGCCGACGTCGATTTGAGCAGCAACCCAACGGACCCGCAGACCCGCTTTCTAAAGGCCGTCGCCCTCACCGAACTGAACAAGGTAGAAGACGCGATCGGCGTTTTCCGCAAGCTCACAGAGGATTACCCGGAGTTGCCAGAGCCCTACAACAATCTGGCCGTCCTCTACGCCCAGCAAAAGTCCTTCGACAAAGCCAAGGCGGCGCTCGAAATGGCGATCCGGACGCATCCGAGCTACGCCACCGCGCACGAGAACCTCGGCGATGTCTACGCGCGCATGGCCAGCCAGGCCTACGACAAGGCCTTGCAGCTCGACTCCAACAATACCGTCGCCCAATCCAAGCTGGCCCTGATCCGCGAACTCATGACTGCCTCGGGCCGACGCACGCCGCCCGTGGCCATCGCCCAGGCCGCCCCCGCGCCGGCCAAGCCGATTGCCGAACCCGTCGCACCGGTCGCCGTCGCCAAACCGGCGCAAGCGCCGCTACCGCCGCCTGTTGCGGCACCGACGCCGGCCCCGGTCGCAACGCCTGCGCCGACACCGGCGCCGGCCGCGACACCCGCCCCGGTTGCTGCAGCCCCGACGCCACCGGCCCCGGTGGCCGTGGCGACCCCGGCCGCCCCCGTCGACACCCCGCCCGCCAAGGCACCAGTCAAGGTGGACACCACCGATCCCGTACGCGAAGAACTCAGCGCCTGGGCACGTGACTGGGCACGCAAAGACGTCAAGGCCTACCTGTCGCACTACGCAAAAGACTTCCGCGTACCGGGTGGCCGGAGCCGATCGCAATGGGAAAATGAACGTCAGGCGCGCGTCGGTGACAAACCCGGTGAGATTTCAGTCGTGCTCGAAAATATCGAAGTCACGGTCAGCGGCGGAACGGCCAAAGCCCTCTTCCGCCAACATTATGATTCTTCCGGCTTCAGCGGCTCGACCAACAAGACGCTTGTCTTTGTCCAGCAAGATGGCCGGTGGCGTATTCAGCAGGAATTGATCGGTCACAAATGAACGTACTCAGCACGCTCCGCCTCGCTTTCATCGCGGCACTGGCATCGGCAGCGCTCGGCACATCCGCGGCCACCCTCTCAGACAGCGGACCGGACGCCGATCTGCTGCGGGTTTTCCAGGCCATCGAGGCAAAACGCCTTGACGATGCGCTCGCGCAGACCGAAGCCATCATCAAGGTGTATCCCAATTTTCGCCTGGCACACCTGATCAAAGGCGACCTCCTGCTTGCACGCGGCGGTGCGCTCAAAGGTTTCGGCAACACCTCCAGCAACAACGGCGCCATCAACGACCTGCGTGACGAGGCGCTGGCCCGTCTCAGCGCCTATCGCGACAAGCCGCAAACGAACTACGTTCCGCGCTATTTGCTGCAAATGGGTGCCGAACAGAAATACGCGGTCGTGGTCGATACCCGTCGTGCGCGGCTGTATGTCTACAAGAACGAAAACGGCACGCCGCGCTTCGTGGCCGACTTCTACGCCAGCCACGGCAAGGCCGGCTCCGAGAAAATTCGCGAAGGCGACAACAAGACGCCGGTCGGGGTCTATCACGTCATCTCGCAAATTGATCGTAGCAAGCTCCCCGATCTTTACGGCGACGGCGCCTTCCCGATCAATTACCCCAATGAATGGGACAAGCGGGTTGGCCGCACCGGCTATGGCATCTGGCTGCATGGCGTGCCACAAGACACCTATGCCCGTCCGCCCCGCGCGTCCGAAGGCTGCGTGGTGCTCGCCAACCAGGACTTCAACACCCTGTCCAATTATGTTCAGGTCGGGATGACGCCGGTCATCATCAGCAATCAGATCGAGTGGCTGTCGATGGACGACTGGCAGACCGAGCGCGGCTCGCTCAATGCCGCCATCGAATCCTGGCGCAAGGACTGGGAAAGCCGGGATGTGTCCCGCTACCTCAAGCACTACGCCAAGAACTTCAAAAGCGGCAGCGCCGATCTGGCGAGTTGGTCAAAACACAAAAACAGAGTGGGCGCGGGCAAGACCTGGATCAAAGTCGGCCTGGATCGCATCAGCATGCTGCGCAGCCCGGGCAAGGACGAACTGGTCGAAGTGAGCTTTGATCAACGGTATGAAAGCAACAACCACGCCGATCAGCGACGCAAAATGCAGTACTGGATCAAGGAAGACGGCCAATGGCGCATCGCCTATGAAGGCAACGCCTGATTCGCCGATCTCTCGCAATTGACGTGCCGGGGCACGCCACCCCGCCGTCCCAAACAATCAAAATAGGTAGACACCATGAAAGCACTGTTGCTCGCGCTGAGCTTTGCATTGTCCACAAGCGCCGCCTACGCAGGCCCCAAAGTCGCACTCGAGACCAACAAAGGTCAGATCGTCATCGAACTCGATGACAAAGCCGCACCGGTGACGACGCAAAATTTTCTCAAGTATGTGAATGACGGCTTCTATAGCGGCGTGATCTTTCACCGTGTCATCCCCGGATTCATGATCCAGAGCGGCGGTTTCGAGCCGGGCATGAAGCAGAAAACCACGCGCGAGCCCATCAAGAACGAAGCCAAGAACGGCCTCAGCAACGTCACCGGCAGTATTGCCATGGCGCGCACCAGCGATCCGCATTCGGCCAGTGCACAGTTTTTCATCAACCTCGTCGACAACAGCAAACTCGACTACCCCTCATTTGATGGCTGGGGTTACGCCGTATTCGGCAAAGTCGTGGAAGGCATGGACGTGGTCAAAGCCATCGGCGCTGCGCCGACCGGCGCCGCTGGCGGTCATCGCGATGTCCCCATCGAGGACATCACCATTCGCAGCGCCCGTGAAATCACCGGCGGCAAGTAATCTCACCCGAACACGCAAGGAGCATCAGATGGCAGTCAAACTGCACACCAACCACGGCACCATGACCCTCGAACTCGACGCTGAAAAAGCACCCGAGACGGTCAAGAACTTCCTGGCCTATGTCGAAGCCGGCCACTACAACAACACCATCTTTCACCGTGTAATCGACGGCTTCATGATTCAGGGCGGCGGATTCGAGCCCGGCATGAAGCAAAAACCGACCAATGACCCGGTCAAGAACGAAGCCGACAACGGCCTGAAGAACGACAAAGGCACAATTGCCATGGCGCGCACCCAGGACCCGCACTCCGCCTCCGCCCAGTTCTTCATCAACGTGTCCGACAACGACTTCCTGAACCACCGTTCGCCGTCGCCGCAGGGCTGGGGCTACTGTGTCTTTGGTCGCGTGACCGAAGGCCTCGAGACAATCGACGCCATTCGCGCCGTCAAGACCGGATCGTCCGGATTCCATCAGGACGTCCCGACCGAAGACGTCATCATCGAGCGCGCCGAGATCGTTTGATCGCGCCCATGAGCACACAGGTGGACGGCCCGGTACTGTTCATTGCCGACCTGCACCTGTGTGCGGCCGAGGTCGCGACCACGCGCGCCTTCGAGGCTTTTCTGGCCGGACCCGCGCGTCAGGCCAGAACGCTGTACATCCTCGGCGATCTCTTCGAATACTGGGCTGGCGACGACGACCTCGCCGCCCCGTATCACCGCCATATCGCCAAGCACCTCACCGACCTCACGATCACCGGCACCCCCGTGGTCTTCTTGGCCGGCAACCGCGACTTCCTGATCGGCGCAGAGTTCTGCGCGGCCACCGGCATCACGCTCGCCATCGAACCTGTCACCATTTCGCTTGGCGGACGCGACGCAGTCCTTCTGCACGGCGACATCTTGTGCACCGACGATCACGCCTACCAGGCCTTTCGGCAGCAAGTGCGCAACCCCGTCTGGCAAGCCGCGTTTCTCGCCCGCCCCCTTGACGAACGCCGGGCCATCATCGAAGGCGTCCGGGCGCACAGCGAAGCGGGCAAACAACAAAAAGCGGCCAATATCATGGACGTCAACGAGGCTGCCGTTATTTCAGCCTTCCAGGCCGCCCGATGTGATCTGATGATCCACGGACACACGCATCGCCCGGCCACCCATATTCATCACGCGGACGGCCGACCATGCGAGCGCTGGGTTCTTTCGGACTGGCACGGCACAGCGCCCTACCTCGCCTGGTCAGACGGCACTCTGACCCGAAAAGAACTGCTCGTCTGACACCGCATCGTTCGTCGCCGAGAGACAACCTGGCTGCGTACTACTTGTAGAACTCCAGCAAGGTGTGCGCTCCCTCGGAAACGAGAGATACATCCTTGACGGCCACGGTACCGTCCTCGACCTCGGCGCGCCCCGACAACGCCCCATTGTACCAAGAACATCGAATCTGCTCGCCATGGCGCAGTTGGAATTGCGCCGGCCGACGTGGTGCCTCACTGACCGTACTGTGCGAAGGCTGGTATGCAACCCCCCCCACCGATTTCCTTGCGTTGCACGTAGCGAAGCGGGAATACAAGGCGCGACGAGCTAACGAGAGTACGCCCGTTATCCCATGACCCGCGTTCCCACATCCCACCTGACTCAGTGGAGATAACTGCTGTCCAGATTAGTTCTGGCGCTGGCGCAGCGACAGTAGCTCAGCAACAAGTCTCTCCCCAGACAGGAGGTTATAAACATCACCTACCGGTTCGACGAGACTGAGCCCGAATAAGGGGTGATCGGCACAGCAGGATCATATTGGAGTCCAGTGTCGATCCAATCTCGCACAACCTGAAGTTCGCTCGCCGTTGTCGGCACGTTAGGGTGGTTGATGTTGTAGTCAATGTCCGCGGATGAAGCCGCGTTCGTTCGGTAGTCCGTTCGCTCGTTCTTGAAGTACCAGTACAGCGGTGATCCGGCAGAGGATGAGCCGTGGATGAGCCAAGAGGCGAGAGGGCGATCCAGAATGTATTGTTTCGTCCCATCATACCCCTCTGCAGGGGTGTGAATCACAACTGGGTTAGGATTCGTTTTTTGAGAATAATCTCTGGTGATCATGCTCCTCGTATTCGATCCATCATTTAGATTCAGACCACCCTGCCCGGTTGGCCCGTTGTGGCAACTCGCGCAACGTTTGTTGATGATGGGGACAATATCCGCGCTGTATTCATAAATCGGCCGCGGGTTCTGCAAAGCCTGCGGGGGCTTCCCTGCGGCAATCGAATTTGCAAAGACAGGCTGTGGCGAAACATCATTGTGAAGATGGCACCCACCGCATGTCAGCGTCGTTCCTCTGCGCAGAGACTGAGGCATCTGGTCATGTTTGACAGTCTCCCTGTCCGCGTTCAATCCGGATAGCACCCAAGGGGTTTCACAAGGGACTTGAATATACGCAGACCCGTCTGTTTCAACCGGGGCTTCGCCGAGACTCTTTGATTTGTACCCCCAAAAGCTGTACGGAACAGTGCCGACACCAGCAAAATTATTCGGGCGCACGGTGTTTGGAATTAACTCAGCGATACGGATGTACTTCACGTCCGAGTCAGTGACTCCTGGCAACTCTTTACCATGGATCGAAGATATCTCATCGTGCCCCCAGCGCCACGTACCTTTATATATCTGAAACGAGCGCGTGTCGGACTGCATGGACGCGATGCGCAGATAACAATTGCTGTCGCCGGAGGTTGGCTGAGCAACTTGCTTCGGAGTGGCTTGCCCGTGTACGTCAATGTAGGGGCCGCCATAAATTGCCGCGTGCTCCGCAACATGGCGTCGATCCACCATCACCACGGGGTCGTTGACATAGTCAGTCGATGGAATCTTGTTCGCTGGAAGTTTATAAATCCCAAGCTCAACGGACATAGGGTCGGCGATGAGTCCAGGCGTGCGGCTTGGTCCGCCAAACGCATAATCATCCATCATATCAATCGATGCGCCGCTCTGATAGTTGCAAATGCCTTTACACCAAACAAACCCCAATTCATTGTTGGGCAGGCCAAAGGGATCGCGTACGCGACCTTGATACTGATTCCGTGCACTGTCCCAGAATGATTGCGCATCTTGCGGATTGGCCCAAGGTGTGATGTCCACCAAATCCCTCGGAGGCATCACGTTATTTTCCCACAAGGTTTCAGACACAGGAACGCCTTCAATATTGAAAGGCCGCGGAGAAAACTTTAAAAGCCGACCAGCTCCCTGTTGCCTGTTGCCCCGGTAGTACTCACCAATGACAATACTTTCATCTGTCATTTGCGAGAAGAAGTGCAAGGCTTTGCCTGAATAATGCGCTCCAAAAATCGACTCATTGGAGCCTCCCCATGGGTCTTGCCCGCAGGCCCACCACATGTTCAAAAGAGTTGACACCCAATTGGTGTAAAGAGGCCCGACATTTCGGAATCCAAGGTCGTGCCCCCACTGCGCACATGACGAAATGATACGACCGTCTTTAAGTTGGTAGCCGCCATAGTTCGGACTGAAATCGTGTGTGCCGGTTTTTTCTACGTTAGTACCATCAATATCCGCGATGTAGGTCTGCAAGACGTGCAGGCCCTCGGCTGATGTATTACGAATAATTGGTTCATAGACTCGCGCACGATCAGACGAAAACATGATTTTGAGTTGGGCACCCTGCTGGATGATCACCGGTGTCACGTCGTGCCGACCGGGTACAGCGGGCCACTCCGTCGTCACGCCTGTTTGTAGATCGTGGATCGCGATATGCGCGCCTGCACCGGTGCCAGCCAGCATCGTGTTGCCGGGGTGCCCGCAGGCTTTCGACAACTCTGTCCCGAAATATAGGGTGAAAGCGACTTTCATCCCATCTGGCGACAACCTCGGGTCTTCAGGCATACAGAGGCGCCCCAATGCCTCGCAGTCAAACAATGTCGTAACAGCGCCTGCGGAATCACGACGCATAAGCCGACCTGGGCCAGAGATGCGGTGATAGTCTCCCTGCGTGGCCGGGCGCAACCCGTTTTGCCGAGTAGTAACTTCCGGGATCTGAATACACGCATCGGGGAAATCAAGGACGCCTTTGCCAGTGTCATATGGCGTAGGGTCAACGTCGAACTCGACCCAGATCAACGGGGTCGTCGTGTCCTCGGCAGACCCAACATCGGCCGCAAGCCCAATAGCAAACAGCATCAGCAGCCAACGCATGCGGAACCTCCATGTGGACTATACGATTCTTGTCGTGCTGGATCGAAGGCGACACAAAACCGTGCCTCGAACGGCGAGGTCGAAAACACCGCTGAACCGGCAGATTAGACTACTCCCACGGTCAGGCTGTGCAACATTGCGATTCGGCGTTCGGTAAAACAGCCATTTTAATCTTGCGCCATGCGCGCGAATGGCGAAACCCCGCCGTCATTGGTCAGTCGGCTGCGACCACCGAAACACATCCGCCAGACCCCTGGCGCTGCAAGGTCGTCGCCGCCATGGCCTGGTCCTGTGACTGCGTTTTCTTGCCACAGACTCTTACACACTGACCAAAAAAAACGCCGACTCTCGCCGGCGCGTTTTCTTGAACGGAAAATAGATCAGCGCGACAAGCCCGCCAGGTCCGCCTGCAGATCGGCCACCGACTCCAGACCCACGGCCACACGAATCAACCCCTCGCCAATACCACTCGCGGCGCGCGCTTCTGCCGAAATTCGGCCATGTGTCGTGGAGGCTGGATGTGTGATGGTGGTTTTAGTGTCGCCGAGGTTGGCCGTGATCGAGATCAGACGAGTCGCGTCGATCAGTCGCCACGCGGCTTCGCGGCCTCCCTTCACATCAAAACTGACAATTGCACCACCTGAGCCCTGCTGACGCAGCGCCAGTTGATGCTGCGGGTGGGACGGCAGGCCGGGGTAATACACCCGCGCCACTTGCGGTTGAACATCTAGCCACTGAGCCAGGGCAAGCGCGCTGGCGCTTTGCGCTTCCATGCGAATGCGCAGGGTTTCCAAGCCTTTGAGAATCACCCATGCGTTAAAGGGCGACAAGCACGGACCGGCGGTGCGCAGGAAACGGAACACTTCGTCGACCAGTTTCGCGCCACCGACAACCGCGCCACCGAGCACCCTGCCCTGCCCGTCGAGATACTTGGTTGCCGAATGGAGCACCAGATCAGCGCCCAGTGCCAGCGGCTTCTGCAGCGCAGGGGTGCAGAAGCAGTTGTCGACGGCCAGCAGCGCGCCGTGACGATGCGCCACTTCGGCCACGGCTGCGATATCGACCAGCTCTGTCAGCGGATTGGACGGTGTTTCAACAAAAAATAGCTTGGTGTTCGGACGCGCTGCGGCGTCATAAGCTGCAATGTCTGCGGCCGGCACAAAGGTCGTTTCAATACCAAATCGCGAAAACACATTGCCGAACAGCTGCTGCGTCGAACCGAACAAACCCTGCGACGCGACGATGTGGTCGCCGCTATTGAGCAAGGCCATGACCGTCGACAGGATGGCAGACATCCCGGAGGCCGTCGCCACGCAGGCCTCGCCGCCTTCAAGCGCGGCCAGACGGGTTTGCAAGGCCGTGACCGTGGGGTTGGTGAAACGCGCATACACGTTGCCCGGCTCTTCGCCGGAAAAGCGCGCAGCGGCTTGCGCTGCGTTGTCGAAGACGAAGCTCGAGGTGAGATACATCGCCTCGCTGTGCTCGTTGAACTGACTGCGTTCTATCCCGGCTCGCACCGCCAGCGTATCGAAGTCGAGCGAAAGCCCGGTTTGGTCTGCCACGCGAATATCCTTGTTAGTCCGAACTGCCCGACGCCAGATTCAGGTCGAGTTGATTGGCGACAGGGTCGCCATCGGTGTCTTCAACGGTCACCGGCTGCGAACCGCGGCGATGCTCGATACCGTGAAGATAGTCGGCCGTCACATCACCGGTCACATACTTGCCGTCGAAACAGGAGGTTTCGAAGTACTGGAGCGACGGATTGATCGCCTGAACCGACGCACGCAAATCGTCAAGATCCTGATACAGCAAGCCGTCGGCGCCAATGGCTGCGCAGATCTCCGCCTCATCGCGGTCCGAGCCGATCAGCTCGGCGCGTGTCGGCATGTCAATGCCGTAGACATTGGCGTGCCGAACCGGCGGCGCAGCCGAGGCAAAGTACACTTTGGTAGCCCCCGCGTCGCGGGCCATGCTGACAATTTCCTGGCTGGTGGTGCCGCGCACGATCGAATCATCGACCAGCAGCACCCGCTTGCCTTTGAATTCCTGATGAATCGTGTTCAGCTTCTGGCGTACCGATTTACGCCGAACGGCCTGGCCGGGCATGATGAAGGTGCGGCCGATATAACGATTCTTGACGAAGCCTTCACGATACGGAACCCCCAACTGATTGGCCATTTCGAGCGCGGCGGGCCGGCTGGAATCGGGGATGGGAATCACCACATCGACTTCGACATGCGGCATGGTGCGATGGAACTTGGCCGCGAGATATTCGCCCATTTTCAGTCGCGCTTCGTACACCGACACGCCATCGATCAGCGAATCCGGGCGCGCCAGATACACATACTCGAACATGCACGGCGCGTGCACCGTCGACTCGGCACAGGCGCGGCTGCGGAAGTTGCCTTCCATGTCGATCACGATCGCTTCGCCGGGCTCGACGTCGCGCAGCAACTTGAAGCCCAGCGCATCGACCGCAACACTTTCGGACGACACGATCCATTCGGTACCGGCCGGCGCGTCATTGCGCCCGATCACCAGCGGACGAATGCCATAGGGGTCGCGGAAGGCCAGCAAACCGTAACCCGCAATCATCACCACGGCGGCATACGCACCGCGACAACGGCGATGCACCGCCGCCACCGCCTGAAAGATTGCCTTCTCATCCAGCTTGCAACCATTGGAGGCCGCCTGCAGCTCGTGCGCGAGCACATTGAGCAGCACTTCGGAATCGGAGTTGGTGTTGATGTGGCGCAGGTCGGCAAGAAACATCTCGCGCTTGAGCGCTTCCGAATTCGTGAGGTTTCCGTTGTGCGCCAACATCAGGCCGAACGGCGAATTCACGTAAAAGGGCTGGGCCTCCGCCGGATTATCCGCCGAGCCTGCCGTCGGGTAACGTACATGACCAATACCCCAGTTGCCCTGGAGGTTACGCATGTTGCGCGTACGGAACACGTCACGAACCAGACCGGAGCCTTTGTGCATCAGGAAGCGCCCACCCTCGGTGGTAGCGATTCCGGCTGCATCCTGCCCGCGATGCTGGATCACCTGCAGTCCGTCGTAGAGCAACTGATTGACCGCTGTTGTCGCGACAATCCCTAGAATCCCGCACATGCCATCACCTATCGAAAACTCACCCGGTCCGCCACCACATTGGGCATCCAGGGTTTCGCCGCAACCACGGCCGTCTCAAGCAGCGGCGAGAACATCGCCGCCTCCCACCAAGGGGCCCGAGACAATCCGCTCGCCCCCCCAAAAGCCACCAACAAGCATGCAATCGCGACCGCTTTGGCTGTCCCGAACAGTGCGCCAAATCCTCGATCGACAAATCCGAGACCGACCGCGTGGATCAACGCCCGCAACGCGTAGCGTACAACCGCCACCACCACCAGTACGGCCAGGAAGATCAATGCGAACGCCGCAAGATAGGCAAACGCCGGCTCACTGATCCAGTCGGCAAACAAAAACGCGACCTGACCGGCAAACATGCGCGCCACGATAAAGCCCAGTATCCAGCCCGCCAAGGCCAGTACTTCGCTGATCAATCCGCGCCAGAAGCCGAGAATCGCCATGACACAGAGCAAACCCAGAAACGCGTAGTCGAAGATTGTCATTGCTGTGACTGGCGGCTCAGCCGCGAGCCATCACCACGCCTTTGAAACCGGCTTTTTCCAATTGATCTGCGGCCTTCTCGGCAGCATCCCGGCTGCTGTATGGCCCCACGCGCACGCGCGTGCTCGAACCGACCTTCTGGGTAAATACCTTGAAGCCTTTTTCGCGCACCTTGTTCGCCTGATTTGTCGCGCTATCCGAATTGCCATAGGCCCCCAACTGCACGACAAAGGCCTCGCCGCCCGCGGCAGGGGTTTCAGGCTTGAGTAGCTTGCCTGCGAGAATGGCCTCAACGCGGGCGCGCTCATCCACCGAGGTCGACGGCACCGGCTTCGGGTCGACCGGCTCTTTCGGCGCTGCGGGTTTGAGCTCCGGCTTGTCGACCGCCTCTTTCGGCATCGCTGGCTTGACCGGGGCGACAGCCACCGGCTCGGGCGGCAGTTCAGCTTTCGGGGCCTCGGCAGGCAGCGCAAGCGGTGCGACCGCGGGTGATGACGGCAGCTCGATTTTTCGTTGCGCGAAGTTTTCGCCTTCCTGGCCGGGGATCCGTACCTGAATATCCTCACCCAAAGGCTTGGGCGCCGGATCCATCACCATTGGCAAGACAATAATAGCCAACAGCGCAAGCGCGGCGGCGCCCACCAGGCGGCGGCGTGCACGCTTTTTCAGATCGGTCTGGGCGTCGTCGGTCGCCATGGCAAACTCAGCGTTCAGCGCGAATGGCGGCCAATGCATCGGCCACCGTAAGGAAAGAACCAAAGACGACAATTCTATCACCGTCCTGCGCTGCCGCCCGCGCCGCGCGATAGGCGTCGGCAGGCGTGGCGTAGCGATCATCGCCCACCGCAATGCCCGCCGCAGCCATACGGCCGGCCAATGCATCTGCGGACAAACCGCGCGGCCCGGGCAAGGTCGCAGGCAACCAGTGATCAACGCGGCTCTTGATACGCATCAGCGTGGTCTCGACGGCCTTGTCGGCCATCATGCCGATCACCGCCCAGGTCTCGGGGTAGTAACCCATATTGGCGAGGTTTTCGGCGAGCACACCAACCGCCTGCGGGTTGTGCGCCACATCCAGTACCACGGCGGGCTGCCCCGGCAGTGTTTGAAATCGGCCGGGCAGCTCCACCAGCATCATGCCTTCGCGGATCGCTTGCATCGGCACCGGCAGGCGATCGCGAATCGCTTCAAGCGCCGCCATCACCGCGCTGGCATTGAGCAACTGATTGGCACCGCGCAACGCCGGGTACGCCAGGCCACCACGACGAACGCCCGGCCCCCAGAACACCCACTGCGTGCGGTCACCCGAAAAGCCGAAATCGCGACCACTGACCTGCAACTGCGCACCGACTTCCGCAGCGACCGCTTCGATCGATGCGGGCGGTTGAGGATCGGCACAGATTGCCGGCCGACCGGCCCGAAAAACCCCGGCCTTTTCGCGTCCGATGGCGTCGAGGCTATCGCCCAGATAGTCCATGTGGTCCATCGCAATGCTGGTGACGATGGCGCAATCCGAGTCGAACACATTGGTGGCATCGAGCCGGCCACCCAAGCCAACCTCAAGAATGATCACATCCGGTGTAGCAGCGGCGAAGCACGCCCAGGCAGCCAGTGTGCCGTGCTCGAAATAGGTCAGATAAGTGTCGCCGCGCGCCTGCTCAACCTGAGCGAACGCGGCGGCGAGCGTCGCGTCGTCGACCTCGAAACCGTTGATACGAACCCGCTCGTTGTAACGCGTCAGATGCGGCGACGTATACAAGCCGACCCGATAGCCGGCGGCGAGGCAGATGGCCTCGAGCATGGCGCAAGTCGACCCCTTGCCATTGGTGCCGGCAACGGTAATGAGCACCGCGTCAGACGACAGGCCCATGGCGTCGCGCACAGCGGCAACACGCTCAAGGCCGAGTTCAATACGTTGGCCGTGTCGGGCTTCGATCAGGGCCAACCATCCGGCGAGATCGCCGGGCAAAACGGAATCAGGCATTCGTGGCAGGCTGGCGCGTCAAAAGAGTCATCAAATCGGCAAGGCGGCGACGCATTTCGCGACGGTCGACAATCATGTCGATGGCGCCTTTTTCGAGCAGGAATTCAGCGCGCTGGAAGCCCTCAGGCAATTTCTCGCGCACGGTTTGCTCAATCACCCTCGGGCCGGCAAAGCCGATCAACGCATTGGGTTCGGCTACGACCACATCGCCCATGAAGGCGAAGCTTGCCGACACCCCGCCCATCGTCGGGTCGGTCAGAATCGAGATGAAGGGCAGCTTGCGCGTTGCCAGCTGATTGATCGCTGCGGTGGTTTTGGCCATCTGCATAAGCGAAAACAGCCCCTCCTGCATGCGGGCACCGCCCGTCGCAGTAATACAGATGAACGGGACGCGCTGCTCCATCGCCGCATGGACGCCACGCACGAAGCGCTCGCCCACGACCGACCCCATTGAGCCCCCCAGAAAGTCGAACTCAAAACAGGCGACAACCACCGGTACGCTCAGGATCGCGCCTTGCAGCACGACCATGGCATCCTGCTCTCCGGTTTCACGCGCGGCAGCCTTCAGCCGATCGGGATAGCGCTTGGAATCCTTGAACTTGAGCAAGTCCATCGGTGTGACATCGGTGCCGATCTCGAACCGGCCTTCGGGATCGAGCAGCAGGTTCAGACGTTCGCGCGCACGGATGCGCTGATGGTGGCTGCACTTGGGGCAGACACTGTGGTTGCTTTCCAGATCAGAGCGGTAGAGCACCGCTTCGCAGGCCGGACACTTGCTCCACAAGCCCTCGGGAATCGATTTGCGCGCCGCGCTGTCATCGCGCTTGATCTTCGGGGGCAGCAGTTTCTGAAGCCAACTCATGAGCGGGGTTCTCCAAGACTGTCGAGCGCCTCTCGAATCGAGCGCAGAAAGGCCGTAACGCGCGCCACCGCAGCGTCGGGGCCAGCGTGTTCAATTTCTTCAATAATCCGGCTGCCGATCACGACCGCATCCGCGAGCGCACCCACCGCCTTGGCCGTTTCGGCGTCACGGATGCCAAAGCCGACACCCACCGGCATACCCACCCGCTCACGAATCAGCGGAATCCGTTGCGCGACCTCGTCAAGATCCAGCTTGGCCGAGCCGGTCACCCCTTTCAGGGAAACATAGTAGATATAACCGCTGCCGGCCTTGGCCACGTCGTCGAAGCGCGATTCAAGCGAGGTCGGTGCCAACAGGAAAATCGGGTCAATGCCCGCGCCCTTGGCCAACTCGGCAAACGCCACGCACTCCTGCGGCGGGTAATCCACCACCAGCACACCGTCGACGCCGACCGCGGCAGCCGCAGCAACGAAGGTTTCGGCGCCCATGGCTTCGATCGGATTGGCGTAGCCCATGAGCACCACCGGCGTGGTGGTATCGGTTTTGCGAAACGCCTCGACGAGCGCGAGCACCTTACGCAAGTTCATGCCCGCAGCCAGTGCGCGCTCGGAGGCACGTTGAATGGTCGGGCCATCGGCCATGGGGTCGGAAAACGGTACGCCAAGTTCAATGATGTCGGCGCCACCGTCGACCAGCGCGTGCATCAGCGGCAGTGAGGCCTCTGGCGACGGATCGCCCGCGGTGATGAAAGGAATCAGCCCGCGCCGACCGGATGCGCACAACTGTTCAAATCGAGATTGAATTCGTGACATAAACACCTACACGCCGGGCTGACTGCGCCCGGCCAAAAATCAAAACTGGATGCCGGATTTTTCCGCCACCGTATGCATGTCCTTGTCGCCGCGGCCAGACAAATTCACGAGCAGAATCTTGTCCTTGTCCAGCGTCGGCGCCAGCTTTGCAGCGTATGCCAGGGCATGCGAGGACTCGAGGGCCGGGATGATACCTTCGTAGCGGCACAAATCGTGAAACGCTTGCAGTGCCTCAGCGTCGGTCACGCCGACATACTCGGCACGATGACAATCCTTGAGCCAGGCGTGCTCGGGCCCCACACCGGGGTAATCAAGACCGGCCGAGATCGAGTGGGTCTCGATGATCTGTCCATCTTCGTTCTGCAGCAGATAGGTGCGATTGCCATGCAACACGCCGGGACGCCCGGCACTCAAGGAGGCCGCATGGCGCCCGGTGTCCAGGCCGTCACCGGCCGCTTCAACGCCGATCAATCTCACATCAGTGTGCGGAATATAGGGGTAGAAAATCCCCATCGCATTGGATCCGCCACCGACACACGCAATGACCGCGTCGGGCTGACGACCGGTCATCTCCGGCATCTGTGTCAGACACTCTTCGCCGATGACTTTCTGGAAGTCACGCACCATCTGCGGATAAGGATGCGGACCCGCCACCGTGCCAATGATGTAGAAGGTGTCATGGATGTTGGTGACCCAGTCACGCATGGCTTCGTTCAGGGCATCCTTGAGCGTACGTGAGCCCGACTCGACCGGCACGACGCTGGCGCCAAGCAATTTCATGCGATAGACATTCGCGGCTTGCCGGCGAATGTCTTCGGAGCCCATGTAAACCACGCATTCCAGGCCATAGCGTGCAGCCACCGTCGCCGTCGCTACGCCATGCTGGCCAGCACCGGTTTCAGCGATCACGCGCGGCTTGCCCATATGACGGGCCAACAGCGCCTGACCGATGCAGTTATTCACCTTGTGTGCGCCGGTATGATTGAGATCTTCACGCTTGAGGTAGATCTGTGCGCCGCCCAGCAACCCGGACCAGCGCTGGGCATGGTAGATCGGGCTGGGTCGGCCAACAAAGTGGCGCAACTCGTAGCGATATTCGTCCATGAAAGCCGGATCCTGCAGGCAGGCGGCATAGGCCTCACGCAGACTGTCCAGGGCGGGGATCAGTGTCTCTGCCACATACACGCCACCATATGGCCCAAAGTGGCCTTGCGCGTCGGGCATTTGATACGGCGTGTCAGCCATCTGCATCTTTAACTCCGGAAATGAACCGGGCGATCGCCTCGGCATCCTTGATTCCCTTGTCCGCTTCAACACCACTGGACACGTCCACCGCCCACGGGCGAACACGCCGCACGGCATCGATAACGTTGTCCGCCGACAAGCCGCCCGACAGGATCAGGGGCCGATCAAAATCCGGGGGGATCAAGGACCAATCAAATACTTTTCCGCCACCGCCGTAGCCTTCGACAAAGGCATCCAGAAGCAGCCCACGCGCCGACGGAAATCCAGCTGCGTATTCTACCAGATCGACCCCCGCCCGCATTCTCGCGGCGCGGATGTACGGGCGACCATATTGCAGACAGTCCGCTTCGGTTTCGTCGCCGTGAAACTGAAGCAACTGAATCGGCAAACGTGCCAACGCCTCCCGGATCCCAGCCGGATCGGCGTTAACGAACAAGGCCACAATGGTCACAAAGGGCGGGACTCTCGCCATCAAGACCGCAGCCTGTTCGATCGTCACATGGCGCGGGCTGGCAGGATAGAAAACGAAGCCCAGCGCATCGGCACCCGCGGCGACGGCCGCATCAACGTCTTGCGCGCGGGTCAATCCACAAATTTTGATTCGGGTTCGGTGCACGGTTCGGGCAGGGCAAGTTGCGGAGTGCAAATGATACGCCCCTGCCCCGGCAAGGACCATTGATCCGGATACTCGACACCACACAGATACAGCCCGGCCGCAGAGAAGGTCGGCGCGGACTGCGTACGATCACGCCCGCGCAACAATGCCGCCATCCAATCGGCGGGGTGAGCACCCTTGCCGATATACACCAAAGAACCCACCAGATTTCGGATCATGTGATGCAAAAAGGCATCCGCGCAAAAATCGAAGACGACAAAATCGCCGTGCCGTTGAACCCGGGCATGTCGCATACGGCGCACCGGCGAGTGCGCCTGACAGCTTGCCGCACGAAAGGCGGTGAAATCGTGCTCACCGACCAGGGCCATCGCCGCACGGGCCATCGCGCCCACGTCGAGCGGGCGGTGAAACCAGCCCACCCGGGCATGCAACAAGGCGGGGCGCACCGGCCCGTTGAACAGCACGTAGCGATAGTGGCGAGCCGTGGCGCTGAAACGCGCGTGAAAATCGTCCGTCACGGGTTGCGCCCAACGGACCGACACACCATCGGGCAAATGGCTGTTAACCCCCCTCACCCATGCGCTGACAGGACGATCCACCGACGCATCGAAATGAGCGATCTGCGTCGTGGCATGAACCCCCGTGTCAGTGCGACCCGCGCACACGGTTGGCACTGGGGCATCGGCAATACGCGCCAAGGCCCGTTCAAGCGCATCCTGCACGGTCCTGCCATGAGGCTGTGTCTGCCAGCCTTCGAAAGACTCACCGGCGTATTCGACACTCAGTACAATCCGCATCAAAGCCACCACCCAAAGGCACCCAAAAGGAACACGGCGGCAACAGCGCAAGCATCTTGTGCACGCCAGGGCAAGACATCCAGCGTCAGCGCGCCTTGCGCTGCGGGCGCCTCCACCATTTCCAGCCAATCCCGCCACCGCATACGCGGGCCGTCAAGCTCGGCCAGCACCAGACTCAATCTCACGGCAGCGCGCTCCGGGCAAACGCCCACAGGCCGAAACGCCGACGCCAGCACATGTAAGGCAAGAACAAGACGGGGCACCGGCATCTTCGCCAGCAGGATCGACACCAGCGAAACCATGGCCAGCAGCCGCGCCGCATGTGTTGCGCCGAGCGCCAATCCATCGTAAGTGGGACTCCACGAAGTCCAATCCACGAGTACGGCTGTGCCGGGTGTCGCGAAGGCGAACATCAGGGCGATGACCGCCAGGAGAATGCGGATGCGTCGGATCAGCTTTATCGTCCGCACACGATCCACCCAAAGCGCGATGACAAGCACAACCGGCGCAGCCAGCCACAGCGCTGGCGCCTGCAAGGCCTGAACGAAAACGGCGACGCCCGCCCATAGGGTGAGCATCGCCGCCGGATGCAAAGCCATCACCTCAGCCAGCGCGTGTCATTCAGGCTTACCCCAATCGTGCAAACACCGCACGCGCCTGCTCTTGCTGCGCCTCATTGCCGTCGCGAATGACCTCATCGAGCAATTCCCGAGCGCCTTCAGCGTCGCCCATTTCTTCGTAGGCCCGCGCGAGTTCGAGCTTCGTGTCGACTTCCTGATTCAGATCCTCGTCGTCCGGCAGATCCGGCATGCTACGGCTATCGGTGAGCGAAGTCACAACGCTCTTGGACAGCGACGCCATCATGTCGTCTTCCTGCGATTTCTCGTCGGCCTCAGCCGCGGCGGGTGCAGGCTCGTCGAAAACCGGCGCCTCATCGTCCAGCGCGTCGCCGACATCGATATCAAGTGCCTCGTCGGCTGCGCCAATCGCTTCCGACGCGGGCGTTTCTGGTGCAGATTCAGCAGGCTTGGCCTCTTCATCAGCACCTTCCAGATCCAGACTGATATCCGACAGATCCAGGGATGTGGCCATCATCCGATCATCGTCACCACCACCGGGCTGCCCTTCGTCCAGATCGAAGTCAAAGTCCAGCAAACTGCCATCGAAATTGGTTTTCTCGAGATCCACCACCGACACGCCTGCGGCGGCCTCAGCCGAACGTTTGGCATCGTCTTCTTTCGGCGGTTCAGCTTCCGCGTCGGGCTCGGCCTCTGCTTCCACTGCAGCGGCGTCGTCTACCTCGTCTTCTGTATCCACTTCAGGCAAGGTGATCTCTGCATCAAAATCCAGATCACTGGCGTGGCCAATATCGGCCGCGCTATCCGGCGATACGCCGTCGACACGCGTGACATCAAGCGACGCGTCCGCGGCTTCATCCGTCTCTGCCAGATCGAGATTGAACTCAAGACCGGTGTCCGTCGTGGTGAAGCTCTCATTGACCCGACGGCCCGCCACCTCCGTGGCTTCCATGGAGGCGGTGTCCGCAGCGGGAACGGCGTCGACTTCATCGAGATCCAGATTAAAGTCAAGATCGCCCGAATCCGGTGTGCTGGACACGTCCGCGGCATCCGGCGTCACCTCGTCTTCGATCTGGGCCACCGCGGCAGCTTCAAGATCCGAATCGGTGTATTGATTCAGATCGCCGGGGATGGCCCAGGTGTCTTTGAGCTGCGAAGGCGACGGCTCATCGGGATTCGGCACCGACGACGGGAAGTCCAGCGACATCTCGGCGGATTCATCACCATCGATGGCCGCGTCGATATCTGAAGGCGCTTCTTCTGCCGGCGCTTTGGCAGCAGGCGCGGAGAACGCTGCATTGTCGTCCACCACGTCGTCCGCCGCCTTGAACCCGGCGTCTTCCGGGATTTCTTCGCCAAGCGGCAAATCGATTTCGCTCTGCGGCCCACGCAGGAAAAGCGGGTTTTCCGGGTCGAGCTTGCGACCCATTTCGACCGCCTTGGCCCAATCGGGGCCGTTGCCGCCGGTCACCGAATACAGCTCAGTGGCGGTGGTTTCAAACTGCTTCATGTTTTTACGCTGGCCGTAGATCTCCAGCAATTTGACATGAACCGCCGAGCGATTCGGGTCGCTCTTGAGCGCATCAAGAAGAATCTCTTCGGCCTGGGCATCACGACCGTAGGCCATATAGACATCGGCTTCGGCGACCGGATCGACACCTTCATCTGCATCGATGGCCGACAAGCCGGATTGGCTGAAATCAGTCTGAATCAGGCTGCTGCTACCGGTATCGACACTCTGACCGCCCGTTTCACCGAACACTGAATTCTGGTCCGGCGGGAAAACCGACGCCATTGCGGTCGCTTCCGGCGATGCGGCGCGATTCTTGCGGCTGCGCAACAGACCGTAACCGAGCAGCAGCGCAAGAATGCCACCGCCACCGTACAAGGTCGTCGGATTGGCAATCAGCGAATCCAGGAAGCTGGGCTCTGCCGGCGGGGGCGCCATCGGCGCCGGCGCGGGTGCGGGCGGCGGGGCGGGCTCCGCAACGACCGGGGCCGGTGCCTCGACCGGCGGCGCCGGCTCCACAGCCGGTGCAGCGGCTTGTTCCGACGCCGGCTCAGGTGCCACGAGCGCCTTCAATTCCTTGTCAATCGCGTCCTGCTCTGCAGCGCTTGCCGGCGGTGTTTCGGTCTTTGGCTCAGCGACAGGCGCTGAGGCCTCAGGCTTGGGTGCGCTGGCAGGCGCGGCGGACTCGACCATCGGGGCCGCGGCCGGCGCCGTGCTCGCCTGCGTCTGAAGCGCAGCCAGATTTTCGTTCTTCAGTGCGATGAGTTTTTGCAACTCGGCGATGTTCGCCTCAAGCGCTGCCAGACGATCCGTGGCCTCGCGCAAGGCCTTGTCACGCGCGACCAGATCTTCTTCGAGTGACTTCAAGCGCTCCGAGGCTGCCGCCATCGCTGCACCGTTGTCGGTGACAGCAGGTTTGGCTTCATCGACCGTCCTGGAAACCTTGACCTGATCCTTGCTCGCAGCGCTCGGCAACGCGGGCTCTTCAACCTTGGCGGTAATCTTTCCGCTGCTGCTCTGGCTGGTGGGTTCCGCTTCTGGTGCAGCAGCGGTTTCTGCAACGCGCGCAGCAACGCGGCGTCGATAGTCGGCAAAGTCGGCGGCATGAGCGACAATTTCCCGACGCGCCTCAGCGCGCGGAATCGCACTGACATCGGCGGCGTCGGGCACATTCAGAATCACACCCGAACGTAGCCGGTTGACGTTGTTGCCGACAAAGGCTTCGGGGTTGGCGCGGTACAGTGCCACCAACATCTGATCCACCGCGACGCCTTGCGGCAGATACTGGGCAGCAATCTTGCCCAGCGTATCGCCGCGGCGAACGTTGTAGGTCCCGCCGGCTTGAGCACCAATCGAACGGGCCCCTGTCGCTTGCGGTTTGACGACCGGCGCCGCGGCCACATCGGCAGACGCCTTAGGCGCTGGCATGGACGGCGGATCGAGCAAGAAGGTGTATTCACGCAGCAGCCGGCCCGACTGCCAGTTGAGTTCAACGAGCAAACTGACAAAGGGGTCATTGACGGGCTTGACGCTGGTCAGACGGACGTAGGACTTCCCGCCTCGCTGCTCAACGGCCATTCGCACACTGGTCAGTGCCGGCGCGTAGCTGAGCTTGGCCGCCTTAAAGGCGTCAGGCGCAGCAACGGCAGCGGTCATCGACTTGGCTTCGTCGGCGGTCGCATTCAGTTCGATCTCTGCCCTGAGTGGCTGTCCGAGCGCACTGAGTACGGAAATGCGGCCCAGGCCGGCGGCCTGTGCGCTGAACGGCATTGCCGCGATCGTGGCCGCAATGACGGTGGCCCTGAGAGAGGTCTTCTGGAAGGTATTCAAAACCGCATCCTCGCGCTGGAGCAATACAGGATTGCGAACATATCATTATGGATAGGACGTATCAAGAAAGTATCCACTTTAAGTATTATCCGCAAAACCTTAAAACGGAAGGAAAATTTCCTTCTCCGGTCTGCCAGCCAATGACAATCGCGGCCTTACAAGCGTCATATTCCGCATTCGACGGTCATGACATGGCCCGGCACCTGGGCGCCGGGCCCTCGCAAATTACTGCTCGAGCAAGATGCGCAACATACGACGCAAGGGCTCTGCAGCACCCCACAGCAGTTGGTCGCCGACGGTAAAGGCGGAAAGGTATTCCCCGCCCATACCCATCTTGCGCAGACGCCCCACCGGAACAGTCAATGTTCCGGTGACAGCGGCTGGCGTGAGATCCCGCATGGAGGCCTCGCGCTCATTGGGCACCACTTTGACCGAACCGTTTGCCTTGGCAAGCATGTCGTTTACTTCGTCAAGCGGGACGTCTTTCTTTAGCTTGATTGTCAAAGCTTGCGAATGACAGCGCATTGCGCCCATGCGAACGCACAGTCCGTCGATGACGATCGGGCTGCCGCTGCGGCCAAGAATCTTGTTGGTTTCGGCCTGGCCTTTCCATTCTTCCTTGCTCTGACCATTGCCCAGATCCTTGTCGATCCAGGGAATCAGCGAGCCGGCCAGTGGCACGCCGAACTGCGTGGTCGGGCAATCGCTGTTGCGCAGCGCCGCGGCCACATTGCGATCGATATCGAGAATGGCGCCGGCCGGGTCCTTGAGCGCATCGCCCGCAGCGGCGTTCAAATAACCCATCTGGTTGAGCAGTTCACGCATGTGCTGTGCACCGCCACCCGATGCCGCCTGGTAGGTCATGGACGTGGCCCACTCGATCAGGTCATTCTGGAACAGACCGCCGAGCGCCATCAGCATGAGACTGACCGTGCAATTGCCGCCGATGTAATCCTTCACGCCACGGTGCAGACCGTTGCGGATGACATCCATGTTGACCGGATCAAGGACGATGATCGCGTCGTCTTTCATGCGCAGCGCCGAGGCCGCGTCAATCCAGTAGCCCTTCCAGCCTGCTGCACGCAGCTTGGGGAAAATCTCGTTGGTGTAATCGCCGCCCTGGCAGGTCAGGATCACGTCCATGGCCTTGAGCGCGTCAATACTGTTCGCGTCCTGCAATGCCGGCGCAGTCTTGCCCACATCAGGCGCGGCGCCACCGGCATTGGAGGTGCTGAAAAACACCGGATCGATCAGCGCAAAATCGTTTTCTTCGCGCATGCGCTGCATCAGCACGGAGCCGACCATGCCGCGCCACCCCACCAGACCTACTCGCATCGTTGCCATCGTCTTGATTCCTGGTTTCAAAGATTTCCGGATCAAAGCGCCGCGATCACCGCGTCGCCCATTTCAATCGTGCCCACCTTGCGCGTACCGGCTTCGTAAATATCCCCGGTGCGGTAGCCCTGCGCCAGCACCGACTTGACCGCGGCCTCAATACGCTGTGCTGCCGCTTCCTGGCTGAAGGTGTAACGCAACATCATCGCCACAGACAGGATCGTTGCCAAGGGGTTGGCCAGTCCTTTGCCCGCAATATCAGGCGCCGAACCATGACACGGCTCGTACATGCCCTTGTTGTTCTCGTCGAGCGAGGCCGACGGCAGCATGCCGATCGAGCCGGTCAGCATCGCCGCTTCATCCGACAAAATATCGCCAAAGATATTGCCAGTCACCACCACATCAAACTGCTTGGGGTTCTTCACCAGCTGCATGGCGGCGTTGTCGACCAGCATGTGGCTCAGCGCCACATCCGGGTAGTCCGGCGCCATTTCGATCATCACATCGCGCCACAGCTGGGTGCACTCAAGCACGTTCATCTTGTCCACCGAGCACAGCTTGCCGCCGCGCTTGCGAGCGATTTCGTAGGCCACTTTGCCGATGCGGCGAATCTCGGTTTCGCTGTAGATCATCGTGTTATAGCCCACGCGCTCGCCATTACGCACTTCAATACCACGCGGCTGACCGAAGTAGATATCGCCGGTCAGTTCGCGCACGATCATGATGTCCAGCCCCGCCACCAACTCGGGCTTGAGCGAGGACGCATTGGCCAGCTCCGGATACAAAATCGCCGGGCGCAAATTGGCGAACAGGTTCAACTCTTTGCGAATGCCCAGCAGCCCACGCTCGGGGCGTTTTTCGCGCGGCAGCGTGTCCCACTGCGGACCACCCACGGCGCCGAGCAGCACCGCATCGGCCGCCTTGGCCAGCTTGAGCGTTTCGTCGGGCAAGGGCACGCCGGTCGCGTCAACGGCGCAGCCGCCAAGCAGCGCGGTTTCCGTTTCGAAGGGCAGTCCGTCAGAACGCAATGCGTCCAGCACGCGCAGCGCCTGGGCCATGATCTCGGGACCGATTCCGTCACCGGGCAGCACACAGATTTTCATTCAATTCTCCGGCCGGCGCGCCAGGCACGCCGACATCAAATGGGTTCGCGATCAGCGGAAATAGTATGGATGTGCAGCCTTGCGGCTCGCCTCGAAAGCGCTGATCTCATCGGCATGGCGCAGCGTCAGCCCGATCTCGTCCCAGCCATTGAGCAGACATTCCTTGCGGAAACCATCCACATCAAAGCGGTGGGCTGTTCCGTCGGATTCGATGACTTGCTGCGCGGCCAGATCGATCTTCAGGCGATAACCCTCATTCGCCAAACAGGTGGCGAACAGGCGGTCAACCACGTCGGCCGGCAGGCAGATCGGCAGTACGCCGTTCTTGAAGCAGTTGTTGAAGAAAATGTCGGCGTAGCTGGTGCCGATCAGCGCACGGAAACCGTAGTCGTCCAAGGCCCAGGGCGCATGTTCGCGCGAGCTGCCGCAACCGAAGTTGTCGCGGGTCAGCAGAATCTGTGCGCCGGTGTACCGCGGCTGGTTGAGCACGAAGTCCGGATTCAGCTTGCGGACACTGTTGTCCATGCCCGGCTCGCCGTGGTCGAGATAGCGCCATTCATCGAACAGGTTGGGGCCAAAGCCACTGCGCTGAATCGACTTCAGGAACTGCTTGGGAATGATCGCGTCGGTATCGACGTTCGCGCGGTCGAGCGGAGCGACCAATCCATCGAGAGTTGTAAAAGCTCGCATTACTTTTTCGCCGCCTTCTGGATGGCTTCGCCACCCTTTTCAATATCCTGACCCACGCCGCGCACCGTATTGCATGCCGACAGGCTCACCAAGGCCATCGCGGCCACGATCAAAGCGATCAGTCGTTTCATTTCACGCTCCTCAGTTCAACTCGGCGACATCGGCAAAATGGCCGGCAATCGCCGCTGCGGCCGCCAGTGCAGGACTCACCAGATGAGTCCGGCCGCCCGCGCCCTGCCGTCCTTCGAAATTGCGGTTCGAGGTCGACGCACAACGCTCGCCCGATTCCAGCCGGTCGGCGTTCATGGCCAGACACATTGAACACCCCGGCTCGCGCCACTCGAAACCGGCCGCGACAAACACCTTGTCCAAGCCTTCCGACTCGGCCTGACGCTTGACCAGCCCGGAGCCCGGCACCACCAGCACCTGTTTGACCGAGTCGGCCTTCTGGCGGCCCTTGGCCACCGCCGCGGCGGCGCGCAGATCTTCGATCCGCGAATTGGTACAGGAGCCAATAAACACGCGATCAACCGGAATGCGCTTGATCGGCATGCCAGCCTCAAGGCCCATGTACGCCAGCGCGCGGGTCATGCCCTCGCGCTTGACCGGGTCCTTTTCGGCCGCCGGATCGGGCACCACACCGCTGATATCGGACACCATTTCGGGCGACGTACCCCAGGTGACCTGCGGGCGAATCGCGGCGGCGTCCATCTGGACGACCTTGTCGTACTTCGCACCGGCGTCGGAGATGAGCGTGCGCCAATAAACGGCTGCGCGCTCGAACTCGTCGCCAGCGGGCGCATACGGGCGCCCTTTCAGGTAGTCGATCGTGGTTTCATCGACAGCAATCAGACCCGCGCGTGCGCCGGCTTCGATTGCCATGTTGCAGATCGTCATCCGACCTTCCATCGACAGGCCACGAATTGCACTGCCACCGAACTCCAGTGCATAGCCCGTGCCACCGGCCGTGCCGATACGGCCGATGATGGCCAGCACCACATCCTTGGCGGTCACGCCCGGCGCCAGATCGCCATCGACCTGAATCAGCAGCGTCTTTGATTTCTTTTGCATCAGGCACTGGGTGGCCAGCACATGCTCGACCTCGGAGGTGCCGATGCCATGCGCCAGACAGGCAAACGCGCCGTGCGTCGAGGTATGCGAGTCGCCACACACCACGGTCATGCCCGGCAGCGTCGCACCGTTTTCCGGGCCGATGACATGCACGATGCCCTGGCGCTCATCCTTGAACGGAAAGTAGGCCAGCGAGCCGACTTCGCGGATATTGGCGTCCAGCGTCTCGACCTGCTGACGGGAGATCGGATCCTTGATCCCCTCCTCCCAGTGGTCGGTCGGCGTATTGTGGTCGGCCGTGGCCACAATCGAACTCACCCGCCAAGGCTTGCGCCCTGCCAGCTTGAGCCCCTCAAAGGCCTGCGGACTGGTGACTTCGTGCACCAGATGACGATCGATATAGATCAGCGCCGTGCCGTCCGCGTCCTGGCGAACCACATGGCTGAACCACAACTTTTCGTAAAGCGTCTGTGCTTGTTGCATCTTGTCTTCCAACACACCGTGAACGTTTGATTAAACCACAGCTATTCCCTGCTGGATAGCCGATATGCTGCAGTGCGCCATCCGCGTTTTCAGCGACGTCGAGTGGCCTCATAAATCGGCATCACCCGCGCGGCATCGCGCGCCAGTTCGGCCTTGCGCGTCGAATGCGAGGGGTGCGTCGACAGCCATTCGGGCGGCGCACCATTACTCTGGCCCGCCATCTTGTCCCACAGGCTGACGGCTGCGCGCGGATCGTAGCCCGCGCGCGCGGCCAACTCGACACCCATGCTGTCCGCTTCGGTTTCGTGCAAGCGCGAGTTGGGGAGCTCAAAGCTGACCTTGGCGACCGTGCCCATCAACTCCGCACCGGGTTGCCCCAAGCCCACTGCGGCACTGAGCACCGTCACACCAATATTGGTCACCATCGCCTGCGAGACGCGCTCACGGGCGTGCTCGCGCAAGGCGTGGGCAATCTCGTGACCCATCACGGCAGCGATCTCGTCATCGGTCAGCTTGAGCCGATCAATCAGGCCACGATAGAACGCGATCTTGCCACCGGCCATGCACCACGCGTTGAGTTCGTCCGACTCGATCACGTTAACCTCCCACCGCCAGCCGGGCGCATCCCCCCGGAAGGCCGAGGTCTGCGGAATCAGCCGATTGGCGATGCCCCGCACCCGCGTCAAGGTGCGGCGATCGCGGTTCAGAATCCCTTTCTGCTGAGCGGCGGCCATCACCTGTTGGTATTGCTGCGCCGAGGCTTGTTCAACCTCGTTCGCCGACACCAGCATCGACTGGCCCCGGTCGACACCGACCGCACCGCCTTGCGTTGTCTGAATGGTCTGACACCCCGCCAGCAGCAGCGCGGCAAACGCCACGGCGCACCAGCGACTTAGTGAGTCACGCATGTTGCTCCTCCTGTTCCGATTCTTCACGCCAGCCCCGCCAGATAAACACCAAGCCCATCAGCCCGAATACCGAACCGAGTGTGAATGTCCAGGCGGCGCCTATCCAGTCCCAAGTGTAACCGCTGATCAAACCGCCCAGCATCCCGCCGGCGCCGAAACTGAGACTGCCATAAATCGCCTGCCCACGCGCCTGCAGCCGCCCCGGGAACCACTGATTGACCGCCGCAATGGATGCCGCGTGGTACGCCCCGAAGGTCGCGCCATGCAGCAACTGGGCAAACACCAGCACCGCCAGCGACGACACACCCCAGCCAATCATGGCAAAGCGCAGCACTGCCGCCACAAAAGCGACGAGCAGAATCTGCCGGAGGCCGAAGCGATGCGTGAGCCGGGGCATGAGCATGAAGACGCCGATTTCCGCCACCACGCCGAGCGTCCACATCCAGCCCACAAAGGCTTTCGAGTAGCCTGCATCGACCAGCAGAATCGAATAGAAAATATACAAGGCGCCATGCGCCGCCGACATGAAGAACGCGCCGCCCAGCAAGGCACGCACGTCGCGCCGCCCAAGCACGGCCGACAGCCCCGGCGTGTCGTGATGATGTGGCGGCCGCGGCGCCTCCGGCACGCTCATGGCGAGCACCGCAATACCGCCCAGCAGCGCGGCGGTCATCCATAGCTGGCTATCCACCGGCAACCATGTCAATGCATGGCCGATGCCGAGCACGGCAACAATAAAGCCGATCGAACCCCACAGCCGGATGTTGCCGTACCGCCCCGATTGCCCGGCCAGATGGCTGAACGTGAGGCTCTCGACCAACGGCAAGGCCGCACTCCAGAAGAAGCCCATGATCGCCATGCCGACAAAAATGCCCTCGAAGCTCGTGGTCTGGAAAAACAGGGCGAAACCTGCCAGCGAGGCAAACGCCGACAGCCGCACGATGGGCATGCGCGCCCCGAGACGATCAGCCAACCAGCCCCACAGATTGGGCGCAACCACCCGCATCACCTGCATGAGCGACATCAGAATGGCGATATCGGCGGCGGAAAAACTGAGCGACTGCAGATACAGCGTGAAATACGGCGAAAAGGCGCCGATGAACGCGAAATAGAAGAAGTAGTAGCCCGACAGGCGCCAGTAGGGAAGCATGGCCGGCATTGTACCGACAGCCCGCCACCGCAGACGGCGCACGCGCGACAGACATGAAAAAAGCGCCCGCAGGCGCTTTCGTCATCTCACCAACCGGTTCAGGCCGGGCTGAAACGTTGCAGCAGATCAAACAACTCATCCTTGAGTTTGAGCCGCTCCTTTTTCAGATCCTCAAGCTCCGGGTCGGTCGCCACCTCAGCTTCGACTTCGATACGCACCACATGTCGGTTGATTTCATGGTAGCGATCAAACAGGCGCGAGAAGTGGTTGTCCGACACTTTCAAAGCGTGAATCGCTTCACGGTACTCGGGGAATTCAGTATGCAGATCGTGGGCTTGCAAGCTCATCTTTCGTCCTCTCGTTGTTGCCGTTTCGTTGACTTCAGCCTACGCCCCGGCCCGCTGCATTGAGTTGATTCAGGTCAATCGCCTCGGGCACGCAAGATTGGCGATGGCACCGATTGCGTGCCCTCCGGCGCCAGGCCGGCGAGCTTCGGTGTGGCGCACACCACATCGGCGTTCTGGGCGCGATGGCGCAGCGCGTGGTCCATCAGCACCAGCGCCAGCATCGATTCGGCAATCGGCGTCGCACGGATGCCAACGCAGGGGTCGTGCCGCCCATGGGTGTTGACGATCACCGGCTCGCCCGCCTTGTTGATCGAACGTCGATCCAGCCGGATGCTTGAGGTCGGCTTGATCGCCATGCTCACCAGCACGTCCTGCCCGCTGGAGATACCGCCCAGCACGCCGCCGGCGTGGTTGGTGAGATAGCCCGCGGGCGTCATCTCGTCCGAATGCTCGGTGCCACGCTGCACAACGCTGTCGAAGCCTGCGCCGATCTCGACACCCTTGACCGCGTTGATGCTCATCATCGCGTGAGCGATATCGGCATCGAGTCGGTCATAGACCGGCTCGCCCCAGCCAACGGGCACACCGGTGGCCACCACATTGATGCGTGCGCCAATGGAGTCGCCCGATTTGCGGAGCTCGTCCATGTAGGCATCCAGCTCGGGCACCATCGCCAGATTGGGCGCGAAGAAGGCATTGCCCTCGGCGTCGAGATCATCCCAGGACTTGAACGGAATCTCAATCGGGCCGAGTTGCGCCATGTAACCGCGAATCACGATGCCATAGCGCTCGGTCAGCCACTTGCGCGCAATCGCGCCGGCCGCGACGCGCACTGCGGTCTCGCGGGCCGAAGAGCGACCTCCGCCCCGCGGGTCGCGAATGCCGTATTTTTGCCAGTAGCCGTAGTCGGCATGGCCGGGACGGAAGGTCTCGGCGATATTGGAGTAATCCTTGCTACGCTGGTCCTGGTTGCGGATGAGCAGCGCGATCGGCGTGCCGGTGGTCAGGCCTTCATAGACGCCGGAGAGAATCTCGACCGTATCGGGCTCACGCCGTTGCGTGACATGGCGCGAGGTGCCCGGTTTGCGTCGGTCGAGCTCGGCCTGGATGTCGGCCTCGCTGATCGCCAGCCCCGGCGGGCATCCATCGACCACACAGCCGATCGCCGGACCATGCGATTCGCCAAACGACGAAACGCAAAACAACTTGCCTAAACGATTACCGGACATGGGATCTACCGCGAGCGTGGAAAGCCTGCGAGTTTATCAAATGGCGCGCCCGGCGCCCAATGACGGGTACCGTTTTCAGTGGCAGGCGTCGTGCTTGAGCCCGTAAAAAAAGCAGTTGATCAAGCCAGCGGCCAGATCCAGCGAATACACCTCGGGTTGAAGACTCCAGCTGGCGATCAAGCCATCGATCATCACCGACAGCGACAAGGCCGCGCGATGCGGGTCGACCGAGGCCGGCAGATCGCCGCGCGCCCTGGCGACCGAAAAAGCTTGTTCCTGGCGCAGCAGGTGGCGATCGCAGCATTCCATGCACTGATCGACCACCGGCACCATCTCGTCCACGTACTCACTCTTGTGCATCGCGATGGCAAAAACACGGATGTAACGCGGATCGGCGTTGATACGTTCAATCACGCCCAGCACGCGCTCGCGGAGCTCTTCGAGCGGGCGCTCACTGGTCGAGTAATCGGCCTCGGAGATCGCCTCCAGCGGGTCGATGGCGCGACGCATCATGGCCTCGAACACCTCACCCTTGTTGGCAAAGTGCCAATAGATGGCCCCGCGTGTCACGCCGGCCGCCGCAGCGACATCCGACAAGGTCGTCCTCGCCACGCCCTTGCGGTAGAACACCGCTTCGGCCGCATCGAGGATCGTATGCCGGGTCTCGAGCGCCTCTTCTTTGGTCTTTCTTACCATCGCTCACCAGTCCGTTAATGACATCTGTTGCCACGGATTGAAGCACACAAAATCTGAAATGTCACTTTACATACATTCATGAATGTTTCTACAATTGCGCCCATACCAATAACGATCGGAACACCCCCCAATGCCCTCCCTAGCCCCTTTCACGCGAACAGCATCACGCCCTGTCGTCGCCCTGATCGCTGCAGCCGCCCTCGTCGTCACTGCCTGCGGCAGCGACGCCCCCGCGTCTCCGAACGCCGCACCTCCCCCCGCCTCGGTCAGTGTCATGACCGCGACGCCAGCGTCAATCGAGGTCAACTTCGAATACCCGGCCCGTCTGCACGGTGCCCGCGAGGTCGAAATCCGGCCCCGCATCGGCGGCATTCTGGTCAAGCGCAAATTTGAAGAAGGCGCGCGCGTCAAAGCAGGCCAGTCGCTTTTCCAGATCGACCCGGTGCCCAGCGAGACCGCCGTCGCCCGCGCCAAAGCCGATCTCGCCGCCGCCGACGCGCGCCTGACCCAGGCGCGCCGTGAAGCCGAACGGCTCAAACCACTGGTCGCCTCCCGGGCCATCGCACAGCGCGACTTTGACGACGCCACCTCCAATCAGGCGATCGCCGCTGCCGATGTGCTGGCCGCGCGTGCCCGACTGACAGAAGCGCAGCTTTCCTTGAAGTACACCCGCGTCGAATCACCCATCGACGGCATCACCTCACGTGCGCTGCAATCCGAAGGCGCGCTGCTGGCTGGGCCGGAAACCTTGCTCGCCGTGGTGACCCAGACCGACCCGATCAAGGTGCGCTTCGGCCTGCCCGACACCGATCGCGCCCGCATCGAGAACGACATCACCGCTGGCCGCCTGAGTCTGGCCGACGGCCGTTTCCGCGTTCGTCTGATTGGCGGGGCCCACGACGCCACAAACACCACCGGCAGCCTCGATTTCACCGATGTGCGCATCGACCCGAACACCGGCAGCAGCGAGGCCCAGGCCAATCTGCCCAACCCCGACCGCCGTCTGCGACCGGGCGAGTTTGTTCGGGTACGCCTCGAAGGCGCCACCCGCCCCAACGCCATCGCCGTGCCGCAACGCGCCGTGCTGGAAGGGCCGAGCGGTCGCTTCGTGTACATCGTGAGCGAGGGCAAAGCCGCTGTGCGTCCGGTCACACCGCTGGACTGGAGCGGCAACACCATGGTTGTCGACGGCCTGGCTGCCGGCGACCAGGTGATTACCGATGGCGTGCTCAAGATCGGGCCGGGCGCACCGGTGTCGGTCACGCCGCCGGCTGACGCTGCCGCCAAACCGGGAGTCTGAGCATGTTCTCCCGCTTCTTTATCGACCGTCCGATCTTCGCGACGGTCCTCTCGGTGTTCATCATGATCGCCGGTCTGGCCGCCGTACGCAGCCTGCCGGTCGCGCAGTACCCCGAAATCGCCCCGCCCGTCGTCACCGTGGCCGCCACCTATCCGGGCGCCTCGGCGGATGTGATCGAAAAGACCGTTGCCGCCCCGCTCGAAACCCAGATCATCGGTGTCGAGAACATGCTCTACATGAGCTCGACCTCGGCCTCGAATGGCCGCGTCGAGATCCAGGTGACCTTCGATATCGGCACCGACGTCGACCAGGCGGTGATCAACGTCAACAACCGCGTCAAGCAGGCCGAGCCGCGTCTGCCGCTGGAAGTGCGTCGCCAGGGCATCAGCGTCGAGAAAGGCTCGTCCGCCTTCTTGCAGGTGGTGGCCTTCAACTCGCCGGATGGGCGTTTTGACGACGTCTACACCAGTAACTATGTGACGCTCAACGTGCTCGACGTGCTCAAGCGCGTGCCGGGCACCACCAACGTTCAGATCTTCGGCGCCAAAGACTACGCGATGCGGATCTGGCTCAACCCGGACCGACTGCGCCACCACGATCTGGCCACCACCGACGTCATCCGCGCCATCGAGGAGCAAAACGCCCAATACGCCGTGGGCCGCATCGGCCAGCCGCCGGTGGCCACCGGACAGGCGCTGTCGCTGACAGTCAATACCCGCGGCCGGCTGGCCGATGTGAGTGAGTTCGAAAACATCATCCTGCGGGCCGACGCCAATGGCGCCCAATTGCGTCTCAAGGATGTGGCGCGTGTCGAGCTCGGCGCCCGCGACTACGACTTCATCGGCCGCATCAACGGCCAGCCCGCCACCCTGGTTGGCATTTTTCTCAAGCCGGGCGCCAATGCGCTGGATGTCGCTCAGGAAGTCAAAACCACCCTCACCGAGCTGGGCTCGCGTTTTCCCGAGGGCCTGAGTTACACCATTCCCTACGACACCACCGACTTCGTCAATGTGTCGATCCGCGAAGTCATCAAGACCCTCGCCGAAGCCATGGCGCTGGTGTTCCTGGTGGTCTATCTGTTCCTGCAGAACTGGCGCGCCACGCTGATCCCGACCCTGGCCGTGCCAGTGTCGCTGATCGGCACCTTCGCCGGGCTGATGATGCTCGGCTACTCGATCAACACGCTTACGTTGTTCGGCATGGTCCTGGCCATCGGTATCGTGGTGGACGACGCCATCGTGGTGCTCGAGAACGTCGAGCGCATCATGCACGAAGAAGGCTTGGCGGTCCGCCAGGCGGCCATTCAGGCCATGCGCGAGGTCACCGGCCCGGTAATCGCCATCGTGCTGGTGCTGTGTGCGGTGTTTGTGCCGATCGCCTTCCTGGGCGGTCTCACCGGCGAGTTGTATCGGCAGTTCGCGGTCACCATTGCCATTGCGGTGGTCATCTCCGGCATCGTGGCACTGACGCTGACGCCGGCACTGTGCGTCCTTATCCTGCGTCATGAACACAAGGCCACCAACTGGTTCTTCCGGGGCTTTAACCGCGGCTTCGACGCAGTCACGCGGCACTACACCCATGGCGTCGCCTGGCTCATCCGCCGCGGCATGGTCGGCCTGCTATTGTTTGTCGGCATGGTCGCCGTCACCGCCCAGCTGTGGCAATCCACGCCGGGCAGTCTGGTGCCGGATGAAGACCAGGGCTACTTCATCACTGCCGTCTTCCTGCCCGACGGCGCCTCGCTGGAGCGCACCGACAAGGTAGTCGCCGAAGTCGAGAAAATCATCCGCAGCGACCCGAACGTGGCCTACACCATCGCTTTTACCGGCTTCGACTTCCTGGGCGGCAGCTTCAAGAACAGCGCGGCCACCTTCTTCGTCACCCTCAAGCACTGGGACGAGCGCACCACCACCGCCGCCGAACTGGTCGGCAAAACCTACGCCACCACCGGTCACATCCAGGAGGCGCTGATCCTGTCTTTCAACCCGCCGGCGATCTTCGGTCTGGGCAATGCGGGCGGCTTCGAGTTCTACCTGCAAAACCGGGGTGACAATGACCCGAAAGTCATGGCGGCTACCAAGGATCTGTTCCTCGGCGCGGTCAATCAGGATCCGATGTTTGCCATGGCGCAAACTCTGTGGCGCGCCTCGACGCCGCAGCTGTTTGTCGATGTCGATCGCGAAAAGGCCAAGAGCCTGGGCGTGCCGCTGGACGGCCTGTTCGCCACGCTGGGCGCCAACCTCGGCAGCTACTACGTAAACGACTTCAACAAGTACGGCCGCACCTGGCAGGTCTTGATGTCGGCTGACCCGGCCTTCCGCAACGAACCGCAAGACATCGCAGCCGCCTATGTGCGGGCCGACAGCGGCACGCTGGTGCCCATTTCGTCGCTCGCCACCATTCGCAACGAAGCCGGCCCCGACACGCTGGAGCGCTTCAACAACCTGCCGGCCGTCAAGATCCTGGGCAGCGCCGCGCCGGGCTTCTCGACCGGACAAGCGATTGCCCGACTCGAAGAGATCGCCGCCAAGACGCTGCCGCCCGGCTTCAGCCTCGACTGGAGTGGTGCCGCCTATCAGGAGCGCCGCTCCAGCGGCTCGTCAGGCACGGCGCTGGTGCTCGGCGCCTTGATGGTCTTCCTCATCCTCGCCGCTCAATACGAGCGCTGGTCGCTGCCGCTGGCGGTGCTGCTGGCCCTGCCCTTTGGCACCTTCGGCGCGCTCGCTGCGGTGTGGCTCACCGGCATGACCAACGATGTGTACTTCCAGATCGGTCTGGTCACCCTGCTCGGCCTCGCCGCCAAGAACGCAATTCTGATCGTCGAGTACGCCATTTATAAACACCGCGAAGGCATGAGCGCCGCAGCGGCCGCCATCGAAGCCGCCCGCCTGCGTTTCCGCCCGATCCTGATGACCTCACTGGCCTTCATCCTCGGGGTGACGCCGCTGGTCTTGTCGAGCGGCGCCGGCGCCGGTGCGCGCCATGCGGTGGGCACCGGCGTGGTCGGCGGCATGCTCGCGGCGACCTTCCTGGCCGTGTTCTTTGTGCCCTTGTTCTATCGCTTCATCACCGAACACAAACTGTCGGAGAAACGCTCCCGCGACGAGATGTTCGAGGAAATCGGGATTCACCATGACATCACCCATGAAAAGCTGGTCGCCGAAGCCGCAGCAAACGACAAGGGGCACGGCCATGACTAAGCCGCTGAACCGACTTGCACCACTTCTGGCCGCGCTGGCACTCAGCGCCTGCGCTGTCGGCCCGGTGTACGAAGCGCCGACCATCGCCCTGCCCGGTCAGTTCGAGGCCGCACCGGCCAACACCGCGCTGGCCACCCAGCTCGGCGACGCCTGGTGGCTGCACTACCAGGACCCGGTGCTCGACCAACTGATGGCCGAGGCGCTGACCCACAACGCCGACGTGCAACTGGCGGCGGCACGACTCGAAGAGGCCCGCGCCCGCGCCGGCATCACCGACGCCGATCGTTACCCGAGCGTCAGCGCCAACGCCGGCAGCCAGCGCGCGCGCAGCAGTCTGGAAGGCATTCCGACCGACCCGCGTACATACAATCTGCACACGCTGGGGCTCAGCGCCCGCTACGAGCTTGACCTGTGGGGTCGCTACCGCCAGGCCAGCGAGGCCGCGCGCGCCGACTTGCTCGGCGCGGTGGCCGCGCGACGCACCGTGGCGCTATCGCTCAGCGCCGAGTTGGCCACGCGCTACTTCGACCTGCAAGCGGCCGACGAACGCCTGCGCGTGCTTGAGCAAACACTGAGCGCCCGCAAGGACACCGCCGCGCTGTTGCGCCAACGCATGGACGCCGGCAGCGCATCGCAGTTCGATGTGTTGCAAGCCGACGCCGCCGTCGCCCAGGTCGCGTCTGATCTGGCCACCACCTTGAGTGCCCAGCAAAGCACCGAAGCGGCGCTGGCGGTGCTGCTCGGCCGCTCGCCGCGTGCGATCTTCGAGGAAACACTGACCCGCGGCGCCACAGCTGACACCGCCGTGGTGGTGCCGGCCGGCCTCCCAGCCGAACTGCTCCGCCGACGGCCGGACCTGATCGAAGCCGAACAGGCATTGATCGCCGCCACCGCGCGCATTGGCGAAGCCGAGGCGCAACGCCTGCCAGCCATCACGCTGACCGCCGCACTCGGGCGCGAATCAACCGACCTGTCCACTCTGCTCGACGCCAGCGCCGGCGTATTCTCGCTGGCCGCCGGTCTCACCCAACCGATCTGGGACGCCGGTCGCCTGCAGCGCAATGTCGACGTCGCCCAGGCGCGTGCCGATCAGGCGCGGGTGCGTTACACCCAGGTGGTCGCTGGCGCGTTCGCCGATGTGCGTCGCGCCCTCGCCGCACAGCGCGGCGCCACCGACAGCCGCATGGCGCAAGCCACACGCGTCGCCGCCTTGCAAACCGCCCTGAACCAGTCGCAACAGCGCTTTGACGCCGGGCTGGTCAGCCGGCTTGAAGTGCTCGACACCGAGCGCAGCCTGCTCGATGCGCAGATCACGCTGGCCAACGCATCGGCCGCACAGAAGAGCGCGATTGCCGATCTGTTCCGCGCCCTGGGCGGCGGCTGGCAAACACCAAACGCCACGGCGCAGTAGACGACAAACGGCCGGCGCAATGCCGGCCGTTTTTTCTCCGCAAGGATCAGCGGAAGAAGGTCTCCAGACGCTCGAACACCGCGTGTTCGGCACCATGCCGAACCACGCTGATCACATCTTCGAGCTTTTCGACCTGCTTGATCATCTGCTCCAGACGCTCATCTTCGAACACCAACAGCCAGATGCGGCTGCGCGTGGCATCCGGTAAGGGCATGCACAAAATGCCCTCCACGTTGAATGCGCGGCGCGCAAACAGCCCGCAAATATGCGACATCACCCCGGCGTGGTTGGCCACTTCCAGTTCCAGCACGACCTTCGTCACCGCGGCCGCTTCGCGTTCAATAACCATAGACATGCGATTGACTCCTTAACCGATCATTTCAGTGTTGGCGGCACCCGGCGGCACCATCGGATAGACAAACTCTTCCCGGTCGATCGAACAGTGGATCAGGCACGGGCCCGGACGCTGTAGCGCCTCGGCCAGCGTGGCCGCGGGGTCCTCGGCCGTATCCAGGTCCACCGCGTCGAGGCCGAAGCCCTCGGCGATCTTCAGGAAGTTCACCGCGCGCTTGTACTTGGACGCGACCGGCCGCTGGCCGTAGAACATGTTTTGCTGCTGATAAACCAACCCGAGCGAGTTGTTGTTCATCAGCACGATCTTGACGTTGAGCTCTTCCTCGGCCAGCGTCGCCATCTCCTGGATATTCATCTTCAGGCTGCCGTCGCCGGTAAAGCACACCACCGTGCGCTCCGGCGCGGCCAGCGCAGCACCAATCGCGGTCGGCAGGCCAAAACCCATGGTGCCCAGGCCGCCCGAGGTGAGCCACTGACGCGGCCGGCGGAAAGGGTAAGCCTGCGCCACCCACATCTGGTGCTGCCCCACGTCGGTGGCAATCACCGCCTCGTCATCGAGCGCGTCAGCCACGGCTTGCACCAGACCGTAGTGCGACCGCGGGTTGTCAATGTTCGGCTTGGCCAGCGGAAAGCGTTCTTTCAGGTCGGCCACTTGCGCCAGCCACGGCTCGCGCAGCTTGACCTGCACCAACGGCAGCAGCGCCTCGACCACTTGTGTGACATCGCCGGTAATGCCGATGTGCGCCGTCTTGATCTTGTGCAGCTCGGCCGGATCAATGTCCACATGAATGATCTTGGCCCGCGGGCAGAACTCGGCCGCCTTGCCGATCGCACGGTCGTCGAAACGCGCGCCGACGCAGATCAGCAGATCCGCCTCTTCGAGCACATAGTTGGTGTAGCGCGCGCCGTGCATGCCGAGCATGCCGATGGACAGCGGATGGTCGATCGGCATGGTGCCGAGCGCCATCAGCGTCATCGTGGTCGGCAGCCCGCCCTGCTCGGCCAGCGTCACCGCCAGATGCGAGGCGCCGGAGTGGATCACGCCGCCGCCAAGATAAAGCACCGGCCGCTCGGCCGCGTTGATCATCTCGGCGGCCTTTTCGATGGCCGCCAGATCCAGCGCCGGCAGCGCATCCGGCACGGCCACCGGCGGATAGTCTTCGAAGCTCACCATCTGGCACTGCACGTCCTTCGGCACATCGATCAGCACCGGGCCGGGGCGGCCGGACATGGCGATGCGGAAGGCTTCGGGAATCACCTGGAGCAGATCATTGGCGTCACGCACCAGGAAGTTATGCTTGGTCAGCGGGATGGTCATCCCGTAGGTGTCCACTTCCTGGAAGGCGTCGGTGCCGATCATGCCCAGCGGCACCTGACCGGTAATGGCCACCATGGGGATCGAGTCGAGCTTGGCGTCAGCAATGGCGGTGACCAGGTTGGTCGCGCCCGGGCCGGACGAGGCGAGGCACACCTCGGGCTTGCCCGAGACGCGGGCCATGCCCTGCGCCATGAAGCCGCCGCCCTGCTCGTGACGGGCCAGCACATGGTGAATGGTGTCGCACTGGCCAAGGGCATCGTAAAACGGCAGGATCGCGCCGCCCGGGATGCCGCACACGGTCTCAATGCCTTGTCGCTCAAGGAGGCGCAAGATCAATTCGGCGCCAGTCATCTGCATCATGTTTCTCTCCTGGTTTCAATCCGGGTAAAAACCGGCGGGAGAAAAACAAAACCCCCGCCAGCTTCGCGCCGGCGGGGGTTCAGAATCTATGTGTCTGGGTGACCCGTTACGACGCGACCTTGCCTACGCTGACTACGCGTACTACGACAACTACGTCGAGGAGCAGGGCGAAACGGTTCATCGGGTCAACAGATCTTGGGTTCAAGTAACGGGGCGATAAAACCACGCCCCGCGTAAAAAGGCAAGCCTTGCGTACTTATCAAGCCTTGCTGTCCTCATCGCGCAAGGCCCGACGGAGGATTTTGCCCACGTTGGTCTTGGGCAGTTCATCGCGGAATTCAACCCGATGCGGCACCTTGTAACCGGTGAGGTTTTCACGGCAATAGGCGATCAAGGCCTCCTTGGTGAGATTCGGGTCCTTGCGCACCACGAACACCTTCACTGTCTCGCCAGATCGTTCGTCGGGCACACCGACCGCCGCCACTTCGATCACGCCCGGATGACCGGCCACGATGTCTTCGACCTCGTTCGGATACACGTTGAAGCCCGACACCAGAATCATGTCCTTCTTGCGGTCGACGATGCGGACAAAGCCATCGGGGTCGATGGTGGCCACGTCGCCGGTACGCAGAAAGCCATCGGCCGTCATGACCTTGGCGGTTTCGTCCGGGCGCTTCCAGTAGCCCGCCATGACTTGCGGCCCCTTCACGCACAACTCACCCGGCTGGCCGACAGCGAGTTCGACGCCGTCATCGTCGCGAATGCTGACCTCGGTAGAGCTGACCGGCAAGCCGATCGCGTGGTTGAACTCCGCCAGATCCAGCGGGTTGATACACACCGCCGGAGAGGTTTCGGTCAGGCCGTAGGCCTCGATCAGGGGGCGTCCGGTGATCTTCTTCCAGCGCTCGGCCACCGCCTGCTGTACCGCCATGCCGCCGCCCAGCGTGATGCGCAGGGACGAAAAATCGACGCTTTCGAATGCCGGATTGTTCAGCAGTGCGTTAAACAAGGTGTTGACGCCGGTAATGGCGGTGAACGGGATCTTGCCGATCTCCTTGATGAAGCCAGGAATATCGCGCGGGTTGGTGATCAGAATGTTGGTCGCGCCGATCTTGAAAAAGGTGAGGCAGTTCGCGGTCAGCGAGAAGATGTGATAGAGCGGCAGCGCGGTGATGATCACTTCGGGCTTGTCGCCCAGAAATGGCTTGATCCAGGCATGCGCCTGCTGCAGGTTGCCGATGATGTTGCGGTGGGTCAGCATCGCGCCCTTGGCCACACCGGTCGTGCCGCCGGTGTATTGCAGATAGGCGATGTCGTCGTGGCCAACCTTTACCGGCGCGAGCGTGTGTCGTGCGCCGACGGCGAGGATGTCATTGAAGCGCTTGTGGCCGGGCAGCTCCCAGGCCGGCACCATCTTCTTGATGTACTTGACCACGAAGTTGACCACGCCGCCCTTGAGGCCACCGAGCCGGTCACCCAGCCGGGTGACGACGACGTGCTTGATCTCGGTGTGCGCGACCACGTCCTGAAGCGTATGGGCAAAGTTGTCGAGGATGACAATCGCCACCGCGCCCGAATCCTTGAGCTGGTGCTCCAGTTCGCGGGCGGTGTAGAGCGGGTTGCAGTTGACCACCGTGTAGCCCGCGCGCAAGGCGCCGTACATGGCGATCGGGTACTGCATGACGTTGGGCATCATCAGGGCGATGCGCGCACCTTTCGGTAGCTTCAATTCACCCTGGAGATAGGCGGCAAACTGCCCGGACAGTTTTTCCAGTTCGTCGAAACGCATGCTCTTGCCCATGTTGACATAGGCCGTGCGCTCGCCGAACTGCCGGCAGCTTTGCAGAAACATGTCGCCGATGGAGTCGAACTCATTCAGATCGATCTCAGCGGGAATGCCAGGGGGGTAGCTCTTGAGCCAGATTTTATCCACGGTGTCTCCTTGTTTTGCGTCGGAATTTGATCCGGCCATAGCCGGACCCCGCCCTCCCAAGGCAAGTGCATCGTCAATCGACGATGACCTTTTCCAACGACTCTTTACCGGCTCGCCGCCCCCCCTGAGGCGTCGAGCCGGTCACACTCGACTCAGGCCTCGTTTGATTCTTCGGGCCAGTTGCGAATGTAATTTTTCAGCATGCGATTCTCGAAACTCTGCTCTTCCAGCACGGCTTTGGCCACGTCATGGAAGGAAATGACGCCCAGCAAGGTGTCTTCATCCATGACCGGCAAATAGCGTTGGTGATGATCCACCATGTGGCGACGCAATTCATCCATTTCCATGTTCGCGCCCGCGGTCAGCGGATCGCGCACCATCACGTCGGCGATGGTCAGATCCTGCCAGCTGGCACCCGCGTTATGCACATGCTTGAGCACTTCGCGGAAAGTGAGCATACCGGCCATCTTGCCATGCTCGAACACCACCAGCGAGCCGACATCCTGCTCGGTCATGATGGCCACGGCTTCGGAAAGACTACGGTTCGGAGCGATCGTATAGAGCACTTTGCCCTTGATCGCCAGGATTTCACTCACCTGCATGATTTACCCCTTGCCTGACGGTTTGCACTCTTCGGGTGCGCTTGTTCGTCTCGGATGGTAGTCGATTGCGTGGCAGGGGGGAAGCGGGAAAGCCCCTATCCATCACGCTGGCGGCTCGACGTGCTCACGGCTGCCGTCCGCAAAAACAAGTAGCGCCCTCGCCGTAAGCGTGGAGAACATGGCTGACACCGCACGGCAATAGTCACGCATTTGCTGTCGATACTTCTCCATCAACGCGGGCTCGGGGTGGCCACTCTTGTAGTCGATCACCCAGGCCGCGTCATCGCGCAACACCAGCCGGTCGATCCGGCCGAGACGACCGGCATCGTCGATGATCTCCACTTCGTTATAGGCCACTTCAAACTGGGCGGGGTCGAAGAAGGGCTGCAGATCGGGCGCGTTGAGAATCGCCTCGGCGGCTTGGCGAACGGCGTCGCTCAACGCCACCGGCGTCGCGGCACCGGGCGTTGTCGCCGCCTCGATCAGCGCGTGCATCGCCGTTCCGAAATCCATCGCCGTATTCGCCACTGGCGCGACCACCCGCTCGCCCACCGGCGAAACACGCACCGGCACCGCCGGCGCCACCTCGGCAAGCGCCGCGTCCGGCTCAGTCACCGGCGACGCGATACGCGAGACCTTGCCGTAGGTCTCAGCAGCGCCCAGATCATCCAGCGCGCGGCGCAGGCGACCGTAGTAGGTCTGCGACACGTCACCCCGCGCTTCACTGCCGCTGGCCACAAAAATCTGCTCGGCGCGGGTGATGGCAACGTAGAGCAGATTCAAGGTTTCGCGCTCACGTGCGGCAGCCTCGGCATCGAAAATCGCCGCCCGCGCCCGCCCGGCCAGAGCCGATGTGGCGTGCAATGAAAAATGCGTCGGCCTCGGCGCACCCGCAGGCCAGTCTATCAGCGGCTGATAGCTGTCCGGGCGCTGGTGCGTGTTGTTGGCATCGATCAGCCACACCACCGGCGCTTCCAGACCCTTGGCGCCGTGAATGGTCATGATGCGCACCCGTCCCTGCGAGGCGCCATCGATCAATGCGCCTTCATCCGGCGCTTCGTCGTCGCCGGCGCGACCGAGGCGCTGGAGCTCATCGACAAAGCGCGGCAGGCTCGGGTAACGCCCGCCATCCACACTCAGCGCGAGCGCCAGAAAAGCCTCCAGGTTGGCCGCCACGCCGGCCCACATCGGCGGCGGCACACGGCGACGATACGCGGCCATCACATCGGCCTGATCGTAGATCCGGTCGAGCAGATCGTGCACCGGCAAGTGCGCCGCCAAAGCCATCCAGCCCGAGAGCAAGTCCGCCGCCGACGCCAGTGCGGCCGCGTGCGGCCCCGCCCCGGCCGCCACGGCGCGCAAGCGCGTCCACCAGTCGCCGTCCGGCTCGGCCGCCAGCGCCAGCAAGGCCGCGTCGCTGATATCGAACCAGGGCGCGCGCAGGCAGTGCGCCAGCGCCAGATCGTCGGACGGCGTGGTCAGGAAGCGCAGCAGCGCGGTCAGATCGGCGGCTTCGAGTGTCGACAGCAGCTGGCCACGGCTGACGCTCAGATAGGGCACGCCGCTCTCGCGCAGCGCTCGCTCGTACTCGGGCAGGATGCCGCGGGTGCGCGTCAGAATCAGCACATCACCCCATTGCATGGGGCGCGGTCCGTCGTGCGCGTCGATGGCGCGATCGCCCACCCAATCGAACAAGGTCGACACCATCACCTGCGCTTCCTGGCGTCGGGCCAGGTTTTCGCGCACGCGGCGGGCAACATTCAGTGGGTCGCGCAAGCTGCCGTCGTCAGCGTCGTCGGCCAGTTCGGGCGCGCTCACCAGCGCCGGCAGGTGCACCATGCCCTCACGCGCGCCACGCCGCGCCGCCTGCTCCGCAAAGCCGACAAAAGCCGGCTCTTTGACGAACAGCGCATTGACCACATCGACCACGGCCGGCGCATTTCGCCAGGTGTGATTATTCGGCAGACGCACCGCGTCGAAGCCATCCGACAGCCACTCGGCCGCATGGTTGAAAATACGGTAGTCGGCACGGCGAAAGCGATAGATGGATTGCTTCGGATCGCCCACCAGAAAAATCGACGGCCGATACGCGTCCGCCTCGTAGGCCGCCAGCCAGGCCAGCAAAATGCGCCACTGCACCGGGTTGGTGTCCTGGAACTCGTCGAGCAGCAGGTGGCGGTATCGGGCATCCAGCCGCGCCTGCAAGTACGGAGCGCGGTCGGCGTCATCCAGCAGACGATCGACCTCGATCTCAAGATCGGCGTAGTCCATCAGACGCCGTTGACGCTTGAAGGCTTCGAACTCGGTGAGCAGCGCGGTGCCGGCGGTCAGCGCTGCGGCATTGAATTCAAGCACACGCAGCTCCAGCCGCGCGGCCACGCAGTCGAGCAAGGCGCCGGCAAGCGATTCGTGCAACATCAGGAGATCGGCTTCGCCCGCCTCGGTCAGGCGCCCCGCCTGCGCCTTGGACGCTTTGCGTACGCGCACCGTCCCCTCGCCGGTCAGAAAGATCGGCACCAGCGCCTCGAAGCGTGGCGCGTCATCGGCGATGGCCAGGGCATCGATCAAGGCATTGGCGGCTTTCTGGTCGGAGGCCGTGTTCTTGCCCAGATAGCTGGCGTAGCGCAGGAGCCGCGCCTCGAGATCGGCCGCGCCATAAAACATCGCCAGTGCTTCTTCGTCCGAGGACACTTCGGCCGCGGCCGCCATATCCGCCAGCACCGATTCAAGCGACGCCCCCGCGGCAAACACCTGCCACTCACCCCGCCGCGACACGAAGGCGTCGAGGAGGCTGCGCGTATTGGCGCTGCCGAACAAGGTGTAGAGCTGCCCAAGCGCAGTGGCCACGGGGCCGTCCGGCGCCTCGGCGCAGCGACGCGCGAACAAGGCCCAGGCCTCGTCCATGAGCGGGCCTTCGGCCTCGGCCAGCGCAAAGCCGGCCAGCCCGGCGTTGAGACTGGCGCCCGACAGAATGCGGCCAAACCAGCCGTGAAATGTGGTGATGGTGATCGCCGGGCTGGCCTGCTCGACCGTTTCGATCAAACCGCGCGCCCGAGGCAAGACGGCAAGCGCCTCCGCCGCGTCGAGCCCGCGCGCTTCGAGAAAAGCGCAGGCGGCGGCGTCATCGAGCCGCGCCAGGTCGCGCAACCACAGCCGCAGCCGCGCTTCGATCTCCCGCGCCGCCTTGCGGGTGTACGTAATGGCAAGGATGTCGCCGGGGCGTGCGCCGGTGAGCAGAATGCGCAGGATGCGCGACACCAGCAGCCAGGTCTTGCCACTGCCGGCGCAGGCCTCGACCACCACGCTGCGCGCAGGGTCCAGCGCCTGGCGAACGAAGGGCTCAGTCATCGTGATAGTCCTTGCGGCACAGACCGCGCACACTGCAGTAGTCGCAGACAGTACCCAGCCCGTTGGCCTTCATCGGCGCGCCCTCGCCCATGCGTTGAAACACATCGGTGAGCCGGCCCAGGTGTGCGGCTGCCGCCGCGGCCGGGTCGTCCAGCGGATAAGTATCGACACGGTCGCCATCGAGCGCGACATAGGCCGCCTGCGCCACGGCTTCGTCCATCAGCGCGGCATAGATCGCCAACTGGCCGTCTTCGGGGTCTTTCACGGCCCGGCGCAAAGATGCGGTGTCGCGGGCCTTGTAATCGAGCACTGCCAGCGCGCCGTCGGCACCACGGTCGAGCCGATCGAGCCGGCCTTTGAGCGTGAGCGTGTCGCCGTCGGCCAGTGGCAGCGCGCGGCGCACACTGCGTTCGGCTTCGGCGTAATGCCAGCCGGACTGCTCCCGGCGGCGCTGCCAGTCGAGATAATCGCCCATGCGTTTGCGCCAGCGCAGCAGCCAGGCCGTCTCCAGAAAATTGGCCTTCAGCCGCTCGCCGAACACGGCCAGGGTTTCGGTCTCCAGCGCGGCCAGCAAGACCTCATCGCTCACTCCGGTGACCACCGGAAAACGTGTATGAAAGCGCTCAAGCACCGAATGGACAAACTGGCCGTAGTCGCGCTTTTCCATGGCTTCGCTGACTTCGCCCGCCTCGTCCAGCCCCAGCACACTGCGCGCGAAATACTGATACGGACAATTGACCAGCGAGGCATAGCCGTAGGCCGTGATCGACGCCGGGCGCTGCGAACGCGGCACGACGGGGCCCGGCACCGGCTGACCCTGGTGTGCGGCGTTGACGGGTGGCATGGGCGGCGCGGGGTGGATCAGCGGCCGGCCAAAACGCATCTCATGCGCCAGATCGAGAATTTCCAGCTCGGCGGCCAGCGGTCCGGGGTCGCCGTCGCGCAGCTTTTGCCAGGTGAACACCACCCGCCCGCAGCCAGCGATCAGCATCGTCAAGTCATCGCGCAGGCGTTGCAGGCCGTCTGCACGTCCGGGCAGGCCGAGCTCCTGCCGCACGCCGTCGTGAATGAAGATCGCGCGGCGGTCTTCTGCCGCCAGTTGAATGGCGTCAGCGCCGACCACGATGGCCACATCAAAATGCCGCAGTCGGCACGCCGGCAAGTGGGTCATCACCACCGGGCTGCGGATGCTGCGATCGCGGAACATGGCCGCGTCCATCTCGCTGTCGAGCCAGTCGCGCCACTCGTCGAAGCTGAGCTGACAGCCTTCGTCGCGCAAAACCTCGATATGTTCGTCAAAGCCTTCGAGCAGGGTCTGGCCCGCGGCGTCGGCCAGCAAGGCGTCGGTGGCGTCGAGCGCCGAGAGCAAGTCACGCAGGCGGCGCAGCCAGACTTGCGGCGCTGCGCTTTGCATGGAAAACCCGCGGCTGGCGTCACTGATCGCAGTCATGAGCGCCAGCGCCTCGGGCTGCTCGGTGAGGCCCGCGGCAATCGGCGCCAGACCGGTCACGACTGCGCCGTCGATGATGGCCCGCTCGATCGCCAGCACGGCGCGCTGACGCTGCTCGACGGGCGTAGCGCTAAACACGAAGGGCGATTTGCACAGGTCGAGCACATCGCGCCAATACGCCGAGCGCGCCAGCACTTCGAGGGCCACGTCGACCAGCGCGGCAGCGCGTGTGGTGGAGAGCTTCCAGCCCGATTCATCCTCGACCAGAATGCCGTCACGCTCGAGCAGCGCCCGCGCCCGTCGTGCCGCCATGCGATCAACCGCAACCAAGGCGATGGATTCAGCACCGGCGGCAAGCGCCTGACGCACGCCAAGCGCGACGGTGTGCGCCTCATGCTCCAGCGCGTCGACTCCGATGATCTGCACATGTGCATCGAGGGCGCCGTCATCTGCCACCGCGGCGACACGCGCCTGCAGCGGCGCCGCGTTTTCGGTCGGCCAGGCAGCGCCGAGCATCGCCAGCAGCGGCGTCGCCGCCACACTGCGGTCGGCCTGACACAGCACAACCCCGGCACATTCGGCATGGCGTACCAGCCAGGCACGAAGCGGCGTCGACAAGGCGCCCTCTGCGATCACCAGCAAGGGCGTAGGTGCGCAGGCTGTCCATTGCGCCGCACCAAGCAAACGCGCGGCCCGGCGCGAGGGCGCGCCTTGGGTTTCGGCATACCAGAGCTGGTGCACCACAGCGGCTTCGAAGCGCAGCGCCTCGGTATTGCGCGCGCCGTAGGCGGCGGCAAGCTGCTCTGCCAGCGCGGCTTCGCTGTCGACCAGGGCCGCGCCCTGCTCGGTGAGCTCATCAAAAAAAGCGATGAATTCTTCGCACAGCGCCCACAGATTGCCTTGCTCAAACCAGCCGCGCGCGCGCAGCTGCTGATACAAGGCAAACTGCCGACGGGTGTCGGACAGCGGTGTAAACGCCGCCGCCCAGGGCGCCAGATGCACTTGCAGGGTTTCAACGGGTGGCAGCAGCAGGCTACGGCCGGCGGCCTGGCGCAGCGCCTGCTTGAACGCCGGCGCCATCATCAGATTGGGCACCACCACCCGCCAGCCGGTCAGATCCGGCCCCGGCGCGTGCGCGATCAGTGCCTGAGCGCACCGGTCGATAAAATCGGGCCCCGGCGCAAAACGATGATGAGTGAGCCCGGGCCCGATCATGATGCGAACTCAGCGCTCAAGCAGGTGACGCTTTTCCTTTACCTTCGCCCATTCTTCGGCGTCGGACAGCGCGTCCTTGCGCTCGATGATCGGCTTCCATTGCTTGGCCAGCTCGGCATTGATGGCGATGAATTCCTGCTGATCGTCGGGCACATCATCTTCGGCATAGATGGCCTCGACCGGGCACTCGGCGACACACAGGGTGCAGTCGATGCACTCGTCCGGATCGATCACCAGAAAGTTGGGGCCTTCGCAAAAACAATCGACCGGGCACACGTCCACGCAGTCGGTGTATTTGCATTTGACACAGGCTTCGGTCACTACATAGGTCATGATTCGAATCTCTCCATTGTTGCAATTGCGCCACAGCGGCTGACCGGGGGCGGATATCCCTCAGCGCGAACTATAGCGCGGCACACGCCCCCCAAGTCACGAAACGCGACGGACAATACGGGCAGTTTGCTTGACGTTCGCCGTGGCTTGGCATAACTTTCCTCCCACAACCGCACTCGATACGCCATCCGCGCGTGTCGTTTTGTCTGAATCGGCCAATATGGCCCTGTCTGATCAAACCAGTCATCACTCCCTGATGCGAGGAACCATGAGCGAGCATATCCATTACGTCACCGACGGCACTTTCGATGCTGAGGTCCTGCAATCCGCGACCCCCGTCCTGCTGGACTACTGGGCCGAATGGTGCGGCCCTTGCAAGATGATTGCGCCGATTCTTGACGAGGTGGCCAAGGAATACGAAGGCAAACTGAAAGTCGCCAAACTCAACATCGACGAGAACCAGGACACCCCCGCCAAATTCGGCATCCGGGGCATCCCGACGCTGATGCTGTTCAAGGGCGGCAACGTCGAAGCCACCAAGGTCGGCGCACTGTCCAAGTCGCAATTGACGGCGTTTATTGACAGCAACCTCTGATCGGGCTAGATTCCGCTCACTTCCCGCGACGCCCTGAATCCGGGCGCCCAGCCCCCTCCCCCGGCGTCGCGGTTGCACATTCCCTTCTGCGGTCCACCGTTATCACGGCTTCCGGCCCGTCGTTTTTCTCCTTCCCCATCCAGTAGATCACCATGCAACTTTCGGAGCTCAAGAACCTCCACGTCAGCCAATTGCTTGAGATGGCTCAAGAGAATGGCATTGACGGCGCCAATCGCCTGCGCAAGCAGGAACTCGTATTCGCGCTGCTGAAAAACCGCGCCAAAAAAGGCGAGCCGATTTTCGGTGACGGCGTACTCGAAGTGCTGCCCGACGGCTTCGGCTTCCTGCGCTCACCCGAGGCTTCCTACCTGGCCGGCACGGACGACATCTACGTGTCGCCCTCGCAGGTGCGCCGCTTCAACCTGCACACCGGCGACACCATCGAGGGCGAGATTCGCACCCCGAAGGATGGCGAACGCTACTTTGCGATGGTGAAGGTCGACAAGATCAACGGCGAGCTGCCCGAGGCATGCAAGCACAAGATCCTGTTCGAAAACCTCACGCCGCTGCACCCGACGGCCTGCCTGCAACTCGAGCGCGACATGAAAGGTGGCGAAAACGTCACCTCTCGCATCATCGACATGATCGCGCCCATCGGCAAAGGCCAGCGCGGTCTGCTGGTCGCCCCGCCAAAAACCGGTAAAACGGTGATGCTGCAGCACATCGCCCACGCCATCACCGCCAACCATCCCGACGTCGTCGTCATCGTGCTGCTCATCGACGAGCGCCCCGAAGAAGTGACCGAGATGCAGCGTTCGGTGAAAGGCGAAGTGGTCGCCTCCACCTTTGACGAGCCGGCCTCGCGTCACGTGCAAGTGGCCGAAATGGTCATCGAAAAGGCCAAGCGCCTGGTCGAGCACAAAAAGGATGTGGTCATCCTGCTCGACTCACTCACCCGCCTGGCCCGTGCCTATAACACCGTCGTGCCCGCCTCCGGCAAGGTGCTGACCGGTGGTGTCGATGCCAACGCCCTGCAAAAGCCCAAGCGTTTCTTCGGCGCCGCGCGCAACATCGAAGAAGGCGGTTCGCTGACCATCATCGCCACCGCGCTGATCGACACCGGCAGCCGCATGGACGATGTAATCTACGAAGAATTCAAGGGCACCGGCAACATGGAGCTGCACCTCGACCGCCGCATGGCCGAGAAGCGCGTGTATCCGGCCATCAACGTCAACCGCTCCGGCACCCGCCGCGAAGAGTTGCTGATGAAGGCCGACGTGCTGCAGAAGATCTGGGTGCTGCGCAAACTGCTCTACGGCATGGACGACATCGACGCGATGGAATTCCTGCTCGACAAAGTGCGCCAGACCAAGAGCAACGGCGAGTTCTTCGACGCCATGCGTCGCTGAGCCCCCGCCTCGGTCGCCTCACGAAACGCCACCTCCGGGTGGCGTTTTCGTTTCCGGGTGGCACCCGCCAAACAGACTCAGCCGGCCTTTGTGGTCTCGGCAAGCACATCCAGAAAACCCGCCAACAAGGGGCTCACCGGCCCCTCCGCCACCGCCACCGACAACGAAAACACTGCCGCCGGATCGCGAATCGGCACATAGCGCGCGCGCGGTATGTGCACACATTCGAGCTGCGCCGGCAGCAAGGCAATGCCCAGTCCGGCCGCGGCAAGCCCGATCTGGGTGGTCGCCTCGCGGGCGGTCTGGACAATACGCGGCGCAAATCCCGCGTTACGGCACAACTGTTGAAGCACCCCGGGCAGGCCGGTGCCAACGTCCGGCGGGAAGACGATGAAGCCCTCGTCGCGCAAATCCGCCATGTTGACCGCATCACCGTTCGCGGCCGGATGACCGGCGTGCATCACCAGACGCAGCGGATCGCGCCCGATCTGTCTCAACACCACGCCATCACTCGCCATGCTGGCCGTATGCCGCACAAAGCCCACATCCAGCCCGCCCTGGCTGATCGCCACGAATTGTTCCCGGGTAAACATCTCACGCAATTGCAGATCGACCGCGGGAAAACGCGCCCGGTAGCTGCGCAGTACATCGCCCAGCACTGCGCTGTACGGCATCGACGCGGTAAACCCGACCCGCAGGCAGCCGGCCTCGCCGCGCGCGACACGGCGCACTTCGTCGACCGCGCTGTCGGCGTCGTCCAGCAAACGCCGGGCACGCTCAAGCAACCGATGCCCAGCATCAGTCAAACTGACCTTGCGCTTGCTGCGGATGAACAATGCCGCGCCCAGTTCGTCTTCCAGCGCACGGATCTGCATCGACAAGGGCGGTTGCGCCATATGCAGGCGCGCAGCCGCTCGGGTGAAGTTCAGCTCTTCGGACACGGCCACGAAGTAACGCAGGCGACGCAGATCCATTCATACCTCCAGAGTATCAATTTCGCCTCAAATATATATTGGACGTAGATTTTTTGCAGACTTAGGATTGCATCTCCACTCACGCGCCAGCAGCCGCACCCTCATGTCATCCCACGATCACGCCAACGCGACGAACATCGACAGTTTTCTTCATGCCGGCACCCGCCCCTATCGCATGGCAAATCTGGCCATGTTCCTGGGCGGATTTGCGTGTTTCGCAATGCTCTATGGCACCCAACCCCTGCTACCCCTGCTGTCCCAGGTCTTCAAGGTCTCGGCCACCGAGGTCAGCCTGTCGGTATCGGTCAGCACCGGCGCGCTGGCGCTCGCGCTGATCCCGGCCAGTCTTCTCTCTGACCGCTTTGGCCGCGGCCCAATGATGACGCTCTCGCTCGTGCTGGCTGCCGTGCTATCACTGCTGTGCCCGTGGGTCACTTCGTTCAACGAGCTCCTCGTCCTGCGCGCCCTGCTTGGCATCACATTGGCAGGCCTGCCGGCCGCCGCCATGGCCTACCTGGGCGAAGAGGTCGCGCCAAACGCGCAGGGCCGCGCGATGGGGCTCTACATCGCCGGCAACGCCTTTGGCGGAATGAGCGGCCGGTTTCTCACCGCCTGGGTCACCGATCACTTCGACTGGCAGACCGGTTTGCTGGTGCTCGGCGCGCTCGGTGCCATCGCCGCACTGGCCTTCTGGTTCGGCCTGCCCGCCTCCCGACATTTTCAGCGCCGCTCGATTTCGCCGGCCAGGGTGCTGGCAGACGCCAAGAACCTCATGCGCGACGCCGGGCTGCCCTGGCTGTTTCTGAGTGCGTTCTTGCTGATGGGCGGCTTCGTCGGGCTCTACAATTTCGTCACCTTCCGACTCGTCGCAGCGCCCTTTTCTCTTGGCCAAACGGCCATTGGCGGCATCTTCCTGCTGTACATGGTCGGCACCTTGGCCTCCGCCTGGGTCGGGCAGCTGGTGGACCGCATCGGCCGACGCCAGGTGTTGTGGATGATGGCTGCGCTGATGCTGCTCGGTGTGTTGGTCACACTGCCGACGCACCTGGGCGCCGTCATCGTCGGCATCGCGATCTTCACGTTCGGGTTTTTCGGCGCCCACACCACGACCAGCGGCTGGGTCAGCCGACGTGCCGGCGCCAGCCGGGCACTCGCCGCGGCGGTCTATCTGTCGAGCTACTACCTGGGCAGCAGCGTGCTTGGCACCGCCGTGGGTCTGGCCTGGGACGCCGGACAATGGATTGGGGTCGTCTCAAGCCTGAGCCTGCTCCTGATCGGCGTGCTGGCCATCGCGCTACACCTGACCCGGCTCCCGCGCATTGTGAATGCCTAGATACGGCGCACCGTCGCGGACGCTCGCCGCCGCAGGCGCGAGCGAGGCCGTGAGCGAGAATGGTGCATTCGAGATACCGGCAAAAAAGGCGCACGGCGTAGCGCGCTCAAACACCCGCACTCGACGCCCGATCAGCCGTACAATCAGCCGCAGGAGGAACGCACTGCGATGGCATCTGAAGAAATCAAGGAGGCCGACCGAATCCACCTGCTGGTCGGCGGGCTCGAATATCTTGCGCAGGGATTCAGCATCTTCGACCGCGAACTGCGGCTGGTTGCCTGGAACCATCACTTTCTCGATGTCCTCGATTTCCCCACCGAACTGGGCAGCTTCGCCCGGCCGCTCGCCGACTTCTTCCACTTCAACGCCGAGCGCGGCGACTATGGCGAGGGCCCAATCGACGAACTGGTCGAAGCCCGCATCGCGCTGGCAAAAAAAGCCGAACCGCATTGTTTCGAACGGGTGCGACCCAACGGCGCGGTGATCGAGGTGCGTGGCACGCCGCTGCCGGGCGGCGGTTTCGTCACCACCTACACCGACGTGACCGAACGCAAAACCTGGGAAAACAGCCTGCAGGCGGCAAAGCAGAAGGCAGAGGAAGCAAACCGCGCCAAGACCGCTTTTCTCAACATGGTGACCCACGATCTGCGCACGCCGCTGACTTCGATCCGCTCGTTCGCCGAAATCCTCAGCGACGACCCGGAAATCGATGCCGACCAGCGCGGCGAGTTTCTCGGCGTCATCAACACCGAGTGTCAGCGCCTCGTGCGCATGATCAACGACCTGCTCGACTTCGCCAAGATCGAGGCCGGACGCATGGAATGGAACATCACCGACATCGACCCGGCCGCGCTGCTCAAATCGGCGGTCACTTCGCTCAAGCCGATGTTTGCCGAAAAACATGTCGCGCTCGAACTGACGCTGCCGCCGCAGGTCTCGCCGGTCACCGGCGACGTCGACCGGCTCACCCAGGTGGTCATCAACCTGCTGTCGAACGCCTGGAAATTCGCGCCGCGCGATACCGGCCGCGTGGACGTGCGCCTCGAATGCGGCGCGAGCGAAGCGACCATCACCGTCACTGACAACGGCCCCGGCATCCCGCCTGACAAGCACGAAGAAGTGTTCGAAGAATTCCGCCAGGTCCTCGACGCCAGCGGCGCAGCCCCGCCGGGCACCGGCCTCGGACTGGCGATCTGCCGGCGCATGATCGAGCATCTTGGCGGGCGTATCTGGGTGGAGAGCACACCGCCGAACGGTGCGACCTTTCGTTTCACCGTGCCGAACGGCCACGCGGCGCAGGCGTAAAAATTTCTCGTCGATGCCCTCTTCACCCCTCGAGCCACGCCCCCGGCCCCAACTCGCCGGCCACGACGTCCAGTGCCAAGCCGGTCCGTTCGACCGGTTGGCCGAGATCGCGCCCGTACGCTAAATACACGGAACAGATGGACTGGCCGGGATAATAAAGGCGGCGCCCGACTGCGCGCCGGCCGCAGCCACTTCCGCCAGCAAGCGTGTGATCGAGCCGAAGGCATGGTTGGCACTTCTCGCCGCTTTGGCACAGTGAGCGCTGTTCTCGATGGGAAATGGCGCGTTCCGGTCGCAGCGTGCGCAGAGAGGGAAACCCGCTCGCGACCTGCATCGCTTTTGCTGGCGTCGTCACGGGCGGTCTCCCAAATGCACTGTGTCACGCCTGGCCGATGGCGTATCGCACTGCGTGCATCAGCGCCGGGGCCCACAATTACACGGGCGACATCCCTACCTATACTGTAAAAATGGGCGACATATGCAGCGCCAACCGCCGCTTGCGCATTCTTGGCCCGTCCCATTCCGGAGGTAAAGAAGATGCGACACTTGCCTGCAGTACGAATCATCGCGTCGTCCATCGCCGTCGCCTTCACCCTGGTCACCACAACGGGTTGCGAAACGGCCAACAAGCGCGACACGGGCACCCTCATCGGCGGTCTCCTCGGCGGTATCCTCGGCAATCGGGTCGATGACGGCGGCGCCGGCGGCACGATCATCGGCGCCCTGGTCGGCGCTGCGGTCGGCCGCATGATCGGTCAATACATGGACGAGGCCGACAAAAAACGCTTCGCCGAGACGATCAACGAAGTGCCCACCGGGCAAACCGTGCGTTGGCATAACGATGACAGCAATCGCGACTTTGCGGTCACACCAACTTCCGACGTCTACGCCAAAGACGAACAGCAGTGCCGACGCTTCGACCAGGTCGTTTTTGTCGACGGCAAACGCGAGGTGATGGAGGGCGTGGCCTGCAAGTCGCCCGGTAGCGATGCGCTCGCCATCGAAGGTCAGCAGGTATAAGGAGGCCCGCCATGACGAGTCGACAATGGCAGCGCGGCCTTTGCGTCGTTCTTGGCTTCGCACTGTGCGCGACCTTGCCGACATCGGCATGGGCGCAGTCGCCGAATCCATATCCACCACCCAATACACCTCCAGGCACTTCAGCACCGACACGCGTACCCTACCCGACACCGCCGAGCAATTATGATAACGGCGACAAAGGCGGCGACGGCGGCAGCAACTGGGGCATCCCCGCGCTCATTGTCGGCGCGGTGGCGCTGTTTGCCATCAACCGTCACCTCAACGCCGAGAAGACCGAACAACGCAATGACGACGAAGGCATGCAGCAACTGCTGCAGACCGGACCGCAAGTCCCCACCCAGTTCAATACCAGCGCCTTCGGCATCCGCGCGCTAGTGCGCAGCGGCTGGCCGATCGTGGTCGATTATGCGCAGCATAAACCGGGGCGTGTGCTGCTCCGCATCAGCGTGCCCGGCGCGGAAATCGTCACCTACCGGCTCGACCAGTTCGGCCTCGGGCGTCATCTGTTGCGCTTCGATCTGCCCCCGTTTCTGGGCGACAGCGTCAGACCTGCGGTGTTCGCCGTCACCGCCGCCGACGCACAAACCGGCACCGAAACCATCGACGGCTTCACCGTGTACGGCATCGGCTGCGGCCCGCGCGCCGTCGGCTCCATCGCCGTCGATCAGCTCGAATTCAACCCCGGCGAAGTGCGCGTACAAAACGGCGACACCGCCAGCTTTGCCTTCCGCTCACGCTCTGATTTTGACAACTCCGCGGTCGAATACATGCGCATCACGCAAAGCCCGGACGGCGCACGCAAGCGCTATGTCAATGGCCAGCGGATCGGCAGCGTACAGCGCAACAGCCGTGTGGAGAGCGCCCCGACGCAACGCTGGAACGGGCAGGACGAACAAGCCAACATCTCACGCGGCCGCCACCAGTTACAGGTCCGGGTATGGGACAACGGCGGTGACTGGGTTGGCGCGTGGTCCGATTCGCTGGTTCAGGTGCAATAAGCGCGCGGGGCGAACAACGCATCTACGCCGGCACCGGCTATTTCGCGCAAGCTGCACGATCAGGCGCCGCACCCGCCAGTGCGCACCACGCCTCACGCGTCATCACCGACATCGCGCCCTGCGCGTCCATCTGCGTCGCACTGGTTGCCGCGAGCCACTGTTGCGCCGCCACGCCAGCGGTGTCGGGGACGGGCCAGCGCCATTGGCGCGCGCGATTGCCGTCGGAAGTCAGCAAGCCGCCGTCGACGTGGGCAGACTCTGGATAGAGCACGTCGGAACGCAGCAGCGCGCTGAGCGGCTGGCCGGAGATGGCATCCCAGAGTTGTACGCTGGTATTGCCCCACAGTACGACGCGCCCGTCGGCCAACAGCGCGCCGCTGCTGACACCTTCGTTGAGTGTGAGCGGTGGCGAGAGCATGTCGCCGGCGCCCAGGCGACGCGCTAGCGGTCCGGCAACCACCAGTGTTGCGTCATCGCCTTGATCGAGCAATTCATAGCCATGCAGACCAAGCGCGTCGAGGCGCGCCTTGAGTGCGCTGTCCGGCACTGTCGCCTTGGCCTTGCTTGATGCGCTGCCAGATGCTGCGACCGGCGCGGTCAGCTCGGCGGCCGGGTGACGTCGCCACACCCGCAGGTCGGCGTCGTCGGACCAGGTGACGATGCCCTCGCCGTCGTCGAAAAACGCGGCGCCGGTAATGCGTTCGAGGTGTTGCAGCGGCAGGCTGAGCGGCGTCAGCGTGTTGGTGTCCCACAAGCGCGCGCCGGCCGTGGCGCTCCAGGCGAGCACGCGTGTGCCGTCCGGGGCGATCGCGGTCGACACCGTCGCCTCGGCCTTGTCATGGCGGCCGCGCGCGGCGATGGCGCCTTCGGCAAGATCCCACAGATCGATGTTGCCACCACCTCCGCTGGTGATGATGCGCGACCCCTCTGGCGTGACCAGCACGTGCGAGATGCTGCCGTCGCTGTCGCGTGCGAGCGGCTGATCGAAACGCGGCTGGCCGGTCGCGGCGTTCCATAGACGCAGTCGCCCGCGCGCCGCGTTCCACGAAACAATGACTTTACCGCCCGGCACGATACGGGCGCCGTCGACCGTTTCCGGCGATTCCCACGGCGGCACTCGCGCGCCGCCCGGCGTGAGATCGCGGCGCATCAGTGTGGTGTCGCACCAGCTCAGCACGCTGCCCGCGTCGGCCGCGATGTCCACGCCGCGCACGGCGCAAGCCGTTTGCCAGCTCGACGACGCCTCGGTCTCGCCAATGCGCCATTGCCAGAACCGGCCGTCCTTGCTCCACGCCAGTACGCCTTCATTGCCAAGAAATCGCGCACCGGCAATCGACGCCGTGAGCGCGAGGCGGTGCACCACTTCGCCCGCCGGCAGCGACCATATCCGCACACCACCGTCATGCCAGCCGAGCAGGCGCCGCCCGTCGCCGTCAAGCGCAATACCGGCGATGGCCTCCGCTGCCAGCGCGCGCGCCGCTTGCCCAGGGCGCCACAACCACACGCCACCCGCCACGTCACGCAAGACGACATGGCGTTGCGCTGCGATGAGCGCTTCCTGCAGGGGCTTGGCGTGTGCGGTTTGCGCCAGCGTGGCGCCGCTGTGCAAATCATGCAGCGTGGCGTTTCCTGCGGCCCACGACACCAGCAGCGCATCGTCGGCGCGCACACGCACGCCTTCGGGTGCGGCGGGAAGCGCGATCATACGGGTCAGTTCAACGCCTCCGCTGAGCGCACCCACGCCGATGAGCGCACTTTCGCGGGTTTGGGCGAGCGGTGTGAGATCCGCGACGCGCGCGAAATAATGGGCGGCTTTGAGCGCGTCGCCGGTGGCGTCACGCGCCGACACGGCGCCACTCCAGTAACTGTTGATCAACTGAGTGTGGGTCTCCAGGCGCTGTTGCCACAGCTTGACGCCCAGCCAGCTCACCGCCACAAAGCCGATCGCGATGCCGGCCTCGAGCGCGCGCCAGCGCCGGCGCGCACGGCGCGCCGCCTGGGTGCTGGCGGCGATGAAGGCGCGCAGCGTGTCGTCCACTTCGCTCTCGCGCTCGCCCAGCCAGCGGTGCGCCTCGGCCAGCGGACCACCACGCAAGAGCAGCCCCTGATCCTTTGGCGCCGCCTGCCAGGCGTCGGCCTCGGGGCGCAGATGCTGGCGCCACAGCAGAAACGCGCGGTCTTCGTCGAGCCAGCGTTTGAGCCGGTCCCAGGCGCGGAACAGCGCCTCGTGCGCAACTTCCAATGTGCGCGCGCCCTCGCTGCCCGCGCCGGGATCCTCTTGCCCCGACACCAGCAGGCGTGCCTTGACGAAGGCTTCCATGAGCGGATGGATCGCGGCGGGAATCTCCTGCCAGCGCACCGAGCGCCGGGTGTACTGCCCTTCCGGGTCGACCCGCACCATGCGGCGAAAGGCGCGGCGCAACTCGGTAATCTGCGGTCGCGTGGGTTTGAGCGCGGCGAGCACGGCGTCGGCCTCCTGCCGGATCGCGCCTTCGAGCCCGCCGATGCGCTCGGTGTACTCGTCGAGCGTGATCTTGCCGTCGGCGCCAAAATCGCGCCACAGGCGGTTGAGCGTGAACGCGAGCAAGGGCAGCGCGTCGGCCGTGCCGGTGTCCTGCACCATGGTTTCGACCAGCCCGGGCTCGAGCTCGATGCCGGCAAGCTGCGCAGGTTTGCTGATGATCTCGGCAAAATGGCGTGGCGTCATCGGGCCGAGGGACATTTCGCGAAACGGCATCTGCCCCCAGGCAGCGTGCGATTGCAGCGCGGACAGATAATCCGCGCGCAGCGTGGCCAGGCAATACAGATCGCCCCCCTCACCGACCAGCGCGGCGCGCAACAGATCGACAAAGTGCGCCGCCGCCGTGGCATCGCTGATGGTGACGAGCTCTTCGAGTTGGTCGATGACGAGCAACACCGCGCGCCGCTCGGCGCCCGTGTCCGATGCGGCCGCCACCGCCGCCACCGCGTTGGCGAGCGCCCGTTCGCTGGCATCGCCGGTCAGCCGCGCCCGCGCGTCCTCGGGCAAGACGCGCGCCAGTTCGTCGACCGGTTGCTGGAGCGGTCGCATCGGCGCCAGCACCTGCCAGTCGGGCATGCGCGACAATTTGGGGATCACCCCGGCGCGCACCAGCGAGGACTTTCCGCTGCCCGAAGTGCCCACCAGCACCAGCAGCCGGTCACCGCCATAACGGTGCATCTGCGCCAGCGTATCGAGGCAGCGCCGCTGGTCGTCCTCGCGGCCGAAATACACCGCCGCATCGGCCGCCTGGAACGGCGTCAGGCCAGGATACGGCGGACGATGCACGTCCCAGTCAAAGCTGTCGGTGGGGTCCAGGCCGGCGCTGCGCATGCCGCGCCACAGGCGTGCGTAACCGGCCTCGGGGTCGGGGCGCAGATCGGTGCTCTGGGTGTCGAGCAGCACGGAGCGCAGCTCGCAGGCGTCGATGATCAGCGGAAACAGTTGCTTGCCGAGCGCCCGGGCGTGGGTGATTTCGGCAAAGCACCAGTCGGAGGCCATCGAGTGCACGCTGCACAACACCACCACGCCGCTGCAAGCGCGCAACTGCGCGTATATTTCGCGCTCCCAATGCCGTCCGGCAGGAATGCCGTCGGCCGGGTCGAAATCGAGGAATAACGACTGATAGCCTTGCGCACGCAACCGCGTGGCCAGATCGTCGGCCGCGGTGTTGTCACGACTGCTGTGGCTGATGAAGATCCCTGACACAGGCGCTCCCGCATGGGTGTTGCCGTTCAGGGGCCAGCATGCACTGCCCGGCGCGCCTTGAAAAGGCCGGCGGGCGCGAGCAGCCGCTCAAGGAATGAATCGGCCTCGCCGACGAAGGCACTGAAGATGCGCTCTACGGCACCGCAAGACATGAAAATCGCTTTTATGCGACGACTTTAAAGCGTCCACGACCGACGTGTTGGTTCCGCCGAAGAACGCGGAATGGGTGATGATTTCAGCACGTCCCTCAATGCGGCCTCACGAAGGCCGGCGCACCGTCGCTGACACTTCCCGTGTCATGGCAGGCGCACAAGATCTCAAGAAACCGGCGCGCGAGTCGCGACGGTGCCGGATTGCGCGGCACAAACGCATGCCAGTCGCAGTGATAGTGAAACACCTGCGCCCCAATGCAGCACAGCGTCCCATCGGCGACAAAGCACTGGGCGTAATGCGCGGGCAAGAACCCCACGTAGCAGCCCGACAGAATGAGCGCCACGGTCGCTTCCTGATCAAACGCGCGCGCCACCGGCTGGAGTCCGAGCCGCCAGAAGGTTTCCATATTGGGTGAGTGATAGCCCAGGCCGACCAGCCGGGCGGCGCGAATTTCGGCATCATCCGGCGTGCGCCCCCCGGCCACCAACGGATGGGAAGCCGCGCAATACAACTGCATCGGTTCGCCAAACAGCCACACCGCTTCAAAACTATCGCTCGCGCGGTGCATGGGCTGAATGCCGAGCTGGAAGCGCCCGTCGAGCAAGCCGGGCTCGATCTCGCCGCTGTGCGCCACATGCAGATTGATCCGGACCGACGGCGCGACCGCGTCGAACGCGGCGATGGCCGCTGGCAGCTTGCAGCCCGGATTGGTCACGAACTTGTCGAACACCGCAAGATTGAGCTCGCCGCGCAAGCCTTCGTGCAACTCACCAATCTCGGTCCGAAACGCATCAATTTGCGCCAGCAAGCGCCGCGCGGCGGCCAGCACCGTCGTGCCCTCCTCGGTCAGCGCGAAGCCCGCCCGGCCCCGATCGCACAGGCGCACCGCGAGCCGCGACTCCAGCGCCTTGAGATGGCGGCTGATCACCGAGCGACTGATGTTGAGGCGCAACTCGGCCGCCGCCAGACCCCCGGACTCGGCAATGGCGATGAACACCCGCAACAGGCGCAGATCGGCTTCGGCAAGGTTGTTCAGCAGAGCGCGTGGCTTCATTGTTGCATTTATCCGAAACTTTACTGACGATCATTGTAGTTTTATGCATCGTTTAGCGCGACTAGGATGCATCAAGACTTTGTGGAGACCCACATGAACCCGCTCGACGCCTACTGGATGCCTTTCACCATGAACCGCGCTTTCAAAGAGGCGCCGCGCATGATCACCCGCGCCCGCGGTCACTACTACACCACCGATAACGGCCGCGAATTGCTCGACGGCTTCTCGGGGCTGTGGACCTCCGGGCTTGGTCACTGCCACCCGAAGATTGTGGCGGCGGTGCAAGCGCAGGTGGCCGAGCTGGATTACGGCATGGGCTTCCAGATGGGTCACCCGAAAGTGTTCGAGCTCGCCACCCGGCTCACCGATATGGCACCGGAGGGCTTTACCCGCTGCTTCTTCACCAACTCGGGTTCAGAGTCTGCCGACACCGCACTCAAGATCGCCCTGGCCTATCACCGCGCCCGCGGCGAGGGGCAGCGCACCCGCCTCATCGGCCGCGAGCGGGGCTACCACGGGGTCAACTTCGGCGGCATGTCGGTGGGCGGTATTCCGGGCAACCGCAAGGTATTCAGCGCCGCGCTGCTGCCGGGCGTCGATCACATTCGCCACACCCATTCACTCGCCGACATGGCCTTCACGCGCGGCCAGCCGAGCTGGGGCACCCATCTGGCCGACGACCTGGAGCGCCTGTGCGCGCTGCACGACGCCAGCAATATTGCCGCACTTATTGTCGAGCCGGTGGCCGGCTCCACCGGCATTCTGGTGCCGCCCATCGGCTATCTCCAGCGCTTGCGCGAGATCTGCGATCGCCACGGCATTTTGCTGATTTTCGACGAAGTCATCACCGCGTTTGGCCGCGTCGGCGCGCCCTTTGCCGCCGAGCGCTTCGGCGTCACGCCGGACATCATCACCACCGCCAAGGGGCTGACCAATGGCGTGGTGCCGATGGGCGCGGTGCTGGTGCGCGAAGCCATCTATCAGGCGCTGATGCAAGGCCCGACACAAACCATCGAGTTCCTGCACGGCTACACCTATTCGGGCCACCCGCTCGCCGCCGCCGCCGCGCTGGCCACGCTCGATGTCTATGCTGAAGAAAACACGTTTGCCACCGCCCGCGCGCTGGAACCGGTGTTCGAAGAAGCGATCCACGCCCTGCGCGACGCGCCGCACGTTGTCGACATTCGCAACCTCGGGCTGATGGGTGGCATCGAGCTAGCCCCACGCGACGGCGCGCCCGGTGCGCGTGGCTACGAGGTCTTCCTCAAGTGCTTTGAGGCGGGCGTGGTCGTGCGCAATGGCGGCGACACGCTGCAGTTCTCGCCCTTTCTTAACAGCACGCCCGACGAGCTGTCCCACATTTTCTCAACGGTGCGCCAGGCCCTCGCCACCACCGCCTGATCACAACACACGGAACCCCAAACCATGGACATCCTCGGTCACTACATCAAGGGCGAACACATCAGCGACATCAACCGCCCGCAAGCCGTCTTCAACCCGGCACTCGGCCGCCCGGCGCGGCAGGTGGCGATGGCCAGCAAGGCCACGGTCGAATCGGCCATCGCGGCCGCCGCCGAGGCCTTTCCGGCCTGGCGCAAGACGCCGCCGCTCAAGCGCGCACGCGTGCTGTTCCGCTTCAAGGCGCTGCTCGAACAACACGCTGACCGCATCGTCGCAGCCATCTTCGAAGAGCACGGCAAAGTCTGGGAAGATGCCCACGGCGAGCTGGCGCGCGGCATCGAGGTGGTCGAATACGCCTGCGGCGCGCCCGAGCTGCTCAAGGGCGAGCACTCGCGTGATGTGGGCCCGGACATCGATTCGTGGTCCGAATTTCCGCCGCTGGGCGTGGTCGCCGGCATCACGCCCTTCAACTTCCCGGCCATGGTCCCGATGTGGATGTTCCCCATGGCCATCGCCTGTGGCAATACCTTTGTGCTCAAGCCGAGCGAAAAAGACCCGTCGGCCTCGATGCTCCTCGCCGAACTGCTGACCGAAGCCGGCCTGCCGGCCGGTGTGTTCAACGTGGTCAATGGCGACAAGGAAGCCGTCGATACCCTGCTGACCGATCCGCGCGTGCAGGCCGTCAGCTTTGTCGGCTCGACGCCGATCGCCGAATACATCTACGCCACCGGCACCGCCCACGGCAAGCGGATTCAGGCCCTCGGTGGCGCCAAGAACCACGCCATCGTGATGCCCGACGCCGACCTCGACGCCGCCACCAACGCCTTGATGGGCGCGGCCTACGGCTCCTGCGGCGAGCGCTGCATGGCGATCTCGGTGGTCGTTGCGGTCGGCGATGCGGTGGCCGATGCGCTGGTGAGCAAGCTGGCCCCCAAAGTGCGCGAGCTCAATATCGGCAACGGCAGCACCCGCGGGCTGGACATGGGCCCGCTGATCACCGCCGCGCACCGCGACAAGGTCGTCGGCTATATCGACACGGGCGCATCAGAGGGCGCCACACTGGTGGTGGACGGCCGCGGCCTGACGGTGCCCGGCGCTGAAGAAGGCTTCTTTGTCGGCGGCACCCTGTTCGACCGCGTTACGCCCGAGATGACGATCTACCGCGAAGAGATCTTCGGTCCGGTGCTGGTGGTCGTGCGCGTCGCCAGCCTCGAAGACGGCATCGCCCTGACCAACAGCCACGCGTTCGGCAACGGCACCTGCATCTTCACCCGCGACGGCGCCGCCGCCCGCTACTTCAGCGATGCGGTGCAGGTCGGCATGGTGGGGGTCAACGTGCCGCTGCCGGTGCCCGTGGCCTGCCAGAGTTTCGGCGGCTGGAAGCGCTCACTGTTTGGCGATCTGTGCGCCTACGGCCCCGACGCGATCCGCTTCTACACCCGCCGCAAAACACTGACCCAACGCTGGGCGGTGGATACCGTCGGCAAGGCGCAGTTCGCCTTCCCCAGCAACGGCTAAGCCTGATGGCTGACTGAGCGCCCCGACGACCCTCCCCCCTCCACGGGTCGTCGGAGCGCCCGTCAGCGCCCGAGAAACGCCGGTCGGCGCTTTTCCTTGAAAGCACGGATGCCTTCGGCGTAGTCGTGGCTGTCATACACCACGCGCCGCAGGCCCTGCACCTTTTCGAAGCCGCGGGGGCTGACCGGCTTGGCACCGGCGAGCACCCGTAGTTGCTCCTTCATCACCCGAATGCTCAGCGGTGCGTTGTCGGCAATCGTGGTCGCCATCGCAAGAGTGAAGGGCTCCAGTTCATCGAGCGCCACCACGTGGTTGATCATACCCACGCGCTCGGCACGCACGGCATCGACCGGCGCCGCAGTAAAGGCCAGCTCCTTGACGATGCGCAGGCTCGAGGCGCTCATGAAAGTCATCATGCCGCTCACGTTGTAGGGCACGCCAAGGCGCGCAGGCGTCACGGCAAAGGTCGATTCCGGCACGGCGATGATGATGTCGCAGGCCAGCACCAGCTCGACCGCACCGCCCCAGACCGTGCCTTCAATCATCGCGATCACCGGCGTCGGGTGGCTCTCGATGCTACGCACCAGATTGCGCAGCGGGTCGTCCCAACCCAGCGGATCGCGACGGCCTTCAGGCAGCTCGCCCACGTCATGGCCAGCCGACCACACTTTGACGCCCGGTTGCGCGCGCAGGATGACCACCCGCACATCGCGCTCTGCAAAATCGTGCAGCGCCTGTATCAAAGATGTCACCAAGGCATGACTGAGTGCGTTGAGCTTCTTCGGATTGTCGAGCGTGATGATGCCGATGTGGCCGTCCTGCTGAACTTGAATGCTATCCACGGTGCCTCTCCTGGTTCGCTGCGCGTGAGAATTCGATTCGCGTGACACAGTATTGGCGCGCTGCAGCAATCGCGACATTGTGAGCATCCACAGTTAACGCGCAGGGCATCCGTGATAACCGATACACCTATGTTGCGTCGCCCGCGGCAAACCAATCGGTCAGAAAACCCACCATCGCCTGCACCTTGGCGGACAGATAACGCCGGCTCGGATACACCGCATGAATCGGCAATTCGCGGTAGGACCACGCCGGCAGCAAGACCACCAGCCGGCCGCTGTCGAGCAGCGGCTTCGCCAAAAAATCCGGTACGTGGACGACGCCGTCGCCGCTGGCAGCCATCTCGGCGAGCAACATGCCGTTGTTGGCGCGCACCGACCCGCTAATACGCACCGAACAGGTCTCGCCCTGAGCGCTTTCAAACTGCCACAGATTGCCGGTGGCAGCGTAGCTGTAGCCCAGACAGTTGTGCTCCACCAGCGCCTCAGGATGTGCCGGGACACCGCGATCTTTCAGATAGGCGGGCGATGCCGCCAGCACAAGGCGTGCCGTATCAATACGCCTGGCCACCAGATTGTCGCTGCCCAGCCGCCCGACCCGGATCGCCAGATCCAGACCTTCATCAACAAAATCTGCCACGCCGTCCGACAGGGCGATGTCCAGGGTCACCTCGGGAAAGCGCCGCTGGAAGGCAGCAAACGCCGGGGCCAGCCGATGAATCGACAAGGCAATCGGTGCCGACACGCGCAAGCGCCCCGTCGGCCGGCGCGCCTCACCGGCGACGACCGCATCGGTTTCCTCCAGATCAGCCAACAACTGCAGGCAGCGCTCAAAGTAGGCCTGCCCGGCGTCGGTCGTGCTCACCTTGCGCGTCGTACGACTCAGCAGACGCACATTCAGATGCGCCTCCAGCTGCGCCACATGACGCGACACCGCCGATGTTGACGCACCGGAACGCGCCGCCGCGGCGGCAAATCCGCCGGATTCCACCACAGCGCAGAACGCGCGCATCGCTTCCAGCCGATCCATCGATTCACCCGATTATTGCAACAGTGAATTGATTGTAGTTCGGTTTATCCCCCCAGTCGGGACGTATAGACTGGCCTCACAACATCACGGCATCCAGCCCCCCCAGGAGAACCCCCTCATGAAGCTCTATTTCGCCCCCGGCACCTGCGCACACTCCCCCCACATCGCCCTGCGCGAGGCGGGCCTGCCCTTCGAGCTGGTGCGCGTCGATCTCAAGACCAAGCAAACCGCCGATGGTCGCGACTACCTGGCCATCAACCCCAACGGCTATGTGCCAGCGCTCGAACTGGACGATGGCACCATCCTCACCGAAGGGCCGGCCATCGTGCAGTACATCGCCGACCAGGCGCCGCAGAGCGGTCTCGCCCCGGCCAATGGCACCATCGCGCGCTACCAGTTGCAGTCCGTGCTCGGCCTGATCAACTCCGAAATCCACAAAGGCTTCTCGCCGCTGTTCAACCCCGACACGCCGGACGCCACCAAGGCCGCCGCCAAAGCGCACCTGGCCAATCGTATCGGCGGCATCGCCAAGCGCCTCGAAGGCCAGGACTACCTCACCGGCAATCAATTCACCGTCGCCGATGGCTACCTCTACACCGTGCTCGGCTGGGGTCAGTTCGTTGATGTGGATGTGCATCGCTGGCCGGCGATCACCGCCTTCCTCGAACGCGTTGCCGCCCGCCCGAGCGTTCAGGCCGCGCGCGAAGCCGAAGGGCTCAAGGCCTGATCACCACTGCCCGCCCGGCCGGGGCGGGCACATCGGAGACCACCCAATGCCCTACCTGCACCTGCGCCTCGCCGCAGCGGCGTCGGACACGCTCACCGAAAAAGCCAGCGCCGTGCTGCTCGAACACACCACCGCCTTGCTCGGCAAAAAGCCCGAGGTCACGGCCATCCGCGTCGAGTTTGTCGATCCGGGACATTGGCAGATCGGCGGTGTCGCCCTGGCACACAGCGGTCGCAGCGCCTTTCATCTCGACATCAAGATCACCGACGGCACCAACACCAAGGCGCAAAAGGCGAGCTATCTGAAAAGCGTTTTTGCAGATCTCGCCGCCCTGCTCCCCGACTGCGATCCGACCAGCTACATCGTGATCGACGATGTGCGCGCGGACGCCTGGGGCTTTGACGGGCGCTCGCAGGAGGCGCGCTTCATCCAGAGCCAAAGCCTGTAGCCCGGCCTTTCCACGACAAGGCCGCCAACTTCCCCGGGGGCCTTCTTGTCGAACATCGGCCGTCGCATCCGGCCGACCGCAGCAAAATGCGAAAACAGGCATCATTCGGTCATCGACGTGCCGCAAGCGCCGCAGCGCCGCGCACGCCATCCACCCGAACAAGAGAGTGCCTCCATGCTCGACAAACGCCAGTTTTTCATCAACGGCCAATGGGTCGCCCCCGCACACGCCAAAGACCTTGAGGTCATCAACCCAAGCACCGAAGAGACCTGCGCCGTGATCTCGCTGGGCGACCAGGCCGACACCGATGCCGCCGTCGCCGCCGCACGCGCCGCCTTCCCGGCCTGGCGCGACAAAACGCTCGACGAGCGACTGAGTGACATCGACACGCTGCTGAGCATCTACACCGAACGCGCCGACGAGATGGCCGCCGCCATTTCACTCGAAATGGGCGCGCCGATCGGCCTGGCCAAAATGGCGCAAAGCGCCGCCGGCGCCGGCCACATCAAGACCTTCCTGCGCGCGGCACGCAGCTTCGCCTTCGAGCAACCGCTTGGCGAGCACGCACCCAACACCCGCATCCTGAAAGAGCCCATCGGCGTCTGCGGCCTGATCACGCCGTGGAACTGGCCGATGAACCAGGTCACACTCAAAGTCATCCCGGCACTCATCACCGGCTGCACCGTGGTGCTCAAACCCTCGGAAATTGCCCCCCTGTCCTCGATGCTGTTTGCAGAAATGATCGCGGCGGCCGGTTTGCCGGCCGGCGTGTTCAACCTCGTCAATGGCGACGGGCCCGGTGTGGGCACGCAACTGTCCGGTCATCTGGATGTCGACATGATCTCCTTCACCGGCTCGACCCGCGCCGGCATCGCCATCTCCAAGAACGCCGCCGACACCGTCAAGCGCGTCAGCCTGGAGCTCGGCGGCAAGGGCGCCAATCTGATCTTTGCCGACGCCGACGAAAAAACCGTCATCCGCGGCGTCAAACGCTGCTTCAACAACTCGGGCCAGTCGTGCAACGCGCCGACGCGCATGCTGGTCGAGCGCAGCATTTACGAGCAAGCCGTCGCCACCGCCGCGCAGGTCGCCCAAAGCACCGCCGTCGACCTCGCCTCGCTCGACGGCGCGCACATCGGCCCGGTGGTCTCCGCCGCTCAGTTCGACAAAATTCAGCGCCTCATTCAGGCCGGCATCGACGAAGGCGCCCGCCTCGTCGCCGGCGGCACCGGCAAGCCGGACGGCCGCGACACCGGCTACTTCGTGCGCCCCACCGTGTTCGCCGACGTCACCAACACCATGACCATCGCCCGCGAAGAAATCTTCGGCCCCGTGCTCAGCCTCATCCCCTTCGATACCGAAGCCGAGGCCATCGCCATCGCCAACGACAGCCCCTACGGCCTCACCCACTACCTGCAGACGCAAGACCCCGAACGCGCCAAGCGCGTCGCCCGCGCGCTGCGCGCCGGCATGGTCGAAGTCAACGGCAAACCGCTGGGCGCCGGAGCGCCCTTTGGCGGTTACAAGCAGTCGGGCAACGGCCGCGAAGGCGGGGTGTGGGGACTGGAAGACTTTCTGGAGGTGAAGGCAGTCAGCGACTGGATATGAGCTTGCCCCAACATTTGGTCTGCCAAAGGTGACATAAAATTGACGTCACTTTGGGAAGCAGAAAACGAAGATATCGAAACAGGCATACACGCATTCAGCTTTGGCGCAGCGTCGAGACGCTGTTTGGCGAATTCGCGTTGCAGAAGAGGGAACGTGATTGAGATACCCAAGGTCCCCAAGGCGATGCAGGAGAAATTCGGTGCCATCCTCCGGCTCACCGACGCGTTCTGCACGGCGCACTTGGATGAAGACTATCGCCAACTGATCGTCGAGGTGGTCGCTGCCCTGAGCCGCAAGCGCCCATCCCCACTCGCCCGCGGCAAGGAAAACATCTGGGCAGCGGCGATTGTCCATGCCGTCGGCACTGTGAATTTCCTGTTCGATGCGTCGCAGACACCGCATTGCCGTGCCCCGCAGATCTATGCGTTCTTTGGCACCGCTGCCAGCACCAGTCAGAACAAGTCGAAAGAAGTGCGCGAGCTGCTCGGCATATCGCACGCCTCTTTCAAATGGCTGCTGCCCTCGCGCCTCAACAACAATCCCCTGATCTGGATGGTGCAGGTGAATGGCTTCTTCATGGATGCGCGCGACCTGCCGGCCGAACTACAGCAAGAAGCCTACAAACGCGGGTTGATTCCCTATGTACCGAAGCCCGGTTGACGCTTGCCGGCAGACACGCTTCTCTCGTTGAAGAAAAACGCCCCCGACTGTTTCCTGACGGGGGCGTTTCATCACACTACCGGACTGTATTACCCAGCCCGGGATCGAACTGCGCTCAGGCTTCGACGGTATCCGCCACTTCCTGGAAAGCTTCGATCTGGTCGAAGTTCATGTAGCGATAGACTTCGCCGGCCTGGGCTTTGAGCGACTCGACCTGGGCCATGTATTCGGCCACGGTCGGGATGCTACCGGTCAGGGCGCACACCGCGGCCAGCTCGGCGGAGCCGAGGAAGACCTGGGTGTCGATACCGAGACGGTTCGGGAAGTTACGCGTCGAGGTGGAGATGGCGGTCGAACCCTTGCGGATCTGTGCCTGGTTGCCCATGCACAGCGAGCAGCCCGGGGGCTCCATGCGCGCGCCGGTCTTGCCGAGGGTGGAGTAATAACCTTCCTCGGTCAGGATCATGGCGTCCATCTTGGTCGGCGGGGCCACCCACAGGCGGGTCGGGATGTCCGACTTGCCTTCGAGCACTTTGGCCGCAGCGCGGAAGTGACCGATGTTGGTCATGCACGAACCGATGAAGACTTCGTCGATCTTGGTGCCGGACACTTCCGACAGCAGCTTGACGTCGTCCGGGTCGTTCGGGCAGGCCACGATAGGCTCGGTGATATCGGCCAGATCGATGTCGATGACGGCCGCGTATTCTGCATCGGCGTCGCCCGACAGCAGTTCGCCGTTGGCAATCCAGTCTTCCATGGAGGCGATGCGGCGCTTGAGCGTGCGTGCGTCCTGGTAGCCGTTGGCGATCATCCACTTCATGAGCGTGATGTTCGAGTTCATGTACTCGACGATCGGCGCCTTGTCGAGATGCACCGTGCAACCGGCAGCGGAGCGCTCGGCGGAAGCGTCGGTCAACTCGAATGCCTGCTCAACCTTGAGGTTCGGCAGACCTTCGATTTCGAGAATGCGGCCGGAGAAGATGTTCTTCTTGCCCTTCTTCTCGACCGTCAGCAGACCCTGGCGGATGGCGTACAGCGGGATCGCGCTGACCAGGTCACGCAGAGTGACGCCCGGCTGCAGCTCGCCCTTGAAGCGCACCAGCACCGACTCGGGCATGTCCAGCGGCATCACGCCGGTGGCAGCCGCGAAGGCCACCAGACCGGAACCGGCAGGGAAGGAAATGCCGATCGGGAAACGGGTGTGGCTGTCGCCACCGGTGCCGACGGTGTCGGGCAGCAGCAGGCGGTTGAGCCAGGAGTGAATCACGCCGTCACCCGGACGCAGCGAGACGCCGCCACGGGTGGAGATGAAGCTCGGCAGCTCGCGGTGGGTCTTTACGTCAACCAGCTTCGGGTAGGCCGAGGTGTGGCAGAAGGACTGCATCACCAGGTCAGCCGAGAAGCCGAGGCAGGCGAGGTCTTTGAGTTCGTCGCGAGTCATCGGGCCGGTGGTGTCTTGCGAACCCACGGTGGTCATCTTCGGCTCGCAGTAGGTTCCCGGGCGCACGCCCTGGCCTTCCGGCAGGCCGCAGGCGCGACCGACCATCTTCTGGCCCAGCGAGAAGCCCTTGCCGGAATCGGCCGGGTCTTGCGGCAGACGGAACAGCGTCGAAGCCGGCAGGCCCAGCGCTTCGCGCGCCTTGGTGGTGAGGCCGCGACCGATGATCAGCGGAATACGGCCACCGGCGCGCACTTCGTCGAGGATGACCGGGGTCTTGAGCTGCGACTCGGCGATCTGCGTGCCGTTCTTGAAAGCAGTGACCTTGGCGGTTGCGTGATCGACCTTGAGCTCGACCTCGTCACCCATGTTCATGTCGCCGCAATCGATCTCGATCGGCAGCGCGCCGGCATCTTCCATGGTGTTGAAGAAGATCGGGGCGATTTTGGAGCCCAGGCACACGCCGCCGAAACGCTTGTTCGGCACAAAGGGGATGTCTTCGCCAGTGAACCACAGCACCGAGTTGGTGGCGGACTTACGGGACGAACCCGTACCGACCACATCACCAACATAGGCCACCAGGTTGCCGCGGGCACGCAGGTCTTCGATGAATTTGACCGGGCCACGCACGCCCGGCTCTTCCGGCGTGATGCCATCACGCGGGTTCTTCAGCATGGCCAGCGCGTGCAGCGGGATGTCGGGGCGGGACCAGGCGTCCGGCGCGGGCGACAGATCGTCAGTGTTGGTTTCGCCGGTCACTTTCAGGACCGTGATCTTCATCGAGGCGGGCACTTCGGGGCGGCTGGTGAACCACTCACCATCGGCCCAGGACTGCATCACGGCCTTGGCGTTGGCGCTGCCTTTATCGGCCAGATCCTTGACGTCATGGAAGTAATCGAACATCAGCAGGGTCTTTTTCAGGCCCTCGGCGGCGATACCGCCGACTTCTGCGTCGTCGATCAGGTCGATCATCGGCTTGATGTTGAAGCCGCCGAGCATGGTGCCCAGCAGTTCAACGGCCTTGGCGCGCGAAACCAGCGCACAGGCAATGTCACCCTTGGAGACCTTGGCCAGGAACTCGGCCTTGACCTTGGCGGCATCGTCCACACCTGCGGGAACGCGATGGGTCAGGAGTTCAACCAGGAACGCTTCTTCACCGGCGGGCGGATTCTGAAGCAGTTGAACCAGTTCTTCGGTCTGCTGCTTGTCCAGCGGCAGAGCGGGAATACCAAGCGCTTCGCGCTCGGCGGCATGCTGACGGTAGGCTTCTAGCACGGCGATATCCTTCCTGTAACACAGTGGCAAGGCGCCCCAAAACGGCACACTTGGGGCAAACGATCGAATTATATATCTTTTATAAGACTCAGTTTGGACGAAGCGACTTACGGCACGCTTACGCACCTGCAGCAATTGTAGCGCGCTTGCCGCGCCCGCGTAACGCCTGCGGGAACACGGGGACGAATCCCGGGTCAGACTTGATTCAATGCTGCATCCGCCAACCGATCGGAGTCCATCATGGCCACGCCGCTACCCAACACGCTATCGCGCTTTACCACCCCGTCAGGCCAGACGGCCCGTTTCCACGACATTCGCGCACTCGGCCAGGTTGATCGACTCCCCGTCTCGATCCGCATCGTGCTCGAAGCGGTGCTGCGCCACTGTGACGGGAAACGAATCACACCCGAACATGTGCATCAACTCGTCAACTGGCAGGCCACTGCAGAGCGCACCGAAGAAATCCCCTTCGTGGTCGCGCGCGTGGTGCTGCAAGACTTTACCGGCGTGCCGCTGCTGGTCGATCTGGCGGCCATGCGCAATGTGGCCGAGGCCATGGGCAAAGCGCCCAAGCTGATCGAGCCGATGGTGCCGGTCGATCTGGTGGTCGACCACTCTGTGCAGGTGGATTTCTACGGCACCCCAAGCGCCCTGCGCCAGAACATGGACAAGGAGTTCGAGCGCAACCGTGAGCGCTATCAGTTCATGAAATGGGGCATGCAGGCCTTCGACACCTTCAAGGTGGTGCCGCCGGGCATCGGCATCGTGCACCAGGTCAATCTGGAGCATCTGTTCCACGGCGTGCGCAGCAGTGGTGACGATCTGTACTACCCCGACACGCTGGTGGGCACCGATTCGCACACCACCATGATCAATGGCGTCGGCGTGGTCGGCTGGGGCGTGGGCGGCATCGAGGCCGAGGCGGCCATGCTTGGCCAGCCGGTGTACATCCTCACGCCGGACGTGATCGGGGTCGAGCTGACCGGCGCGCTGCCCGAAGGCACCACGGCCACCGACCTGGTGCTGACCGTCACCGAAATGCTGCGCAATGAGAAAGTGGTCGGCAAGTTCGTCGAATTCTTCGGCGAGGGCACCGCCAGCCTGTCGGTCACCGACCGCGCCACGATTGCCAACATGGCGCCCGAGTACGGCGCGACGATGGGCTTCTTTCCGGTCGATGAAAAGACCGTCGACTACATGCGCAAGACCGGCCGCGGCGACAAGGATTGCGAGCTGTTCGAAGCCTACTTCCGCGCCCAGGGCATGTTCGGCATCCCCGGCCATGGCGAGATCGACTACACCCGCGCCGTGCAACTCGATCTGGCCAGCATCGTCCCCTCGCTGGCCGGCCCCAAACGGCCGCAAGACCGCATCGCCATGCCGGCCATGCGCGAGCGCTTCGAGGCACTGTTCTCGGCGCCGGCCGCCGACAACGGCTTCAATCGCGATGCGAAGGCACTGGCCACACGCCACCCGACCACCCTGCCCGGCGTCGATCTGGGCCACGGCGATATCCTCATCGCCGCCATCACCTCCTGCACCAACACCTCCAACCCGGCGGTGATGATCGCCGCCGGCCTGCTGGCACAAAAGGCGGTCGCACTGGGCCTGCGCGTCAAGCCGCACATCAAGACTTCGCTGGCGCCGGGCTCGCGCGTGGTGACGGATTACCTCACCCGCGCCGGCCTGATCGAGCCGCTCGCCAAACTCGGCTTTGCGCTGGCCGGCTACGGCTGCACCACCTGCATCGGCAACTCGGGCGATCTGGCGCCGGAGCTCAACACCGCGATCGCCGAACACGACCTGGTCGCCGCCGCCGTGCTCTCGGGCAACCGCAACTTCGAAGCGCGCATCCACCCCAACATCCGCGCCAACTACCTCGCCTCGCCGCCGCTGGTAGTGGCTTACGCCCTGGCCGGGCGCGCCAACATCGACCTCACCTCCGAAGCACTGGGCACCGCCGGGGACGGCAGCGCGGTATTCCTCAAAGACATCTGGCCCACCTCGGATGAGATCAACGCCGTGCTGCCGTTTGCGCTCGACCCGGCCACCTTCCGCAAACGCTATGCCGACTTCGCCGGCGAGGTCGACCTGTGGACCGACATCCCCGCCCCGACCGGCGATGTCTACACCTGGCCCGAATCCACCTACATCGCCCAGCCGCCCTTCTTCGACGGCTTTGACATGACGCCCCCGCCGATCACCGACATCACCGGCGCGCGTGCGCTGATGCTGCTCGGCGACTCAGTCACCACCGACCACATCTCGCCCGCCGGCGCCTTCGGCGAGAAGACGCCGGCCGGGCAATGGCTGCGCGCGCAGGGCGTCGAGCGCAGCGACTTCAACTCCTATGGCTCGCGTCGCGGCAATCATGACGTGATGATGCGCGGCACCTTCGCCAACGTGCGCATCAAGAACCTGATGTTGCCGGCCGACGCGGACGGCTCGCGCACCGAGGGCGGCTTCACGCTCTTCGACGGCAAGCAGACCACAATCTTCGATGCCGCCGAGCGCCACATGAAGGCCGGCACGCCGACGGTGATCTTCGCCGGCGAAGAATACGGCACCGGCTCCTCGCGCGACTGGGCTGCCAAGGGCACGCAACTGCTGGGCGTGCGCGCCGTCGTGGCGCAAAGCTTCGAGCGCATCCACCGCTCCAACCTGGTCGGCATGGGTGTATTGCCGCTGCAATTCATCGATGGCGCGAGCTGGCAATCGCTCAAGATCGGTCCGGACGACCGCTTCGACATTCTCGGCGCTACCGACGCGCTCACCCCCCGCCAGCACTTCACGCTGCGCATTCATCGCGCCGCGGGCGGCACGGACGAGGTGTCGCTGCTGTCGCGGATCGACACCGAGGTGGAGGTCGCCTACTACCAGCATGGCGGCATCCTGCCCTATGTATTGCGGGAGATTCTGGCAGACTGAGGCGCTTTAGATCCCGGCCGGATTCGCCCGGCCCGCGCCATGAAGAAAAAGCCCACCCCCTGCCACTGCGGCCGCCCCGCCACCTTCGACGCCTGCTGCGGGCCGATGCTGGCGGGCAATCGCAGCGCCGACACGCCCGAGGCGCTGATGCGCAGCCGCTACACCGCCTTTGCGCGCGGCGACACGGCCTATCTGCTGGCCAGCTGGCACCCCGACACCCGACCCGAGCACCTCTCGCTCGACGACGATCCGCCCATGCGCTGGCTCGGGCTCAGCATTCGCTCGGCGCCACCGGCGGATGGCGACACCGGCACCGTCGAGTTCATCGCCCGCTATCGCAGCGGCGGTCGCGCCGGTCAGATTCATGAGCTGAGCCGCTTCCGCCGCGAGCACGATTGCTGGTTCTATGTCGACGGCGATATTCAGGACGACTGACAGCCCGCCCAAGCGGTGCCTATAATCAGGCTTTGCCGCTACCGGAGCGCCCGCGCATGAATCTCGAAAAGGTCATCTTCGGCTTCTTCATCGTCCTCGCCGCCACGCTCAACTTCGGCTTCTTCGTCGGCGACCTGAGCAACCCCGAACATCACGACATCTACGAGCTGTTTGCCGCCATCGTGGTGAACCTGATCGCCACCGTGCTCAAGTTCGGTGACCGCACGCAGATCGGCGCGGTGCATCTATCCACCTCGCTGGTGGCCGACCTCCAACTGATCGCGGCGGCCATGGTGTGGGGCTACGGTACGCACATTCTGAGCACAGGCATGACACCCGACATCACCGCCAAGGTGGTATCGCTGTCTGGCGGCGCGCTGTTTGCCAACATTGTGTCGGTCATCATCCTGATGTCCGAAACCATCATGCAGCGTCGATGACGCCAGCCACCCACCACAGCACACTGTTTCTCGCCATGCGGCGCCTGCGGGCGCCGCTGATCACGCTCATCACCATCTTTGCCATCTCGGTACTCGGCCTGACCCTGGCACCGGGGATCGACGGCCAGCCGTTGAGCTTCTTCCACGCGTTCTATTTCATCAGCTACACCGCCACCACCATCGGTTTTGGTGAAATTCCGTTCGAGTTCTCGAATGAACAACGGCTGTGGGCCACCATCTGCATCTATATGGCCGTGGTTGGCTGGGCCTACACCATCGGCTCGCTGTTTGCGCTGCTGCAAGATCACACCTTTCAGAACGCCGTCGCGACCGAGCGCTTTGCCCGCCAGGTCAAGCGAATTCACGAGCCTTTCTATCTGGTATGCGGCTACGGCGAAACCGGACGGCTGGTGTGCAAGGCGCTGGATCGTCTCGGCGAACGCGCCGTGGTGGTCGAGCGCCATCCGGACAAAGCTGGCGAGCAAGAACTGGATGGCTACGTCACCGACATGCCCTGCCTCACAGCCGACGCCAGCCTGCCCGAAACGCTGCGCTTTGCCGGGCTGACGAGCCGCCACTGCCGCGGCGTGCTGGCGCTGACTGACGACGACAACACCAATCTGGCCGTCGCCATTTCCGCCCGACTGCTGGCGCCCAAGCTGCCCGTGCTGTGCCGGGCCGGTTCGACCGAAATCGCCGCCAACATGGCCTCGTTCGGCACCCGCTACATCATCAATCCCTACGCAAAATTTGCCGAATACCTCGCGCTGGCACTGCATTCGCCCAACACCTACCATCTGCTGACCTGGCTCACCGGCCTGCCGGGCACCACCATCGAACGCCACCGCGATCCGCCACGGGGCAAATGGGTACTGTGCGGTTATGGGGGCTTCGGAAAGGTCATCGTTGAGGCCTTCGACCGCGAAGAGGTTCCGGTCACCATTATCGACCGTGATGCGCCCGACGGCCACGGCCACCGGGTCGTCAAAGGTGATGGCACCGGCGCGGCCACCCTCGAGCGTGCCAACATCCGTCAGGTCGTCGGGATTGTCGCCAGCACCGGCAACGACTTCGACAACCTGTCGATTGCCGTCACGGCCCGCGAACTGAATCCGAACCTGTTCGTGATTCTGCGCATGAACGCCTATGCCAACCACGCGCTGTTCGATGCCTTTGAGTCCGACGTCACGGTGGTACCCAGCGAGATCATCGGCCACGAGTGCCTGGCGGTGCTGACCACCCCCCTGCTCCAACCCTTCCTCGAAGAAATTGCCACCCAGGACGACGCCTGGTCGGCCGAACTGGTCGAGCAACTCACCAGCCGCTTTGGCTGGACGGTGCCTACCGTCTGGAGCGTTCGCCTCAATCTTCGGCGCGCGCCTGCACTGTATCGGCATCTGATGCGCAAGGGCGGTAGCGTGCGCCTGTCCGATTTGCTGAAAAACCCACACGATCGCGCGATCTCGCTGGATGCAGCGGTGCTGTATTTGCGCCGCGATGACGACGACCACATCATCCGGCCGTCAGGTGATGAAGTGATTCGCCCGGGAGATCGTCTATTGATGGTCGGCCTGCCGGCCGCAAAACGTGACTTCGCCCTCACCGTCACCAACGGTCACACGCTGGACTATGTGCTGACCGGTGCGGATCGACCCGGCGGCTGGGTGTGGGAGTGGCTAGCCGAGCGGCGGCGTTCCGCCGATGCCGGCTGAACGCGGCACCAAGGCCGCGAGAATCTCGGCGGGCGTCACCGGCTTGAGCAACAAGGCATCAAACCCCGACGCCAGTACCTGATCACGCAAGCCGTCCACACCATAAGCGGTGTAGGCGACGACTCGCAGACGGCCGCTGTCGTCGCCGGCGCGCAATTGGCGGCACACCTCATAGCCGCTCATGTCGGGCATGGTCAGATCCAGCAGCACCACATCGAAGGCCTCGTTGACCACACACGCCAAGGCCTCGGCGCCCGTGGCGGCCTCGACAACCTCGTGACCAACGCGCCCCAGGACCACCGCTGGCAACTTGCGATTCACAAAATCATCATCGACTATCAGGATTCGCATGCTGGCACACTCGTCGCATCGACTGATTCGAAGACTTGCATAGTGCCTGAAGATCGCCGCTTTCGGCTTGCCGCCTCGACACAAATCGCTATCATGACCCGGCCATGACTGCCCAGCCCGCCCCACTCGACCTGAGTCTTGATGCCATCGACCGTCGTCTCGATGCGGCCCACGCATGCGGCGCGCTGCAACCGATCGAGACAGACCAGGTGCTGCTGAGCGACCACGGCATCCCGTTCGTCGTCAAATGGATCAGCCGGCGGGACGGCCAGGTGCACCGTCACAAACCCACCCGCTCAGCGACCCACAACCCCTTTCTGCCGCCCGAACCCACACTGACGCTCGGCGCCATTGGCCAGCATCATCTGGTGCTGCTGAACAAGTATCCGGTGATGACGCGCCACCTGTTGATTGTGACGCGCGACTTCGAGGCGCAAACCCGCCTGATCACGGACGACGACCTGGCTGCGCTGGGTTCGATACTCGCGGCGCACGGCGGGCTGGGTTTTTACAACGCGGGCGAGCGCGCGGGCGCCAGTCAGGATCACAAACACTTGCAGTGGATTCCCGACCTGCCGCCGCTGGCCCAACGCGTGGCCGACCAGCCGATCGACACCACCGCGCTGTTCGGGTTTCGCCACGCCTGTGCATCGCTCCCCGCCGCGCTCTGGTCGTCCGAGGCGATCGGCGCAGCGCTGGGGCAATGCTACCGGACACTGCTCATGCAGCTCGGGATCGAACCCAAGGCCCTTGAACTGCCGCCGTACAACCTCTTGATGACCCGCGAATGGATGTGTGTGATCCCTCGCTCGGTCGAGCGCTGGCAGCAGATGTCGATCAACGCGCTCGGCTTCGCCGGTTCCTTGTTCGTCAAATCCCGTGATCAACTCGACCCGCTGGCGCAGACCGGCCCACTCGAGATTCTCAGGGCCGTCGGCGAACCGCGCTGATCAGGCAGCTGTCGGCAAGATCCACGGTTCAATCGCCGGCAGGCCGATCAAGGCACGAAGCTCATCGCATTTCGGATTGGGCGTACCGTCGGCGAAAAACACCGGAAATTCGCGACACGGCGTCGGACGGTTTTCGTAAATGCTGCACGACACCGCCTCACCGATCACGCCCTCAAGCGCGCTGCACCGGCGCGGCATCTGATTGCTGCCTTTCATGCAGCGCATGTGATGGTTGAGCTTCTCGGTCATATGGGCCGGCACGAAGCCGCCGGGGGCGTCATCCGCCTCCGCCCAATAGAACGAGATGCGGAAATGGGTGCAGCAGATGCCGCACTCAAGACACGGGTTCGGTTCAGTCATGTCCAACACACGCAATAGAAATGCCGGCATGCACCACGGGTGCACACCGCCAAATCGACGACGCCTCGCGCCTGCTGGACTGTGGCGCCCCGGACGGGACACCACGGGGGGCTAATTGTGACTGCGATCCATCGATTCCGGCGCGCGGATTATATCGATTTTCACCTGAAAAACAATGGGTTCCTGGCCAACTTACTGTTCCTTCCGGCGCACGGCGAAACTGCGCTGGGCGTCTTCCTTGAAGGCATAGTCGATCCGCCCCTGACGCACCACACCGAGCACCAGCATGTTCTCGGTAATCGCGTCATGGTCCTCCGCCGTAAAGGGGCGAATATAGGTCGTGACCACCCCCTCCACGCCCCGGTTCAGCTGCTCCAGGGCCAGGCGGATTCGGTCGCCGTCATCACTGCCCGCCAGGGACATCGCGTTGAACAACACCCGCATGGCATCGTAGCCCTGCGCCGCCGACATCGCCGATTCCATGGCGTCCTTGCCGTAACGGGTCGCGAACTCGCTGACGAACTGCCGATGACGCGAATTTTCACTGCCCGGAATGAAGGACTGCACCGTCATCACACCATCACCCGCCGGCCCCGCCTGATCGAGAAAATTACGCATGGACACCGTCCAACTGGCAAACGTGGGCACCGTCCAACCCATCTCGAGCCTGGTCTTGGCGATCGCTGCCAGTTCGGGGCCAATGCCATACATCACCAGAGCCTGTGCACCGGCAGCGCGCACCGCATCCAGCTGGGCACGCATGTCACGGTCGCCGATGCCGAAACGCTCGACCCTCACCGGGGTCACACCATGCGTGGCCAGCGCCTTGACCAGATCGCCCATTTCGGCTTCGCCGTAGCCTGTGTCGTCGGCCAGAATGCCAATCTGACGAAAACCGCGCGCCTCGACCAGATGCCGGGCCAGGAAGGCATTGGACACGCCCGTGCGCGGCGACATGCGAAACACGTAGTTGGCTGACGCATTGGGCGGCGCAAACCGCTGGGTGACCTCACTACCGGTCGACACCGCGACCACCACCGGCACTTTGGCGTTCTGATAGACATCGATGGATTTGAGGGCGACGCCGGTATTGACGATGCCGACCGTCGCCACCACTTTCACCTTGCTCACGAGTTCTTCGGCGATCGCCAGCCCCTTGTCGGGGTTGGCCGCATCGTCGCGCTCGATCAGCTCGATCTTGCGCCCTAACACCCCGCCAACATAGGTGTTGATTTCGTCGACCGCCATGCGGATACCCGAGCGCATACTGACGCCCATGGGCGCACTACCGCCGCTGAAGGGGCCGGACAAGCCGATCTTGACGGTGTCTTCGGCGTGCGCCGAACTCGCAGCGAGGCCAAACGCGAGGCACAGGGCCGATAGAAAACGGCCCCGACGTTGCGGGAAAAGCGGTGTGATCATGAATTGTCTCCGTCATGCCGTCACTTGTGGACATGACGGTCGCGTTTGAGTGTAGTGCGTCGGCATGCCGACGCCTGATCGGGATTTTCCCGATCAGGGAAAACCCGCGACAACGCGCAACGTTCGGAGACCCCGGCCATCATTGGCCGGGCAAGGCGATACGAAAAGCGCTCAGGCGTCCAGCGACTTGAGCGACGGTGCGCCCGACGCGGCCGTGGCATGCGGCACCGGCGGCAAACCGCAGGCGTCGCGCAAATGACGCATGGCACGCACGGCGGCGGCTGTCGCCGTCAGCCATTCAATTCGGGTGTCGTCGTCGGCCGCGTCGACTTCGCCATCGGCCCACGGCGCCATGGCGCGCTCGATCAAGCCCTCGAACGTCGCGGCATCATGACCGTCGAGATCATCGGCCCAGTCATCGGCCCAGAGGCTCAAACCGAGCTCAAAACCGGTCATCCATTCATCCCCCAGGCGCGTGCCATCGGGGTCCTCGTCGCTGCCATAGAAGAACGGCGCCCAACCTTCGGGATCGCCCAGGGTTTCGACCAGTTCATCGTGATAGCGCAAGACCAGGGAGAGCACTTTCTGCACACCAGCGCCGCGCATGTCGACATCTGACTCCGACCACACCGACGGCAACCATTCGACCGGCTTCAAGGGCGTGGGCGCAACGATCACGCCTGCCAGATAGCCATCGAGCATTTCGAGACTCATGCAGTCGTCAGGCACCGAATCCGACGCGAGCAGCGCCTCAAAGGCGTCCATTTCCGATTCGCTCAGGCAAACAGCGTCCTGTTGCGTGGTATTCATGCGCCTCTCCTAGGATATCGCCGGTGATCACCGGCGCCCGCCAGCATGCCGCAAGACGACAGGCTCCGCAAGAACAACTCAGCCCGGCGCATCCAGATCGACCACGGCGCGGTAAAGCGGCTGCCCCGAGTCGCGGTATTTGCGTTCGAACGGGGTCAGCGGCGTCTTGGCTTCAAAGCTCTCCCACGCCACCGGCCGGCCAATCAAGAGCCCCAGCGCGATCGCGTATTCCTGGATGTACACCTGCCAATTGGTGCGGCATTCAAGCACGCCCCCCAGGCGCGGCAGTGTAGGAAACACCGAATGCGCATGCCAGCGCCGCCCGAGATGGCCGATTTTTGGCCACGGGTTGGGGTACAAAACGTAATGCCTGGCCAGTCGCAAACCCGCCTGTTCCATCAAACGCCAGAAGTCCAGCAGATCGGCGCGCACCAGCACCATGTTCTTCGGCATCAATGCGTCCGGGTAGGGCTTGCGCCGCGCCAGTCGGTCCGCGGACTGATCGACCCCGATCACCCAATGATCCGGATGCGCACGGGCCAGCGCGATGGTGCTGTGCGCCACACCGCAGCCCGCATCGAGAATCAAGGGCGCTGCCTGGTCCCAGCCAGACATGGCCACATCGAAAGCGGCGCGGTTGTACTGCGCGAATGGCTTGGCGAAAGGCCGGTCGCGGTGACGCTCGACCTGACGAATCAGATCGCCGTGCACCGCATCCTGTGCGCTGGTCGGAATTCGGGAATTGGCGTAACTCATGGTGTGGGCCTATGCAGCGCGAGCAAGACTATCCGCGCCGGCAGCCGCCAGCACCGCATCGATCGCATGAATATCGTTCAGGGGGCGCAAAGTCTGGCAAAGCGCATCCGCCTGGTCAAAACGCCGACTCAAAAAAACCAGCCACTGCTTGAGCCGACCTGGGGCATGACGCGCTGCCAGCTTGCCTCGCACGCGCGCCCAAAAGAAAGCAATCGCCGGCAGAAGCTCGGCCCAATCGGCATCGCGCGGGTCCGCCGCCTCGCGAATCAAGCCGGCACGAATATCACGGGCCAGAAAGGGATCGGCCACCGCCCCGCGGCCCAGCATCACATCCGCCACGCCGCTTTCCTGCCGGCAGCGCTGCCAATCCGCAACCGACCACACCTCGCCATTGGCCACCACCGGCACCGTGACATGCTCAGCAATACGCCCAACCCAGACCCAATGCGCCGGTGGCCGATAGCCCTCAAGCTTGGTTCTGGCGTGAACCACAATCCGCTCGACACCCGCCTCGGCCAGGGCCTCGGCACACGCCAGGGTCAGACCGGTATCACGCACACCAAGGCGCATCTTCGCCGTCAGCTTCGGGCCACCAATGGGCATCACCGCCCGCACGGCCGCCGCCACGGCATGCACGGTTTCGGGTTCGTCAAGCAACACAGCGCCGCCGCGATGACGATTCACCAATGGCGCCGGACAACCGAAATTCAAATCAATGCCCGCAGGCGACCACTGCACCGCGCGCGCCGCATTGCGTGCCATCAAATCGGGATCAGAGCCCATCAACTGCAACTGCACCGGCGTCCCCGCGGCGGTCCGTCCGCCCTGCGCCAACTCGGGGCTGATGCGGAAGAAGCTGCGTTGCGGCAGCACCGTCGCCGAGATGCGCACAAACTCGCTCACCGCCTGGTCGTAAGAGGACAACCGGGTGAGCACATCGCGCAGCACCTCGTCAGCCAAACCTTCCATCGGCGCCAGCAAAAGCTTCACGTCACGCTCCAACACAGTAGACTCATGGGTCTTTCTCTCAGAAAACCGTCAGACATGTCCGACTCAATTACCCTGTTCCACAATCCGCGCTGCTCCAAAAGTCGCGCCGCTCTTAGCTTGCTGCAGGAAGCTGGCGCTGACGTTAACGTGGTGCTTTACCTTGATACGCCGCCCAGTCGCGACACCCTGGCGCGCGTCGTTGCGCAACTGGGCATCACGCCCGACGCCCTGATCCGCCGAGGCGAAGAGATCTTCAAGACCGAGTATCAGGGCAAAACTCTGGGCGCAGACGCGGCGCTGGACGCACTGGCAACCCACCCGAAACTGATCGAGCGCCCCATCGCAATTCGTGGAACGCGCGCAGTGATTGGCCGTCCGCCGGAGAAGGTGCTCGAACTGCTCGACTGAGTCTGACGAATTCTAACCTGACAAGCGCACCGCAAACGCCGCACCTTCTTGATTTTCATGGAATGATCAAGGATAATGCTCGGCTTTACAGCCTAGGGCGGTCACAATCGCCGCCCGCGAACCAGACGAGACGAACGCCATGAAAGCGGACATCCACCCGAAGTACCAAGACATCACCATCAACTGCAGCTGCGGCAACTCCTTCGTGACCCGCTCGACCTCTGGCAAAGAAGCCATGACGATCGAAGTGTGTTCCGAGTGCCACCCGTTCTACACCGGCAAGCAGAAGATCGTCGACACCGCCGGCCGCGTCGAGCGCTTCCGTCAGAAATTCGGCACCGTTCAGCGTCTGGGTTAATTTCGCCCTGCGCGGATTTTCGCCAACAAAAAAGGCAGCTCCGGCTGCCTTTTTTGTTGGCCATTCAGACCGCCCGGCGCGCCAGGAAACACGCTCTGGCGTAAAATTCGCACGCCACTACGGCAACTAACCGCCCCGGATGACAACACGCCCTGATCCCTTCGCCCCAACGCTAGCACCACCGCCCCCCGCAATCCTGATCGGGATTCTGCTGGCGGTGTACCTGTTGGCTGGTCTTACCGGCCACGCCCCCTGGCGCGGCGACGACGGTCGATTTTTCGGGCCGATTCTCGGCATGGTGCGTGACGGACACTGGCTCGTACCGCACTTGGCCGGCGAGCCCTTTCTGGATTTCGGTCCGCTCTACTACTGGATCGCAGCATCGCTCGCCACCGCGCTCGGCGCGATACTGCCGCTGCATGACGCTGCCCGCCTGGCCAGCGGATTGCTCACCGCAATCGCCCTGCTTCTGACCGCCGACGCTGCGCGCCGCCTGCACGGCGAACGCACCCATGCCCCGGCGATGCTCATGCTGATCGCGAGTCTGGGACTGGTGGTCCACGCCCACGAAACCCAGCCCATACTCGCCGTCATGGCAGCCCAGGCGATTACCTTCTGGGGCATGGCCGTGGCCATGAAACATGCCAACAAAGGCGCTCTGATTGCCGGCCTGGGTGTCGGCCTGGCCTGCCTGGCCAACGGCTTGAATGCCCTGCTGATGACGGCACCGCTACTGCTTTTACTGCCGTCCATGGCCGCCCGCGTCATCGGCGCCGTTGCCGCGACCGGCATCGCCGGACTATGGCTGGTGCCTCTGGCCGCGTCTGCGCCCGAAGCGCTCACCGAATGGTGGGCCATCAGCCTGGCGTCGTCCATGCCGCACGCGGGTAAATTCAGCGACACAGCCGAACTCTTCGGACTGCTTGGCTGGTTCATCTGGCCGATGTGGCCGATTGCCGGCTGGGCGCTGTGGCGCGAGCGTCGGCACCTGGGCAGCCGCGCTTGGCGGATCATCTGCACCGGCGCTGTTCTCGCATTGCTGGTCACCAGCCTGACCGGCACGCTACGCCCCGCCAGTTTCCTGCCCCTGCTGCTGCCTATTGCCCTGATCGCCGCCGCCGGAGTCACCACCTTGCGCCGCGGCGCAGCCAATGCGTTCGACTGGTTTGGCGGCATGACCTTTGCCGCCTTCGCACTATTGTTGTGGATCGCGTGGAGCGCCCTGGCCTTTCATTGGCCACCCGGGCTCGGCCGGCATTTTGCCAAAGTGACGCCGGCTTTCACGCTCGACAGCCTGCTGTGGCCAGCGGTGCTGGGGTTTGGGCTTTGCGCCGTCTGGACCTGGCTGGTCGCCACGACCAAGCGCAGCCCGTATCGCGGCGCCCAGAACTCCGCGCTTGGCATGACCATGCTGTGGTGTCTGGCAGTGATTCTGCTGCAACCCTGGTTTGACTACAGCAAGAGCCACGATCCGGCCGTGATGTCCTTGCGTGAAGCGCTCAAGGATCAACCCGCGGGCTGCCTCTCCGGCCTCGGCCTGTCGCAGAGCCAGCTGGTCAGCCTGGACTATCGTGCCGGCATCCGTCCCCACCCGATTGCAGACAAAACCTGCCCATTGCTGCTCATTACCGGCACCGAAGTGCGCGACATGGGCGAACCGCTGTGGCGCTACGAGCGCGGCGGCGGCAGTCGCAAGGAAGTCCTGAGCCTGTACCCCCGGGGCGAGTAACGCGGGCCGCCTCGCGCGGCCCCGACTCAACCCGACAAATTCATTCCGGCAAGCGCAAGAAGTTCGCCCGGTAGTGCTTCAGCTCTTCAATGGATTCATAGATATCGGCCAGCGCCTCGTGCTTGCCCTTCTTCTGAACCCCCTTATGCACTTCGGGGTGCCACCGCTTGGCCAGCTCCTTGAGCGTTGACACATCGAGGTTCCGGTAATGAAACCACGCCTCGAGCCTGGGCATATGCCGGGCCAGAAAGCGGCGATCCTGGCAAATCGAATTGCCCGCCATCGGCGACGCGCGCTCTGGCACATGCTCGGCCAGAAATGCCAGCATCTGCGCTTCAACCGCCGCTTCATCCAGCGATGAGGCGCGCACCCGCGCCGTCAGACCGGATTGACCATGCGTACGGGTGTTCCATTCATCCATGCCGTTCAGTACGTCATCAGATTGATGGACGGCCAGCACCGGCGCCTCAGCCACCGTTTCGAGCTGACTGTTGGTGACTACAATCGCCACCTCGATAATGCGATCCGTATCGGGCTCGAGTCCGGTCATCTCCATGTCGATCCAGATCAGGTAGGTAGAATCCTGTGCCATAATTTTGCCAAAAGCCGTTGATAATCGCGCATTGTGTCATAGTTCGTGCGCCTTCCGGCCCGCCTGCCGCCCTCTCCCAATTCCAGACAGCGCATGACCGACACCCTGTTCTCCAGCCTGTTTCTTGCCGTCCTTGTGGCGACCGCCGCATTCAAACTCTGGCTCGGCTATCGCCACCAAAAACACGTCGCCCAACATCGCAGCGAGGTGCCGCGGGAATTCGCCCAGCAAATCTCGCTTGGCGCACATCACAAGGCGGCCGACTACACTCTGGCCCGCCTGGGGCTCGGTCGCATTGACCTGCTGATCAACGCCGCCTGGGTGCTTATTCTGACGCTCGGCGGTGGCCTGCAATGGTTGCACACGACCTGGGCCGGCGTGTTCACCGAGGGCTCGCTCCTCCATGGCACGGCATTCCTCGCGTCGATCGGCGTGCTTGGCGCGCTCATCGACCTGCCCCTGACGCTGTATCGCACCTTCGTCACCGAAGCACGCTTCGGCTTCAACAAAATCACGCCGGCGCTATTTATCGCAGACACGGCCAAAAGCACAGCCTTGGCCGCGCTGATCGGTCTGCCCGTTGTCGCTGCCGTGCTGTGGTTGATGACCGCCATGGGCGCGCACTGGTGGTGGGCCGTGTGGCTGTTCTGGCTGGGCTTCAATCTGCTGGTGCTGCTCGTCTGGCCGACCTTCATCGCGCCCTTGTTCAACCGCTTCACGCCCCTAGAAGACGAGCGGATGCGCGGTCGCATCGACGCGCTGCTGGCCCGCTGCGGATTTCGCAGCAACGGCTTGTTCGTGATGGACGGCTCGCGTCGCTCCGCCCACGGCAACGCCTATTTCACCGGCTTCGGCCAGAGCAAACGGATCGTGTTCTTCGACACCTTGCTCAACACCCTTGAGCCCATTGAGGTCGAAGCCGTACTGGCGCACGAACTGGGACACTTCAAACATCGCCATGTCACCAAGCGCCTGGTGCTGATGTCCGCCATGATGCTGGGCCTGCTGTGGCTGTTATCAGCATTGATCGCGGCCCCGTGGTTCTTTGCCGGTCTGGGCGTAACGGCGCAAAGCACCGCCATGGCCCTGGCGCTGTTCATGATCGCCCTGCCCGTCTTCAGCTTCCCCTTCTCGCCCTTGATGAGCGCCTGGTCGCGCAAGCACGAGTTTGAAGCCGACCGCTACGCCACCCAGCAATCGAGTGGCGAAGCGCTGGTCAGCGCGCTGGTCAAGCTCTACCGGGACAACGCCAGCACGCTGACACCCGACCCGCTCTATTCACGCATTTACGACTCCCACCCCCCGGCCAGCATCCGCATTGCCCACCTTCAGGGAAAAACGCTTTGAGAAACACCCGATGAACCAGGGCACCATCGTCGCCTCCTTCGGCCGTCAGTTCGAAGTCCTCGACACACACGGCGAACGCTGGCTATGCGTCACCCGGGGCAAGCGAATCGATTTCGCCTGTGGCGACAAGGTCGAGTTCAATGCGACCAGCGCCGGCCATGGCGTCATCCAGAAAAACGAAGCGCGCCAGAGCCTGCTTCACCGCTCCGATGCCTTTCGCCAAAAACTCCTGGCCGCCAACGTCAGTCAGATTCTGATCGTCGTCGCCACCGAGCCCAGCTTCAGCGACGAACTCATTTCCCGCTGCCTGTGCGCGGCGGAGCACCAGAGTTTGAAGGCGCGAATCGTCCTGAACAAAGCCGACGTTACCGCGGGCCTGGACGACGCACGCCGCCGCCTGGCCATGTTCACCGCCCTTGGCTACGAACTGATCGAACTGTCAGCCATGCACGACGTCAGCGCGCTGGCGGCGGTCCTGAGCGGCGAGACCAGCGTACTGGTCGGGCAGTCCGGCATGGGCAAGTCCACGCTCACCAACGCGCTCATCCCCGACGCCAACGCCGCCACGCGCGAAATTTCCGCAGCACTGGATACCGGCAAGCACACCACCACGACCACCCGGCTCTATGCCCTGCCCGGCGGCGGCGCGCTCATCGACAGCCCCGGCTTGCAGGCCTTCGGTCTGGCCCACCTGACCGAGGACGATCTGCTCGCCGGCTTCTGTGAGTTCGCCCCCTTGCTCGGCAAGTGCCGGTTCCGCAATTGCAAACACGATGCCGAGCCGGGCTGCGCATTGCTCACCGCGGTCGAAGAAGGGGTCATCTCGGCGCGTCGTTTCTCGCACTACCGGCTGCTTCACAACGAGATTCACCACGCAAAACGGCTTTCGCAAGGCTGGTAGTTGAAGCCCTGCGCGATCAAGACGTAAAAAAACCCCGCCGAAGCGGGGTTTTTCTTGATGCCTGGAACCAATTACATGCGCTCGAAAATGGCGGCAATACCCTGGCCGCCACCGATACACATGGTCACCAGTGCGTAACGACCGCCGGTACGCTGCAGTTCGTAAATCGCTTTGGTTGCGATGAAGGCGCCCGAACAACCGACCGGGTGGCCAAGTGCAATGGCACCACCGTTGGGGTTGGTTTTTGCCGGATCCAGACCAAGCACTTTCGACACGGTCAATGCCTGCGCGGCAAAGGCTTCGTTCGACTCGATCACATCCATCTGATCCAGCGTCAGGCCACCCTTCTTGAGCGCCAGTCGGGTTGCCGGGATCGGACCCTCGCCCATGATCTCGTTCGGCACACCAGCGATGGCGTACGACACCAGACGGGCGATCGGCTTGTGACCGGCCTTGGCCGCCACTTCACTGTCAGCCAGCACAAAGAAGGCGGCGCCGTCGTTGATGCCCGACGCATTACCTGCCGTCACCGTACCGTCTTTCTTGAAAGCCGGCTTCATCTTGGCCAGCGATTCCATGCTCGTGCCACGCTTGAGGTGCTCGTCGGTATCAAAAACGACTTCGCCCTTACGCGTTTGCTTGACGATCGGCACGATCTGGGACTTGAAGTAACCGGCATCGATCGCTGCCGCGGCACGACGTTGCGACTCGACCGCAAAAGCGTCCTGCTCTTCGCGGCTGAAGCCATGCTTGGCCGCGAGATTCTCAGCAGTGATACCCATGTGGCCAACACCGAACGGGTCGGTCAGCACGGCAACCATGCTGTCGATGGCCTTGGTGTCGCCCATGCGTGCGCCAGAACGCAGCGCGGGCAGCATGTAAGTGCCCTTGGACATGATCTCGACACCGCCGCCAATACCGTAATCGGCATCGCCAAGCAGGATGTTCTGGGCGGTGGTCACGATGCCTTGCAAACCCGAGGAACACAGGCGGCTGACCTGCATTGCGACGGACTCCATGGGCAGCCCTGCCTGAATGGACGCAACGCGTGAGACGTAAGCGTAACGCCCGTCGGTCGGAATGCAGTTACCGACGGTAACGTAATTGATCAGCTGAGGATCGACACCCGAGCGGACGACCGACTCTTTCATAACGATGCCGGCCAGATCGGCGGCTTCGAAATCTGACAAAGAACCACCAAACGTACCGATCGGCGAACGCACGGCACTCAAAACCACGACTTCACGATTTGCCATTTACACTCCCTCCAGGAAAACTCAAGGCGCTACCCACACCACCAGACTACCCAAGGCGAGCATGAGCAAGCACATGAGCAAGGCACGCCATAGTAATCCGATCGCGCCCTGCATGGATTCAACGCGGACTTCTTCGCCGGCGCCCAGTTCCGGACGCTCAAGCAAAGAGCCCGATTGACGGATTGGCAAGCCCAGTTTCAAACCAAGCGCACCGCCTCCGCTGGCCAATACTATACCCGAACTCGGATCGGCCCATAGGGCCGCCTGGGTGCGCCAACACAGGATCGCGTCCTCGAAGTTCCCGACGATCGCAAATGAGACAGCGGTCAGGCGCGCGGGCGCCCAATCCAGCACACTGAACGCCCGGCGTGCAAACCGATCCAGTGCGCTCGGCTCACTGCCGCCGCTTGCCTTGCGCCAACGCCGCACCAGAAAATCCGACAGGCGATAGGCCACCGCACCCGCAGGCCCCGGCAACACCACAAACCAGAACATCACCCCGAACACATTCCGGTGCGCCGCGAGCAGCGCTTCTTCGATGGCAAGGCGCGCCACCTCGGTGTCGGTCGCATCCGAATACGACTCACCCCGCCACTGGCCCAGGAGCTGCCGGGCACGCGACAACTCGCCCATGCCGAGCGCCAGATGAATATCGGTAAAGTAGTGACTTTCGTGCCGAAAACCCAGCGTCAAATACAGCACGAACAGGTTGAAACCGAAGGCCAGCACCGGCTGCACTGACCATAACAGCCAATACAGCGCCAGCGTTGCAAGGCTGCTCCCGCCAACGAAAGCGAGCCAGACAAACACCGCGCTGCCGCTTCTTCCGGCATAAAACCGGCGCGCGCAGGCATCCGCCAGCCGACTCAGGGGCGCATGCACCCAACGCTCGACTGACAGGGGGCGTACTTGTTCGACCAACAAGGCCAATACGATCGCAAGGAGTTTCATTCAGGCCAACAATATGGGGGCTGGGCAGACGGGAATCGCTGAAGAACATATCACAATTGCCCGTCGCTCAATGCGCTGAGCACGCCACCTTGGGCCCCGATTTTCTGACCCACCTACTCCGGCTCGCCGAGAAACCGCGAGAGCATGACCAACATGCCCGCAGTCGCCCCCCAAATATGGTGATGCTGCCACGGCATGGCGTAGTAGGTCCGCGCCCGCCCATCGATCAGGAGCTGCTCCTGGCGACGATTGGCCGGATCGATCAAGAAGCTGAGCGGCACCTCAAAAATCTCGGCAACCTCGAAGGTGTCGGGCGTCAAATCGAAGGGCGGCTGGATCAACCCCACCACCGGTGTCACGCGAAACCCCGTACCGGTGTGGTATTCGGAGAGCACGCCCAGCAGTTCGACACGGTCCGGATGCAAGCCGATTTCCTCGTGCGTTTCACGCAGCGCGGTCATTTCCGCGTCTTTGTCGCCAGCCTCGACCCGCCCGCCCGGAAAGCTCACCTGACCCGGGTGATGATGCAGGTGATCTGTCCGTCGCGTAAGCAAAACGGTGAGGCCGTCACCGCGTTCGACGAGTGGCACCAACACGGCGGCGGGTCGCAGACGATCAGGCGCTGCGTCATCGCGCATCACCGCGGGTGGCGACGACTGCGAAAACCGCTCACGCAAGACGGCGGCGGTCAGCAGGCGTTCGGAAAGTGCGTCGGGCCGGGACACGATCAATACCGTTTTCGGAGCGTCAAGGTATCGCCCGAACGCTGCATTTCCATGCGATTGAGCACACTCATGCCCAGCAAGGCGACTGGTAGTTCCGAGTCGTGCACCGCGGCATCCACCTGGTGCAGGGTCACGCCTCCCAGATTGACCTCTGCAAGCTTGACGACCCAGGTCCGCACCATGCCATTGGCGGTCTGGGAAACGCTTGGACGACCATGCTTGAGATAGTCGATACGCGCGCGCTCGGCATCGGCCCGCCCGAGCGCCACCATGCTCGCACCGGTATCCACCAGAAAGCGCATGGGCGCACCATTGATACTGCCAGCGGCGAGAAAATGACCTCGCGCATCTGCGGTGAGGTTGACCGTCGGCGCCTCGGTCGAGGCCGCCGATTTCACAACGCGCTGACCAAGGCGGAGCGTCTCGCGTGCGCCGTTGATCTCGACGACCACCTGTTCACCCTGCACCGACACCACTTTCACGCCGCTTTTTGTACTTCGCCCAACCGCCAGGGTGGCCGGGCGCCCGCCATCAACGACCAATACGGCCTTGCCGGGAAACAGACCCACCACCGCGACTTCAGTCGCCTGCGCAGCGCCAGCCACCAGTACAGCGACATAGATCAAAACCCACCGGGCCCGTTGCAACATCTTCCTCTCCCGACCATGTCAGGCCTCATCATAACGCCTGGTAGCTATTCAGAAAATGAAACGGCCAGTCACCCTGAAGGTGCCTGGCCGCGCTATGAAAGCCCTGCTGATCGATCTCAGACGAATACGTCGATCTTTCCACCTACCGTTGCGTTCGGGTCGGGGGCTGCCGCCGGTTGCGGCAAAGTCTCAATCAACTGCGCTGCATTGCTCGCGGCAATATCCTGCGCCTTGCGCTGCATCAGCAGCGCAGCCTGACTTTGCAAGTCGGTCAATGAATTGGCCGATACCGCCGAAACATCCATATGTTCAATCCCGGAAGTTCTCGTATTGCAAAGGATAGTCGGTAATTTCCTTGCGAACCAGGGCGATACAGTCTTGCAGGTCATCCCGCTTCTTGCCGGTGACCCGGATGGACTCCCCCTGAATCGATGCCTGCACCTTGACTTTGCCGTCCTTGATCAACTTGACGATCTTCTTGGCCAGATCCTGCTCAACACCCACCCGTACCCGAATGTCCTGCTTTACCTTGTTGCCGCCAACCTTCTGCAACTTTTCTTCTTCAAGACAGCGCACGTCGATCTTCTTGGATGTCAGTTCAGGCAGCAAGATGGCCTTCATCTGATCGATCTGGAAGTCATTATCACCATGCAGGGTAAGCATCTTGTCCTTGTGCTCGACCCGCGCATCAGTCCCTTTGAAATCGTAGCGATTGGTGATTTTTTTGTTGGCGCTGTCGATCGCATTGTTGAGCGACGGCATATCCACTTCTGAAGTGATGTCAAAAGACGGCATAAGCCCTCCTGTATGTACTGTTTTTCAAAATGCGCGAGCAGCAAAAAAGCCAGCGGCGGCCTGAGCCGCCGCGCTTCGGCCCATTCGTGCCGAATCAACCAAAATGGCAAACGTAGTGCATTGGCGAGCCGACCACCTGGATATCAAAACTGGAGGACCCTGCAACTTCAAATGTTTGCCCGGCCTCGAAGCTACGCCACTCCGCGTCGCCCCCCATGCGCACACTGCACGCGCCCACCACGATCTCCATCACTTCAGGCGATGCGGTGGTAAAGGTCAGCGTCGCCGGCAGAACCACCCCGACCGACTTCCGTGAGCCGTCGGCCAAGGTGATGTTGTGACTGACACACTTGCCGCCAAAATACACATTGGCTTCCTTGGCAACCGACACGCCTTCTATCAGCGTTTTTTCTGTCATGACTTCTCCCTGAAACCCCTCCCCGGGGTCACTCGATACCCAACAAACGGGCAATAAGCCCTTTGGCGATGAAGCCGATAAAGCCCAGCCCCAGACCCGCGAACATCCAGATGGTGCCGTACTTGCCGGCCTTCGATTCCTTGGCAAGGTTTCCGATGATAAACAGCATGTAAAGGATCAATCCGCTGAAGCAGACCTTGAGCGAAATTTCTTCAAATTCGGCGACGGTCAGACCGAACAGGATGACATCGCTTTCCACGCTGTTACATCCTTAGCCGCGCTTGTTGCGCGCATTCTCGGCAATGCGCAAACGCAGTGCGTTCAGGCGGATAAAGCCATGCGCATCTTTCTGATCGTAGGCGCCCTGGTCATCTTCAAAGGTCGCGATGGTCGGATCGAACAGCGAGTCTGTTTTCGAGTCGCGACTGACGACAATCACATTGCCTTTGTAGAGCTTGATACGCACCCAGCCATTGACGGTCTTTTGGGTCTGGTCGATCAGCGCCTGCATGGCCAGGCGCTCGGGCGCCCACCAGTAACCGTTGTAGATCGTGCTCGCGTAGCGCGGCATGATGTCGTCCTTGAGGTGGGCGACTTCACGATCCAGCGTCACCGACTCAATCGCACGGTGCGCCTTGAGGATGATGGTGCCGCCCGGGGTTTCGTAGCAGCCACGCGACTTCATGCCGACGTAGCGGTTCTCGACGAGGTCCAGCCGGCCGACGCCGTGCTTGCCGCCGACCTGGTTCAGCGTCGCGAGCAGCTCATGCGCTTTCATGCGCTTGCCGTTGATCGACACCAGATCGCCGTTCTCGAATTCCAGATCGAGGTATTCAGCCGCGTCCGGTGCCGCCTCGGGCGACACGGTCCAGCGCCACATCGACTCCTCGGCCTCAGCCGCGGGGTTCTCGAGGTGACGGCCTTCGTAGGAGATGTGCAGCAGGTTGGCGTCCATCGAATACGGTGCGCCGCCCTGGCGATGCTTCATGTCGATGGCAATACCCGCATCTTCGGCGTACTTGAGCAGCTTCTCGCGCGAAAGCAGATCCCACTCGCGCCACGGGGCGATGACTTTCACGTTGGGCATCAGCGCGTAATAGCCGAGCTCGAAGCGCACCTGGTCGTTACCTTTGCCGGTCGCACCGTGGGAGACCGCATTGGCGCCGGTCTGACGGGCAATCTCGATCTGACGCTTGGCGATCAGCGGGCGGGCAATCGAAGTGCCCAGCAAATACTCGCCTTCGTAGACGGTGTTCGCGCGGAACATCGGGAACACGAAATCGCGAACAAACTCCTCGCGCAAATCGTCGATAAAGATGTTTTCCGGCTTGATGCCGAACTTGAGCGCCTTCTCACGCGCCGGGTCGAGCTCCTCGCCCTGCCCCAGGTCGGCGGTAAAGGTCACCACTTCGCACTGATACGTATCTTGAAGCCACTTCAGGATCACCGAAGTATCCAGGCCGCCCGAATAGGCCAGCACTACCTTGTTCACATCGCTCATAGCATTCCCTGACGATAAAACATGCCGCGGATCACGCGGCCAGATTCAAATTCACCCGCGCGGATCAACTATCCACACGGCCAACAACGAGATATTCCAGCAGCGCCTTTTGCGCATGCAAGCGATTTTCCGCCTCGTCCCACACCACCGACTGCGGGCCGTCAATCACCCCAGCGGTGACCTCTTCGCCGCGGTGCGCCGGCAGGCAATGCATGAACACAGCATCGGCTGCTGCCACCTGCATCATGTCCTCATCGACACACCAATCAGCAAAGGCCTTCATCCGCTCTTCGTTTTCCGCCTCGAAGCCCATGGAGGTCCACACATCGGTGGTCACCAGGTCGGCGCCCTTGCAGGCATCCATCGGGTCGGCAAACTGCTCGAAGTGATTCGTACCGTACAAACCAGCCCGCTCCGGTTCGATCTCATACCCCGGCGGCGTCGACACATGCACATTGAAATCCAGCAACTCGGCCGCCTGCAGCCAGGTATTGCACATATTGTTCGAGTCGCCGATCCAGGCCACGGTTTTGCCCTTGATATCGCCACGATGCTCAATGAAGGTGTAGATATCGGCCATGATCTGGCAGGGGTGATACTCGTTGGTCAATCCGTTGATCACCGGCACGCGCGAATTCTCTGCAAAACGCTCGATCACCGACTGCTCGAAGGTGCGGATCATCACCGCATCGCTCATACGCGAAATCACCTGCGCTGCGTCTTCGACCGGCTCACCGCGACCGAGTTGCGAATCGCGTGTATTGAGATAAATCGCCGAGCCGCCCAACTGGTGCATGCCCGCCTCGAACGACAGACGAGTCCGCGTGCTGGCCTTCTCGAAGATCATCACCAGGGTGCGATCAAACAAGGGGTGATGCGGCTCGTAGCGCTTGAACTTTTCCTTGATCCAGCGCGTACGCTCGAACAGATAAGCGTACTCGTCGCACGTAAAATCCTTGAACTGCAAATAATGTTTTATGGCGTTCATGACACGCTCTTGGAGTGGGTTACGCCGACAGAAACTGACGCACCAGCGGCGCCAGCGCGTCGATCAGCGCTGTCACATCTGCGTCAGTAAAAGTCAGCGGCGGCAGGAGCCGGATCACGCGCTCCGCCGTCACATTGATCAGCAAACCAGCCGCTAAGGCCTGGCCCACCAGCTCTGCGCACGGTCGATCCAGCTCAACGCCGACCATCAAACCGTCACCTCGAATATCCACGACCCCGGCAACACCGGCGAGCGCGGCCGCCAGGCCTTCGCGCAACTGCACCCCGCGCGCGGCAGCGTTGTCGAGCAAGCCGTCACGCAACATCACATCAATCGTCGTCAGGCCGGCGGTACACGCCAAGGGGTTGCCGCCAAAGGTCGAGCCGTGATTGCCCGGACCGAACACACCGGTTGCTCGCCCGGCCGTCAGACACGCACCGACAGGCACGCCCGAGCCCAGGCCCTTGGCCAGCGTCATGACGTCCGGCTTGATGCCCGACCACTGATGCGCAAACCACTTGCCCGTTCGACCAAAACCGCACTGCACCTCGTCGACCATGAGCAACCACTGATGCGCATCGCACAGCGCACGCAGCGCCTTGAGATACTCCGGGTGAGCAACACGAATGCCGCCTTCACCCTGAATCGGCTCCAGCATCACGGCGACTACATCGGAATTGGCCTTGGCCACCTGCTCGACCGCCGCGATGTTATCAAAGGGCACACGAATGAAACCCGGCACCAGCGGCTCGAAGCCTGCCTGGACCTTACGGTTGCCGGTTGCCGACAAAGTCGCCAGCGTCCGTCCGTGAAAGGCCTGCTCCATCACCACGATGGCCGGTTGAGCGACGCTCCGTTTGTGGCCGTAGTAGCGCGCCAGCTTGATCGCAGCCTCGTTGGCTTCGCAGCCCGAGTTCGAAAAAAACACTTCGTCCATCTGCGACAGCCCGGCCAAACGATCGGCCAGCGCCTCTTGGGCAGGAATCCGGTACAGATTGGAGGTGTGCAAGACACGCCCGGCCTGATCGGCCAGCGCCTTGACCAGATCCGGGTGATTGTGGCCCAGCGTGGACACCGCGATTCCAGCCAGCGCATCAAGGTAGCGCTTGCCTTCGGTGTCAAAAAGGTAAGGCCCTTCACCGTGGGAAAACGCGACCGGCAGGCGGCCATAGGTGTTCATGACATGCGACATGCAAAAGCCCCAAAATCAGGAATCAGAAATTGATCCGTTCAAAACACGTACGGCGGCCGCGCCGCCGTGAACTGTAAGCGTTCGATGGTAAGTGAAACGGGCTTTGATGTACATATTGCCCGGTAAACCCACGCCCCGCCACGCACTCGGAGCCGACGGCAGTGCCATAATTTCTGCTAGAATCCCGCCCTGTCGCGGGACGTCCGCCAGAGGCCGAACAGAGCCTCAGCCGTCGCGCTTTCGGGAGGGGCTGCGGCCTGAGCATGGCCGCGCGAAGACAGAACAACATGACCAAAAAGATTGATAGCTTTGTCATCATCGGCGTCACACGGGACGGCAAGAAATTCCGCCCCAGCGACTGGGCCGATCGTCTGTGCGGCATCATGTCGGCGTTTGGCTCCGACAACCGCATGATGTATTCCCCGTACGTTCGTCCAGGCTGCACACTCACCGGCGACAAAAGCGTCGTGGTCGATGCCCGCCTCTACGACATCGAGCCACTGGCGTACAAATTTCTGATCAATTTCGCCGACGACAACAATCTCAAGATCGAAACCATCGATCCGGAACAAAGCGCGGTTTAGTGTTTTGAGGTGGCACAAGCCACCAACGAACTGACGGCACAAAACAAAAAGGCGACCCGAAGGTCGCCTTTTTTGCATTACGCGCAGCGCTTAGGCGGCCATCCCTTTGATCGCTGCAGACAGGCGGCTCTTGTGGCGCGCAGCAGCGTTCTTGTGAATGATTCGCTTGTCAGCGATGGTATCGATGGTTTTCACCGAGTTCTGAAACAGCGTGCGTGCAACGTCCTGATCGCCTGCATCGACTGCCTTACGCACAGCCTTGATCGCAGTGCGAAGACGCGAGCGCAGGCTTGCGTTGTGAGCACGCGCGGCGTCGTTTTGGCGAGCGCGCTTGCGGGCTTGTGCCGTATTGGCCATAAGTCTTCGTCCGTGTTGGTAGATACTGAAAGCGCGAGATGATAGCGCGTCGGGCCGCTACAGCGCAAGCCAAAACCGCATTCCACTGATTTAGATACAACACAGTATCATGCGCAGTTTGCCGGACGCCTCATTCAATGAACCTGCTTCGCGCCCTCGCCACCGTCAGCAGCATGACGCTGATTTCACGCATTCTCGGCTTCGCCAGAGACTTCGTGATCGCGCGCGCGTTTGGCGCTGGCGCGGCCACCGACGCCTTCTTCGTCGCGTTCCGGCTGCCCAACCTGCTGCGCCGGATGTTCGCCGAAGGTGCATTTTCGCAAGCGTTTGTCCCGATTCTGGCCGAATACAAGAACCGCCGCGGCGAAACCGAAGCGCAACAACTGGTCAGCAAAGTCGCCACACTGCTCGGCTTGATCGTGCTGCTGATTTCCATCATTGGTGCCTTCGCCGCACCGCTGATCATCTATGTCTCGGCACCCGGCTTCTCGGCAGACGCCGACAAATTCGCACTCACGGTCGAACTGACCCGTATCACCTTCCCCTATATTTTCTTCATGTCACTGGTGGCGTTATCGGGTGGCGTCCTCAATACGTGGAGCCGATTCGCGATTCCAGCCTTCACGCCAGTGCTGCTGAACATCAGCTTCATCGCGATGGCCTTGTTTGCCGCGCCGCTGTTCGATCCGCCCGTGCTGGCGCTGGCCTGGGCCGTGTTCCTTGGCGGCGCGCTGCAATTGGTTCTCCAGCTACGCCCCCTCGCACGCATCGGCATGCTGCCGCGCTTCCGGCTCGACACCAAAGACCCCGGCGTGCGCCGCATTCTGTACCTGATGGCACCAGCGATTCTGGGTGTGTCGGTCAGCCAGATTTCGTTGCTCATCAACACCGTTTTCGCGTCCTTTCTGACCAGCGGCAGTGTGTCCTGGCTGTATTTTGCCGATCGCCTGATGGAGTTCCCGGCCGGCCTGCTCGGCGTCGCTCTGGGCACCATCCTGCTCCCCAGCCTGTCCAAATGCCACGCCGATGAAGACCCGACCCAGTTCTCCGACCTGCTCGACTGGGGGTTGCGCCTGACCCTGATGCTCACCCTGCCGGCAGCACTTGCCCTCGCGGTGCTCGCCGTCCCGCTGGTCGCCACGCTGTTCCATTACGGCGCCTTCAGCGTCACCGATGTCCTCAATACACGCTCCGCGCTGATCGCTTACAGCGTCGGGCTCACCGGCATGATTCTTGTCAAGGTGCTCGCCCCTGGCTTCTACGCACGGCAAGACATCCGCACCCCGGTCAAGATCGCACTTTTTACCCTGGCGGCAACCCAAATGATGAACCTGGCCTTCATCGGTCCGCTCAAACACGCCGGTCTGGCCTTGTCGATCGGCCTTGCCGCCTGCCTGAACGCCGGCCTGCTGTATCGCGGACTGCGTCAGCGCGGTGTCTTCATGCCCCGTCCCGGCTGGGGGATGTTTGCCCTCAAGCTGCTCATCGCGCTGATCGCGCTGGGCGTGGTGATGTGGTTTGCCAAAGGCGCCGACCTGAGCTGGACCGCCGAAGGCGGCTGGGCACGCGCAATCCGCCTGTCACTGGTCGTACTCGCGGGCATTGCGGCCTATTTCGCCACGCTGTTCGCGCTGGGCTTCCGGCCCCGCGACTTTTCCCGTCGGGCCGCCTGAGCGCATCAACACCAAGTCAGCCTAGAATGCAGGCATCGCTTTCCCGACAAACCCTCAGGAGATGCCCGTGAAAATATCCAGTCGCAATTTGAAAGACGGCCAGCCGATCGACGGCACCTACGCCTTTTGCGTGCCCGCCGCCGAGGGGCACGTCGCGCTCAGCGACAACCGCAGCCCGCACATCGCCTGGTCCGACCTGCCCGCCGGCACCCGCTCACTGGTATTGATCTGTCACGACCCGGACGTGCCAAGCCAGGGCGATGACGTCAATCAGGAAGGCCGCTCGGTACCCGCGGACCTGCCGCGAGTCGACTTCTTTCACTGGGTGCTCATTGACATCGACCCCGCCCTTGGTGAGCTGGCCGAAGCCGCCTTTTCGTCCGGGGTTACCGCGCGCGGCAAACCCGGCCCGGCAGGGCCCCATGGCACCCGGCAAGGCATCAATGACTACACCGGTTGGTTCGCCGGCGACCCGGACATGCGCGGTGACTATCATGGCTACGACGGCCCCTGCCCACCATGGAACGACAGCATCGTTCACCGCTACGTCTTTACCTTGTTCGCGACGGATCTGGCCCGCTGCCCGATGAGCGAGCGATTTACCGGCCAGCAAGTCCGCGACGCTTTGGCCGGTCACATTCTCGGCCAGGCCGCGCTGACTGTTCGCTACAGCCTGAATCCCGCCGTTCCCGCTTGATCCGCGCTCGCGTCAATGCTGCGCCGCCTTCGGGGGCGCAGCATGGCGTCAGCCGGTGTAGGGGCCAAGCTTTTTGCCCACGGCAACAAATGTCGGCGGCCGGTAGTCCGGCAAGCCTTCAAAAAAAGCGGGGTAGATCTCGCCCGCAATCAGCGGGCGCAACCAGCGCAACGCGTCGCCGGTGAGATCAAAACCGGCGCCGGCGATAAAGTCTGCCGGCAGCCGCCGCTCTGCATTGGCGATCGGCTCCAGTGGCGCCGGCTCAATGCGCCAGCGATATGGCGCATCACCTTCTCGCACAATCGCCGGCATCACCGCGTCGCGCCCCTCAAGCGCATAGCGCACCGCGGCCTGCCCCACCGCCTCAGCCTGCGTGCGGTCGGTTGCCGATACCAGATGACCCGCCGCACGCTGCAGGTAATCGGGCACGGCCCAATGGTGCTTGTAGCCGAGCCTGTCGTGCACCAGCCGCGCCAGCCACTGGCCGATGCCACCTAACTGGACATGGCCGCGAACATCTTCGTCCTGTTCGACCAGCAATACACCGTCACGGTTTCGCACGCCCTCGGCAGCGGTGATCGCACAATAGCCAAGACGCTCGACACAGGCCTCGACACGCGCCAGAAATGCGTCTGCGTCAAAAGGCACTTCAGGCAGCAGCAACACATGTGGCGGATCGTCCGGCGCCTGCCGGGCCAAGACCGTGGCGGCAGCGAGCCAGCCACAGTTGCGGCCCATCACTTCCATCACGAAAATGCGCCCGCGCCGGCCGCTCATGGCGCGCAGATCCATGCCTGCCTCGCGCATCGAGGTGGCCAGATACTTGGCCGCCGAGCCATAACCGGGTGACACATCGGTGCCGACCAAGTCGTTGTCCACGGTCTTGGGCACGCCAACGCAGGTCAGCGGATAGTTTCTCGCACGCGCGGCAGCCGACAGCTTGAGGACCGTGTCCATCGAACCGTTGCCGCCGTTGTAGAGAAAATAGCCCACCTCATGCGCGGCAAATACTTCAAACAACCGCTCGAACTGGGCCGGATTGTCGTCCGGCGCATCGAGATCGAAGCGACAGGAGCCAAACGCCCCACCCGGTTGCCCGGCCAAAGCCGCCAGATCCGGGACGCTCAGACCCGCGGTATCCAGCAGGTCTTCCCCCAGCACACCCAGCACACCCTGTCGCGCGCCAAGCACGCGGCCAATTTGCGCGGAATGCTTGCGGGCTTCGGTGATCACCCCGGCAGCCGTAGCATTGATGACCGCGGTCACGCCGCCGGACTGGGCGTACAACAGGGTTCTGGGCGCCATCAGGCGAATCTCCGTCAATCAAAAAAACACGGCGGGCCGGTCGAAACCGGGCACCGCCGCGCTTGGGGTCCTGCGGGTGAATCAGCCGAGTGCGTCGAACACGCGTGCGGTGATCGCATCCACCGAGCCCTGCCCGGAAATGACTTTCACCGCCGGGGCAGCTGCTTCGCCCGTGGCCGACCAGCCGCTGTAGTAGTTCAGCAGCGGCTTGGTCTGCGAATGATAGACGTCGAGACGCTTGCGCACGGTCTCTTCACGGTCATCATCGCGCTGAACCAGGTCTTCGCCGGTCACGTCGTCCTTGCCTTCGACCTTGGGCGGGTTGTACTTGATGTGGTAAGTCCGGCCAGACGGCAGGTGCGCGCGGCGGCCGCTCATGCGCTCGATGATTTCGCCATCGGGCACATCGATCTGCAACACCACGTCGACCTTCACGCCGGCCTCTTTCAGCGCATCGGCCTGCGGCAGCGTGCGCGGGAAACCATCAAACATGTAGCCAGCCTGGCAATCCGGCTGCTGGAGCCGATCCTTGACCAGTCCGATGATGATTTCGTCGGACACCAGACCGCCAGCATCCATCACCTTCTTGGCTTCGATGCCCAGCGGCGTGCCGGCCTTGACCGCAGCGCGCAACATGTCGCCCGTCGAGATCTGCGGAATACCGAATTTTTCTTTGATGAAATTGGCCTGCGTGCCTTTACCGGCTCCCGGCGGCCCCAGAAGAATCAATCGCATGAATACCCCCTCCCTGTATTGATATGCGCTCAGGATGCGGCCACCTGCCGCTCCCGACCAACGCGTGAAGTTACCTGCAAACCCCGGACCGGTCAAACACTTGGCGCACCCGCGCCAGATCGTCTTCCGTGTCCACGCCGGCGGCCGGCGCGTGATCCACACGCAACACCTGGATCACGTCACCATGCCACAGCGCCCTCAACTGTTCCAAGGCCTCCCACTGCTCCAGCGCGCACGCGTCGAGGCGTGTGTAACGGCGCAGAAATGACGCCCGGTAAGCGTACAGGCCAATGTGCCGCATCACCGGCAGCCCGGCAGGCACGGTATCGCGCTCGGTCGCCCAGGCATCGCGCGCCCAGGGGATCGGCGCGCGGGAGAAATACATCGCCCGGCCGCGCACATCGGTGACCACCTTGACCACGTTGGGATTGAACATCTCGTCGGCCGACGCAATCGGATGCGCGGCGGTGGCCATCGCTGCGGCTGGATCCGCCGCCAACGCCTCGGCCACACCGCGCACCAACCCGGGATCGATCAGCGGTTCGTCACCTTGCACATTGACCACGATGTCGTCATCGGCCCAGCCCTGCAGAGCGACGACTTCGGCGAGGCGGTCGGTGCCGCTGGGGTGGTCGGCGCGCGTCATTACCACCTGAGCGCCCGCCGCACGAACGGCATCGGCCACTCCGGCGTGATCGGTCGCCACCCAGACTTCGTCGGCACCGGCCGAGTGCACCCGCTCAAGCACCCGCACAATCATCGGCTTGCCGGCAATATCGGCCAGCGGTTTGCCTGGCAAGCGGCTCGACGCGAAACGCGCGGGTATGACCAGTTTGAAGCCGCTCAAGGCCCGCCGTCCTCGGTCACGGACAGCGCCCGCGCTTCGTCTTCGAGCATGACGGGGATGCCGTCACGAATCGGGTAGGCCAGCCGGCAGGGTTTGCAGACCAGTTCCTGCTCGGTCTTGCGGTAGTCGAGCGGCCCCTTGCACAAGGGGCAGACCAGAATTTCAAGCAGCTTGGCGTCCATGACGGGAAAGCTTCTCCAGAATTGGCTGCAGGGCAGCGTCGGGGATCGAGGCGCGCACCGGAAACACCCATGTGTTCTCGAGCGCGAATGCGGCGCATTTTACCGCATCCTTCTCGGTCAGCATCGTTGCTTTACCGTCGCCGAAAGCCAGATCGACCGGCGTGAAGGCGTGATGATCGGGAAACGGGTGCGCAATCACCGCCAGCCCCAAGTCGGTCAACTGGTCGAAGAAGCGTTGCGGCCGCCCGATGCCAGCCACCGCATGCACCGATTGGCCCGAAAAATCGGCGGCGACCGCCGTCTGCGCCGGATGGCCGAGTCGTTCAAAACGCTCGCCGACAAGCGCCATCGCGGCGCGCGACACACCATTCAAACGACCCGCCAGGGCTGACGAGACCGGACCATGCGTCAGCACCAGATCGGCCTGCACGGCACGTCGGACGCCTTCGCGCAGCGGCCCGGCCGGCAGCAGCCAGCCATTGCCAAGCACCCGCTCATCAATCACCACAATTTCAGCGGTTCGCGCCAGTGCGTAGTGCTGCAGGCCATCGTCGCTGACGATGACGTCGATGTCAGGATGAGCCTCGCAAAGCGCGCGTGCCACGGCGGGCCGATCTCGCCCGACCGCGACCGGACAGCCCGTGCGGCGCGCCATCAGCAGCGGCTCATCGCCCACCTCATCCGGCCCGGACGACGCATCCACGCAACGGGCTTCAGTACTCCGAGCGCCATAACCGCGACTGATAATCCCGGGTCGGTAGCCATGTTCGATCAAACGCTGGATCAGCCAGATCACCACGGGCGTTTTCCCACTGCCGCCCACCGCCACATTGCCGACAACAACCACCGGCACCGGCGCAGTCTGCGACGACAGCACGCCAAGCCGATAGGCCATACGGCGCGCGCCGGAGAGCGCAGCAAAAACAAGGGATACGGGAAGAAGCAGAACCGCGCGCCAGCCTCGGCGCTGCCAGAACGCGGGCGCCGTCGCAGTCATGAGCGCGCGGCCGGGCTCACTCGCCGCGCGTGGCGAAAGTAATCTGCGGCAAGCCGACCCGCTGGGCGGCTTGCATCACGTCGACCACGCGCTGGTGCTGCGCCTTGGCGTCAGCGTTGATCACCACCAGAGGCGGCTCGGCATCGGCCGGCGCGGCCCGCCCCAGCGCGACCGCGATTGCGTCAATGTCGCGCCCGACCACCGGCACCCGGTTGATCAGCACGTCGCCCTCGGCGGTCACCGCAATATTGATTTCATTGGCCTGCGTTTGAATGGCATCAGCGCTGGCCGTCGGCAGATTCAGCTCCAGCCCCGAAAACTTTGCATAGGTGGTGGTGAGCATCAAAAAGATGATGATCACCAGCAACACATCGATCAAGGGGATCAGGTTGATCTCGGGCTCTTCCTGCCGGCGGTTGGTCTGAAATCGCATCGCGTTTGCCCGATCAGCCCCGGCGCTCGCCGTGTACGACCTCAACCAGCTTGACGGCTTGCTGCTCCATGTCGAGCACGAAGCTGTTGACCAGCGCACGGAAGTGACGCCAGAAGATCATGGCCGGAATGGCAATGATCAGCCCGAAACCCGTGTTGTACAGCGCCACGGAGATGCCGTGGGCAAGCTGTTGCGGGTTGGCGCCACCCGGCGTCTGTGAGCCGAAGATTTCGATCATGCCGACGATGGTGCCGAACAGCCCCATCAGCGGCGCGATGGAGGCAATCGTACCCAGTGTGGTGAGAAAGCGTTCGAGGTCATGAACCACCGTGCGGCCAGCCTCCTCGATGGCTTCCTTCATCACCTCGCGTGAGCTTTTCACATTGCGCAGTCCGGCGGCCAACACTTGCCCCAGCGGCGAATGCGCGGCGACCCGCTGAATCATTTCCGCGCTCACGCCCTGACGACGCAAGTCGGCCACCACCTTGTCGAGCAAACCGCGCGGCGCAATCCGCGAGCGTCGCAGCGTGATGGATCGCTCGATAATGAGCGCAACGGCAATGACAGATGCAAACAACAGCGGCCAGATTGGCCAGCCCGCGGCCTTGATGATCTCGAACACGCGCGCAATCCCCTGCGAATCTTTCAAAGGCGGAACTGTAGCGCCGGGGGGGCAATCTCGTCCAGCGCGGTGACTTTCGCACTTTCGAAATTCGCCTCAAACCGTGGCACGGCAAGGGCTTCGCGCAGGCATCCACAAAATCTGTGGATAACTTTGTGGATGAGCTTGGTGTGTCGCCCCTAAACCCGCTAAACGAAAGGACTTTTCCTACTTAGACCAAAAATGAGGCAGCAAATAAATTTTAATAGAATCAATAACTTGAAAAACACCCGAAGTATTTCATTACATTTTGGCTGATGCAGCGCAGCAAGCCTTGACATTACCAGCCCTGTGTGGATTGCCGATACAATCGCGGCCATGGAAACAGTGCCGACACGCCCGAATTCTCCCCCCATGACCTTATCGGTCAGCGATTTGAACCGTCTTGCCCGCGAGGCGCTGGAAGCCGGCTTTCCCCCCCTGTGGGTGCGAGGCGAGCTCTCCAACGTCACTCATGCGCCATCCGGTCATATCTATTTCACCCTGAAAGACGCCGGCGCTCAGGTGCGTTGCACCTTGTGGCGCAGCCGCGCGCAGCGACTCAGCATCAGCTTGCGTGCCGGCATGCAGGTCGAGCTGCGCGCGCAAGTGACACTCTATGAGCCGCGCGGTGATTATCAGCTGAGCGTTGAATCGGTGCGCGAGGCCGGCGTGGGTCACCTGTTCGACGCCTTTATCCGGCTCAAGGCCAAGCTCGACGCCGAAGGCCTGTTCGCCGCCGAACACAAGCGCACGCCGCCCCACTATCCGCGTGGCGTAGCCATCATCAGCAGCCCGCAGGCTGCCGCACTCAAAGACGTGTGCGCCAGCTTCGCGCGTCGCGCGCCCCATCTGAAGCTCGTCTTGCTGCCAACGCCGGTACAAGGCGATGGCGCCGGCGCGCGCATTGCCTCGGCGCTCGACCGGGTCGCGCGCATCGCACCCGCAAAAGGACTGGATGTCGTGGTGCTGGTGCGCGGCGGGGGCAGCATTGAAGACCTGTGGGCTTTCAATGAAGAAAACGTCGCCCGCGCCATCCGCCGCTGTCCGGTACCGGTGATCTGCGGCGTCGGCCACGAAACCGACTTCACCATTGCCGACTTCGCCGCCGATCTGCGCGCCACCACCCCCACCGCCGCCGCCGAGCTGGCCAGCGCCGGCTTCCATGCCGCGCCCGATCTGCTGGAGCGTCGGCATATCGCGATGCAGCGCGCCATGCAGCGGCGACTCGACACTGCACAGCAACAGACCGACCGCATCGCCCTGCGCCTGACCCACCCCCGTAAGCGCCTGGCCGACAGCCGGGCCGCGATGGACGCCTTGGCGCGACGCATGCAGATGGCGATTACGGCTCAGACCCAGTCGCTGGCGAACCAAAGTGCTCACCTGGGCGCACGGCTCAAGGCATTGCGGCCCGCACCCGCACGCTATCGGCCGGCCATTGATGCGCTGCACAGCACGCTGCAACGCACGCTCGCCCGACAGCTGGCCCACCGCAACGCGCAACTCGACGCACTCACCGCCCACCTCGAGCACCTGAACCCCGAAGCGGTGCTCTCGCGCGGTTACAGCATCACGCGCGGCGAAGACGGCCGCATATTGCGCGACGCCGCTGCCGCACCGGTGAACAGCGACGTCACGGTGCAACTGCATCGTGGTCATCTGAGTGCCCGAGTCACTCAACAGCGCGCGGCGGAAAATACCGACTGAGCTGCACTGCGGTTGTCATTTCGGCTCAATCCCGACTAGAATTGTCGGGTTAATTGACTTCAGTCAAGGCTTCAACAAGGAGAAACCATGGAACACGTTTTGCCCCAACTGCCGTACGCCAAAGATGCGCTGGCCCCGCACGTTTCTGCCGAAACGCTGGAATTCCACTACGGCAAGCACCATCAAGCCTATGTCACCAACCTGAACAACCTGATCAAGGGCACCGAGTACGACAGCCTCGATCTGGAAGCCATCATCAAGAAGGCACCGGCCGGCGGCCTGTTCAACAACGCCGCTCAGGTCTGGAACCACACCTTCTTCTGGAACAGCATGGCCCCCAACGGTGGCGGTGAGCCCACCGGTGCGCTGGCCGCTGCCATCAAGGCCAAATGGGGTTCCTTCGAAGACTTCGCCAAGGCCTTTACCGCCTCGGCCGTGGGCAACTTCGGTTCGGGCTGGACCTGGCTGGTCAAGAAGGCCGACGGTTCGGTCGACATCGTCAACACCACCGCCGCCGGCACCCCGCTGACCACCGGCGACACCGCGCTGCTCTGTATCGATGTGTGGGAACACGCCTACTACATCGACTACCGCAACCGCCGTCCTGACTTCGTCGCCACCTTCCTCAAGAGCCTGGCGAACTGGGGTTTTGCAGCGAAGAACTTCGGCTGATTTCGGTCTGATTGTTCTGCAAGAAAGCCGCGGCACTCGTCGCGGCTTTCTTCATTTTGCGGCGCTGTCGGGCCGGGCAGCAAAGGCATTGGTGTATCCTGCGGCCCTGCCCAACCGCTCTGCCCGGCACCCAAAGGACCTTCCGTGACTTCACCCGCCCCCGACGCACCCAAGGTGACCCCCGAAGCCCTGGCGGCGATACGCACCGACATGCTGCGCTTTGCCACCATGCAATTGCGCGACAGCCATCTGGCCGAAGACCTGGTGCAGGACACCATGATCACCGCGCTGAGCAAGGCTGAGCAGTTTGGCGGCCGCTCCTCGGTCAAGACCTGGGTGTTCGCCATTTTGCGCAACAACGTGATCGACGCCATCAAACAGCGCTCGCGCACCGTCAATGCCGGCGACTACATTGCCGAGGGCGAGAGCATGGACAGCGCTTTCGACACGCTGTTCAAGGCCAACGAGCACTGGACGCCCGCCGCCCGCCCCACCGACTGGGGCGACCCGGAAGACGCGATGCGCGAGCAGCAGTTCTGGAAAGTTTTCGACGCCTGCCTCAACCGGCTGCCCGAAAACACGGCGCGCGTTTTCATGATGCGCGAGATTCTGGAACTCGATTCCGCCGAAATCTGCGACACCTTGTCGATCAGCATGAGCAACTGCCACGTCATCCTGCACCGCGCGCGCAACGGCCTGCGTCGTTGCCTTGAGTCCAACTGGTTTTCGGAAGGAGCGCAGACATGCTGAGCTGCAAGGAAGTCTCTCACCTGGTCTCCCAAGCGCAGGACCGCAAGCTGGGCATCGCCGAAAAGATGCAGCTTGAACTCCATCTGGCCATGTGCAAGGGCTGTAGCAACCTGCGCAAGCAAATGGATTTCCTGCGTGATGCGATGCGTCGCTACCCGCTGGCCGACGACGACACACACACCGACCGCTGAGGTGGCAAGCCTTGCCGCGCCAGTGGACGAGGCTCCGCTGGAGATCCTGTATCGCGACGACACGCTCGTCGCCATCCACAAACCCGCCGGTCTGCTGGTCCATCGCACCGCGCTGGATCGCCACGAAACCCGCTTTGCGGTGCAACTGCTGCGCGACCAGATCGGCCAGCACGTCTGGCCCGCCCACCGGCTCGACCGGGGCACCTCCGGCGTGCTGGTGTTCGCGCTCGATGCCGACACCGCGGGCCGCATCGGTCGGCAGTTCGAAGCGCAGACGGTGGCCAAACGCTATGTCGCGGTCGTGCGCGGCCACCCGCCTGAAGCCGGCCTGATCGACCATCCGCTGAGCAAGCAAAGAGACGACCGCGAATGGGTGGACCCGCGCGCACAATCCGCACCACAAGCGGCCCGCAGCGCCTACCGCCGCCTGGCGACCATCGAGCTGCCCATCGCGGTCGCCCCCTACCCGAGCAGCCGCTACGCCCTGCTTGAGGTCGAACCCGAAACCGGCCGCAAACACCAGATCCGTCGCCACCTCAAGCACATCGCCCACCCCATCATCGGCGACGCCACCTACGGCAAGGGGCCGCACAACCGGATGTTTGCCGAGCACTTTGGCAGCCAGCGCCTGCTGCTCGCCAGCACCGACCTGTGGCTCGATCACCCGCACAGCGGCGAGCGCCTGCACCTGCACGCCGCGCCGGCCGACGACTTCATGGCGCTCATGGCGCAATTGGGCTGGACCGCATCGCTACAAAAATAGCGCCGCGCTGTAAGCTTTGTGCCGCCCCGATGGTCTGATCCCACAGCAGGCCGATCGCCATCCGCATCGGCTGACACAAGACCCCAAATAAGGAGACGGCGCATGCTCGCCACCTTGCCCCTGCTTCGCAAGACCGCATTCCCCGCGCTGACCCGCGGCCGCATCGAAACCCTGCAGATCAACCTCGGCTACCGCTGCAACCAGCAATGCCTGCATTGCCACGTGAACGCCGGCCCCAAGCGCACCGAGGAGATGGACAGCGACACCATCGACGCCATCCTGCGTTTCGTCGATGGCAACCCCGACGTGCGCATGCTCGACCTCACCGGCGGCGCGCCCGAGCTCAACCCGCACTTCCGCCGCCTGGTGGTCTCGGCGCGCGCTCGCGGCCTGCGCGTCATCGACCGCTGCAACCTGACCATCCTCAGCGAGCCGGGCTACGAAACGCTGGCGGAATTTCTCGCCGAGCAAGGCGTCGAGGTCGTCGCCTCACTGCCCTGTTATCTCGAAGACAACGTCAATGCCCAGCGCGGCAAAGGCGTGTTCGAAACGAGCATCAACGGGCTCAAGCAACTCAACGCGCTCGGCTATGGCCAGCCCGACAGCGCCCTGACGCTCAACCTCGTCTACAACCCCCAGGGCGCCGTCCTGCCGCCGCCGCAAGCGCCGCTCGAAGCGGCCTACAAGACGCACCTCGGCGAGCACTTCGGCATCGTCTTCAACCAGCTGTTCACGCTCGCCAACATGCCGATCCAGCGCTTCGGCTCCACCTTGCTGTCGAAGGGCCAATTCAACCGTTACATGGACTTGCTGCGCTCCGCCCACAGCGACGACAACCTGCCCGGCGTGATGTGCCGCACCCAGATCAGCATCGACTGGCAGGGCAACCTGTACGACTGCGACTTCAACCAGATGCTCGAGATGCACACCGAAGGCGCCGACGGCCAGCGGCTGAACATTCACCAGGTCACCGCACAGCAGCTCAACGGCGGCCGCATTCAGGTGGCCGGCCATTGCTACGGCTGCACTGCCGGCCAGGGTTCGAGCTGTGGCGGCGCGCTGAACTGATTCCCGGTACGACACGAGGCGACGAGAATGAATTTCTCCAACACGCAAGGCGTCTACTTCTGGGGCTTTCTGGTGGTCTTCGGGGTGGTGATGTATCTCATCTCCCCCAAGGTCAAGGATGAGGGCGGCTTCTTTCGCGGTACCGACGCCAAAGGCCGGCCGGCTTCCACCTGGGCCTTGATGATGAGCATCTTCATCAGCTGGATCTTCGCCAAATCGGTGACCAATGCCGCCAACCTCGGCGCCGCCTACGGCATCGTCGGCGGGCTGGCCTACGCCACCTACTGGCTGTCGATTCCCTTTGCCGGATGGGTCATCTACCGCCTGCGCACCCGCGAAGGGGCGACCGGAATGGTGCCCTTCCTGATCGCCAAATACGGGCGCTTCGCCGCCATGGCCTTCTCCGCCGCGATTCTGATCCGCCTGTACAACGAGGTCTGGAGCAACACCGCCGTGATCGGCGGCTACTACGGCGAGTCCGGCTCCTTTGCCTTCATTGCCTCGGCGCTGCTGTTTACCGCCGCCGTGCTGCTCTACAGCCTCAAGGGCGGGCTGCGTAGTTCGATCTTTACCGATGTGATTCAGGCCGTGGTGTTCGTGCTCTTCCTCGGCCTGGTGCTGATCTGGATCGTGCCCACCCACGGCCCGGTGGCGCTGCTCACCGAAGGCCACTTCGCGCTCGACGCCGGCGCCGACCTGCTGCTCGTCGCGCTGCTGCAGGTACTGTCCTACCCTTTCCACGACCCGGTGCTCACCGACCGTGGCTTCATCACTCGCGAAAAAACCATGCTGCGCGCCTTTGTCGTGGCCGGCGTGCTCGGCTTCTTCGCCATCCTCGCTTTCAGCCTGGTCGGCGTACATGCCAGGCTCGAAGGCATCGCGGCCGCCGGCAATGCCCCGGCACAGGTGGCTAAAGGTTTGGGCGTCGCGGGCTTCTTTGCCATGAGCGTGGTGATGATCTCCTCGGCCGCCTCCACGCTGGACTCGACCTTTACCTCACTCTCCAAATCGGTCGCGCATGAACTGCCGCTGCTGGCCGGACGCACACCGGGCACCCGCGCCATCCGTAATGGCGTAGTGACCATGGTGGTGTTCGCCCTGCTTGGCAACCTGCCCATGATGGCCGGCACCGACATCCTAAAAGCCACCACGCTGTCGGGCACCATGGTGATCGGGCTGGCGCCGGTGTTCCTGCTCTCGCGCTGGGTGGGCTACTCGCCGCTGTCCTTCCACCTGGCCTTCTGGAGCGGCATGACGCTGGGCGTAATGCTCGCGCTCGGGGCAATACCGGCCAGCTGGGCCATCGGCACCGGCAAGTACGGCCTGCTGCTGGGCACCAACCTGTACGGCCTGATCATCTGCACGGCCGGCTTCCTGCTGCCGCTGGCACTCGGCCATCGGCGCAACGCAGCCGAAGCGGCATGAGCGAGGCCGGCCGCGTCTGCCCGCTGCGCTATCGCTACGGCGCGGCGGCGCTCGCCACGGCGCCGGAGCGCGTCGCCGAGACGCTCTACGTGGTGGGCGGGCTGTATGGCAACACCGCCGCGCTCGACACGCTGCTGGCCATGGTCTCGGCCGAACCCGGCCCGGTGACGGTGTGCTTTAACGGCGATTTCAATTGGTTCAACGTCGATGACGCCGGCTTCGACCAGATCAACACTGCGGTCGCGAGGCACGACGCCATCCTCGGCAACGTCGAAGCCGAGCTGCAGCCCGAGGCGGACGACGCCGGCTGTGGCTGCGCTTACCCGGACACGGTCGATGCGGCCGTGGTCGCACGTTCCAACCTGATCCACGCCCACCTCAAGGCCACCGCTGCCCGTCACCCCGCCCACCTCGCCCATTTGGCGACGCTGCCGATGTTTGCGCGCTACCGCGTCGGCGCGCTGCGCATCGGCGTCGTCCATGGTGACGCCAACGCACTGGCAGGCTGGGATTTCGATGTCGCCCGCCTCGACGATGCCTTCCACCGCAGCGCCTTGACGCAACAGTTTCACACTGCCGAGGTCGACGTTTTTGCCAGCAGCCATACCTGCCTGCCCGTATGCCTGCAACTCGCCGACGGCAAGATCCTGATCAACAACGGTGCCGCCGGCATGCCCAATTTTCGTGGCACGCAACACGGCATCATCACGCGCATCAGCCGCCATCAGGGGCCGCACCCGGCCTTATACAGCGTCAACGCAGGCGCATACCGCATTGAAGCGCTGACCCTGCAGTACGACCCGGCTGCCTGGCAGACGGAATTTGTCGCCAACTGGCCGCCGGGCAGCCCGGCGTATCAATCGTATGTAGACCGCATCCTCCACGGCCCGGCCTTCACCCTGGCGCAGGCAGCCCCTTAGCGAAACACGCGCGTCAGCGCATTCGGGCGCAACGACAACAAGACGCCGGCCAATCGCCGTAGCGTCCTGCTCATCACAGCAACGCAACATGCCGCGATCTCGCCGCCTCAGAAAAAAACATGATGATTCGGTGGCATCGTTAATTCCTTCGCACAAGCGCTGCCACCGGCGTTCAATATCCAGTCATCCGCGCCGATAATTCTCACATCGAACACAGCCGGACGCCCCGCCCCATGCCTCTTTGGCCCTTCACTCACCGTCGCCATGACCCCAACGACGCGCAACAACTGATGCACACCTTGCTGGCAATGGCTTGGGTCGTGGAGGCGCGCGATCCGTACACCGGCGGTCACTTGTGGCGCGTATCACGCCTGGCCGAAACACTCGCCCGCCGCGCCGGCCTGGGCGAGCGTGATATCGCCCGCATCGCGGTGGGCGGCTTTTTGCATGATTTGGGGAAAGTCGGCATTCCCGACGCCATCCTGCGCAAGCCGGACCGCCTCACCGATGACGAATTCGACATCATTCGCACCCACCCGGCGATCGGTGCCCGCCTGCTCGCAGGTCATCCGCTGGCGGCGTTGGCGGTCGATGCCGTGCTCTCACATCATGAACGCCCCGACGGCAAGGGCTACCCGGCCGCGCTTGGCGCCGACGACATCCCCCGCGACGCGCGCATCATCGGTATTTGCGACGCGTTTGACGCCATGACCAGCACGCGGCCCTACCGCAAAGGCATGCCGATCGAGACCGCGCTGAACATCATCCGGGAAAACCTCGGCGCCCAGTTTGATACGCGCTTTGGCGAACACTTTCTCAACCTCGCCGACACCGGCGTGCTGGAGCACATCGCCGGTCACGCCGACGATGGGATTCCGCTACTCGACTGCATGATGTGTGGCCCCACCCTCGTGGCGCGCCGCGAACAGACCACCGGCGACACCCTCTTCTGTCCGCAATGCAGCGGCGAATACCGCCTTGCGACCGGCCCAAAAGGGCAACTCGAAGCGCGCCAGACGGGGCGCGTCGCCTCGGCGGCGGACCTCGCTCCGGTTGCCGACAGCGCGCTCATCGAGCGCTTTCTGAATGGCGCCGCGCGCAGTGCCTGGGCCAGCGGCATCATCGACGGCTAGTGCGCGTTCACGGCGTCCGGACGTAAAAAAACCCGGTCGAACCGGGTTTTTCACTGTATCGCAACCGCTCAATGCGGGCGGCGCTGCTGGACTTCCTTGTGGCGGAAGCTGATGCGCGCTTTGGACAGGTCGTAGGGCGACATTTCGAGCGTCACCCGATCACCGGCCAGGATCCGGATGCGGAACTTGCGCATCTTGCCCGAAGCGTAGGCTGCCACGTCCATGCCGTTGTCGAGTTTGACCAGAAAACGGGCATCGCGAAGCACTTCCTGCACTACACCTTCGAACTGGATCATTTCTTCTTTTGCCATAAATACGCTCTCCTAATCTGTTGTGGGTCCGGCGACGCCATCGGTGCGGCAGTCAAAAACACGCCCCTCACGACTGGCGAGCGCGCCGGTTTCAATTCTTTAGCTGGCGGCAGGCAATTGTTGCCCGGTGCCGACGGGCAGCCCGGACAGACAACGACCGGACGCAATTGACGGGACCACGCCCGACGTTCCGGCCACCCCGGCGCCTCAAAGGCCTGCCAGAATGGCGGGTAGGACGACGCTTATTGCGCCATGCTGATTCGCTGCGGCCACACAGTAATGGATTTGCGGCCGAGATAAGGGCTTCATTCTACTCGATTTTTGTGCCTCGCACAAAAATCTCCGGCCGGGCCACGACAATTCACTGTCAGGTTTTCGCCCCCTGAACGGTCTGAACCATCACAAGCCCGCCGGCCTGCCTTCTGGCCGCGGGGCAACCAATACAGGGAGCGCCGTAAGGCCATGAACAAGAAAAAACTCGGACTCGTCATTTTCCTGCTGGCCCTGGTCGCCAGTTACTTCATTTTTGATCTGGGGCGCTTTTTCAGCCTCGACTTCCTCAAGAGCCAGCAAGCGGCGATTGAAGCCTACCGCGTCGCCAACCCATGGACGACGGCCGGTATCTTCTTCGCCGTGTATGTCGCAGTGACCGCGCTGTCCTTTCCCGGTGCGGCCGTGCTCACCCTGGCCGCCGGTGCCATCTTCGGCCTCCTGACCGGCCTGATCATCGTCTCGTTTGCCTCATCCATCGGGGCAACGCTGGCCTTCCTGGCCTCGCGCTTCTTGCTGCGTGACTGGGTGCAAAACCGCTTCGGCGATCGCCTCAAGGCCTTGAACGCGGGCGTCAAGAAAGACGGCGCCTTCTACCTCTTTACGCTGCGCCTGGTGCCGGCCTTCCCGTTTTTTGTCATCAACCTGGTCATGGGCCTGACGCCCATCCGCGCCACCACCTTTTACTGGGTCAGCCAGATCGGCATGCTCGCCGGCACCATCGTGTATGTGAATGCCGGCACCCAACTGGGCCAGATCGACTCGCTCGCCGGCATCCTCTCGCCGGGGCTGATCGGCTCCTTCGTGCTGCTGGGCATCTTCCCGCTGATCGCCAAAAGAATTGTCGCCGCGGTGCAGGCCAAAAAGGTCTACGCCCAATGGGCTGACAAGAAGCCCGCCACCTTCGACCGCAACCTTGTCGTGATCGGTGGCGGCTCGGCCGGCCTGGTGAGCGCCTATATCGCCGCGGCGGTGAAGTCGAAAGTCACCCTGATCGAGCGCCACAAGCTCGGCGGCGACTGCCTGAACACCGGCTGCGTGCCGTCCAAGGCGCTGATCCGCTCGGCCAAGTTTCTGTCGCACGTCGAGCGCGCCCGGGAGTTCGGCATCGATTCGGCCGAAGCGAAAATGGACTTCGCCAAGGTGATGGAACGCGTGCAGTCGGTGGTGAAGGCCATCGAGCCGCACGACTCGGTCGAGCGCTACACCGGCCTGGGCGTGGATGTGGTCGAAGGCTCGGCCAAAATCACCTCACCCTGGACGGTGGAAGTGAGCCACAACGATGGCCGGGTTGAGACGCTCAGCACGCGCGCCATTATCATCGCCACCGGTGCTCGGCCCTTTGTGCCGCCGATCCCCGGTATCGAAGACATGGACTACCTGACTTCCGACAATCTGTGGGATCTGCGCGAACAACCGCGCCGCCTGCTGGTGCTCGGCGGCGGCCCGATCGGCAGCGAGCTGACACAAGCCTTTGCCCGCCTCGGCAGCCAGGTCACACAGGTGGAGATGCTGCCCCGCATCATGTCGCGTGAAGACGAAGACGTCTCGCAGGAGGTGATGGCGCGCTTCATCGCTGAGGGCATCGACGTGCGTGTCGGCACGAAAGCCAAGCAGTTCGTGATCGAAGACGGCGAGAAAGTACTGATTGCCGAGCACGAAGGCAAGGATGTGCGCATCCCCTTCGACGCCGTGCTGGTCGCCGTCGGCCGCGCCGCCAATCTCAAGGGTTTCGGCCTCGAGGAGATGGGCATCCCGACCGGTAAAACGGTGGAGACCAACGCGCTTCTGCAAACGATCTACCCCAACATCTACGCCGCAGGCGATGTTGCTGGCCCCTTCCAGTTCACGCATACCGCCGCCCATCAGGCGTGGTACGCCGCGGTCAATGCCTTGTTCGACCCGTTCAAGACCTTCAAGGCCGACTACTCGGTGATCCCCTGGGCCACTTTTGTCGAGCCGGAAGTCGCCCGCGTGGGCCTGAACGAAGCCGACGCCAGGGCCGAGGGCATTGCCTACGAAGTCACCAAGTTCGGCATCGACGATCTCGACCGCGCCATCGCCGACTCGGAAGCCCACGGCTTTGTGAAAGTGCTTACCGTGCCCGGCAAGGACCGCATCCTCGGCGTCACCATCGTCGGCGAACACGCCGGCGACCTGATCGCAGAATACGTGCTGGCCATGAAGCACGGCATCGGCCTGAACAAGATCCTCGGCACCATTCACATCTACCCGACCATGGCCGAGGCCAACAAATACGTCGCCGGCGAATGGAAGCGCGCCCATGCGCCGCAAAAATTGCTCGAATGGGTCGGCCGTTTCCACGCCTGGCGCCGTGCGTAAGGGAGACCAGACGATGACACGCCTCAAGTCCCTCCTGCTGGCCGCCAGCCTCACCCTGCTCAGCGCCGCTGCGCAGGCCTTTGATCACAGCCATGCCGCCTGGAACACGCTGCTCAAGCAACACGTCGTGGTCAATGCTGCAGGCAACGCATCGGCGGTGCGCTACGCCGCGCTGAAGAAGGACCGCGCCCCGCTCAAGGCCTACCTCGACGCCGTATCGGCCGTCACGCCCGCCGAATACGCCAGCTGGCAGAAGCCGCAGCAACTCGCCTTCCTGATCAACGCCTATAACGCCTACACGGTCGAACTGATCCTCACCCGCTATCCCGATCTGGCCTCAATCAAGGACCTCGGCAGCCTGTTCTCCTCGCCCTGGAAACAGACATTCTTCACCCTGCTCGGTCAGGAAGATAGCCTGGACGGCATCGAACACGGCCGCATCCGCGCCGCCGGCGTCTTCGACGATCCGCGCATTCATGCCGCCGTGGTCTGCGCCTCGATCGGCTGCCCCATGCTGCGCAACGAAGCCTTCGTCGCCGAACGCCTCGACGCCCAACTCGAAGACGGCATGCGCCGCTTCCTCTCCGACCGCAGCCGCAACCGCTTCGACGCGACCAACAACACGCTCTACGTGTCAAAAATATTCGACTGGTACGCCGACGACTTCACCCGTGGCCACAAGGGTTTTGACTCACTCAAAGCCACCTTTGCCCACTATGCCGAGGCGCTCACCGATACGCCGGACGCCGCGAAAAAACTGCGCAGCAGCGCGCCGAAGATCGAGCACCTCGACTACGACTGGAGGCTCAACGATGCCCGCTAAACCGCTCCTCGCCCTCGCCGCCGCGCTGTGCGCCGGTGGCGTCACGGCCGCCGAATGCACCGCCAGCAGCGGCCCCCTGCAAACCCCGCTGGTCGAGCTCTACACTTCCGAAGGCTGCAGCTCCTGCCCGCCGGCCGATCGCTGGCTGGGCACGCTCAAGCAATCGAGCGACACCGTCGCCATCGCCTACCATGTCGATTACTGGGACTACATCGGCTGGAAAGACCGTTTCGCCGAGCCGCGCAACGGCCAGCGCCAGCGCAACAAGGTGGCGCTCACCGGCGGACGCACGGTCTACACCCCGCAGATCATGATCAACGGCCGCGACAGCCGCGCCTGGCGCGGAAACGACCCGCTGGCCGGTGTCACCCGCGAGGCCGCCAAGGCACATATCCAGCTCACCGCAATCAAGACGCCCACCGGTGCCACGGTCAGCGTGCGCGCCACGGCGCCGAGCGACCGCCAGACGCAGCTTGTTGTCACGCGCTATGAAAATGGTCATCGAAGTGAGGTCAAAGCCGGCGAAAATAGGGGCGAAACGCTCAGCCACAGCTTTGTGGTGCGCGACTGGGAGACCCGAGCCATGCCGAGCAACGCGCCGCTGAACGCCGATGTGCGCTTCCTGCCGCAAGAGAAATCCGGCGGCGTCGTCGCCTTTATCGAAGACCTGCGCAGCGGCGAGGTGCTGCAAGCACTCGCCCTGCCCGACTGCCACAGCTGATCGCCCCCATGCCCACACCGACGCTGTCGATCATCCTCCCCGTGCTCAACGAAGCCACCGGCATCGCGTCGGTGCTCGCCCCACTGCAAGCGCTGCGGGCAGCGGGTGTTGAGTTGATCGTGGTTGATGGCGGCAGCACCGATGACACGGCAGCGCTCGCCGCGCCCCTGTGCGACCAGCTCATCAGCGCACCGCGCGGCCGCGCCAGCCAGATGAACGCCGGCGCTGCCGTGGCACAGGCAGACCGCCTGCTCTTTCTGCACGCCGACACCCGCCTGCCGCCGGGCGCCATCGCTGATATCCACGCCGCGCTCGACACGCGCATCTGGGGGCGCTTCGATGTGCACATCGACGGCCAGCATCCGATGCTCAAGGTGGTCGCCGCGATGATGAACCTGCGCTCACGCCTCACCGGCATCGCCACTGGCGACCAGGCGATCTTCGTCCGCCGCACCGCCTTCGATCAGATCGGCGGCTTCGCCGATCTGCCGCTGATGGAAGACATCGCCCTGTCGCGCCGCATGAAAGCCCTCGGCCGCCCGGCCTGTCTGCGCCAACGCGTCACCACCGCCGGCCGCCGCTGGGAGACCCACGGCGTGTTTCGCACCATTTTTCTGATGTGGCGGCTGCGTGCCGCCTATGCGCTCGGTGCCAAGCCCGACGAACTCGCGAGACGCTATGGCTATGCCCCCCGTGAATCCTGAGCCGGTACACATCGCCATTTTCGCCAAGGCGCCTATCGCCGGCACGGCCAAGACGCGACTCATCCCTGCGCTTGGCGCAGCCGGCGCCGCACGGCTGCATCGGCAACTGGTGCGCCACGCCGTGACCACCGCGCACACCGCCATGATGGGCCCGGTCAGCCTGTGGTGCGCCCCCGACACCACGCACCGCTTCTTCCGCGCACTGACCGCGACCACCGGCATCGCTTTGCATGCTCAACACGGCGAGCACCTTGGCGAGCGCATGCATCACGCCCTCAGCGCCCTCACCGCCACCGGCCCAACGCTGCTGATCGGCACCGATTGCCCGATGCTTACGCCAACCGTGCTGCAGGACTGCGCCACCGCCTTGCAGCGCGGCCACGACGCCGTATTCCTGCCGGCCGAAGATGGCGGCTACGCCCTGGTGGGCTTGCGTGCGCCGCAGCCCGCTGTGTTTCGGAATATCGACTGGGGCAGCGACGCCGTCATGGCGCAGACGCGCGAGCGCCTGCGCGAATGCGGCCTGCGCTGGGCGGAGCCCGCAACGGTGTGGGATGTCGACCGCCCGCAAGATCTCCTGCGGCTGCAGCAAAGCGCACTGCTGGTCGCGCGATGACCCGGAACCCCTGCGCACTCCGCAAGTCACACCCCAGCCAAACCGCCCCGCCGGAGCGCCCAACCATGTCTCACCGCACCGCATTGCGGCTGTGCCTCGTCCTCACGCTCGGCCTGCCGCTGAGCGCCCTGGCGACAAGCTCGCAGCCGCCACCGTTCGCCGATGCCCCTGCGGGCAAGCCCCCCGCCAGCTGGGTCCACACGCAAATCAACAAAGATCTGCCCAACACTGACTTCTCGATTGTCAGCGAGGCGAGCGGTCGCGTACTTCGGGCCTACTCGCAGGCGGCCGCCTCAAGCCTGGTACACACCCTGCCCGGCACGGTCGCGTCAAACACCCGGCTGCAGTGGCGCTGGAAGGTCTCTCAGGCCGTCCCGAAGTCAGCCATGGCCAGCAAGGCCACCGACGACTACGCCGCCCGCGTCTATGTCTTTTTCGACTACGACAAATCCCGCCTGCCCTTCACCGACCGGGTCAAGATCGACATGGCGCGCACCCTGTATGGCGCCGAGCTGCCCACCGCGGCCTTGTGCTACGTGTGGGGCACCGCCGACGCAATCGGCGCGATTGGCCCCAACCCCTACACCGACCGCGTGCGCATGATCGTCCTCCAGCGTGGCGACGCCAAGGCCGGCCAATGGATGAGCGAATCTCGCGATCTGGCGGCCGACTTTCAGGCGGCATTCGGCGAGTCCGCGCCCGCCGTCACCGGCATCGCGCTCAGCGCCGATACCGACAACACTGGCGCCACGGTCGAAGCCCGCTTTGGCGACCTGCGCCTCGTCCCCGCCGCGCAATGAAACGACTCGTCCTGCTCGGCGGCGGCCACGCCCATGTGTATGTGCTTGATGCGCTGGCCCGCGCACGCTTACCCGATACCGAAGTCACCCTCATCTCGCCCTACCCGCGGCAAATCTACTCCGGCATGCTGCCCGGCTGGATCGCCGGTCACTACCACATTGACGAGACCGCCATCCCGCTCACGCCGCTGGCCGAACGCGCCGGCGTGCGTTTCAAGCAAGCCCGAGGTATCGGGCTGGATCTCGACGCCCGGCGCGTGCGCTGCGACGACGGCAGCGAAGTCGCCTTCGACCGGCTCTCCATCGACACCGGCCCGACCACTGCCAGCGCACGCATCGCCGGCGGCACGCAGCACGGCATTGCGGTGCGCCCGATCGAAGACTTCGTCACCCGAATCGACGCGCTGATCGCCGCCGCCAGTGCCGACCCGGCCTGCTCGGCGGCCATCATCGGCAGCGGTGCGGCCGGCTTCGAGCTCGCCCTCGCCCTGCGCGCACGCCTGCCCAAACTGCCACTGACGCTGATTGGCAGCACGGCCTTGCCACTCGACGGGCTTCCCGGCCGGTTGCAGCGCCGGGCCCGCCGCCTGCTCGATGCGCGCCACATCGACTGGGTCGGCCGTCACCGCGCGCAAAACATCGACACCGACGGCGTCTGGCTGGACGATGGCCAACACGTCCGTGCCAGCCATGTGCTACAGGTCACCGGCGCCGCCGCGCCCGAGTGGCCGGCGCAGTCCGGCCTGGCCACCGACGCGGGCGGCTTCATTCGCGTCGGCCCGACGCTGCAATCAATCTCCCACCCCTTCGTCTTCGCCGCCGGCGACGTGGCTGCCTACGCCGATCCGCGCCCCAAGTCCGGCGTGTTCGCCGTTCGCGCCGGGCCGCCGCTGGCCGACAATCTGCGTCGCAACATCACGGGCGACACGCTCCAGCGCTGGCAAGCGCAGCGCCGCGCGCTCTATCTGATCAGCACCGGCGATCGGCGTGCCCTCGCTGCGTGGGGGCCCTTGTCGATCGAAGGCGCATGGGTGTGGCGCTGGAAAGACCATATTGACCGCGCCTTCATGGCCCGCTTCAGCCAGCGCGACATGTGAGGCGACTTTCGATCGACGGCGTTTGGGGGCACAATGGACCGCTAACAATTATTCGACTCGCTTTCCCCATGAATCGTCTTCTCGAAGTTCGCAAGCTCGGCCAGCAAATCTGGCTCGACAACCTGTCCCGCAGTCTCATCCGAGACGGTCACCTCGCCCGTTTCGTTCAAGAAAACGGCGTTGCCGGCGTCACCACCAACCCCGCCATTTTTCAGAAAGCCATCGCCGGCGGGCGCTACTACGGAGACGATCTGGCCCGCCTCAAGGCCGAGCCGATCACGGCAGAGTCGCGCTACGAACAGCTGGTGATTCCCGACGTCCAGGCCGCCTGCGACCTGCTGCACGCCACCTGGTCCGACGCCAAGGGCGAGGCCGGCTATGTCAGCCTGGAAGTCTCCCCGGCGCTGGCCCATGACGAAGACGGCACCGTGGCCGCAGCGCATCGCCTGCACGCCGAGGTCGCCCGCGACAATCTGCTGATCAAAGTGCCGGCCACCCCGGCAGGCGTACGCGCCATCGAGCGCCTGATTACCGACGGCATCAGCGTCAACGTCACCCTGCTGTTCTCGCTCGCCCAAACCGACGCCGTCGCCGCCGCCTATGTGCGCGGACTCAGCGCCCGCGCCGCAGCCGGCAAGCCCGTAACGGGCGTGTTTTCAGTCGCCAGCCTGTTCCTGAGCCGTGTCGACACGCTGGTGGACAGCCGTCTGGACGAGATGGATGAGGCCGCCCGCGAACTGCGCGGTGGCAGCGCCGTCGCCATGGCCCGCCTCGCCTACCAGGCCTACCGCAACCGTTTCCACGGCGAAGAATTCAGCGCGCTTCGCGCCCAGGGCGCCCGCCCGCAGTACCTGCTGTGGGCCAGCACCGGCACCAAGAATCCGGCCTATAGCGACTTGCTCTATGTCGAACCGCTGATTGGCCCCGAAACCGTCAATACCCTACCCGACGCGACGCTCTCCGCATTGCTCGACCACGGTCGGGTACAGCTCACGGTCGACAGCAACACCGTCGGCGCACAGGCACACTTTTCAGGCCTGGCCCGCCGCGGGCTGGATATGAGCGCTATTGGGGATGAACTTCAAACGGCCGGACTGGCCCAGTTCGAAACCGCTTTCGCAGAACTGCTCGCCGCCACAGCGTGATTGAACGGCCAGCGGCATTGCGCCGCTGGCCCGCTTTTCAAACGCTCAGACGGCCGCCACCACCGTAATCTCCACCCGCAACGCGGGCGAGGCCAGACGCGCCTCAACCGTCGTCCGCGCGGGCGCAGCGCCGGCCGGCAGCCAAGCCTCCCACACCGCGTTCATGGCCGCGAAATCGGCCATATCGGCCACGTGAATCAGTGCCGACAAAATACGGCTGCGGTCACTGCCCGCCTCGGTCAGCAGACGATCCACCCGAGCCAGCATCTCGGTGGTCTGAGCCGTGGCGTCACCCGGCGCGTCGACACCACCGGCCGTCTGCCCACACAAATAGACCAGGCCGCCGTGGCGAACAATTTTCGACATGCGCGCACCGGTGTGCATCCGTTCGATTTCTGACATTGTGACTCCTTGAATTGAGCTGCGCTGACCAGCGTACCGCATCGGCCGCCTGGAATCACAAGGTGGCGACGTGAAGCGGCTAGTTGCTGCGATCCGGGTTGGCACCGTCATGCGGCGGCAACAGCAAGCGCTGGCGAAGCATTTCGAGTTCATCAGAATTTCGGTGTAGCGCGTGAACCCGCGCGCGCATGGCCTCGAGGCGGTCTTCGATCATGCCGACCAACTCACGCGTGGCCTTGATCGGCGAGCCGGCCAGCGCGCGGACGCTGTCGATCTGCGCCTGGAATTCACGCAGCCGGTCAGCCTCCGCTGGCGGGTGCGATGCAATCATGCGGTCGATGGCCCGCTCACGCGCACGGAAGTACGCCGCCGGGCTACGTCTGGCCAGATTACTCCAGGCATCGAAATCAAAATCCGCCACGCTCACCCGCCTCCATCGGCTCGTGCATGCGTTTGATCCTACGGCGGTACCCTCCCGGCGGCAAGGTGAGGATGTCACGAAAAGAAAAAACCCAAGCGGCCTGCGCACGCTTGGGTTTGCCTTGAAGCGAGTGCGAATCAGGCGGCGAGCAGTTTGTTCTTCGAGTGTTGAATCAGCACCGCACGCGACACACCATGGCGTTCGCCGACGCCGAGCAGCTCTTTCATGTCGAGAATCAGCACGATCTGGCCATTGGACAGCGTGGTAACACCCGCGACGCCTTTGGGCCGGAAATCGTCCAGCGATTTGATCACCGCGTCTTCGCGTCCGGCAAAGCTGTCGATGGCAAGAATGAAACTCTGCTCTGCGGTCTGCATGAGCACGCCGTACTCTGGCTGGGTGTCCTGTGGCCAGCCGAGCAGGTTGGCCAGCGGCACGATCGGCAGGACCTCGCCGCGCACCACCATGGTGGCCCGGCCACCAACTTCCTGAACCTCGTCGGGCGTGATCGGCAGGATTTCGCGCACCATCGACAGCGGCACCGCCAGCGGCTGGTCGCCAAGGCGAACCAGCAACACCGGCAAGATGGCCAGCGTCAGCGGGAGGCTGATGACGAAGCTGGTGCCCTGGCCGGCGACCGATTTGATGTCGATCTGGCCATTGAGCTTCTGGATGTTGGTGCGCACCACGTCCATGCCAACGCCACGGCCGGACACGTCGGAGACAACGCCTGCGGTTGAGAAGCCGGGCAGAAACACCAGGTTGTAGCTCTGGCGCTCGTCCATGGTGTTGGCTTCTTCATCGGTGATGAGGCCCTTGGACACCGCCGAGGCGCGCAGATTTTCGGCGTTCATGCCACGACCGTCGTCGGCCACCAGGATGATGATGTGGTCACCTTCCTGGCGCGCTTCGAGGCGCAGAATGGACTTCTCGCTCTTGCCGTTGGATTCGCGCTCTGCCTTGCCTTCGACGCCGTGGTCGACTGCGTTCCGGATCAAGTGAATGATCGGGTCCGACAGATCTTCGATCATGGTCTTGTCGATCTCGGTGTCTTCGCCCGCCAGCACCAGCTCGACGTCCTTGCCCAGGTTGCGGGCCAGGTCACGCGCAATACGCGGGTATTTCTGGAAGAGACGGCCAATCGGCTGCATGCGGGTCTTCATCACCGCGTTCTGCAGATCGGAGACGAGCAGGTCGAGTTGGCTGACCGCCACGTCGAGTGCATGCATCGTCTCGGGATCATCGTCACCATTGAGGATCTGACTGCGCAGCGCATTGAGCCGGTTCTTGGTCAGGCCGATTTCGCCCGACAGGTTCAGCACCTGGTCCAGACGCGTGGTGTCGACACGAATTGAATTGTCGCGCTGTTTCTCGCTGTCGCGTCGGCCGGTGGGCCCGGAATAGCCCGGCTTGTCGGATACCCGACGTCCGATCGCGGCCTTGATGATTGCCTCGGGCTTTTCGGCCGGCACCGGCGCCACTTCGACCGGTGCGCTTGCGACGGCAACCGCCGGCACACCTGTCACCGCCTGATGCAACGTCGCCCAGTCGGGCTCGCCGCCAGCCGGTGCTGCCGCAGCCGGCGGAGCCGCTGCAGCGGGTGCCTCGCCCGTACCAAGCTCGCCAGAAATCGCGCGCTTGAGACTGGCAATCAAGGCCGGATCTGCAGGTCGCGGCTGAGAAGCGCTTTCGAGCGCGCCAAACATATCGCGTACGGCGCCGGTGGCCGAGAGGATGACGTCCATCGATTCGGCCGTCACACGGAGCTCACCGTTTCTCAACTTGTCGAACAGGTTTTCCGTCAGATGACACAGGGTCACCAGCTCGGTGGCGTTGAGAAATCCGGCGCCGCCCTTGATGGTGTGAAAGCCGCGGAAAATCTCGTTAAGCATGCCGCGATCGTCGGGTGCCCGCTCCAGATCCACCAGCTTGTTGTCCACATCGGACAACAGATCGCCGGCCTCGAGGAGAAAGTCCTGCAGCAGGTCTTCCATTCCACCGAAATCGCTCATTTTGGCTCACTCCACTGTGTTGCTGGTTCATGCCCGGGCGCTTGGCGCCGGTCACACCGTATCGTCAGAATCCCAGGCTCTCGAGCAGATCGTCGACCTGCTCCTGGCTGGACACCACATCGTCGCGGCCTTCGGCACTGATCACCGGACCGTTCATGAGGCCGTCCTCTTTGCGGACGGGTTTCTTGTCATTGGGCGCCGTTTCGATGAGCACTTCGAGCAACTGCTTTTCAAGTTGCTGCGCCATCGCGACCACTTTCTTGATGACCTGACCGGTCAGGTCCTGGAAATCCTGGGCCATCATGATTTCGGTCAGCTGCACATTGGTGGCACGACTGTCGTCAGCCGCTTTGCCAAGAAACTCTCGTGTCTGCCCGGCCAGAGCCTTGAACTCGTCGGCCGAAAGCTGATTGGCAAAGAGCTTGTCCCACTGGGTCTTGAGCCCTGTCGCACCACTTTCGATCCGGTCCTGCATCGGCTTGGCGATATCGGTCGCGTTGAGGACTTTACTGGCCGCCTGTTCGGTCATCTGCGCGATGTAGTTCAAGCGCTCACGCGCATCCGGCATCGCCTCGGCGGCGGACTGCAAACTCTGGTCGTAACCCAATTCGCGCAAGGAGTCGTGCACCTTGCGGGTCATCTGGCCGAGGCGCTTGTACACCACTTCGCAGCTATGCTCGTCACCCGGCACGCCGGACTTTGTTTCGGTGGCTGCCGCAGGCGGGCTCTCTGCCTCGGTCGCGACCTCCGGGATGGCCTCCGGCGCCGCAGCAAAATCGCCTGCAACCGCATCGAACAGTGCCTGCAGATCGTCCGAGTCGCTGCCATCATCGACAACCGACTGGGAGATCACTTCGAGCTTCGGCTTTTCCGGGACCGCGGCAATGCTGTCGAACAGCGCCTGCAGATCGTCGGAGTCACCGGACTCATCGAATTTCAATTTCTTTGACATGCTTGAGCCTCCTGTTGTCCAACGGCGCTCAAGCGGCCGCCTTCTTCCCCATGCGTTCGAAAATCTTCTCGAGCTTTTCCGCCATCGTGGCTGCCGTAAATGGCTTGACGATGTAGCCGCTGGCGCCCGCCTGGGCCGCAGCGATGATGTTCTCCTTCTTCGCTTCGGCGGTAATCATCAGTACTGGCAAGTCCTTGAATTGCGGCGTCTGACGGATGGTCTGCAACAAGGTCAGACCATCCATATTGGGCATATTCCAGTCCGTCACCACAAACTCGAACCCGCCGCTGGCAAGCTTTTGAAGCGCAGCCACGCCGTCTTCAGCCTCGTCCACATTGGTGTAGCCGAGTTCTTTGAGAAGGTTGCGCACGATTCGGCGCATGGTCGAAAAATCATCGACAACCAGGAATTTCATGTTGGGATCCGCCATCATTTTCTCCGGAGTATTGCTTGTGCCTGATACGGCTTAGCGGTTGCGCATCAGCAGCGGACGCAGCGTGTCCGCGAGATTGTCTGCATCAAATTTCGCGACGTAGGCATCCACACCCACGCGCTTGCCCATGGCCCGGTTGGCCTCGGACGACAAGGACGAATGCATCACCACAGGGATGCCTTCGAAACGAATATCCGCCTTGATGTTTCGGGTCAGCACATAACCGTCCATTTCAGGCATTTCGGCGTCGACCAGGATCAGATCGACTTCATCGATCAACGGTCGGCCGCAGGCGTGCGCGTGCTTGGCCATGCCTTCGAGACGCGTCCAGGCTTCGAGCCCGTTCTGGGCGTGCTTGTGTTTGACGTCGAGTTTGTCGAGCACTTCAGCAATCTTCTTGCGCGCCACGGCAGAGTCATCAACAAAGAAGATATTCACGTCATGCTCGGCGCTGAGCGGCTCAATGGAGCCGATGACCGCTTCGCCAAAAGTGTTTGCGAGAATGGTTTCGACATCGAGAATCGAGACCAGCGTGCCATCGGGCAACTCGGTAATCGCCGTGATGAAACTATTCACCCCGCTCGACACGTTTTCGGGCGTGCGCACTTTGTCCCAGTCCACCCGGATGATGCGATCCACCTCATCGACGAGAAAACCGAGCGTGCGCTTGCTGTACTCGGTCACCATCATCGAGCCGCCGAGCGGATCACCCGGCTGTGTCAGTTCGAGCACCTTGGCCAGCGCCAGTACCGGGATGACATTGCCGCGCAGTGAAATCAGGCCTTCGACGCCTTTGGGCATGTTCGGCGCCTTGGTCACGAACGGCGCCTTGGACACCTCACGCACCTTGAACACGTTGATCCCGAAAGTCTCGCCCGTACCGAGGGAGAACAACAAAATCTCCATCCGGTTGGAGCCGGCCAGGGTGGTGCGCGCATCTACCGCGTCGAGCAGATTTTTCTCTGCCGCCGCATAGGCATCGCTCTTGGTTTTTGACTGCACTTTGCTCATGTGCGTGATCCTCGCTCAGGCCGCCGCAGCGTCCGATTCACCTTTGTTCAGCAAGCGTCGCAACGTCGACGACAAGCGCTGGGGTTCGAACTTGGGGACGTATTCATCCACCCCGACCGACAGTCCAAGTTGCTGATTCGACATCCCCGACAGGGACGAATGCATCAGCACTGGCACCCCTTCAAAGCGGGGGTCAGACTTGATCTTCTTGGTCAGGATGTAGCCATCCATTTCCGGCATCTCGATATCGGTCAGTACCACGCCGACCAGATCCCTGACCTTGCAGCCGGTGCTATCGGCCACGAGCGCAATCTTCTGCAGCTCTTCCCAGGCCATGCGTCCATTCACCGCAACAATCCCTTTTACGTTCAACACTTCCAGTGTGCGGGCAATCTGGTTGCGCGCCACGGACGAGTCATCGGCATACAGCACCGTCGCCTCCGGATTGCCGATCGGCTCGATCCCTTTGAACAGGTGGTCGTCGTCGTAACCGGAGGTCTCCGAGAGCACCTTTTCCACGTCGAGCATCATCACCAGTTCGCCATTGGGCAGTTCGGTCACCGCCGTGACCAGCCCGCCCAGCTTGGCGGCCAGCATCTGCGGCGGCACACGCATCTGCGACCAGTCCAGACGGAGGATGGTGTCCACCGCTTCGACCAGAAAGCCCTGGGTGTGACCGTTGTATTCGGTCACGATCATGATGTCGCGCGCAGACTCCAGCCCGATACCGGCGTACTTCGCCAGATCGACCACCGGCACCAGGGTGCCGCGCAGACTGACCATGCCTTCGACCGAGGTCGGCATTTCGGGCGCCGCCGTAATATTTGGCGTGCGCATGACTTCACGCACCTTGAAGACGTTGATGCCAAAAGTCTCGCGGCGACCGGTACGCGTGTCCTTCCCGAGCGAGAACAGCAGGATCTCCAGCTTGTTGGTACCTGCCAGGCGGGTACGCGCATCGATATTCTTGAGTAAATCCGACATCTTGTTTCTCCGTTGATGCGTTTCCAACTCAGTGGCCAAGCATCCTCTAGGCTATTTCTGCTACTACTAACGGCACGTAGCCAATAGACCTTTAGGCGCGATATCCGACACGGAAACCGCCCCAGTGTCGGCCATTGACATACACCGGCGCCGACACGTCGTGGAAGATTTCGCCGGTATCGCGACGATAGGTCTGGATCAGGAACTCAAGCTCATGCGCGCCGCACTGGCGCCCCACCGGGTCATCAAAGACACGCTTGGTGCGGTTGCCGACGAAATCTTTCTCATAGTTGCCCGTCAGTGGCTGTGAGAACACCTTGTTGTGCGTCGGCACGTAGGCTTTGCTGTCGATGCTGATCGCATAGGCAACCTGCGAATACTCCTTGAGCACCGGCTCCTGGATCGACGGCAGAATCTCATCGGCCAGCTTGTCGTAACGCGAACTGAATTTTTGCGGCTTGGTATTCGGGATCGGGTCGTACTTGCGATCAAACAGCGCCTCTGCCGTGATCCGCTTGTTATTCACCGCCTGCTCGAACGCGGCGGCCACCTTGGCCGCCGCCGCCTTGGCCAGATCGGGCATCTGCGCATGAATCTTCATGGCAGCCTCTCCCGTTGCGCCCAGCCGGAACACCTTGCTGATCTCGTGCAGGTTGACCGCCAGGCTTTCGAGGCGCTGAGCCTCGTTCAAGGTTGCCGAGGCGCCCTCGGTGTTGCGCTCCACCATCACCATGATTTCACGCACATTGGAGACCACGCCGTCGGCGACCCGACTCTGCTGAGTGATCGCCACCGCGATGGCGTCGATCTTCTCCATGGTTTCGGTAGCGCCGCGGTTGATCTTATCGAGCGAATCGGCCGCCTGACGGGCCAGCTCAGCGCCCGAACGCGCCTGATCGCTACCGGCCTTGATCGAACCGATGGCGGTGCGCGTCTCCACCTGAATGGCTTCGATCATGGCGCTGATTTCGGTCGTTGCCGTGGACGTCCGCTCCGCCAGCTTGCGCACCTCATCGGCCACCACGGCAAAACCACGTCCCTGCTCGCCTGCACGTGCCGCTTCAATGGCGGCGTTAAGTGCCAGCAGATTGGTCTGGTCGGCAATTTCCCGAATGACTTTGACGATGCCGCTGATCGCTTCGGATCGCTCACCCAGAGCCGCAATCACTTGAGCCGATTGCTCAACCGATTTGGCGATCCGCTCGATCTCGTTGGAAGCCTCGGACACGATGCGCCCGCCTTCCATCGACAATTCACGCGCCTGCTGCGCGTTCTGCGCGGTCTGCCCGGCGTGCTCGGCGACGGCATTGACGCCCGCGGTCATCTCTTCGATGGACTGCACCATGGTTTCAGACTCAATGCGCTGGGTGCGAGACCCCTCCGCCACCTTGCCGGCATGCACCGACAGTTTGTCGGCCGCTTCCGCCACACGATCGGCATCAAAAATCACCTTGCCGACGATGCCCTGAAAGCTGCCAATGAGTTCGTTGAAGCGTTCAGCGCAGGCGCCCACGGGGCCACCGCCGAGCTGCACTCGCTGAGACAGGTCGCCATCCCGATACATCCGCGCAAACGCGGCCTGCAGGGCATCAAGCGGCATCAGAAAACGCGCCTTGAGCAGTCCGGCCAGAACGCCCACCACGACCAGACCAACAAGTCCGTGACCTGCTATCAGCGTCACCCCAAGCGGCGCCCCCGCCGCCATCGATATCGCCACACTTGCCGCCGCGGCGACGAGCCCGACAATACCCAATCCAAGAAACGTCCCCATTTCCTTTCCCCCACCCGATCTCGATCGGGATACTTTCTGTATGTATGGAAGCAATCCGTGTCTTGCTGCTGTAAAGCGGATTACGGGTCGGGGGACGCAATCTTTAGCGGCGTTTTCGTGCGGAGCGAGGAACGGTTTCCCTGCGACGGCTGGTGTTGACGAGCAAAAGCCGCTGCGGGTCCGTTCGGACCCGCAGCGGCTTTCTATTTCTTTAGTACTATCTTCGCGCGAACCTGCGCGCCATCGGGGCTTAGCTAATCGCGAACAATTTGCCGAAGTTGGCAATATCGAGCACCTGGCGAACGCTGCCACGGGCATTGACCAGTTTCACCTGATGCCCACCCGTCTTCACCTTGTCACGCAACATCAGCAGCATGCCAAGCGCGGAGCTATCGAGATAGGACACTTCACCCAGATCGACGTGCACGTCGCCCGCTTTACCGAGGGCGCGATCCACACTGTCTCGAAACTCGCGGTGTGCGTTGAAATCAAATCGCCCGACCAGCTTGATCACCGCGCCCGACTCGCCTTGATTAACCGTTACGTCCATATCGATCCCCTATCCTTGCCTTGCGTATCCAGCTCATGCGCCGTGTTTGGTAGTGGCGGTCACGCCACCGCTCAATCGGCTCATGATGCGTTGTGCCACCTCAGCGAGCGGCGCCACTTCGGACACTGCCCCAATGGCAGCCGCCTCTCGCGGCATGCCGTACACCACACAGCTGGCCTGATCCTGCCCGATCGTCCATGCACCGGTGCGATGCATGGCCAACAAGCCTTGAGCGCCATCCTTGCCCATACCTGTGAGCAAAACACCCAGCGCGGCCTTGCCCGCCTGATCTGCGGCCGACTGAAACAAAACATCAACCGAAGGCCGGTGCCGATTGACCGGATCGGCACGCGAAAGCTCGCAATGATAGGCCAGTCCGCGCCGCTTGAGCAGCAGATGTGAATGCCCCGGCGCCAGATAGGCGCAGCCGGGCTCGACGCGCTCGCCATTGTCCGCCTCTTTTACGTGGATCTGACTGAGGCTGTCCAGCCGTTTGGCAAAGGCGCCGGTAAACATCTCGGGCATATGTTGCACGATCAACACCGGCGGACAATGCTTGGGCAAGCGGGTCAAGACCTCGCGGATCGCCTCCGTACCACCGGTCGAGGCGCCGATACACACGATGCGCCCCTGAGCGGTGCGCGCGCTGAGCTGACCCACCGCAGCGTCAACTGGCGGGGTCGCACTTTCGGGCACAAAACGATGGACGTGTGCTGCCCGTGCGGCGCGAATCTTGTCGCAGATTTCCTCCGAATATGCCGCCAGTGACGACGGATTTCGGGCATCCGGCTTACCGAGCACGTCGACGGCGCCCAATTCCAGCGCCATGATCGATGCGTCGGAATCCTTGCCAGTAAATGCGGAAACCATCACCACCGGCATCGGTCGCAAGCGCATCAGCCGCTCGAGAAACTCCAGCCCGTCCATGCGCGGCATTTCGACGTCGAGCGTGAGCACATCGGGGTTGAGCGACTTGATCATCTCCCGCGCAATCAATGCGTCAGCCGCGACACCGACAACGGTCATGTCTGCCTGCGCGTCGATCACCCGGCGAAGCAGCAGGCGCGTTGCCGCGGAATCATCACAGATCAGCACTTTGATGGTCATCTGCGCCTCTGCACCGGCTCGGTGTCAAACAGCACCACCTCGCCGGCAATCGGCATCGCAAGCAGCCGGCGCTGATAAAGTCGCTCGCGCTGGAGTTCAGCGCTCTGCGACGAGTCCCCTACCCGTTTCACCATCACACGGCCCGTGGCAGGAAAAAAAACGACCTTGCGCGCATGATCGTCCATCAAATCTTCGGCCACCAACGCGATATCTTCGGTTGCCAGATAGTCGCGCACGAACTCGGCATTGCGTGCGCCCACATCGCTGCGCGACAACGATGCCACCACATTGCCGCCGCCAAACACCTTGGCTTCCAGGTACTGGCGCTGCGCGCCCATTTTCAACAAATGATTGACCAGCACCTCCATGGCAAACACCCCGTAGCGCGCTGACGCCGACGACACCTGGCAGCCCGCCCCGCCGCCTGGCAACATGAAATGGTTCAAGCCGCCCACACCAAGACGCACATCACGAATACACGCCGCTACGCATGAACCCAACACGGTCACAATCGCCTCGTCATCGGCACTGACGTAATACTCACCCGGGAGCACTTTTACCGCCGCGCGGTCGAACTCCCGATCGAAATAGCGCTGAGTAGCCAGGTGCTCTGAAACCTCAGCGTGTGTCACGCGGGGCATCGCTGCGCTCATAAACCGTTCGCCCGCGGGAACGGAACAAATCCGCTGCATGAAGGAAACTCTCGGAATGCCCCGCAAACAGGAGCCCCTCCGGTTTCAGCAAGGGCGCAAAGCGCTGCAAGATGCCGTACTGGGTCGGCTTGTCGAAATAGATCATCACGTTTCGGCAGAAGATGAAGTCCAGCGGGCCCGACACCGTATAGCGCACATCGAGCAAATTCACCTGCCGGAAATTGATCAGGCGTTGCAGTTCGGGGCGCACGCGCACCTGATCCGTCTGGCTGCCAACGCCCTTGAGAAAGAAACGCCGCACACGCGCCGGGTCCATCCGTTCAATCCGGTCGGCACGGTAAACGCCTGCCCGCCCATGCGCGAGCACGTTGGTATCGATGTCGCTCGCCAGAATCTGCACCGGTGGTGTCAGGGTGTTGAACGCCTCGCAGGCGGTCATCGCCAGCGAGTACGGCTCTTCCCCCGTCGAGGCGGCGGTGCACCAGATTTTGATCGTTGGCCGGTCGCCGGCTTTCTTGAGTTGGTCGGCCAGAATATCGAAATGGTGCGCTTCGCGAAAAAACGAGGTGAGATTGGTCGTCAAGGAGTTGATGAAGGTCTCCACCTCGGCCTTGTCGCGCTCGAGCCGACCCAGATAGTCAGCAAAGGTTTTGTCGCCACACGCGCGCAAACGACGGGACAGGCGGCTGTACACCATGTCCTCCTTGGCGCTCGACAGCGAAATGCCCGCGCGCTGATGAATCAGCTTTCGAATCTTGTCGAAGTCGACGGTGGTGAATTGGAACTCGCGCATCGGCGAGGCCACCTGAACCGGTGACACTTCGCGGGTCCGGCTGGACGAGCTCCCCAGAGATGACGTTCCGACACTGGAGGAGAGCGGGCGCTTGAAGTCTTCAGCCATGCTCAGAACTCCTCCCACTCGTCTTCGAGTACGCTGCCGCGCGCGCGCTTGACCTTGGGCAGCGGCGCCGCCACCTGCGTACGTCGTGCGCTTCGCGTCGGCAAGGTCGCCACTTTGGATCGGTGCGTCGGGTGCTTCGCGCTTGGCACCGGCTGAACCGCAACCGATTCGGCGCCCAGCTGGAACTGGTGGACCACTTCCACCAAGGCACGCGCCTGATCCTCCAGACTCACCGCAGCAGCGGTCGCCTGCTCGACCAGGGCAGCGTTGTGCTGGGTCACTTCGTCCATCTGGCTGACCGCCTGGGTCACCTGCTCGATGCCGGCGCTCTGCTCACGGCTGGCATTGGCGATATCGGTGACCAGCACGGTGAGTCGCTTGAAGTTGCCCACCACGGTCGTCATCGTCTCGCCGGTATCGTTGACCAATTGCGAGCCGTCTTCGATGGTCCGGACCGAGTCGGCAATCAGCGACTTGATCTCCTTGGCCGCCTGCGCGCTACGTTGCGCCAACCCCCGCACCTCCGAGGCCACCACCGCAAACCCGCGCCCCTGCTCACCGGCTCGCGCCGCTTCCACCGCTGCGTTGAGCGCCAGAATATTCGTCTGGAAGGCAATCGTGTCGATCACCCCGATGATGTCGCTGATCTTGCGCGCCGAGTTCTGGATGGTCTGCATCATCGCGACCACCCCAGCCATCTTCTCGCCACCCGCCTCGGCCTGGGCATTCGCCGCGACCGCCAGTTCATTCGCCTGGCGGGCACTTGCCGCATTCTGCTGAACGGTCGCATTCAGCTCTTCCATCGAGCTCGCCGTCTCTTCCAGCGTACCGGCCTGCTCTTCGGTCCGGCTGGACAGGTCGGCATTGCCGGCCGCGATTTCTTCGGCCGTGCTGTTGACCATGTCGGCGCTTTCCTTGATCTGCCCGACCACCTCGCGCAGGCGAGCCACCGTCGCGTTGGTGTCTTCCTTGAGTTGCCCAAAGGTGCCGCCGTACTCGGCGGTTATGGTACGCGTCAGGTCGCCGTTGGCCACACTGTTAAGCACACCGGCGACGTCGCTCAGCCCCGCGTGAATCGTATCCATCAGGGTATTCAGATCGCCCGACAGCTGGAGAAGGAAGCCGCTCTTGCCCTCAGCCGGCACGCGCTGACTCAGGTCGCCATGCGCGGCCGCCTTGACCAGTGCCGCCACTTCCTCTTCAACGGCTACCTCAGCCGTCCGATCGACCCACTCGATCGCCGTCCCCAGGCGATCACCACGATCATCCAGAACGGGCGTCATGGTCAGATTGAAGCTGCGGCCGCCCATATGAATGGTGATTCGATGGGTCGTGCTGAGGCGCTCAAGCAATGTGCACTGGTGCGCCAGATCCTTGTTAAAAAGTTCGATGTTCTGGCCCATCAGATCGCCAGCCGAGAAGTGGCTCAAATCCTTGCGGATATCTGCCTCCGCCTCAGCGAACATACGAACAACCGACCGGTTGAGATAAATGATGTTCAGATCCCGGTCGACAATCATCACATTGGTTGCCACGTTGTCGAGACCGATCTTGATACGCCGCGATTCTTCACCCACGCGAACAGCGTCGTTCAGATCAAAACCAAGTTTCACCTGCATGCACTGCAGGCTATTGAGCACCTCACCGAGTTCATCGCGCTGCTTGACCGAAACCACTGACGAGAAGTCACCCCCGGCAATCTTGCGGAGCACGGCATTGGCAGTATCGAGCGGCCGTGTCACGGCACGCAGGGTCGTCAGTCCAAGGAAGATGATCAGCGCCAATGCCAGTGCGCCGCCAACAATGCCGGCCAACTGCAACTGCCCGGCCAGCGCCTGCACCTCGGCATAATCCTCTTTGGCCAGACTCTGGTTTACTTTGATCAGCTCACCCACAAGCTTGTTGGCCCGGTCGTAGGCTGGCAGGAACTCAACCAGGTAGTGGGTATTGAATGCTTCAAACCGCGCTTCGCGAAGCATCGCCACGCCCGGCCGGACGCCCTCGTTGAACAAGACGTCGCGCGCACTGGCAAAAGCATTGATCAGCGCGCGCTCCCGCTCGGGCAGGACCTCCCCGGCACGTTTTTGCAAGCGCTCATCCACCAGGCGCATATCCGCTTCGATCTGCGCAATGCTCTCGTTCAACTGAGTCTGCCGATTTGCGCTCGGCACATCTCGTACCGTTGCCAGGCGCATCAAGGCGCCAATGTCGGCCAACTCGTCGTTGACCTCTGCCAGCTGTGCCGTCGGCACCATGCGCAAATTGTAGACCGACGCCATCCCGCTTTCGGCCGTCCGCATGCCACCGACGCCGAGCACGGTGCCAAGCACGATCACCGCGAACACGGCCAGCATCAGGGTGATCAGCCGCTGACGAATGGTGACGCCACCAAACCAGCTGCGCCATTTGGCCGCCCGCCTGGACATCACATGCCCGCCGCGGATGGTCAGCCCCTTGGCGCGATTCTCCCGGAACGCTTGATACAGGGGAGCGATTTTTGCAATCCGCTGCTGATCGGTTCGACTACGCAGCGACATGTAGCCCACGACATCCGAGCCCTGCCGAATCGGCGCGATATTGGCCTGAACCCAGTAGAAATCACCGTTCTTGCAGCGATTTTTGACGTAACCCGACCAGGCACGGCCCTTCTTGAGATTGATCCACAAATCCTCAAAAGCCTCTGGCGGCATATCCGGATGACGAATCACATTGTGAGACTTGCCGATCAGCTCGGCCTGGGTATAACCGCTGATGTCGCAGAAATCCTGGCTCACATAGGTGATCCGCCCCTTGAGATCGGTCATTGAGACGAGCATCTGCTCGTCATCCACCTCAATCTCGCGGTCCGTCACCGGCAGGTTGGTTTTCATGACTGATTCCTTCCAACACGCGACCATCGGCCGCCCATCGGTGTGTTTCCGTTGTGAAGCTATCTACGGCCTGCGCCGGGGTGACTTGAACCCGCCCTCAGGCGCCTGACATCACTCCGCATCGTCGCTATCGACAAGCGCCATATCGCGCGAATGCATCATGCGTTCGATATCCAGCAAGATGAGCATGCGCTCACCCACCGTGCCCAGGCCCTTCAGAAAACCCGCACCAATCTGTGATGAAAAATCCGATGTCGGATGAATGGCATCGGCAGCGAGGCTGACCACATCCGACACACTATCGACAACAATACCCATCACCCGCGCACCGATATTCAGGATGATCACCACCGTAAACGCGGTGTACTCAACCTTGCCCACGCCGAACTTGATCCGCAGATCGACAATCGGAACGATCGTGCCGCGCAGATTGATCACGCCCTTGATGAACGCCGGTGCGTTGGCAATCGCGGTGACCGGGTCGTAGCCCCGAATCTCCTGCACCGTCAGGATATCGATGGCGTACTCCTCGTCACCCAGAATAAAGCTCAGGAACTCTTGAACAAGTCCGTCCTCTTCGTGGTAATCGCGGTGCACCGTGGCTGCGTATTGCATTGCAAAACCCTTTCAAATGCTCAACCCGAACAACGGCAGTTCGGGCGGGCTTCTGAAGGGTCGGGCGCCAAACGGAGAAAAAAGAACGGCCCGGGTCCGGGCCGCAAATCACACTGCCTGAGAGGAGACGGAATCAGGCAGCCACACACTGAAGGCGCCGGGCACGACTGGCCAGCGCGGGGAGATCGAGAATCATCGCAACGCGGCCATCACCCAGAATGGTGGCGCCGGAAACCCCCTTGATTCGACGGAAATTTGCCTCAAGACTCTTGATGACCACCTGGTGCTGACCGAGCAACTCGTCCACAAACAGCGCCGCCTGCGACCCATCGACATCGATCACCACCATGATCCCGCGAGTCCAGTCCACACAGCTGTCGGCAACACCGAATTCACGATAGAGCTCGATCACCGGGACATAGCGCCCACGCAGACGAATCAGGCGGGGCACCCCGGAGAGGCTATGAATCATGTCGGCGGTCGGTTGCAGCGACTCAGCCACATGCCCCAGCGGGAGAATATAGGTCTCGCCCCCCACACGCACCGACATGCCATCCAGAATGGCGAGCGTGAGCGGCAAACGGACGGTAAAGCGCGTACCCACACCGCGAATCGACTGCACGTCAACCCGCCCGCCCATGGCGCAAATATTGCGGCGCACGACATCCATGCCGACGCCGCGCCCCGACACCTCCGTCACCACCTCGGCAGTCGAAAAGCCCGCCTCGAAGATCAGCATCCACACCTCGGCATCGCTCAGGCTGTCGGGCGCCGGCAAACCGTTTTCGCGCGCCTTGGCAAGAATCCGCACACGATCGAGACCGGCGCCATCGTCACCCACCTCAATCACGATGTTGCCGCTCTGGTGCGAGGCCGAGAGCGTGATCGTGCCGGTCTCCGGCTTTCCGGCCGCGCGTCGCTTCTCGGGTGTTTCGATCCCGTGATCGAGGCTGTTGCGCACCAGATGGGTGAGCGGATCCGCAAGGCGCTCGACCAGGCCCTTATCCAGTTCCGTATGCTCGCCCAGCAGCTTGAGTTCGGCCTGCTTGCCCAGCTTTCGCGACAGATCTCGCACCACTCGCGGAAAGCGGGAGAACACCATCGACATCGGCAGCATGCGCACCGACATCACGGTTTCCTGCAGATCGCGCGTATTGCGCTGAAGCTGGTTGAAGCCCGCCAGCAAGCGCTCATGGAGCACCGGGTCAATCCCCTGCGCGGACTCCAGCAGCATGGCCTGGGTAATCACCAGTTCGCCGACCAGATTGATCATCAGGTCGACCTTTTCGACCCCCACCCGAATCGATGTATCCGCACCGCCCCTGGCCGACGCAGCGGGGGCAACGTCTGGCGAAACCGCGGAATGGGACACGACGGGCGGGAGCGGATCGGTAAAGAAACCGTAGGCCTCTTCTTCCACGACCACGCCTTCGACACCCCCCTCGTCCGGCGCCTCGACCACTGCTTGTGGCAGTGCATCGGGCAATGGATCAAAGAAACCGTACGCCGTGTGTTCACCTGCCGTCGGCTCACCACCGACGGGCGAGATATCAACGGAGTCCGGCTCGGCCATGAAATCGAGCACTTCGCGCAGGGTGTCGGCGGGCATCATCGAGGTGATCTTCAACCACCACTGCGGGTCATCCGAATCCACTGCGGGTCGCGACACGATCTCGACGCCGCCAAGCCGGCCCAACTCGTCGAGCATGTTATCGAGCAATTCGGGCTGTGACGCCACATGCGGCTCTGGCACAAAGCGCACGTCGAACACACCAACCTGCAAGGCGCTGGATATCGCCGGTGGCGTGACAGCGGGAGGCACGGGCGTCACGGGGGGCGACGCGTGCTCGACCACCGGCGCCGACGAATCACCGTCCTTCAACAACTGCCCAAGGCGCGCAATGATGGCCGCCGCCGGCGCGGTATCCGCCGCGCCTTCGCCGCGATGAGCCGCGAGTTGGGCATTCAGAATGTCACCCGCCACCAGGCAGGCATCCACCATGTCGGCACTGAGCGCCCGGGCGCCCTTGCGCACCTCGTCGAGCAGGCTCTCCATCACATGCGTGATGTCTGCCATATCGCTGAAACCAAAGGTCGCGGCCGATCCCTTGATCGAGTGCGCCGCACGAAACACGGCGTTGATCTCTTCCTCGTCGGGGTGACGCAGGTCGATCGACACCAGCAGGTTTTCGATCTGACCGAGATGCTCCGCGGCCTCGTCGAAAAACACCTGATAGAACTGGCTCATGTCGATGGACACAATAGGCTCCCTTAACCGATGACCTTGCGCACCACTTCGATCAGCTTGAGCGGATCGAAAGGCTTGACCATCCAGCCGGTCGCACCGGCCGCGCGGCCCTGAGACTTCATCTCGTCGGACGACTCCGTCGTCAGCATGAGAATGGGCGTGCGCTGATACGAGGGGATCTCGCGCAAGGCACGGATCAACGCCAACCCGTCCATACGCGGCATGTTCTGGTCGGTCAGCACAAGATCAAACTGCTGACTTTTCGCCCGCGCCAGACCGTCGCGCCCGTCCACCGCATCCACAACGCTGTAGCCCGCGCTCTTCAAGGTGAAGTTCACCATCTGCCGGATCGAGGCCGAATCATCAATGGCGAGTACGTTCTTGCTCATGCTGTTCATCCTGTTCGTTCGCCGTGTTCAAAACAGTTCGATGCTGCCACCGGGCGTCGCACCACGCCCCACCGGCGGGTTTGCCGTCCGCACCGCCAGCGCCCGCAGGCGCTGACCAATGCGTTCGGCGCGTTGACACACCGCGCCTACCGCTTTGGCATCGCGAGCCAGCGCAGCGTCATGGGCAACACCGCCCAGCTCGGCCAGCGCCTCGCGCATGCCCCCGACCCGCGAGACCACATGCCCGACGATCTGGGCAACGATGTCCTGAAACTGCAGGGCCTCCACGATCTTCGCCGCAGGCGCATCCAGCGAGGACGCCGATCCCGACGCGTCGACGGCCGCCTCGGGCGTGGCCAGCCATTGATCCACCTGTGCTCTCACCGCTCGCACGCCATCGGTGTTCTGCCCGTTAACCACATCCATGGCGGCACGCGCATCCCCGACCAGAGACTGCATTGCGCTCAACACGGCGGTGATCTGTGCGCTGAACCCTTCCGTTCGTTGCGACAAGGCAGTGACCTCCTCGGCCACCACCCCAAACTCTCGCCCGGCATCGCCCGCGCGAGCGGCTTCAATTGACGCATTCAGGGCCAGCAGGCCGCTCTGTTTCGCGATCGCATTCACCTCGCCGAGCAAGGCGTTTGCCTGAGCCGTTCGCGTGCTCAAGGCCTCGGACAGCACGCTCAGCATCTGGCTGGCGTGCCCATGCCTTGCTTCGGTGTCGAGCACCTGATCGAGCGCTGCCAAAGCCTGGCGGAGGGCCGCCCGACAGGCGCGGGCATCGTGCCCCGCTGCGGGTGCCAAAGAAGGCAAGGACTTCACCGAGGCATGAATCGTTTCGAAACCGTCGGACAGCTGGTCTACCGCTTCGGCAAGCACGCCAAGCACCTGGGCAGACTCCGTCTCGACGGCCTGGAACTGGGCTTCAAACGCGTGCATGCAAGAGGCCAGCTCGGCCTCCAGATGCGCCATGGGCACCTCGGCGTCGTCGGCCCGCTCATCGCCAGGCATGCGCGCGCTCATCAGCAGCACAGCGCCCCATCCCAGGCCCACCGCGGCGATACAGACCCACAGCCGACCGACGAAATCGGGCAGCACAGTGGACACGACACCCACCAAGAGCGTCCAGACACATCCGGCAACAAGAGGGCGAAGCGACCAATGAGGCATTCAGAGTCCCGCAGAAATCAAGCAAGCTGTCATGTTCATAACGTCATGGCAGCGGCTGACTTTAGCGGGCGTGATGGCTGCGATGGCGTGGCAACCGGGCAGAAAACGAGCTCGCCAGGGGGCGAGCTCGGAATCGGTGTTTAGCGCTGGGAGGGCATGACGATTCGAGGTCGTCGTTCGCCGTTGGGCAACTCCCGTGGCGCGATGCGCGGCGGCGGGGGGGCTGAATCGAACGCTGGCGCGGGCGTGCGCTCGGTCAGACCTTCGGCAATCTGCGTCTCGTCCGACCCGTTGGTGACTTGAAGTTGCTCCGGCTTGCCCCGAACGGCCGCCTCGGCCTTGCGGTTCAAGACAATGATGCTGATGCGTCGATTGGTCGGATCGTAAGGATCGTCTGCCTTGAACGGAATGGTATCGGCCAGACCGACCACCCGGATCACCTTGTCGTCCTCAAGCCCCCCCACCACCAGCTCACGACGTGAGGCGTTGGCGCGATTGGCGGACAGCTCCCAGTTGGAAAAACCGCGATTGCCGCCGGCATACTGACTGGAATCGGTATGGCCGGACAGGCTGATCCGGTTCTGCACCCGGTTGAGCGCCTTGCCGATGGCGTGCAGCAAGCCCTTGGTATAGGGCTGCAGCGAATCGCTGCCACCGGTGAACATCGGCCGATTCTGCTCATCCACAATCTGGATGCGCAGCCCTTCCTCGGTGATGTCCATCACCAATTGATCTTTCATCGCCCTGAGCGCCGCGGTAGCTTCGATCAGGGCCTCGATCTGACCTTTGAGGTCGACCAGTGCAGCGCGCTCGTCTTTCTCGAACTGCGCTGCGTCATGACCTTTTGACTCGGCAGAGGGGTCGCGCGCCGCGTCCAGATTGACGGTTTTATTGCCCTCAACCTCACCCCGCTTGACCTGCCCCACCGAACGGGTGAGATCTTCGCCGCCGCCCATGATGATGCTCGAACTGTCGCCCGAGCCTGAGCCGCCGCTCATGCCGACTTTGAGCGGGTTCTGAAAGAACTCGGCAATACCTTTCTTGTCGCCTTCGGCGGTCGAGCCGAGCAGCCACATCAGCAAGAAGAAGGCCATCATGGCCGTCACGAAGTCAGCGTAAGCGATCTTCCACGCGCCGCCGTGAGCGCCGCCGCCGCCCTTCTTGATCTTCTTGACGACAATAGGTTGTTGGGTATCGTCACTCATGCGATCGATGTCTCAAGCCCGCAACACAAATCCGTTCAGCCCTTGCGGCTCTTCACGTCTTCTTCCAACTCGATGAAGGAAGGACGATCGGAGGAGAACAGCACCTTGCGACCAAACTCGATGGCCACCTGCGGCGCGTAACCGTTCATGCTGGCGAGCAGCACGACTTTCATGCATTGATAGATCTTGCTGCCCTCCTCCACCTTCTGCTCCAGCTGGCCGGCAATCGGCGCAACGAAACCGTAGGACACGAGAATACCCAGGAAGGTACCCACCAGCGCGCCACCAATCATCTTGCCGAGCACCGCCGGCGGCTGCCCCACCGAGCCCATCACGTTCACCACCCCCATCACCGCCACCACGATACCGAAGGCAGGCACGGAGTCGGCGACCTTTGACATGACGTGCGCCGGACCGTGGGCTTCCTGATGGTGGGTTTCAATCTCCATGTCCATCAGGTTTTCGATTTCGAAGGCGTTGAGGTTGCCACCGACCATCATGCGCAGATAGTCGGTGAGAAATTCGACCGCATGGTGGTCGGACATGAAGGCGGGGTACTTGGAAAAAATCGGACTGGCATCGGCGTTTTCGATGTCACCTTCAATCGACATCAGGCCTTCCTTGCGCACCTTGGACAGTAGCTCGTACATGAGCGCGAGCACGTCCATGTAGTAAGCCTTGTTGTACGAGGAGCCCTTGAGCACCGAGGGCAGCGCACCCATCGTCGACTTGATGGCCTTGATACCGTTGCTGGCCACGAAGCCACCGATCATCAAACCGACGATGGCGATGTACTCGGTCGGCACCCACAGCGCCGCAAGGCTGCCGTGGACTGCATAGGTGCCGAGCGAGGCGGCGAGCACGATGACATATCCGATGATAAGAAACATCGAAGCAACCCTTGTGTTGTCTGGTCTGTGATGCGCGCGATCCACATCGGATCGCTTTGCACAAACCTGCTAACGGCGCTGCCAAGAGAAACTTGAGCACCCGAATGCCGCCACAGCCGCTCGCTACGGGCGTTGGCAAAAAAAAACCGCCGGGTATTTCCGGCGGCTTGTAACCCCTTGCGCAGCAAGGAGGAGGTCAGACCAGTGCATTGCGTTCAGTCGCAATCCTCCGTGAGCGGCGACCCTTTCCAGCTCGGGAGGGCATGTTGCACAGGCCACACACATACTCGTGCGTGGGATCGTAGGCATGCGCGACATAGTTACCGCCGCAGCATGTACACGTGGCCTGTTGCAACAAATCGGCATCGAAGAAGCGCACCAGCGTCCACGCGCGGGTGAGGCTGAGCACTTCTTCCATATCTTCTGCATCGATGTGATCGAGGTAGAGGCGAAAAGCCTTGACGATGGCATCGAGGTCCGGCAGACCGGCGGTGTCTTTCATGAAGCGGTAGAACGACATGAACAGGGACGAATGGACGTTGGGTTGCCAGGTGATGAACCAGTCCGTCGAAAACGGCAGCATGCCCTTGGGGGGCGAGACGCCCCGCACTTCCTTGTAAAGCTTGAGCAAGCGCTCCCGGCTGAGCTGGGTTTCGGACTCGAGCATCTGCATGCGCGCGCCCAGGCGGATCATCTCCACCGCACGCTGGATGTCTTCGGCTTCGGCCAGAACGCTTTTATTCCGCATGGGACTCTCCCGAGATCAGGCCAGGGTTTCGACTGGCTTGCCGGCCGCGATGATGGCGGCGTGCAAGGAGGCAGTCGCAGCGTCGCGACCTTCGCCGGTGAGCATGCCCAACAAGGCGCTGTCATCAAAGCGCACGCGGCACAACATCATTTGCTGGCTGGACAGGCGCACAATCTGTGCCGTCGTCAGCCCGTTGATGAGATCAGCCACATCGGCGCCCATGCCGAGGCGGAACATGGCAATCTCCCGGTCTTCCCGCACCAGTTGCTGGGCGAGCATGAGGTAGGCGAGATTGAGTTCCCGGATTTCGTCTTGCAAGTCGGCGCTTTTCATCTGCTGTCTCCTGCCCATGGTCGTGCTTAGGCACTGTGGGGACCATTGTGCTCGGAGGCAGACGGTGTCGGTATCAGGTCGGAAGGTAAGTTGGGGTCAGATAAATCTCGCAAGGACATGTCAGGTTTTTTCTGACACATCCCGAGACACTTCCGCGAAGAGGTTCTGCCCGGCTGAGGCTGCGACGTCAGACAGGAAGCTTTTGTACTTCCAGGCGCTCAAGAATACGCTCGATATTCATTGGCCTTCCGAAGTAATAGCCCTGGAAAAACTCGCAGTTCTCGCGTTTGAGAATCTCGACTTGCGCGGCGGTTTCGACGCCCTCGGCAATGGTCGAGCGGCGCATGCTGTGCGCCAGCGCGATGATGGCCCGGACGATGGCGGCGTCTTCTTCATCCACGCACAGATCGCGCACAAAGGACTTGTCGATCTTGATCACGTCGAGCGGGAAACGCTTGAGGTAGGACAGCGATGAATAGCCCGTACCAAAGTCATCCACCGAGATACGCACGCCCATATTGCGCAGCGCGCGCAGCATGCCTGCGGTCGACTCGGCATCCTGCATCAGTGACGACTCGGTAATTTCGAGCATCAGGGCCTGGGGTGGCAGGCTGGAATTATTCAGTGCATCGCGCACCGCCTCGAGCAGGCGAGGCTGCCCGAACTGCACGGCCGATACGTTGACCGACACTTTCATGTTTGAAAAACCGGCCACATGCCAGCCGCGACAACAACGACACGCCTCGTTGAGCACCCAGGCGCCAATATCGACGATCAAGCCCGATTCATCGGCCAGGGTAATGAAACGGTCGGGTGCGACGCGCCCCAGCCGGGGATGATTCCAGCGCACCAGCGCTTCAGCACTCACGATCTGTCCAGACTGCGCCTCGATCACCGGCTGGAACTCAAGAAACAACTCACTGCGCTCGACCGCGTGACGCAGATCCGACTCCAGCGCAACGCGCTCTGTCGAGGCCACGTTCATTGCCCGGTCGTAGAACATATACCCGTTACCGCCCCGCTTCTTGACCTGCGCGCTGGCCGTTTCCGCACTCATCAGCAATTCATACACCTGGGTGCCGTCAGCGGGTATCAAGGCCACGCCGGTGCTGGGCGTCAGAAACAGTTCAATACCGTCTTTCATGAACGGCGAATCAAACACCTTGCTGATCCAGCGGGCAAACACCTCGGCGCTCTGCCGCTCGCCGATACCCGGCACGAACACGCCAAATTCATCGCCGCCGAGTCGGGCGAGCAAGACGTCCGACTGCAGCACTTCGGAGAGCCGCTGGCTGACTTCCTTGAGCACCGCGTTGCCGGCTTCGTAGCCGAAACTCGCGTTCACCCGCAAGAAGCGATCAATGTCGATCACAAACAAGGCGCCGCGCACCGTGCGCCCCTGGCGCTGGGTGGCGTTGATCCATTCGGTAACTTTGTCGCAGAACAGATTTTGATTGGGCAGCGCACTGAGTTTGTCGTAGTAGGACAACTGCTGAATGCGATCGTCAGCCTGGCGCACCGCCCGCCGAGCCTGGGCCCCACGCAGCTCACGTTCGATGACCGGCACCATGCGTTCGTACTGGCCTTTCGGGATGAAGTCATGCACGCCGTCATACATCGCCGACACGGCCAGTTGATGGCTGATATGCGCCGAATGGATGATGAATGGAATATCACGCCCACTGCGCTTGAGCACTTCCAGCGCAGCCAAGGCATCAAAACCGGGCATGTTGTGATCGGAGATGACCAGATCCCACTCATCGCTGGCGAGCTCGGCCGCCATGTCGATTTCGCTATCGACACGGTGATACTCGATGCTCACACCGCGCTGCGCCAATTCGGCCTGCAGCAAGTAAGCGTCGTCTTCAACATCGTCGACAACCAAAGCCCGTATGGGTCGGTCTGGCATGGTTGTGGCGTCCTTTGATTGCATGTCAGGTTCGACCTAGGCGCTTTCGTCTATCACTATCGGGTTCACGGCGGGCGTCGCGCGAACTTGAGTTTTAAGCATTTTGCCTTCGTCGGTGTCAGCGCCGGATGCATCATTCTCGCCCCCGGCACGTCCTTGAATGCTGGCGACCCGATTGCGTCCGCCGGCCTTCGCCCGATAGGCGCCCTGATCCGCCGCTTTGATCAGCGCATCCGGGTCCGGCATAACGGCATCGCGCTCGGCCACTCCAACGCTGATCGACAGGCTCAGCGCCAATCCCCCCGCATTCACACGGGCCGCACGCACAGCGCGGCGCACCCGTTCAGCACACAGCAAGGCCGCCGCCAGATTGGTGTCCGGGCACAGCACCAAAAACTCGTCCCCGCCCGTGCGTGCGACCATGTCCTGACCCCGCAGCGCATGCTTGATCGCAGTGGAGATCTGTCGCAGGACCTGGTCCCCCACGTCATGGCCGTGGCTATCGTTGATCTGCTTGAATGCATCAATATCGACAACCATCGCGCACAAGGGCTGCCCGTTGCGCACCGAGCTCGCCCAGGCCTGCTGAATACGCTCAATGGCATAGCGCCGGTTGGGAAAACCGGTCAGGGGGTCGGTCAGCGCGGCTTCCTGAAGCCGACGGTTTTTCACCGCCAGTTCCGCGGCAAAACGCCGAATTTCCTCTCGGTCACGCTCCACCTCCTGCTGTAGGTGGATCACCCGATGGCCCGCGCGCAAGCGTGCCGCCAACATGCGCGGACGCACCGGCTTGGCCACGAAGTCGTCCACACCGCTATCGAAGGCTTCGATCAGGCCCGCCTCTTCGCCGCTGGTGGTCAACATCAGGATGTAGATGCCGCGACCAATCCGCGTCTGGCGCAGCGCCCGCGTCAGCGTCAGACCATCCATATCCGGCATCTCGGCGTCCACCAGCATCATCTGGGGCTGTACCTCGAGCGCCAATTCCATGCCCTGGCGGCCGCAATCGGCATCAAACACCGAGTGCCCGGCGCGCTCGAGCATGCCGCGCAAGAGGGTTCTGACAGCCGTGTCGCCATCCACCACCAAGACACGCATCGTTGCGCTGACAGCACTCGCCGTGACACTTGCCTCGGTGGCCGCTGTCTCTGCGGTATTCAGCGCCGCCGACACGGGCGGCGCAGCAACGGCAGTACGACTCAGGCTGGACATCGGCGGGATGGGCTGCGTATCGAGTTGCAATATCCGCCCCCATTCGAGCCAGGCAGCCACCACGCCATCACACAGCGTGTTGACACTTTCAACATCCATGCCGAGACGCTCACCCACCGGATACAGCATCGTCACCCGTTCGCCTCGCAGCGACGGATCGGTCAAACATGTCATACGCAGCGCATCGGCCAGGCACAAGGCGTCGAGCACTTTACGCGAGCGACTGTCAGGCGGGAACTGGGCAGTTTCCGGCACTTCAAACAGCGCTGAGGTTTCGACAAACAAGGACGGCAAACCCCAATCAGCCAGCATCGCCGCGGTGAGTTCTCGGTGGTCCATTGCAAACTCGGCGCGTTCGCACGCCGCCAGATCCGACGCCTCTGCCGTCTTCTGGAGCGTCAGCACTTCACCATACGGGCCGGGGTAAATCGTTGCCAGCGCCAGCTCGCCAATATGCGACAGCAGCCCGAGACAGAACATTTCGTCAGCGGGCGCAGAGCGAATGCGCTGCGCCACCGCCTGCATGGCGATTGCCATGACCAAGGACCCGGACCAGAAGCCATCGTAGTCAAAACCGCGACACCCCCCGCTGCGATAGCTCGACAACAGCGAGAACCCGAGCGCCATGTTTCGCACCGAGGACAGCCCAAGCACCACCAGGGCATCCTGGACGGACGCAACGCTGCGCCGCGCCCCGAACGCCGCCGCATTGGCGGCCTTGATCAAACGGCCAACAAAGGCAGGATCGGTCTTGATGACCCGCGCAAGTTCCGCCAGCGACAGATCTTCTTTCCGGGTCAAGCGGATGATCGCCAGTGCAGCGCCTTTTGGGGAAGGCAAATCACCCGACGCCTTGATCTGCTCGAAGGTTCGGATATCGATGTTGGAACCCATTTTTTTATGTTTTTTCCGGACAAGTACACACCCGCATGCGCCGGGGCTGACTGCGGGACACAACTCTCCTTACGACATGAGCAATGCGGACTTTAGGCGCATTGTCATAAGCCACGGCCCTCGGCGCGCCGCAGCCCTGACATCGCCTGCTAGAATGACCTTGCCCTCGCGTGGGCAATTCGGAGAGCCTTCATGAAGTTCTGTTCTGCCTGTGGTGCCAGTGTCCGTCTGCAGGTGCCGGCGGGCGATTCACTCCCGCGCCATGTTTGCGTCGACTGCGGCGAAATCCACTACATCAACCCCAAGATGGTGGTTGGCGCCATCCCGGAGTGGAACGAGAAAATCCTGCTGTGCCGCCGGGCGATCGAACCCCGCCTCGGAAAATGGACACTGCCGGCCGGGTTCATGGAAAACCGTGAGACCACTGCCGAAGCCGCCGCCCGCGAAACCCTCGAAGAGGCCTGCGCCCGCATTGCTGTGGGCCCCCTCTTCGCCCTCGTGAATATTCCCGAAATCAGTCAGGTCCACCTGTTCTACCGGGCGCAAATGCGCGATCCCGATTTTGCCGCGGGCGTGGAATCACTGGAAGTGGCCTTGTTTGACGAGGCCGATATTCCTTGGGACACACTGGCCTTTCGCTCTGTCCGCTTTGCGCTGGAACGTTTTTTTGAAGATCGCCGCACCGGGCAGTACGGCACCCATACGCAGGATCTGAGCCTGCTGCACAGCAGCACCAAAGAAGGAACCTAAGACGCATCTGGCGCCTCAAACACGGAGGTGTCACACTGCCTTGCCAGATTGCAACATCTCACCCCGGGAGCGCGATCGAACCATGCATGCCGTCCAAGCAACCCACACGCAGGTCGTTCGACCTGCGGCCCGTCCGTGGATACTGACGCTGGACATGCACGGGCATCCGCATCGCTGGGTCAGCTGGCAGGCTGCATGCACTTACCACGCCCGCAATATGGTCGCGTGGTCGATGGGTGCACAGGCATTTCATATCTGGGGGGGCACCAGCCGGATCACCGGTGAGCGCTCATCGATCAGCAGCCAGAGCATCATCGCCATCAAAGGCCAGGCGCTGCGCCCCGGCAGTCTTCGCCAGGTGCCGCCGCTGAACAATCGCGAACTGTTTCACCGCGACCGGCAAACCTGCGCCTACTGTGGCACCACGCTGTCCGGCGCATTGCTGACCCGCGACCATATCGAGCCGGTCTCTCGCGGCGGCAAGGATGTGTGGATGAACGTGGTCACCGCCTGTCGCAGCTGCAATCAGCGCAAGGACAACCGACGCCCCGAGCGCGCCGGCATGACCCTGCTCTACGCGCCTTACGTGCCCAACAAGGCTGAATACCTGATTCTGTCGAATCGCCACATCCTGGCAGACCAGATGGACTTTCTGGTCCAGCATGTGCCCAAGCAAAGCCGCGTCAGAGACTCCTGAAGCGGATCACTGCGTCCTGGCGTCCAGCTTTTCGGCCTTGGCCTCGGCTTTTTCGGTCTTGGCGGGTCGCTTGTATTCGTCGGGGTCGGCATCCACCAACGCCAGCACCACCCAGCCGGGTTTCGGTTGCACCTCGGCCTCGGTCGCGAAAACCTCCACGCGGCCCTTCGGGTCGATCGCAAACAATGGCACCGCGCGCTCACCATAATTGATGCCAAACTGCTCGAAGCTGAAGGCTTCGCTGATGTTGGTCTGCCGTATTTCCGCCCCGCGCGCCAGACGGCGCGACAGCTCAACAAAATTGGTGCCTTCGCCAAACGCCTCCAGGCCGGCCAGCGACACGGCTTTACGCCCCTTCTCACGCGCACCGACCCGTAGCGCAAATACCCGCTTCGGCCCGAAATCGCCCTTGAATCGGGTACAAGCCAGTTCATTCAGGTGTTCATCGGCCGTCATCGCCAGCACCCGACCCAGACCGGCCGTATTGAGATACACCTCGGCATGCTCGGACAGCGGATTGCCATAGTAGGTTTGCAAGCCGGCCATACGTGCCCGGCTCACGTTGTCCCACAACATGTCGGTCAGCCGCACCGACACATCGTTCTGACTCAAGGCCTTGGCAATGGCGCGCGCCAGGGGGTTTGCACCCACGATCAGGAAGCCGCCCGAGCCGGGCTCTGCCACTTTCAGCAACCGCGCCAGCGGGCCGGCGGTCAGGCTTTGCAACACCACCGTGCCGATGATGATCACGAAGGTCAGCGGCACCAGCAACACGGCCTCGGTATACCCTTTTTGTTCGAGCTGAAGCGAAAACAGCGCGATCACTGCGGCAGCAACAATGCCGCGTGGCGCGATCCAGGCCAGCAAGCCACGTTCGCGCCAGCTCAGCGTCGAACCACGGGTGGACAGCAGCACGTTGACCGGGCGGGCCACAAACTGCACCACCAGAAAGATCTGCACGGCCCCCCAGCCCAGACCCAGCAGCAAACTCAGATCGAGTCGCGCGGCGAGCAGGATGAACAAGGCGGTGATGAGCAGCAGGCTCAGGCTTTCCTTGAAGGAGAGGATTTCCTCCACCGGCACGCCCTTGCGGTTGGCGAGATAAATCCCCATCACCGTCACCGCCAGCAGGCCCGATTCATGCGACAGCGCGTTCGACAGCGCAAACGCACCCATCACCGCGGCCAGCGTGGCGACGTTGAACATGTAGTGCGGCAACCAGTCGCGGCGCAAGGCCTCTCCGACCAGATAGCCCACCCCGATACCGGCCAGCGAGCCGACCGAAATCAGTTTCAGAAACACCATCAGTGTGGCACCCACGGCACCACCGGCGGTGCCCGACGACACCAGAAACTCATACACCAGCACGGCCAGCAACGCGCCGATCGGATCGATCACGATGCCTTCCCAGCGCAGCACGTTGGCAATGTGCATGGTCGGGCGCACCGTGCGCAGCATGGGGACGATCACGGTCGGCCCGGTCACCACCATCACCGCGCCAAACAAGGTGGCCAGGCCCCACGAAATGCCGGTAATCCATTGCGTGGCCAGAGTCACGATCACCCAGGTCACCAGCGCACCGGTGGTCACAAAGCGGCGCACCACCGTCTCGATGCCACGAATTTCGGAAAATTTGAGCGTCAGGCTGCCTTCGAACAGGATCACCGACACGGCCAGCGACACGAAGGGGAACAACAGGTCACCCAGCAAGGCGTCCGGGTCAAGCCATCCGCCGATCGGCCCGGCGACGATGCCGGCAATCAGCAAAAACAAGATCGCCGGCAGACGCATCCGCCAGGCCAGCCATTGGCAGGCGCCGCCGACAACACCGATGGCAGCAATTGTCGCAATGGTTGTATCAGTCACACAGACTCCGTCAAAACAGGGGTTCAGGCAGCCAGGGCACGAATCTCGGATTCGTTTGCCTGCCCACGCTCAGGCGTGAGGGCGCTGCAATAAATCGGCGCAAAGCATAACCGGTTCGGTGATTAACGTCTGCCGCGCAAAGATGACGACGCGCCAAGCAAGCCTTTGGGCACCGCCACATCGCGCCAAGCCCCCGGCGCCAGATCGGCCAGCGACCACTCGCCGATGGCGGTGCGGATCAGGCGCAGCGTGGGAAATCCGACCTTGGCGGTCATCCGCCGGACCTGGCGGTTCTTGCCTTCGCGCAGCACCAGTTCAATCCAGCGCGTTGGAATCGCCTTACGCTCGCGAATCGGCGGCGTTCGCGGCCACAGCCAGTCCGGCTCATCGACGATCCGCGCGTGCGCCGGGGCGGTACGAAAATCGCCCAGATCCACGCCTTGTCGCAAAGCGGCCAGCGCGGCCTCATCGGGAATGCCTTCGACCTGGGCCAGATAGGTTTTCGGCGCTTTATGCCGCGGATTGGCAATCCGATGCTGAATACCGCCATCGTCGGTCAGCACCAGCAAGCCTTCGCTGTCGGCATCGAGCCGGCCGGCCGGATAGACGCCTGGCACGTCAATGAAATCCTTCAGCGTCGTCCTCGCCCCTTCGGGCGAAAACTGACACAGCACATCGAAGGGCTTGTTGAACAGCAGGATGCGCGACACGCTGCCCTGGCTCAAACGCAGCATCCGGACGCGTTAGCGGCACACAGCATCACACCTCGCATGCTCAAGCCGCGTAGCACCGCAGCCGATGAGAAAACTCTTGCAACTGCGCGATACCACTTTGTTCGGCGCGCTCGATCCAATCGCGCAACTGGATCAGCAGCTGATCCGACGAGGCCGACGAGCGCGCCCACAGACTCGCCAGTTCGGCGCGCATCCGCTCCAGCAAGGCCAGACGCTCACTGTGCGCCAGGGCGGCAACACGCTGTGCCTCAAGGTCGGCCGGCAAAGTGTCCGATTCCCTTTGCAGCAGACGAACCAGCTCGCCGGTACGCAACTGGAAAGTCCCCGCATGCTTCTGGCGCAGCGTCTCGATCTCGTCCTGGTAGGTCTGACGCAGCGTCTGCAGGTAGCGGGTCATTACGTCATAACGATGCATGATGATGACGCGCAGCATCTCGCCATCGGGCACGGGGCGTGCCTCACCAAACTTTGGTAACGGAATGACCTTCTTCGGGTTGGCCAGCCCGACAAACTGGAGCAGGCGGATATACATCCAGCCAATATCGAATTCGTACCAGCGCGCCGACAGCTTGGCCGAGGTGGCAAAAGCGTGGTGATTGTTATGCAACTCCTCACCGCCAATCAGGATGCCCCAGGGCACCAGATTGCGTGAGGCATCGGCGCAGTCGAAATTGCGGTAACCCCGGAAGTGGCCAATGCCGTTGATGACGCCCGCCGCGAAGAACGGTATCCACATCATCTGCACCGCCCAGATGGTCAGCCCGATGGCACCAAACAGCACCAGATTGATCACCAGCATCAGGCTGATGCCGACCGTGTTGCGCGTGTAGATATTGCGCTCGAGCCAGTCGTCCGGCGTGCCGTGGCCATAGCGATCGAGTGTTTCCTGATTCTTCGCCTCGCTCTGATAGAGTTCGGCGCCCTCCCACAGCACTTTTTTCAAGCCGCGCGTCTGCGGGCTGTGCGGATCATCCACGGTCTCGCACTTGGCATGGTGCTTGCGGTGGATGGCCGCCCACTCCTTGGTCACCATGCCGGTGGTCAGCCACAGCCAGAACCGGAAAAAGTGGCTCGGGATCGCATGCAACGCCAACGCGCGATGCGCCTGATGGCGATGCAGGAAAATGGTGACGGAGGCAATCGTCACATGGGTCAGGCCGAGCGCGACCAGCACATAGCCCCACCAGGGCAGATCAATCAGACCGGAAATCATGCGTGCGCGCGTCCTTTCATCAGGCGGTAACCTGCCGATTATACGTGAAGCCCGATGCCGCCCATGCAAGCGGCCAAAAGGCCCAGGTCATGGGCAAGGGCAAGGTGATCAATCGATCAGCTTCACCGGCAGGCGCGTGATCGGCGTGGCGGCTTGCCAGTGGCGCAGCCAGTTCTTGCGGTAGGCGGTCGCCACGTCAGCATGACCATGAAACACCACCACGTTTTCAGCGTTTTTCCGCCCGGCAGACCACGTGTAGTTATAAGACCCCGTAATCACCACCGGGTTCGGCTCGTCCGCGTCGATCAGGATGACTTTGTTGTGCGCTGCGCTGTAGGCCGTCTCCAGCGCCACCGGCACACCGGCGGCCAGCAACTGCGGCAAGGCGTTCTTGCCACGCTGGTTCATGCGCGCATCGGCCAGCACCCGCACATCGACACCCCGGCCACGTGCCGCCACCAGGGCCGCCGCCAGCGTCTTGCGCGTAAAAAGATAGCTTTGCACCTGCACGCTGCGCCGCGCCTGAGCGATCAGCGCGATCAATCGCGCCTCGACCGGGTCCTCGGGCGAAAAGAGCACCTCGACCCGCCCTTCGGCCGCCACCGGCCCCAGCGCCGCCGGCGCGGTCAGCGGCCACAGCATGGCCGCCAGTGCCAACAGAATGCTCAGACGCATCGCACCAGACGCGCCGCAAAGAAACCGTCGGTATCGTGATGGAAGGGGTCGAGCAAGAGTGTGGACCGGCCATCGTCAGGCAATTCCACGCCCTGCCTGGCCAGCGCCGGCAGCGCCGGTTCGATCGAAAAATCGGGATGCTCGGCCAGAAAGGCGTCGACCACACCGATGTTTTCCTCCGCCATCATGCTGCAGGTGGCATACACCAGCACGCCGCCCGGCTTCACCAAACGGGCCGCCGCGCCAAGAATCGACCCCTGCAGCACGGCTTTTTCGGCCAGCTGCTCCGGCCCCTGCCGCCACTTCAGGTCGGGATTGCGCCGCAAGGTCCCGAGCCCCGAACACGGCGCGTCGACCAGCACCCGGTCGACCTTGCCGGCCAGCCGGCTCAGTCGCACATCGTTCTCGTCGCGAATCGCCATCGGCTGCACATTGCCCAGCGCCGCCCGCTTCGCCCGCTGCGCCAGCTCCGACAGGCGCCCGGCCGACACGTCGAAGGCGTGCACCCGGCCGGTGTTGCGCATCTGAGCGCCAATCTGCAGGCTTTTGCCGCCAGCGCCGGCGCAGAAATCCACCACTTGTTCACCGCGTCGCGCGCCCAACAACTGGCCGAGCAACTGACTGCCTTCGTCCTGCACCTCGATACTGCCATCGACCATCAGCGGGTGACGCTGCAAGGCCGGCTTGCCGATCACACGCAAGGCGTGCGGCGCCCAGCGCCCGGCCACGGTCTCGATGCCGGCAGCAGCCAACGCGGCCTGCACCGCGTCACGCTTGGCTTTGACGATATTCACCCGCAAATCGAGCGGCGCGGGCTGATTAAAGGCCTCGGCCACCGCCGAGGCGACTTCGCCCGCCGGCCACGGCCAGCGCGCCATCAGCCAGTCGGGCAGATCGGCGCGTTCGGCGGGGCTCAACATTGACGCATCGAGATTCGCCCAGCCACCGCTGGTCCACGCCTCGACCAAGGCCTCGGCGCTTGCGCCCTCGCCCGCGGCGTGACGCACCCGACGCAAATGCCGCAAACAGCCAAACACCGCGTCGGCCACACGGGCGCGATCACGACTGCCCAGCGCCGTATTCTTGCGAAAATACTGCTGCACTGTCGCATCGGCCGGGTGCGCAAACTGCAGCAACTGGTCGAGCAAACGGGCGGTGTGTTGATGCAGCACAGCGGGCAAAGGCGCGCTCATGAGGGATTCCCTTGTGCGGGTTCGCCGAGTACCAGGTGCTCGGCTTGCTGATCGAGAATCTCGCCCTTGCGGTTCTCGATCCGGATACGTACCGGCAGCCAGTGTTGGCCGGCTGCCAGCCAGATTTCAATCTTTACGTTGCCGTCGTCGGAGCGCACCGAAAAATGTCGCGTGCGCATTTGGCCGAGCGGCAAGCGCACGGTCGCCTCGCCCATATCGCGCACCTTGGCCACCGCCGCCGACTTGTTATTCACCACGGTCAGCACGACCGGCGCCTGCGGCGCACCCGGCTGAGACAACTGATGGGCGATGCTGAGAATGTCCTGATCGCCCGCCACGAGCGGCGCCTGGCGTTTGCTGTCACCACGATTGATGCGCACCTGCCCACCCACCCAATCAAAAAGGGCTTCCTGAGGCGGCTTGCCACGCTGATCAACGCTGAATCGCTCGGGGCGCAAGCCCTGCGCCGTCACGCTGCCTTCGCTGCGCTGCTGATAACGAAAATCTTTGAGCAGCGCGGCCAGGCCGGTGGTTTCGACCAGCGACTCCATCCAGTAGCGATCGGCGTCGTGCCACCAGGTGTGGGTCGTGCGGCCGATCTGGATGCCACTGTCGCCATGATAGATGCGGTAGATGATGCGCCCCTGTGTCGGCCACGGCGCGGCGGATTCAATGGCCTCAGACATCGCCGGATTGGCCTGCACCGCGCCGATCAGCAATGACAGCACAAGGCCACACCCTGCCAGCCAGCGCGCGCCGCAGCGCATCACACGTCCTCCGGCGGCGGGCTGATCATCACACCGGATTCTCTCGCGCCGGCCACACGGGCCATGTTGCCTTCGATGCGCACCCGCTCCTCGACAATCCAGCACACCGCCTGCGGGAAGATGCGGTGCTCCTGCGCCAGCACGCGTGCGGTCAGGGTTTCCTCGGTATCGCCCGCCATCACCGGCACCACGGCCTGGATGATGATCGGCCCGCAATCGAGTTCGGCGGTCACAAAATGTACCGTCGTGCCATGCACCCGCACCCCCGCCGCCAGCGCGCGCCTGTGCGTATGCAGGCCGGTAAATGAGGGCAGCAGCGAGGGGTGGATGTTGATCAGACGCCCTTCATAGTGGCGAACAAAATCTGCCGTCAGCACCCGCATGAACCCCGCCAGCACCACCAGGTCGGGCGTGTGGCTGTCGATCGCCCCGGCCAGCGCGGCGTCAAACGCGGCGCGATCGGTATAGGTGGTGTGATCGACCACCGCCGTCGCAATCCCATGCGCGGCGGCAAAGGCCAGCCCGCCCGCGTTCGGCCGGTTGCTGATGACCGCCGCGATGCGCGCACCGGGAATGGCCGCACGCACGATGGCTTCCATGTTGCTGCCACGACCAGAAATAAGGATGACGATAGATTTCATGGGACTCGCTCTGGCCGGCGATATCGCGCGGGGCAACATCTCTTCACCAGCGAACTTTACAAAGGAAGGAAAACGGCTGTGGCGGCGTTCTGAATGACACGGGTCAGGGTGCGCCCGTCGCGCTCGGCATGCACGTCTGCCAGCGCATCGAGCAAACCGATCTGGCGACCGAACTCTCGTTCGAAACTCAAATTGGCCACCGGTTCCATCTCATTGCTCAAGAGCAGCACATGCCCGCGCTCATCGCGCGCCTGCCCCAGCTTCCAGGCGGCAACCTCGATATTTCGGGCCGCATTGTACACCCGCTGCGGGTCCACCTTGTCGAACATGTAGAACTCGCCGCGCTCACCCAGCGCCTTCTGCACCATGCTCACGATGCCCGTCACAAAGGCCTGGACACGGTCGCCCGGATAGTCCGGCGTGAGCGCAATCTGGATGGCCTCGGCGCCGTGGCGATAATTGAGTGCCTCCAGCCGCCAGCGATGGTCACGGTCAAACAGGTCCGCCACCGCCGCCTCAGCGCTGGCCAGACCGCGCTTGCGCCATTCGGCCGGGTTGCGCCGATAAAGCTTGAGCGTCAGCCGGCGCAAGGACTGGAACAGGTGGTAGTGATGGATCTCCGAGACCTTGTCGATATCCGACTTGGCCAGCCCCGACAGCGTAAAACCGCGGTCCATCCGCGGTGAGGGTCCGGAACCCGGTGCCGCACAGCCCGCCAGGACGGCGCACACCAGGGTCAGGACCGTGCGGCGCATGGTGTCAGCCCGCCTCGTTTGCGGTGCGCCGGTGGCGCAGCCAGCCAATGGCAATGGGCACCAGCGAAATCGAGATGATGCCGAGAATCACGAAGCTCAGATTGTTCTTGATGAAAGGAATATTGCCAAACCAGTAACCGGCCAGCGACAAGGAGCCGATCCAGATCGCGCCACCGGCAATGTCCAGCGGCAAGAAGCGCGAGTAGGTCATCTTCGCCACGCCCGCTACGAAGGGCGTGAAGGTGCGGAAGATTGGCAAAAAGCGCGCGATGATGATCGTCTTGCCGCCATGCGTCTCAAAGTACGCGTGGGTCTTGTCGAAGGCCGCGCGGTTGAAAATCCGCGACTGCTCCCAACGAAACACCCGCGGCCCGATCGAGCGGCCGATCCAGTAATTGGTGTTGTCGCCCAGCACGGCCGCGGCAAACAGGGTGGTGATCAGGATCGTGATGTCCATGCCGCCGGTCGCCGCCAGCGCGCCGGCCACGAAAAGCAGCGAGTCACCCGGCAGGAAGGGCGTCACCACCAGCCCGGTCTCGCAGAAGATGATCAGGAACAGGATCGCGTAGATCCAGTTGCCGTAGTCGGCCAGCACCACGGCAAGGTATTTGTCGAGGTGCAGGACGATATCGATGAATTGGGCAATCAGTTCCATGACGCGGCGCAATAGAGTAGGCAGCGCGTATCATACCGAAGCCGTCGGTTGCGGGTACGACTCCTGCAACCGGCACCGTTGCCTCTGACACGATTCACTGCCTGCCCATGCCCGCGATTCACCGCCTCTCCGACCCGCTCATCAACCAGATCGCCGCTGGCGAAGTCGTCGAACGCCCGGCCTCGGTGCTCAAGGAAGTGCTCGAAAACGCCGTCGATGCCGACTCACAGGCCATCGAAGTGCTGCTCGAAGCCGGCGGCGTGCGGCGCATCCGCATCAGCGACGACGGCTGCGGCATCGACAAGGGCGACCTCGCCCTGGCGCTGGAGCGCCACGCCACCAGCAAGATCGCCTCGCTCGAAGATCTCGAATCGGTTGCCACCATGGGTTTCCGCGGCGAGGCGCTGGCCGCCATCGCCTCGGTCGCACGCACCGCCATCACCAGCCGCGCCCGCGGCGCCGGCCACGCCTGGCGCGTCGAAGGCCCCGGCCGCGCGCCCGAGCCCGCACCGCTCAATCACGGCACCGTGGTCGATGTGCAGGAGCTCTACTACAACACCCCCGCGCGGCGGAAATTCCTCAAGACCGAGGGCACCGAGTTCGCCCATTGCGACGAAGCCTTTCGCCGTGTCGCGCTGGCGCGGCCCGACATCGCCATGCAGCTCACCCACAACGGCCGGGTCAGCCACCGCCTGCCGGCCAGCGACATGACGCGCCGCGTCGGCCTGCTGATGGGCGACGACTTTCTCAACCACGCCCGCGCTGTCAGCGTCGAAGCCGGCCCGCTGCAACTCACCGGCTTCGCCTCCCTGCCCGCCTACTCCCGCGCCAGCCGCGACGCGCAGTACTTTTTTGTGAATGGCCGCTTCGTTCGCGACAAGCTCATCACCCACGCCATCCGTGAGGCCTACCGCGACATCCTGCACGGCAGCCGGCATCCGGCCTATGTGCTGTTCTTGCAGATCGACCCGCGCACCGTCGATGTGAACGTGCACCCTGCCAAAATCGAAGTGCGCTTCCGCGAATCGCGCGCCGTGCATCAGTTTGTGTACCACGCAGTCGAACGCGCGCTCGGCCACTCCGGCGCCGCCGAAGCCGGCCGTGACGCGGTCATGCCGAGCGCCGCCCCGGGCGCGCCACCGGCTGCCGCCTTCGGCCATTACGCACCTACGCCGACGCAAAGCCCGCTGGCCATGGAATCGGCCGCGCGCAACTACTACGACTTCGCCGCCAGCGCCCGCCCAAGCGAGCCCGGCGCGCAAAACCGTTTCAACGCGCCCGCCATGCCCCCCGAAAACGCCGGCGAAGCCCCGCCGCTCGGCTTCGCGCTCGCCCAGTTGCATGGGGTATATATCCTCGCGCAGAACGCGCAAGGCATGGTGCTGGTCGACATGCACGCCGCCCACGAGCGCATTCTGTATGAGCGCCTCAAGACCGTGCTTGACGGCACGCCGTCCATCCAGCGCCTGCTGATCCCCGCCGTGCTGTCTGTGTCGGCACGCGAGATGGCCACCGCCGAATCCTGCGAAGAGGCGCTCGCCGGCATGGGTTTCGAAATCTCCGCCGCCGGCCCGACCGCCCTTTCGGTACGCACCGTGCCGGCGCTGCTGGCCAGCGCCGACGTCGGCGAACTGACCCGCTCGGTGCTCGCCGAACTCGACGACATGCCGGCCACCGACGTCATCACCGCGCGGCGCAACGAGTTGCTCGCCACCATGGCCTGCCACGGCGCGGTGCGCGCCAACCGCACGTTGACCATCCCCGAAATGAATGCGCTGCTGCGCCAGATGGAAGCCACCGACCGCGCCGACCAGTGCAACCACGGCCGCCCGACCTGGACGCAGTTCTCCATGGCCGAGCTGGATCGCTTCTTTCTGCGCGGGCAGTAACTTGGCGACCGCTTCACTCGCCTCAATCTGATCGCTCTGGCAGATAAAAATGAAAGAATTCGCCAGCTACCTACTGTTTTCAGTCGTGACAGTTCATATGCTGTCCACCATGGCCGAGACGATCTTCTTTCGATCGATTCAACAAGACGGCATTGAAAAGCGACGAAACCATTGGATCATCCGCACGCGAGACGTCACTTTTCTTCCCGCTGTCGCATCCGCCACCGGACTCGTGGTCGTCAAGTACTTCCTGTAGCAAAAAAACAGGAGACGCCTCTACGCGCCACCTTGTGCCACGGGCAAAGTTACCGCCGAATCACCTGCCAGCCCCGCGCCGCGAGCGCCGCCGGAATCCCCTTCTCGCCGACCAGGTGGCCGCCACCGACGGACACAAACAACACGCCCGGCTGCGCCATCAACGCCTCCAGCCGATTCGTCATTTCAAGATTGCGGGTATCGATCAGGGTCGCGAACAGCGGTGCCACGGCCTCGCGGTCGCTACCTTCGTACATGAGCGTCTCAAGCCCCGCGTCGTTGCCGTCCTGCCAGGCGCCGACCATGCGCGCCAGGTAGCCGCCGATCTCGCCACGGGTCACCATGCCGACGGTCTGGCGCAAGGCGGCTTCCTGAGCGCGCTCGCCACCGCCCGACAAAGCTTCAATCTGACGCGCAGCAGTCTCCAGTGCCAGCACCGGCTTGCCGGCTTCACGCGCGCGCGACTGCAGCACGCCATCAACGCCGGCCTCGGTCGTAAAGCCCGCCTGATTGGCCGCCAACGCCATCAACAGCGTCGACGCAAACCACGGCTGCATGCTTTGCATCTGACTCACCGGCATGCCGACGGCTTTTGAGGCATCGTGCAACTGCGCGTAAAGCTCGGCCGGCATCAAGGTCTTGAGCGTCTGCCCATCGGGTAAGCGACCCGCTTTGACCAATGTCCGCGCCAGCGCCGGATCGCTCACATCCAGCTCGAAAGCGGTGCGATCAGCCGACGTAAACGCCGCCTCTACCGCCGCCGGCAAGGGGTAGCAGGCCGCGTGGCACAAGTGGATTGCGCCAAACAGATAGGCGCGCACGCCGCCCTCGGCATCACGCACTTCCCACAAAGTGGGCGCCGCCATCGCCGCACCGGACACACCGGCACAACACAGCAGCCACAGCAGCGTTCGCTTCAAGGCCCGAAACCCATTCCCCATCGTTTGATCATCCGCTGTCGCAAGGCCCGCAAGCCTACCCGAATCGGCCGCCGCGTATCACCGCGACCGGTAGAATGTCGCCCATGCCAACCCCCGACCTGCCACCCGCCCTGCTCCTGCTCGGCCCCACCGCCAGCGGCAAGACCGCCAGCGCGCTGGCGCTGGCCGCGCATCTGCCGATCGAAATCATCAGCGTCGACTCCGCCCTGGTGTTTCGCGACATGGACATCGGCAGCGCCAAACCGAGTGCCGCCGAGCAAGCGCTGTGCCCGCACCACCTGATCGACATCCTCTCCCCTGAAGAAGCCTACTCGGCGGCAAAGTTCCGCGACGACGCCCTGCGCCTGATGGGCCAGATCACCGCCCGTGGCCGCCTGCCGGTGCTCGCCGGCGGCACCATGCTGTACTTCAAGGCGCTGCGCGAGGGCCTGTCCGAGCTACCGCAGGCCGACGCCGAGCTGCGCGCCCATATCGACGCCGACGCCCGCCAGTTCGGCTGGCCGGCCATGCATGCCGCGCTCGCCCGGCTCGACCCCGACGCCGCCGCCAGCCTGAACCCCAACGACGCCCAGCGCATCCAGCGCGCGCTGGAGATCGTGCGCCTCACCGGCCGACCGCTGGCCGAGAGCTACGCCCGCCGCGAGATGGCTGCGCCGCCCTACCGCTTTGTCGGCATCGCGCTCGCGCCCAATGACCGCAGCGTGCTGCATCAACGCATCGAAGCCCGCTTTGACGCCATGCTCGCCGCCGGTTTCCTCGACGAAGTGCGCGCCCTGCGGGCGAAATACGCCCTCACCCTCGACCTGCCCAGCATGCGCTGCGTCGGCTACCGTCAGGCTTGGGAACACCTCGACGGCCTGAGCGACGCCGCCAGCTTCCGCGACAAGGGCATCGCCGCCACCCGCCAGCTGGCCAAGCGGCAGCTGACCTGGCAACGCAAGTTTGTTGAAGACTGGGGCGACCTGGCCGTGGTCCCCTGCGACGACGACACGGTGGTCGACAAAACCGTCGACACCGCCCGCCGCCTGCTCGCCGGAACTTGATCCAGGCCGCTGGACGGCCCACCGTCCCAGCGGCGACAATCCCCGCCAATCACCTCACAGGACACGCACCATGGCGCTCGGACACATCATGCTCATCCTCACCCTGCTGGCCGACGGGCAACTGTCGGCGGCCTTCGTGAGCACGACCGACGAGGCCGCGTGCGAGACGCGTGCCACCGCCATCGGCGCCATTCTCAAGTCCGGCGGGGCCAATGTGCAGCAGATCCAGTGCTTGCGCGGCGGCCAGCAATTTGCGCGCTTCTCGCACGCCACCGCCTCGGCCGCACCGCGTTTCAGCTATGAATTGACGGTGCAGGACGGCGTGCTGACGGCAAACCCCGTGGCCGCACTCACCGACTGCGCCGCCGCCAAAACCGAATCGACCGCAAACCAGCGCTATTGCGTCAGCTCCACGCAAACCCTCGTCACCGAAGCTGTCACGCAATAAGCCGCGCTCAGAACGGCACGCCGCGCCACCCGGCAATCGCCGCCTGCACCAGCACGGCGGCGCCATAGGCCTGCAGGCAATAGCGCGCGTTGCCCCGCGCCATCGCCCCTGCCGACAAGCCGTAGCGCCCCTGCAGCGCCAGATGGATGCCCGACATCGGGCTCACCGCCAGGCCAATCGCCCAGCACTGCGTGAATACCGCCGCCAGCAACAGCGGATCGGGCGAAATCGGCGCCAGCCAGGCCGAGACCATGGCGATCGAGATCACCGCGTGCACGCCGATCACGCACAGCCCGATCATGCCCGCCAGCACCAGCGCCGACTGCACCGGCCCGAAATGCGATGGCGTCAGGCCGCCGCCCTGGGTGGCGATCAATGCATCCAGCCCGGTGGCGAACACCGCCGCCGCCAGAAACAACACCAGCTCGCCACGCATCGCCGGCAGGCGCAGATGCACATGCCGCGCCACCGCCGCGGCGCCGGCCGCCACGCCCGAGCGCGTCAGCACCACGCCCACCGCCATCAGCGGCGCGCACAGCGACACGATGGCCAGCGTCGTCCAGTGCGGCCAGAAGTAATGGCCCACCACCACCATCACCGCCAGCCCCAGCGGCACCCACAGCGCCGACAGGCGCATCGGGTAGCCGACAAAATCCTGCGCCTCGGGCGCATGCTTGAGCAGATCACGCCCGGCCAGGTAGTTGATCGCCAGCGCCAGCGGCACCCCGGCCAGTGCCATCTCCCCCAGCGTGGCGCCGGGCGCATAGGTGATCGCCACCGCCGTCGCCGCAAAGAACGGCGACCACAGCGCCGCCGCCAGAAAGGCTCGGGTCAGCGCCATGGTCTGGACCAGCGACGGCGATTTTCCGCCGCTCAGGCGATCGGCCATGATGAACACCGCCGACAGGTTGATCACCCCGCCAAACACATGCACCCCGCCCATCGTGCGCCATAGCGCGCCGGGGCCGCGCGGCAGCGGCCGGTCGTCGCCCGCCAGACCGATCAACTGCAGAAAGCTCACCGCCGCCAGCATGCCGAGCAAGGCCATGTTCTGGGTCAGCACGCCCTGCCACGGCCAGCGGCCGCTGAGCCAGCCGGCCCACCCCAGCGCGAGCAGCCCAATGCCGATCAGCACCGCCGCCGTGGCGCGCTGGCGTTTGTCCAGGCTCGGCCACAGCAACGCACAGGCCGCCCACGCACACACCCCGGCCAGCCAGGCCGGCACCGGCAGGCGCGCGCCCGTGCACAGGGCGAACACCATCATCAACAGGATCAGCCAGGCCGAAAACCGGTCGGCGTGCTTGCGAACAATCGGGGGCATGCGGTTTATGATGCTTCCATGACGCGGCCAGGTGGCCGCAAAGCACGGTATTGTCACCTGAGCGCCCCGATTCGGCTACCGCATGACCCAGCGCACCATCGCCATCGTTGTGAATGCCCGCTCCGCCAACGGCCGCGACGACGACCTGCGCGCCCGTATCGAAGCGGCCCTGCCGCCCGACGCCGGCCGCCTGCTGTGGTTCCAGCCACGCAAGGCCAGCCGGCTCGACCGCGTCTGCCAGCGCGCCACCACCGTCGCCGACCTGGTCATCGCGGTCGGTGGCGACGGCACGGTACGCACCGTCGCGCAGCACGCCCGCGCCCGCGGCAAGCCGATGGCCATCATCCCCACCGGCACCTACAACCTCGTCGCCCGCCACCTCGGCATCCCGCTCGATGTTGCCGACGCCGCCCGGCTGGCCGTCACCGGCCACGCCCGCCCCACCCCCTGCGGCGACATCAACGGCCTGCTGTTCTTCAACCATGCCGCCTTCGGCCTGTATACCCGCATCATCGCCGCGCGCGAACGCCACACCGCCGTGCTCGGCCGCAGCCGCGTCACCGCCGTGCTCTCGGGCATTGCCACCCTGTTCAACCGCTACCCCATCCTCAAGCTGCGCCTGCAAACCGATGGCGCCCCACAGCACTGCCACGCCAACGCCGCGTTCTTCGGCGCCAACCCGCTGCCACTGGCCGCGGTCGACGCCGAATTTGCCGAGCAATGCGACGGCCACGCACTCGGCCTGGTGCTGATGCGCCACCAAGGCCGTCGTCATGTGCTGATGGCCGCGCTCAAATCCCTGTTCGGCCGGCTGTCCGACGCCCCCACGTTCGAGCTCACCGCACTGCAAAGCATCACTGTCGACATCCTCCGCCGGCGCCGGCGGCTGCGTGTCTCGATTGACGGCGAACTGATCAAGTGCCGCCTGCCGCTGCAACTGCACTACCAGCCCGACGCCTTGCAGATCGTCCGCCCCGATCCGTTAGAATCAGACGCATGACCCCCGCCTCGCCGGCCCTGCGGCTGGTCCACCTCTCCGACCTGCACTTCGGCGCCCAGGCGCCCGACGCCGCGCAGATCCTGCTCGACGCGGTCGTCAGCCTCTCGCCCCAGCTTACCCTCATCACCGGCGACCTCACCCAGCGCGCCCGCAACAGCCAGTTCATTGCCGCGCGGCAGTTCTTCGACCAACTCCCCGGCGACTGGCTGGCCATCCCCGGCAACCACGACATGCCACTGTTCCGCCCCTGGCACCGCCTGTTCACCCCGCGCGGCCGCTACCGCCGCCACATCGACGATGCCACCACCGCCCACCTCGACTGGCAGCAACTGCGCCTTGCCCTCATCGACAGCACCAATCGGCTGTCCTGGCGCTCGGGTCGCATCCGCAGCGCCGCCGCCCGCGACGCGGCGCAGTGGCTGGCCGGCGGCAGTGGAGGCCAACTGCGCATCGCCGCCGCTCATCATCCCTTCGCCACCCGCGAGCGCGGCAACAAGGGCGGCATGGCCGGCGCCAACATTGCACGCAATCTGCTCATCGACGAAGGCGGTGCCGACCTGCTGCTGTGGGGGCATCTGCATCGCAGCGAAGTGCGGCTCTTGCCGTCGGACTCGGGCCGCAACGCGATCGGCATCGGGGTCGGGTCGCCGACCTCGGGGCGGCATTCAGCCGAAGGGCTGTTTTTTCATCAGCTCGATGTGACGGCGGGGCATGTGCATCTGGTGGTCTGGCGGCGGCACATGGCTGAGAGTTTGTTTCATCCGGTGGGGAATCACCGGTTTGTTCTTGGCCCGACGGGGTGGCAGGCGGTGGTTTGATTTGCGCTTGCCGCGCTGGGGGGCTTGCGGGCTCGGGTGTCGGTAGTTTGATTCTTTAGCGGCTTCGAGTGGCAAACGTTGGCCGGGTCTCGCCCCGGCGGGCGACCTACTTTCTTGCTCGTGCAAGAAAGCTAGGCAAAGAAGCACGGCCCGCTTTCGCGCCCCTTCGGGGTCCCCGCCCTCCGGACGCCCCGGGCGGGGTGCTTCGCAAACTCGCCCTGCGGGCTCAAACAGGCGAAGCCCCTTTTTCCGCCCGGCACATCCTCCGGTTGGCGCGGCAGAGGGCGGATCGGCCGTGCCCGATTCACCAGCGGTGCACTTCGTAGATCCTATGAGCGAAGCGAGTCGGCTGCAGAGCGAATCCTAGAATGAGTTTTGCAGAACACGTTCAAGGAGAGGTAAATGCAACCGACTCAGGAAATGGATGTTACGCGCGTCGATCAGATGCTGGCAGTGTCGCTGGAGTTGTCGAGCAAGAGCTGGAAGGTGGGGCTACACGACGGACGGCGAGAGCGCGCGTCGATCTACACGCTCAAGCAGGAGGTGGCCGGAGCCCGGCTGGGCGCAGCGATCGAGCTGATCGAACAGACGCGCGCCAGGTGGGCGCTGGGCAAGGATGCGCGGGTGGAAGTGATCTACGAGGCGGGGCAGGACGGCTTCTGGATTGCGCGAGCGCTCGAGGGGCGCGGTTACGCGGTGCGTGTGGTCGATCCGGCGAGCATCCCGGTCGAGCGTCAGGCGCGGCGGGCCAAGACCGATCGGCTGGACGTGCTGCGGCTGTTGTCGAGTCTGATGGGGTGGCTGCGCGGCGAGCACGATCGCATGCGGGTGATCCGGATGCCCGACGAGGTGGCCGAGGCGCAGCGTCACTGGGCGCGCGAGCGCGGGCTGTTGCAGAAGGAAATCGGCCAGCACCGGGATCGGATGCGCAAGCTGCTGCGCACGGTCGGTTGCTGGGTCGATCTGGAGCGCGATGTGGGCGCGCAACTGAAGCGCGGTGAGCTCAAGGACTATCAAGGAGGCGCGCTGAGCGAGCCGTTGCACGAGCGTCTGCTGCGCGAGAGCGAGCGTCTGGCGCAGGTCGAGGCGCAACTGAAGTGTGTGGAGCAGGCACTGGCCGAGCGCCTGTCGCCCGAGGCGCAGCGGCGCGTGGAAGCGCTCGGTCAGCTCAGGGGCGTCGGCCCGGTCGGCGCGCGGCGCCTGGTGCTCGAGCTGTTCTGGCGCAATTTCGGCAACCGGCGCCAAGTGGGCGCCTGCGTCGGTCTGGTGCCTCAGCCCTACGACAGCGGGAATAGTCGGGTCGATCAGGGCATCAGCGAGCGTAGGGTGCAATAACCGAAGGGCATTGCACCATTTCAACCGCTGCTTGGTGCAATACCGCTGCGCCTATTACACCCTACGACGCGGCCCACCATCGTGAGGCGTGATGGTGGGTGGCAAGCCACCCACCCTACGGGGTGGCGCTTTCCCGAGCGGGCGATGGCGAAACCGAGCCCGCGCGCCTTTCCCCTTCTGTGCCGCCGAACGGAGGCCGTGGCCGGCGGGAATTGTCGTGTCGCTTGTTTGAGCCCGAAGGGCGAGTTTGCGACACGACCCGCCGGGTGCGGGCGTAGAGAGGGCACCGGCGAAGCCGGCGGTACAGCGGGGGCGTTTCTTTGCGTCCTTTCTTGTCGCTACAAGAAAGGATGTCGCCCGCCGGGGCGAGACCCGGCCAACGATCCGTCGAAACGCCGATACCCGACCGAAAACCGATGGCCGGTTGAAACCGACCCTACCCCTCGGTAACCGGCGCAGCGTCGGCCTGCGCGACCGCCGCCACTTCCCGCCGCGCGACCAGCGTATAGACCACCGGCACGACGAACAGCGTCAGCAGCGTGCCGAACGCCAGCCCCCCGACAATCACCCACCCAATCTGCTGCCGACTCTCAGCCCCGGCACCGGTCGCGAGCGCCAGCGGTATGGCGCCAAGAATCGTCGCGCCGGTGGTCATGAGAATGGGCCGCAGGCGCAGCACGGCGGCGTCGACGATGGCGGTGACCAGCGCTTCGCCCCGCTCGCGCAACTGGTTGGCAAATTCGACGATGAGGATGCCGTGGCGGGTGATGAGGCCGATGAGTGTGACCAGGCCGATCTGGCTGTAGACGTTGAGCGTGCCGCCAGTCATCCATAGTGCGGCGAGCGCGCCGGTCATGGACAGGGGCACGGTGAGCATGATGGTGAAGGGGTCGCGAAAGCTTTCGAACTGGGCCGAGAGCACGAGGTAGATGAACACCACGGCGAGGATGAAGGTGAGCAGCAGGCCGCCGGAGCTGATCTTGAACTCGCGGCTCTGGCCGTTGTAGTCGATGGCGTAGTCAGCCGGCAGCACGCGCGCGGCGATGGTTTCGAGTTCGGTGAGCGCTTCGCCGAGGGCAAAATCGCCCGCCAGGTTGGCGGTGATGGTGACGGCGCGGCGCTGGGCGAAGTGGTTGAGCTCGCGCGGGGCGACGGCTTCGTCGACGGTGATGAGGCTGGCGAGCGGGATCATGTCGCCGGCGCTGCCGCGCACATAGATGTCGCTGATGTCGTTGGGAATACTGCGGTCGGCGGCGGCGAGTTGCACGATGACGTCGTATTGCTCGGCGTCGCGCTTGAAACGCGTCACTTGCCGGCCGCCGAGCAGGGTCTCAAGCGTGCGGCCGATCTGCTCGACCGACACGCCGAGGTCGGCCGCCTTGTCGCGATCGACCTTGACGGTGACTTCGGGCTTGGTGAGCTTGAGGTCGATATCGGCGGCGATGAAGCGCGGGTTCTTGGCCATCTCCTGCAGCATCTGGTCGGCCACCTCGGCCAGCTCGGTATAGCTGGCCGAGGTGACGATAACGAGGTTGATCGGCTGCGAGCGGGCGCTCTGGCCCAGCGATGGCGGCGTGACCGGGAAGGCGCGGATGCCAGGCACGCTCAGGAAGCCGGGCAGCAGGTTGCGCGCAATTTGCGGCGACAACGTGCTGCGCTCGGACCAGTCCTTGAGACCGCCGAAGGAGATGCCTTGCGACACGGTCGGGCTGCCGGAGACGACAAAGTAGCGGGAAATGTCGGGGGTTTTGGCGTAAAGCGCTTCGAGCTGGCGGGTGTAGCGGTCCATGTAGTCGATGGTGGCGCCTTCGGGGCCGCTGAACACGCCGATGATGAAGCCGCGGTCTTCGACCGGCGAGAGCTCGGACTTGAGTGTATTGAGCAGCCAGCCCGAGGCGCCCACCACCGCCACAAACAGCAACAGCACAAGCCAGCGAGCCTTGAGCGCAGCACCAAGAATTCTGCGGTAGCCGTGGGTCATGCCATTGAGCACGGCTTCGACGGCGTTGTAGACCCGGCCATGGCGAGTCTCGTGCTTGAGCAGCTTGGAGCACATCATGGGCGACAGGCTGAGCGCGACGAAACCCGAGACGATCACCGCGCCGGCGAGTGTAAGGGCGAACTCGATGAACAGCTTGCCGGTGCGGCCGGTCATGAAGGCGACCGGGGCATACACCGCCGCCAGGGTGAGCGTCATGGCCACCACCGCAAAGCCGATTTCCTTCGCGCCGTCGAGCGCGGCCTGGAAGCGGGTCTTGCCCATTTCGAGGTGGCGATGGATGTTTTCGAGCACCACGATGGCGTCATCCACCACCAGCCCGACCGCCAGCACCAGGGCCAGCAAGGTGAGCGTGTTGATGGAAAAACCCATCACCAGCATCAGCGTAAAGGCGCCGATCAGCGACACCGGGATGGTCACCAGCGGCACCAGCGTGGCGCGCCAGTTGCGCAGAAAGAAAAAGATGATCGCCAGCACCAGCAGCACGGCTTCGCCGATGGTCATGAACACGGCGCGGATCGAGCGGTCGATGAACACCGTGTAGTCGTTGGCGATGGTGACGGTCATGCCCTCGGGCAGGCCTTCGGAGATGCGCGGCAGCTCTGCGCGCAGGGCTTTGGACAGGTCGAGCGGGTTGGCCGTGGCCTGCTTGATGAGGCCGAGCGCCACGGCGGGCTTGCCGTTGAAGTGTGCCGAGGTGCGCTCGGAGGCCGCAGCGACTTCAACCCGGCCCACGTCGCGCAGGCGCACCGGATAGCCGTCGGCGCCGACCGGCGCACGCACCACCACCTGCTCGAACTGGCCAACTTCGCTCAAATCGGTACGCGCCACCACGGCAAATTCGCGCGACTGGCTTTCGATCAGACCGGCGGGCACCTCGACGTTCTGCGCACGCAGGGCCGATTCCACGTCCTGCACCGTCAGCCCGTAGGCCGACAGGCGGTCGCGATCGAGCCAGATACGCATGGCGTATTCGCGGTCGCCAAAGACGCGCACATCGGCGGCACCGGGCAGCGTCTGCAGGCGCGGCTTGACGATGCGGCTGGCCACGTCGGTGACGTCCAGCGGCGAGTGACGGTCGGACGAAAAGGCCAGGTAGATGATGGGGCTGGCGTCGGCTTCGACCTTGGAGATGACCGGATCGTCCACGTCATCCGGCAGCTTGCGACGCACCCGCGAGACCCGGTCGCGCACATCGGCGGCGGCGCTGTCGGGGTCGCGCTCCAGACGGAAGCGCACCGAGATCTGGCTGGATTCTTGCCGGCTGATCGAGGTGAGCACATCGACGCCTTCGATGCCGGCCAGCGAGTCTTCCAGCGGCTTGGTGACCTGCGATTCCATGATCGCCGGGCTGGCGCCCGTATAGCGGGTGCTGACGGTGACCACCGGCTCGTCGATTTTGGGGTACTCGCGCACCGTGAGGCGGGTGAAGGACACCAGGCCGACGAGGATCAGCACCAGCGACAGCACGGTGGCAAAGACCGGCCGGCGAACACAGATATCGGAGAGGATCATCGCCGCTCGGCCTTATCGGGCGTGCGCCACGGCGCGCACCGGGGCGCCATCGCGCAGCTTGATCTGGCCGGCGGTGACCACCTCGGCGCCTTCGGCCAGGCCATCGGTGATTTCCACCGAGGTGCCCTGGCGCTGTCCGACCTGCACCGCGGTGCGCTGCGCCTTGCCATCGACAATCTGAAACACGAACTGGCCCTCGGCCGTGGGCACCAGCGCCTGTTCGGGCACCACCAGCACCGAGCGCGCCTCGCCCAGACTCAAGCGCACGCGGGCAAACATGCCCGGACGCAGCTTGCCGGCGCGGTTGTCGAGCGTGGCCTGCAGGCGCACGGCGCGGCCTTCGGCGTCAATCAGCGGGTCGATGGCGCTCACCGTGGCGGCAAACGGCTCGCTGCCGAGCGCATCGGTGAGCACCGCCACCTTCTGCCCCACGGCCAGACTGCCCACATGGCGCTCGGGCAGGCGGAAGTCCACCTTGAGGGTGTCGATGGCTTCGAGATTGACCAGGTCGGCGCCTTCCTTGACGTAGTCGCCAATGCTCACCTTGCGGATACCGATGATGCCGTCAAAGGGCGCGCGAACCGACATGCGCGCCAGCCGCGCCGCCGCCACCTGGTCGGCCGCTTCGGCCACGCGCAGGCCCGCAAGGGCCTCGTCGATGGCCCGCTGGCTGACGAACTTCTTGTTGAAGAGGTCTTCGGTACGGCGGAAGTTGGCCTGCGCCAATAACAAGGACGCGCGCGCCTGCTGCAACTCGGCCGCCTGCACCGAGGCATCGAGGCCGATGAGCATCTCGCCACGCTTGACGGGGCGGCCTTCGACGAAGCCGATCTTGGCGATACGCCCCGCCGTTTCGGGACGCAGCACGACCGATTCGGACGAACGCAGCGTACCCACTGCGCTCACATCGTCGGCCAGACTCAGGCGCGCCACGGTGTGCGCCTCGACCGCCGTCGCCTGGGGAGCCGCGGCGCCGGCCTTGCCATTTTGCGCCGCCGTCGGACCCGCAAGGCACAGCATCCACAGCGCAATCACGACCAATTTGCTTGTCACACGCATCGTCTGTTCACCGATTTCCTGTCCTCGCCAACAGGCGATTGTGTCTCTCCGACCGCCACACCCTACCGGAGTTGCCGGAGCGCGGCATATTCGTAGCAAAGAAGCTCTTAAAACAAAACCCCGGACGAGCCGGGGTTTTATCCTGCGTCGCGACTGCCGTTCAGCAGACCACCGTCGGCGCTTCGCCCTCGGCGCTGGCACGGATGTGACCGAGTTCGAACACCGTCTCGCCGGCCGCACGCAAGTGCTCGGTCGCAGTCGTCGCGTGTTCCTTGGCGACCACCACCACCATACCGATGCCGCAGTTGAAGGTGCGGTACATCTCGTTGGCTTCGATGTTGCCCGCGCCCTGCAACCACTGGAACAGCGGTGGCATCTGCCAGGCATCGGCACGCAGCTCGGCGGTCAGGCCCTCGGGCAGCACGCGCGGCACGTTTTCGAGCAAGCCGCCGCCGGTGATGTGGGCCATGCCCTTGACCATGCCGGCATGCGCCTTCATCAGCGCCAGCAGCGGCTTGACGTAGATACGGGTCGGCTCCATCACCACATCGCGCAGCGTGCGGCCGTGGAAGTCGCCGTCCAGATTCGGCTGGGTCAGCTCGATCACCTTGCGGATCAGCGAGTAGCCATTGGAGTGCGCGCCGCTGGAGGCCAGGCCGAGCACCACATCGCCGGCGGCGATGGTCTTGCCGGTGATGATCTCGGCCTTCTCGACACCACCGACGGCAAAGCCGGCCAGATCGTATTCGCCCGCCGGGTACATGCCCGGCATCTCGGCCGTTTCGCCGCCGATCAGGGCGCAACCGGACAGTTCGCAGCCGCGGGCGATGCCACCGACGACGTCAGCCGCGGTGTCGACATCGAGCTTGCCGCAGGCGAAGTAATCGAGGAAGAACAGCGGCTCGGCGCCTTGCACCAGGATGTCATTCACGCTCATGGCGACCAGATCCTGGCCGACGGTGTCGTGCTTGTTGAGCTGGAAGGCCAGCTTGAGCTTGGTGCCCACGCCGTCGGTGCCGGAGACCAGCACCGGCTCCTTGTATTTACCGGTCAGCTCGAACAGGGCACCAAAGCCGCCGATGCTGCCGAGCACTTCGGGACGCATGGTCCGTTTGGCCATGGGTTTGATGCGATCGACGAGGGCATCGCCGGCCACGATGTCGACGCCGGCGTCGCGATAAGTCAGGGCGGTCAAGGTGGTCACTCTCCAAAATCGATGGCGCAAGCATGGCAGCGCGCTTGAGCCCGCACACGCTTGCGACTACAGTACGGGCAATTCTCCCGGCGAACCCGTCGGGCCCCGTACCAAACCCCGTATTTTACATCGAATGTTCTCGCTTCGTGCCCGCCAAATGCAAACCGCCACCTGGTTCGGTGTCGGTGTTGCCCTGCTCGTGCTGCTGTGGCTGCTGGCGCCGATTCTGGCGCCCTTTGCCATCGCCGCCGTGCTCGCCTATATCAGCGACCCGGCCGTCAACTGGATGGTGGCCCGCCGCTTGCCGCGCGCCGCCGCCGTATTGCTGGTGATTGTGCTGCAAGGGCTGATGCTGTCCTTGCTGATCCTGATCCTGGTGCCCATGGTCTATCGCGAAGCCGTGTCGCTGGTCACTCACCTGCCCGATCTGGTCGACATGCTCAACCAGCGCGTGCTGCCGCTGCTCAAGGAGCAGTTCGACATCACGCTGCAGCTCGACGCCGCCTCCATCCGCCAATGGATTGCCGAAAACTGGAGCTCGGCGCAGGACATCCTGCCCGGCCTGCTCAAGAAAGCCACCACGGGCGGCGCCGCGGTGGTCGGCTTTTTCGCCACCGTGCTGCTGATCCCGATGGTGATGTTCTACCTGCTGCAGGAATGGCCGCATATTGTCGAAGGCGTGCGCGCCATCATCCCGCGGCCGATGATCGCAACCAGCAGCCGCATCATGGGCGACATCGACAAGGTGATGTCCGAGTTCCTGCGCGGCCAGCTGTCGGTGATGCTGCTGCTGGCGGTGTTCTACAGCATCGGCCTGTGGATGGCCGGCTTGCGCTTTGCGCTGCCGGTCGGCGTCATCACCGGGCTGCTGGTGTTCGTCCCCTTTGTCGGTTTCAGCACCGGGCTGGTGCTGGCGCTACTCTCGGCCCTGCTGCAAAACGCAGGCTGGCCGCCGATCATCGGCGTGGCCGTCGTGTATGCCATCGGCCAGTTGGTCGAGAGCTTTCTGCTCACGCCCTATCTGGTGGGCGAGCGCATCGGCCTGCATCCGCTGGCCGTCATCTTTGCCTTGATGGCCTTTGGCGAATTGTTCGGCTTTGTCGGCGTGCTGGTCGCCCTGCCGGCCAGTGCCGCCTTGCTGGTCGGCCTGCGCGAGTTGCGCACCGCCTATTTCGCCAGCCATGTGTATCTCGGCGACGATCCACCGGAGGACGGCACGGCATGAAGCAACTCGTGCTCGACATCCGGCTCGACGCCCCGCCGACGCTGGAGAATTACTTCGCCGGCGACAACGCGGCGCTGATTGCCGCCTTGCAGGCGACCGTGCAAGGCCATGGCATGGGGCACCTGTATTTATGGGGTGCCCCCGCCACGGGCCGCAGCCACTTGCTACGCGCCACCAGCACGGCGGGCCAGGGCGCCTACCTGAACGCCCGCGAGGTCAGCAACACTTTGCCAAACAGGCCTGCGCTGCTGGCGATCGACGACATCGGGCAGTTAAGCGAGCCGGCAGCCATCGCGTTGTTCAATGCCTTCAACCGGGCACGCGAAAACGGCCAGACGCTGTTGCTGGCCGGTGACCAGCCGCCGCGGGCGCTCAGCCTGCGCGAAGATCTGCGCACCCGCATCGGCCAGTGTCTGGGCTTCGAAATCCAGCCCCTGACCGACGCGGCACGCTCGGCCATTCTCAGCACCCTGGCCACCCAGCGCGGCCTGCGCATCGACGGCGACGTCGTCACTTACCTGATGCGTCACGGCCGGCGCGACATGCCCAGCCTGCTCACCACGCTCGATGCGCTCGACCGCGCCTCCTTCGAGCGCAAACGCCCCATCAATCTGCCCCTGCTGCGCGAGATGCTGCAGACGGACCTCGACATCTGACACGGACACCCCATGGATCTCGTTCTTTTCGACCTCGACAACACCCTGCTGGCTGGCGACTCGGACTTTGCCTGGGCCGAATTCCTCATCGGCAAGGGCGTACTCGACCGCGAAGTCTATGAAACCAAGAACGTCACCTTTTACGAGCAGTACAAGGCCGGCACGCTCGATATCTTCGAATTTCTCGACTTCCAGCTCGCCCCGCTGGCCCGCCACAAGCGCACGCAACTCGACGCCTGGCACGCCGAATTCATGGATGTCTCGATTCGCCCGATGATGACGGCCAAGGCCCGCGCACTGGTCGACAAGCATCGCAGTGAAGGCGCGCTGATGGCCGTGGTGACCGCCACCAACAGCTTCGTCACCGGCCCGATCGCCCGCGCCTTCGACATTCCCCATCTGGTGGCCACCATCCCCGCGCAATCTGACGGCATCTTCACCGGCAAGCCGCGCGGCATGCCGGCCTTCAAGGCTGGCAAGATCGAACGCGTCGACGCCTGGCTCGAATCGCTCGGCCTGCACATGGGCAGCTTCGACAAGAGCTGGTTCTACAGCGACTCGCACAACGATCTGCCGCTGCTGGCCCGCGTGAGCCAGCCGGTGGCGGTCGATCCGGACGACACCCTGCGCGAGCACGCCCGCCTCCACGCCTGGCCGGTCATCAGCCTGCGTTAAGGGCCTTTTCGCATTGATCGAGAGGATGGCACGCGATCAGAACAGCCCCCCGAGTCGCATGCCAGCATAGGCCCACACTACCGGCTGCGGTATGATCGCCGGCTTACACCAAAAACGACACTGAATCCAAGATGATCCGTAAATTGCTGCGCAAGGTCTTTCGCCGCGCTGCACCGGGCCCGGCAGACGGTCCCGCCCTGATACCTGTCCAGATCCATGGCATTCCGATCGAGCGCGTCTCGCCAGCGGCACGCAAGGTCTGCACTGCCTTGCAGGACGCCGGCTTCAAAGGCTTCATCGTCGGCGGCGCCGTCCGCGACCTGCTCGCCAATCTGACGCCTAAAGATTTCGACATCGCCACCAGCGCCACGCCCGAAGAGGTCCGTCGCCTGTTCCGGCGCTCGCGCATCATCGGCCGCCGCTTCAAGATCGTGCACGTCATGATCGGCGCCGAGATGATGGAGGTCTCGACCTTCCGCTCCGCCCGCGAAGCCGACGCCAGCTCGACCGATGAGCACGGCCGCATCCTGCACGACAACGTCTTCGGCTCGCAGGAAGAAGACGCCCTGCGCCGCGACTTCACCGTCAACGCGCTGTACTACGATCCGACCACCGAGCAGATCCTCGACTACCACCACGGCGTGGCCGACCTGCAGCAGAAAACCCTACGCATGATCGGCGACCCGAAGGTGCGCTATCGCGAAGACCCGGTGCGCATGCTGCGCGCCGTGCGCCTCGGCGCCAAGCTGGGCCTGACCATCGACCCGGCCGCCAGCCGCCCCATCCGCGAGATGGCGTCCTTGATGGACAACGTGCCGGCCGCCCGTCTGTTTGACGAGATGCTCAAGCTGCTGCTGTCGGGCCATGCCGTCAAATGCCTCAAGCAACTGCGCGAAGAAGGCCTGCACCACGGTTTGCTGCCGCTGCTCGACGTGATTCTCGAGCAGCCCATGGGCGAGCGCTTCGTGTGGGCATCGCTCGAAAACACCGACGAGCGCGTGCGCGAGGGCAAGCCGGTCTCGCCCGGCTTCCTGTTCGCCACTCTGCTCTGGCACGAAGTGCTGGCCAACTGGGACGCGCGCAAAGCCCGCGGCGAACACACTCACCCGGCGCTGTTCGAGGCCATGGACGAGGTGCTCAGCGTGCAGGGCGAAAAACTCGCCATCACGCGCCGCATCGCCGGTGATATCAAGGATATCTGGGCGCTGCAGCCGCGCTTCGAGAAGCGCGCGGGCAAAGCCCCCTTCCGCCTGCTCGAACAGCCGCGCTACCGCGCCGGCTGGGACTTCCTGCGCCTGCGCGCCATCTCGGGCGAAATCGACATGGCTCAGGTCGAGTGGTGGAGCGAATTCGCACATGCAAGCGGCAACACCCGCGAGGGCATGCTGACCGAACCGGAACCGGGCGCCCCGCGCAAGCGACGCCGCCGTCGGCGCAAACCCGCCGGTGGCAACGCCGACGCATGACATCGCCCAGCACCGCTTCCGTCAACGCCTTCATCGGCCTCGGCGCAAACCTGGGCGACCCGGTGACCGCCATTGCCGAGGCCTGCGAGGCGCTCGCCGCCCTGCCCGACACCCGTTTCGTGGCCCGCTCGGGCAACTACCGCACTGCGCCGGTGGGCGTCAGCGGACAACCCGACTACATCAATGCCGTGGCCCAGATCGACACACGCCTGTCGCCCATGGCGCTGCTGGTGGCACTGATGGACATCGAAACCCGCCACGGCCGCACACGCGATTTCACCATGGCGCCACGCACTCTCGACCTCGATGTGCTGCTCTATGGCGATCAGCAGATTGCCCTGCCCGGGCTGCACGTGCCGCATCCGCGCATGCATCAGCGCGCCTTTGTCCTCGTTCCACTGGCCGAGCTGGCGCCCACCCAGGAGATCCCCGGCATCGGCCGGGTCGATCAATTGCTGGCCGCGGTGGCCGACCAGGTGATTGCGCCCCTGCCGCGCGCGACCTAAGATGTCTCGGCCGATGCGATCGGCCACCTCCTGAACTTTTCCGCGGGCCCCAACAAGCATGCTCGACAAAGCCAAGTACATCGTTGTGGAAGGCCCCATTGGCGCCGGCAAAACCTCTCTCGCCCGTCGTCTGGCCCATCGGCTCGAAGCCGATCTGATCCTCGAACAACCCGAGCTCAACAGCTTTCTGCCCAGGTTCTACCAGGACATGAGCCGCTGGGCGCTGCCGACGCAGCTCTCCTTCCTCTACCAACGCGTAGACGCGCTCAAGCGCCTGGTAGGCGAAGACGTGGCCGGCCGCCGGGTGGTGTCCGACTTCGTGCTCGACAAAGACCCCCTGTTTGCTGAACTGAACCTCGACCCGGAGGAATTCGCGCTCTACCGCCGAACCTACGATCTGGTCGTGCCAGCCCCGACGCCCAAGCCCGACCTGGTGATCTATCTGCAGGCCAAGCCGGACACACTGATCGAGCGCATCGGTCGCCGCGGCGTCGAGGCCGAGCGCTCGATTACCGCGCATTACCTCGAACGCGTGGCAGAGCGTTACGCCAAGTTCTTTTATCAATACGACGCCTGTCCGCTGTTTATCGTGGACGCCGAAATCCTCAATCCCGTCGACCAGGCTGACGACTTCGAGCTGCTGATCGAGCGCCTGCGCGCGATGCGCAGCTACCGGGAATTCTTCGGCTACGCCGCCTGACTCCAAGCCCCGAAACGGTTACATTTGTGCAAAACCGCTTGTGCGATGCAACAGCTTGCGGTTTACTGCGCGCCGAGACTGAGGGAGGTCCCCAATGAGCTATCTGCAAAACCAGAAACCCGTCACGCTCACCACGCTCGGCAAGATGCGCGCTGATGGCGACAAGATCGTGATGCTCACCGGCTACGACGCGAGCTTTGCGGCGCTGCTGGAGCGCTGCGGCGTCGACATCATTCTGGTCGGCGATTCGCTGGGCAACGTCCTGCAAGGTCAGAAATCGACCCTGCCGGTGACCCTGGAGCACATGGTCTATCACACCGAGTGCGTCGTCCGCGGCTGTGAGCGCCCGCTCGTCATCTCCGACATGCCCTTTGGCAGCTATCACGAAAACCGCGAGCAGGCCATGCGCAACGCTGCGCGCCTGATGGCCGCCGGCGCCCAGATGGTCAAGCTCGAAGGCGGCGAATTCATGGCCGACACCGTGCGATTTCTGGTTGAGCGCGGCGTACCGGTGTGCGCGCATATTGGCCTGACACCGCAATCGGTCAACCAACTGGGCGGCTATCGCGTCCAGGGCCGCACCGATGCGGGTGCGGCACGCCTGATGGCCGACGCCGCCGCGCTTGAACAGGCCGGCGCCGCCCTCATGGTGATGGAAATGGTGCCGGCCACGGTCGCCGCAGACGTCACCCGCAGCCTCAAATCGATGGCCACCATCGGCATCGGTGCCGGGGTGGATTGCGACGGTCAGGTGCTGGTGCTGCATGACCTGATCGGCGTGTTCCCCGGCCACAAGGCCCGGTTTGCCAAGAACTTCATGGAAGGCGCCAGCAGCATCGACGCGGCGGTCACCCGCTATGTCGATGACGTGCGCAACGCACGCTTCCCCGCCCCCGAACACTGCTACTGATCCGGAGCCTGGAACCCGCATGCAGATTCACACCACCGTTGACAGCCTGCGCGCCGCGCGCCGTGCCGCAGGCCGGGTTGCCCTCGTCCCCACCATGGGCAATCTTCACGAGGGACATATCACCCTCATGCGCCAGGCCGGCGAAACTGCCGATGAGGTGATCGCCAGCATTTTCGTCAATCGGCTACAGTTCGGCCCCAAAGACGACTTCGATAAATATCCGCGCACGCTGGACGCAGATTGCGAAAAACTCGAAGCGGCCGGCGTCGCTCACCTGTTTACGCCCGACGAGTCGGTGATGTACCCCACACGCCAGACCTACCACGTCGATCCCGATCCGGCACAAGTCGCCACGCTGGAAGGCAGCTTCCGGCCGGGGCACTTTCGTGGTGTGGCAACGGTGGTGCTGAAACTCCTGAACATCGTCCAGCCCGATGTCGCGCTGTTCGGCAAAAAGGACTATCAACAGCTCATGATTCTGCGCAACATGGTGAATCAGCTGGCGATTCCGGTCCAGGTGCTGCCGGGTGAGACCGTGCGCGCCGACGACGGCCTGGCGCTGTCATCGCGCAACCGCTATCTGTCGCCGGACGAGCGCAAGGAAGCCTGTCGCATTTACCAGTGCCTGACGCGCATTCGTGACGCGATCCGCAATGGCAACACCCACTTCGACTCGCTTGAACGCGCCGCCATGAGTGAGCTGGCCGCCAATCGCTGGCAGCCCGATTACATCTCGGTACGCCGTCAGAGCGATCTGCAAGTGCCGCAAAAGCCCAATGATGCGCTCGTCGTACTGGCCGCGGCACGGCTCGGCACGACCCGCCTCATCGACAATCTGGAAATCTGAGCGCCAAGCGCCTACGGTTGACCTGAGTCAGCCCCCCGCGGGCCAGACTCAGGCACGATTCAGGCGTCGACTTCTCGACGTCGCCACCCGGAATCGTGCCCATGCTCTTACGCGTCAGCCATCCGGAGCGCCCACTGGTCTACGCCTGTTCGGGATGCTCCAATGCCGCACAGATAACCAACTATCTGGCCGTCAAGCTCGACCGGATGGGCTTGGCCGAGATGGCCTGCGTGACCGGCGTCGCGGCCGGCATTAGCCACGTCATGCGCATTGCCCGTTCCGGGCGCCCGATCATGGTGCTCGACGGTTGTCACCTGGCATGCGCCCGCCAGTGCCTGGAAAACCAGGACATCGTCCCCGATCGTCACCTGATCATGACCCGGCTCAGCCCCCAGATGCGCTACCACAAGGATTACGACCCGACTGAGGCCGAAAGACTCGCCGAACACGTCGTGCTCGCTCTCGCCGAAATGCGATCGGTAGCCACCGGGCAACACGCCTGAGACGCTTTTGATTCCGCCAGCACTTGCGCGTTCGACCGATTCGTAAGAATCTTACGGTCTCGCGTGCCAGGGGAAAGCCTGCACTTCCAGAATGGCTTCTGCCGCAGCGAGCGCATCGGACCAATTTCAGGAGGGAAAAGATACGATGACCACAACCGTGAAGCAGGTGCTTGAAATCAAGGGCGCCCATGCCCATGCCGTCACGCCGAATGCCACCGTCCTTGAAGCGCTGACCCAGATGGCCGAGCGCGACATTGGCGCCGTGCTGGTGCTTCAGGAAGAAAGTCTGGTCGGGATCTTTACCGAGCGGGACTATGCCCGCAAGGTCGCGCTCAAGGGACTATCGTCCAAGGACGCCCTGATCAAGGATCTGATGACACCGAACGTGTGCACCATCACGCCCTCGCACACCATCGACGAAGTCATGTCGATCATGACGCAGAACCGCTTCCGCCACTTGCCGGTGGTCGATCACGGAAAAATTTGCGGCATCATCACCATTGGTGACGTCGTCAAATCCGTCATTGCCGAACACGAAGCGACCATTCAGCATCTGTCGAGTTACATTTCGGGCGACATCGCCAGTTAAGACGCGCACTGTCGCACCCTACGGCCCGCCTGGCGGGCCGTTTTCATTTCGGGCACCACCGCCTCCCCCGGGCCACCCGAACACACCCCCGAATGCGCCACCGTACTGATAGCCAATATCGGCAGAACGCGCATAACCACAAGGGTTCTACGGGAATTCAAGGAGTCGCTTATCCCCCATCAAGTTGACTCGCATCAATGCCGCGACTCGGGTGTACGCGCACCATGCGCCCCAAGCTGTGTTGTACAGCGATATCCAATGGGGAGGCTCCATGAGCGGTACATTTACCAAATCCATGGCGCGAAACATCTTTTACGGGGGTACGGTGTTCTTCGCCCTCCTGTTTCTCGCGCTGTCCTTCGACACAATGAAGGAACTTCCAAAACGCGACAACCGCGCCAACTTGACCGAATCGGTGATCGCCGGCAAGAAGCTGTGGGAAGTCAATAACTGCATCGGCTGTCACTCGCTGCTGGGCGAAGGTGCTTACTTTGCACCGGAGCTGGGCAATGTGTACCCGCGTCGCGGCCCGGAGTTCATCAAGGCCTGGATCCAGGCGATGCCCACCGGGGCCCCCGGACGTCGCCAGATGCCGAATTTCGGTTTCACTGACAAAGAGTTGGACGATCTCGTCGCGTTCCTGAAGTACAGCTCCGAAATCAACACCGCCAACTGGCCACCAAACATCGAAGGCTGATTCCGGCTATCTGACGAAATCTGAGGAGATTTAACATGCAATACAAATCCCAGGCCGTCGCGAAGCCGTATTTCATTGCGGCCATCGCGCTATTTACCGGGCAGATCCTGTTCGGCCTGATCATGGGCCTGCAGTATGTGATCGGTGATTTTCTGTTCCCTGCCATTCCGTTCAACATTGCACGGATGGTGCACACCAACCTCCTGATCGTGTGGCTGCTGTTTGGCTTCATGGGCGCCGCCTATTACTTGATCCCGGAAGAAGCCGAGACTGAATTGTTCTCGCCCAAACTGGCTCTCGCCATGTTCTGGATCTTCCTGGTCGCGGGCGCGCTCACGATCGTCGGCTATCTGGCATTGCCGTACGCCAAACTGGCCGAACTGACCGGAAACGACCTCCTCGCCACCATGGGACGAGAATTTCTGGAACAACCCCTGATCACGAAGATAGGCATTGTGATAGTCGCACTCGCCTTCCTCTTCAACATCACGATGACCATGCTGAAGGGCCGCAAGACGTCCATCAGTCTGGTACTCACGCTGGGTCTGTGGGGTCTGGCCATCTTCTTCCTGTTCTCCTTCTACAACCCGCACAACCTCGTGCTGGACAAGTTCTTCTGGTGGTGGGTTGTTCACCTCTGGGTGGAAGGCGTTTGGGAACTGATCCTCGGCGCGTTGCTGGCCTTTGTGCTGATCAAGGTGACGGGTGTCGACCGCGAAGTGATCGAGAAGTGGCTGTACGTCATCATCACCCTGGCGCTGGTCAGCGGCATCATCGGGATGGGTCACCACTACTTCTGGATCGGTACGCCTGAGTATTGGCAGTGGTGGGGTTCAATCTTCTCCGCACTGGAGCCGATCCCCTTCTTCGCCATGACCGTGTTTGCCTTCAACATGGTGAACCGTCGTCGCCGCGACCATCCGAACAAGGCCGCCACGCTGTGGGCCCTCGGTACCGGTGTGATGTCCTTCCTCGGCGCTGGCGTGTGGGGCTTCCTGCACACCCTGGCACCGGTGAACTACTACACCCACGGCACGCAAGTCACCGCGGCTCACGGCCACATGGCTTTCTACGGCGCCTACGCCATGGTGGTGCTGTGCATGATCAGCTACGCCATGCCGATCCTGCGCGGCCGTGCAGCCAACAGTGCCAAGGCGCAAGTCCTGGAAATGTGGAGCTTCTGGCTGATGACCGTCTCGATGGTCTTCATCACGCTGTTCCTGACCGCCGCCGGCATCCTGCAAGTGTGGCTGCAGCGTTTCAGCGACACGCCGATCTCGTTCATGGCAGCTCAGGACCAGATCAGCCTGTTCTACTGGATGCGTGAAGGTGCAGGTGTGTTCTTCCTGATCGGTCTCTTGGTGTACATCACCAGCTTCTTCGTGAAGGGCGAGACGAAAGCCGCCGCTTGATCAGCTAGGCCATTAGTCATAACGGGCGGCCCGAAAGGGCCGCCCTTATTTTTTGCCTGTAGAATTCACATACCCCATGCATGAGCAACATTGTCTTGCACAACGCTCACATAGCGGGCAGAAACTCAAGAATTCAACATTACCGCCGATAGTACTAACGACATATCACGTCAAAGCACTCACCCGTGCACCGCTGGCGTTATCGCAAAACCTGTTGCAGCACGCCTGCACTCTGCCTGGAGGGCTCACCCGCCCATGCATCGCCAGCATAGCCGATTGATCCACAGCGCAATTCGCGGGGCCCGTGCGTCTATCCTGAGCACCAGCATTGCACTGCTCGGCCTGCCTGCGCTCGCTGACAGCACCGCGCCGGACACGCTACTTGACGCCGACATCGACACCCTCGTGCAACTCGAAACGGTGGTCGACTCCGGTCGTTTCCCCCAAAAGCTGATCAACGCACCATCACGCGTCACCATCGTCACCGGGCAGGAAATCGAAGCCTACGGCTATCGCACGCTCGCCGACGTACTGCGAAGCATGCGCGGCCTGTACACAAGCTACGATCGCAACTACCACTACCTTGGTGCGCGCGGTTTTGCGCGGCCGGGCGACTACAACACCCGGGTCATGATTCTGATCGACGGCATGCGCCTGGCCGATTCGGTCTATAGCCAGGGTTCGATCGGGGGCGACTTCCCCGTCGACCTGTCGCTGATCAAACGCGTCGAATTTCTCCCCGGGCCCGGCGCCACCGCCTACGGCAACAATGCCTTGCTCGGCGTCATCAACGTCGTCACCCGCGATCCGATTCCCGGCAGCAAGCAACTCGTTCGCATGGAGGCCGGCAGCAACGGACACAGCGGCGCCCAGGTCACGCTGGATCAGAGCTTGAACGCCGACACCCGTCTGCTCCTGTCGGCCAGCCGCACACGCTCAAGCGGCGGCACCCAAACCTATTCGGAGTTCGACAGCCCTCAAACGAACTTTGGACGGGCGGAAAACCTCGACGGTGAGGAACGCAACCGCCTGTTCGCCAAGTTTCTACTCAAACAGTGGCGACTCCAGCTGGTCGCCAGTCAGCGCAGCAAGGCCATTCCAACCGGCGCCTTCAATCAGATTTTCAATGACCACCGCAGCCGCACCGAAGACGATTACCTGATGCTGTCAGCCGCGCGGGAATTCACGCTCCCCGATGACAGCACGGCGAGCGTTCAGGCCACGTATCACCAGTACGACTACATCGGCTACTACCCCTACGACTACCCGCCAGTCACTCTGTCGGAGGACACGGCCCAGGGGAAGCGGCTGGGGCTCGAAGCCCAGTGGATCAAACGCGTAACAGACCAACACACACTCCGTGCGTGGGGCGAGATCTTCCACGACAGCCGCATTGCGCAAGGCTATGTTGATGTCGATCCCTACGTCGAGCATATGAATGACCGTCGCCAGGGGCACCACTGGGGGCTGTTCGTCGAAGACGAGTTCGCTTTTTCGCCCCGCTGGCAACTCAACCTCGGCCTGCGCTGGGACCGTCAATGGACGGGCGACATCACCTCGCAACCACGGCTGGGGCTGATCCATCAGTTCAACAACACCACCACGCTCAAACTGCTCTATGGCACGGCCAGCCGCGCCCCGACCGCCTACGAGCGCTACTACGCCATTGCCGGCTTCAATACCGCGAACCCCAATCTCAAGCCCGAAACCATCCGGACACTGGAAGCGGTCTACGAATACGAGGCGGACGGCCTCCATCTTTCGGGCTCGGCGTTTCGCTACCGAATTGTCGATCTCATCGGCAGCGAGACAGACCCGAACGACAACACCGTCAGCTTCCAGAACCAGTCGCGGGCGACCGCACAAGGAATCGAACTCGAAGGCGAACTGGCCCGTATCAACGGTGACCGACTCCGCCTCAGCTACACCTGGCAGCACAGCCGCGATGACGGCACCGGAAAATCGCTGAGCAACGTCCCTCGCCACATGCTCAAAGCCAACTGGCTGGCCTACTGGACCCCAAAGCTGCAATCGGGTCTCGAGCTGCAATATGAAAGCCGGCGCGATACGCTCAACGGCGGCCACACCGGCGGGCGCCCCCTCGTCAACCTCAACCTCATCAGCCGCCATCTGCCCGGCGGTGCAAGCCTCAGCGTGCTGGTCAGCAATCTCCTGAACAGGCGCTATTCGGAACCCGCCTCACGGGATCACCGACAAAACCGACTCCGTCAGGACGAGCGCCAACTCCTCATCGTTGCCAACTGGCCACTCTGATACCGACGATGGCGGACGGCGGCCGCTGAGGCCCTCATTAAAGCTTGGGTGCTTGCTGCCGTTCTTGTTTTACCGGGCCAGTCCTTCTCGCGAGGCGTCCGGCACCTCCTCAAGCCACAATTTCGCTCATCGAACAACTGACCTGGACACCATGCTCCGGCTGCTGAAACTTCGTTCGATTCCACTCAGTGTGCGAATTGCCTTCGGCGCGGTCAGCCTGATCGTGCTGGCAGCGTTCAGTCTGATTCAGCTCATTGCCAGCGACCAGCACGCACGGCTGCTCAGCGGCCACCACACCGCACTGAGCAAGACGCTTGAATACAATGGCGAAGCGCTGAGGGCCAACATTGCTGACATTCGCAGCAGCGTCGCATTCCTGGCCGGCCTGCCGCCGGTATCGGGCATCGCCCGGGCGCTCAACAACAAGGGCATCGACCCCGTAGCGGCCAGCAGCATTGCACACTGGCGCCAGCGTCTGGAACAGATCATTTCGCGCTATGCCGAAAGCCACCCCAACTATCTGAAAATCCGCCTGCTCTCGAGCAACAGAAACTTTCAGGAGCTCGTTCGTGTTGAGCGCCACGGCGGCGCCATTGTTGTCCTGCCGGCCAAAGATCACGCGCACAACGGCGACATCACTTTCCTGAAAAATGCGGCAACGCTCACGCCGGGTGACGTATTGCTCTCCCGAATAAGCCTCAAAGACCTCGGGGTTTCGAACAAATCTCTCGCGCCCCGATTTATGCAAGCGGCCACAACGGTCATCACACCGAATGGTGAAGTCTTTGGCATTCTGATCGTCGATGTCGCGTTCGTACAACTGACCGAAGCCGTACTCAACAACCTGCCCGACCGTGTCAGCACCTATCTCGCCGATAGCGATGGCCGCTACCTCTACGCACCAGACGATACGCCCCGCCAGGCGCGCGCCGGCATCCGTCCACAAACCTGGATGCACCAGTTCCCAGGCCTCGTGATAAACGACCACGACGCGCGCCGCACCAAGGCGTCGCTCATCGACACCGATACCGGGCCGATGCTGGCCATCGGCAGCACGATCCGCGTTGACGCCACTCGCCCCACGCGCACACTCACCCTCATCTACACGCTCCCGGAAAACGTCATCACCGAAGGCATGGCAGCGTCACAGGCCAAAGCCGTGATCGGCGTCGGCATCGGCTCGCTGTTGGTCGCTGCGTTGGTGGTCTGGATGATCCGACGCACCTTTGTGCCGCTCGCGCAACTGGCGCGCGCCGGCGAGGCGATGGCGCTGGGGCGCTATGACACACCGCTGCCGGATTTGAGCGGCAGCGAGCTGAGCGGACTCGGCCGGGCATTTACCGCCATGCAAACCAATATTGCGCAGCGCGAAGCCGAATTCCGTGCCATTACCGCCACCGCTACCGATGCCTTCTGGGCGCTCGACATGGATGGCAAGATTGTCGACGTCAACCGCGCCTGCGAACGCTTGCTCGGCTACTCGCGCGCTGAACTGCTCACCCTGCGCCTGAGTGACCTTGACACCGAGAAGAGCGCACAGGAACTCCTCGCCCAGATACGCGAGATCGTCGCCGGTGGTGGTGGCCTGATCGTGACCGAATATCGACGCAACAATGGCCAGAAAGTGCCGGTGGAGATCACCGTCAGTCATTGGCCCATCGCGGGTGGACGACTGTTCGGATTCGTGCGAGACATCACCGAGCGACGCCGCGTCGAAGAAGCGGTGCGGCAAAGCGAAGAGCGCTACCGCCTGCTCTTTGCCAACAGTCCGCAGCCCATGTGTCTGTTTGACGAAACCAGCCTGCACTTCATCGACGTCAACGATGCCGCGGTCGCCCACTACGGCTTCAACCGGTCAGAATTTTTGTCCATGACCCTGCTCGACCTGCATCCGGTGCGCGACGTACCGCGGCTGATCAAGGCTATCGAGAACACACCTTCCGGGCGCATGTCTGGCGAGTACCAACACCGCACGCGCGACGGGCGCACCATTGATTGCGTGATGTGGACCGAGCGCATGCAAACCTGTGCGCGCGCCGAACGGATCGCGCTCATTCACGACATTTCAGAACGCAAACGCGCTGAGCAAAGCCTGCGTCTCTACGCCAATATCTTCGAGCGCAGCGGTGAGGCGATCATGATCACCGATGTACGTAACCATATTGTCACCGTCAACCCCGCGTTTACCGAGCTCACCGGCTACTCGCCAGACCAAGTCCTTGGCAAGAATCCAAAAATCCTCGCCTCTGGTACCACCGCGCCGGAGGTCTACCGCGACATGTGGTGCGCCCTGCAAGACACCGGTTTCTGGCAGGGCGAGCTGGTCGATCGACGCAAGGACGGCAGCACCTACCCCAAGTGGGCCGCGATCTCGGTCATCCGTAACGATGCTGGCGAGACTACCCACTACATGGCCAGTTTCACCGACATCAGCGATCGCAAGGCCGCCGAAGAACGTATCGAATACCTCGCCCATCACGACGACCTGACCGGCCTGATCAACCGATACAGTCTGGAGCACCGGCTCAAGCAAGCCATCCACGCCACGCGTCGCGAAGGCCGTCACCTGGCAGTGATGTTCATCGACATGGATCGCTTCAAGCTGATCAACGACACCCTCGGCCACCATGTGGGCGATCAACTGCTCCAAGAGGTTGCCCGCCGGCTGCGCGACTGCATACGCGAGAGCGACATCGTGGCACGCCTGGGCGGCGACGAATTCGTGGTCGTCACGACCTCACTCAATGCGCCCGTGGACGCCCTGACAGTGGCCCGCGACATTCGCGAGTCCCTCGCCCGCCCCTACCAGCTCGAAGGCATGCCGCTGCACTCGAGCCCCAGCATCGGCGTAGCGGTCTTCCCGGAGGACGGGCGCGACACCGACAGCTTGATGAAAAACGCCGACACGGCCATGTACCACGCCAAGGAGCAAGGCCGAAACAACGCCCAGTTCTTCACCGCCGCCATGAACACCGCCGCCGCCGAGCGCATGGCGCTCGAGACCGAGCTGCGCACCGCCCTCGAAGAACAGCAATTCGTGTTGCACTACCAGCCCCAGGTCGAAACCCAGAGCCAACAGCTGTGCGCCGTCGAAGCACTGACTCGCTGGCAGCACCCCACACGCGGACTGGTCGCGCCGATGAGCTTCATTCCCATAGCCGAAGAAACCGGCATGATCGAAGCCATTGGTGCATGGGTGCTTGATGAAGCCTGCCGGCAATTGGCCGAATGGCGCAAAGATGGACTGAAGGTCAGCCGCATGGCCGTCAACCTGTCAGCCTGCCAGCTGCGCTCACCGAACCTGGTCGAGCAGGTTCAATCTGCCCTGGCACGTCACCGGCTCGGCAAAGGCGACCTGGAGCTCGAGATCACCGAAACCACCGCCATGGCCAACCCGGAGCACGCGATCGCCCAACTGCATGCACTGCGTGAGTCCGGCGTTGTGCTCGCCATCGATGATTTTGGTACAGGGTATTCATCGCTGGCCTATCTCAAGCGCCTGCCCATTCAGACGCTCAAGCTCGATCGCAGCTTTGTGCGCGACATCGAGACCGACCCCAACGACGCGGCCATCAGCGCGGCCACGCTGGCGCTGGCGCACAGCATGGGGCTCATGGTGGTCGCCGAGGGCGTCGAGACCGAAGGCCAGCGCCACTTCCTGGCAACACATCGCTGCGACGTGCTGCAAGGCTATCTGTTTGGCAAACCCGAACGGGCCGACGTGTGGCGGGGCCGCTGGCAAGCCGCGGCGGCCCAGGCCACCGATCCGATTCTCTGAAGCTCGAACTTGGCGGGGCCGCGCACGCTGTCGCGCGCCCGCCCGGCAACATACTCAGCCAGCCGCCACCCGTTGCCCGATATGCGCCAGCGCCGCATCCACCTGGTCAATCAGGATCAGGCACAAATCGTCCGCCTCAAGCCGCTCCAGCGCCGCATCGATGGCCAGAAACTCGCCATAGATCTCATCGACCCGCGAGGTGCGGGTCGCCGATGCCAGGCCCTCGCGCAACAAGCGCAGCACCTCGCCATCGGCGCGACCGCGCTGGCAGGCGTCTTCGTAAAGAATCACATCATCGAACGCGTCGCCCAGCATGCGCGTCTGCGCGCTGATGTCGTCGTCGCGGCGGTCACCCGCCCCGCTGATCACCACGCTGCGCCGCTTGCCCGGCATGGCCTCGACCGCCCGTACCAAAGCGGCGATGGCGTCGGGGTTGTGACCGTAGTCGGCAATCACCGTCGCACCGCGATAGCGGAACACGTTGAAACGCCCCGGGGCTGACACCGCCGTGCTCTCGAAGGTCTCGAGCGCACGATCGATCACCGCCCAATCGACGCCCAGCGACCACGCCGCAGCCATCACAGCCATCACGTTTTCGACCTGGAAGGGGATCGCGCCCGCCAGGGTAAGCGGCACGCGCGCAAGCGACAGGCGATGCACCACCTCACCTTCGACAGCGCACAGGTCGTCGCCCTCGCGCACCACCACGCGGCGTCCCTGCGCACGATGCAAGGCCGCCGCCGGTGCGTCGGGCTGACTGGCAAAAAACACCACCTTGCCGGGGCTGAACGCGGCCATCGCGACAGTATGCGGATCGCAGGCATTGAGCACGGCTGTGCCGTTCGGCGCCACGTTCTGCACGATGACGCGCTTGAGTACCGACAACTCTTCGACCGAGTTGATGTAATTGAGACCGAGGTGATCGCCCACGCCGATGTTGGTCACGATCGCCACATCGCACATGTCGAAGCCCAGACCCTCGCGCAACATGCCGCCGCGCGCGCATTCGAGCACCGCCGCATCCACCTCGGGATGACTCAGCACGTTGCGTGCACTCTTCGGCCCGCTGCAGTCGCCGGTGTCGGTACAACGTCCATTGACGTGCACGCCCTCGGTACCGGTAAAGCCGGTGCGATAGCCCGCCAGGGTAAGCAGATGCGCCATCAGGCGCACCGAGGTGGTCTTGCCGTTGGTGCCGGTCACCGCGATCACCGGAATGCGTCCGTTGTCGCCATTGGCGTAGAGCATGTCGACCACGGCCTGCCCCACATCCCGCCCTTTGCCGAAGCTTGGCGACAGGTGCATGCGCAAGCCCGGCGCGGCATTCACCTCGACAATGCTGCCGCCCTGCTCTTCGAGTGGCCGACCGACCGTCTCACACACCACATCCACGCCACAGATATCCAGCCCGATCATCTGCGCCGCTTCGATCCCGCGTGCGGCCACCTCGGGGTGGACATCATCGGTCACATCGGTGGCCGTGCCACCGGTCGACAGGTTGGCGTTGTTGCGCAACACCACGCGCGCACCGCGCGGCGGTATGGCGTCCGGCGTGTAGCCCTGAAGCTGCAGACGGGCCACGGCGATTTCGTCAAAGCGGATCTTGGTCAGCGACGTGGCATGGCCCTCGCCCCGACGCGGATCGGCGTTCACGATGTCGACCAACTCGCGCACGGTGTGCACACCGTCGCCGATCACATGCGGCGGATCACGCCGCGCGGCAGCCACCAAGGTGTTGCCAACCACCAGCAGGCGGAAGTCATGACCGGGGCTGAAGCGCTCCACCATCACCGCGTCGCTGTAATCGCGCGCCGCGTGGTAGGCCACATTCAGGTGGTCCCGCGTGAGGATGTTGACCGTCACGCCCTTGCCCTGGTTGCCGTCCTGCGGCTTGACCACCACGGCACCACCAATCTCGCACATCGCGGCCCAGGCGTCGTCGGCATCTTTCACTGGACGGCCGTCCGGCGTCGGCGCGCCCGCCGCACGCAGCAACTGCTTGGTCAGTTCCTTGTCTTGCGCAATCGTTTCCGCAATGGCCGACGTCGAATCGATCTCGGCGGCCTGAATGCGGCGCTGTTTGCTGCCCCAGCCAAACTGCACCAACGAACCATTGGTCAGGCGACGGAAAGGAATGCCCCGCGCCACCGCGGTATGCACGATGGAACCTGTACTGGGCCCCAGGCGGATGTCTTCATCCAGCGCATGAAGCTGAGCCACCGCAGCATCGAGATCGAAAGGCGCATCGGCCAGCGCCGCGGCCACGAGCTGTTCGGCAAACTCGAAGGCTTGCCGACCCACCGCTTCTTCGGTGTATTCGACCACCACCTGGAACACACCGCGATCCACCGTGACATTGCAGCGCACGAACGACACAGGGCAACCCGCTTCGGCTTGCAGACCGAGCGCGGCAAAGCCGAGCACATGCGCCAGCGAGATGTCACCCAGGTGGCCGACCGGCCGCATCGCCCCGATGGTGGGAAAGCGCTCGCGCAGGCGGGCTTCAAAACCGGGCAGATCGCCCAGCGACAATTCGGTATCGGCGCACTGCACCAGCGCTTCGAAGCTGGTCAGGCGGCTCCACAGGTTCGGGCCGCGCAGGGCACGCAGACGATTGATTTGCATGAAGTAAATCCTTTGTTGACGCGCGTTCAGGCGCGCACGGGCGCACGATAGGTATCCAGCGCCGCATGCACCAGATCGTCGGCCAGACCGGCCGCCAGTGCGGCCGCGACACCGGCAATCGCCCAGCGCGGATCCAGCACGGAAATCCCCGTCGCAGACCGCTGTCCAATGATTTGATGGTCGTCGGCGCGGCCCACCACGATGTCATCCCCGGCCAGCCACACGCCGGCGCCACCCGCAGCCAGATGCGCCGTCAGTACCGGCGAATCGGCCTGCGTGCTGTAAAACCACACCGCACCGTCACACAGCTCGGCCAGACCGGCCACCATCGGGTCCTCGGCGTTAAGCACCGCCGCGCCCGAGGGCAGCACCAGGTCGACCTGCGTACGCCACACATTGCGCAGATGTGCGTCTTCCTGAATGTGCCAGTCGGACAAGGCCGACGGCACACCCGCTGTCGTCACCACGCCCACGGCGCAACGATCATAGGCGATGCCCTCGTCGAGAATGACCGCCGGACCGTTTTCGATCACGGCCGCTTCGACGTTACGGTTCATCAGCACACGACGGCCCGAATCCCAACCCGCACCGTTGCGCTCGGTTACCAGTCGGCCGCCCATCCACAGACCATCATCGCAGGCCAGGCCGACGTAACGCCCGTCGCTTTGCAGCAGCCAGGCCACCAGATGTGCAATCTGCGTGCGCCCTTCGGCACCGCTCACACCGACCACCGGCACACGACCGGAATCCCCCTCGGGGAACAGATGTGCCACGATCGCCTCGCCCACCGGCTGCGCTTCCCCGCTGGCCGGTTTCAGATGCATCAACAGGCCCGGGCCGGCATTGACCTCGACCACCGCGCCTCCTTGGGCCCGCAAAGGCTGGTCGATGGCCGAACACACCAGATCCACCCCGGCGATATCCAGGCCGATCACCTTGACCGCCAGCACGGCATCGGCCGCCACTTCGGGATGCACCTGCGCGGTAACATCGGCCGAATGGTTGGCGTTACGCTGGATGAGCACCCGCTCACCCGCGGCTGGTACCGACGCACAATTGAAGCCCTGGCATTCAAGCGCCAGCACGACCGTCGGGCAGTCCAGCGAAATCACATCCAGCGGAAACGCTTCGTCACTGCCACGACGCGGGTCCGTATTCAGTTGGCTGTCGATCAGGGCCTCAACCGTGCTGATGCCGTCACCGACAACGCACACCTCTTCGCCCCGGCAAGCCGCCACCACGCGGTCACCAACCACCAGCAAGCGGTGCTCGACGCCCGGAACGAATTGTTCAACCATCACTTCGCTGCCTTCGCTATCAGCCACCGCCCAGGCCGCCTCGATGGCCTCGCGCGACTCCAGCGCCACCGACACCCCCCGGCCATGGTTGCCGTCGGTGGGTTTGACCACCACCGGCAGGCCGATGTCTTCCGCCACGGCCCAGGCGGCAGCCGCCGAGTCGGCGATTTCGCCCGCGGGCACGGGAATGCCGCAGGCCGAAATCAGCCGTTTGGTCAGATCCTTGTCGCTGGCAATGCCCTCGGCGATCGCGCTGGTGCGGTCGGTTTCGGCCGTCCAGATGCGTCGCTGACACACGCCGTAGCCCATCTGGATCAGGTTGCCGCCGGTCAGTCGCACGGACGGGATCCGTCGCGCGTAAGCGGCATCGACAATGCACGCCGTACTCGGGCCAAGCGCGCGCTTGTCCACCTCCATGCGCAAACCCGCCACCGCCGCCGCCACATCGAAAGGCGTATCGTCAATCGCCGCCTGCAGCAGCGCCAGTCCCACGTCAAGACAGGCGCGGCCAATCACCTCGGTGCGCGACCGGAAAGCCACTTTGTAAATGCCGCGCTCGGGCGTCATGCGGGCCTTGCCGAAACCCTCCGGCACGCCGGCCATGCCATGCAGCTCAATCACGACATGCTCGAGAATATGCGCGGCCCAGGTCCCCTCGCTCAGGCGCTCAAGAAAGCCCCCTCGCTCGCCGATACCGCAGCGGTGCTCGATCAGGCCGGGCAACCAGGCGATCAGACGCTCGTAAAGGCCCGGGATCAGATTCGACGGCGCGTCTTCCAGATCATGAATGTCCACCCAGGCCTCGATCACCGGACGATACGTCCAGATGTTAGGGCCGTCGAGATAACGTACACGGAGTACTTGCAAGTTTCGATTGGTCATCGTCTGAAAAACGTCCGCCATTTCGGGGTTCGAAGAAGTGTCGCCAGACGGCAACACAACGCAGCCGGCGCGTATCATAACGACTGCAGCGCTCGATTTTACGGCACGACCGACATATTCTTTTGTGAGTAATTGAAAGTGCTTAATCCTTACCGTAGCAAGGGCGTATAGTTCGCTGCCCCGCGCTGCAGCAAAACTGCTGCACACTGCCACTTGTTGTATGTTGACCAACACCATGGCCACCGCCGACACCGCCTCGACTCCGCTCCTGCCCGAACCGTGGCATACCCATCTGCAAAGCGCACTGGCGCCCGATGAAAGCATCGAGGCCTGGCTGACACTCGACCTCGACGACACGCTGCGCTTCAGCGATTCGGTGCTGGTACTGACGGGTCGGCAATTGATCGCCTGCGCCACCGACGGCCAAATTGCCGCCTGGCCACTGGATGCCGCATTCGAATTGCACGCCCATGACCACGCCGGCGTCGGCAGCCTCACGCTTCAGAACGAAACCGCCCGGCAAGCCATCTGGCGCTTTACGCTCACCCAGAATCCCGCGGCGCTGCGCTTCTGCCGGCGCTTCGATCAAATCCTCGACGCGCTGCGCGAAGGCCGCGAAGCCGGGCCGGTGCCGGCGGTGCTATGCGCGCAATGCCACGCCCCGTTGCCGCCCGACGAAGACGACTGCCCGGCCTGTTCCGGCAGCATCGATCAACCGCCCTCGACCTGGACGCTGTTCCGCCTGTGGCGTTTCGCCAAGCCCTACAAAGGGCAGCTGCTGATCGGTTTCCTGCTCACGCTGGCCGCCACCGGCGCCACGCTGGTGCCGCCCTACCTGACCATGCCGCTGATGGACAACGTGCTGATTCCGTATCAGAACGGTCAGCAGATCGACACCTCGCTGGTGGTGCTCTACCTCGGCGGCCTGCTCGCTTCGGCCGTGGTGGCCTGGGGCCTGGGCTGGATGCGCACCTACATCCTCGCCTTGTTCTCCGAACGCATCGGCGCCGATCTGCGCACCACCACCTACGACCATCTGCTGCGCCAGTCGCTCGAATACTTCGGCAACAAGCGCACCGGCGACCTGATGGCCCGCATCAGCTCCGAGACCGACCGCATCTGCGTCTTCCTCTCGCTGCACGCGCTCGACTTCGCCACCGACGTGCTGATGATCATCATGACCGCGATCATCCTCGCCTCGATCAACCCCTGGCTGGCGCTGGTCACCCTGGTGCCGCTGCCCTTCATTGCCTGGCTGATCCACCTCGTGCGCGACCGCCTGCGCACCGGCTTCGACAAGACCGGCCGTGTGTGGGGCGAGATCACCAGCGTGCTGGCCGACACCATCCCCGGCATCCGGGTGGTCAAGGCCTTTGCGCAGGAGAAACGCGAGTCCGAGCGCTTCCGTGAAGCCAACCGGGTCAACCTCGAAGCCAACGACAAACTCAACCGCGTGTGGTCGGTATTCTCGCCCACCGTGGCACTGCTCACTGAAGTGGGCCTGCTGGTGGTCTGGGCCTTCGGTATCTGGCAGGTCGCCAACAACGACATCACCGTCGGCGTGCTGACCGCCTTCCTCGCCTACATCGGCCGCTTCTACGGCCGGCTCGACTCCATGAGCCGCATCGTCTCGGTCACCCAGAAGGCCGCGGCCGGCGCCAAGCGCGTGTTCGACATTCTCGACCACGCCTCCAGCGTCCCCGAGCCGACGAATCCGATACATCTCAAAGGCGTGAAAGGTCAGATCACGCTGGCCAATGTCGGCTTCCGCTACGGCAACCGCGCCGTGCTGCGTGACGTCGATCTGGTCATCCAGCCCGGTGAGATGGTCGGCCTGGTGGGCCACAGCGGCTCGGGCAAGAGCACCCTGGTCAACCTGATGTGCCGCTTCTACGACGTGAGCGAAGGCGCGATCCGCATCGACGGCGTCGACGTGCGCTCGGTGCCGGTGGGCGAATACCGCAAGCACATCGGTCTGGTGCTGCAAGAGCCCTTCCTGTTTTTTGGCACCATCGCCGAGAACATTGCCTATGGCAAGCCCGAGGCCACGCGCGACGAAATCGTCGCCGCCGCCCGCGCCGCCCATGCCCACGAGTTCATCCTGCGCCTGCCGCAGGGTTACGATTCGCTGGTCGGCGAGCGCGGCCAGGGCCTGTCGGGCGGCGAGCGCCAGCGCATCTCGATTGCCCGCGCCCTGCTCATCGACCCGAAGATCCTGATCCTCGACGAAGCCACCAGCTCGGTCGATACCGAGACCGAAAAAGAGATCCAGAAAGCGCTCGACAACCTGGTACGTGGCCGCACCACCATCGCCATCGCCCACCGCCTGTCTACCCTGCGCAAGGCGAACCGCCTGGTGGTGATGGACCGCGGCCGCATCGTTGAAGAAGGCGATCACGACACCCTGATCGAGCGTGGCGGTTTCTACTGGCGCCTGTATGAAGCACAGCAGCGCCAGGTCGAAGGCGAGGCGCTCACGCCCAGCCTGACACCCAGCATGCCCAACGCCCACACCGCCGGCGTCGACGCCGAGCCGACGCTGAAGTGAGTGCGAACATGACGACGCAAGCCATGGACTTCACCCTCTCGCGCGACGCCTTCGGGCATCTGAGCCTGACCGACGCCGCCGGCGAGCGGCACGACCACGTTCAGGTCGTCCGCGCCTTCCCCATCGCCGCCCCCGACGAAGGCATCTCGCTGCTCAGCGCCGATGGCCACGAACTGGCCTGGATCACGCACCTCGACCAGACCGACCCGGCCACCCGCCAGCTGATCGACGAGACCCTCGCCGCACGCGACTTCATGCCGGTGCTGCAACGCCTCAAGTCAGTCTCAAGCTATGCCACACCAAGCACCTGGGCGGTGGACACCGACCGCGGCCCGACCCGATTCGTGCTGCGCGGCGAAGAAAACATTCGCCGGCTGCCGGGCGAAATGCTGATGATCGCCGACGAACACGGCATTCAATACCTGATCAAATCGCTGCCGGCGCTCGACGCGCACTCGCGCAAACTGCTCGACCGCTTCCTTTGACCCGCGCTTAGCGGATCCCGGCGCGACGCTGGTGCATCCGCACATAGGCGGTGATATGCGCCACATCGTCAGGCGTCACCGCCGGCACCGGCGGCATGTCACCAAACGGCCAGTGGTGCGCGCGCGTGCCGTTCTTTGCTGCCAGCTGGAAGGCAATATCACCGTGGTGAGACGGCTCGTACACTTTATGAAGTAGCGACGGCCCCTGCTCGCTGCCGTCCAGATTCGCGCCGTGGCAGGACGCGCAGTTCTGTTCGAACAAGGGCTTGCCCATGGTGGGGTTCGGCATCAGCCCGGCCGAGGGCCTGGGCACCGGCATCCCTTGGGCAATGGCCGTCCCCGCCAGCAAGATGCCCATCAAAAAAACGCCTGTGCGTCTGATCATTTCGTCGTCCTCATGGCTTGCGTTGATGCGCGGTGGCGCCCGGCGGCGGCGCGGAACAACACACCGGGCGCGACCGCGCATGCGCGCGGGCGTTTTCCGCCTTCCACGCCCGAAACACAGCCAGCCATCGGTGCCACCAGCGCATCCGCATTGCGCTCGCTTACCTGGCGGGCTCGGCCATCGGCCCGCGCGCGCCCATCATGTTTTTCATCATCATCTGCATCATGTCCATGCGCTGCTCCATCTGATGCATGCGCTGGCCCATGTCACCCATCGCGTGGCCGCCCATCATGCCGCCCTGCATCATCGGACAGCCAGACATGCCCGCGCCTTGCTGCATGGCCTGCATGTGCTCGGTCATGGCTGCCTCACGCTCGGCATCGCTTGTTGCGCTGGAAATGCGATCGAGTTGTGAGCGCATCATCTCCATGTGCGCGGCCATCATGTCGGCGCCGGGCATCCGGGCGTTCACCGAAGGATTGCCGGGGCTGTTCGCGGCGTCGGCAAACACCGACGACGCGAACAACACACCCAATCCAAAAACAGCTGCTGTGATCGTCTTCATGGCACATCTCCGTTGATTGGTTCATCTCCAGCCTAGTCCACGGCCCCCGACACCTGCCTGTCGTGAAGATGACATTCGTGTCAGTTTTCAAGCCACTTCCGTGCTGACCCGCCCCGTCGGCACCGGCGTGGATTCAAGCCCCCGCTTGAGCCGCCACTGCTTGACCAGCGCGTACAGCGCGGGAATCACGCCCAGCGTAAGTACCGTCGAGGAAACCATGCCGCCAACCATGGGCGCGGCGATCCGGCTCATGACCTCGGAGCCCGTGCCCGTGCTCCACATGATGGGCAACAGACCCGCCATGATGGCGACCACGGTCATCATCTTCGGCCGCACCCGTTCCACCGCGCCCTCCATGATGGCGTGGTAGAGGTCCGCCACCGTCGGCTCGCGCCCTTCGGCGGCCCGTTCGGCGCGACTCTCCTGCCAGGCCTGATCGAGGTAGATCAGCATCACCACCCCGGTCTCGGCCGCCACCCCCGCCAGCGCGATGAAACCGACCGCCACGGCCACGCTCATGTTGTAGCCCAGCCACCACATCAGCCAGATGCCGCCCACCAGCGCGAAGGGCACCGACAGCATCACGATCAGCGTCTCGGTCAATCGCCGGAAGTTGAGGTAGAGCAGCACGAAGATGATCGCCAGCGTCAGCGGCACCACCACCGCCAGCTTGGCTTTGGCGCGTTCCATATACTCGAACTGACCCGACCAGGTGGCGTAATAGCCCGGCGGGAAGCTGACCTTGTCGGATACCGCCTGTTGCGCCTCCTTCACATAGGAGCCGACATCGCGGTCGCGAATGTCCACAAACACATAGGCGGCCAGCAGCGCGTTTTCGGTCTTGATGCCCGGCGGGCCGTTGCGCAGTTGCACATCGGCGAGCTGACCGAGCGGAATCATGCCGGCGCTGCTGGGGATGAACACTTCATTGGCGATGCGTTGCGGATCATCGCGCAGCGCCCGCGGGTAGCGCACCGTGACGTTGTAGCGCTCCAGGCCTTCGACTGCCGTGGTCACGGGCACACCGCCCAGGGCGGTGGCCACCACCTGCTGGAAGTCACCCACCGTGATGCCATAGCGCGCCAACTGCTCGCGGCGCGGCACGATGTCGAGGTAGTAGCCGCCGGTCACACGCTCGGCGTAGGCACTGGTGGTGCCGGGCACATCCTTGACCGCCTGCTCGATCTGCCGTGCCAGCTTCTCGATTTCGCCGAGGTCCTTGCCGAACACCTTGACGCCCACCGGCGTGCGGATGCCGGTCGAGAGCATGTCGATCCGCGCCTTGATCGGCATGGTCCATGAGTTGGCCACACCAGGAAACTTGAGCGCCGCGTCCATTTCGGCGATGAGCTTGTCCACCGTCATGCCCGGCCGCCAGTCGGCCTCCGGCTTGAGGTTGATGATTGTCTCGAACATTTCCATCGGCGCCGGATCGGTCGCACTCGCAGCACGCCCGGCCTTGCCATAAACCATCTCCACTTCGGGGAAGGTCTTGATCACCCGGTTGGTCGTCTGCAGCAGGCGCGCGGCCTCGGTCACCGACATGCCCGGCAGAGACGCCGGCATGTAGAAGATCGAGCCTTCGTTGAGCGTGGGCATGAACTCCGAGCCGATCTGCCGCGCCGGGTAAATCGTCGCCGCCATCGCCAGCACAGCCAGCAGCAAGGTCGTCCACTTGAAGCGCATTACCCACTGGATGATGGGTCGGTAGGCCCAGATCAGGAAGCGATTCACCGGGTTCTTCTGCTCGGGCATGATGCGCCCGCGAATGAAGAACAGCATCAGCACCGGCACCAGTGTCACCGACAAGAGCGCTGCGCCCGCCATGGCGAAGGTCTTGGTAAAGGCCAGCGGGCTGAACAGCCGCCCCTCCTGCCCCTCCAGCGTGAACACCGGCAGAAAGGACACGGTGATGATCAGCAGCGAGAAAAACAGCGCCGGCCCCACCTCCTTGCAGGCACGGATCATCGCCTCGCCCCGCTCACGCTGAGTGGCATCCTCGGGCAGGCGTTCCAGGCGTTTATGGGCGTTCTCAATCATCACGATGGCCGCATCGACCATCGCGCCAATGGCGATCGCGATGCCACCCAGGCTCATGATGTTGCTGCCCATGTCCATCGAGCGCATGGCGATGAAGGCAATCAGAATGCCGATAGGCAGCGTGAGAATCGCCACCAGCGCGCTCCTCACATGCATCAGAAAGATGATGCACACCGCGGCAACAATCAGGCTCTCTTCAAACAGCGTCCATTTCAGATTCGCTATCGCCCGTTCGATGAGCGGCGCGCGGTCATACACCGGCACGATCTCGGTGCCCTCCGGCAAGCCGGGCTTGAGCTCCTCGATCTTGGCCTTGACGTTGGCGATCACATCCAGCGCGTTCTGGCCAAAACGCGCCATGACGATGCCCGAGGCCACTTCGCCTTCGCCGTTCAGTTCAGTGATGCCGCGCCGCCCGGCCGGCACCAGCTCGACCCGCGCCACGTCGCGCACCAGCACCGGCGTGCCGCCGTCGGCCTTGAGCACGAGGCTTTCGATATCGGCCACGCCCTTCAGATAGCCCAGCCCGCGCACCATGAATTCTTTCTCGGCCAGCTCCACCACACGGCCGCCCACATCGCGGTTGGACTCGCGAATCACCTGCCCCAGCCGCGCCAACGGAATGCCGTAAGACGCCAGCCGATGCGGATCAACGGTGACCTGATACTCCTTGACGAAGCCGCCCACGCTGGCGACCTCGGCCACCCCGCCAGCCTTGGTCAGCTGGTAGCGCACATACCAGTCCTGCACGCTGCGCAAGTCAGCCAGCGACTGGTCCTTGCCGGTCAGCGCGTACTGAAACACCCAGCCCACGCCCGTGGCGTCCGGCCCGAGCTGCGGCGATACGCCATCGGGCAGCTTGCCCTGCACCGAGCTCAGATACTCGAGCACCCGTGAGCGCGCCCAATAGATGTCGGTGCCGTCGGCGAAAATCACATACACATAGGACGCGCCAAACATCGAAAAGCCACGCACCACCTTGGCCTTGGGCACCGCCAGCATGGCGGTGGTGAGCGGATAGGTGACCTGATCCTCCACCACCCGCGGCGCCTGGCCGGCATAGGGCGTGTAGATGATCACCTGCACATCCGACAGATCGGGCAGCGCGTCGAGTGGCGTGTTCTTGACCGCATACACGCCACCGGCCACCACGGCGATGCTGGCGAGCAGCACCAGAAACACATTGCGAGCCGACCAGTCGATCAGACGGTCGAGCATGCCGGGCGGGCGAACGAACTTGTCCATGTCAGCCTTCCCCCCGGACGGGTAGATGCAAATAACAGGCGCGCCTCATCTCAACGCCCCTTGGCCGCAGCAGCGCCGGTTTTTTCCATCTTGATGATCACGAACTCGCCATCGCCTCGATCCTCGAAGGTGAAGCGCAAGGGCTCGCCCGGCAAGAGCCCCGTGGCCACCTCGGGCGACGCGAGTCCGAAGTCCATGGTCATGGACGGCCACTTCAATGCAGGAATGGGCTCGTGATTCATCGACACGGTACTCGAGGCCACATCCAGCGCATCGATCGAGCCGACCGCCTCATAGGTCTTCATGGCCGGCGCGCTCGCCTCTGAGGGCGCAAAAGCCGCCAGCGCCGCCTTGAGGTTGCTCTCCGCATCGATCAGGAAATTGGCCGCCACCACCACTTCATCGCCATCGGCCAGGCCCTCCAGCACCTCGACATGCTCGCGGCCACGCCGGCCGATCTTCACCGGCTGAGGCTTGAAGCGGCCCTCGCCGGCCACCCGCAGCACCACCTGACGCTCACCGGTGTCGATCAGCGCCGACTTGGGCACGGTCAGTCGCGGCGCAGCGCCGCCGTCAGCCACCTCGACATGGGCAAACATGCCGGGGCGCAACAGCCCATCGCGGTTATCAAGTTCGAGCCGCATCGGCGTCGTGCGCGTGGCGGCATTCAGGGTCGGGTACAGATAAGTGACCTTGGCCTCGAAACTGCGCTCGGGAAAGGCCTCGACCCGCAAGATGGCCGGCTGGCCGACGCGCACCCGCGCCAGATCCTGCTCGTACACATCGGCAATCACCCACACGGTGCTCAAATCGGCAATGCGGTAAATCGCCATGCCGGGCGCAAAGCGCATGCCCTCGACCGCTTTTTTCTCCAGCACCACGCCGCTGGCCGGCGAGCTGAACGTAATGCTCGCCGAATTGGCCCCGCCGGCGCTCACCTGCCAATGACGCAAGCGCTCGCGGGCCGCAAGCAGCAGCCGCTGGGCACTCTCGCGCGCCATCGGCTCGGTCGCGCCGGGGCCATTGGCGAGGCGCTCTGCAATCTCCACTTCCTTGCGCGCCGACACCAGCTCCGGGCTATACACCGAAAACAACGCCTGACCACGCTTGACCGGGTCACCGCTGGCATTGACGTACAGCCGCTCGATCCAGCCCTCGAAGCGCGGCGACACATCGTGAATGGCCCGCTCGTTGATCTCCACCCGGCCCACCGCGCGCACGGCCGCGTCGAGCACCTGCATCGACGCCCGCTCAGTCTTGACGCCCAGCGTCTGCAATCGCGTGGGGCTGACACTGACCGCACCGCTATCGTCGGGCGCATCGTCGGCATACACCGCGATGTAGTCCATGCCCATCGAGTCCTTCTTGGGCGTGGGCGAGGTATCCGGCAGCCCCATGGGATTGCGGTAGTAAAGCGGCTTGCGCTCACCCGCGGGGGCGTCGGCGGCTGCCGGGGCGGCCTGCGCCTCGACCACGGCAGCGAGCGGCAGCGCGCCGGGCATGGCGGCAAAATAGCCTGCGCCAGCGGCTGCGCTGATGAGGACGGCAATAAGGAGGCGGTTCACAGTGGCGCTCCGGTCAGTTGTTCGATGTCGACGACGCGGATGAATCGTTCGACCTCCGCGTCGAGCAGGGCCAGGCGGGTGCGCAAAATCAGGCGCTCGGCCTCGATCAAGGTATTGAAGTTGACCCGGCCGGTTTCATACCCCGCCTCGGCGGCCTGATAGGCGGCTTCGGCTTGTGGGAGCAAGGTGCTGCGAAGCAAGCGGGCCTTGTCGCGGCTTGACTCAAAACCCGCCCAGGCTTCGCCGATACGGCCTTCCAGCGCCGCCAGCGCGGCGTCCACACGGGCATCGGCCGCATCGGCCATGTGCTCGGCTTCGCGTTCGCGCGCACGTCGGGCCGACTGCTGCAGCGGGATGTTCAGTTCGAACATCACGTCCCAGCTATCGGTTCCGCTGCGTGGCCGGTTGTTGGTCAAGGCAAGTGCAAAATCGGGATATCGCTCCTTGTAGGTCAGCGCCCGGGCGTGCGCCGCGGCGTCGACGCCACGCCTCAAGCGCGCCACCTCCGGCGAGTTGTCCGCCATACGCGTCCGAAGATCCGACAACATCAAGCGCTCGGGCACCGCAGGCAGCGCTGCCGGAACGGCCAGGGGCGCGTCGGCGGGCCGCGGCAAGCTGGCGTTGAGCCGTGCCGCCGCGTCGCGCTGGCGCCGCTCGGCTTCGAGCAATTCGACCCGCAAGTTGGTGATCTCGCTTTGCACGCGAATGGCGTCCTGCTGGGGCACCAGGCCCACGCCGTAACGCATCAGCACAATGGGTTCGAGCGCGCCGAGCAGGCTCAGCGTTCCATCAAGAATCTGCCGTTGGCCGGCGGCCTGATAATGCCGGGCAAACGCCGTTTTCAAGCGCGCGACCAGCTCAACGCGGGTCGCCAGTTGCTGCGCCTCGACCTGCCCGGCCTGCGCACTAGCCACGGCACTGCGCAGATCACGCTTGCCGGGAAAAGGAATCGCCTGAATCACCCGGTAGCGCGTGGTACCGACCTCGCCGGGCACCAGGGACGCGCCGCGCCCCGATAGGGTGTTGGTGGCATCCATGAGTTCGAGCTGAAAGCGCGGATCGGGCAATGCGCCGGCCGGCTCGACCCGCGCTTGCGCCGCCTCGGCCTCGAAGTGCCGCCCGGCGAGTTCGGGGTGGCGGGCCGTGGCGTAGTCAACCAAGGCGGTCAGGTCGCCGCCCAGCGGGGCGTCCTCTGCCGCTGCCGCAGGCATGAGCGCAAACAGCGGCAAGAGCACGAGCGCAGGCAGCATCAACCCCTGTCGGGCCGATGCCAGGATCTTGGGCGTCATGATGAGTGTCCGGTTCGGGAGGCATTCCGGCGCGCACGAGTCGCGCCGGCGAATCAGGATTAGTGCGACATTTCCATGGTGGTGACGGTCAGCTTGCCGCCGTGATCTTCGGCCAGAAAGCGCACCTTGTCGCCCGGCTTGCGACCCTCGAGCATGGCGCCGTCTTTCACATGAAAGGTCATGGTCATCGGGCCCATGCCCAGGCTGTGCAAGGGGCCGTGTTTGATGGTGACCTTGCCGGTGGCCGCGTCGAGCTTCTTGATTTCACCCTCCGACATCTGCGCCTGTTGCGTGCTCATCGGCATCGCGGCATGGCCATGACCATCGGCGGCGATGGCTGCGGGCAGTGAGGCAAACAATCCGAAAGACACGGCGGCAGCAAGGGTCAGATTTTTCATGGTGATTTCCTTAGAAGGCTTGAATCCAATGAGAATGGAGTGTGGCGTGCGCTGGCCGACGCGGGCCTGACGCGAAGATGACATTGCCGTCATGTGCTCAATGCTCATGACGCTTGCCATCGGGGTGGATATGAGTCGGAGGCGCCGGGGCGACGGCCGCCGCCTGAGGTGACTGGGCGGGCGCGTGGTGATCGGCCGCCCCATCGTGTGCGCCGGGGGCGCCCGCGTGGTGATCGTCCTCGGCGACCGGCTGATGGTCTTCCATCATATGTTCGCCGCCACCGTGCGCGTGTCCGTCGCTGGCGGCGACCTCGGCCAGATAGTCTTCCGGGCTCATCGCCGGGAGGCGCTGCAAAAACGCCACCATGTCCCACAGATAGGCGTCGCTCATGCTCGTGCCCCAGGCCGGCATACCCGAGGCCTTGATGCCGTGTTTGATGATCCAGAATGCGCGGGCCGGGTCGGGCGCCGCAGTACTCAGATCAGGCGGCGCAGGATAGAGCCCCGCGCTCAGTTCGGTGGGGCCACTGCCCGGCTGCAGGTGACAGGTGGCACACATCGCGGCGTAGTTGCCGGCACCACGGCGAATGCCGGCAGCGTCGTCCAGCGGCGGCACATCAATGTCGGCCGCCTCCGAACCCACCGCTCGTGAGCGTGCCAGCGCCAGCAACTGATGCACCGGCTCACTGTGCGGCTCGTCCGCCGCCACGCTCACCGCGCCGGTCATCACCACGCCGGCGCCGATTGCGGCCAGGCCCGCCAGCGTCGTCATTACGCCCATCACAAATCGATTCACACGCCGTCTCCCACTGTGGTGTCAGCGACGAGCATGACAGCGGGCACCGAACCGGAATCTGACCGCTGGATTACATCTTTGTAATCTTCTGGCAAGGGTGCGAGGCCGGGGGCACAATGCCCTTGAACTCACACGGAGGCGCGCGATGCGCATTCTGATCGTCGAAGACGAAGCTAAAACCGGCGACTACCTCAAGCAGGGATTGACCGAGGCCGGCTATGTGGTCGACCTGGCCCGCGATGGCATGGACGGCCTGCATCTGGCGCTGACGGGCGACTACGACCTGGTGATTCTCGATGTCATGCTGCCCGGCCTGAACGGCTGGCAACTGCTCGAAGCCGTGCGACGCAATGGCCGCGAACTGCCGGTACTCTTCCTCACCGCCCGCGATCAGGTCGAAGACCGCGTCAAGGGCCTCGAGCTGGGCGCCGACGACTATCTCGTCAAACCCTTCGCCTTCGCCGAGTTGCTGGCGCGGGTGCGTACGCTCTTCCGTCGTGGTCGCAATGGCACCGAGCCGACAACGCTGACGGTCGCCGATCTGGAACTCGACCTCCTGCGCCGGCGCGTGACACGCAGCTCACGGCGCATCGACCTGACCGCCAAGGAGTTCAGCCTGCTCGAACTGCTGTTGCGACGCCAGGGCGAGGTGCTGCCGCGCTCGTTGATCGCCTCGCAGGTGTGGGACATGAACTTCGACAGCGACACCAATGTGATCGAAGTCGCCGTGCGTCGTCTGCGGGCCAAGGTGGATGACCCCTTCGAGCCGAAACTGATCCGCACCGTGCGCGGCATGGGCTACGTCCTCGAAGCACCCGACGCCGCATGAGCCGTCGCAGCTCGCTCACCGCGCGGCTCACGCTGCTGTTTGCCACGGCCTCAAGCCTGGTCTTGCTGGCGCTTGGTCTGGTCATTGGCTCGGCGATGGAGCGTCACTTCGAAGAGCAGGACATCGACACCCTGGGCGGCAAGCTTGAACTGATCTCGCATGCCATCGACCAGTTGCGCGGCACCGGCGAAGGCACCCCGCTGCCGCAGGCGCTGGCGCAGGCCTTTGTCGGCCATCACGAGCTGGCCATTCTGGTCCTCGATGCCGATCGCCAGACGGTGTTCAGCGCCGGCGATGCACGCTTTCCGGTCATGGCGCCCATCGCCAGCACCGCCGAGGCCACGGCCACGCCTTTTGTCTGGTCGCAGGGCGAGACCCAGTATCGGGCGCTGGCAACACGGATCGCCGACCCCGCCCATCCCGGCCAGCAACTGATCGTTGCGGTCGCCATCGACATTGCCCACCACACCCAGTTCATGGCGTCGTTCTCGCGCACGCTCTGGCTTTTCATGCTGGGCGCGGCGCTGGTCAGCGGTCTGCTCGGCTGGTTTGCGGCACGACGCGGCCTGGCATCGCTGCAGCAAGTGGCCAGACAAACCGCCACCGTGACGGCCAACAAACTTGATTTTCGCCTCGCCGAAGACACCGTTCCGACCGAGCTGTCGGAGCTGGTGCGCAGTCTCAACGACATGCTGGCCCGACTCGAAGACGCCTTCCAGCGACTGTCGGACTTTTCGTCCGACCTCGCGCACGAGCTGCGCACCCCCATCAGCAATCTGATGACGCAAACTCACGTCGCGCTCTCGCGCGCACGCGACGCCGAGGACTATCGCGACATCCTCGCCTCGAATGCCGAAGAGTTCGAGCGCATGGCCCGCATGGTGTCGGACATGCTGTTTCTGGCGAAATCAGACAACGGCCTGGTCATTCCGAACCGGCAGGTGGTCGATCTGGGGGCGGAGGTGGCCGCGCTGTTCGAGTTTTACGACGCGCTGGCCGAAGATAAAGGCGTTACGCTCACGCAAGACGGGGCAGTCAGTGTCTCGGGCGACCCCTTGATGCTGCGCCGGGCATTGAGCAATCTGCTGTCGAACGCGGTGCGCCATGCCAGCGCCGACAGTCTTGTCCGGGTTCGCCTGGACGAGACTGCGGACGGTGCACGCATTCGGGTTGAAAACCACGGCGAGACGCTGCCCGCCGAGACACTGCCGCGCTTTTTTGAACGCTTCTACCGCGCCGACCCCTCGCGCCACCACACCAGCGAGGGGGCCGGGCTGGGCCTGGCGATCACGCGTTCGATCATCGTCGCCCACGGCGGCAGCATCGCCGTCGAATCGCGCGACGGGGTGACCGCGTTCGAAATCACCCTGCCCTGCGCATAAGCGGCATCGCGCCTCAGCGCGCGTCGCCCAGCGCCTTCTCCAGCACTTCACGCACATCGGGCGACAAATCCTTTTCGCCCACCAGCGCTTCGATCTGCGCACGCGCCAGCGTCTGCTGCGCCGGGGTGAAGCGACGCCAGTTCTCCAGCACCCGGGCCATGCGCGCGGCCACTTGCGGGTTGCGCTTGTTCAGGTCGCGGATGCGATCGGCCCAGAAGCGGTAGCCGGCGCCATCGGCGCGGTGGAACTCGGCCGGGTTGGCGCGGAAGTAGGCACCGAACAGCGCGTAGATCTTGTTCGGGTTGCTCAGGCTGAAGGCCGGATGCGACATCAAGGCCTCGATGCGCGCCAGCGCCGGCTCGGCCGAATCGATCCAGCGCCAGGCGCCGGCCTGGATGGCAAACCATTTATCCATGACCAAGGCGTCTTTGCCAAAGCGCCGCTCGAAATCGGCCAGCGCAATCGTCGCCTCGGCGCTGGCCGGGCTGTGCACCAAGGCCGCCAGCGCGCCGAAGCGGTCGGTCATGTGCGCGTCGCCGGTGGCGCGCGCCAATGCCCGCTCGACACCTTTGGCCACCCCCGCCGCGCACAGATAGCGCTGCCCCAGATTGCGCAATGCGCGTCGGCCGGCATCGGTCGGGTGATAACGGTATTCGCCCGCCACCGACAGACGCGCGTCCAGCCCCAGCCAGCTATCGCCCAGGCGCTCGCCAATGCTGCGCATGAGCACGATCAGCGCGCGGCGCAGCGCGACCGGATCGGCCGGGTTCATTTGTTCAAGCAGATAGGCTTCGGCCGGCAAGGTGAGCGCCACGGCGCGGTAGGCCGGGTCGAGTTTTTCGTTGTGCAGCAAGGCGCCAAAAGCGGTGATGAAAGCGTCTGGCACTTGCGGCAGCACGCCCCTGGCGGCGTCGGCCGTCATTGCCAGCACCACGCGCACCATGAAGCGCTGTGCGGCATCCCAGCGATTGAAGGGGTCGGAATCGTTGGCCATGCGGTAAGCCAGCCGCGCGTCGTCCTCGGCCAATTCGAGAATCACCGGCGCGGAGAAGCCGCGCAACAAGGACGGCACGGGCTCGGCGTCAATGGCTTCGAAGACCAGCGTGGTGGCGGTGTCTTTGAGTTCAAACAGCCGCGTCGTTGCGCCCGCCGTGGTCTCGCCCGCCAGCGTCAGCGGCAGATCGACGCCCTTGGGGCCGATCAGGCCGAGCGCCACGGGAATATGCAGCGGCGCGTCGCCGTCCGGGCGTTGTTGGGTCAGCGTGAGCGTGTATTGACGGGCCGCGGCGTCGTACCGCCCCTCGGCCAATAGCCGCGGTGTGCCGCGCTGGCTGTACCAGCGCATGAACTGGTCGAGATCGACGCCGTTAGCTTCGGACATGGCTTCGACAAAATCGTCGCAGGTCACGGCCTCGCCGTCGTGATAGCTGAAGTACAGATCCATGCCGTTGCGGAAGCCTTCGGCGCCGAGCAGGGTGTGCAGCATGCGGATGACTTCGGCGCCCTTCTCGTACACCGTGGCGGTGTAGAAATTGTCGATGGCCTGGTACTGATCGGGGCGGATCGGGTGCGCCATGGGGCCGGCATCTTCGGGGAACTGCGCGGTGCGCAACACGCGCACGTCTTCAATGCGCTTGACCGCACGCGCCGATTCGCCACCGGCGGCGGCGAGCATGTCGGCCGAAAATTGCTGATCGCGGAAGACGGTCAGGCCTTCCTTGAGGGTGAGCTGAAACCAGTCGCGGCAGGTGACACGGTTGCCGGTCCAGTTATGGAAGTATTCATGGGCGACCACGCTCTCGATGTGCTCGTAGTCCACGTCGGTGGCGGTGTCCGGCTTGGCGAGCACGAACTTGGCGTTGAAGATGTTGAGGCCCTTGTTCTCCATCGCGCCCATATTGAAATCGCTGACGGCGACGATCATGTAGCGATCGAGATCGAGCTCCAGGCCGAAGGTCTTTTCGTCCCAGCGCATGGAGTGCACCAGCGAATCCATGGCGTGATCGGCGCGATCCAGATTGCCGTCTTCCACCCACACCTGCAGCAAGACCTCGCGGCCCGAGCGCGTCGGCACGGTGCGCTCGAGCGCCACCAGATCGGCGGCAACCAGGGCGAACAGGTAGCTCGGCTTGAGGAAGGGGTCTTCCCACACCGCAAAGTGCCGACCATCGGCCAGCTCGCCCGAATCCACCAGGTTGCCGTTCGACAGCAGCACCGGGAAGGCGGCCTTGTCGGCCTCCAGCGTGACGGTGAAGCGCGCCATCACGTCCGGCCGATCGGGGAAGCAGGTGATCCGGCGGAAGCCCTCGGCTTCGCACTGGGTGTAGAGCCCGCCGTTCGAGTGATAGAGACCGGACAACTCGGTGTTGGCCGAGGGGTTGAGCTGCGTGACCACCTCCACCACCGCCGCGTCGCGCTCGCCCAGGTCGATTTCAATGCCGGTGTCGGTTTCGCGCAGCGCCGTTTCGGCCACCTCGACGCCATCCACGGTGAGCGACACACGCGTCAGCCCCTCGGCCATCAGCACCAGCGGCCCGGTGCCGCGGCGTTCGCAGTGCATGCGGTTACGCACCACGGTGGCTGTGGCGTCGAGCGTGAAGTGCAACTCGACGCTCTCCACGATCCAGGCCAGCGGCTGGTAGTCGGTACGGTGAATGGTCGGGGCGTGTTCGGTTTTCATTCTGGATGGCCTTGTCGTCGGCTGCGGTGATCGCGAAGCCTGCAGTGTACCGGCGGCGCCGTCCATTTGCAGCCTGCCGAACGCGATAGCGACGACCTATGCCCGCCATTGGTCATTCCAATTTCATCCGGGCCGATCGGCCACCTATGTTGAAACTACCTTCCGGCATGTGATCGCCGGTTTGGCGCCATCCGATCACTTTGGAGAACGAGCATGCAACTCAAGGGAAGCAAGACCGAGGACAACCTGAAAGCGGCCTTCGCGGGCGAATCCCAGGCCAACCGCCGCTATCTGTACTTTGCGAGCAAGGCAGACGTTGAGGGCTACAACGACGTGGCAGCGGTGTTCCGCTCCACTGCCGAAGGCGAAACCGGCCATGCCCATGGCCATCTGGAATATCTCGAGACCTGTGGCGACCCGGCCACCGGCCTGCCTTTCGGCCCAACGGCCGACAACCTGGCCGCCGCCATCGCCGGCGAAACCCACGAGTACACTGACATGTACCCGGGCATGGCCAAACAAGCCCGTGACGAAGGTTTCGACGAAATCGCGGACTGGTTCGAGACGCTCGCCAAGGCCGAGCGCAGCCACGCCAACAAGTTCCAGCGCACGCTTGACGAGGTCAAAGCCAACGCCTGATCGCCCGCCGCCGGCATCACCAATGCCTGGCGGCCGCCCCCCCTTTTTTACGCTCCCATAACGAGGTGCCCCATGGCGTCTAACGGAATCGTGCGCGAAGGCAGTCTCGAAGCCCCTACCCGCCACCCGCTCGACTGGAAAAGCGCCGATTTCTGGGACGCCGCTTCACTCGACGCGGAGTTGGAGCGCGTGTTCAACGTCTGCCATGGCTGCCGGCGCTGCGTGAGCCTGTGTGGCGCCTTTCCGACGCTATTCGATCTGGTCGATGAAGGCCCGACCGGCGAGGTCGATGGCGTGCCAAAAGCGCGCTACGGCGAGGTAGTGGATCAGTGCTATCTGTGCGACATGTGCTACATGTCGAAATGCCCTTATGTGCCGCCGCATGAGTGGAATATCGACTTTCCGCACCTGATGCTGCGTGCCAAGGCGGTCGAGCGCAAGCGCGAGGGGCCGCGGTTCCGCGACACGGTGCTCTCCTCCACCGACAAGACCGGCCTGTTCGCCGGCATCCCGGTCGTCACGCAGACCATCAACGCGATTAATCGCACTCAGACGATGCGCACGGTCATGGAGAAGACGCTGGGCGTCGACGCCAAAGCGTGGCTGCCGAGTTTCGCCACCCGAAAGTTCCGCAGCGCCGCGGGCGAGGCCACCGCCACCGAGGTCAAAGACGGTCAGCGCACGCCTGGCAAGGTCGTGCTGTTCTCGACCTGCTTCATCAACTACAACGAGCCGGGCATCGGCCTCGACCTGGTCGCCATTCTCGACCACAACGAGATCCCATGGCGGCTCGCCAAGAAGGAAGCCTGTTGCGGCATGCCCAAGCTGGAACAAGGCGATCTGGACGGCGTCGAGGCGCTCAAGAACATCAACATCCCGCAACTGGTAGCGCTGGCACGCGAGGGCTACGCGATTCTGACCGGCGTGCCCTCGTGCACCTTGATGTTCAAACAGGAGCTGCCACACATGTTCCCGGACGACCCGGATGTCCTCGCCGTGCGCGACGCCATGTGGGAGCCCTTTGAATACCTCGTCGCCCGACACAAGGACGGCCTGCTCAAGACCGATTTCAAGGAAAAACTCGGAAAAATCGCCTACCACGTGCCCTGCCACGGCCGGGTGCAGGCCATTGGCCGCAAGACCGAAGAATTCCTGAAGAAGATCGCTGCGCTTGAAGTCGACACCACCGAGCGCTGTTCCGGCCACGCCGGCACTTTTGGCGTCAAGAAGGAATTCCACGCCATGGCGATGAAGATCGGCCGTCCGGTGTTTCGCAAAATGGCCGAGTTCGAGCCTGATTTCATCAGCTCGGACTGTCCGCTGGGCGGCCATCACCTGGCCCAGGGTATCGAACAGAACCATCAGAAAACGCCGGAACTCGCCCACCCGATCACCCTGGTGCGGCGCGCCTACGGCATTTGAAGGAAGCCCATCCATGCCGCATCTGACCCGCTCTGCCCTCTGGTCGCTCGAAGAATATGCCGAGCGCCGCCCCGCCTTCCGCCAGGAGGTGATGGCCCACAAACGCCTGCGCACCGTGCATCTGGGCCCCAACGTCACCTTGCTGTTCGAAGACGAAACTACGGTTCGCTATCAGATTCAGGAGATGCTGCGCATCGAACGCACTTTCGAGGCGGCGGGCATTCAGGACGAACTCGACGTGTACAACCCGCTGATTCCGGACGGGAACAATCTGAAGGCGACGATGCTCATCGAGTATCCCGACCCCGAAGAGCGGGCGGCCAAGCTACAGGTGTTGCGGGGCATCGAGCGAACCGTCTGGCTAAGGGCCGAAGCTTGCCCGCCCAGCTTCGCCATTGCCGACGAAGATCTCGAACGGGAGAACGAGACCAAGACTTCGTCGGTGCACTTCCTGCGCTTTGAACTCAGTGCGGCGGCGATTGCCGCCCTCAAGAACGGTGCTGCGCTGGGAATGGGCATCGATCACCCCGCATACACCATTGCACTCGACGAGATCGCGCCGGAAACCCAATTCGCCCTGGTGTCGGATTTGCACTGACTTCGCTCGCCAATGACGCGCGAGATTCGCCTGCAACGTTCGGGGTCTGCTCGCCGCGGGATGGCAAACCAACCCCACCATCGCGCGGGTTGAATAATCGCAACATGTGGGCCGCAGCACCGGCGGACACAAACACAAAGGGGCCAATGAGGCCCCTTTGTGTTTCTTGCATCAAGCAACGAATTTACTTGCTCTCCGGCGCCGGCGCGTCGCGCAGCGCATCCATCAACGCAGCATTCGGGTCCGGCTCGGCCGCCGGTGCCGCGCCACCCCCATCACTATCCTGCAGACTCGGGAAGGCGGGTGTGTCGTAAGCACTACCGCCGCCGTACGTGTTCTGCTGGATATTGATCTCTACCGAATCAAGATCGACCTTGACGTGCTCTTCGAGGCCGCCGGTCACCAGGCTCGGGAAGACCAGAATCATGATCAGCGCAAAGATCTGAATGACGATGAACGGGATCACGCCACGATAGATCTGCATGGTCTTGATGCCGGCAATCGTCTTGCCCGTCTGGGTGTCCTCATAGGATGTCGATGGCGCCACACTACGTAAGTAGAACAAGGCAAAACCAAATGGCGGCGTCAGGAACGAGGTCTGCATGTTCATGCCGATCAGCACCAGGAACCACACCATGTCGATGCCCAGCTTCTCGGCCACCGGCGCGAACAGCGGCAGCAGAATGAAGGCGATTTCGAAGAAGTCGATGAAGAAGCCCAGGACAAAGACCAGGGCGCTGACCACCACCAGGAAGCCCCACTGACCACCCGGCACCAGGCTGAACAGGTGCTCGACCCACAAGTCACCGTTGACCGCGCGGAAGGTCAGCGCAAACACGGTGGAACCGATCAGGATGAACATCACGAACGTGGCCAGGTTGCCGGTGGTATCCAGCGCACTGCGCACCATTTCATAGTTCAGGCGCTTGCGGATGCCCGCCAGCGCCAGCGCGCCGACGGCACCCATTGCGCCGCCTTCGGTCGGCGTCGCCAGACCGATGAAGATCGTGCCCAGCACCAGGAAGATCAACACCACTGGCGGCAACATCGCTACCAGCACCCGCATCAACAGTGCTCTGCCTTGCAGAGTGCGCGCTTCTTTGGGCAGCGCAGGCACAGATTCGGGCTTGATGATGGTCATCACGAAGATGTACAGCACCAGCAAAGCAACCAGCATCAAGGAGGGGATGATCGCACCGGCGTAGGCATCGCCCACCGACACGCCAAGCACGTCGGCCAGCACGATCAGCACCAGAGACGGCGGGATGATCTGCGCCAGCGTGCCGGATGCGCAGATCACACCGGCGGACACTTCCCGGGAGTAACCGTAGCGCAGCATCACCGGCAGCGAAATCAGGCCCATCGAGATCACCGAGGCTGCCACCACACCGGTGGTTGCCGCCAGCAGGGCACCGACGAAAATCACCGCGTAGGCAATACCGCCGCGAATCGGCCCGAACAGTTGCCCTGCAGATTCGAGCAAGTCCTCGGCCATGCCGGAGCGTTCGAGGATGATGCCCATGAAGGTAAAGAATGGAATTGCCAGCAGCGTGTCATTGGACATGATGCCCAACACCCGCTCCGGCAAGGCTTGCAGCAGCGCCGGCGTCAGCAGACCGAGTTCGATACCCAGAAAACCAAAGAACAGACCGTTAGCCGCCAGCGCGAAGGCGACCGGGAAGCCGCTGAGCAAGAAGATGATCAACGAGCCGAACATCAGCGGCGCCATGTTGGCGATCAGAAACTCAGTCATTTCGTGCCCTCCTGAGCATCACCGCCGGCAGCCACACCATGTTCAACCGGTTTTTCGAGCGGATCGGGGCCCGCCCCGACCAGGAATGCGACACGTTTGATGAGTTCGGAAACCGCCTGCAGCGCCAGCAGGCCGAAGCCCACCGGAATCAGCAAACGCACCGGCCAGCGGATCAGACCACCGGCATTGGAGGACTCTTCCATATTGACGTAGGAGTCAACAAAACCAGGCCACGACATCCACATGATCATGACCGCCACCGGGATCAGAAACACCACGATGCCGACCACGTCCACCCAGTTGCGCCCCTTGGCCGACATGCGATTGGAGATCAGGTCGATCCGCACATGTTGATTGCGCAGAAAGGTGTATCCAGCGCACAAGGTGAACACCGCGGCAAACAGGTACCACTGGACTTCAAGCATGGCGTTGGAGCTCATGCTGAAGCCGTAACGGCTGAATGCGTTCCCGGCGCTGATGATCGATGCGGCCAGAATCAGCCAGATCGTGAATCGCCCGACGCGTGTGTTGATCCAATCGATCAGCGCAGCAAGTTTCAATAATAAGGACACGGATCGTCCCCTCCCGACTCGTTTTAGAATGGCCAGACACCGACTCGCAGAATCCGGCTTTTAACGGGCCGCATTATCCCGGCTCCCCGCGCTCAGGCATATCAGGGGAAACGCCTAAGAACCCCCTGACAATCAAACGAACACATGACACAAACACTCAACATCTGCCTCGTCCGGCACGGCGAAACCGCCTGGAATGCAGCGCATCGTCTACAAGGCCATACGGACATTCCCTTGAACGATACCGGGCGCGCCCAAGCCGCGGCCACCGCCCACCTGCTGGCCGCGCATCGCTTTGACGCCGCTTATACCAGCGACCTCACACGTGCGGCCGATACCGCACGCGCCATTGGCGAGCGCATCGGACTTGCGGCCGTCCCCCTGCCGGCGCTGCGCGAGCGTCACTACGGTGCCTTTCAGGGGCTGACCTACGACGAGGCGCAGACCCGTCACCCGGAGGCCTACGCACATTTCAAGGCCCGCACCCCCGAGCACCCGCTTCCTGACGGGGGCGAAAGCCTGAACGCGTTTGCCGAGCGCATCACGGCGGCGCTTGACGACCTGGTGCAACGCCATGCCGGTCAACAGATTCTCGTGGTCGCCCACGGTGGCGTCCTCGACATCATCTATCGCATCGCCAGCGGACGCCCGCTGAGCCAGCCGCGCGACTTCAAGATACCGAACGCCGCACTCAACTGGATCCGTCACGAACCACCCGCCACATGGACAATCGAACAATGGGCCGAAGAGACCCACCTGAGCGCCGCCCGCGACGAATTGCCCAATAGCTGAGGCCGCCTGCCAGTGGGAATTTCCGCCGAGCTGCGTGATAGAATTCGCTTTTGACCCTGCCATAGACCCAAGACCATGTTTTCCAAGAAAAACACGCTCGCCAGCACCGATCCGGAACTGTGGGAAGCCATCACGGCCGAAAATCGCCGTCAAGAAGCCCACATTGAACTGATCGCCTCCGAAAACTACGTGAGCCACGCCGTCATGGAAGCCCAGGGCTCCCAGCTCACCAACAAGTACGCCGAAGGCTATCCGGGCAAGCGTTACTACGGCGGCTGCGAGCATGTCGACGTGGCCGAGCAACTGGCCATCGACCGCGCCAAGGCCCTGTTCGGCGCCGAGGCCGCCAACGTGCAACCCAACTCGGGCTCGCAGGCCAACCAGGCCGTGCTGATGGCTTTCCTCAAGCCGGGCGACACCATCATGGGCATGAGCCTGGCCGAAGGCGGCCACCTCACCCACGGCATGGCGCTCAACATGAGCGGCAAGTGGTTCAACGTGGTCTCCTACGGCCTCGACAAGAACGAAGCCATCGATTACGACGCCATGGAGCGACTCGCCCATGAGCACAAGCCGAAGCTGATCATCGCCGGGGCCTCGGCCTACTCGCTGCGCATCGACTTCGAGCGCTTCGCCAAAGTGGCCAAAGCCGTTGGCGCCATCTTCATGGTCGACATGGCGCACTACGCCGGCCTGATCGCCGCCGGTTTCTACCCGAACCCGGTGCCGCACGCCGACGTGGTCACCACCACCACCCACAAAACCCTGCGCGGCCCGCGCGGCGGCCTGATCCTGATGAAAGAGGAACACGCCAAAGCCATCAACTCGGCCATCTTCCCGGGCCTGCAGGGCGGTCCACTGATGCATGTCATCGCCGCCAAGGCCACGGCCTTCAAAGAGGCCATGAAGCCGACCTTCAAGAATTACCAGGAACAGGTCATCGCCAACGCCCGCGTCATGGCGCGTGTGCTCGGCGAGGAGCGCGGCCTGCGCATCGTCTCCGGCGGCACCGAAAGCCACGTGTTCCTGGTCGACCTGCGCAACAAGCATGTCACCGGCAAAGTGGCCGAAGCCGCACTGGGCATGGCGCATATCACGGTCAACAAGAACGCCATTCCCAACGATCCGGAAAAGCCCTTCGTCACCTCCGGGATCCGCCTTGGCTCGCCGGCCATGACCACCCGTGGCTTTACCGAAATCGAAGCCGAGAAAATCGCCCACCTGGTGGCCGATGTCCTCGACGCACCGGACGACGTCGCCAATCTGGAGCGCGTGCGCGCCCAAGTGTCCGCCCTGTGCGCCAAGTTCCCGGTCTACGGCGACTGAGCACCGATCAGCGGGCGCCACGTGCGCCCGCTGGCCCGGACACCCTCCCCTCATGAAGTGCCCCTTCTGCAGCGACCCCTCGACACAGGTCACCGATACCCGTGAAAACGAAGACGGCGACATCGTTCGCCGTCGTCGTCGCTGCGTCAAATGCGACAAACGCTTCACTACCTATGAGCGCATCGATCTCAAGATGCCGCATATCGTGAAGCGCAACGGACATCGCGCCGAATTCGATCGCAGCAAAGTGCTCGCGAGCATGACGCTGGCCCTGCGCAAGCGCCCGGTGGCGGTCGAAGACATCGAAGCCGCAGCCGCCCGCATCGAAGGCAAACTGCTGGCCATGGGCGAGCGCGAGCTGCCCTCGGTCAAGGTCGGCGAACTGGTGATGCGCGAGCTCAAGAAGCTCGACAAGGTCGCCTACGTCCGCTTCGCCTCGGTCTATCGCAACTTCGAAGACGTCGACGCCTTCTCCGAAGCCGTTCGCGAAGTGTCGCGCACCCGCGGTCGCCCACCCAAAGCCGACTGACACCATGGGCTTCTCCGCACTCGACCATCAGCACATGGCCCGTGCGCTGCAGCTGGCCGAACAAGGCCTCAGCACCACCACACCCAACCCCCGCGTCGGCTGCGTCATCGCCCGAGGCGACACCGTCGTGGGCGAAGGCTGGCATCGTCGCGCCGGCGAGGCCCATGCCGAAGTCCATGCCCTGCAAGTTGCAGGCGCCCACGCGCAAGGCGCGACGGCCTATGTCACGCTGGAGCCCTGCGCACACCACGGCCGCACGCCGCCCTGCGCCGACGCACTTATCGCCGCCAAAGTGGCCCGTGTTGTCATCGCCATGGGCGACCCGAATCCTTTGGTGGCGGGCCAAGGCATCGCACGCCTCGAACAGGCCGGCATCCCGACACAGGTCGGGCTACTCAGCGCAGAAGCCGCAGAGCTGAATATCGGTTTTATCTCACGCATGACCCGCTCTCGCCCCTGGGTACGCCTGAAAGCGGCCACGACACTCGACGGCAAGACCGCGCTCAACAATGGCGTCAGCCAGTGGATTACCGGTAGCGCCGCGCGCGCGGACGGTCACCGCTGGCGGGCACGCGCCTGCGCCATCCTGACCGGGCTTGGCACCGTTCGCGCCGACGATCCGCTGCTCACGGTGCGCGACGCGCCCTGCAGCCGTCAGCCGCTCCGGGTGCTGGTCGATGCCCGCTTTGAAGTCAGCACCGACGCGCGCCTGTTCAATGGCGATCCGGTGCTCGTGGTCACGGCGATATCGAATCCGGAAAAAGCGGCCGCACTCGCCGCACGCAATGTCGACACGCTGCAACTGCCCAATGCGCACGGCAAGGTCGACCTGCCCGCCTTGCTTGAGGCGCTCGCGCAACGTGGCATCAACGAGCTTCATGTCGAAGCCGGCTTCAAGCTCAACGGCTCTTTGCTGCGTGAGAATTGTGTGGATGAGCTGCTGCTGTATACCGCACCGATGCTGGTCGGCGACGCCGCTCAGGGCTTATTCGACCTGCCCGAACTCAGTTCGCTGGAGAAGGCCCGCCACCTTGAATGGCGAGACGTCCGGCTCATCGGCAAAGACGTCCGACTGATCGGTCGTTTTCAGCGCGCCGGCTGACCGCACACGGCGCAGGCGGGGTCTTTCGACAAGCCGATGCCGCGCCACTCCATGTTGAGGCCGTCGAGCAGCAATACCCGTCCGGCCAGCGATGTCCCAATCCCCGCCAGCAGCTTCAAGGCCTCAGCGGCCTGCGCGGCACCGATGATGCCGGTGATCGGCGCGAACACGCCCATCACCGCGCAGCGCACCTGCTCCACGTCCTCGCCTTCCGGGAAGAGGCAGTGATAGCACGGGCTTTCATCGCCACGCAGGTCAAACACATACAGCTGGCCGTCAAAGCGAATGGCTGCGCCAGACACCAAAGGCTTGCGGTGGGTGTGGCACGCGCGATTGATCGCATGACGTGTTTCAAAGTTGTCGGAGCAATCGAGCACGACATCCGCCGCCGCGACCTCCGCCGATAGTGCGTCGCCCGACAGGCGCTGCGCCAGCGGAACCACCTTGACTTCGGGGTTGAGCCGACCCAGCGTGGCCATACCCGACAGCACCTTCGGCTGCCCGACGGCCTCCGCGGTATGCAGAATCTGTCGCTGCAGATTGGTCAGGTCGACCTCGTCGTCGTCAACCAGCACCAGCGTGCCGACGCCGGCGGCCGCAAGATACATGGCTGCGGGCGAGCCGAGGCCGCCGGCGCCAACCACCAGTACACGCGCATCGACAAAGGCCTGCTGACCCTCGACACCGATTTCGGGCAGCAGGATATGGCGGCTATACCGCAGGAGTTGGTCGTCATTCATGGCAGCAGTCGCGCGGGATGAGCTTACTTATAGTCGCGCAATTCGACCGGCGTATCGTCATGATCGCCGTGGGGGTGATGGTCGTAGACCTTGATGTACACCTCGTTGGACTGCTTGATCAGCCGCTCGGGTGACTCAATGTTATGGCGCTGCGTCTCTTCGCTGAAATACACCAGCGCGCGTACCAGCTTCACGTACAGGGAGTTGTCCAGATGGAAGCCCGCATCGCGCAGCGCGTTTTCAAGTAGCTCCAGCGAGAAATCGAGCACCGAGTACTCGACTTCCAGACACAGCTCGCGCGCACTCGGCTCAACCTTGAGCCCGCGCAGGCGACGCAAAGCGCCCAGCGCACGCTCAACCTGCCCCGGCGGCATTGGGCGAAAGCGGATCTCACGCGTCTTGATCAGCCCGCTGGCGCCAGCGCCTGCATGAGATTCATGCCGCCTGCCCGCCAGCTTGTAGGCCGTTTCACGGCGCATGATTACCCCCTTCGCGTCATGGTTACTGGATTACTTTGCATTCTGGACGATCTCTCGCCCCTTGAGAAGGTTCAAAGCCTGCTGGAACTGGAAATCTTCCTCGCTGGCCGGTTCGATCCGCTTGAACGGCGTATCGCCCGCCTTGTCCTCGGTCGCCGCACGCGCCGCTTCACGCGCAGCCAGTGCCTTGCGCTCGGCTTCCGGATCCTTGTCATTTTCGAGGTGACCGCGCAGGTCTGCCTCGCGAATACGCAGTTGCGCCGAGGTGTCCTGCGGATCTTCGACCTTGTAATCCGGTTCGATGCCCTTGGCCTGAATCGAACGCCCGCCCGGCGTGTAGTAGCGCGCCGTGGTCAGCTTGATGGCGGTATTGTTGGTCAGCGGCAAGATAGTCTGCACCGAGCCCTTGCCGAAGGTCTGGGTGCCGAGCACCTTGGCGCGCTTGTGGTCCTGCAGCGCACCGGCGACGATCTCGGACGCCGATGCCGATCCACCGTTCACCAACACAACCATCGGTACATTCTTGACGCCGGCGGGCAGGTCTTTCAGGAAGTCTGTCCGCGTGCCGCGCAGATAATCGTCCGGCGTCGCCATGTATTTGCGCTTGGCGTCCGGCGTGCGCCCGTCGGTCGACACCACCAGTGTATCGGCCGGTAAGAAGGCCGCAGAAACCCCAACGGCGCCATGCAGCAAGCCACCCGGGTCATTGCGCAAATCAAGCACCAGGCCAGTGAGCGGCCCCTTGGCATAGAGCTGTGTCAGGTGCTCAGCCAGCGACGCGGCCGTGGCCTCCTGGAACTGCACCACACGCACATAGCCAAAGCCCGGCTCCACGAGTTTCGACTTCACGCTGCGCACCTTGATGATCTCGCGCACGATGGTCACGACAAGCGGCTTTTCGTCGCCTTTGCGAACGATGGTCAGCACGATCTTGGTGTTCGGCTTGCCCCGCATCTGCTTGACCGCATCGCCCAGGGTCATGCCCTTGACCGGTGTCTCGTCGAGCTTGACGATCAGGTCACCTGCCTTGACGCCTGCGCGAAAGGCCGGGGTGTCCTCGATTGGCGAGATGACCTTGACGAAGCCGTCTTCCATACCCACTTCGATGCCAAGGCCGCCGAATTCACCCTGCGTGCCCACCTGCAAGTCCTTGAACGCATCAGCGTCCAGGTAGGCCGAATGGGGATCGAGCCCGGTCAGCATGCCGCTGATCGCGTCAGTGAGCAGCGCCTTGTCTTCCACCGGCTCGACATAGCCCTGCTTGATCGCGTTGAACACATCCGCCAGCGCGCGCAATTCCTGCATGGGCAGCGGCGCCAGCGCCGCCTTGTCGGCATTGGCCGGGAAATTCAGACTGATCAGGACGCCCGCACACATACCGGTGAAGACCAATCCAAACTGCTGCAATTTACTACGCATGACGACTCCAAACGATGGGGCATCGCACAACGGCGCGGCCCCCGAAAATTCAATTCAGGCGGATCCAGTCCATCGGATCCACCGGCCGCCCCTGATGGCGGATCTCGAAGTATAGCCCCGGCTCCGGGTTTCCTCCGCTGTCGCCAGCCGCTGCCAGCACCTCGCCGGCTGAAACACGCTCGCCGTTGGACTTGAACAGCGCGTCATTGTTTCCGTACACCGTCAAATAGCCCTGACCGTGGTCGATGATGATGAGATTTCCGAAGCCGCGCAACCAATCCGAGAAAACCACCTCGCCGTCAGCCACGGCATGCACCTCCTCACCACTGTTGGCTCGGATGAAAATGCCCTTCCAGCTCGTCCCGCCCGACGCCCTGTCGGCACCAAAGCGACCAATGATCGCACCACGCAAGGGCGGTTTGAGTTGCCCACGCAGCCCTCCAAACGCCTTGCCACGCGTGCTGCTATCGGCACTTTCCCGGGAGGCGCCTACCACCGGTTCGCTGGACGATTTCGGGGTCGAGACCGGTGGCGGTGGCCGAGGACGTGCTCTGGCTTTTTCCAACTCGACCATCAAGGCACGCAAACGCGCTTCGTCGCGCTGAAGATCGGCCACGACCTGCTTTTGCACCTTCAATTCTTTCGCCAGCGTCGCCACGATCTGCCCCCGTCGTGCACGCTCTTTTTTCAGATCGGCCATCTCACGGCGCTGGACCGCTTCGAGCCGCGCGACCTCGGCGCGCCGCGCCTCGGCTTCGGCTTGCTGCTTTTGCTGCAAGGCCATGGCTTCGCGCAAGCGGGTAATGATCGCCTGCTTCTCCCGCCCAATCTGCTCGAGGTAAAACGCATCGCGGGCGAGCTGATTGGGCTCGCGCGCGCTGAGCAGATACGCCACGCCCGGCTCACCACCGTACTGGTAGTAGCGCCGCAGCCAGTTGGCCAGCGCTTCTCGCCCCGTATTGACCTGCGCCTCGGTCTCCCGCAACGAGGCCTCGACCTTCAGCACCGCGGCGTCGGCGTTCTTGCGCTCACGCACCAACTCACGCACGCGCCGCAAGATCCGCGACACTGCAACGTCGGCCTGTTTGAGCGCCTTGGCCGCCTCAGCATGGGTCGATTCGGTATCGGCCACCTCGGCTTGCGCCGAGCGCAGACGCGACTTGACGGCGTCCAGATCGCTGCGCGATGACGCCATTCGGTCGCTCGTATCCTCGGCACCAACCGAAGCGGGAAAGACGGCGAGCGCCAGCATCATTGCCAGCGCCGCCGATGGCCGCCCACGGGTGGCGGCAAAAAGGGTCACGTCCTCAGGCCTTGGCTTTGCCCTGCCCCGCGACGGCTGCAGCCGCCGCCTTGATGGTGTCTTCATCCGCAAGATAGTAGCTGCGGATCGGCCGCAGATTGGCGTCGAGTTCGTACACCAACGGCTGAGCGGTCGGGATGTTCAGGCCAACGATGTCGGCATCGCTCACGCCATCGAGGTATTTGATCAGCGCACGCAGGCTGTTGCCGTGAGCGGCGATCAGGATACGATCACCGGCCAACACACGCGGAACGATCACCGTCTCCCAGTAAGGCACCACGCGCGCGACAGTATCTTTCAAGCACTCGGTGTGCGGAAAGCGATCCGCCGGCAGGCTGGCATAGCGCGGGTCATCGGGCGTCAGACGCTCGTCACCGGCTTCCAGCGCCGGGGGCGGCACATCGTAGGAACGACGCCATTTCAGCACCTGGTCATCGCCAAACTTGGCTGCCGTCTCGGCCTTGTTCAGCCCCTGCAACGCGCCGTAGTGACGTTCATTCAAACGCCAGGAGTGCTCCACCGGCAGCCACAGCGCCGCCATGTGCTCGAGCACGATGTTCAGGGTCTTGTTGGCGCGCTTGAGCACCGAGGTGAAAGCCACGTCGAAGGCATAGCCCTCGTCGCGCAGCAGGTCGCCGGCCGCGCGGGCCTCTTCCACGCCCTTGTCGGTCAAATCAACGTCAGTCCAGCCGGTAAACCGGTTTTCCTTGTTCCAGGTGGACTCTCCGTGGCGAAGCAATACGATCTTGTACATGAGGAACTATCTACTCGCTAAGGTGGTAAACATGGGTTCTTGCGTCGCGCCAAGTCGCCGCTACGGCAAAAAATGGTATTTTATTACATTCATCTTTGTCGAATCGATCGCTGATCGTGAATAGTCATCCCATTGTTGATCTGATCGGCAAGACCGAGCAGATCGAAACCGCCGCCCGCGCCCTCAAGGCCATCTCCCATCCGCTCAGGCTCAAGATCCTGTGCGTCATCGGAGAAGGCGAGGTCTGTGTACAAGACATCGTCGAGGCCGTCGGCACATCCCAGAGCAACATATCCCAGCACCTGGCCATTCTGCGTGACAAAGGCGTACTGCTCACCAGAAAGGACGCCAACCGGGTGTACTACCGGGTCGGAGACCAGCGCACATTGCAATTGATCGTCCTCATGCGCGAGGTCTTCTGCGGCGAACCGCCCGCTCAGCCCTGACATTACAAGAAGGAAATTTCCGTGGAGTTCTTGCAGCAAAATTGGTACTGGGCAGCCTTGGCTGTCGCCAGCGGTGCATTCCTGTTGATTGAAACCCTCCGCCAGCGTGGCGACAGCAGCAGCCTGTCCCCGGTGCAGGCCACGCTGATGATCAACCGTGAAGACGCGGTCATCATCGACGTGCGCGAGCAAAACGAGTTCTTTCAGGGACACATCCCGAACGCACGGCACATTCCGTTCGCGGCGCTGGAAAAGCGATCGGCCGAGATCGAGAAACTGAAACAGCAACCGATCATCGTATGCTGCGCCTCCGGCGCACGCTCGAATGCGGCAGCGGCTACCCTGCGCAAACTCGGTTGCGAAAAAGTGTTTAACCTCCAGGGCGGCATCGCGAGCTGGCAACAAGCCGGCCAGCCGGTAAGCCGCAAGAGGAAATAAGCATGCCCCCAAAGATCCGCATGTACGCAACCCTGGGCTGCCCCTACTGCGTTCGCGCAGAAGCGCTGCTCAACCAAAAGGGCGTCACCGGCATCGACAAGATTCGCGTCGACCTGGACCCGGCACGGCGCGAAGAAATGATGATGATCACTGGCCGTCGCACCGTGCCCCAGATTTTCATCAACGATTTGCATGTGGGCGGATGCGACGACCTTTTCGCACTCGACCAGGCAGGAAAGCTGGACCCGCTTCTGAACGCTGAAGCGGCCTGAACAACTCTTATCACTCTCACACAAGGCTCAGACATGCCCGAAACCAACCAAGCCAACGCCGCTGAAAACACGCAACCCGTCTTCACCATCGAGAAGCTCTACATTCGTGACCTGTCGGTCGAGGTGCCCAACGCACCGACGATCTTCCTCGATCGCGAAACCCCGCAGATCAATGTGCAACTGCGCACGGATACCAAGGGCATTGACGCGGGCGTCTACGAAGTGGTGCTGACCGTGACCGTGACCGCCAAGATCGGCGAAGAAAAGACGGTGTTCCTGGTTGAAGCAGCGCAAGCCGGTATTTTCCAGATCCGCAATGTGCCCGAGTCCGATATCGAACCGATCATGATGATCGGCTGCGCCAACATCCTCTTCCCGTATGCCCGCGAGGCGATCTCCGACGCAGTGACCCGCGCCGGCTTCCAGCCCGTGCTGCTGGCACCGGTCAACTTCGAAGCCCTGTACCAGGCGCGCCAGCAAGAGCAGCAAGGCGCAGCTCAGGACACACCGGTTCAGTGAGCATGCGCGCCGCCCGCCTCATTGCATTGATTCTGACCGGTGCGGCCTGCGCGCCGGCCGCCGCCCTGGATTTCCGGGCGACGGCCGGGCCCGCCATCCTGTACGACACGCCGTCCGCCCAGGGCAAGCGCGTGTTTGTCGCCTCTGCCGGCAGCCCGTTCGAAGTGATTGTGACCCTCGAAAAGTGGGTCAAGGTCCGCGACCGAGACGGCCATCTGGCCTGGATCGAGCGCAGCGCCCTCGCCAACGGGCAGACTGTCGTCGTTACCGCCGATCGCGCCACCGTCCGCCAACAGGCGGCAGACGACGCACCGACGAGTTTCGATGCCGTCCGTGGCGTCATCCTCAACGTCTCCGGTCCGGCCAGGGGTACCTGGTTGCCGGTGCGTCATGCGGATGGCGACCACGGCTTTGTCCGCCGGGTCGACGTCTGGGGTCAATGATTCTCACCGCTGCACCGCCACCAATGCACCACGGCATCACGCTGCCAGGAGTCGGCTGAGCATGAAGATCACCGTTTATGGCGCCGGCGCCTGGGGCACGGCGCTGGCCATCGCCTACGCAAAATCGCATCAGGTGACGCTGTGGGGGCGCGACACCGACGCCCTCGCCAGTTGCGCCAAAGCGCGGGTAAACCAGCAACTCCTCCCCAACGCCCCCTTTCCTGATGCACTGACACTGGATGCAGATCTTCACTGCGCCAGTCAGGGCGCAGATCTGCATCTGGTCGTCACGCCGGTTGCCGGGCTGCGCGATATTGCTCGCCATCTCGCCGCAGAAAAACTCACCGCCCCGCTCATCTGGGCCTGCAAGGGCTTTGAATCCGGCACCGGAAAACTGCCGCATCAAGTCGTCGCAGACGAACTGGGCGCAGACTTTCCCTGCGGCGTGCTGACCGGACCGAGCTTTGCCGCCGAAGTCGCCGCCGGGCTGCCCGCCGCCATTACGCTGGCCGCGCGAAACGCGGCATTTGCATCAGCCTGGACGACCCATCTGCATCAACCCCGGCTGCGCCTGTACGCCAACGACGATCTGGTGGGCGCCGAGGTGGGCGGCGCGGTCAAAAACGTCATGGCCATCGCCGCCGGCGTGTCGGACGGACTTGGGTTCGGCCTGAACAGCCGCGCCGCGCTGATCACCCGCGGCCTGGCCGAAATGGCGCGACTCGGCCTCGCACTGGGCGCGCGACACGAAACCTTCATGGGCCTGGCCGGCATGGGCGATCTGGTGCTCACCTGCACGGGTGATCTGTCACGCAATCGCCGGGTTGGCCTCGCACTGGCCGAAGGCAAAGCATTGCCGCAGATTCTGAACGAACTCGGCCATGTCGCCGAAGGCGTGCCGACCACGCGTGAAACGGTGGCTTTGGCACATCGCCATCAGGTCGAGATGCCGATTACCGAAGGGGTGAACGCCCTGCTCTCGGGCACGCTCAGTGCGCGCGAAGCGGTCGAGCGACTCCTCGCACGCGATCCGCGCAGCGAGTGACCTAAGCGCCGCCTTCATAGCCCTGCTGTCGCCACGCCTCATAGGCCACGACCGCCACAGCATTGGACAGATTCAGACTTCGGTTACCCGGACGCATCGGAATCCGCACACGCTGCTCATCGCTCAGCATGGCGAGCATCTCGGCCGGCAAGCCCCGTGTCTCACACCCAAACAGCAAGATGTCACCGGGCTGATAGCTGACCTCATTGAAACCTCGCCCACCGCGCGTCGTCACGGCGTAGATCTGCCCCTCCGGCACACAGGCACGAAATGCGGCCCAGTCGGCATGCGTCTGAACATGCGCCAACTGGTGATAGTCGAGACCCGCACGTGCCAGCGCCTTGTCCGACATCTCGAAGCCAAGCGGCTCGATCAGATGCAGCCGCGCGCCCACGTTGGCACTCAGGCGGATCGCGTTGCCGGTATTGGGCGGAATTTCCGGCTGGTAAAGGACGATATTGAACATGGTGCGGCATTGTGCCCGCAGGGCTGCGGCGGATCAACGCAAAGGCGTGCGCGCGATCACCAGATTGCTCACGGCAGCGGCACCCGCTTTCCGCAGACACGCAGCCAAGGCGCCAAGCGTCGCGCCGGTGGTCATGACGTCGTCCATCAGCAACACCCGGGCGCCATCGACCGGCATCTGACAGGCAAAGGCATCGCGCATATTTTTCTTTCGCTCGGACCACGGGAGCCCGACCTGATCCGCAGTCGCCCGCGTCCGCACCGCACCGCGTGCCATCACGGGAATCTGCCACGCGCGGCCCAAGGGCCGAGCAATCTCAAGTGCCTGATTGAAGCCACGCTCGGCCAATCGCGCAACGTGCAGCGGCACGGGCATGATCACATCGACCGCCGGCGCAGGTATGTCGCGGGCGAGCGCAGCCGACAGGGCACGGGCGACACCGAAATCATGACCATACTTGAGGCGATGCACCAAATGATCCACCGGATAGTCGTAGCAGTACAACGCCGTTGTGGCATCGAAGGCCGGCGGGTGTCGCTGACACCGACCGCAAAGTTCGCCGCCCGTCCCAGGCAATGCACACTTGGGGCACGCAGACAGGCACAATGGCAGGTCGCGGCGACACCCCGCGCACAAGCCACTCGGATCACGCACGCTGGCACAAAGGACACAGCGACGCGGCCAGAAAGACTGCCTGGCACCATCAAGTGCACGCCGCCATCGGGCGTGCTGGTTTGACAAGGCATCCCTCAATCGTGGAATATCCATAATTTTGAATTACAGCAAAAAATCCTCATCATGACAATGACTTCCCAGCACACCGCGCCGCAATCGGCACCCGCCCCTCAATCGACCGACGGCCGCAAGTGGAAAGTCGCCGAGGTTGAGGCACTGTTCAAGCTGCCGTTCAACGACCTGCTCTTCCGCGCCCAGCAAGTGCATCGCGAGCACTTCGATCCGAACGCCGTCCAGCGCTCGACGCTGCTGTCGATCAAGACCGGCGGCTGCTCCGAAGACTGCGGATACTGCTCGCAATCTGCCCGCTACGATACCGGCCTCGAACGCGAACGCCTGCTGGCGCTCGAAGAAGTCCTCGAAAATGCCCGCGCCGCCAAAGCCAAGGGATCGAGCCGCTTCTGCATGGGCGCGGCCTGGCGCGGCCCGAAAGACAAAGATCTGGAGCCGGTGATCGACATGATCCGCGAGGTCAAGGCCCTGGGGCTGGAAACCTGCGTCACCCTCGGCATGCTCAAGGAAGGCCAGGCCGAAAAGCTGCGCGACGCCGGCCTCGATTACTACAACCACAACATCGACACCGCGCCCGAGTTCTACGGCCAGGTCATCACCACCCACACCTTCCAGGACCGCCTCGACACCCTCGACCGCGTACGCAACGTCGGCATCAACGTGTGCAGCGGCGGCATTGTCGGCATGGGCGAAGACCGCCGCAATCGCGCCGCCATGATTGCCCAGCTGGCCAACATGAACCCGCCGCCCGAGTCGGTGCCGATCAACAATCTGGTCGCCATCGAAGGCACGCCCATGGCCGACAACGAGCAAGTCGATCCGATCGAATTCGTTCGCACCATCGCTGCCGCGCGCATCACCATGCCGAAGAGCTTTGTTCGCCTGTCGGCCGGTCGTCAGCAAATGAGCGACGAAATGCAGGCCTTGTGCTTCGCGGCAGGTGCCAACTCGATGTTCTACGGCGACCGCCTGCTGACCACCGACAACCCGGAAACCGATCGCGACGAGCAGCTCTTCGCCAAACTCGGACTGAAGGCTATCTGACGCATTCATGGCGGGCGATTTTCATCTGGACGCCGGCTGCGTCCGGCGGCATTTCAATGCCGCCGCCAGCAGCTACAACAGCGTCGACATGCTGGCGCGCGCCGTCGCGCAACAGATGGACGAGCGGCTGGAAGGCATTCTCCATCAGCCCGAAGTCATTCTCGACCTGGGTTGTGGCGACGGGCGTGATCTGCGCCGCCTGGCTGAGCGATACCCGAAAGCCCTGCGTGTCGGCGCTGACATCGCGCCGGCGATGCTTCAGCTGGCCGCGCCCACGGTCGGTCGCCTGCAACGCTTGATCGGTCGCGGCGACCGCGTGCAGCTCACCGCCGCCAACGCCAGCGCCCTGCCCTTCGGCCCCAGCCAGTTCGACATGCTGTGGTCGAACCTCATGCTCAACTGGCTCGACGACCCGGCACCGGCTCTGGCCGAAATGGCACGGGTCATGAAAGTGGGCGGTATGCTGATGTTCGCCACGCTCGGCCCCGATACGCTGCGCGAGTTGCGCGAGGCCTTTGACGACGCCGAAGGCACCCGCGTCCATCGTTTTATCGACATGCACGACATCGGCGACGCGCTGGTCGGCGCCGGCTTCAGTGATCCAGTGATGGACATGGACACCATCACGCTGACCTATGCCGATCTGGACCGCCTGTTCGCCGACCTTCGCCTGTCGGGCAGCGCCAATGCCAGTGCACGGCGTAGCCGTGGTTTGAGTGGCAAAGCCGCTTGGCTGAAGGCGCGGGCGCGCTACGAAGCGATGCGCATCAACGGACGACTCCCCGCCACCTTCGAAGTCGTCTATGGCCACGCCTGGAAGCCGGCACCGCGCACCACGCCCGACGGTCACGCCATCATCCGCTTCCAGAGCCGGCCCGGCGGACCCAAATGAGCACCACCCCGGTCTGGCTGTTCGATCTGGACGACACGCTACACCACGCCAGCGCGCATATCTTCCCGCACATCAACCGCAGCATGACGGACTACATCATGCAGCACCTGGCGGTGGATGAAGGCCATGCCAACGCCCTGCGCACCGACTACTGGGTTCGTTACGGCGCCACGCTGCTCGGCTTGATGCGCCATCACGGCACCGATCCGGCCCACTTCCTGCGCGAGACGCATCGCTTCGAGCGGCTCCGCAACATGGTGGTGTTCGACCGCGCGCTGCGGCACAGCCTCAAGCGCCTGCCGGGACGGAAAATCGTCTTCTCGAACGGCCCATCGGCCTACGCCCATGCGGTGCTCGACATCATGGGCCTGCATCGATCGATCGACAGTGTCTTCGCCATCGAGCAAATGCGCTTACACCCCAAACCCGGCAGCCGTGCGTTTAGACGCCTCATGGTCGACCACAAGCTGCAGGCGTCGCGCTGCATTCTGGTTGAAGACAGCCTGGCGAACCTGAGGGCAGCCAAACGCCTCGGCATGCGTACCGTGTGGATCAGTCGTGCGAATGGGTGTCCAGCTTATGTCGACGCCAAGTTTTCAAGCGTGCTGGCACTGCCCCGCGCCATGAGCCGGCTCGGATTCAGCGCTTGAGCGAGCGGCGCATAAAACACGCACCGTCGCCATAAGCGGCGAGTGCCGATGCATCTGCCGGCACGACCGGCGAAAATCCGGCCCGGCGCCAATAACCCACTGCGCTGTCCAGCGACACCAGAGTGAGCGCTTCATGACCCGCGGCGACTGACCACTGCTGCACCGCCGAAAACAACGCAGCACCCAGGCCGCAGCCATGCGCGCGAGGCACGACTGCCAAGTCGTGCAAAAAACCGCTACTTGAGGCACCCGCAGGTGGCAGTGCGACATGCAGGGGCGGAGGGGTATCGCCGGGCCAATCGTGCGCAAACACGTAGCCTGCCATGCCCTCGGCGTCGCAAGCCACCCAGCAGGCCGCCGGGCTGCGTTGGCGCTTGGCGTCGAGCACCTCAGCAGCTTCCTGATAGGCATCGCCATACGCCAGGCGCTGCACGGCCAGCACGGCCGGCAAGTCATCGACCATCATCGGCCGCAGGGCAAAGCTCACTTGGCTTCTTTCAACCAGCGAGCGGCGTCCAGCGCGAAATAGGTCAGCACGCCATCAGCGCCAGCGCGTTTGAAGGCCATCAGGGCTTCCAGTGCGCAGGCTTTTTCGTCGAGCCAGCCGTTGGCCGCTGCCGCCTTGAGCATGGCGTACTCACCACTGACCTGGTACACAAAGGTCGGCACCTGCAATTCGGTTTTGACCCGGCGGACGATGTCCAGATACGGCATGCCGGGCTTGACCATGAACATGTCGGCGCCTTCGGCGATATCCAGCGACACTTCGCGGATCGCTTCATCGGAGTTGGCCGGGTCCATCTGATAGGTGTATTTGTTGCCGCCGCCCAGATTGCCGGCCGAGCCGACCGCGTCGCGGAACGGACCGTAGTAGCTGGATGCGTACTTGGCCGAATAGGCCAGAATGCGGGTCAGAATATGACCGCCGGCATCGAGTTCGGCCCGAATACGGGCGACACGGCCGTCCATCATGTCCGACGGCGCCACGATGTCGGCACCGGCCTCTGCATGGCTGCGCGCCTGCTTGGCCAGCACTTCCAGTGTTTCGTCGTTCAACACATACCCGGACGCGTCGATCAGTCCATCCTGACCATGGCTGGTGTACGGGTCGAGCGCCACATCGGTGATGACCCCCAACTCGGGAAAGCGCGCCTTGAGTGCGCGCACCACCGTCTGCACCAAACCGTCGGGATTCCACGCTTCTTCAGCAGCCAAGCTCTTCTTCTCGGTTTCAACCACCGGAAACAGCGCCAGCGCCGGGACGCCCAGCGACACCGCTTCTTCGGCCACACCCAGCAACGCATCCAGTGACACGCGCTCAACCCCTGGCATCGACGCCACGGTTTGACGCTGACCCTGTCCAGGCAATACAAACACCGGGTAGATCAAGTCATTGACGCTCAACTCATTCTCGCGCATCAGGCGGCGGGAAAAAGCGTCACGGCGCATGCGGCGCATACGCGTTGCAGGAAAGGCGGGATTGGAAGTCATCAGATCACTCGAAACAGAAAGAAACATAGAGAAAAAGTGTGCCGGGAACTTTCTTGCGCTGCTTTGATCTAGGAGAACAGATGGCGCAAGCCGTCTCCCGCTTCACCTCCCTGAGCGGGAGTCCTGCTCCTCAAGCAGGGCGTTCAACCCCCGGCTTTCTCCCCTTTGGCCGGGGGTCTATTTTTTTATTCCTCGTCGCCGTCCATCTCGACACCCGGCAACACATCCAGCCATTGGCGCACGACGGCATCGACTTCGTCCATGCCGGTCTTTTTAAGACTCGAGAACATCTGCACGGTCACGGCATCCCCCCACTCGGCCAGCCCCTTGCGCGTCGCGGCCAGGGTTTTGGCTTGCTCATTGCGCGTCAGCTTGTCGCTCTTGGTCAGCAGCACATGCACCGGCCGACCGCTGGGCGCAAACCAGTCAAGCATCTGACGATCGAGCGGTGTCAATGGGCGCCGTGAGTCCATGATCAACACCAGACCGATCAGATTCGGGCGCTCACGCAGATAATTTTCAAGCAGCGCCTGCCACTGACGGCGGATTTTTTCCGGCACCTCGGCATAGCCATAGCCCGGCAAATCGACCATCACGGCGCCGCAGCGCAGGCGGAAAAAATTGATCAGCTGGGTACGCCCTGGCGTCTTCGACACAAAGGCAAGACGCGTGTGCATCGCCAAGGTGTTGATGGCGCTGGATTTTCCCGCGTTGGAACGTCCTGCAAACGCGATTTCAGCGCCGTTAGGTGGTGGCAGACCCCGGGGTTCGGCGACTGAGATTTCAAATGCAGCGTGACGGAAGAGGGACATTCGGAGGGCACTATGGGGAAAAGGGGCGGGTGTTGCATCGCGCAAACCCGGTAAGCTGTTATAGAATATCAGGATTTCAACCATCGACCACGGCACCCGAGGACATCAAGATCATGCTGAAGCGTTCCCTGCTGCTTTCCTTTTTTCTCGCCGCCGGCGCTGTTCAGGCCGAGCAAGCCGCTCCCGATCTCGAAAAAGGCAAGCTGACGGCCGAGGGCATCTGTGCCGGCTGTCATAACCCTGACGGCAACAGCGCGCTGCCTGCCAACCCGAAACTGGCCGGTCAGATTCCGGAATACCTGGCCAAACAACTCCACGAATTCCAGTCGGCCGACGGCAAGCCTCCCGTCCGCGTCAATGCCGTCATGAATGGCATGGCGATGGCGCTGACCGGCGACGACATCAACAACGTCGCGCATTATTTTGGTAGCCAGACGCTGCAACCGGCGGTTGCCAAAAATGGCGAAACCATCGAATGGGGCCAGAAACTGTGGCGCGCGGGCGATGCGTCCAAAGGCCTGCCCGCCTGTGCCGCATGCCACGGCCCCGCAGGAAAAGGTCTGCCGGCTCAGTTCCCGCGTCTGTCGGGTCAATTTGCCGAATACACGGCCGCGCAGCTCAAAGCCTTCCGCGCCGGCGAGCGTGCGAACGATCCCGCCAAAATGATGCAGACCATTGCGCTCAAGATGACCGACAAGGAAATCGAGGCCGTTTCGGACTTCATCGCCGGTCTGCGCTGATTCGACAAAACGCGCCGCTGCAATTGAAAAGGGAGTGATTCGTCACTCCCTTTTTTCATGTGTGCCATCCGCCACACCAGCCATGGCAGGCTGACCTCAACCATTGGGACGCTCAACACATGTCAGGACGACTCCTGCGCAACACGATCGCCCTCGCCCTCGCCTGCGCCACGTGGTCGGCGACGGCCCATGCGCAGAGCGGTGACGACCGGGTCGATTTTCGTCAAGGGGCCTACCGCATCATGGGCTGGCATATGGGCCTGCTTGCCGAAATCGCACGTGGTGAAAAGCCCTTTGACGCGGCGGCGGTCAAACACTGGGCCGGCCACCTTCAGTGGGCGGAACGACTCCCCGCGCAGACTGACACGCAGGGCTCGCGCAAAGTCGCCAACAGCCGCATGAAGCCGGAAGCCTGAAACGAATTCACGGACTTCAAACGCTTGGGTAAGGCACTGAAGTTGGCGATCAACACGCTGGTGCAAGCGGCGTCTGGCGACGATACCGACGCCATTCGATCCGCCATCGGCAAAGTCGGCGAAGCCTGCCACGACAGATACCGCAAAGACATGCCGCACTGAGCGGCTCATCAGTCGAGATGCTTCGCTTTGCGAGGCTCCGATAGCACCGCCAACTCGGCATCACTAAAGCCGGCCGTGCGCCGTGCAGAAAGATTGAGCGGCGGCTTGGGCCACGGCGCATTGAACTGATCGATCAATGCAAGATAAGTCGCCTCGGGCGCCAACCCCTGCTGCGCGCAAAAGTAGCGAAACCAGTGGTCACCGAGCGCGACATGGCCGATTTCATCACGCAGAATGATATCCAGCACGGCCAGAGTGGCGGCATCTCCGACATGGCGCAGCTTGTTCATGATTGGCGGTGTCGCATCCAGCCCGCGGGCTTCGAGCACACGCGGCACCAGCGCCATCCGGGCCAGCGGATCATCCCCCGTCTTGACGGTCATCTCCCACAAACCGTTATGCGCTGCGAACCGCCCGTAGTCGGACCCCAGCGCCCGCAGCCGTTCGCGCAACAAACCGAAGTGCGTCGCCTCTTCGGCGGCCACCCGTACCCAACCGTGATAGAACGCCTCGGGCAGAGCGCGAAAACGATAGGCACAGTCGAGCGCCAGATTGATCGCATTGAATTCGATGTGGGCGATGGCATGCAGCAAGGCGGCGTGACCATCGGGGCTGCCAGGGCGCCGCTTGCGCAGTTTGTTCGGCGCCACCAGTTCGGGCAGTGCCGGCCGGCCGCAGGCGACGATTGGCTCAGCCGGGGTGTCGTCATCAAGACTCAGTTGGCCGCCATCAAACGCCGCCTTCAATGCATGAACACGCGCGCACTTCTGGTCGGCATCACATTCGAGCAGCGCACCCTGTAAAGCGGCAAACAAGGATTCCGGCGCGCGCGGAGCAGACATCAACGCATCATGCCCGGAAGCATTCCTTTCATGCCGCGCATCATCTTGGCCATGCCACCCTTGGAGAACTGTTTCATCACCTTCTGGGTCTGCTCAAACTGCTTGAGCAGTCGGTTGACCTCTTGCACCGGCACGCCGGCACCGTTGGCAATGCGTCGCTTGCGCGATGCCTTGAGCAGTTCGGGCTTGGCGCGCTCAAGCGGGGTCATCGAGTTGATGATGCCTTCCACGCGCCCGACCATCTTTTCTTCGGCCCCGCCCTGCAACTGACTTGCGGCTTGCGCAAATTGCGCGGGCAGCTTGTCCATCATCGACGTCAGACCGCCCATCTTGCGCATCTGGCCGATCTGTTCCTTGAAGTCGTTCAGATCGAAGCCTTTGCCGGACTTGAGCTTCTGCGCGAAGGCCTTGGCCTTGTCCTCGTCAACGCCCCGGCGCGCGTCCTCGACCAGGCCCATGATGTCGCCCATGCCGAGGATCCGGGACGCCATGCGCTCCGGGAAGAACTCTTCCAGCCCGTCGAGCTTCTCCGCCACACCGGCGAACTTGATCGGCTTGCCCGTCACGTGACGCACCGACAGCGCCGCACCACCGCGGGAGTCACCGTCCAGCTTGGTGAGCACAATGCCGGTCAGCGGCAGTGCCTCGTTGAAGGCCGCAGCGGTATTAACGGCGTCCTGACCCAACATGGCGTCGACAACAAACAAGGTCTCGACCGGCAGAATCGCCGCGTGCACCGCCTTGATCTCAGCCATCATCGCTTCGTCGATGGCGAGTCGGCCGGCGGTGTCGACCAGCAACACATCAAAGAAGTGCTTGCGGGCGTAATCCAGTGCCGCCAGCGCAATATCGACCGGCTTCTGGGTGGTTTGCGACGGGAAAAACTCGACGCCGGCCTGCCCGGCCACCGTTTTGAGCTGCTCGATAGCGGCAGGACGATAGACGTCGGCCGACACCACCAGCACTTTTTTCTTCTTGCGCTCGCGCAACAGTTTGCCGAGTTTGCCGGTCGTCGTCGTTTTGCCCGCGCCCTGCAAGCCCGCCATCAACACCACGGCGGGCGGCTGTGCAGCGAGATTCAAGCCTTCGTTCTTCGCGCCCATCAAGGCGCACAATTCGTCGTGCACCACCCCGACGAGCGCCTGCCCCGGCGTGAGAGAGCCGACCACCGCCTGGCCGACCGCCTTCTCGCGCACCCGTGCAACGAAATCCTTGACCACGGGCAAGGCCACATCGGCCTCTAGCAACGCCATGCGCACTTCGCGCATCGCGTCCTGAATATTGTCTTCGGTCAGCCGGGCGTGGCCACGGAGGGTTTTGACGACTTTGGAAAGCCGCGTGGTCAAATTGTCTAGCATGATGGTCCGGGAATCTGGCTTGGAGTAAACTTGCGCAATGCCATCGATTCTACTGCATCTGCTGCCCGCCTCCATGTATGCCGCACTCGGTGTGCACTTCTGGCGTACCCGCTGGCACCCATCTAGCAACACGCCGCGTCGCGGCCTATCGACCCTGGAGCGGGCCGCGTTGCTCCTTGCCCTGCTCGCTCACGGCGTCGTGCTTCACGGCGAAATGTTCCCTGGCGAAGGCATGCATTTCGGCTTTGGCACCGCGCTGTCGCTGATGGTCTGGCTGGCGGTGCTGTTCTACTGGATCGAAAATTTCTTCTCCCGGCTGGACGGACTGCAGACATTCGTCATGCCCGCTGCAGCCGTCGCCGCGCTTCTGCCGGGCCTCTTCCCCCCGCCGCATCTGCTCGACAAGGCTGATTCGCCGGCCTTCCGGGCGCACTTTATTGTGGCCATGCTTGCCTACAGCCTGTTCACACTCGCCACCTTGCACGCGCTACTGATGGCTATCGCCGAAAAACGCCTGCACAGCGCGCGCCTCTCGAACGCCTTTGCCTCGCTGCCGCCACTGCTGACGATGGAACATCTGCTGTTCCGCCTGATCCGCATCGCCTTTGTCCTGCTCACGCTGACACTGATCTCAGGCGTGGCCTTTTCCGAAGTACTGTTCGGGAAAGCCTTTTCGGTCGACCATAAAACCGTGTTCGCCGCAATCTCATGGCTGCTTTTTGGTGGCCTGCTGGTCGGTCGACAACTGTGGGGATGGCGCGGAAAGCTCGCCCAGCGCTGGACGATTGCCGGCTTCGCAGCCTTGATGCTGGCCTATGTCGGCAGTCGATTTGTGATCGAAATTCTGCTTCAGCGCACAGCCTGAGGCAGGCGTTGCCGTCTTGACATCGCCGCACCGCGCCGGAATACTCGACGCTCCCCTTTTCGCCTAGCAGGCCGTGACCGACATCCCCCTTTCAGTGCAGATCTCTGCACTCGCCTTGCTGTTGGTGTTTTCCGGCCTGTTCTCGATGGCCGAAACGACCATGATGGTCGCCAATCGCTATCGCCTCAAATCCATGGCCACGAGCGGCCACCGCGGCGCCGTCCTTGCGCTGGACTTGCTTGGCCAGACCGAAAAGCTGCTCGGCGTCATTTTGCTGTTCAACAATCTGGTCAATGCCGCCGCCGCAACACTGGTGAGCGTCATTACGATCGCATTGTTTGGCGAAGAACGCTGGGCGCTCGGCGCGGGCACGCTGGCGGTAACCTTCATGATTCTCGTTTTTTCCGAGATCACGCCCAAAGTGATCGGCGCCAGATATGCGGACCGTCTCGCCGTCATCTATGCGTTCCCCCTCACCTTCTTGCTGCGCGCCTCGTATTTCGCGGTCTGGTTCGTCAACCTCTTCGTCGCGGTCCTCCTGCGCGCGCTGAGACTCGCCCCCCAAGGCGAGGGCGGGCAAGATCAGGTCTCGACCGAAGAGCTTCGCAGCATGGTGCTTGAAGCGGGGCACGTCATCCCGTCAAAGCACCGCAGCATCCTGCTGAACATGTTTGAGCTGGAGGACATCACCGTTGAGGACGTCATGACGCCGCGTGGCACCATCGAAGGCATCGACCTGTCCGACACCATTGAGGATATTCGCCAGCAACTGGCGACCAGCTATCACACGCGCTTGCCGGTTTTCGACGGCGAGACCGACAACGTCATCGGCATCCTGCACTTGCGACGCATGCTCAGCCATACGCTCGAAGAACGCCTGGATCATGAGGCCCTGCGCAACATGCTCTTCAAGCCCTATTTCATCCCGGCAGACACGCCCGTCTACTCACAGCTTCAGTTCTTCCAGGAAAACAAGCAACGTATGGGCCTTGTGGTCGACGAATACGGCGAATTGCTGGGACTGGTCACGGTCGAAGACATCATCGAAGAGATGATCGGCAAGTTCACCACCAGCGCACCCGCCGGTGGTGACCACCTCGCCTGGCATGCCAACGACAGCGTACTTGTCGATGGCGCACACAACCTTCGCGACCTGAATCGAAAATTAGGCCTCAACCTTCCGGTAAATGGTCCGAAAACAGTGAACGGGCTGATTGTTGAATACCTCCAGGATATTCCCGAGGCAGGACTCTCAATCCGGATTGGCGATGTGCCGATCGAAGTGGTGCAAACTCAGGACCGCATGGTGAAGACCGCACGGCTATTCAAGCCGCGGACATAAACCAAGTTGTGACAAGGGTTTGCGCCTGAAGCTTTACAAGCCACATCAAGCGATGCAACATGCTATGTCGGATCCATAACAGGTGGTCATGGCTGCAAATCCTCAAACTGCGCTCACCGGTCTAGCGCGTGCGCTCGTTCAACAAAACCGCCTGACGGAGGCGGATGCTGCTGCGTGCACGTCCGAACAGCAAAACAAGGTCAACGGCTTCATCCTCGAAACCGCTCGCCGTGGCCTGCTCGGCGAGCGGGATATCGCCCGCTTCGCCGCCGACACCTTCGGCCACCCCTTGCTGGACATCTCGGCGCTCGATCCGAGCAATATTCTGGTCGATGCGATCGACCGGAAACTGATCGGCAAACACCATGTGCTACCGATTGCCAAGCGCGGCAACCGCCTGACCGTCGCCCTCGCGGATCCGACCAACCTGCGCGCGCTGGACGAAATCCGCTTTCAGAGCGGCCTGTCGGTCGACCCGGTAGTTGTCGAAGCAAGCAAACTGCACGCAGCCATCGACAAGCAGGGAGAATCCGCCAAGGAGACGCTCGAGGCGCTCACCGGCGATGAATTCGACATGGACATGCTGGAGCAAGACGCGCCCAGCGAAGCGGCCGCCGATGATGCCCAGGCCGAAGTCGATGACGCGCCAGTCGTTCGATTCATCCAGAAGGTGCTGATCGACGCCATCAATGAAGGTGCGTCTGACATCCATTTCGAGCCCTACGAAAAGTATTACCGCATTCGCGTGCGAACCGACGGCACCTTGCGCGAAGTGGCGCAACCCCCCCTGGTATTGCGAGAAAAAATCGCCGCACGCATCAAGGTCATCTCACGCCTGGACATCTCGGAAAAACGCATTCCCCAAGACGGCCGGATGAAGCTGGTGCTGTCCAAAAACAAGGCCATCGACTTCCGGGTCTCGACCCTGCCAACCCTCCATGGCGAAAAGATCGTCATGCGTATTCTCGACCCCTCCTCCGCAATGCTGGGGGTCGACGCGCTGGGCTACGACCCCGAACAAAAGGCGGCTTTGCTCGAAGCCATTGAGCGCCCTTACGGCATGATTCTGGTTACCGGCCCCACCGGTAGCGGCAAAACCGTTTCCCTCTATACCTGCCTGAACATTCTCAACAAGGCTGGGGTCAATATTTCGACGGCCGAGGATCCGGCCGAAATCAACCTGCCAGGCATCAACCAGGTCAACGTCAACGAAAAAGCCGGACTGACCTTCTCATTTGCGCTAAGAGCCTTCCTGCGCCAGGATCCGGACGTCATCATGGTCGGCGAAATTCGCGACCTGGAAACCTCCGAAATCTCCATCAAAGCCGCACAAACCGGTCACCTGGTCCTGTCGACGCTGCACACCAACGACGCACCCACCACGCTTGAGCGCCTGCGCAACATGGGCGTCGCGGCATTCAACATTGCCTCCTCGGTCATTCTGATTACCGCGCAGCGCCTCGCCCGCCGCCTGTGCAGCTGCAAACAAGCGCTGGACATTCCGCACGACGCACTGATCGAAGCCGGCTTCTCGGAAGCGGATCTGGACGGCAGCTGGAAGCCCTACGGCCCGGTAGGCTGCGACAAATGCAAGGGCAGCGGCTACAAAGGCCGGGTCGGCATCTACCAGGTCATGCCGATCACGGATGAAATCGCCCGCATCATCATGAACAACGGCAATTCCATTGAGATTGCCGCGCAAGCGGAACTCGACGGCGTGATGGATCTGCGCCGCTCGGGACTTCGCAAGGTCAAGGCCGGAATGACTTCTCTCGCAGAAGTTCTGGCCACGACCAACGACTAATTCGAGGCACGACACACATGGCAACCGCTACCCGCTCTACCCGACGCACAGGTCAAGATGTCAAAGAGCATCTCTACGACTGGGAAGGCAAGGACAAAAAAGGCAAGATCATTCGCGGCGAAGTACGCGCGGGTGGTGAAGCCGTCGTTCAGGCAACGCTGCGACGTCAAGGCATTCTCGTCACCAAGGTCAAGAAACGCCGGCTGGCTCGTGGTCGCCGCATCACGGACAAGGACATCGCGCTGTTTACCCGGCAGATGGCGACGATGATGAAGTCTGGCGTACCACTGCTTCAAGCCTTCGACATCGGTATCAAGGGGGCCAGCAATCCATCTTTGGGGCGACTTCTGAATGAGATTCGAAATGATGTCGAGACAGGAAGTAGCCTGTCACAAGCATTTCGAAAGCACCCCATTTATTTTGACCAGTTGTATTGCAACTTAGTAGCAGCGGGTGAACAGGCAGGCATTCTGGACAATCTGCTTGATAGGCTCGCGACCTACAAAGAAAAAATCATCGCTATCAAAAGCAAGATCAAGTCGGCTCTGTTTTACCCAATCGCCGTGGTCGTCGTTGCTGGCGTCGTTATCTCGGTGATGATGCTGTTCGTCATTCCGGAATTCAAGAAAGTCTTCGCGAGTTTTGGCGCGGATCTCCCTGCCCCGACACTGATCGTGGTTGCCATGTCGGACTTCTTTGTCGAAAACTGGTATATCGCCCTTGGTGGGATTGTCGCCATGGTCATTGGTTTGAGCGCAGCCTATCGACGATCTGAAAAAGCGCAGAACGCGATGGATCGGTTCATTCTTCAATTCCCGGTAATCGGTGACGTCATTCGTAAAGCGACAATTGCGCGATGGACACGAACGCTATCAACCATGTTTGCCGCTGGAGTTCCCTTGGTAGAAGCGCTGGATTCCGTTGGCGGAGCATCTGGCAACAACGTCTACAAAGTCGCGACAAAACAGATTCAATCCGACGTCAGCACTGGCACCAGCCTCACCGTATCCATGCAAGGCGTTAAGGTTTTTCCGACCATGGTCGTACAAATGGTCTCGATTGGAGAAGAATCGGGGCAACTCGACAGCATGCTGAGCAAAGTGGCGGATTTCTTCGAACAAGAAGTCGACGACGCAGTCGCAGGACTTTCGCAACTCCTGGAGCCGATCATCATGGTCTTCCTCGGTACAGTGATCGGCGGTTTGGTCGTCGCCATGTATCTCCCCATCTTCAAAATCGGTGCCGTCGTTTAACTTTCTTCGCCCGCCCTGCGACTCGAGGCGACCCAATCTCCCATGACCGAACTATTCAACGAACCGTTAGCGCTCGTTGCGCTCAGCGGCCTCCTCGGGCTGTTTGTCGGCAGCTTTCTGAACGTCGTCATCCATCGTCTTCCGACGATGATGGAGAACGAATGGGCACATCAGGCTGCCGAAATGCGCGGGGAAGAAATCCCCCCCACAGCCCGTTTCAATCTGGCCACGCCCCGGTCGCGCTGCCCGCATTGCGGCACTCAAGTCACCGCCATCGACAACATTCCCGTGTTGAGCTATCTGGTGCTCCGCGGGCGTTGCCGCCACTGCAAGGCACCAATCAGCCGGCGCTACCCGAGTGTTGAAATCGCCACCGCGGCCCTATCGGCGCTTGTCGCATGGAAGTTCGGTAACAGCGTCGCCACCGTAGGTGCCCTGCTGTTCGTCTGGGCAATGATTGCCCTGACGTTTATCGACCTGGACACCCAACTCCTTCCCGACACCATCACCCTGCCACTGATCTGGCTCGGCCTGCTGTTCAACCTGGGCGGCACCTATACATCCTTGCAGGACGCCGTGATTGGCGCCGTCGCAGGGTATCTCTGCCTTTGGCTGGTATTTCATCTGTTTCGACTGGTCACCGGCAAAGAGGGCATGGGCTATGGTGACTTCAAGTTGCTCTCTGCCGTAGGCGCCTGGCTTGGCTGGCAAATGCTGCCGCTGACCATTCTGCTGTCCTCGGTCGTCGGCGCATTGGTTGGCATCAGCTTAATGCTCTTCGCACGCCACGGCCGCGACACGCCGATTCCATTTGGCCCGTATCTGGCCGCAGCCGGTTTGCTGGCGCTCTTTTTTGGCGAAATGCTGAACACTCGCTACCTGCAGTTGGTCTGACACGCGCGACGCTCAGCTGCGGACGAAATGCGCCATGCTTCGCCACGCACACCGCTTCCCGGCCCCTCGCCAATAAGATAGACTTACGGGCTTGATTTTTCGGAGCTTGTCATGCCGATCTACGCCTATCGCTGCACCGATTGCGGTGCCCAAAAAGATCATTTGCAGAAGATGAGTGATGCACCGCTGACGGTCTGCCCCGCCTGCGGCGCGAACGCCTACGCCAAACAACTCACGGCCCCCGGTTTTCAGCTGAAGGGCTCGGGTTGGTACGCCACCGACTTCAAAGGCGGCAACACCAGTGCGCCGGCCAAAGCCGAAGCCGCCCCAACGTCCGGCACTGCCGACGCCAGCTGTGGCGGCGGCTGCGCCTGCCACTGATCGTATCGAATGAAGAAATACTTCGTCACCGGGCTCCTGATCTGGATCCCGCTCGCGATCACCTTCATGGTGATCGCGTGGATCGTCAGCACACTTGACCGAATCCTGCTGTGGATACCTGAACACTGGCAGCCCAAAGTGTTGCTCGGGCTCGACATCCCCGGCATCGGCGTCGTACTCACCTTGCTGATCATCCTGCTCACTGGCTTGATCGGTGCCAACGTTCTCGGTCAGCGCCTGGTGCTGGTCTGGGAAGCGTTGCTGGCGCGCATTCCGGTGGTCAAATCCATCTACTCAAGCGTCAAGCAGGTATCCGACACCCTGTTTTCCAGCTCCAGCCATGCCTTCCGCAAAGCGCTGCTGGTGCAGTATCCCCGCCAGGGCGCCTGGACCATCGCCTTCCTCACCGGAAAGCCTGGTGGTGACGCGGCCCGGCACCTGAGCGGTGACTACATCAGCATCTATGTCCCGACCACGCCCAACCCGACCTCGGGATTCTTCCTGATGGTCCCGCGCGCTGATGTCATCGAGCTGGAAATGAGCGTCGACGAGGCGCTCAAATATGTCATTTCGATGGGCGTTGTCACCCCCGGCAAAAAGGCTGACATCGCCGAACTCGCCCCGGTCGAACCTTAACAAGTCGGGGTGATTCGCCCCGAAGCGTACAAAATACGGAATCAGAATCATGCGTACTCAATACTGCGGCCAAGTCACTGCTGCCAACCTCGACCAGATCGTCACCCTGTGCGGCTGGGTGCATCGCCGGCGGGACCATGGCGGTGTGATTTTCGTCGATCTGCGCGATCGCGAAGGTCTTGTCCAGGTGGTCTGCGACCCCGACCGTGCCGACATGTTTACCGTGGCCGAATCGCTACGCAACGAGTTTGTCGTACGCATGACCGGCAAGGTCCGCCGCCGCCCTGCCGGCACCGAAAACGCCAACCTCACTTCCGGCGAAATCGAAGTGCTGTGCCACGACATTGAAGTTCTTAACATTTCGGTGACACCGCCTTTCCAGCTCGACGACGACAACCTGTCGGAAACCACGCGCCTGACCCATCGCGTGATCGATCTGCGCCGCCCGGCGATGCAACGCAACATGATGCTGCGCTACAAGACGGCGATGGCCTTCCGTCGCTTCCTCGACGCCAAGGGCTTCATCGACATCGAGACACCGATGCTCACCAAGAGCACGCCGGAAGGCGCGCGTGACTATCTGGTACCGTCGCGGGTTCATCCGGGCCACTTCTTCGCCCTGCCGCAGTCACCGCAACTGTTCAAGCAACTGCTGATGGTGGCGGGCTACGACCGCTACTACCAGATCACCAAGTGCTTCCGTGACGAAGACCTCCGGGCCGACCGGCAGCCCGAGTTCACCCAGGTCGATATCGAAACGTCCTTCCTGGGCGAAGCCGAGATTACCGCGCTGATGGAAGAGATGATTCGCAGCATCTTCAAGGAAGTGCTGGACGTCGATCTCGCCAACCCCTTCCCGCGCATGAGCTACGCCGAAGCGATGTCACGTTTCGGCTCGGACAAGCCCGACCTGCGTGTGACCCTCGAAATCACTGATGTCACCGATGCCGTCAAGGACGTTGCCTTCAAGGTCTTCTCCGGCCCGGCCAATTCCGACAACGGCCGTGTTGCTGCCATGCGCGTACCCGGTGGCGCCCAGCTCACCCGTGGCGAGATCGACGAATACACCAAGTTCGTAGGCATCTACGGCGCCCGGGGTCTGGCCTACATCAAGGTCAATGACATCAGCAAGCTCAGTGATGAAGGCCTGCAGTCGCCGATCGTCAAGAACTTGCACCAGCAGGCGCTGGCAACCATCGTCGAGCGCACCGGCGCGCAAAACGGTGACCTGATCTTCTTCGGCGCCGACAAGACCAAGATCGTGAACGATGCCCTCGGCGCATTGCGCAGCAAAGTCGGCCACGAGAAGGGCTACGTCAATGGTAAGGCCTGGGAGCCGCTGTGGGTGGTGGATTTCCCGATGTTCGAGTACGACGACGAAGACAAGCGCTGGACCGCCTGTCACCACCCCTTCACCAGCCCCAAGGACGAACACCTCGAGTTGCTCAGCACCGATCCGGGCAAGTGCTTGGCCAAGGCCTACGACCTCGCACTGAACGGCTGGGAACTCGGCGGCGGCTCGGTACGTATTCACCGTGCCGACGTGCAGAGCAAGGTATTCAGCGCGCTGGGGATCGGCGACGAAGAGGCCCAGCAGAAGTTCGGCTTCCTGCTCGATGCGCTGAAATACGGCGCACCGCCCCATGGTGGCCTGGCCTTCGGCCTCGACCGCATCGTCACCATGATGACCGGCGCCGAATCGATCCGCGACGTGATCGCCTTCCCCAAAACGCAGCGCGCTCAGTGCCTGCTCACCGAGGCGCCCTCGCCCGTCGACGACCGCCAACTGCGCGATCTGCACGTTCGCCTGCGCCAGAAAGTCGAAACCTCGGTGGAAGTCACCAAGGACTAATCCCGACACAAGAGTGCCAAGGACTCAACGAGGCGACTTCGGTCGCCTCGTTTGTTTTGGTGCCCACGCTCAAGATCGCCCCCAAAAAGCCGACAATTCAGCTTGAACTCATTTTCTACGGCACCACCACCATGGCCGACCTGTCCGCCGTTACCGCCCTCGTTATCGAGGCCAACCCCAACATGCGTACGCAGTTGCGCAACATGCTGGGAGAAAGCGGTGTCGTCAAGGTCCAACTGGCGGTATCGGCCGGCGCTGCCGTACGCAAACTACGTGACACGCACTTCGATCTGATCCTGTGTGAATACCACATCGGTGACGGCCAGGACGGCCAGCACCTGCTCGAAGATCTGCGCCACAACGGCATCATTCCCTTGGCTACGCTGTTCATCATGGTGACCGGCGAGCGCCAGTACGAAAAAGTTGTCTCCGCAGCCGAACTGGCCCCTAACGACTACGTCCTCAAACCCTTCGCAGCCGACACCCTGCATACCCGTATCGTTCGCGCCATCATCAAGCGCGACGCCCTGCTCCCCGTCTACAAGCTGGTCGAGGCCGGCGACATCCCGGGCGCTCTGCGCGCGAGTATCGAGGGCGAACGAAAGCATCCTCAGTACCTGCTCGACTTCCTCCGGCTGCGCGCTGAACTGCACATCTCGGCCAGTGAAGCGGATGAAGCCGAAAAGGTGTACCAGAAAGTGCTGGAACTGCGCGCCATCCCGTGGGCGCGTCTCGGCCTCGCCAAGGCGCTCTACATGCGCCAGCGCTACGGAGAAGCAGAAGACTTGCTTACCGGCCTGGTCGAAGAAAACGACCAGTTCCTCGACGCTTACGACTGGCTGGCCCGCACGCGCGAGGCAGCCGGCGAGCTGGCCGCCGCGCGCGACATTCTGGCCCGCGCAACGGCCGTTTCACCGCATCGCATCGGACGCCTTCGCCGGCTGGGCGCCATCGCGCTGGAAATGGACGATCCGCACACCGCCGAAACCGTGCTCGGAGAAGTTGTCCGCAAAAGCAAATACTCCGATTTTCGCGACCCCGACGATCACGTATGGCTGATGCAGGCGCAGATCGGCAACGGCAAGCTTGAAGAGGCCGCAGCCACCTTGCGCGATCTCGATCGGACCATGGCCTCGACCGAGCGCGGCAAGCTGTGCACCGCGCTGTCCTCCGCCATGCTTCATGGCAAACTCGGCGACGAGGCCAAGGCAAAGGCGGCGGTGGAATCAGCGCTCACTGAATCACGCCGGCTCGGTAAAGTCTCGCTGAACCTCAAGCAGCAATTGGCGCAAGCCTGTTTTGACCACGGCATGGAAGCCGATGGATCTGAAGTCGTGCTCGACATCATGCGCACCGCCGACACACCTCGCGCCATCGAAAATACACGCAAAATGCTCGACGCAAGAGGCTATGCCAACCTCGCACAAGACTTGGAAAAACAAGTCCACCACGAAGTCCGGGCGCTTGTCGCCACCGGCGCCGAAAAAGCCAAGGCCGGCGACTTCGACGGCGCGGTCGAAGAAATGCTCAACGCCGTGGGCAAAATGCCCAATAACGTCCATGTGCTCTTCAACGCCGCGCTGGCACTGCTACGCCATATCGAAAACCGGGGCTGGAGCGAGCAATACGCCGACCAGGCGCAACGCCTGATCGACCGGGTCCGCCGTCAGGACCCGAACAATGCCCGCCTGCCGGCCCTGAAAGACTTCCACACCACGCTCAAAGCAAAATTCGGGATTCGCGACATCAAGGTCTGAACCAACGTACCGGCGCAACGCATCGGAACTGCTACACTCCGGGCATCACCCGGTGGATGGATCGCACGTGCGCCGCCTGACCCAAGCCTTCATTGTTCTCCTGCTCGCCGCGTTTGCGCTGCTCCCGGCATGCTCACGCGACGCGCCCCGCGACGCCACGCCAGCGCGCAGCGAACTCGCCTGGCTTCCGCCTGAAGCGCTGAACACGCTGGCACTGATCCAGCGCGGCGGCCCGTTCCCCTACAGCAAAGATGGCACCACCTTCTTCAACCGCGAAGGCCAGCTGCCGAAGCAGTCGCGCGGCTACTACCGCGAATACACCGTCCCGACGCCGGGCGAACGCACGCGCGGCGCACGACGCATCGTCACCGGCGGCAATCCGCCCGAGGTGTTTTACTACACCGCCGATCATTACCGCAGTTTTCGACGCATTCCGGAGACGCGATGAACACCCCACCCCCAAAGACAGACCCGGGCCTCGCGCTCGATGGCCCCAACCGCATTCTGTCCTTGCACCAAGGCGAGTCAGAGGCGATCGCTTCGGCCGCCCAGAAACGCGAGCGACGCATTGTCGACGTCGCTCTCGACGGTCTGACCGACAAAGCCCAGATTCTCGACGCCCTCGCTCAGCGCTTCGACATGCCGCGCTGGTTCGGACACAACTGGGACGCTCTCTATGACTGTCTGACCGATCTCTCGTGGCTGCCAGCCAAGGGCTACGTGTTGATCCTCACCAACGCCGCACCCGACACCTGCGCCGCCCCCATCCTCACCGACCTGCTCACCGACTGCTGTGAGCACTGGCAGGATCGCGGCGTACCGTTTCATGTATTTGCCCAAACCGCGCGCAGCGCCGACGCGGCGTGACAGCCGGCGACGCCAAACGCCCCCACTCCGTGTTGGTGGTGATCCATACCCCCGCCATGGAAGTCCTTCTGCTACACCGGCAGCAACCCTTTGACTTCTGGCAATCGGTCACCGGCAGCCTCGAGCCTGACGAAACACCCCGCGAGGCCGCCGTCCGCGAAGTCTTCGAAGAAACCGGCCTCTCGGCACCCGACAAGGCCTTTATCGATTGGCGCCTGAACAACCGCTACCCGATTCCCCCTAAATGGCGCCATCGCTATGCCCCCGAGGTGAGCCACAACATCGAATCGGTGTTCAGCCTGTGCTTGCCTGCACCGCTGCCGGTCACGCTTGCCGCGACTGAGCACCATGGTGCTGAATGGCTGCCCGCACGAGAAGCCATCGACCGTATCTGGTCCTGGACCAACCGCGACGCGATTCGGTTGTGCGCGCGCATCAACCCGCACATCTCGAATCCCTTCACACCCAACCGCTCGCCTTGACCGGCAACGACTGAAACATCTGCTTGCGTCCTCGTCACTTGAAAAACCGTGTCACGCCACTATTTTTTCAATCGGGAATCTTGACCCATTTGACAAGGAGGATCTCATGAGCAACATCACACGTCGCGATCCGTTCGAAGACTTCTTTCGCGGATTTTTCGTACGCCCTGTCGAGTTTGGGGGCAATGCCACCGAAGCGCCGCAGATGCGCGTCGATGTCAAGGAAAGCCCCGAAAGCTACGCCGTTCACGCCGAACTGCCGGGTGTTACCAAGGACGACATTCATGTCAGTATCGACGGGCCAGTCGTTTCAATCACGGCCGAACGCAAGCAACAGTCCGAACAAAAGGACGGCGAGCGGGTACTGCGGACCGAGCGGTATTACGGCAAGGTCTCACGCAGCTTCCAGCTCGGCCAGGACGTTGATGAAGCGCGCGCTGGCGCAAAATTTGTCGATGGTGTGCTGGAACTGACACTGCCCAAAAAAGCGGCCGTTCAAGCCAGACGCCTGACCATCGAGTAATCTGACCCCGTCCCGCCCGGGCACCGTCCACTGGCGCTGCCCGGGCGACCGGTTCACACTGGCGCCAATCCTGTTTTATTGGACACCGGCGCCCATGCTCCATCGCACACATCGCTGGCTTCTCGTCTTGAGTGCCGCCCTGGCGCCCTCGTCCGCCATGGCAGCCGAATTGCGCGTCGGCCCCAACGAGCCCATTCAGCGCATTGCCGACGCCGCCCGCCTCGCACAAGACGGTGACACCGTCAGCATCCAGCCGGGCACGTATCACGGCGACGTTGCACTCTGGACCCAAAACCGGCTCACCATTCGCGGGCTGGGTGCCGGCGCGGTACTCGATGCAGCCGGCCAGTCGATCGAAGGCAAAGCCATCTGGGTGATCCGCGGCGGCGACATCCGGATCGACAACATCACCTTCCGCGGTGCCCGCGTACCGCATTTGAACGGCGCAGGCATCCGCTTCGAACACGGGCGTCTGAGCATCATCAACAGCCGCTTCATCGACAACGAAAACGGCATTCTCACCAGCAACGACCCAAGCGCCCGGCTCCATGTCGAAAACTGCCAGTTCGACCAGGCCCCTCGTCACCCCGGCGCGCTGCATCACCTGCTCTACGTCGGCCAAATCGACCGCTTCACGCTGCGCGGCAGTCGTCTGCAAGGCGGTTACAACGCCCACCTTGTCAAAACACGTGCCCGAAGCAATCACATCGAATACAACTGGATCGTCGATGGTCCCGATGGCGAGGCATCGTATGAGCTGGAGTTTCCCGAGGGCGGCCTTGCCACGGTCATCGGCAATACCATCGGCCAGTCAGCCAACACCTCAAACACCACTCTGATCAGCTATGGCGCGGAAGGCTACCGAAGCGATGACAATCGCCTCCTACTCAGCCATAACACGCTCGTAAGCGAACGCAACGCAGGTGGAATATTCCTGCGCGTCTGGCCCAGCCAAACAGCCGCAACGCCAACGGTCATTGCACGAAACAACCTGCTGATTGGCCTTGGCGCCTTTGCGCTTGGCAACCCCGGCGAATTCATCGACAACCCCAGCACCATCCCGCCAGCCGCCTCGAGCGAGCACGCCATCGATGTTCGGCTGGCGCCCGATACATTACTCCGCGGCCATATCAGCGCCGCGCCGACATGGCGCGACATCCCCCTGCAACCCACACACGAATTCCGCCATCCCGCCGGCACCGTGGCACTTGAGCCCCCTCAACGCTGGGCCCCCGGCGCCTGGCAAACCCCCCGGCCCCGTTAAACAAACACGCGCCGGCTTTGCGGCAGGGGGCCGGGCCGTTAGAATCAGGTTTTATCTCACCCCTCGCGACCGCCTAGATGAGCACCGACACGCCCACCCCGATCACGCCGGCCCGCAAAGCCGCCATCCTCTCCGAAGCGCTGCCCTACATCAAACGCTTCTTCGACAAGACCATCGTCATCAAATACGGCGGCAACGCCATGACCGACCAACACCTGAAGGATTGCTTCGCGCAAGACGTCGTGCTGCTCAAACTGGTCGGGCTCAACCCGGTGGTCGTCCACGGCGGCGGCCCCCAGATCGAAAGCCTGCTGGCCCGTGTCGGTAAGAAGGGTGAATTCATTCAGGGCATGCGCGTCACCGACGCCGAAACCATGGAAGTGGTGGAAATGGTGCTCGGCGGCCAGGTCAACAAAGAAATCGTCAACCTGATCAACCAGCACGGCGGCAAGGCCGTGGGCCTGACCGGCAAAGATGCGCGTTTCATCCGCGCCAAGAAGTTGTTGATGCAAAAAACCGGCGCCCCGCTCGGTGACGTGGTCGACATCGGTCAGGTCGGCGAAATCACGCAGATCGACCCCAGCCTCATCTCCTTCCTCGACAAGGGCGACTTCATTCCGGTGATTGCCCCGATCGGCGTTGGCGAAGACGGCGAAACCTACAACATCAATGCGGACGTGGTCGCGGGCAAGCTGGCGGAAATCCTCAAGGCCGAGAAACTGGTCCTGCTGACCAACACCCCGGGCGTGCTCGATCAGAACGGCAAACTGCTGACCGGTCTCACCCCGAAAGAAATTGACGGCCTCGTCGAAGACGGCACCCTATCCGGCGGCATGCTGCCAAAAATCGGCTCCGCGCTGGACGCCGCCCGCAGCGGCGTCAACTCGGTGCACATCATCGATGGCCGGGTTGAACACTGTCTGCTACTGGAAATCCTGACCGACCACGGCGTCGGCACGATGATCAAGAGTCGCTAGTTATTGGGCGGCTTTCGGCGTTGGCTTAGGCGGGGCATCCCGCCAAGCACCGGCCCGCTTGAGGCGATTCATCAGTCCAGGCAACGGAAAGCCAGCCGCATACGCCTTATGGGCGTTCTCCAGCGCCTTCTCTTTCTCTCCAACCTCCAAGTAGGCCAAGCCCAAATTATAATAAAGGTTTGGGTTGGTGCTACCGAGCCTATCAGCCTCTTCCAGCCGCTCGATCGCACTCTTTTTTTGACCTTGCTTCAGATAATACAAACCCGAGATCAACTTCACCATCGAATCCTCTGGAGCAAATATCTCTGCGCGGGTCATAAAACACCGCACCGGATATGGAAGCCCGCCAACCCGATCCCTTCTCTCTCTCTCTCCGAGTTTCACCAGTGCCATCAAGGCTCTCGGATGATTCGGAAAAGCATGCAACGTGTAGGACAGGTCGCCGGCATCATCCTTAGGCCGTCGAGACAAGGTCTCTACTGCCGGTCCGAAGTGATAGTTTTCGACGATCGGCAGCTTCGCTTTATCAACTCGATAGTCAAATGGACCATAGTGCGTCCTCAGACTTCCACACTCAGGAGGCAACCCGGGCTGTGACAACGCGGCGCCTGAGGCTCCGCAACAAAAGAGCACAACACAAGCGCTCACCAAGGACTTAAGGCGCGCCTGAAACATGAGCTCAGGCAACTTTTGTTTGAACAAAACCGACCAGCGTGCCAACTGATGCAAACGTGGCACCATCGATTTCGTCATCGTCCACATAGACACCGAGGCGCTCTTCCATGAGATTGATGACCGCAACCACAGCCATCGAGTCAAGCTCTGGTAGCGCGCCCAACAACGGCGTCTCGAGCGAAAACGCCTGTGCCCGGCCATTGAGGCCCAGCGCGTCGTCGAGGATTTCCAGCACTTCGTTCTTGATATCCAACTCAATTCTCCATCAAACCGGCTGATCAACCGGTTTTTATCGCGGATCCGTCGCTTTGTACGAACCGAGGCATCCTATTTCAATTAGGAAGCATCGGCAAACAAATCCGCCACGGAGTCGGCCAGTCGCTTTCGATCGACTTTGCCGTTGGGATTGCGCGGCAAGGGGGACTCGGAGCAAATCACTTTGGCTGGCACCATGAACACCGGCAAGTGCTGTCGGCACGCCTGGATCAGCCTGGCCTCGAGTGCCTCGTCGGCAGACGAGGCCATGATGATCAAGACCACTGCCTGCCCGAGCATTGGATGCGGAGCACCAACCGCAGCCACCTCGTGAATGCCGTCAAATCCGTAAAGCACCTCTTCGACCTCGGTCGGGCTCACGCGATACCCGGACGTCTTGATCATTTCATCCTGGCGGCCAATGAAATACAGGAAACCATCTGCATCACAACGCACGGTATCGCCAGAGAACACGGCCAGTTCGGGGGTCGGAATGCCGCCCGGGCGCCCCGGCGCCGGCTTGAAGCGCTCGGCGGTGCGCACGGAATCGTTCCAGTAACCCATCGACACGTGAACCCCGCGATGCACCAATTCGCCGGGCTCATCCGGATCACACACCGCCCCGTCGGCACGCACGACAAGAATTTCGGCATTCGGGATCGCTTTGCCCATGGAATCGGGTCGGCGATCCACCTCATCCGGCGGCAGATAAGTCGACCGGAAGGCCTCGGTCAAGCCATACATGAGGTAGGGGCGCGCGCCAGGCATACGCTGGCGCAGCGCACCAAGCGTCGGCCTCGGCATATGCCCACCCGAATTGGTGAAATATCTCAGGTGATCATCCAGCCCTTCCGGCCACTCAAGCTGGGAGAGTTGAATCCACAAGGGCGGCACCGCCGCCAGGCCGGTAATACGCTCTTTTCGAACCGCATTGATGACATCGCGGGGCATCAGATAGTTGATGAGCACCGCGCAAGCACCCACCAGGAAGCTCGTGGTGATCTGGTTGAGGCCATAATCGAAGCTCAATGGCAGCACAGAGAGAATCCGGTCTTCGCTCGTGTTCTCCAGATACTCCGCCACGCTTCTGGCGCCCTCAACGATGTTGCGATGCGAGAGAACGACCCCTTTGGGTTTGCCGGTACTGCCCGAGGTGTACAGAATCGCGGCCATATCGGCGTCGATGACCTGACTGTCGCGCAAAACGCCCTCCGGGCGAGCCGACCAACGCGCCACCGCAACATCGTCCAGCGTCACATCAGCGTCACCGACGATCATCACGTCTTTGAGTGCGGGGCATTGCGCAACGACTGACGCGAGCAATCCGACGCGCTCAATGGTCGTAACGAGCAAGCGCACATCACAGTCACGCAGGATATGCAGCACCTGCTCCGGCTTCAGAAGCGGATTGACCGGCACAAACACGGCATCTGCGGCACTCGCAGCAAACAGCGCGACAACCGTCTCGACGCGCTTTTCCATCCACACGGCAATACGTTCGCCACGTGCCACGCCCAAGCCGCGAAACGCACTGGCAGTGCGTTGAATTTCGCTCGTCAAATCGGCGTAAGTTAACGATTCTTGTCGATATTTGAGCGCCTCTGCGTCAGGACTGCGCTGCGCACTATCGAAGACCAGCTCATGCAACAACCTACCCATTGTCATCCTTCTTTTCACTCAAGTTTCCCCAGATTCTCCCATAGCCGATGCATCATCGTGCGTGCGGCCAGTAAAACCCTTCAGGATAGCCAGCTGGTAATAGTGTCCCAGCGCTCCCGCGGCATCTGTGTCCGACATCACATTTGAGTATCGATAGTTGCGGTATCCTGCGCCCTCCTTACAACGAACCTCAGGCATGTCCGCCAGTCAAGCCCCGGAACGCTCGCCGAGAGAAAAAGTCGTCAATCGTGCCCAGTGGCTCATCCCCGCCCACGGGCCCCACCGCTTGCTCGACCAAACCCGCGCGAAAGTGCTCGCGCACACGCGTTCGCCTATTGGTTTTGACAGAACGACAACGGCGACAGCCTCGCCACTGCCCTCGGCCGATTCACCAGAACGAGGCATACACACCGATCTTGACCAGAGCGATGCCTACCGTGGAGCCTAACTCACCACACTTCAACGCTGACGTCATCCTCGTTCTGGATGGCGATCAGGCGTCTGCACTATCCGTCGTCCGCTCACTCGGGCGCTCGGGGCTGATTGTGGACGTCGCAAGCGCGTTTCAATCGCCCATTTGCGCCAGTTCCCGTCATATTCGGCAGTGCCTGCGCTACCCCGATCCGCTCAAGAACGAGTCCGATTTCGTCGCATGGATCGACAATCAAATCCAAACCGGCGGCTACGCACTGATCATTCCGGTCACCGAACGCACACTGGCCCCGCTACTGCGCAACAGAGAGGCCATTGACGATGCTCGGATCGCCATGGCGCCGAGCGATGCACTGGAGCAGGTGCTGGACAAAGAGCGCACCGTCGCGCTGGCAACCGCGCTGAACATTCCCGTTCCGCGCTCATGGTCCATCGATTCACTCGACCAGCTCGACTCAGCCGCAACCGAACTCGACTACCCGATGGTGATCAAACCCTCGCGCTCGGTCGGCCATGGCAACGGCAGCGGTGTGCAACTCAGCGTGAGCTACGCGCACAATCGCGACGATCTGGAAAAACAGGTACGCCACGCGCTGAATCATGGCGCCGTCATCTTGCAGGAGTACTTCCGCGGCGACGGCGTGGGCATCGAGTTAATCGCCGACCACGGTGAGATCGGCTTTGCCTTTCAACACCGCCGGTTGCACGAAGTGCCGCTCACCGGCGGCGGCAGCAGCCTGCGCTGTAGCGAGGCGATCGTACCCGCCCTGCTCGAGGCCGCGCGCGCCTTGATCAAGGCACTCCATTGGCACGGCGTGGCCATGGTTGAGTTCAAATACGACGCGCGGACCGGGGAATTTCGCCTGATGGAAATCAACGGTCGATTCTGGGGCTCTTTGCCCCTCGCAATCGCCGCCGGGGCCGATTTTCCTCGCATGCTTTATGAACTGCTTTGCGAAGGCCGCATTGCCCCCCGCCCCCCCGCGCAGGAGGGCGTCGTATGTCGTCAGTTAGCGCGAGACGTCGACTGGCTTGAACATGTGCTGCGCCGCAATGCCCCGGCGTCGCTGGTCAGCCTCCCAAGCTGGAACGATGTACTTCATGACTCAGCTCTGGTGTTCTCGCCCCGGCATCATTTCGACGTGCAATCCTTGAGCGATCCCAAGCCCGGCCTGATCGATCTCGGCCGTATCATCGGCACTCAGGTCAATCGTGTGTCCAATCTGCTCCGTCGCCGCTGGCAACTGACGCAACAGCGCCGACGAGCACGCCGCGCATGCAGCAACCCGCAGGTCAAATCCGTTCTTTTCCTGTGCTACGGTAATATCAACCGCAGCGCGCTCGCGCATGCTTACGCGGCTCAGCGCCTTTCCAGCAGCGTCAGCCTGATGTCTGCCGGCTTCCACGCTCAGGGCGGCCGACCGGCAGACCCTGTCATGGTTGCAACAGCCGCAGAGCAAGGCATCGATTTGAGCGCCTGGCAATCAACAACCGTCGACGCCGCGATGCTTGCATCGGCTGATCTCGTCCTGGCAATGGAACTCCCCCACATCGACCGCTTGCTGGAGGAGCACCCCGAGGCGTCCGGCAAGACCTTTCTTCTCGGTGGTGCGAGCGCCACATCCGGCAATGACGTTGAAATCATTGACCCTTATGGTCTTTCGCCCGACACCTATCACGCCGTGTGCCGCCAGGTTATCCGCTCAGTGGACGCCTGGTTCAACCACGCACAACACCGCACGGAGCGCTGAGCCATGAGCGCCTCTCAGTTGCCACCCACGTTCAGTATCGTGATCCCGACCCGGGATCGCGCGGATCTGTTCGAACGCACCCTGCAATCGGTGTTCGAGCAGGACATCGAAGACTTCGAAGTCATCATCGTCAATGACGGCTCCAGTGGTGAGCATCTGGCGGCCTACCGGGCCATGGAGTCGCGGTACGACGCCCGCGTCCACTTTGTCTACCTGCCCCACCGCCAGCACGGCCACGGGCCGGCCTATTCGCGCAATGTGGGTGCGGCACACGCTTCGGGCGCCTACCTCTGTTTTCTTGACGACGATGACCTGTGGATCGACACCGGCCATCTGCGTCGTGTCCGCGACAGCATCGCTGCAAGCAGCGCGCCGATCGACCTGTATTTCACCGATCAGCGCGCGGTGTATCCCGACGGGAGCAATCACCCGGGCGGTCTCTGGATTACGGGCATGGAACAGCGAATCAAAACCTCGCCCGACCGCTTGGGAAACTACGTTGTCACCCTTGAACATCTGCTCCAGACAACTGGGTTTGCGCACCTGAACTGCACTGTTTACCGGCGCGAACTGTTTGAATCCATCGGCGGTCTGGACGAATCGCTGCGCTACGAAGAAGACCGCGATGCATATCTGCGGAGCATCGACATCGCGCAAACCATGCGTTACAACCCGAAGATCATCGCGCAGCATCACATCCCCGACCCCAAAAAGACAGACAACGCATCAATCGTGCTCACCCGGATCGAGAAAAAAATCATTCAGTTCCGTATTTGTGACAAAGCGATCGCCTTTAGCCGCAACGCAGGCTTGCGCGCATTTGCCCGCCGTGCAAAAGGGTACGAACTCAAAAACATGGCCGCACTGCTCAAACAAGCCGGCCGCCATCGTGAGGCCGTCTACTACATGAAAGAGGCGCTACTGGTGTCATTCACCTTCAAGTGGCTGGCCTACACACTTGCCAACGCGGCGCAGCTTGTGCTGCGTCCCAAAGACTACTGACAAGGACGCTGGCTCATGTCATTTGCCAAGGCCCTGCTCGCCAACCCCGAACTTATCCTGCGTCACCGCAATATCTTCCTGCTCAGCCACATGCGGGCCAACACCAGCCTGTTCGGCCACCTGATCGGCAGCCACCCGCTGGTCGAGGGATATTACGAAATGCATATCGGTTACTACAGCTGGAAGAGTTTGTGGCGTCAGAAATTGCGCCACTTTGCCAATCACAACGTAAAACCCGGCGCACGCTGGATGTTCGACAAAGTTTTGCACGACGGACACCATGTCGCGACATCCTTGCTGATGCGCGACACCAGCCGAACCATCATCATGCTGCGCGCACCTGAGCAATCGGTCAAAAGCCTGGTTGCGCTGTATCGCAAACACAGCCCACAGCTACCCGAGGCCACGCCCGAAGGCGCTACCCGCTACTATGTCGATCGCCTCGCCGCATTGGCCGACACCGCGGGCGCCATCGGCCCACGCTACTTCTATCTGGATGCCGAAAACCTGATCTCGCGCACCGACGTGACGCTCGCCGAGCTATCCACCTGGCTCGGATTTGACACCCCGATCCCCTCCCAATACGACACTTTCGAAAATACCGGACAAGGCAACACGGGCGACCACTCCAGCCGTTTGAAGTCAGGCAAAGTCAATCGTACCCGCAGTGACTACTCCGACATCGAACTGACAAGTGCCCAGCAAGCCGCCGCCGAAGAGGCCTACCAGCGTCATCGCGAGCAAATCATCGCCGGCGCGGCCCAGCATGCAACGGCATGAGCCGACGCCCTTCATCGCAGATTCACCTGACGTCATGAATACAACCGCAGCCAGAACCACGACCGCGAAGCCCGTCTTTCTCACACCGAACGGGCACCGCCTGTTCGCCCTCCAGATCGTGCCCACCGGGGAGACAAGCGGTGCCGTGCTCTATCTCCCCCCCTTTGCCGAAGAAATGAACCGCTGCCGTTCACATGTCGTCGCACAGGCACGTGCCATGGCCGAGCGCGGCCTGCACTGCCTCATCCTCGACCCCTTCGGCACCGGTGAAAGCGAGGGCGAGATCATCGACGCGCGCTGGGAACTGTGGCTCGATGATGCTCGCGCGGCCGCACACTGGCTCGCACAAGAAACCGGCTTTGCCCCCACCGTCTGGGGCGTACGCACCGGCGCGCTGCTGGCCGCCGAACTGGCCACCAGCGAAGGTGCCCCCGCGCTTGAACGACTCCTCTTCTGGCAACCTGTGCTCGACGGCAAGCTGTTCCTCAATCAGCTGCTACGTTTGCGGCTTGCCGCACAGATGTTCAACCACACAGAAAAAGAAACGACCGACCAATTGCGCACCCGCCTGAGCGCTGGCGAAGTCATCGAAGTGGCCGGCTACCCGCTCGGCGGCGCCATGGCCGACAGTCTGGCCACGCGCAAGATGAGCGACTTCACCGCCCTCTCGAAAACCCGCATCGCCTGGGTCGAAGTCGTCACCAAACCCGGTCAGGCGCTCGCACTCCCCAGCCGCAAACTGATCGACACCTTGACCGAAGCCGGTGGTCGCATCGACGTCCAATCCGTGGCCTGCCCGATGATCTGGCAATTGCATGAACGTGCCGACGCGCCCGAGCTCGAAACCGCCACGCTTGAGCTGATTATCGCGCAGCAAGGAGCCGCCGCATGAACGTCCAGGAGACCCCCATCGTCTTCGAGTGCGAAGGCAGCGAACTGATCGGCATGATGCATCTGCCCGAAACAATCCAGACCCGCGGCGTAATCGCGATCGTCGCCGGTGGGCCGCAATACCGCGGCGGCGTCGGTCGCCTGCAGGTCCAACTGGCACGCCAGTTGGCCGCTGCCGGCACGCCCATCCTGCGTTTTGACTACCGCGGACTCGGCGACAGCGAGGGACAATTCCGTGGCTTTCAGGACGTTGAAGCCGACTTTCGTGCGGCCGTTGATGCCTTCTTCGCAAACGTGCCGGACATGAAAGAAGTCGTCCTCTGGGGCGGCTGCGATGCCGCCGCCGCCATCATGATCAACGCCTGGAAGTACCCGCAGGTCACCGGCATCATGATCGGCAACCCTTGGGTGCACACCGAAGAGACCGGCAACGCCGTCACAGTCAAACACCACTACGCAAAGCGAATCAAGGAAAAGGAGTTCTGGATCAAGGTGTTGCGCGGCCAGTTCAATCCGCTCCCCGCGCTGGCCACCGTCGGCAGCACCCTGCTCTCTCGCGTGCGCCAGAAGCTCGCCGCCAAAGCCATCAAACCCGTCGCGGGCGACGCCCCGGTGACCGATGACCGCTCACGCCCCTTTGTCGCCCGCATGCGCATCGGCATGTCGCAATTTCGCGGCGATGTCCTGCTCCTCATGAGCGGTCGCTCGCTGGTAAGCAAAGAGTTCGACGAACTCGTCGCCAACAACCCCGGCTGGCAACGCGCCATGGCGACGCCACGACACATCGCCCGCCACGACATGCCCGAGGCCGACCAGACCTATTCATCCGTCGCCTCGCGTCGCGAAGTGATCGCCGTGGCGCAACAATGGCTGCACGATGCAGCAGCACCGTTGAATGCGCCGCAGACAAACCCCTGAATTCATGCGACCGTGATGCCTTCGTGCTTGCGCATCACACCAGATCAGTGACCCCTATGAACGCACCCAAGACACCGCCCGTCCATGCACCCATGAACCAGTTCCCGGTTCGCGATGGCGAGTTGCTCGTCGGTGGCATCCCGCTCACACGACTGGCGGCCCGCGTCGGCAGCACGCCGTTTTACGCCTACGACCGTCAACTCCTGAGCGAACGGGTGCGCGAACTCAAAGCCGCTCTGCCCGCGGCCATCAAACTCCACTACGCCATCAAGGCCAACCCCATGCCGGCGCTGGTCGGCCATATGGCAGGCCTTGTCGACGGTCTGGACGTCGCCTCGGGGGGCGAGCTCACCGTGGCGCTCGACAGCGGCATGTCACCCAAAGACATCTCCTTTGCCGGGCCGGGCAAACGTATCGAAGAGCTTCGCCAGGCGGTCGCCGCCGGCGTGCTGATCAACGTCGAATCGCCCGCCGAACTCGACGCGCTGGCCGGCATCGCCGCCGATACCGGCTGGACGCCGCGCATTGCGCTGCGCGTCAATCCGGACTTCGAACTCAAGAGCTCCGGCATGCGCATGGGCGGCGGGCCTAAACAATTCGGCATCGACGCCGAAACCATTCCCGAGGTCATTGCCCGCGCCGAGTCACAGGGGCTGATCATCGAAGGCTTCCACCTGTTTGCCGGCTCACAGAACCTGCAAGCCGAATCCATCGTTGAAGCCCAACGCAAATGCTTCGACTTGGCCGGCGAGCTCGCCAAGCATGCCAGCCACCCCATCCGCTCGCTGAACCTCGGCGGCGGCCTGGGAATTCCGTACTTCCCGGGCAACCAGCGGGTCGACCTCGCCCCTATCGGTGCCAATCTGGCGCTCATTGCCGACGAAGCCAAGACCCGTTTCCCGCATGCCGAACTGTGCATCGAACTGGGCCGCTACCTCGTCGGCGAAGCAGGCCTCTACGTGTGCCGCGTGCTTGATCGCAAGCTGTCGCGCGGGCAGGTTTTCCTCGTCACCGATGGTGGTCTTCATCATCACTTGTCGGCCTCGGGCAACTTCGGTCAGGTCATCCGCAAAAACTACCCTGTCGCCATCGGTAACCGCATGAATGCGCAAGCGCTTGAGGCCGCCAACGTGGTCGGCCCTCTATGCACGCCGCTGGACATCCTCGGCGACCGGATGATGCTCCCGCCGGCGGAGCCAGGCGATCTGGTCGTGGTGTATCAATCCGGCGCCTATGGCGCAACCGCCAGTCCGCAGCGTTTTCTCGGCCACCCCGCCGTCGCTGAAGTTCTCGTCTGATTCAAAAAATTGTTGCCATGACCCAAACCCAATCGTCCCGCCCGATGACCCAACGCCTCGAATGGCCGCATGCGGAAGTGCGCCTGTCGGGCCCCGCATCGATTGTTGAAGCCGACGGCCTGATCTGCATCGCCCGAGGCACGCCAGAATTCCCGACCGAAGCCGCGTTGCCTGCTGAGTCCCCGGTTGCAGCGGCCTGGCTCGCGCTGTTCAGACAGCATGGCGCCGACGCACCCACCAAGGTGCACGGCCGATTCGGCGTCACCATTATCGACACCCGTGCGCGCAGCGTCTTTCTCGCCAGCGATCGCTTCGGCACCGCGCCCTGGTGCTTCACGCGTCGGGGCGAGCGCCTCATCGTCGCCGATCGCGCCGATCTGGCTGCCGACACGCAAAGTACGCTCTCACCCTCGGCGGTCTACAGCTATCTGTTCCACCACATGATTCCGTCGCCGACAACAATCTTCGACGACGTCAAGCGACTTGAAGGCGGCCATCGACTGCAGTGGAACGGCGCCGAACCCAACATCGATGCCTGGTGGCGCCCCGTCTTCACCGAGCCTCGCAGTATTGACTTCGCCGATGCCAAAGCGCAGTTCATGGGGATCATCGAAAACGCCGTTCGCCGCGCATCCAGCGCCGGCCACGTCGGCAGCTTCCTGTCCGGTGGCACCGACAGCTCCACCGTCGCCGGCATGCTGTGCAAGGTTCTCGGCAAGCCCGCCGAAACCTATTCCATGGGCTTTGATGCCAGCGGCTACGACGAAATGGAATATGCCCGGCTTGCCTCGCAACACTTCGGCACCAAGCATCACGAGTACTACGTCACCCCCGAAGACCTGCTCGACGGCATCCCCAAAGTGGCCCGCCACTACGACCAGCCCTTCGGCAACTCCTCCGCCGTCCCGGCCTGGCTGTGCGCCTCGCTGGCCAAACGCGACGGAATCGACACTCTCCTGGCCGGCGACGGCGGCGACGAACTATTCGGCGGCAATACTCGCTACGCCAAGCAGAAAGTCTTTAGCTGGTACGGCGACTTACCCAGCGCCCTGCGCCACGGCATCTTCGAACCGTTATTGAACCTTGACATCAGCAAGCGAATACCCATTGTTAAAAAAGCAGCGAGCTATGTGGAACAGGCTCGCGTGCCACTGCCCGATCGAATCTACCAATACACGCTGCTCGTCCGGTTAGGCGCAGAAAACCTGCTCACCCCTGACTACCTCGCCCAAATCAACCAAAACGCTCCCGCCCAGGCCAACCGAGACATCTGGGCACGCATCAAGGCGGATAGCGACCTCAACCGCATGCTCGCCTTCGACTGGAAATACACACTGGCTGACAATGATCTACCGAAGATCCTCGGCACGACCGACCTGGCCGGCATGGGCGTTGAATTCCCGCTGCTCGACGACGCCCTGCTCGACTTCTCGCTTGCCCTGCCACTCGATTACAAGCTTCGCGGTTTCAAGTTGCGCTGGTTCTTCAAAGAAGCCCTGCGCGACTTCCTGCCCGAGAGCATCATCAAAAAGAAAAAACACGGCTTCGGTCTGCCCTTCGGCGTATGGGCGTGCCAACACGCGGGGCTGCGCAATCTTGCCGGCGACACACTCAACCAACTAAAACAACGCGGCATTGTTCAACCAAAACTCATCGATCGCCTGGTCACCGAGCTACTACCGGCACACCCAGGGTACTACGGCGAACTCATTTGGATATTGGTCATGCTAGAGCTGTGGTTCGAGGGCCAGCGAACTTCAAAAACGTAGACCGCCGAATTATCACAGAAACGACGCCAAAACCTCACTAAACCCCCTTTATTAATAGTGCCCTCACAGCAATGTATTTTCACAGGCAACGAACAATGTCAAGAGGGGAAAACCATAAAGTACTTTTTATGCATGTAGAGCTATTCCACGATACGGACGCACGCAATCTGATTGATGATCCGTCATTCATACAGTCGTGGCATGATCTGTGTCACAAATGCCCCACAGCAACCTCTTTTCAATCACCATCATTTGTCAGAGCTTGGTTCCATTGCTATTCAGAGCACTGGAGACCGATCGTAGTGCTGTCCCGCGAGAAAGACGGCGATCTTTCCGCACTCTGGATACTAGCGAACAGCCTCGATGCACGGAAGATAACCCACCCCGGAGCACATCAATCCGAGTATCAAACTTGGATAGCAAAAACCGGGGCAGATATAGATTTTTTTTCGGCGGCCTGGGCCGAGATCACCCGACAGCTTCCTTTCTCCTCGCTAAAAATTAAATATTTTCCGAACGCTGAACTAGCTCGTGCCATCCAAAAATCTCCCAAAACATCCCGCATCTGCATCGTCAACTACCACAAGCGTCCACTATTAGAGCTAAATACAGACAACATCGAAGCGTCATTTAAAAAGAAAGCTAACAAAAGTCGCCTCAACCGATTAAAGAAACAAGGTGAAATCCAGTTCCGTCGGATAGCGACACGCGAAGAACTGGATGCTGTATTTGATCAGTTAATCGCCTTCTACGATTTTCGTCAAGGCGCCACTCACAACTCCATTCCGTTCCGTAGCGATCCATGTAAACGCGCGTTTCTATCGAACCTACTAGCAGACCCAGAAAACCGCGCCTACGTCACCACGACCCTTCTAGACGGACAACCCATCGCCGCATTCTGGGGTGCAGTCAGTTCAGGAATCGTTCACCTGGGAATGCTGATTCACTCGCCATTTTATGCGGAGAATTCACCAGGGAAGTTGCACATCATGCAACTATCCAAACACCTCGCTGAACATGGCAAACAAACTATTGACCTGACGCCCGGCGGAGACACTTGGAAAGAACGCTTTGCCAATATTCATGACGAGGTCGCTGAAATAGATATATTCAAAACAGCGCGAGCTCGACTAATAGCCTTACTTTTTATAAAAACACAACTTTACTGCAAGAGATGTATCAATGCGGCGGGACTATCCACTTCCGCCATTAAATCTTATTTTTGGATGTTTCGAAAAATAACGCCAAAATCGGTGGCACGAAAACTATGTGACTGGGCGTACACCAAACGCGAACTCCGCATCTATCGCTGCGAGCGCGGGCTATCAGATCGAATCACCTCCAACGACATGATTCGTTGCAACTCTCTACCGGACCTCATCAGTTTTGAACCTGGAGAAACTTGGCAAACATCACGCAGTTTTCTCACCGCAGCGCTGCATCGAATTGAAAACGGAGAATCAGCCTTCACCATTTCCATCAACAAAAAACTTGCTGCATCCGGGTGGCTTGTTAAAGATCAAAGAACATCCGTCCTGTCAGAGGTCCACCAAACAATGTTGCTACCTGAAGGAAGCGTCTCACTATACGATTTCTATACGGATCCAAAATTTCGTGGCCGAGGGCTCTATCGCCAATTGATTGCCCACATGCTTCAGTTAGCGTTTTCTAATGAAAATACGAAATATGCCTACATATGCGTACTCGCCGACAATGGCGCATCCCGCCATGTCATTGAAAAAGCAGGATTCCAACACCAAGGCTCTTTCTATCTAGAGCGAAAATTTGGGCGCCTAAAGAAATGGGCAGACAAAGACGCATCAAAACAGGAGTCAATAGATGCGTAAATTTAAAATTTTAACCTACCTATTTTGCCGATCAATCGGCCTGTTCAAGCTTGCTCATTTTGTAACACGTAAAAATTTAAAAATCCTTTGCTACCACGGTTTTGAAATTGACGACGAAACCAGTTTCCGACCAAAGCTATTTATTCGTCAAAGCGATTTTGAGCGGCGAATTAAGACCATTCATCGCCATGGATATACGGTACTTAAACTAGGCGAGGCCATAGAAAAGCTATATAGCGGAACACTTCCGGACAACAGCGCAGTTATCACTATTGATGACGGCTTCTATTCGGTCGCCAAGATTGCCGCTCCAGTTCTTTCACGCCACCAACTCCCAGCCACAGTATACGCAACGACCTATTACGTCGAAAACAATAATCCAATTTTTCGTCTATCCATTCAGTATATTTTTTGGAAAACAACCAAAAATAACATAATCCTTCTCGACACCCCGTGGGGGAAAATGGAACAGTGCGACTTGAGTATCAACGACGCCCGAGAACAACTAGCTTGGAAATTTATTGATCATGGCGAAAAGGAATGCTCTGAAAGCCAGCGCATTGAAGTATGCAAAAGCCTTGGTAGGCAATTAGATGTCGATTACGACAATATTATTGAGTCAGGAATTCTTCGCCTTATGACTCTTAATGAACTAGAATCACTGAGCAGTTACAATATTGATATCGAGCTACATACCCATCGACACACATTCCCGCCAGACAGTTATATTGATGCCAAGCGAGAGATTGATGACAATCGCAATGCACTTAAAGATTTAGCTCCAAAGGACTTTGTCCACTTCTGCTATCCAAGTGGGTATTGGGAAGAAAAGCAGTGGGAGTGGCTCGAATCCTTTGGTGTTGTCAGTGCTACGACATGCCTGCCTGGCCTCAATTCGCAGCATACCCCGCGTCATGCCCTGAGGCGATTTCTAGATGGGGCGAACATTCACCAATTGGAGTTTGAGGCCAATCTATGCGGCTTTGCTGACATCATCCGAGACAACGTAGCTCGACTCCGATCGACACTAAAATGAACTACGCCAATTTGTGCTGGAACCCAGCACAACAATGTTAGAGACCATTACGGAATTACCACCATATCGTTTCTTTCTATCTTTTTTGTCTGCTCAGAAACCGAGCGGCGCAATTCACCCTCCCTGAAAGGTCAAAGCCTAGTTTTTCAAAAGTTGAGCGCTGACGCAGTTCCGTAAAAATCACGTCCTAGATGAGGTCGACATGGAACTCGCCATACTCGTCGTCTACTTTTTACGCGACGAAAACATTCCGATTCTCGACCTTCATCTCAAGTCGCTGAACAACTTCACCGAAGGCGACTATTTCATCTATGGCGTTGCCCCTCGCGTCAGCGACGCGGTCAGGTCGCGGCTGATCGGCTCGCCCAAGCTGGAGATGGTTGATGTCGAAGCGACCGCTTTCGTCGGTTCGAAAGAGCATTCCTACTATCTGAACAAACTCTGCGAGCATGCGATCGCAAACGGTGCCGAGCGGCTATGTACGATGGATGTAGATGCATTTCCTGTCGTCGACAACTGGAATCGGAGATCAGCGCCGGAAACCATCTGGCTGCCGTATTCAGAGAAGAGAACAACGACACCGCATTGCCTCACCCGAGCTGCTGTTATTTCCCGAGCGAGTTCTATCGGCAGTACAGACCCACTTTTCTGCCGGACGAGGAGGTTCTCGCCGGACAGGAGTTCGCCAATTTTCTGAGCGGTACGGGCCAAAAGCCGGATTCGGGAATTGGGGTCGGCTTCACGGTCTGGAAGCACCAGTTACCATGGAAAAAGCTCTACCGCTCCAACAAGCGGAACGATCACTTCCTGCTTGCGGGCCTGTATGGCGACGTTATTTTTCACCTCGGCGCAATGTCGTGGACCGACCGCGACTTCCGAAAAGACCGAAGCACCTCGCCCCTCACCGCCACGCTGGACTGGTCAGCCATTGTATTGCGCCGACTGGGGCTGTTCCGAGGTCCGGTCGCGGGACTGTGGCGGCGCATCAATTTTGCCGCCAGCCGGCCACTAGTGCGCAAAACAAACAACGTCTTCGAGAACATTCTCGAACGTCTGAAGACCGACCCACACGAGTACATCCGCTATCTTCGCGGCGAATGAGATCGTAGTAGCCGCTGCTGACTCGACACCGGCTGGGCCAATCACTTGACCTTTCACCGGCGCCGGGAAAACGTTGCTTATTCCGATGCCAGAATGTGATGCCGCCGTAAGGCTTCAATCACCTGGTCCGCTGACGCCTCAACCGAATTGCCAACAGTCTTGAGTCGAACCTCAGCCTCTTCCGGCGCCTCGTACGGCGAGTCGATGCCGGTAAAATTCTTCAACTCACCGCGTCGCGCCTTCTTGTAGAGCCCTTTCGGGTCGCGCTCTTCGGCGACTTCGAGCGGCGTGTCGACAAACACTTCCAGGAATTCCCCTTCTTCAACCAGTGTTCGGGCCATGCGGCGCTCGGAGCGGAAGGGGGATATGAAGGCGGTGATGACGATGAGGCCGGCGTCGACCATCAGTTTGGACACTTCGGCCACGCGACGGATGTTTTCGACGCGATCGGCATCGGTGAAGCCGAGATCCTTGTTCAGCCCGTGGCGGACGTTGTCGCCGTCGAGCAGGTAGGTGTGGCGGCCCATGGCGTGGAGCTTTTTCTCGACCATGTTGGCAATCGCTGACTTGCCGGCGCCGGACAGGCCGGTAAACCACAACAGGCAGGGCTTCTGACCTTTCATGCCACCGCGCGCGGCTTTGTCGACGTCCACGTGCTGCATGTGGATGTTGTGCGAGCGGCGCAGGGCAAAGTGGATCATGCCAGCGCCGACGGTGCTGTTGCTCAGCCGGTCGATGAGGATGTAGGCACCGGTGTCGCGGTTGTCGGCATAGGCGTCGAAGGCGATCTGGCGGTCGAGGCTGAGATTGCACACGGCGATGCCGTTGAGGTCGAGCTTCTTGGCGGCCACGTGCTCCAGGGTATTGACGTTCACCTGGTACTTGATTTCGGTGACGGTCGCCGTGACCATTTTGGTGCCAATCTTGAGCAGATAGGCGCGCCCCGGCAGCATGGGCTCTTCGTGCATCCAGACGATGGTGGTCTCGAACTGGTCGGCCGAGCTGGCCGGGTGCTCGGCGATGGAAATGACATCGCCGCGGGAGACGTCAATTTCATCGGCCAGCGTCAGCGTAATCGACTGACCCGCCACCGCCTGCGGCAGATCGCCGTCATGGGTGACGATGCGTGCCACCGTGCTCTCTTTGCCCGACGGCTGAACGCGAATGCGGTCACCCGGCTGAATCACGCCGCTGGACACCGTACCGGCAAAGCCACGGAAGTCGAGATTGGGGCGATTGACCCACTGCACCGGCAGACGGAACGGCGCCTTCTGCATGCGCTCTTCATCGATTTCGACGGTTTCAAGGTAGCCCATCAGCGTCGTGCCGTGATACCAGGAGAGCTTGTCGCTGGGGGTGATGATATTGTCGCCCTTGAAGGCCGACAGCGGAATGAAGGTGATGCCTTCGATCCCGATGCGGGCGGCGAATTCACGGTAGTCTTCGACGATTTTGCGGTAGGTCTTTTCGGAGTAATCGACCAGATCCATCTTGTTGATGGCGACCACGATGTGGCGGATGCCGATCAACGAGACCAGATAGCTGTGGCGCCGCGTCTGGGTGAGGATGCCCTTGCGCGCATCGACCATGAGGATGGCGACGTCCGCAGTTGAGGCGCCGGTGACCATGTTGCGGGTGTATTGCTCGTGCCCCGGGGTATCGGCAACGATGAACTTGCGCTTGTCGGTCGAGAAAAATCGATAGGCCACGTCGATGGTAATGCCCTGCTCGCGCTCGGCGGCGAGGCCATCGACCAGCAGCGCGAAGTCGATGTCCTCGCCCTGGGTGCCGTATTTTTTCGAGTCAGCCTCGACCGCGGCCATCTGGTCTTCGAACAGCATCTTGGACTCGAACAGCAGGCGCCCGATCAGGGTGCTCTTGCCGTCATCCACGCTGCCGCAGGTGATGAAACGCAGCAGGCTCTTGTGCTCGTGGCTGCGCAGGTATTCGCCAATGTCGGAGGCGATGAGATCGGATACATGGGCCATTAAAAGTACCCCTCCTGCTTTTTCTTTTCCATGGACGCGGCCGAATCGTGGTCGATCACCCGGCCCTGACGTTCAGACGTTTTGGTGAGCAGCATTTCCTGAATAATCGCCGGCAGCGTGTCGGCCTCGGACTCGACCGCCCCGGTTAGCGGATAGCAGCCCAGGGTGCGGAAGCGCACCTTGCGCATCATCGGCACCTCGCCAGCCTTGAGCGGCATGCGCTCGTCGTCGACCATGATCAGCGCGCCATCGCGCTCGACCACCGGCCGCGCGGCCGAGTAGTACAAGGGCACGATGGGGATGTCTTCAAGATAGATGTATTGCCAGATGTCCAGCTCAGTCCAGTTCGACAGCGGAAACACCCGCATCGACTCGCCCTTGTGCTTGCGGGCGTTGTAGAGCTTCCACAACTCGGGGCGCTGCACTTTCGGGTCCCAGCGGTGCTGTGCGCTGCGGAAAGAGAAAATACGCTCCTTGGCGCGTGATTTTTCTTCATCGCGGCGCGCGCCGCCAAAGGCCGCATCGAAGCCATACATGTCGAGCGCCTGCTTGAGGCCCTCGGTCTTCATGATGTCGGTGTGGATCGCCGAGCCGTGGGTGAAGGGATTGATGTCCTTCTCGACGCCTTCGGGGTTGATATGCACCCGCAAGTCGAGGCCGAGTTCCTTCACCATCTTGTCGCGGAAAGTGTACATCTCCCGAAACTTCCAGCGCGTATCCACGTGCAGCAGCGGAAACGGCGGCTTGGCCGGGTAGAAGGCCTTCATGGCCAGATGCAGCATCACTGCGCTGTCCTTGCCGATCGAATAGAGCATGACCGGGTTATCGGCCTCGGCCACCACCTCGCGCATGATGTGGATGCTTTCGGCCTCAAGCCGTTGCAAATGAGTCAATGTCATTGCTGTCCTCTTGCGAAAACCGTGTTGATCGTCGCTGGCCGATTGCGCCAACGCCGTGTTGTTCGAATCATACGATACTGCCGGTGGTGCCTCGGGCACGCGGTGGCGCACCAGCACCAGGCGCGACGCATTGGCCGCCAGCCAGGCCGCTACCGGCTCTACCCGCGTGATGTCGGCACCCACCCAATGCAACTGCAACGCCCGGCCCGCCAACGCGCACATCCGCTCCAGAAAATCGACCACGGCCGGTGCCTGCAGCGGCACGGTCACGATGCGCCAGTACAAACGACCGCGCGGGCCGCGCGCAAACAGCACGGTCCGCGTCGCATCCAGGCGCTGCTCGCCGCACCAGAAGCGCAATCGCGCGTCGAGTGCCGGAGCGTCGGGCGCATCTTGTTTATCCGAGGCGCGAAGAATGGTCTGCCAGTCGGGCGGATCAATGCCCCAACTCGCCACATACCGCGCCACCGTGCGCTCACCCAGATCGATGTCAAAACGACGCACCAGCCAGCGGGCCACCGCCTGGTGCTGCCACAGCCCGCCCGCCTCGCCTGCATGCTCGGGCGAGCACGCCAGAAAAGCGTCGCGAACCCCGGCTTCGACTGCCTTCTCGATCGCGCGGCCACTGCCAACCGGCCGCCCCTGCGGACGGACATCAACGCCCGCCCAACCGCCCTGCGCAAATGCTTTCGCCGCAGCCACAACTGTCGGCACCGACAGCCCTGTCGCCGCCGAGACCTCCGCCAGGGTACGTCCCTGCCGACGCAGCTCAACCGCCCGTCGTCGGGCCCGGTTCAGCGCATCGCCGGTCAAACGCGGCGGCATGAATCATTCAATCTAAGTGGCATGGTGATATATTAAACATTTATTTTGTCAGACTCAGTGTTAAATATTTAACTGCGACGTCGCCAACGCGGCACTTCTGCATTAATCTGCCCCATCTGCCCCGCTCACGGAGTCCCGGAATGCTTGATCGCCTCGCCCTGCTCGAACGCCTGCTACCCATCGTCCACGCTGCTGGCGAGCTGATCATGAAGATCTATGGCTCAGATTTCTCGGTGCGTGGCAAAGCCGACCAATCCCCTGTCACCGAAGCCGACGAGCGTGCCGAAGCCTTGATTCTGCCCGCCCTCGCTGCACTGCTGCCCGACACGCCCATCGTGGCCGAAGAAGCCGCCGCGGCCGGCACCATCCCGAATGTCGGCGCACGTTTCTGGCTGGTCGACCCGCTCGACGGCACTAAAGAGTTCATCAGCCGCAACGGCGAGTTCACCGTCAACATCGCCTTGATTGAAAACGGACAGCCGACGGTCGGTGTCGTCTTGGCGCCCGCACTCGGGCGGCTGTTTGCCGGCGCGGTCGGCCACGGCGCCTTTGTTGAAGACGCCGACGGACGCCGGCCGATCGCCGTCCGCAACGTGCCGGCCGAAGGCCTCACGGTCGTCGCCAGCCGCTCACACGGCGACGCGACAGCGCTCGACGCTTTCCTCGCCGGACGCAAAGTGGCCGAACTGCGCGGGGCGGGCTCCTCGCTCAAGATCTGCCTGGTCGCTGCCGGCGAAGCCGATCTCTATCCGCGCCTGGGCCGCACCATGGAATGGGACATCGCCGCGGGTCATGCGGTCCTGACCGCCGCCGGCGGGCGCCTCACCCGCACCGACAACACGGCGCTGAGCTACGGCAAACCCGACTTCGCCAATCCGCACTTTGTCGCCGCGGGCGCTGTAGACTGATCGGCGCAACGCCCCCTCATGACCGCCACCTGGGTTCTGCTCTCACTCGCTCTGCTGGTCGCCCTGCTGGTGCATGGTCGCCTGTCCCCCGCGTTGCTGTTCTGCGGCTGGGCCGGTGGCTACCACCTGCTGGGCTTGATCAGCGAGCGCGAACTTCTTGAGAGTTACGCCAACCCCGGGCTGGCCGTATTGTTGCTGTTGCTGCTGATATCACTGGTGTTGGAGCGCGCGCCGCTCATCGAGCGCTTCTCGGACACGCTCCTCAAAGGCGGCGAGCGCCTCGCCACCTTCCGTATGTGTCTGGTCACCGCGGCGTGCTCTGCCTTCCTCAACAACACCGCCGTGGTCAGCACCTTGCTGGGCACCATCACGCGCCAGCGCCACCACCCCGCTTCCCGTTTGCTGCTGCCACTGTCTTACGCCGCCGTGCTGGGCGGCATCACTACTTTGGTAGGCACCTCCACCAACCTGGTCGTCAACTCCTTCGCCGAGCGCGCCGGCCTGCCATCGATCTCAATGTTCCAGATGACGACTGTCGGCGTCCCGGTGGCCCTGGCCTGCATCGTCTGCCTGACGCTGGTCGCCCGCTGGCTACCCGTACGCACAGGCGACGACAGCGGCCCACGGCAAGCCTACTTTCTGGAAGCCCGCCTGAGCGCCGGCTCACCCCTCATCGATCGCAGCATCGAAGCAAACCGTCTGCGCAACCTCGACGGTCTGTTTCTGGTTGAAATCGTACGCGGCGGACGACTCATCTCCCCGGTGTCACCCGAAGAAATCCTGCATGCGGACGATGTGCTGATTTTCACCGGCGAAGTCGAAAAAATGCAGGTCATCGACCGCTTTCCCGGCTTGCAGGTGTTCGGCACACGCGCCGACGATCTGCTGCGTTCCAACCTGGTCGAAGTGGTGATTTCCAGCGACTCGGAACTGGCCAACCGAACCCTGCGCGAAGTGGACTTCCGCACCATGTTCGACGCCGGCGTGGTCGGCATCCGCCGCGGCGACAAACGCCTGACCGGCCAGTTGGGCCGGATACCGCTGAAGGTGGGTGACGCCCTGTTGCTGGCCGCCGGCGCCGACTTTGCCCAGCACCGCAACCTGGCGCGCAACTTTCACCGCGTGGGCGGCGCCCCGCTGCATCCCAAGCTCACTCAGCCTCAAACACGTTGGGTGGTCGGCGGATTCGCCAGTGTCATCATCGCCGCCGCGACCAACGTCCTGCCACTGTTTGCCGGGCTGCTGCTCTTGCTTGCCACGTTTCTGGCCAGTGGCCTGCTCTCAATGGCCGAAATTCGCCGGCGCTTCCCGTTTGAACTGATTCTGGTCATCGGCGCCGCCCTGGCCATCGCGCGCGTGCTCGAATCCTCGGGCGGTGCGGCCATCATCTCGGACTTTGTCGCCCATGTCTTTGGCGACCTGGGCGTCTGGGGTGCGTTCATCGGCATCTACCTGATGACCGTGATCCTCACCGAAGTGGTCACCAACAACGCCGCCGCCGCGCTGGCCTTCCCTATCGCGCTCTCCACGGCAAACGCCTTCGGCGCCGACCCCACGCCATTCGTGATGCTGGTGGCCTATGGCGCGAGCGCCGGCTTTCTGATCCCCTTCGGCTATCAAACCCACCTGATGGTGTATTCGCCAGGGCGCTACCGCGTGATGGACTTCGTGCGCACCGGCACACCGGTCGCGCTGGTCTATGCAACGGTTGTACTGCTGCTGGTGCCACGGGTGTTTCCGTTCTTCCCATAGTTAGCAGCTGACGCAGTAAAGCCGCGGCAATCGGAAATTTGTCGCAGCCCATAAAAACAACGTCGTATAGACTTCCAGCCAACGCCAACGGACCAGAGGGTTTCAATGACCATACTACTTCTCGCACTTACGAACATCGCAATGTTGGCCGCGCTGGCACTCATCCTCCACAAGGTGCGGCGGCTGCACATCGCCATGTTTGAGGTATCGGACAAACTGAATGATATTCACCACGAGTCGCGTGAGCTGTACGGTCAAATTCAAGCCTACGTCGATCTGGTGCGCCTGCTTCGGATCGAAACACCCCTACCTCGCCTGCGCGGCTGGGCGGCCTCACCCGACTTTCTGCTGCTGGTTGCAAAACACGCACTGCGTTCAAAGCCAAACACAATTTTTGAGTGCAGCTCCGGAGCATCGACGGTGGTCTTGGCGCGATGCGCCCAACTGAATGGGGTCGGTCATGTCTATAGCCTTGAACATGACCCACACTTTGCCGATATAACCCGGCAGAGTCTGGCCGATGCTGGCGTCGCCGAATGGGCTACCGTGATTGATGCCCCCCTGACACCGGAGCCCGCTCTGGGGGGCCAACTCTGGTACGCCACATCGGCCATTCCCAACATCGAAGATATCGACATGCTGGTGATCGACGGCCCGCCCGAATCCACCGCCCCGCTCGCACGCTTCCCAGCCTTGCCTGCGCTGGCCCCACGGTTCGCCGCGCGGTGCGACATCTTCGCCGATGATGCCGACCGCCCTGCAGAGCGAGCCATGATCGAACGCTGGAAACAAGATGATGGCGAGGCACTCGACATTGAGGCCGCGTTCATCCCGGCGGAGAAAGGGTGCGCCCACTTGGTCGTCCGTCGGCGTGACACGGCCTGATCCCGTGAAAACCGGCGCCCTCTCCCGGCCAACTCAAGCACACGCCAAATGAGCGGCATCCGGCTTTCACTGCTTATCTCACTTTCCGAGAGCTACCTGCTCGCGGCGATTGCTCTGGCATCGTCGATGCTTGTCGCTCGTATCCTCACACCCGAGGAGATCGGCATCTATTCGGTCAGCGTCGCGGTGCTCGCTGTCGCCCAAGTCCTGCGTGACTTCGGTATCGGCAGCTTCATCGTGCAGGCCCAGCAACTGACCGACGACATCATCCGCACCGCCTTTGGGCTGTCTCTGGTCGTTGGCACCACGCTGTTCGCGCTGGTCTTCCTTGCCGCCCCGCACGCAGCAACCTTCTATGACGAACCCCGCCTGTATGGCACATTGGTCATCAGCGCGATCAATTTTCTCATCCTGCCATTCTGCAGCATCTCGATGTCAATCCTGAAACGCGAGATGCAGTTCAAGCGGATTGCACTGATCAACGTCACGGCGGCTATCTGCACCGGATTGGTCGTCGTTGGGGCCGGAATGCTTGATGCCGGCCCGAAGAGCATGGCCATCGGCGCAGTCGCCAACTCGATCATCACCGCAGTGGGCACCTGGCTTGCACGCGCAGACCATCGCTTCCTAGCACCTGGATTCAGCGAATGGCGCAGTCTGGTACGCTTCGGCGGCCAAGCGGCAGCGGCGTCGACGATCACCTCGATCGCGCTCAGCGCCAACGACTTGATCGTCGGCAAGGTGCTCGGCTTCGGTCCGGTCGCGCTCATCAGCCGCGCTCAAGGGCTGATGAACCTGTTTCATCGCGACCTGATGAACGCCATCCGCAATGTCGCCTTTCCAGCATTCGCCCGGGCAAAACGCGACGGCGAAGCGGCGCAACTCGAGGCGCGCTATACATACAGCGTTACCAGCCTCAGCGCATTTGCCTGGCCCTTTTATGGCCTGCTCGCCGTTTTCCCACTCGAGATTCTTCGCCTGCTGTTCGGTGCCCAGTGGGACGCAGCTGCTCCCATGATACCGATCTTCGCTGCGGCCGGCGCAATCAGCGCCACCATGAATCTGACCCAGCCGCTCATGATTGCCATCGGCCGTATTGATCTCGTCACACGTGCCGAGTTCATCGTGCAACCGGCGCGCATCGCCGCGATCGCCTTCGCCGCGATCTGGTTCAAATCAGCCTTCGCCTGTGCCGTCGCCTACCTGCTCATCATTGCCTGTGCCGTACCGGTCTTCTATCGGGCGAAAGAACACGCACTGCCCACCGATTTCAGCATGCTGCTCCGCGGCCTGTTGATCAGCGCAGCCGTCACGGCGATAGCCCTCTTGCCGGCACTGGCCGCTGTCGCCTTGATGAGAACCGGCACGGCTACCGCACTGCCCCTTCTCCCGTTCCTGGCCACGATTGGCCTGTGCGCGGTAGCTTGGCTCTGCGCCATACATCTATTGTCGCATCCCATATCGCGCGATTCGGGCTACGTTCGGATCCAGTCTACGATATTCGGGCGTGTCGCATCACGCTTGAAAACATCTGCCGTTGAAGAAAATCACCAATGAGAATCCTGTTCTGTACGACAAGAGGCTACTTGCCGCAATGTGTTGGCGGATCCGAGTGGTCAACCCATATGCTCTGCCAAGGCCTCTCACGCAGGGGACATCCGGTCGCTGTATTGAGCGATCTGCACAGCAACGGACTGCTGGCGCTCAGAAACCGGATCACGCGCAAACTGACCGGCAACCCCTTTCCCGCCGATCGCGCGATGGGCTACCCCGTCTACCGCGGGTGGGGCTCAACGCAAGGCATTACAGCAATCGCAGATCGCTTCAGACCCGACGTCATTGTCGTCGTGGGTACCGCACCTGGTCCAATCGACCTGGCACTTGCAGCCCTCAAAACCGGCATCCCTGTTGCCTACCAGTTGCGTGACGTCGAGTTTCACCTGCACGGCGACCGAATCCTAGAGCTCTCCGACGTACAATTCATCGCCAACTCGGATTTCACTGCAAAACGCTTCCTGGAGCGTTACGACCTGCTAGCTGAAGTCGTTCTGCCTCCGGTAGAGCCCGAAAAGTGCCGTATCAACCGGCCCGGGAACAGCGTTCTCATGGTCAACCCCGACCCCAAGAAGGGCGGGGAAATTGCTGTCACGCTAGCCGAGCACCGCCCCGATATTCCATTCATTTTTCAGGAATCCTGGCAAAACAATGCCCGACTGAGCGCACTGAAGGCACGCGCCATGTCTTGCCCAAACATCGAGTGGCGCGCACCGGTCATGGACATTCGGCGCGCATTCGCCGATACCCGGCTCCTGCTGGCGCCTTCGCAATGGGAGGAGGCTTGGGGACGGGTCGCCACCGAAGCGCAGGTCAGCGGCATACCGGTTCTGGCATCGAACATCGGCGGGCTGTCGCAGGCGGTCGGGCCGGGCGGGATTCTTCTCGCACCAGATGTCGGCATCGAAACCTGGCTGGCCGCGCTCGACAGTATCTGGTGCGACGGCAGCCACTGGAACGCACTGTCGGCGCAAGCACTTGAATATGCCGCACGAGACGAGATTCAACCCGAGCGTCAAATCGACAAGATGATTTCGATCCTCGATGACTGTATTCGACGCCGAAATAGCCACTTGAAGCCCGGACACCTCTGCTCACAAAAATCAGAAAGCCATCCGTGATCCACTTTTCCGTCGCCATCCCAAGCTACAACAGCGCCGATTTCCTCGGAGAAACACTGGAGAGCATCCTGAGGCAGTCGGTCGTGCCGGCCGAGATCGTCGTCGTCGATGACGGCTCTACCGACGGCACCGCTGCCGTACTGGTCAGCTTTGCCTCGCGCGTAACATCAATCCGTATTGACAACAGCGGCCCCGGTTTTGCGCGCAAAACCGCGATCGAGCGTTGCACCTCGGAGTGGATCGCCCTGTGCGACAGCGACGATGTATGGCTTGCGCATCACCTCGAGCGTAAGGCCCTGATCATCCAGAACGCCCCCGAGACAAAACTCGTTTTTTCCAACTTCGACAGCTTCGGTCCGGGCGCGCTCGACTCACATACGCTGTTGGATGAAGCGCCGCCAAAGTGGCTCGATGCACACTGCGTGCGCAACGGCCCGGACGCGTGCTATCGGCTTGAAGACGCCTTTCTGGGCCTGCTGTATTTCAATATTGCCTATACAAGCGGGATGGTCTTCAGCCGGCAGCTTTATACACGTTCGGGGGGTATTCGCGCTCACGTCAGCCGCTGGCAGGCCGAAGACGCCGAGTTCACCCGGCGGCTTGCGCTGGCCGCTGGCGAACATGCCGCCTTCGATACCGCGATCACCTGGCGATACCGTCGGCACGCCAAGAATTATTCGACACAACACGAACACAGCAACATCGAAGCGGGTACTCGCATTCTGGAATACCTGCTTGAGAACGACGATATTCCTCTGCATTACGACGCTGAAGTACTGCGCGAAATCATCGCCCGACGCCGCAACAGTTTCATGAGTGCCTACTGGGCGGGCGCCGATCGCGATGCGCTGGCGATATTCCGGCGGCTACCACTCCGACAACAGTCGGTTGGCCTGATACTGCGCGCATGTCACAGCCTGCTGCGCCGAACTTTGGACCATACGTCCTGATTATTGCTTTGAAATATAATTTGAAAGCAACCTAGTAGAATACCGTAAGCGGGTCCGATCCCACGGCGTGAATCGCCGCAATTCGTAGACACTGCTGGAATACCTGTTTGCACCCCAAGCGGTAGACAGCGCTCCATCAAACCCAAGTGACTCTACCATTTCGACATGTTCAGGCAGGTAGTCAATTCCAGGCTTACCGTTTGGATATGCAAATAGTCCGACGCGCTCTCCAAGAATCGCTTCTAGCGTGTCACGACTATCAGCAATCTCGCGTCTTGCCCTATTGAGCTGCAAGTTCGCAAGAATTGGATGACTCACCGTATGGGCACCTACGCCCATGTCAGCGCTACGAAGCTGACGCACTTGGGTAGTACTCAGCATAAGGTCTAGCGGAAGCCGTGCACCGCACGCAGATGTAACTCTCTCGACAGCGTCTTCCCGCTCCGGCGCAGGAAGATGCTTGATAGCAGATATCAACACAGCCAGTGCAGAACGCTTTTCAGGAACAGTTGCAACAGGGATCGGTTTCTTACATCCTAGCCACGAGCAATCCAGCTCGCTTAAGTTCGTTTGCCGGATTGATTCAATGATTCTATCGTTCCACATCACCCCTCCATCGAGAAACCCCGTGGCGATGAAGAATGTCGCGGAAACGTCATGTTTTTTCAGAATTGGAACCGCGTTCGTAAGGTTATCTGCATACCCGTCATCAAAAGTAATGCAAGCCGCTCGTGGTGGTAACACACCGGATTTCAATCCTGCAATGGCCTTTTCCAAGGGAATCACTTCAAACCAGGAAGCGATCCACTCTACTATTTGATCAAAGCGAGCGCAGTCGACCTCATCCGGGAAGAGGGGATCAGGCTCTGACAGAACACGGTGGAATATCAAGACGGTCAGGCGAGGCCCATATACCGCACTGACCATCCGTAGTGCGCCACGCATCAGCATTGTATTTCCTGTGAACGTACGGCGCGAAACCTATGCCGCAAATGAATCATGTCGTCTCGTGCAGATCTCGGACTCTTTGCTGCTATGGAGCGCTTGTTGTTTGGCATATCGCTCGCTGGCGACCAGAATGACCATGATGTAGTAAGGCATATCCCAGTACGCCAGGCTCAAGAAAGCACCGCCGACCGCAAAACCAACCATGCTCACTTTAGCCATACTCCCCAACTCGGCCAACCAAGCAAAGGCGGGGCCACGATCAGTCATGGCGGCCAGTCGTCCCGCCACGCGATAGGTCAGAATCCAGAACAGCAGATAGAGCCCCAGTCCGATATAGCCATGATCCCCGAGCACCTGAAAATAGATGCTGTGTGCAACCAACACCCAATCAGGATTCGGAGCATAGGCGTTGAACACGATCGGTGATGCCGTGACAAAGCCTGCACCAAAGACCCGGTCATTGGCGATGTTGATCGCCATATGCCAAGCATTGATGCGCCCCAATGCCGACAAGTCCTGATTGAAGGTTTCGATGGTCTCCATGCGAGTAAACCATTCGGCCGGCATCAGCATCAGGATGGCTGGCGTTAGCACGAGGAGCAGCACCCCCATCGATACCTTGGCGCGACTTCGCCACCACATCATCACACTCATCGCGACAATCGCCAGTAGCGCGCCGCGTGAGTGGCTGCCAATAGCCGCAACGGCACACAACACAATGGAAACCATCAATCCACGTCTCAGCCACTTCTCGGAGACCCATCTCACCAGTACGAATTCGCGAGCGACGGAAGCATGCTTCGAAAGAAAGTAGAGGAACGGTATGCTGATAATCAACGCCAGCGCCAGCTCATTATTCCCCTCGACCTGGCTAGATGGTGGCCCCCAGACGCGAAATGCCCCGCCGGTTAGAAGGGTAAATATCCCTCCTTTGACACCGAAAAATGCAATCGAACCAACGACCACCCAAACCAAGCCAATAATCTGTTCACGGTTTGCTACCAACGCGCCAACAACCAATGCCATGCCCAGCACCTTGAGCACATCGACATATTTTGACCAACTGGGGTCCGACAGTATCGCGGTAACCGATGTCAGTCCCATCCACAGAATCATCAGTATCAACACGACAACTGGCGACGCCGTTTGCCAGCGCACCGCCCGCGCAGACAGAATCATTGCGATTCCGATAATCACGACCGACGCCATAGCAAACGGCAGGTCATAAGCGAAGCCCCACCCAAGCCGGTGAGGGTTCATCAGTCCGATCCATACCCATAGCAAGGCACCGTAATACGGGCGACGCAGTGCCGCCACCGCACCAACAACAAACAGCGCCGTGACAATCAGATCCCGCACATTGCAACTCCTGTTTTCATCACCGCACCTACCCTGTAACCTTGCTGATGACATAGCGAAACTTGCCAGAGCGCTCTGCTGCCACCTGCGCCACCTTTTCCACCTGGATAAGCACCGAGGCGCCAAGACGCGCCTGCAGGCCAGATTGGATCGCCACGACATCCCGGTCCGAAAAGCCTTCGCCCGGCTCCACCTGGACCCGCGTCAGCGTCAACGTTTCCTGAATGATCTTGAACGCCCGCACGGCGGGAATATCGCGCAATACATAAATCAGTGACAGGCCATGCATCACGGTGCCATCGAGCGCGATGACAAAATCCGTGCTTCGCCCCTGAATTTCTTTCAATACCGGCAAACCGCGACCGCAGGCACAGGGCGTATCTTCGAGCACGCCGATATCTCCGGTGCGATAGCGGATGAACGGAAAATCGCGGGTCGCCAGATGGGTCACGACGATCTCGCCGGACTGCCCTGGCGGCAACACCTGGCCCGATGCGTCGACGATCTCGACGACAATATCTTCGGTCGTAATGTGCATGCTGCCCGACGGGCACTGATGCGCAATGAAGCCGGCATCGCGACCACCGTAGCCATTGGCCACCGGACAGCCGAACAATCGTTCGATACTTTCGCGCTGGTCATCATACAAACGCTCAGAGGTCACAAACACCACCCGAACGCCCAGATCATCCAGCCGGATACCCCGCTTTTTGGCATGTCGGGCAATGTGGCTGATCGCTGACGGATAACCAAACAACATGGCCGGACGACGCGCGCGAATGCGGGCTACAAAACCGTCGAGCTTCGTCTCCGACATTTCAAAGGCCGGCATCAGCTCGGTTCGCATCAGCGCATCGCGGAACTGCCGCACCCGGTCCTGCGCCCCGAGCTCGATCGGTGAGCCCCAAACGACAATCTCACGATCGCCGATATCGACATCCCACCATCGTGTGGCTCGCCATTTTGCGGCCACATCGTGGGTCACGCGTTCGTCGCCGATAAAAAATATCAGCGGCTCACCGCTGGAGCCACCGGTATTGAACCGCGCCAATCCACGTGCATCGTCCGCGCGCAAGGCGTCGGTATTGGCGCGAATGACCGGCTTGGTCAGAAACGGCAATCGCTGAAGGTCAGCCACCCGGCTCATCTTGGCCGGGTCAAATCCCGCCTCCGAGAAGACCTGCCGATAGAACGGAACATGCGTGCCAACATCCGCCAGAAACGCTCGAAGCCGATCGAGTTGATAGGCCTCAAGTTGCGCCGCAGACCACCATTGGGACGCCTCCATGGCACGACGCACGCGCACGGTGTCGTGCTTCTTGAGCCGCTCCTGCAAAGGGAAAACGGCCCGAGACACAAACCGGGTATATAGATTCATGAGTGCACCCCCTCCGTCGACGAGCCCGTTTGCGGCAGGCCACCGAGCGCCCGTCGATACACCCCCAACCACTGCGCACTGACCGACGCCCACTGATAGCGCACCACATCGGCGAGCCCCGCTGCAACCAGTCGCTGTCGCAAGGCGTCATCCTCCAGCAAACGAACCACAGCCTTCGCCATCGGTTCCGGCACATCGGGTGGCACCAGCAGCGCAGTCTTTTCGTGCTCGACGATATACGGCACGCCACCGACATCGGTCGACACTACGGCCACGCCGCTGGCCAGTGCCTCAAGCACCGAATTGGGCATGTTATCGACCCGGCTGGCGTTGATCATGACATCCGCCGAGCGATAGAGATCGGCCATTTCATCCCGATCCAGTCGACCGGTAAATCGCACGGCAGAGGCAATACCCAGCGCCTCGGCCTGCGCCTGTAAACTGGCCAACTGCGGCCCGGATCCGGCCACCGACAGCGTCGCCGACGGCACCGACCGGCGAATCTGCGCAAAGGCCTGCAGCGCCACGTCGATCCCGTAGATCTGCTCAAGGTTTCTCGCGACCACGATGTGTGGGGCCGCGCCAACAGCGGGCGATTCAGACGGGTGAAAGCGCTCAAGGTCGATGATGTTCGGCACGATCTCGCCCGCCATGCCGTAGCCTTGGAATACCGCCTGCAAATAGCCCGACGGCAGAACCAGCGCCGCCACATGACGCATTACCCGGCGCACGACACCGGCCGATCCGTTCAGAAAGCTTCCGGCTTCACCGCCACGATAATTGACGACCACGGGCACTCCGCGCAAACGGGCCACGATGATCGCTGGCACGGCAAAGAGGTGCCAGGACCAGCCGGAATTCGCCATCAAATGCACCAACTGCCCCTGACCGCAGGCATGCCACAAGCCGACCAGATACGGCACCAGACGAAACGCCGCGCGCACACCAGGCAGTCGACCAGCCCATCGGGGACGATAGGCTGCGTTGGTCTGCACCACCGCGACCCGCGCGCCTTCGCTGCGCAACAACTCGGCCAGCTGACGGGTCTGATTGGCCATGCCGCCGGCTGGCGGCGGCAAGGGTCCAACGACGACGAGATTCAAAGTCTTGAAACTCATGCAAGCTCGACGCGGGCGAGGCGACTGTAGACCGGGACGTAATTCGCCACGCTGTTCTTCCAGTTGCGGACCTCTTCCACAAAGTGGCGACCGGCTACGCTCATTGCGCCCCATTGATCACGGCGATCGAACAGCGCGCAGATCGCATCGGACAGCGCACCGGCGTCACCCGCCGGGAACAGCACGCCGGTTTCACCGTCGCGAATCAGCTCGCGATGACCGCCGACATCCGAAGCAACAAAGATTCTCCCCTGCGCCATCGCCTCCAGCGGTTTGAGTGGCGTGACCAGTTCAGTCAGACGCATGGCGTGGCGCGGGTAGGCCAGTACATCAATGAGATCGTAGTAGCGCTTGACCTCGCTGTGCGGCACCCGCCCTGGCATGACCACCTTGTCGGCAACCCCCAAGGCCGCCGCCTGAGCGCGCAGGCGCGCCTCCTGGGGGCCTCCGCCCACCAGCAACAAGCGCAGATTGGGGCGCTGGACAAGCATCCGGGGAAACGCGTCCAGTAACAAATCAAGACCTTCGTAGGCATAGAAGGAACCAATGAACCCGACGACATCACAGCCATCGAGTCCGAGCTCAGCCTTGAGCACGGCATCGGGTATGCCACTGGGCTGAAACTGCGTGACATCTACGGCATTGGGAATCACGGTCACTCTATCTGCCGAAATTCCCCGCCCGACGATATCCTCGCGCAAGCCTTCGCAGATGGTGAACACATGGTCGACATTGCGCAGCGCATAGGTTTCGAGCGCCCGGGTCAGCCGATACCGCACGCTGCCCTCGTGGGTCGAGCCATGATCCACCGCCGCGTCTTCCCAGAAGGCGCGCACCTCATACACCACCGGGATGCCATGGCGGCGCCCCACCCGCAACGCGGGCAACGCGTTGAGCACCGGCGAGTGCGCATGCAGAATGTCCGGCCGGATATCAGCGACGAGCGCATCGAGCCGCTGTTCGGTGGCCTTCATCAACGCCATTTCACCCACCACGGGCCACTGCATGGCGGGCACCGGCGTGCGATGAAACAGCAGACCGTCCACTTCTTCGGACGCCGCGCCGCAAGCACCTTGTTTGGGCGACGTAAGATGATGGGTTTCCCAGCCAAGCGCACGCTGCTCGCGCAGCAAATTCGCTGTACGAAAGGTATACCCGCTGTGCAAGGGAATGGAATGATCTAGGATGTGAAGCGTTTTCATGCCCGGAAAACAATCGCTGCTATCGGGGAATCAGGGTAGCGTACTTTGGTACAACTTCCGACGCTACCGTCATGCGACCGTTAATTTTTTCCGCCGATGGCCGCGCCGTACTCTATCCACCCGATTTTGGGGCCTTCCGGGTCAATACCGGGCAGAACGTCCTCTCGCCATTGAATACGACAAAGCGCTCGACCGCGAAACGCTACGCCCCCAAGCGACCGTCATTTCCGCGCAGAAACGACTCGAACATCATCAAGGTCCACAGCGGCGCGCTGTAGTCCCGGCGGCCGGACTGATGATCGTCCACCATGCGCGTCAAGGTCGCCATATCGAACACACCGGAGTCTGCCATGACCTCGCCGGTCAGCCGTTCACGGACGCGGTCTTTGAGCGGCCCGCGGAACCAGCGCGCCAGCGGCACCGCAAAGCCCATTTTCGGTCGATAGAGCACATCGTTCGGCAAGACCGGCTCCAGAGACTTCTTGAACAGGAACTTGCCCTCTTGCCCGCGGATTTTCAGATCATTCGGCAAGCCGGCGAGCCACTCCACCAGCGGGTGGTCCATCAAAGGTTCTCGCACCTCGAGTGAGTGGGCCATGCTGGCGCGGTCAACCTTGGTGTTGATATCACCCACCAGGTAAGTCTTGAGGTCCAGATACTGGATCTGTGCCAACGGGTCATCCGTCTGGGCATTGGCAGCGTGGCGCCGGAACACGTCCAGCGCGTTGTAGCCCCCGAGCTCGCGCTTGAAGCTATCGGAGAAAACCTGGCTTCGCAGATCGTTACGCAGGATGGACACCGTGTGGAAGTAGGCCTCGACGGAATCGCGCGCCAGCGCCTGAAAGGTGGTCTTGGCGCGGAACATACGCGGCGCCCAATCGGCCTTGGGGTAGGCATAGCCGAGCGCGCCGAACAAGGGCCGACGCAGACCCAACGGCATCGCATCGCGCATGCGCTGTTCCATCATGTGCAGACGGTAGCGGCGGTAGCCGCCAAAGCTCTCGTCACCACCATCGCCCGACAAGGCGACCGTGACATGCTTGCGCGCGAGCTCACACACCCGATAGGTCGGGATGGCGGAGCTGTCGGCATAGGGCTCGTCGTAGAGCGCGGAGAGCTTGTCGATCAGGTCGAAATCGTCGGACATGACGGTTTCGGTGTGGTGATTGGTGTGGTAGCGATCTGCCACCATCCTGGCGAACTCGGATTCATTGAACGCCGGGTCGTCGAAGCCGATCGAGCAGGTATTGACCGGCCCCGATGACAGATCGGCCATGGTCGCCACCACGGCGCTCGAATCGACCCCGCCGGAGAGAAAAGCGCCCAGCGGCACCTCGGAAATCATCCGCAAGCGAATCGATTCGTGCAGACGCTCGTTGAGCTCAGACACGGCATCATCGAGACGAATCGGATTGTCGAGCGTAAATCGAACATCCCAATAGGGCCGGCTCGCCGGCACCGGTTGGCCGCGCCGCAAGGTCAATGTGTGACCCGGGTCGAGCTTGGCGGCGCCCTTGAAAATCGTTCGCGGCTCAGCCGCATAACCCAACGCAAAATACTCTTCGACCGCCAGCGGATCGATCCGGCGATCCAGCCCGGGGTGCGCCATCAGCACCTTGAGTTCGGAGCCAAAGGCAAAGCTGCCATCTTTCATGATCCCGTAGAACAAGGGCTTGACGCCGAGCCGATCGCGGGCCAGAAACAAGGTTTGCCGATTGCGATCCCATAGTGCGAAGGCAAACATGCCGCGAAAACGCTCGACGCAGGCCTCGCCCCACGCCTCCCAGGCATGGACGATCACCTCGGTGTCGCTGTGCGTGCGAAACACATGGCCCAGCGCCTCAAGCTCGGGGACCAGGGACTGATAGTTGTAGATCTCACCGTTGAAGACAACAGCGACGGAGTGATCTTCGTTGAACAACGGTTGCTGACCGGTTGCCAAATCGATGATCGACAGGCGCCGATGGGCCAGCGCCACACCGGGCTCAAAGTGATAACCCCCTTCGTCCGGCCCGCGGTGGTATTGCACATCGCTCATGCGCGTGACGAGATCCCGCGAGAATTCGCACGTCCCTTTCAGATCGAACAGCCCGGCGATGCCACACATAGATTGCTTCTCAGGTTCTTGAATTCATGTCGGCCCCCGCCACAGCGGTTCGGGCCAGCGTTTGATCGTACAGGGCCAGGTAGCGATCTACCATCGCTTCAAGACTGAACTGCGTCACAGCGCGCGCTCGCGCCGCATGAGACATCTGCTGGCGTCGCACCGGATCGTTCGCCATGTTGGACATGGCGTCTGCCAAAGCACGCGGGTCTTCTGGTGGCACAAGCCATCCGGTTTCGCCATCGACCACCAGCTCGCAGTTTCCCCCAACCCGGGTCGCAATTACGGGCAAGCCGCAGGCCATCGCCTCGAGCAAGGTATTTGAAATACCTTCTGCTTGTGATGGCAAAACGAAGCAGTCGAGCGCGGCCATGATCGCCGGAACATCGTCCCGCGCACCGGCCAAGCACACGACATCGCTTAATCCGGCCGTTGCGACCTCGGCCTCAAGCTCGGGACGCAATGGCCCGTCACCCACGAGCACCAACCGGGCGGCGACCGCCGCCGCACTGCCCGCCGCGCGCCACACGGCAAACGCGCGCACCAGATTGAGCTGATCCTTGACCGCCTGAAGGCGACCGACCGTACCGAAAAGCAGGCCGTCGCCACTTAAAAAATTCGCTGGCGCATCCGGCAAAGCGGCGCGCGCTGCCCGCGCCGAAAAGCGCGTCACGTCGACACCATTACAGATTCGCGTCACCCGGGCCGCCGCAATGCCAACACCCTGCGTCAAATATGACGAAAGTTGTGCCGACAAGGCGATGTACTGCGTCACGAATGGCGAATGAAGCTTCCGCAGAAGACGATATTTCCTCGACACACCACCGGGATCTGACGTATCCCAACCATGCTCTCCATGGATGCGCACCGGCACTCGTGCAAGCCATGCCGGCAGCGTCATTTCAAGCGCAGCCAGGTTGCGCGTATGAACAATGGCCGGATTGAGCTTTCGCAGCAGCCGATACATCGACCCGAAAAGCTTGAAACCATGCCCCGGAGGTTTGTGAAGAGAAATGAACTCCACATCGGGGCGGGTGACGCGCTTCATGAAGTCGCTGTCACAATCCGACAACGCGATCACCACATGACGATATCGACCGATCGGCATGCGATTGATGAGATTAACGACTCCGTTCTCAAGGCCACCGATGCGAAAGCTGTAGAGCACATGGGCCACAAGCGGCGGAGCAGACCGCTCCGTCATCAATCCTTTGCCTCGAAAACGGCATCAATCGCGTGCCCGATCCGCCCGTGGTTCTCCTCGAGAAAAGCCACGGCAAGTTCGCGTGCCGCGGCCCTGTCATCTCCGGGGACGGCAATGACGAGATGCGCACCATCATCACGACCCCGGCTCAATCGGCGCCAGGCAATGCGGAACGTGGCGAGATAATCATTCCCTTCAACATGCTCGCCAATCCGATACCAATGCCAGATATTCAGCGGGCCGGACGGGCCAATCAGCCGCGCATAGTTTGTTGCTCCGATCGGCATGGCATCGTCAGCCTCTTCAACAATCCGCCAGGTTTTTCTCTCGGGCCGAAGCTGATTCGACCAAGCCACCATCTCGTGTCCCGGCGCCTGATCCGCATAAAGCGCAACGTACAGGCTGACGACATCACCGTCTCGACGATAGACCGTGCCAGACTCCCCGCGGGCACCGTGGTAATCGGGGCGAAATACCTGAGCATCGGGATCGACGCTCCAGCCTGTGGCGAGTTCCGGCGCGCTCATGCTGAGCTGAACATCGCTATTGGTCGGGCGAACCAAGGCGCCAGCCCAAGCCGTCGTGGCAAGCAGCAGCGCAACCACGACCACGCCCGGCACAGCAGCCGTTCGCGGGGCCCCAGCCTCACCCTTCCAGCCCTGGGTTGGCTGCACCTCATCCGGATCGACCCAACGATTGCCAATCCAGAACATAAGCATGATCACCACACCAAAAAACACCCAGCCATAAATCAGGTGATCAACCCCCACCGCAAGTTCGTTATTGCTGAGGTAACCGATCAACACAATCATGTAGGCGCGAAACCAGTTGGCAATAATGGGCACAAGCAGCGCGACCGCGACAAACATGAGCCGCTTGGTCAAGCTGCGATAGCTGAGGTAAGCGTAGAGCGTGCCGACCATGAACGACGCAATCAGATAGCGAATGCCGCTGCAGGCTTCAACAACCGACCAGCGCCCGTTTGGCACGATAAAATAGTGCCCTTCCTGGAACACCGGCACGCCCGTCAGACGCAATGCACGAACGGTAAATTCGGCCGTGTAGTCCATCATCGTCGGCACCAGGAAATCCCCCGCTGGCGCCATGAAAAACAGGAACAGCATCGGGAATGCGATCACCCGAAAAAATCGGTGCCCAACGCACAGCCAGACCAACAGAACAAGTACTGCGGTGGCGGCCAAGTGCTCAACGCTTGCAATGCTGAAAGCGACCCCTGCACACCAAATCCCAATGGCCGCAACCAGCGGCAACAGCATCGACCAGGCGGGCTGCGGTGCGACAGCGTTCAATGGCCCCCGACGCGTCCAGATCAGGTACGCCGAAATAGGCAACACCACCATTCCATGTGCGAAGGTGCCTGATCGCATCCACAGCTCCGCCATATCGCGAAAGCTCGGCCAGAACGCGACCGACCACCCCAACAGCAGGATCAGCAGCATGCCGAGATTGTGCGCAAGCATCCCGCGCCCACCCGGCTCTTTGTCGTTCACATCGATGCGCATGGAATCGGTCGTCATTGTTTTCATCAAGCGGTCAAACATTCGGAAACGGCGGACAGGTGAGCGGGCCATGCATAAGCGTTCAAGATCAAATCACGTGCTCGCAGCCCCATGTCGCTGGCCTTTGGCTCAAGACAGCGCTCAATGGCCACCACATAGTCGTCCGGCGTTTCGGCCTCCTCATGCGTCTGGCCGACCATTCCGCGCAAGCCAGTTGCGGACGCATTGGAGACAACAACCGGCCGGGCCATCGCCATGGCCTCCAGCACCTTGTTCTGGATGCCTCTGGCCACACGCAGCGGAGCCACGACCACATCGGCATGATGCACATAGGGCCTGACATCTGGCACGGTGCCGGTGACATGAACATTTTCGAGCGCTTCGAGCGCTCTCACCGACGGCGCCGGGTTCATCCCGACAATGTGAAAGTGTGCGAGGGGATGGCGCGCTCGAATGAGCGGCAGCACTTCGTTGGCAAACCAGCAAGCCGCGTCAATATTGGGCCAGTAGTCCATCGCGCCGGCGAACACCAGATGAGGGCCCGCTTCTTCATATGGAGAAGCCCCCCCATTTACCGGGGAAAAGAACTCCGCATCCACACCGTTCTCAACCACCATTGTTTTAGCGCCCAGCTGCGGAACACCTTGCAAGAAGAGGTCCGTTTCCGCGCGAGTGACAAAACTGACGTGATCTGCCCGCGCGGCCCAGCGCTGCTCAAAACGCTCGAGCAAACGCCCTTCCCTACGGTACAACCATGACATCGGCCACCGGCGAGACGCGCTGTATTGGGTCCATTTGGCCGAATCGACATCACAAAAATCGATGAAGCTGCAGTCGAGACGAACACCTTCCAGATACTGCGCCATCGCACCGCTGAAGACCACGGCCTGCCGAATACCCCTGGTCTTCACCGTATCGCGCACCCAGCTCGACAACGCACGATCACGATAATAAGGAATGGTGAGCGCTTCGCCGCTGAGCAAGCCGGTCAAACTCTTGACGCGCCCGAGCAGCGGATTGAGCCGCCCCACATGCGCCGAGGCACACCACTGATCCAGCGCCGGCACATGCTGCCAGTCATCGGCATGATCAACAAACGTACCAAGGTGCACCTCAAAATGCTCTGCGAGATGCTTGAGCAGATGAAATGACCGCAACTTGTCGCCCTTGTTGGGCGGATACGGAATGCGATGGACCAGATAGAGCAGCGGCGGCTTGTCCATGCTCAGCCCAGGTTCCGCACAATGTATGGACCGAGCGCATTGGCCACCGGCAACGGCAGGCGCTTCCACATGGCGATGAACGCACGGTACTTGGGATTCATCGGGTTGTTTTGCGGCACGGCGTCGCGTTTGTACAGCCGGTACTCGTAGGACAAAGGCTGCGGCTCAAAGCCCCAGTTCTTCTTGAAACTGTAGGGGCCAGTGCCGATTTTGCTGCGCCCGTAATCAAAAAGACGCGCGCCGCGACCACAGGCGTGCTGCATCAGGGCCCAATATTTGAAATCGTTGGCCGCCAGCGTTCGCGCGGCAAGGTCGTCGCCAGCGTAATACGGCAGGACTTCGTCCCGAAAATAGAAGCTCAATACGCTCGACAGCGTCTTGCCCTCCGGGCTCGTCACCGTGAGGACCTCGCATTGCTCGCCGAAGCGCTCCTGCAATGAGACAAAAAAACGTTTGGGCAATGCCGGCGTACCATGGCGCCGAACATTGTCGGCGTACAGCCCAAAGAACCGCTCTACATCCGGATCGATATGGCTCACCAAGCCGTTCTTGATGCCCTTGCGCACCATCGCTCGCTGCTTGCGCGGCACCGCGGCCAGGTTCGCCTCGACGTCAGGATCGAGCGCCTTGCGGAAGGTGACATACAGCTCCTGCCGCGGCCAGTCGGCATGGCGGGCAACGAGGTTTCGGTACTCGAGATGCTGAACGCCCCGCGCCAGCGCGATGCGCTCGGCTTCGGCTTCCAGCAGGGGCACGGCAGCAGCCTCCCCAACGACGCCGCCATAGACGCAAAACGGCAGTGATGTCAGAGAATGGCCAAACAGGCGGCTCTGCACTTCGGCCAGCGGCAAGACAGCCACCACTTCGCCATGACGACGCGCGTAAAGAAAATGCGTGCGGTGACCGAAGACATCCTCCATCAACCCCTGCCAGGCAGCCTGATGGAAAAACGTGGCGTCGGGGCACTTGAATACAAAGGCGTCCCACGCGGCGTGGTCGCTCTCGGTCAAATGGTGAATCGTTAGATCAGGGTGTGACATGACATTCCGTAATCGAGGGCTTACGCCGCGTCGAGGAAGACCTCGTCCATGCGTCCCCAGGAAAAATCGGACATCAACTGGCGCAGTCTGCCCTCGGTGCGTGACAAATTGACGTAGTGGCGAAAGCGGGTCTTCAAGGTCGTTCCCTGCACCACCGGCTGGCCCGGATCGACTTCCCAAGGGTGGAAGTAAAACATCGCGGAACGCCGCTCTTCCTCATTGACCCGACGAATCAACCAGCGCGAAGCCGAATACGGCAACAGGCGGAAATAGCCACCACCGCCGGCGGGCAGATTACGGCCAAGATAGCGGACGGTGGTGATCGGCATTTCGATCAGACCGCTCTCGAGCCGGTATGGAAAACGCGGTGCATTCGGCAAGCCGTAGTGATCATGCTTGACCGGATAGACACTGGAGCTATACAGATAGCCAGCCTCGGCGATACGGTCATGCGCCCAGGGGTTGCTCTCACCGATCGAGAAACTCGGCGCACGGTAGCCTTTGACCTCGATACCGGCAATATCCTCAAGCACCGACTTGGCAAGGCGAATATCTGCACCAAAAGCTTCCGGTGTTTGATCGCTCGCCCGCTGATGGGCATAGCCATGACTGGCCACTTCGTGCCCTTCCATGGCGATCAGGCGCACCAGATGCGGATAGCGTTCGGCGATCCAGCCCAAGGTAAAAAAGGTGCCTTTGGCACCGTATTCGTGAAGCAAGGACAGGATCAGATCCACGTTGCGCTCGACACGACACGGGACGGTGTCCCATTGCCGGCGCGGGAAATGCGGCGCCAGCGCCGACACCTGGAAGTAGTCCTCCACGTCGATGGTCAGCGCGTTGACAATACTCATGCGTGCAACCCGGCCACCGCCTGCGCCTCGCGCTCGGCCAGCCAGGCGGACAGATGCGCCGCAATACGCTGTGCCGCACATCCGTCCCAAGCTTCGGGAATCCGGCCGCCCTTCCCGCCGCCAGCGAGAATGGTATCAACGCCTTCGATGATCGCCTTTGAATCGCCCGCGACGATGGTATTGGTGCCTTCGGTGACGGTAATCGGCCGTTCGGTGCTTTCCCGCATGGTCAGGCACGGCACGCCGAGCGCCGTCGTTTCTTCCTGAATTCCACCAGAGTCCGTCAAGACAAGGCGCGCACTGGCCATCAGACCCAGCATTTCGAGATAGCCCTGCGGCGGCAGAACGAGGAACCCGGGCGCGTCCAGCAATGCAGCCAAACCATGCGCCTCGATGTTCTTCCGGGTTCGGGGGTGCAGCGCGAACACCAGCGGCAGCTTCTGACTGACCACATGCAAGGTTTCGATCAGGCGACGCAACATGGCCGGATCGTCCACATTGGACGGCCGGTGCAAGGTCACCACGGCAAACCCGGCGCTGATGCGCTGCGGATCCAGCCCGGCCTGCACCAACAAGGCCTCGGGCGCAACGGCCTTCTTCTGATTGGCCATCAAGGTGTCGATCATGACATTACCGACGAACACGGCCCGTGCAGGATCAATCCCCTCGCGTGCCAGGTTGTCATGCGCTGAACGCTCGGTGGTGTAGAGAATGTCGGAAATCTGGTCGGTCAAGACACGATTGACCTCTTCGGGCATGCGACGATCGCCACTGCGCAACCCGGCCTCGACATGGATCACCGGCACATGCCGCTTGGCGGCTACGAGTGCGCAGGCAAGCGTTGAGTTCACATCGCCCACCACAAGCACTGCGCGGGCGCCATGGGCGTCAATCACCGGTTCGAAACGCTTCATCACCTCAGCGGTTTGCACCGCATGCGAGGCGGAGCCGACTTCCAGGTTGATATCCGCGCGGGGCAGCTCCAGATCGGTGAACAATCGATCATTCATCGCGGCATCATAGTGTTGGCCGGTATGTACCAACAGCGTCGGAATCGCAGGTGAATGCGCGGCAAAGGCGCGCATGATCGGCGCCATCTTCATGTAATTGGGGCGAGCGCCAACGATGCAGATCACGGGAGCAACAACAGACTCGGTCATTTGGCGGCTTCGTCCTTGTCATTGTGCTCAATCGAGGCCGAGACGATCTGGCTCATCAGCGCCAGCGTAGTGGACATCGTCCGCTCCAGCTGCGCCAGACGCGACTCGATTCGTGCGGCATCAAACCCGGCCGCCAGTTGGGCGAACTGCTGGGCGACCGCCGGATCGACGTTCAACTTGTCCATATCAAACGAAGGCAGCGCGGCCGGCGCGGCAACGCTGGACAGCGGCGCGAGACGCGCCGTACCGCTACCCCGGCCACTGCGCTGCTCTTCTTTCATTTCAGCCAGGACTTCGTCCACCTCGGACTCACCCAGCGAGCGTTTCTCGAGCAGGAAACCCGCCAGCATCAGCCGGTCGCACAAGGTATTGATTCGGCGAGGCACGCCGCCCGACGCCCGAAAGATCGAGGGAAAAATCGCGTCATCAAAGTGCGGGTCGTCTTTCCAGCCGACATGCTTCAAGCGGTGCTCGACATAGGCACGGGTTTCTTCCATGTCCAGCGGACCGAGATGGTAAGACGCAATCACCCGTTGGCGAAGCTGCTGCATCTCGGGACTCTGCATGATGTCGCGAAACTCCGGCTGCCCCACCAGAAAGCTCTGGAGCAGTGCATGCTCTTCCAACTGAAAATTGGACAGCATGCGAAGCTCTTCGACCGCGCGCGGCGTCAGGTTCTGCGCCTCATCAACGATCAACAGCGCCCGCTTGCCGGCTGCCGTCACCGACACAAGGAAGGTCTCGATCGCGAGCAGCAAGCCGGCCTTGTCGAGGCCCTTGCTTGGCACCCCAAAAGCGGCCGCCACCAATTGCAGAATGTCGTTCGCGTCGATTTGCGTGCTGACCAACTGAGCCGCGACCACTTTGTTCGAATCGAGCTTTTGCAGCAGGCTGCGCACCAAGGTGGTCTTGCCGGCACCGATCTCGCCGGTGATGACGATAAAGCCTTCATTCTGATGCAGGCCATATTCCAGATAGGCCATGGCGCGGCGATGGCCGCGGCTGCCGTAAAAGAAGGCCGGGTCAGGATTGAGCTGAAACGGTTTCCCGCTCAGCCGGTAGAAATTCTCATACATGGTTTAGAACCGTACGCCCAGCGTCGCTGTCAGCGCGTTTTCGGTGTAAGAAGTACTACCGTCAGACTTCTGATGACGATAGACCAGCCCGCCGGTCGACTTTGGACCGAGCTTGCTGGACACACCCAGATTGAATGTCGTTCGCTTGTTGTCCTGCGTGGTCGCTTGCACATTGTTGCGCCCCACCGACGCAGTGAGCGTCGAAAATGCCGACAACTTGTGATTCAGGGACACGATTACGCCGCTATCGCGAATCTGGTCGTTGTTGAAGAAATCATCCGTCGACGAAACGACGAGATTCTGAGCGACCCGGCTGCGCTCGGTGCGGAAAATTGAAAACGTCAGCGAATTGCGCACGCCCGACAAGGTGAAATCACCCCGAAGGTTGCGGCTGACATACTGCGCATTGGTGATAAAGCCCAACTGCAAACCAGAACCCGTAATACCCGACTGAGCCAACAAGGCACGAGTCGCTGCATCACGCTGGACCGGGTTCGGGAACTGTGTCACCAGGCTGTCATAAATCAGGCGGTAGTAATAGTCCTCAAGCGACTCCGACACCAACTCTTCGGCTGAGGTGTAGTCACGCACATAGCTCAAACGCCAGCTGCTGCGAGGGCCGCGATGCGAGACTTTGACGTCGTACCCGCGTCCGAACAGCCGCTTCTCCGTAAAAGCCGTGATCGAGGTCCGGGTCGTCGGATACCAATCGAAGCCGACACCGTGCGTACTGCCCTCTTCGGTGCGGCCCGCGTTGTAGTTGTTTGATTCACGACCGACCGACCCGCGGAGAATGAACTGAGGCGTAATGGTATAGCTCAAACCGACCCGACCGTGCTGCCGGGATGCTTCGGTATCGCCCTCGCTATAGTGCGTATCGACCTTGTCGTAGGACGCCGACCAACCGAGTGGCCCGAACGCTTCACCATCCTGCAGTGCGCCTGAAAAGGTATCGGTTCGACGGTTGCTCACCGTACCACTACCACCGCTGAGCCAATGGCTTTTATAGCTCAATCGCCCTTTGGCGGAATTTCCGAACGCAAATTCAAGACGTGGCCCCAGATTGAAGGAACGAGTCTCGTTGTCTTCGCTGGTATTCAAGGGATCATCACCGGAACGCCCACTGAAGAGCGACTGGTTTGTCCGACTGACAGAAGCGCCGACGTCGACAAACAGCAACTGCTCGATGGCTTCGATCTCCCCCCGGCCACGCAAGGCCAGGAAGGTCGAGTTGCGATCGTCAGAGTTGGCGTAGAGCACGTTGCGCAAGGACGCGTCCAGATTGCCGTTGATCCGGCCCGATGCCCGCCGCACGCTGATGGCCGGTGACACCTCCATCAGGAAATCACTCTTCCCATCAGCCGACGCATCAACGTTGTCGGTGAATGTCATCCGCGTGTTCACGCTCGGCGTGACAAGCACCGTCGATTGTGCCCACGCCCCCCCGGCCAGCGCGCACGCCAGCGCAACCAGGCTTCGTTTCGCCACGCGGCGACAATCAGGCTGCTTTGTCATCTTCCGGTTCATGCCCATATCCGTAGCCATATCCGTAATAGCCCCCCGGCCCTTGGACGCTCGATTTGTTCAACAGCATCATTTTGATCGGACACGCTTCGATCGTCGCCAAGGCCTGCTTCAGCGCAGCATGCGTCGTACGCTCAGCCTCGACAACCACCACGATCTGCCCCATATGCGTCGCCAGTACGCGCGACTCGGTGGTCACCAGCAAAGGCGGCGAATCAAAAACGATGATCCGGTCGGGATAGCGGCTGGCCATCTCGTCCAGCAAGCGATTCATCCCTTCACTGGCAAGCAGTTCAGTGGCCCGCTGCGTGGCCGTGCCCGCCGGCAGAATACGGAGTTTCTCGATGTTGGTCCGCAAAATGACGTCCGGCAGATCAAGCGTGCCATCGACCAGCACATCCATCAAACCGCGCTCGGGCGGCAATCCCATCTGCTTGAGAATCGAGGGTTTCGAGACATCCGCATCCACCAGCAACACCGAGTGGTCGAGCTCCATCGCCATACTCATGGCCAGGTTCAACGCGGTAAAACTCTTGCCCTCGCCCGGCAACGCACTGGTCACCATGATGAGGTTCCCCTGTGTCACACGACTGGTTCCTCGCATGGAGGACGCATTGCGGAGCAAAGGGCGCTTGATCACCCGATATTCTTCTGAGATCGATGTGCGCTGCTGATCCGGCGTTACAAACCCCATGTGGGCAAGCCGTTCGAGGTCAATATACACAGCCCGACTGACCGGCTCCGCCTCCGGGGCATGAATTTCCACCCGAGAGCGCTCCACGGATGCAACGGCATCAACAACCGCAGCTTGTGCGGGAGCGGGGGCCGGTGCCGGGGTAATCACCGGCGCGTCTTGCCCTGCTTGCTTCAACTGCCCGAGCCGTTCGACGGCTTTTTCAATAAGACTCATGTCACGACCTTCACGAAAGTTTCAGCATGGCGATTGCCGCCGTCAGCACGCCAAACGCACCGACATAGCCCCCAACACCGCCAAAAAAGGCCAGGTTGAGGCGCTGCCGCCGCCGCTTGCGCACCGGGTCGGCCGTCGCGCCGACCGTGCCAAGCAAAGGCAAACCGGAGACTTCGCGCAGGCTCCGACCATCCAGGAACGTCGGGCGCATCTGACTGAGAAGGAACGTGAATGCCAGGCCAAACAGCAGCGCAGCGGCCCCGCCCAGCGGCATCAGCAGAACGCGGTTGGGCGCAGACGGCTTGAGCGGTACGCTCGGCGGATCGATCAGGCGAAACTCGGCCATGCCCGACGACGACTCCATCTCCACTGACATGTTGGCCGATTCCCGGCGGCTCACCAGCGTTTCATAGTTTTTCTTGTTGATCTCGTAATCCCGGTTCAACTGGGCCAGCTCCGCCTCAACCTGCGGCAGCAGCTTGGCTGACTCCTGCAAACGCGCCTGGCGACCTTCAAACTCGGCCACCCGCGCTCTGAGCGACGCGACATTGGCGGCTGCGTCGGCCAGCGCGAGCTTCATTTGCTGATAGACCGGGTTGGAGTTCACGTCGCCATAGCCACCGCCTTCGTTACGGCGAGCGGCCACTTCCACCTTTTTCTGTTCTTTCAGTTGCTCAATGATCCGGCGGGTCCCGATAACGTCCGGGTGCGCCTCGGTGTAACGCTGTAGCAAACCGTCCAGATTCTTCTCCAGCGCATCAACACGACCATCAATCTCGGGGATCGACACCTTTCGCTCGACGGTGTTTTCCGGCAAAAGAACCGGCTCCTCGCCAGTGAGCTGGCGCTGCAGCGCATCTCGAGAATTTTCCGCTTCGCGCAAAGCGAGGCGCGCCGCCGCCAACTGGGCTGCTACCTCGCCCACCTGGGTGAGGTAATCCTTGCCACCGCCCATCAAATGCATGTTCTTGATCCTGAAGTCCTTGAGCCGGTTTTCAGCTTCATCCAGCCGTTGCTCATAGGTCTTGATCTGCTCCTCGATGAATCGGCGGGCAGAATCCGTATCCTTGCGCTTATCCCCAAGGCCCGACTCCACAAAAATCGAGACCAGGGATTGCACAACACGCTTTGCGCGCTCGGGCTGCGTATCTTCATACGACAGCGTGAAGAGGTTGTCCCGCCCGGTTCCCTTGATTTGCAAGGTCTTGTTCAACTCGACGATCAATTCTTCACGTTGTTTGTTGGTCTTGACCGTCAAGTCGAGATCCGCCATCCGGATCAGCTTCTCGATATTCGGGCGACTGATCAAGGTGCGCGAGAGAATGGTGATCTGCTGGTCCACGTTCGGCTGAACCGCCAAGCCCGACATCAAAGGCTTCAGCACCGACTGCGTATCTACGAAGATGCGTGCCGAGGATTCGTAGCGGTCTGGCAGCATATAGATGGCGCCGGCGGCGATGGCGCCAACCAGCCAGGCCGCAGCCAAGCCCCACCAGCGATATAGCCACATGGCGCGCAAATACGCGATGAGTTGTCGAAGGACGTCTTCCATAGATTCAATTCTGCTTCTGTGTACGCCGGCCGCCGTCGCGGCGGCCGGTCAGTTCGGGACGGGGATCAGAACCAGCTTTGCGGAATGATCAGAACATCGCCGGGACGCATCTCAACGTTGGCTGAGACATCACCGCGCTTGAGCAAATCCGACAAGCGGACGCTGTACTGCTTGTTTCCCTCGCCAGTGCGCAAGATCGACGCCTTGTTGCCATCGGCAAACTCGGTCATGCCACCCACCGCGATCATCACGTCCAGCGCGGTCATTTTCTGACGATACGGCAAGATCATCGGCTTGGCGGCTTCGCCAACCACGCGAATCTGCTCGCTATACGGGCCGACAAAACTGGTCACGATGACCGTCACGACCGGTTCGCGGATGTACTTCTCCAGCGCCTTCTCGATATCCCGCCCGAGTGTGCTGGCATCCTTGCCCATCGCCTGCAGGTCTTCGACCAGCGGCGTGGTGATTTTTCCGTCCGGACGCACCGGGACGGACATCGACAATTCCGGATTGCGCCACACAACGATATTGACCGTATCACCCGGTCCGATCACATAGCTGTATTCCGAATCAGCCGCCACAGCGGGCGCTGGTGGAAAACTGTTGCTGGCACACCCCGACAGCATTACAAGCGAAGCGAGAGCAACGCTGACCAGCCCCAGCACGGTTCGCATGAGCTTCATTTCCAACCCCTCCAATGTCATTGTGTCGGCAGTGGCTTCCGACATTCCATCGGAATCCTAGCGACGCCGGGCACGGTCCAAAAGGAACAATTACACAAACGCTTACAGCCTTCCCCCGCAAGAATGACTAAAGTACGATGCAACACACGCAGTGCGACGCAGTCCATTGGCATTATCTGGCCGGATGCACTGCGACCTGGCATGACACATTCCGCTGCAACTGATCGGTCATCAGAGGGTCACCAAGTGAGCACATTCGAAGCAAGTCAGTCCAACAACCCGAGGTTGCAAGGAGCTTATCACGCTATTCCACGAAGAAACGTGACAAACGATTCCGGCGCACTCCACTCGCTTGGCATCCCATCCACGGACGATCGCGACAGCCGCGAATTCGTCCTGTCGCGCAGCGATTTTCAGATCCGGTTGGGCAATGGCGCCGACGGCCAACGCAGCAATGTCAGCATGCTGATTCAGCGCATGTATGCATGGCGCGGCCTGCTCACACACGCCCCTTCACGCATTGACGACCAACCCAACCAGCTCACGCTGATCGCCTCACGCGGCACCACCATGTTCGGCACCCTGACCTTGAAGCTCGATTCGGACGAAGGCCTGCTGGCGGATGAGTTGTACTCAAAAGAAATCAGCGCCGCGCGACAGGCTGGCGCCAAGGTCTGCGAGCTGACGCGACTCGCCATTGACCCGGCCTTCAATTCAAAAGAAGTCCTCGCCTCGATTTTTCATCTGGCCTACCTCTTCGGCCGGCTGATCCACAACAAGACCGACCTGTTCATCGAGGTGAATCCTCGGCACGTCGCGTTCTATCGGCGCATGCTCGGCTTCCGGATCGCCGGAGAAGAGCGTATCTGCCCGCGCGTCAATGCGCCTGCGGTACTCCTGCACCTTCCGCTCAGCTACGTCGACGAACAGGTCGAGCGCTGCGCCGGACGCCCCGACACCGGCGCCCGAAGCCTCTACTCCTACTTCTTCAACGACAACGAACAACGTGGCCTGCTCAAGCGTTTGCAGGCCGATCCGTCGCTGGTTACCCTGTAGCGCCACTCAGAACGCCCGCCGTACCTCGACATACGCACGATCACTGCGGTCGAACCGGCCGAATACCCCCTGCTCCGGACCACCAAACACGTCGAGGCCCGCCGTTCCACGCCAGTTGGCATCCATCTGCCACACGACTTTTGGCCGCAGCATGTAGCCGCCGCCATTCAGGCTCGACACGAGCAGCACCTCAGCCTCCAGGTCGTCACCGAACTGGCGATTCACCAGAAGCGTCGCGCCCTCCTCGCTCTTGTCCCACACCAAACCTTCGCGATGGTTCAAATACCGTCGGGCATAGTATTGGGTGTTCACACGCCACACCTGCCCGATCGGCACATCCACCCCGACAACATAATCCAGCGTATCGGATGCGACCAGGCCATTCGGCGCAGCTAAATCGGTCGTGTTGAACTGGCGCCCCGCGGTATGAACAGCCTCACCCTTGAGCACGAAACGCCCCATATCCTTGGAAAACGTCGTGCCGATCTGATTGATACGATCGTGGCGCGCTTCGAAGGTCAAGGGCGCGACCGATGTCCGATAAAACGTCGGCGCGGCATCCGTGCTCCGATAGAAAAAGCCAGAGACATCCCAACCATTGATCAATGCCGACAAACGAGCGCCCCAGTTCATGTTGCCCAGCCGCTGATCGGGCCGATCTTCGCCCTCAAAGCGCGCGCCATCGGCGGCAAACGGATAGAAATCACCGCCCGGCTTTCCGATGTTGTCGACGCTTGCCACCGGTATCCACAGCAATTCGCCATGCCAACCATCGCCGAAGTACTCGGCACGCGCGGCCCATTGCGGAATCCGCATCTGATCGAACTCAGGAAGGAAGAATTCGCGGGTATCTCGCGCAGACACTACATCCGCGAAGAACAGACCAACCATTTCACCCCAGACGACATGCTGCCGCCCCAGCCGGTAATCCCAATTGCCCGCGGAGATATCGAGATACGCCTCACGGATCGTGGCTTCGCTGCGCAGATCGCGGCGAACCGCCGAGGGATAAACGTCCGACTCGATATCCGGCGCGGCATCGGCATCAAATCGCCCGGAGAGCTTCCACTTCACCTTCTCGCTCAAGCGGCCACTGCTCTCAAGGTTCAAGCGCCCACGCAACTTGGACCAATGCGACGGCGAGTTGTACGCCCGAGCGGCCGAGAACTCGGCAAACCCGTGCAAACCGACACCGCTGTCAGCCGGCTTGGCCACATCCAGCAGATCATCCAGATCGCCCGCAGCGAGCACACAGCCAGTCATCGCTACCAGGCCAAGGCCAACACCCAAACGCCATCGATTCATCAACATCTCCCTAGATTTCCGGATCTTCTTCATCTTGCGCCCGGCGGTCCTGGACGAACATCCATCCATCGGACTTTCGCACCCCAAGCGCCTTGATTTCACCATCTTCAATACGAACCAAGCGGTCCGCCATGTTCATCACGCGTCGATCATGGGTCGAAAACACGAACGTGGTTCCAGACTCCCTGTTGATCTGCTTCATCAACTTCAGAATGCTCTCGCCCGTTTTTCGATCCAGGTTCGCGGTCGGCTCGTCGGCCAGCACAATCTTCGAATGCGTCGCCAACGCCCGCGCTATGGCCACGCGCTGTCGCTGCCCACCAGAGAGCTGGTTCGGCCGATGAGACGCGTATTTGCGCAGGCCAACCATGGACAGGTAATGCTTTACCCGCTCCTGCCGCTCCGACTTTGAGAGTTCCGGGAACTGCAGCAGCGGGTACTCAACGTTTTCTTCGGCTGACAACACCGGCATCAGATTGAAGGTCTGAAATATGAAGCCGATCGTACGGGCTCTCAGATCCGCCAGATCGTCGGGGCTCTTGCCGGACACATCCTGGCCATTGATCAGCACCCGACCACTCGAAGGGGTGTCGATGCAACCGATAATATTCAGTACTGTCGACTTGCCGCTTCCAGACGGCCCGGCGATGGCCAGAAAAACGCCAGGCTCAATGGACAAGGTCACGTCGCGAAGCGCCGTCACCGTTTGATCGCCCAAGCGATAACGCTTGGAGACATTTTCGACCTGAACTATCGCCATTTCGTTGCCGTAATAGAAGTGACACTGCCACAAGGATAGCACTCATGACACAGCCATTTCGACTTCGTCGCACGGTCCTGCGCATCGCCGTTTTATCGGCGCTCCTGCCCCTCAGCGGATTGACGGCCGCCGCCGATACGCCCGATGCCAGCGCGCTGCTCGCCAGTACCGACGCCATCCGCTTTCCACAGGAAAGCTTCCAGGTCGACATTGATATCGAAAGCCGGCAAAACGACGGGGAGGCCACGGATCACCATCGCTACCGCGTCCTCTCAAAAGGGCGTGAAGACACCGTTGTTCTGACAATGGAGCCGTCCAGCGAGCGCGGACAGATCCTGCTCATGAAGCACCGCGACCTGTGGATCTTCATGCCCTCCGTATCACAACCCGTGCGCCTCTCGCTGGCGCAACGCCTCACCGGCCAGGTCGCCAACGGCGATCTCGCACGAGCCAACTTTACCGGGGACTACACCGCAAGATACTTGCGAGAAGAAGTTATCGATGGCAAACCGGCGCATGTACTCGAACTCACTGCAGTCGATGATGGCGTGACCTACGCCAAGGTTGAGTACTGGATTGACACCGCCACGACACGCCCGATCAAAGCTGCGTTCTACGCCATTTCCGGCCGACTGCTGAAAACCTGTGAATACATGGACTACAAGGAAATGGCCGGCGCTGTTCGCCCCACCCGCCTCGTCATGACAGATGCACTCAAAGCGGGCAATGTATCCACCATGAGTTACAGCGCCATGAACCCGCGCCCGCTACCGGACAAGCTGTTCACCAAGGAATATCTGAAAAAGCTGAACTGAGCACACAAATACAAAGCGCCACACAAGGCGGCGCTCGTAAAGAAAAAGGCACCCGAAGGTGCCTTTTTCAACTTTCAGATCGACGAGTCGATTAGAAAGCGTGGCGGATACCAACACCGAAGGCGGTCGAGCTTTCGCCCTTTTCAGACCAATTGGCGTCGCCCGCTTTGGAGGCGCTGACCAGCGCGCCGCGCAGCACTTCATCATCGTTCGACGTGCGGTTAACACCGACGTAAGCGATGGTGCGCTTCGACAGGTTGTGGGTGTATGCCAGACCAAACGAACGGCTATCCGTGTCCTTCGCATCTTGCTTACGCGCACCGTAAGCAACGTGGATGTTACCGTTGCCGACCGGGACGATTGCGCCAAGATCTGGTATACACCTTCACGTCGCTATCTTTCGCATCGACGCTAGCGGTCTGGTACGAACCGACCAGCTTGAAGCCACCGAAGTCGTAACCGGCACCGAGGTAGTGCTCTTTGTGATCATCACCAAAGGCCGAGTCACCAGCGTTAACGTAGATGTAATCGACGTTCAGCGGACCGTTGGCGTAGTTCAGGCCCAGACCAACTTTGTCATCGGCGTTGCGGTTCGGGTTCTTCGCTTTTTGACGTCAGCTTCGGTCGAACCGAAGCTATAGATCAGGCTGACCACTGAAACCACCGAAGGACTTCGACTGGTAATTAACCGAGTTGTCCCAGCGAATCCGTAGCGGCGTCGATCTGAAGACCACCACCCGCCAGGATGGCATGGGGATCCAAGGCACCAGCAGCAATGGCGTCATTGCGGAACGAGAAATAACCCGGGGAGTACTGACGACCCAAGCCGATAAAGCCGAATCCGCCTTCCAGACCCACCCAAGCTTGACGATGGAACTGCTTGGAAGAGTTCGGCTCGCCGTCGTCAGAGCTGAAGCCCTGCTCAAGGGTGAACACAGCCTTCAGGCCGTTGCCCAGATCTTCGGAACCCTTGAAGCCGATACGCGGGCCGTTCAACACGCCATTGGCAACACCGGAAAATTTTGCGTCGCCTGCCTTACCGAGACCGACGAAGGTGTCGATGATGCCGTACACGGTCACGTTGGACTGTGCGAAGGCCGGAGCGGCGATCATGCCGGCGATGGCCATGGCGATCAGTTTCTTCTGCATGGATTTCTCCTAAGATTGTGTAGTTGAACCCCAGGGGTTGCCTGGGCCCGACTGACCTCTCAAGCCGAGAAGTTGTGGCAATTTTGCAAACCTTCGCGTCTTGCCGCAAGCACACTGACCAAATACCGCCGTATCCCGGCAATGTTTGTTGTTTTTGTGCAACGCCTCGACGCAAACCTCGGCCCGGTATCGCCATCCGGGCTTAGAACGCCACGGCAATGGCGAAATGCAGACGCACCGTACGATCATCGTGCCCGTAGGCCAGATCAACCGCCAACGGCCCCGCCGGGCTGCGCCAGCGGGCGCCAAGGCCATAGCCGGTCTTGAGGCGAAATGTCTGTCGCTCGTCGGTCGCATTGCCCGCATCCACAAAACCGGCGATACCCCACGTGTTGTCCAGCCAATGAACGTATTCGGCGCTCACTGCCGCCATGTAGCGCCCGCCCACGGTGGCGCTCCCCTCTGCCACGCCCAGGCTTTGATATGCATAGCCCCGCACGCTCTGGGCGCCGCCAGTGCGGAACAGGAAATCCTGCGGAATATCGTCGCGACTGGGCGCCAACGTCATGCCGCCGTCGGCCCGCAGAATGAACACATCTCGTTCGCCCACCGGCTGATAGCGCACGAGCCTGCCCGCCAGACGGAGGAAGTTCTGATCGGACAGCGCGGCTTTGGCGCCCCCGCCGATCTGCCCGCTCACAACAAAGCCTTCTCGCGGATCGAGCAGGTTGTCGACTTTTCGCCAGGTCCATGTCCAGTTGAGTGACAAGGCCTTGCGATTGGACTCTTCGACGCCTTCCGGTGCGTAGATTTCGCGCTGGAGCTTGAGCGCGAGATGGGTTTCGATGTCGTCGCGCTGGTGTTTGCGCGCAATGCCGATGGCGCTGTTGGTGATTTTCAGGCCCTGGGTGTCGCTGCGCTCTGTCAAGGCACCGAAGCTGTCCTGGCGCCCGCCGCGCTCGGGCGGGAGGAAAACGTCGGCGTAGGCCAGCTGGTGGCGCTGCTGCAGGCGCACACCGGTGGTCAGAATCCATCCTCGGCCGAGCAGGTTCGCATTGCGATAGGACGCTTCCGTGCGGTAGCCGTTGTTACTACTGAAACCGACGCCCAGACCAACCCGCTTGGGTGGTGCCTCAACAACGCTGACCTGGATCGGCACCCGCTCCGGTGCCACATCGCGCGTGGCGACATTGACGACAACCGATGAAAAATAGGCGGTTGACTGCAGTACACGCTGAAATTCGAGCAGGCGATCCAGGTCATAGGGGTCGCCCGGCTCGATCAGGTTGTAGCGGGACACCAGATCTGCGGGATAGTCTTGAAGCCCCTCGATATTGAGCTGCCCCATCGTAAACGCCGGGCCGGAATCGATGCTCACCGCCAGCCGCACCCGGGCCGTCTCCGGGTCCACCTCGGCACGTGTCTTCACCAGGCGGGCGGCTGCAAAGTCGCGATACGCAACCGCATCCAGCAAATGCCCTTTGGCGCCATCCCAGTCCGCTTGCCGAAACGACGCGCCGACCGGCAGTTGCCACGATTGCTTGAGTTGATCTCGTCGATCAGCATGCTGCGGGTCGGCAAGCGCACCGGAAAACGCGATATCGACCGCTGAAATTTCGGCACGCGGCCCAAGCGTCACCTTCACTTCCATCGGCGAGCGACTGTCCCCGACGCGCGATACGGTCGGGGAGAAATAGCCCTCGGTGGCCAGCAAAGCCTCAACTTCTTTACGGGTACGACGAATCAGCGCTTGCCGCTCGCGGTCATCGGCGGCATCCGGCAAGGCATCTTCGCGTAACGTGCTCAGATGGGTCGTTAACAGGTCGCGGACGGCCTCCGGCGCATCCAGCGAAACAGGTGCAGCAGCGTAGCCGGCGGAGGCGAAACACCAGCAAAGCCACACCACCCAGCGGCACACGGATCGAAAGATTGTGTTCATGGCGCCATTGTAGAGCGTCGCCCCTATTGCAACTGACTGACGCAAAAAAAGCGGCCCGAAGGCCGCCTCTTTAACGGAAGCAGCTCCGGTCTTACTGCACCGTTTCCATCACGGTCCATTCACCGCCTTTGACCTGATACAGCGTGATACCGCCGGACTTGAGGTCGCCCTTTTCGTCGTATGCGATATTGCTGGAGGTAATGCCGGCAAACTGAATCGCCGCCAGCTTGGGCAGATAGGCACTCGGCTCGGCCGATCCGGCCTGCTTCATGGCCTCGACCATGGCGCGGGTCGCGTCATAGGCGTAGGGGGAATAGATTTCCACGTCGGAGTTGAACTTGGCCTTGTAACGCGCGGCATAGTCGGTGCCGCCCGGCATTTGCGCAAGTGGCACACCGGCCAGCGAGGCAATGGCGCCTTCGGCAGCATCACCGCCCAGGCTTACGAAGGTCGGCGACTTGACCATCTCGCCGCCCATGAACTTGGCTTCGATACCCAGCTGCTTGATCTGCTTGACCATCGGGCCGGCTTGCGCGTCGGCGCCGCCGTAGTAGATCAGGTCAGGCGCGGTGCCTTTGATGTTGGTCAGGATGGCGGAGAAGTCGGTCGCTTTGTCGTTGGTGAACTCGCGCTTGACGATCTCGCCGCCGGCGGCCTTGACGGCCTTCTCGAACTCATCGGCCAGACCCTGACCATAGGCGGTACGGTCATCGATGATGGCCACTTTCTTGGCCTGCAGCTTTTCAACCGCGAACTTGCCGGCCACCGAGCCTTGCTGGGTATCGGAGGTCATGGCACGGAAGGTGGTCTTGTAGCCCTGGGCGGTGTAGACCGGCGAGGTGGCCATGGCGATCTGCGGGATGCCGGCGTCCGAATAGACCTTGGACGCGGGGATCGAGGTGCCAGAGTTGAAGTGACCAATCATGCCGTTGATGCCTTCGTCGACCAGCTTCTGGGCCACGGAGGTGCCGGTTTTCGGGTCGGCCATGTCGTCTTCGGACATCAGCTCGAAGCGCACCGGCGTATCGCCGAACATGGGCTTGCTCGCGTTGGCCTCATCCACCGCCAGCACGACGCCGTTCTGCATTTCCTTGCCGTAGTGTGCCTGCGGGCCGGTCAAGGGCGCGGCAAAGCCGAGCTTCACGACCATTTCAGCAACCGGGGCCGGTGCGGCTGGCGCTGCAGCAGTGGCCGGTGCCTTGGCCTCTTCCTTGCCGCAGGCACTGACCAGGGCTGCTGCGACTGCCAGCGCCGACAGTTTGATCATCATTCTACGTTCCACGGGGTCGTCTCCTTGTTTTGTCGTGGTTCAGTACAAACGGACAGTGGCGCCGTGTTGGCGCCCTTCCGTCTCATCATGGATGCTTGGGCCATGCCCCACAGTTCCGGGCCATGACAGCCCGTGCATCTGGTGTGCTGCAGCCAGCATATCGCTGACGCATATCAATTGGAAATTGCCATCAAGCTGGCGTTGCCACCTGCGGCAGCGGTGTTGATGCTCACGGTACGCTCAATCACCAGTCGGGTCAGATCGTAGGCAATCGACGGACACAGCAGCGACACGATGGGGCCCGGTCTGTCGGCCAACTGACGGCGCAGCGTATCGGCAAGCGCCGCATCGCCGTCGAACAGCAGCACCTCAAAGGACGACGCCATGACGTCGGCCACAACGCTCACCCGCTCACGCACCAGCGCAGGCAAGGCATTGACCATCGTCTCCAGGCCCGGCCGTGCGGCCAGTGCAATCCGGCTGCCGGTGGCCAGGGTGGCGGCAATCTGGTGCAGCCAGGCGGCGTTCGTTTCGGCCACGCCGGCAAGCTGCGTGCGCGGCAAGCAGCGCATCCGGTTGTCTTCACCGGTCGGACCGGTCATCACCAGCTCGCGCCCGGCCATGCTGGCCTGGCGATAGGCGTCGACATGGTCGAGAAGCAGCACCACGTCATCGCCGCTGATAAACGCCCGCGCCGGGCCATCCAGCCATTCGGCAAACGCCATCAGCACCGGGTCGGCAATCGGCGCCAATGCAGCAGCGTCATGCGGCGCGGCGGCACCGCGCACCAGGCGGTGCAGGTACAAGGGACCACCCGCTTTCGGACCGGTACCCGACAGCCCCTCGCCGCCAAAGGGCTGCACGCCAACCACGGCCCCGATGATGTTGCGGTTGATATAGATATTGCCCACATGCGCCCGACCGGCGACAAAGGCAATTGTCTCGTCGATGCGCGAATGCACCCCCAGCGTCAGGCCATAGCCGGTGTCGTTGATCGCATCGACCAGCACACCGAGGTCCTGCGCGCGGTAGCGCAGCACGTGCAGCACCGGGCCAAACACCTCGCGCTTGAGACTGGCCAGCGAGGTAATCTCGATCAGCGTCGGAGCCATGAAGGTGCCTGCCGCGCACCCCTCGGGCAGCGGCATGGCCGAGCATTCGTATCGATCGCGCATCGACGCCACATGGGCTTCGAGCTGCTCACGCGCGGCGGCATCGATCACCGGGCCGATGTCATTGCGGACATCTTCGGGCGAACCGATGCGCAGCTCCGACACCGCGCCCTTGAGCATGGCGATGCTGCGGTCGTAGATTTCATCTTGCAGACACAGCACGCGCAACGCCGAGCAACGCTGGCCGGCAGAGTCGTAGCTGGAGGCAATCACATCGGCGACGACCTGCTCCGGCAAGGCGGTGGAATCAACGATCAAGGCGTTCTGACCGCCGGTCTCGGCGATCAGCGGAATATCGCCGCCACGCTGGGCGAGCGTACGTTGAATCAGGCGCGCGACTTCGGTGGAGCCGGTAAACATCACGCCGCAGGTGCGCGGATCAGCCACCAGACCGGCACCGACCACTTCGCCGGTGCCCGGCAAAAACTGCAAGGCGGCCAGCGGCACGCCGGCGGCGTGGAACAGCTCCACCGCCCGCGCCGCAATCAATGGGGTCTGCTCGGCCGGTTTGGCCAGCACCGGATTGCCGGCGGCCAAAGCTGCTGCCACCTGACCGGTGAAGATGGCCAGTGGGAAATTCCATGGACTGATACACACCACCGGGCCGAGCGGCGGATGCGCCACCGGGTCGAAATGGTCGGCCGCCTGGCGAGCGTAGTAGCGGCAAAAATCGACCGCCTCGCGGATTTCGGCAATGGCGTTGGCATAGGTTTTGCCTGCCTCACGAACGATCAGCGCGATCAGGTCCGGCGCGCCGGCCTCCATGGCATCGGCGGCTGCCAACAGCATCGCGGCGCGCTGCGGGGCCGGGGTGGCGGCCCATTCGGGTGCGACTTGCGCGGCGGCGGCCAGCGCAGCCTGAACCGTGGCGGCATCCGCCTCGATAACCGTGCCCACCACGTCATCGCGACGCGCCGGATTGGTGACGTTCTGCGGCGTGCCGCTGGCCGTCGCGCCGGCCACCATGGGCTGTACATGCACGGGGGTGGCGCGCGACGCCTCGAGCGCCGCGGCAAGACGTGCGCGGACGGCCTCGCTGGACAGATCGAAGCCGACCGAATTGAGGCGCGCGGCACCGTACAGATCCCGCGGCAGCACAATGGCCGGATGGGGCGCACCGGCCAGGCGTGCTGCGACCTCAACCGGATCGGCGATCAGCTCTTCGACCGGCACATTTTCATCCACGATGCGATTCACGAAACTGGAGTTGGCGCCGTTCTCGAGCAGACGTCGCACCAGGTAGGCGAGCAGTGTTTCATGGCTACCGACCGGCGCGTAGATGCGCACCAGCCGGCCCATTTTGCCGGCACCAACCACCTGGTCGTACAAGGTCTCGCCCATGCCGTGCAGGCACTGGAACTCATAGTCGCCAAGGCGGTAATCGCCCTCGGCCATGTGATACACCGCCGCCAGCGTGTGCGCATTGTGTGTGGCGAACTGCGGGTACACCGCATCGCGCGCAGCCAGCAGTTTGCGGGCGCACGCCAGATAGGACACATCGGTGTACACCTTGCGGGTAAACACCGGATAGCCCGGCAGACCGTCGATCTGCGCACGTTTGATTTCGCTGTCCCAGTAGGCGCCTTTGACCAGGCGGATCATCAAGCGATGGCCGCTGCGGCGGGCCAGGTCGATGATGAAGTCGAGCACCGCCGGCGCGCGCTTCTGGTAAGCCTGCACGACAAAACCGATGCCATCCCAGCCCGCCAGCTCCGGGTCGAGCGCCAGGGCTTCGAGCAGATCGAGCGAGGCGTCTAGGCGGTCGGCCTCTTCGGCGTCGATATTCAAACCAATGTTGTAGCCCTTGGCGAGCAGGCACAGGGCTTTCAGGCGCGGCAGCAGCTCGCGCATGAAGCGGTCGCGCTGCGCCCACACGTAGCGCGGATGCAGCGCCGAGAGTTTGACCGAGATGCCGTTGCCGTCGACCACGCCGCGCTGCCCGGCGTCCTGACCAATGGCATGGATGGCGGTTTCGTACTCGCGGGTATAGCGCTCGGCATCGGCCGCCGTCATGGCCGCTTCGCCCAGCATGTCGAAGGAATAGCGGTAGCCGCGTTTTTCGCAGGCCTTGGCGCGCTCGATGGCTTCGTCGATGTCCTGGCCGGTCACGAACTGCTCGCCGAGCATGCGCATGGCCAGATCCATGCCTTTGCGAATCAGCGGCTCGCCGCCGCGGGCCACGATGCGGTTGAGCGCCGCACCGAGGCGTTTGTCGCTGTTGGTCGACACCAGACGCCCGGTCACCAGCAGTCCCCAGGTTGCGGCATTGACGAACAGCGAGGGGCTTTGGCCAATGTGCGCACGCCAGTCGCCGCGCGAGATCTTGTCGCGAATCAGCTTGTCGGCTGTGGCGCGGTCGGGCACGCGCAGCAATGCTTCGGCCAGACACATCAAGGCCACGCCTTCCTGACTGGAGAGCGAAAACTCCTTCATCAGCGCATCCACGCCGCTGGAGCGGGTGCGCTTCTCGCGCAGACCAACGACCAACTTGCGGGCCAGGGTGTGAATCTGTGCACCGAGCCTGGCTTCCGTATGAGCCGCGGCCACCAGCACCGGCACGCAGTCCGGCTCGGGCGTTCGGTATGTCGCGTCAATCGCCAGGCGCAGGTGGCCGCGATCTTCCGGCGTCAGCGCCGCCGCTTGGCGGCTCTTGGGGGACAAGCTCATCGCAAGATTCCTTTGACCAGGTTCGCGATTGCGACGCCCGGCGTGACACGGGTTGGGGATGCACACTGAGGACGGCTCACGGCCATCAAGCCCCGCAGTCTAAGGACTCCCGACCCGCAGGTAAATCAAGCCAGTGGCTCGATTGCGCGTCTTGGCAACACCATTCCACCGGCGCCTCAAGAAGGAAATATTCGCCCTCGGCGACACCGCTGCAGATGGGGCCGCGCAAAAAAAAACCGCGGCCAACATCGGGCCGCGGTGCTTGGTCGCAGGGTGTGCGAAATCACGCTTCTGCGTGATAGCGGGAGACCCGCTCGACCTCGTTTCTTGAGCCCAGAATCACCGGCACGCGCTGGTGCAGCTTGTGCGGCTGAATATCCATAATGCGCTCGTGACCCGTGGTCGCCGCGCCGCCGGCCTGCTCGACGAGCATTGCCATCGGATTGGCCTCGTACATCAGACGCAGTTTGCCGCCCTGGGCACGACATTTGTCGTCCACCGGGTACATGAACACGCCGCCGCGGGTCAGAATGCGATGCACGTCGGCCACCATGGAAGCGACCCAGCGCATATTGAAATCGCGCCCGCGCGGACCGTTCTTGCCTTCCTGCATTTCGCCAACATAACGCTTGATCGGCGCCTCCCAGAAGCGCGCGTTGGACGCATTGATCGCGAACTCCTGAGTGTCGACCGGCACCGTCATGAACGGATGGGTGTAGATGAAGCTGCCCATCTCGCGATCAAGCGTAAAGCCATGCACGCCGTCGCCGACGGTGAGGATCAACTGCGTGGATGGGCCATACAGCGCATAACCCGCAGCCACCTGATCGCGCCCCGCTTGCAGAAAATCCGCTTCGACCGGCTCAACGCAACCTTCAGGGCAGCGCAGGACCGAAAAGATGGTGCCGACCGAAATATTCACATCAATATTGGACGAGCCGTCGAGCGGATCGAACAGCAGCAGGTAGCCGCCCTTGGGGAACTCACGCGGGATCGGCCGCACGTCCTCGACTTCTTCCGAAGCCATGCCGGCCAGGTGGCCACCCCACTCGTTGGCCTGGATCAGAATTTCGTTGGCGATCACATCGAGTTTCTTCTGCGCCTCGCCTTGCACGTTGTCCGAGCCCGCTTCGCCCAACACGCCGGCCAGCGCGCCTTTCGAGACATTGACGCTGATCGCCTTGACCGCCCGTGCCACCACTTCAATCAACAAGCGCAAATCGGCCGTCGTGCGCCCGGCGCGCTGTTGTTCGATGAGGAACTGGGTGAGCGAAATTCGTTGCATGGAACTGACTCCAGGGGGGTTCATGTGTCGTGACTGGCGAATTATCCCGTTTTCGGCGCCTCACTGCACGTTGGCGGTATCATTCCGGCTCGCTCCCGACGCCAGCGTCGGTGCCAACTCTCCAAAAAACGCACACGACTCCCCGAATGCACGTCATGGTTTTGGGCGCCGGCCTGGCCGGCGTCACCTCCGCCTGGTATCTGAACAAAGCCGGCTTCGACGTGACCGTTGTCGAGCGCCAAAGCGCTCCGGCCATGGAGACCAGCTTCGCCAACGGCGGGCAGATTTCGGTAAGCCATCCCGAACCCTGGGCCAATCCGTCGGCACCGATGACTGTGCTGCGCTGGCTCGGTGATGACGCCGCACCACTGCGCTTCCGGCCGCGGGCCGACTGGCGTCAGTGGCTGTGGAGCGCCGCGTTTCTGCGCGAGTGCCTGCCCTGGCGTACCGATCGCAACACCGCCGCTATCGCCGCCCTCGCCCGCTACAGCCGGGCGCAACTGCACGCCTTGCGCGATGAGAGCGGCATCGACTATCGCCACCAGCAAAAGGGCATTCTGCATTTGTTTTTTGGTGCAAATGAAGCCAGCATCCCGGCAAGCCGCGCCAATGCACTGGCCCAGCTTGGCATCATCACGGAACCCTGCGACCTGGCCCGCTGCGTGGCCATCGAGCCCGCACTCGGCCAACTGCCGGTCGCACCCAGCGGTGCGCTCTACGCGCCCGACGACGAATCCGGCGATGCCCATGGCTTCACCATGGCGCTCACACAGGCTTTGCTGGCCAAAGGGGTCACATTTCGCTACGACACACCCATTGAACGCCTTCATCACGAAGGCGGACGCGTCACCGGCGTTGACGTCGCCACGGCCGACGGGCAAATCGAACGCCTCGACGCCAACGCCTACGTGATCTGTCTGGGGAGCTACAGCCCCTTGCTGGTCGCACCATTGGGCGAGTATTTGCCGGTGTATCCGGTCAAGGGCTACTCGGTGACACTGCCCGTGATCGACTCGGCGCGCTGCCCCGAAGTGAGCCTCACCGACGAAGCACGACGAATCGTCTGCTCACGCTTTGACAACCAGTTTCGGGTGGCCGGAACGGCCGAATTGAATGGCTACGATCTGACGATCGATGCGGCCCGCTGCCGCAATCTGCTCGACTGGGTCGGGCAGAATTTTCCGGGCGCCACCGATTTGTCTGCTGCAGAGCCCTGGTGCGGCCTGCGCCCCTCGACACCGAGCAATCGCCCGCTCATCGGCAAGGGCAAGATGATCAATCTGTACTACAACACCGGCCACGGTTCGCTGGGGTGGACGCTGGCCTGCGGCTCGGCGGCAGCGCTGGCCGACCTGATGTCGGGCACGCCACCGGCGCCTGCCTTCCCCTTCCTCGCGGCACGCTTCGATTAGGGTCCGTAGCGCTTACTCGGCGCTCGCCGTACTGCAACTGACATCGGCCAGCGCCGCGGGATTACCGATCTCGCCGGTCTCAAAATTGAAGCCGAGCGTCTGCAGATGAAACGCCAGAGCGGCGTCCATCCCGGTGGCATGCGTTTCGAACCAGGCCGGCAACTCTTCCGCCAAACGGCGCCCCAACGCCAGATCCCCATTGGCGACACGCTTGCGAACATCATTGACGACGGCCAGCACGCGATCATGCTCCGCGCGGTGACAGCCCGGAAATTTCACCTTATCCATCCAGGCATTTTCCTGGTCGAAGTGGGCAACGGTGTGCGCGGCGAAGGCATCCAGCCGATCGAGAAAATCGGCATCGCCCGCCTGAACCATCGCGTTGTAACAATCGACGAATTCGCGATGGGTGTCGTCCATCGGGCCGACCCCAAGCGCCAGATTGTCGGTCCATTCCATGATTGCCATAACGCTCTCCGAGCTGAGTCCTGACCTTGTTTATAGCGAAGGCACGACAGCCAAGGGGTGACGCATATCAATCTCCCACTGTCGGCCAACGCGTAAACACGGGACGAGCGTGCGGATTTACTTGATGACCTTGAGGTGGCCGCGACCTGCCGAGGGCTTGTCACCCCCGCCGCTTGGCGGTTCGGGCTCGTCGTCCGGATCCGACGTGTCGGCCTCGGAAACCCCGGCATAGACTTCAGCCTCAAAGCCCATGCCATGGCCGTTTTCCTGAGCATAAACGGCGACCACATTGCTGACGGGAATACGCACCCACTGCGCCACGCCACCAAAGCGTGCCTGAAACTGGATGATGTCGTTGCCCATGTCGAGCTGATGCGTCGCGTCGGCGCTCACATCAAGCACGATCTGCCCGTCCTGCGCCGTTCCCGGCGGAATACGGACGTGCTCATCGACAACCGCCGCGATATGCGGCGTCAATCCCTGATCCGTGCACCACGCATGGATCGCACGAATCAAGTAGGGTTTTGTAGAGACTTCTGGCATTGCACTTCCTGCAGCACGGCTGCGGGGTTGGCGAAGATATCCCCCTCCCCGCAGATCCGAATCAACGACGCATGACCTTTTCGGACGGGGTCAGCGAATCGATAAAGCCCTGACGACTGAACACACGCTCGGAATACTTCATGAGCGGTGCAGCAGCCTTCGGCAGATCGATGCCGTAGTGCTCCAGACGCCACAACAGCGGCGCGACGGCCACGTCCAGCATCGAGAAATCGTCACCAAGCATGAACTTCTGATTGGTAAACATCGGTGCCAGCTGGGTGAGTTGCTCGCGCACCTGCGTCCTGACTTTATCGGCACCTTTCTGATTCTTTTCCAACAGGTCGATGCCGGCAAACAATTCCTGCTCGAACGTATGCAGGAACTGACGTGCGCGGGCGCGCATGATCGGGTCAGGCGGCATCAGCTGCGGATGCGGGAAGCGCTCATCAATATACTCATTGATGATGTTGGCTTCATGCAAGACAAGGTCACGATCGACCAGCACGGGCACACGGTTGTACGGGTTGATCACGGCAATGTCTTCAGGCTTGTGATCGAGATCCACATCGATCACCTGAAAATCCATCCCTTTTTCAAAGAGCACAATCCGGCAACGGTGGCTAAAAGGGTCCGTCGTTCCGGAATACAAATTCATCATGACAGTAACAGCTCCATGAATGCTCAACGCCGCATGCCCAAAGGCATACGGCGCCAATGATCACCGGTGACCGCCAAAATGGCGGTCAGCCGATCAGTGAATATCTTTCCAGAAGTTCTTCTTGAGCAGATAGCTCAGGACGAACAAACCAGCCAGAAATATAAGAACGAAGGTGCCGATATTCTTGCGGCTTTCGGCCATCGGCTCACCCATCCAGACGAGGAAGGAAACGAGGTCGGCAACGGTCTTGTCGTACTCGGCAGCCGATTGCACGCCCGGCTTTTTCAGCTCAAGCGAGACTTCCTTGTGCTTGCCGCCGTGACCGTCGTCCTTTTCCTCGACGTTCGCCACCTGATCGCCCTGCAGCTCCCACAAAACATGGGGCATACCGACGTTTTCAAAGACCTTGTTGTTCCAGCCGGTAGGACGGCTCGGGTCGCGATAGAACTGACGCAGGTACGTGTAGAGCCAGTCAGCACCGCTACCGAACTCGGACGAACGCGCACGGGCAACCAGCGTCAGATCCGGCGGAGCCGCACCAAACCAGGCCTTGCCGTTATCCCGCGTCATGCCGATCTTCATCTGCTCACCGATCTTGTCGGCGGTAAACAGCAGATTGTCCTTGATCAGATCTTCGGACAGGCCGATATCCTTCAGGCGGTTGTAACGCACGAAGCTCGCGCTATGGCAGTTCAGGCAGTAGTTGATAAACACCTTGGCGCCATTTTGCAAGGCAGCCGGGTCAGTACTGACCGGCGCCTTGTCCAGATTCAGCGCGGCACCCGCAGCCATGGCCACGACCGGCGCAAACAGAGCAGCCGCAAGCAGGCGCTTTACGAATTTCATTGCACGCGTTTTCATCAGGAAGTCACCCTTTCCGGTTCGGCTTTGCATTTATCCATCTTGCTGTAGAAAGGCATCAGCAGGAAGAACGCGAAGTACAGCACCGAGCAGATCTGCGTCGTACGGTCCTTGATGCCACCGTTGTCAGGCGGCTGAACGCCCAGATAGCCAAGAATGAAGAAGATGATCACGAAGAGCACCAGCGCAGTCTTGAAGATCGGACCTTTGTAGCGGATCGACTTGACCGGGCTGCGATCGAGCCAGGGCAGGAAGGCGAAGATCACCACACCTGCGCCCATCGCAATCACACCCCAGAACTTGGCGTCCAGACCGAACAGCGGATAGGTCACGGCGCGCAGCAGCGAGTAGAACGGCGTGAAGTACCACACCGGCGCAATGTGCGGCGGAGTCACCAGCGGGTCGGCCGGCAGGAAGTTGTTGTACTCCAGGAAGTAGCCGCCGCCCTCAGGGGCGAAGAACAGCACTGCCGAGAACACGAACAGGAAGCCGACCACACCGACGATGTCCTTCACCGTGTAATACGGGTGGAAGGGGATGCCGTCGAGCGGGATACCGTTGGCGTCTTTCTTCTTCTTGATTTCCACACCGTCCGGGTTGTTGGAACCGACTTCGTGCAGCGCCACGATGTGGGCGAGCACCAGACCGATCAACACCAGCGGCACGGCAATCACGTGGAAAGAGAAAAAGCGGTTCAGGGTCGCGTCCGAGACGACGAAGTCGCCACGAATGACCAGCGCCAGATCCGGGCCGATGACGGGAATCGCGGAGAACAGGTTAACGATCACCTGTGCGCCCCAGAACGACATCTGCCCCCAAGGCAACAGATAGCCCATGAAGGCTTCAGCCATCAGCGCCAGGAAAATACCCACGCCGAACAGCCAGATCAGTTCCCGCGGCTTCCGGTAGGAGCCGTACAGCATCCCGCGGAACATGTGCATATACACCACGACAAAGAACGCGGACGCGCCCGTCGAGTGCATGTAGCGGATCAGCCAGCCGCCCGGTACATCACGCATGATGTACTCGACCGCGGCAAACGCGACCGGCACACCAGAGGCATTGAGCGAAGCGTCCGGCTTGTAGTGCATGACCAGGAAGATGCCGGTCACGATCTGGATCACCAGCACCATCAGCGCCAGCGAACCAAAGAAGTACCAAAAGTTGAAGTTCTTCGGTGCGTAATACTCGGACAAATGCGCTTTCCAGGTCGACGTCAGCGGAAAACGCTCGTCAACCCAGTTCAGCAGAGCTTGAGATTTCGTCGTCATGAGTTATGCCGTCCCATCGTCGCCAATCAGGATCTTGGTGTCCGCCAGGTACTTGTGCGGCGGAATCTCCAGGTTCGTCGGGGCCGGCTTGCCGGCATACACCCGAGCGGCCAGGTCGAAAGTCGAACCATGGCAAGGGCACAGAAAGCCACCCGGCCAGGCGTCGCCCAGGCCACTTTCCGCGCCGATCTTGAACTTCTGGGACGGAGAACAGCCCAGGTGCGTACAGATGCCGATGGTGACCAGAAACTCGGGCTTGATCGAGCGCGCCTCGTTCTTGGCGTACTCGGGCTGGATCGATTTCTCGGACATCGGATCGGCCAGCTGGTCGTCCAGGGGCTTCAAAGTCGCCAGCATCTCTTCGGTACGACGCAGAATCCAGACCGGTTTGCCTTGCCACTCGACAGTCATCATCTCGCCCGGCGCAAGCTTGCTGACATCGGCTTCAACCGGCGCACCCGCCGCCTTGGCACGCTCCGACGGTGTCAGGCTTGCCACGAACGGAACGGCTGTTGCCGCCGCCGCCGCGCCACCTGCGACCGACGTGGCCAGCAACAACTGCCGACGGCCACTGTCCATCTTTTCCTCAACGCTCATGAGCCAATTCCCCGCAAAAAGGAAGCAAAAATGCTAGATACAAAAACCGCGAGAGTATAACGAATATGGCAGCACAGAAAAACCCCGATCTTTCAAAAAGCTTTTTAATCAATCACTTGCAGGCATGGTCGCGAGAGATTTTTGATACAAATCAGGCTAAAACCGCTAAAAATGCTGCACAACAACATTGGCGCTTGCTAATTTTCGATCCGGGAGCCCCTCTCACCCGCTCAAACAACACCTCTCTGGCGGAGCTGGCTGATCGCCCCCTCGTCCAGACCCAGGCCCTTCAATACGCTGTCGGTATGCGCCCCCAGCGGCGGACCAATCCATTCCGTTGTCCCGGGCGTTGCCGTCAATTTCGGCATCACGCTGGGGATTGCCAGCGATTCGCCACCGGGCAAACGCACCCGTTCGATCATGTGTCGCGCCAGATACTGCGGGTCCGAAAACATGTCGGCCACCGAGTAAATGTTTGATACCGGCACATCGGCTGCCTTGAGTGTATCGAGGACGACCTGTCCATCATGTCGACCGACCCAGTCGTCGATCACGCCGTAGATCTCAGCCGCGCGCGCATCACGCCCGGCATTGTCCGCCAGCGCCACGTCATCCGACAGATCCGGTCGGTCAATGGCGCGCATCAGGCGTTTGAAAATGGCGTCGCCATTACCACCGACAATGATGTGCTTGCCGTCGCGGGCGGTGTGGGTGTTCGACGGCGTAATCCCCGGCATCACATTGCCGGTGCGCTCGCGGATGAATCCGTAGTGATCGAACTCCGGCACCATGCTCTCCATCATGGCGAACACCGCTTCGTACAGGGCGACGTCCACCACCTGCCCTTGCCCGCCCGTGACCTCGCGATGGCGCAGTGCCATCAAGGCACCCAGTGCGGCCCACAGCGCGGCAATCGAGTCCCCGATGGAGATGCCGGTCTTGACCGGCGGCAGATCCGGATCGCCGGTGATGTAACGCAGCCCGCCCATGGATTCGCCGATGGCGCCAAAACCCGGTTGATCGCGATACGGCCCGGTCTGGCCAAAGCCCGACAGACGCACCATGACCAGCGCCGGATTCCCGGCGCTGAGCACATCCCAGCCCAAGCCCAGTTTTTCCATCACGCCGGGGCGGAAATTTTCGACGACGATGTCGGCACTGGCAACCAATTGCCGGGCGATGTCGACGCCTTCCTGCGACTTCAGATTCAGCGTCACCGACTGTTTGTTGCGCGCCTGCACGTACCACCACAGCGATGTATCACCATGCAGTTTCCGCCATTTTCGCAAGGGGTCACCCGTGCCCGGCGCCTCGATCTTGATCACCTCGGCACCAAATTCGGCCAGGATGCGGGTGCAGAATGGTCCGGCAATCAAGGTGCCGAACTCGATCACCCGGACGCCTCTCAGCGGCTTGTCGCTCACGGCCGCCTCGGCACTGAACTCATCGGACATACCCCGACTGCCTCAGACCGAACGCCGTTCGATCAGCGCCTGGGCGATGGTGCCGATGTCGGTGTGCTCCAACTCACCGCCCACCGGTACACCACGCGCAATCCGGCTGACCTTCAAGCCACGCGCGCGCATCAGCTCACCCACCGTGTGCGCCGTTACCTCACCCTCGTTGGTGAAGTTGGTGGCCAGAATCACCTCTTCAACCTGACCATCGGTTGCCCGCTCAACCAGCTTCTCAAGCTTGAGCTCGCGCGGGCCGATGCCATCGAGCGGCGACATGCGGCCCATGAGCACGTAATACATGCCCTTGAAGGCATGCGTCTGCTCCATCATTGACAGATCGGAGGGCATCTCGACCACACACAACAAACGCGGGTCGCGCTGCGGATTGGCACAGCGCTGACAGATTTCGTCTTCGGTAAAGGTATTGCAGCGCGCACAGTGCCGCAGCACCTCCAGCGCCTTGCTCAAGGTGCTGGCCAGCCGCGCCGCGCCGCGCTGATCACGCTGCAGCATGTGATACGCCATGCGCTGGGCCGACTTCGGTCCCACACCGGGCAGGCAGCGCAAGGCTTCGATGAGAGCATCTAGCGTAGAAGGGGTCATGGGAGGGTGTCGCGCCTTTGAAACGCCGGTTGCATGCCGCGCAGGCTGGGTTGAGCGCAGCGAAGCACAACCCACATCCTGCCGCCTCGTTACTCCGCACGTCGGGCTTCGCATTGCTCAACCCAACCTACGCCTCAAACAGCAATCCTCTGGCTCAGAACGGCATCTTGAAGCCGGGAGGCAGATTCAGCCCGGCCGAGAAACCTGCCATCTTCTCCTGGCTGGTGGCGTCGACACGGCGTACCGCATCATTGACAGCCGCGGCCAGCAGGTCTTCGAGCATTTCACGGTCATCCATCACCGAGTCATCAATCTGCACCCGGCGCACATCGTGCTTGCAGGTCATGGTCACTTTGACCATGCCGGCACCGGCCTGGCCCTCGACCTCGATCGACGCCAGCTCTTCCTGCGCCTTCTGCATGTTTTCCTGCATCTTCTGGGCCTGCTTCATCAGGCCTGCAATACCGCCCTTCATCATGGTGCTTTCTCCAGTGCAATTCGGTGTGTCACAACGGGCGTACCGACGCTTCGTGCAAGGTCGCGTCAAAACGCTCGATCATTTCCTGTACAAAAGGATCCTGTTCCAGCGAGGCAATCGCCTGCGCCTGGCGCGCCTCACGCGTCGCCGCGTCGCGCTGTGCCGGGGTTTCGCCCTCGATGCCGCCGATCTCGATGTTCAGCTTCACGGGGCGATCAAAATGGCGATCAATCTCCGCCTGCAGCCGCTCAAGATTGCCACGGTTCATGGCGATCAGATGCCGATGCGCTTCGCTCAGACGCAAGCGGATACTGCCCTCCGCCATACCCAACCATTCGCAGTGCTGCGCCAACTCGCGCACCAAGCCTTTCAGGCCGATCTCTACGATCAAGCCATGCCAGTCGACGTCACCGGAGGGCACTTCGGCTGCCGCGCGCTGCGCCACTGGCGGCACGATCGCCGGCGAGGCCGCCGCAACAGGCTCCCCCTCAGGCGGCTCTGATGCGCCGGCACTCTCGGGGGTGGCGGTGTGCGCCTCTTCGGGCAAATCCTCCCACGGCGGGACATCGCCCCGGGATACGGGTTTCGGCGCCGGCGTCGACGTCACCAGCACTGGCGCAGGGACGGGTTGCGGCTTCGCGATGTGGACTTCCGCGGTGGGCTTCTCAGCGCCAGGCGAAGGCGTCGGCACTGCGCGCAGGGCCTGCACCGTGACAGGCGCGGCGTTTGGCGTCGAATCGCTCGCAACGGTGACCGGTCGGACCGGCGTCCGCGCGGCGAGGGCCGGCACGCTGCCGCCACCGCCAGCCAAAGGCGCCGCCTGCGCGGGCCGGAAAGCATGCAGACGCAGCAGCGTCATGACAAAACCGGCCGGCTCGTCCGGCGCCAGCGGCAACTCGTCGCGGCCATGAATGGCTATTTGATAGGCCAGTTGCAGAAATTCGGGGTCGAAGGCATCCACATACGGCTGCAGGCGGGCGCGCTCTACTTCGTCGACAATCGAACTCGGTGCGAACTGAAATACGGCAATGCGCTGCAGCAACGAGGCCAGCGCCTGCAGCGCCGCATCGAACGACAGGCTGCGCGCATCCATCGCCTCGGCGACGGCCAGCATGGCCGACACATCGTTACTGATCAGGCCGTCGAGAATCTCGAACAGGTGGTCTTCGCCCACCGAGCCCAGCATGGCCTGCACGCCCGCCTCTTCAACCTTGCCGGCGCCGTGCGCGATGGCTTGATCGAGCAGTGACAAGGCATCACGCATTGATCCGCTGGCGCCCTTGGCGATATGGCGCAGTGCGGGCGGGTCAAAAGGCACCGCCTCGGTCTCGAGAATGCGCGACAGATGCTCGACGATATGCCCCGGCGGCATCTGCTTGAGATTGAACTGCAGGCAGCGCGACAGCACCGTAACCGGAATCTTCTGCGGGTCGGTGGTGGCGAGGATGAACTTGATGTGCTCGGGCGGCTCTTCCAGCGTTTTCAACATGGCATTGAAGGCCGAGTTGGAGAGCATGTGCACTTCGTCGATCACATAGACCTTGAAACGGCCGCGGGTCGGCGCATACACCGCGTTCTCGAGCAACTGGCGCATCTCGTCGACGCGGGTATTGGTCGCCGCGTCGACCTCCAGCAGATCCACAAAGCGGCCTGCGTCGATTTCCTGGCAGGACGAACACACGCCACAGGGCGTGGACGTCACGCCGGTCTCGCAATTGAGCGCCTTGGCGAGGATTCGGGCGATAGTGGTTTTGCCCACGCCGCGCGTCCCCGTAAACAGGTAGGCGTGATGCAAACGCCCGGTGTCGAGCGCGTGCGTCAGCGCCCGGACCACATGCTCCTGCCCCACCAGGGTGTCAAAACCCTTGGGACGCCATTTACGCGCGAGAACCTGATAACTCATGGCGGGATTCTAGCAGAGGCAGCGGTTTCGCCGGCAGTGTCGCAAGGCATTCACGATCGCCAAAGACCGCGAAAAATCGTCCATTGATACATTTTTGGCGCTTTCCCGGGCGACCTCTCCTGACGGCACGCCGCCGGCGAGGGCGCCACGGGCCGCCGATCTGGTTCAGGCCATGCCTGACGGTGGCGCCGAGACGCGTCGGCCAGCCGACGCCATTCATCAAAACTATTGACGAGTTAGCTTTAATTCGCTGGCAACTATCAATTCACTTTGGGACACTGAGGCAACAAGACCATTTACCGGAGAACGCCATGAGCACCCGCGAGCTTCGCCTCCTGTCCCACGCGCTGATGCCCCGCGCCCTGCCCCGCCATCGGGTCGGTGCGGCAATCCTCCTTGTCGGCATCGCCATCTACGGCCGCGATCTCTATCAGATCGCCTCGGCCATGGCCGCCGATCCGGTTGTCGGGCGCGCCCTGTCCGGCGGCATGCTGGCCGCCATGGCCACCGCACTGGGCACGCTGCCGGTGCTGTTCGCACGTCCCTTGTCGGCCCGCACACAGGCGGCCATGCTCGGCTTCGGCGCCGGCGTGATGCTGGCTGCCACCGCATTCTCGCTGGTGCTCCCCGGGCTGGATGCGGCGCGCGAGATCTGGCACGACCCGTGGATTGCCGGCGGCGCGATGGCGGCCGGCATTCTGGCGGGCGGCGGCGCGCTGTTGTGGCTGGACGGGCGGCTACCCCACGAACATTTCCTGAACGGCGCTAAGGACGTAGACACCGAGGCGCTGGCCCGCGTGTGGCTGTTCGTGTTTGCCATCGCCTTGCACAATCTGCCCGAAGGCCTGGCGATCGGCGTGGCCGCGGCCAAGGACGGCGCTGGCGCGGCCGCGCTGGCCATGGGTATCGCCATTCAGGACATTCCGGAGGGGCTGGTCGTGGCGCTGGCCTTGCGCGGGGCGGGCTACCGGGCCGGAACGGCAGCACTGGTCGGTGCGGCCTCGGGCCTGGTCGAGCCGGTGGCCGCTGTACTCGGCGCCAGCCTGATCCAGGTCTCGTCCGTCGCCCTG
>JACKLZ010000002.1:0-365000 GCA_024235675.1 Zoogloeaceae bacterium
TCGGTGCCGGTGGCGTTGCCGCCGGGGCTGGCGTCGGCGCGACCGACGTGCCCGGCGCTGGCGGCGTAACAACGGCGTCGGCGCCAGGGGCTGTTGCGGCCGACATCGTGCCTTCAGGAATACGGCTGGACGGGGCGTCGTCCGGAATCACCACCGGCGTCGAGTCCGGTTGCGGCACGACAGGCGTCAAAGCAGCCGGCGCCACCGGGGTATCAGCCACGGCGGAGCCCGCCGCGGGGTCTTCTGCGGTCTGGAACCAGTCAAAATACCAGCCGCCCACGACCGCCAGCATCAACAACACGGCAATCAGTGCCATCGGCAGTGCCGACGGGCGCAAGGCGCCATCGCCATTGGGCAGTGTGCCTTGGGCATTGCTGATGGGCGACAGTTCTGCCGGTGCGGCAACCCCGCTGGTTTGCGCGAGTGACCGGATCAAGGGCTCGGGATCGAGTCCAAGCAGGCGTGCATAGTTGCGCAGGAAGCCGCGCGCAAACGCGGCGCCGGGCAATGCGTCAAAGTGCTCGTTCTCGAGGGCTTCAACCTGACGCTGGGTCAGTTTGAGCGCCTGTGCGACATCCACCAAGCTCAGACCGTGACGCTCTCGGGTCGTCCGGAGCATGTCACCGACACCGACCACCTCGGAAGGCTGTTCGGCTGACACGTCAAACACGTCTGCGTTCTCGCTCACTCGTATTTCCCTTCGATCAATTTCTGGTATTCCGGCGAGGTGGGGAAGCGGCTCTTGAGCTGACTGGCGTAGCTCGCCTCCGTCTCTTTGTCATTGCGGGCCCGCTCCACGCGAACGCCCAGCCACAGCGACTCGGCCGTCGACCGACTCTTTTGGTGCACCGTGTTCAGATACACATGGGCCGCTTCGGGATTGTTCCGGCGATACGCAATGGCTGCCAGATTCAAGACGGCCTGGATGTTGTTGGCATCCAGCGTCATTGCACGCCTGAAGTAGGCCTCGGCCGCCTCCAGCTGCCCCTGCCCCATGCGGCACAAACCGGCATTGGTCATTGGTCGGGTCGGCGTGGTGTAGTAAGGATTGCGGGCCGATTGTTCAAGCATGCGGACGCCTTCATCCACCTCGCCCTGAACACACAGGAACCAGCCATAGCTGTTGTTGATTTCCGGATCGCCCGGCGCCAGTGCGTCAGCACGCGCGAATGCACCGCGGGCCGATGTGGCGTCGTTCAGCGCCATGAATACAAGCGCATGGAGATGGTGCGCCGGGGCGTAGGTATCGTCGTAGGCCAAGGCGGTGCGCACTTCGTCCAGCGCCACACCAACGCGCTGCGCGGTCACATAAGCCATGCCCAAGTCGGTATGAATCTTGGCGCGGGACTGATTGTCACTCGTCACGGGACGCTCCGACGCCGGACGCAGATCGAGCGAAGCACTGTTGCCGGGCACCGACGGATTGGTCGTGCAGCCAGACAAAAGCACGCCGGCGAATCCCAAGGCGGCAAGAAGGTGCGCTGTCTTCATGAGCGAGGAGTCCCTGTGAAATGAATGGGCTGGGTACGACGGGTCTTGTCCTGGACCTGACCGGCAAGCTGACCGCACGCGGCGTCGACATCATCTCCCCGCGTCTTGCGGGTGGTGGCCACGATACCGGCGTCCTGCAGGATACCGGCAAAGCGCCGGATGCGCTCGGAGGGTGAGCGCCGGTAAGGCGAATTCGGGAAGGGATTGAACGGGATCAGATTGAATTTGCACGACACTTCGCGCGCGATGGCGACGAGCTCATGGGCGTGGGTGTCGAGATCGTTCACGCCGTCGAGCATCACATACTCGAAGGTCACGAAGTCACGCGGCGCGGCGACCAGGTAGCGGTTGCACGCCGCCAGCAATTCCTTCAGCGGGTATTTCTGATTGATCGGCACCAACTGGTCGCGCAGGGCGTCGTTGGGCGCATGCAAGGACACCGCCAGCGCCACCGGGCAGGCTTCGCGCAGGCGATCCATGGCCGGCACAATGCCGGAGGTCGACACGGTCACCCGCCGACGCGACAGCCCATAGCCATGGTCGTCGAGCATCAGGCGCAGCGCCACCAGCACATTGTCGAGATTGGCCAGCGGCTCGCCCATGCCCATCATGACAACGTTGCTGATCACACGATCACCATCGGCCGTTGCACCAAGCAGGCGGTTGGCCAGCCACAACTGGCCAATGATCTCGCCAGCCGTCAGGTTGCGGTTGAAGCCCTGTTTACCCGTCGAGCAAAAGGAACAGTCGAGCGCGCACCCGGCCTGCGATGAGATGCACAAGGTGCCGCGGCTGGTTTCGGGGATGAACACCGTCTCGACCGCATTGCCCTGCCCCACATCGAGCAGCCATTTGCGGGTGCCGTCGGTGGAAACAGCGTCGCGCACGGGTTCGGGTGTGTGAACGCAGGCCCGCTCACCCAGACGCGCGCGCAAGCTCTTGGCGACATCGGTCATCTGCTCGAAGTCGCTGACCCCGAAACGGTGCAGCCAACGCAAGACCTGCCTGGCGCGGAAAGGCTTTTCGCCTTGCGTCGCAAACCAGTCGATCAATCCGTCGACATCGAAATCCAGCAGGTTGACCTGTTTCGTCATGGGGTGTGTGCCTTTGGCGAAAATGCAATCGGCCCGGGAACCGGGCCGATGCGCTTTCAGCCTCGGCCGGTATTAACGGCTATAAACGTTCATGCCGGGGAAGAAGAAGGCGATTTCCACGGCAGCGGTTTCAGCGGCGTCGGAGCCGTGAACCGCATTGGCGTCGATCGACTCGGCGAAGTCAGCGCGGATGGTGCCCGGCGCGGCTTCTTTCGGGTTGGTTGCACCCATCAGATCGCGGTTCTTGGCGATTGCGCCCTCGCCTTCGAGCGCCTGGATCATCACCGGGCCGGAGGTCATGAACTCGACCAGATCCTTGAAGAAGGGACGTGCCTTGTGGACGGCGTAGAACTGGCCGGCCTCTTCGACGGACAGATGCACCATCTTGGCGGCGATCACTTTCAGGCCAGCGTCTTCAAAACGCTGATAGATCTTGCCGATCACGTTCTTGGCGACGGCGTCGGGCTTGATGATGGACAGGGTGCGTTCAATTGCCATGGTGCTTTGCTCCGAAGAATCCGGTTGGACGTAAAAAGAATAACGGAACATTTTAGCAAGATTTTGTCGCTCCTCCCATCTCCCGTCGGTAACTAAAAAAAACCCGGCCACAAGGGCCGGGAACAAAGGACACGGTTTGCATCACAACCCGCCGTTGCCGGCAGGTTCAGGGAGATGCTCGGGGTGGCGCGAGCACGGGGCTCACGCCTTGATTCATAGTGCATCCGGGTCGAACCCGGTTTCTTCGTAAATCGCTTCGATCAATGCCTTGCCAATGCGCGGCGCCATCGCCTCATGGACCGGCATCAGCGCTTTCTTGAAAGCCAGGCGCTCTTCACGCGTCGGCACGTACACCTGCGTCGTTCCCGCCGCCTTGATGGCGTCGAGCGCCTTGTCGTTTTCGGCCTTGGCAATCTGGTTGGTGTATTCGGTGGCCTCGCGCATGGCACGCGCCAGCGCCTCGCGCATCGCGCCGGGCAAGCCATCCCAGAATTTCTTGTTGGTAATCACCGCATAGCCCAGGTAGCCGTGCTCGGTAAGCACCATGTGCGACTGCACCTCATGCATGCGCTGGGTGTAGAAATTGGAGTGCGGGTTCTCGGTGCCATCCACCACCCCCGCCTTGAGTGCCGGGTAAACTTCGTCAAAAGCCGTCACCTGCGGCAATGCGCCAAGCGCACGCATCTGGCCATCGAGCACTTTCGACGACTGGATCCGCATTTTCTTGCCGCGCAGGTCCTCCGGCTTGCGGATGGGCGCGTTGGCCGAAAAGGACTTGAAGCCGTTGTCCCAGAACGCGAGGCCGGTAATGCCGCGCGGCTCGAGCGATTCGAGCATTCGAACCCCGAGCGCGCCACCGGTGACCTTGTGCAACTCGGCATAGCTATCAAAGATATAGGGCAGATCGAAGGCCTCGAACACCCGCAATCCGAGCGGCCCAAACTTGGCCAGCGACGGCGCAATGATCTGGACGGCACCCAGTTGCAGCGCCTCCATTTCTTCCTTGTCCTTGTAGAGTGTGCTGTTGGGATAGACATCAACCCGCAGCGCACCCTCGCTGTAGCGTTCGGCCAGCTCCTTGAACTTCAGCGCCCCCATCCCTTTAGGGGTATTCGGCGCCACCACATGACTGAATTTGACAACAATCGGCTCGGCCGCCTGCGCTGCGCCCAGCACGCTCATCGACAGCACAAACACCAGCAAACGACACAATGTCATCATGTCCTCCTTTCGTTTTTTTTATCTACCGTCTCTGCGGTCTTGCCGGCCACAACTCGCCCGACCATGGCCGGCCTTGATAGAGTGTCGACCGAGCGCGACCTGCGCCGCTATTGTGGATGACCGCAAGCCTGCCGCCGATGCCCTCTCCAAGCACCCGTCCCCTGCCCTCTACGCCCGCCTGGTATTGGCGTCTGCCCTCGCTGACGATCGGCCTGATGCTGATCGCCATCATCGCGCTGGCGTGGATGACCCGCCATTTCGACGACGAAAAACAGCACGAGGTGCTGATCAACGACGTGCTGTGGATGGAGCAGGATTTGCGCTTCCGCCTCGACCGGAACGAAGAGCAGCTGGCGCAGATCGGTAGCGAACTGCTCGCCACCCAAACCATGTCGCCGCGCACCGAGGCCAGCCTTGAGCAATTGCTCAAGCCGGATAGCGGACTGGTCCAGATCCTGTGGCTGGACACCAGTGACAAGCTCATCGCCGCCCGCCCCTTCACCTCCGACGATGTGCTGGTCGGCGAAGCGCGCGGCGCCATCCCCTCCAACGAAACCAACCGCCTCGCCCGCGCCGTCGGCCGCCCCATCTACGGGCCCACCTACCCGATCATCGGCGGCCACTGGCGTTTCAATGTGCATGTGCCGATCTTCGTTGGCAGCCACCACACCGGCACGGTCGTCGGCGTCTACTCGCTCCAGCAACTGGTGGTTCGCGAGCTGCCGTGGTGGTTCTCAGAGCGCTACCGGGTCAGCGTGCACGACCCCGACGGCAAGGAGATTGCCGCTAAATCCAAGGTAGCCGCACAAGCCAGCCACCAGCAATACACCATCCCCTTCGATCCACCGGGCTACGGCCTCACGCTCAAAGTCACCGCTTACAAGGCACCCACGCGCTGGGTGCCGGTACTGCTGATCAGCGCCATGATCTTCCTCGGCGGCGTCATCGTCTGGAGCCTCTGGCAACTGCGCCAGCACACGCTCGGGCGGCAGGCCGCCGAACAAGCCCTGCGCAGTGAAATGGCCTTTCGCAAAGCCATGGAAGACTCCCTGCTCACCGGGCTGCGTGCCCGCGACAACACCGGCAAGATCACCTATGTGAATCCCGCCTTCTGCCGCATGGTCGGCTATTCCGAAAAGGAACTGCTCGGTGCCACGCCGCCCATGCCCTACTGGGACCCGGAGCACCTCGAACGCACCCAGGCGATTCACGACGGCATTCTGGCCGGCAGCGCACCACGCGAAGGAGTGGAAGTCCACTTTCGCCACAAAAACGGCCACGCAATCGACATGCTCATCTTCGAAGCACCGCTGATCGACACCACGGGCGAACAGACCGGCTGGATGGGCTCCTTCCTCGACATCACCGCGCAGACCGCCGCCGAAGCCTTGGCGCGCCAGCAGGAAGAACGCCTGCATGCCACCTCGCGCCTGATCACCATGGGCGAAATGGCATCGACCCTGGCGCATGAGCTCAACCAGCCGCTGGCAGCCATCTCAAGCTATAGCGCGGGCTGCCTCAACCGGCTCGACGAGGGGCGGGCCGACACCGAGGAGCTGCACGACATCATCAGCAAGATCACCCGACAGGCCCGGCGCGCCGGCGACATCATCCGGCGCGTGCACGACTTTGTCCGGCGCAGCGAACCGAAACGCGAGACCATCGACCTGAACGCCGTCCTCTCAGAAGCCATCGGCCTGATCGATCCGGACGTGCGCAAACGCGGCGTCGAGCTGCAAACCCACCTGGCCGACCGGCCCCCGCCGGTCAATGCCGACCCGGTGATGCTCGAACAAGTCGCGGTCAATCTGATCCGCAACGGCATGGACGCCATGCGCGACGCTCCCGGCGCCCGGCGCACCATCCGCATCGAGACCCTGGCCGACGGCGACACGCTCATCTTCCGGGTCACTGACTGGGGCCGCGGCATCGACGAGGACGCGGCCCGGCGGATTTTCGACCCCTTCTTCACCACCAAGGACGAGGGCATGGGCATGGGCCTGAACATCTGCCGTTCGATTGCCGAACTGCACGGCGGCCGGCTCGGGTTCGAACCCAATCCTGAAGGTGGTACGATCTTCACCTTCTCGTTGCCGCAAGCCTCATGACGACAGACACCGCCCCCCTGACCCACATCGTCGACGACGACGAAGCCATCCGCGACGCCCTGTCGTGGCTGTTTCGCACACGCAACGTGCCCTGCGCCACCTGGCCGTCTGCCGAAGCCTTTCTTGAGGCCTGGCAGCTCGAATGGCGCGGCTGCATCGTCATGGACATCCGCATGCAAGGCATGAGCGGGCTCGACTGCTCCACCGCCCTGCGCCAGCGTGGCAGCACCTTGCCGATCATATTCATCACCGGTCATGGCGATGTACCGATGGCCGTCGGCGCACTCAAACGCGGCGCTTTCGACTTCATCGAGAAGCCCTTCGACGACAACGCACTGGTCGATGTCGTGCAATCGGCGCTCGATGAAGACGCCCGCAATCAGGCGCGCCGCTCAACCCGGGTCGACGTCGCCGCGCGCCTGGAGCAGCTCACCGGTCGCGAACGCGAAGTGATGGGGCTGATTCTGGCCGGCAAGTTCAACAAGGTCATTGCCGACGAATTGAACATCTCGATGCGTACCGTCGAGGTGCATCGTGCGCGGGTGTTCGAAAAAATGGGGGTGCGCTCGGCCGTCGAACTGGCCCAGCAACTCACGCTGGCCGGGCTCTACAACAACGCCGCACCGCTCGCCGAATAAGCCTCGGGCCGGCGCCACACAAACTGCCAGCCCGGCTCGCCCGCACGGCAGGCAAAGGTGCCGGCCACACCCAGCCCGGCAATCCAGGCCACCTGACCATCCACCCGCAAGATCGGCACCCGGTCGCGGTCGACCGGCGCCAGGCCCGCGCCCTGGCTGAGGCTGCGCACATCCTTGCGCGGGCGCCCCACCAAAGCCACCCGGCACCCCGGCCAGCGCGCCATGATCTCGCAGCGCTTTGCCGCTGCCAGCCGCGCTTGCGACACGCCCGCGCCGACCACCGACGCCGCCTCGACCACGCCCTCACCCCAAACCACTGAATCGCCAGGCCACAACACGCCCGTTTCGGGCAGTTCCGGATACGTCGGCGAGACCCACACCACCTCGCGGTAGGCATGCAGCACGGCGCCGCCGAGCGGCAAGGTCAGCGGTCGATCATTGGCGCAGGACCGCACCTGACGAATCGCCTCGTGCAGACGCGCCTGATCGGGCACCGGCAAACTCAGCGCCCGCATGCGCCAACGCAGCAGATTCGCCAGTCGCGCGGCGGACATGTCACGCATCACATCGCGAGACCACGGCAATCCGCAGGCTTCAGCATCCTGCACCGCGAGTTCATCGAGCAAGCCAGCCGCTTCGTCGAAATTGGCCGCCGCACGCGCCAGCGTGGTCGCGGCAGACGGCCATCGCTCGCCCATCGCCGGCATGACCGAGTGACGCAGAAAATTGCGCGAGAAGCGCGGGTCGGTATTGCTCTCGTCCTCGACCCAGACCAATGACTCGGCCTGCGCCATCGCGAGAATCTGGCCACGCGAAAACGCCAGCAAGGGGCGCAAACGGCCACCGCCCGAGGGAAGCACCTCAATTGCCCGCATCGCTGCCGCGCCATGCACGCCGGCACCGCGCAGCAGGCGGAACATCACGGTTTCAGCCTGATCATCCAGATGATGCGCGCTCACGCGCCAGTCGGCCGCCTCGCTCGCCAGCGCGCCCTGGCGCTCACGCCGCGCGGCCGCCTCCCAACCTTCGCCGGCGGCGGGTTGCACGTTCACGTGCGTCACGCTGAGCGGCACTTCAAGCGCCGCACAACGGATCGCACAGAACGCCGCCCAGTCGTCGGCATTGGGGCTCAAACCATGGTGAACATGATGCGCGCGCAGCACGAAGCCGAAGCGCTCGCGCAAGCCGGCCAGCACGCTGAGCAGCACCATGGAATCCATGCCACCGCTGAGCGCGAGCTGCAGCGTCTGATCGGCGCGGACGCCTGCCCGCGAAAGGACATCGGCAACCCCGCGCAGGATTGCCGAGCTGGATTTAGTTTGCGACTTCCTTGAACTTGCCATAACTCATCAAACGCGCCTGGCGCTGTTCAACCAACTCCATCGGACTCAAGTCGGCCACCTGACGAAGCGAGTCGGCCAGTGCGCGCTTGAGCGTTTGCGCCATTGCGCGATGATTGCGATGCGCGCCGCCGACGGGCTCGTTCACGATCTTGTCGATCAGGCCGAGCGCCTTCAGGCGGGCCGCCGTAATGCCCATGGTTTCAGCCGCCACCGAGGCTTGGTCCGCGCTTTTCCACAAAATGGAGGCGCAGCCTTCGGGCGAAATCACCGAATAAGTGCTGTACTGGAGCATGTGCAATTGATCGGTCACGGCAATGGCCAACGCGCCGCCCGAACCGCCTTCACCGATCACGGTGGAGATGATGGGCACTTTGAGCGATGCCATCACGAACAGGTTGTGACCAATGGCTTCGGACTGACCGCGCTCTTCGGCACCAATGCCGGGATAGGCCCCCGGCGTGTCGACAAAGGTAAACACCGGCAGCGAGAACTTCTCGGCCAGTTTCATCAGACGCAGCGCCTTGCGATAGCCCTCGGGCCGCGGCATGCCGAAGTTGCGATGAATCTTCTCTTTGGTGTCGCGCCCTTTCTGGTGACCGATCACCATGCACGACTGGCCGTTGAAGCGCGCCATGCCGCCAACAATGGCGTGGTCGTCAGCAAAGCTGCGGTCGCCATGCAGCTCCTGGAAGTCGCTGAACATGTGCTCGACATAGTCCAGCGTATACGGCCGCTGCGGGTGACGTGCCACCTGCGCGATCTGCCAGGGTGTCAGCTTGGCGTACAGGTCCTTGGTCTGGGCCTGACTCTTGGTTTCCAGGCGCGAGATCTCTTCGGAGATATCGACGGCAGAATCGTCCTGCACGAAACGAAGCTCTTCAATCTTGGCTTCAAGCTCGGCGATGGGCTGTTCAAAATCGAGGAATGTGGTCTTCATCGAATCCGTCTTTAGCGTCGTTTAAAGGGCGCTATTGTACTCCTTACTGCCGACGCACAAACCAGCCCCCGTGCCATCGGTTCGCACCGCGCCAAAAACACGGGCACCAGCCCGCAGTTCGAGGTGCCGTTCACGCCGGGCAGAATCGACAGAAATCGATTTAGATCAATGTTGTGCGCCGCCGCATGGCTAGAATAGAATCGTAGTGACAATTATTCTCGTTTCGATCATGTGCGCACTTTCTGAACTTCAAACCGGGCAAGACGCCACTGTCGTCGGCTTACGCGCCGATCACGATTTCGTCCAACGCCTCCATGCGCTGGGTGTTCGCATCGGCCGCAGCGTGCGCATCATTCGGCGCGGCGCGCTGAACGGCCCCTTGCAACTGCGCATCGGCACCACCGACATCATGCTCCGGCGCACCGAAGCCGCGCTGATCGACACCACCGAACCCGCCGTGGCCAAAGCTTGAAGCGCGTCGCCCTGCTGGGCATGCCCAATTGCGGCAAGTCCTCACTATTCAACCGTGTCACCGGCGCCTCGGCGCGTATCGGCAACTGGCCCGGCATCACCGTCGACCTGATGCGCGCGCGCATCCTGCTCGGCAGCCACATGGTCGAAGTGGTCGACCTGCCCGGCATCTACGATCTGAATGGCTACACCGAAGACGAGCAGGTGGTGCGCGACTTCCTCAGCGCCCAACCGGTCGACTTGCTGATCATGGTCATCAACGCGGCGCAGGCCGAGCGACAACTGCGCCTCTTCCTGCAGGCACGCACCCTCGGCGTGCCAATCGTGGTGCTGTTCAACATGGCAGACGAAGCACGTCGCCTCGGTATCAGCATTGACCGCGACGCCTTCACCGAACACACGGGCTTTGCCGCCCACAGCATCAGCGCCAAGTTTGGTGATGGCGTGCCCCAGGCACTCGCGCAAATTGGCCACATGCTGGGCAACACCGTGGCGAGCACGCCCTCTTTTGATGCGCTGGCCGCCGCCGATCTCGAGCATGCGCTCGATCAACTGGCGCACCAGTGCATCGACACGCCGGTCACCCTCTCGGCCCGGCACACCGACCGCATCGACCGCGCAGCCCTGCATCCGGTGCTTGGCCCGGTGCTGTTCATTGCCGCCATGGCGCTGGTCTTCAACGCCGTCTTCCTGCTCGGCGCGCCGCTTCAAGAGGGCATCGGCGCGGCCTTCGACTGGCTGCGCAGCGCTGCACTCGTGCCCCTGCTCGCCCCCCTGCCCGCGTGGGTCAGCGGCTTTCTGATCGAGGGCATCTACAACGGCGTCAGCACGGTCGCTACCTTCGTCCCGCTGATCGTGCTGTTCTTCTTCCTGATGGCCCTGGTCGAAGACTCCGGCTACCTCTCCCGCGCCGCCTTCCTGATGGACGCCTTCATGTCGCGCCTGGGGCTCGATGGCCGCAGCTTCGTCATGCTGGTAATGGGTTTCGGCTGCAATGTGCCGGCCCTGATGGGCACCCGCATCATGCGTGCGCGGCCGTTACGCCTGCTGACAATGCTGACCATTCCCCTGTCGCTGTGCTCGGCACGGCTGCAGGTTTTCCTGTTCATCGGCGCGGCCGTTTTCCCGGCCGTATGGGCGCCCTGGGCGCTGCTCAGCCTCTACCTTTTCAGCATCGCCGCCGCCGTGCTCACCGCCTGGCTGTTCCGCAAGAAGTTCGCCAGCCGCGAGCCCTTTGCGCTGGAGCTGCCACCCTATCGTCTGCCCACCCTGCGCCATGTGCTGCTGCGCGGCTGGCATGAAGTACGCCACTTCGTGCATCGCGCCAGCCGCTTCATCGTGGCCGGCGTCGCGCTGGTGTGGCTGCTCACGCATCTGCCGGTGGGCGTCGACGCGGCCAGCACCGCGTCCTGGGCCGGACAGATCGGCAGCTGGCTCCAGCCGCTGCTCAGCCCCATCGGCATCGACACGCAGCTCACCCTCGCGCTGCTCTTCGGCTTTGTGGCCAAAGAAGTCATGATCGGCGCCATGGCGGTCATCTTCGGCCAGGAAACCAGCGCGCTCGGCGACACGCTCGCCCAGCACATGAACATCGCACAGGCCTACAGCTTCATGCTCTTCACGCTGCTGTACACGCCCTGCCTGTCGACACTCGCCACCTTGCAAAGCGAGTCACGCGACTGGCGCTTCACCACCCTGGCCGTCGTCTGGCCGCTTGGCCTGGCCTGGGCCGTGGCCTGGCTGGCCTATACGGGGCTGCGCGCGCTGCCGCTGTGATCGCCCGAGCACCTGATACCGCAGGTATCATGGCGACTCAGGCTTGACATGACATAGGGGCGCGTCTTTGACACGGGTTGATCGCCGCAAGGCCACCGCAAGCGAGTTCCGCCGACTGTTCCTGCGCCTCACCGGCCGACTGAAACGTAGCGCCGATCGAGGCGAAGGCGGCGACGCCGACCTCCGGCTCGATTTTGCCGATGTCAACGCCGCCCGCATTGGCGCTTCACCGCCCAGCGAGGCACTGACCCGATCTCCCCTGCCCGCCGGCGATCCGCGCTTCATCCCCCGCGAAGACATCCGCGCTGCCATTGAACACAGCCACGCCGCCTGGCGCGAGGGTCGCCCGACGCTCATCGCCCTGACCGGCCCCAGCGGCTGCGGCCTCACCAGCATTCTCAACCAGACCCCAAGCTGGCTGCCCGCCGACACGCTGGTGGCCAGAATCGATTTGAGCAAACGCCCCGACACCTCCGCCGACGCGCTGGCGCTGGCCGCTGGCGCGTTTGAGGCGCCGCCCCCCTTCGATACAGTGGACAGCGCAGCGAACCAGATCAACGCACTCGCACCCCGTGTCATCCTGATCGACAACGGCCACCTCCTGTACTCCCGGCTCATGGGCGGCAGCGAGGGCGGACGCGCACTCCACGGCCTGATGATCGCCACCCAAGGCAAGCACCTGTGGCTGCTCGCCTGCGAGACCCAGGCGTGGCGACGCCAGTGCGACACCGCAGGCGCCCACCGCTACTTCGACATCACCATCGAGGCCGACTATTTCTCCCGCGTTGAGCTGGCCAGCCTGCTCAGCACACGCACGCCGGACGGATCGCCATCGTTTGACGATGCCGCCATCGATGCCCTGCACCGGGTGTCACGCGGCCACCCGGGCCTCGCACTGTTCATCGCCGCCTGCATCCGTCGCGCCGACACCCCCACACTCCCCGCGCCATTTGACGAGTCTCCGCTGTGGGCGCTGGAGCGTACCGAGCTGCTCACGCTGGCCGAAATTTCAGCACATGGCATGCTGTCAGCCAACGAACTGCAAAGCATCTTTCGCCGCGACCCCACGAGCACCAGCATCCTGCTCCACCATCTGCGCCAGAGCGGTCTGATCGTTGGCTCCACAGGCAACCAGCTGCAACCGCTGCTCGCCCCCATGATCAACGCGCATCTGGTGCGCGCCAACTATCTGTACTGACCCGCGATGGAAGACAAAACACTCTCGCAACTACTGAGCCTGCTTTCGATTCGCCACCTGATCGAAGCCGTGGTCGTCGTCGCGCTGGCTGCCTTGTTCATCCGCGGCGTCCGCTTCGCGCTCGACCACCTCGCCAAACGCTACCCGCGCGCGCGCCTGCAACTGGCGCAGAGCTATCCCGCGATCCGGCTGCTGGTGTGGACAACCACCATCGTCTTCATCGTGCTGGTCACCGTCCGCCCCCCCGACAGCGTCATCTTCGCCATGCTCGGCTCCCTCGGCCTGGCCGTCGGGCTGGCCGCGCAAGACGGTATTCGCAACCTGATTGCCGGCGTCGTCATGATCTTCAACCCGCCCTTCCGCACCGGCGACATGATCCAGTTCGGCGGCCACTACGGCGAAGTCGTGCGTCTCGACCTCTCAGCCACCTGGCTGCGCACCTTCGACGACAACACGGTCATGATCCCCAACGCCGAGTTCCTCAAGGGCGCCGTGGCCAACAGCAACAGCGGCGAGCTCGACGAAATGGTCGTCATCCCCATCGACCTGCCCTGGCCGTATCCCGTTGCCGACGCACGCGCCATCGCCGCCGACGCCGCCCGTGCCTCGCCCTACTGCTACCTCAAGAAACCCGTCGCAGTCGTGCTCTCACAGCACCATGATCATGGCCAGTTCGTCGTCCGCCTGACCATCAAGGCCTATGTCGTCGACGTCCGCCTCGAACGCATCATGGCCAGCGACATCACCGAACGCACGCTCGAGGCACTCGCGGCGCTGCAAACTCCTGATCAAGCAGTGCAAGTGCCAAGCACGGTGCAGTAAGCGTTCTTGCGCCGAGATATTGCGCCTGATGTTCAGGTGTTTATGGTGACGGACGCTTGACCCTATGCCGCACGCCCTCCCGAGCCTGTGAGCACAGGCGCGGCGTGCTGCAAAATGCGGAGGTGTCGGTTCGATCGGCTTGCCATGAAAGCGTGCATCTCAGCAAGCATCTGCGAGGGGGCACCGGCTGGCAAACGACTGCGACTCACACTGCAGCGAGATATGCCGTAGCTCAAAACGATCGTGCAGCATCTCCATCGCGTGCTCCAGCAAGACATCCCGGTCACTGTCATCCCGTGCCATCACCAGATGCGCGGTGAGGGCATTGTCGGCAGTGCTCATTGCCCAGACGTGCAAGTCATGCACGGCGGCAACACCGGGCAGATCCTGAAGGCTTTGACGCACGGCGGGAAGATCAATCCCATCGGGGACGCCGTCAAACAGCAAGTGCAGGGAGCGATGAAACAGCGACCAGGTACCGAGCACCACGACCAGCGCAATCAGCACACTGACGACCGGATCGATCCAGGTCCAGCCCTGCCAGAGATAAAGAGCGCCTGCCACAACCACACCGACCGACACCAGCGCATCGGCCGCCATATGCAGGAAGGCGCCTCGGATATTCAAGTCCCTCTTGCTGCCTGTCAGAAAAAGCCAGGCGGTGACCGTGTTGATGATGACGCCGATGCCGGCAACCACCATCACCGTACCGGCGTCAATCGACGCGGGCGTCTGCATGCGCTGTAGCGCCTCCCAAGCCAGCGATCCCATGGCCACCAACAGCACAATGGCGTTGGCAAAACTGGCCAGAATCGAGCCACGTCGCCAGCCATAGGTATGCCGGAGGTCAGGCTTCAAGCGAGCAGCAGCAAACGCTGCCCACGCCAGCAACAGGCCACCGACATCGCTGAGATTGTGTGCCGCATCGGCCAGCAAGGCCAGCGAGTCGGCCCGCCAGCCGTAAAACGCTTCAAGCAGCACGAAGCCCAGATTCAGCGTGATGCCGATGGCAAACGCTTTACCGTAATTGGTCGGCGCGTGATCGTGGTCGTGGCTCATGAAGCGGTGCGCTTCAAGACGCCGTTCAGCCGCGTGCCGGGGGCTACCGTGTTGTAGACCGTGCCGTATTTCTTCACGTTGTCGTGCAGCAGGTCGAGGCGATGATCGCTCTCATCGGTGTCGACCAGAATTTCGTAGTCGATCAATTCCATCTTCGGCGGTACGTCCTGGCGCACTCCATACAGGCGCACTTCCACGCCGCGCAGGTCGAACTTCAAAATCGGGGTCACCCGCTCGATACCCTTGATCATGCAGGCGGCCAGCGCTGCCATCAGGAGTTCCGCCGGATTGAAGGCATCGGGGCGACCCGCCAGATCGGTATCCAGGGTGATGTCAGCCTCTTTGCAACGGGCCAAGCTGCCATGCGCATCAATACGGCGGGCCTGTACATTGAAGGTCATTTTGGGTTTGTCGTTCACGGGGGTCTCCAATTCATTCAGCAGCAACTGCCACGGGGTCTTTTGTCGTCGCCGTGGTACATCAGGAAGCAGCTGGCTTTCAGGCTGCGCGGTCCAACGGAGCAAGCGGGAATCCGTTCCCGGTCCCTGGGGAGTTCGGCACAGCGCCGCTCGAATTCGCTCATGGGCAGATGCACAACATTCGGCACATCGAACGCCGGCTTGGTCACTTCGTCAGCTTCACGCACATCCACCCGCAGCGCATTCTCGTCCGTGATCTTGCGGCGGGTCAGGGTCGGGCAGTATTGGCGCGCATCCGCCTGAGCCCTTTGATCAGTGGGCATGGTGTTTTACCGCTCGCTCTCATTGACTCAGCCAGTGTTCGATTTTGTCGCGCGAGGGCACACCGCCCGCATGCACGACCTTGCCATCAACCACCACGCCCGGGGTACTCATCACGCCATGGCTCATGATGTCCTTGATGTCCTCCACCTTCTGAATCGACACACCAACGCCCTTGGCCTGGGCGACCTGTTCGATCAATGCAATGGTGTTTTTGCAGTTGGCACACCCCGTGCCGAGCACCTTGATTTCTTTCATGATTTTCTCCTCACAAAACCCAGTTGAATACATAACCCACGATCAGAATGCCGGTAGCGACGACGCCGGCAAAGGTCGCGATCAGCCTGATCTTGAGCACTTTGCGCAGAATCACCATTTCCGGCAGCGACAAGGCAATCACGCTCATCATGAACGCCAGTACCGTGCCCAGCGCTGCGCCCTTGGCCAGCAATGCCTGCACGATGGGAATGACGCCCGCGGCATTGGTGTACATCGGCACGCCGATCACCACGGCCAGCGGCACGGCCCACCAGGCGTCCTTGCCCATGATGGATGCCATGAACGCCTCCGGCACATACCCGTGGATGCCGGCACCAATGGCAATGCCCGCCAGGATGTAAGGCCAGACCTTGCCAACGATCTCCCGCACGCTCCGAAAACCCGCATCAATCCGCTCCCCCAGGCTCATACCGCCCTGATCAAACTGGGCGCTGACGCGGGGCATGTCGCGCACCCAGTCCTCCAGGTGCGCCTCCATCTTCAGACGGCCGATCACCCAACCCGCCACGATGGCAATCGATAAGCCCAGACTCAGGTACAGCAGCGCCACCGTCCCCCCGAACAGGCCAAACAGCAAGGTCAGTGCCACTTCATTGACCATGGGAGCCGCGATCAGAAAGGAAAAGGTCACACCCAGCGGCACGCCCGCCTGCAAGAAACCAATGAAAAGTGGCACCGCCGAGCAGGAGCAAAACGGGGTAACAACACCCAGCGAGGCCGCCATCACATTGGCCACCCCCTCACGCCGTCCAACCAGCAAGGCACGCGTACGCTCGGGCGTGAAATAGCTGTTGACCATGCCCATGACAAACACGATGCCGGTCAGAAGCAGCAGCACCTTGGGGGTGTCATAAAAGAAAAATTGCAGCGCGCCACCCAGATGGCTGTCACGCTCGACCGGCAAAGCGGCCACCACGGCCTCAGACAGTGGAATCAGGGTTTCATACAGGCCCCACCACACCAGGATGGCCAAGATCAGAAAAACTTTGGGGTTGCGCTGGGGCCAACGCAGGCTCAGGGTGTTCATTCGATCGCTCCAAACGATTCGGCACAAGCGTTTCGCCATTGACGATTTGTGCTTCCTGCTTGGGAGACGAATCACACCGCAAAAGGATTCACCCCACCGGCGGTGGCGTGTGACAGCACACTCGTCCGGCCTCGTCGAAGCGAACCTGACAGTGCAGCAGCAGCGATTCCCGCAAACGCTGGCGCGCCCGCAGCAGGCGTGATTTGGCCGCCGCCAGGCTCAAACCAGAGTCGTCGGCATAGGCACGTACCGTCTTGCCGCGCAGATCGCAGGCGAGGAGGATGGCCCGATCCTCCTCGGACAATCGGCCCAGATTGCGCTCCAGGCAGCCGACCAAGGCTTCCACCGGCGCCTGTTCGTCGGTCGGCGGCGCAACCAGGTCCTCGGGCAATTCAACTCGATGCCTGATCGTTCGGGTATGGTCAATGAGTGCATTGCGGGCCACCTGAAACAACCAGGCGCGCGGTTGTTCGATGGCGCAAAACCCCTGCCCCTGCCGCATGGCCCGCAAGAACACCTCCTGCAACAAATCCTCAGCCTGACTGAGATCGCCCAAGCGATGCGAAAGAAACCGAACCAACTCGGATTCGTGAGCCCGCCACGCGCCCAGGACACAATCAAACTGCGCCGAACGCCCAGCAGACGCCGGCCGTGCATCTTCGTCAGGTGCGCTCACTTCTGCGCCTCCTCAATCCAATCAATGAGATTGCCGCGCCGGCATCAGGCACCGGCTCCAGCAAGCGGCAAAACACGTCTTTGTGGTATTTGACAACGGCGTCCTTGCCGATCCCGTTCAGTGTGGACATGTCACCGTTCGCTCTTTGTTCTTCGCGTCGCAATGCCTCCGCAGCAGCGGGGCCGGCGCAAACGCGGGGTCGAAACCCGTTGCCATGCCGAATCACCCACAGCATATCGGAAGCCTGTTTTGCTACGCGCTACATGCGACTGGCACGATGACTCTAGAAAAGAAAAAGGCCCGGAGGTCAGTCCGGGCCCTGGCATGTGTGGTGGAGAGGAGGAGGATCGAACTCCCGACCTCCGCATTGCGAACGCGGCGCTCTCCCAGCTGAGCTACCCCCCCACGCTTGAGCGAAAAATTATAGTCCTGCCCTCAAGGCTTGGGAAGTCCCTCGCCGTCGCATGGGCGGTCGGCCGCGGCGCGTTTGAGACGGTCGTTCACGGCCTGCCACTCGGGTGTCGCCGGCGGTGCTTCAATCAGCAGCAGCTCGGCGCCGCATTGGTCGAGGCGGCGCAGGTCGCGGTAGAGGCGATGCGCGTAGCCGGACGGGTCGCTGGGCAGGTGCAGCCAGACCGAGCCGTTCGCCGGAGCCTCATCGGTCAAGGTGCGCGACAGCACGCCAATGCGCTGACCGGCTTGCGCGGCGGCCACCACGGCGGCGTACAGGGCGGGCACATCGAGCAGGCGCACCGGGGTGGCGGGCGCATAGTGCGAGGCCAGGGTGCCGGAGGCGCGCGGCGCGGTGGTGTCGGCGGCGTCGGGGCTGAGCACGGGAGCGCCGAGCACATGGCGCATCTGGTCGAGCGTCACCCGCCCGGGGCGCAGCATGACGGGCACGCCGCGAGAGAAATCGACGATGGTCGATTCAATGCCGACGTCGCATTCACCGCCATCGAGCACCACGGCCACGGCCTCGCCGAGTTCTTCGCGGACATGGGCGGCGGTGGTCGGGCTGATGCGGCCGAAGCGGTTGGCCGAGGGCGCGGCAAGACCGTCACCGAAGGCGTCCAGGAGCGCATGCGCCACGGGGTGCGCCGGCACGCGCAGGCCGACGGTGTCCTGACCGCCGGTGACGGCGTCGGGGACGTCGGGCTGGCGTTTGAGGATCAGGGTCAGCGGGCCGGGCCAGAAGGCCCCGGCCAGCAGGCGGGCGGCGTCGGGGATCTCACGCGCCCAGTCGTCGAGTTGATCGGCCGAGGCGAGATGAACGATGAGCGGATGATTGGCCGGACGGCCCTTGGCGGCGAAGATGCGGGCCACCGCCTGCGGATTGCGGGCGTCTGCGGCGAGACCGTAGACGGTTTCGGTCGGCAGCCCCACCAGCGCGCCTGCACGCAAGGCGGCGACCGCGTCGAGCAGTTCGCGGGACAGTTCAGTCATCCGTAATGCCGATCGCCGACCGGGCGGCCATGGCGGCGGCCAGCGCGGCCTCCACATCGGTATCGACCACCGTGAAATGCCCCATCTTGCGACCCGCACGGGCGTGGTGCTTGCCATACAGATGCAGACGCAGATTGGGCACGGCGTGCAGCACGGCCCAGTTGGGCTCATGGGCACGCTCGTCGCCGGCGCGATACCAGAGGTCGCCGAGCAGATTGACCATCACCGCCGCGCTGTGCGCACGCGGCACACCCAGTGGCAAGCCGCACAGGGCGCGCACTTGTTGCATGTATTGGTCGGTGATGTTGGCGTCGATGGTGGCGTGGCCGCTGTTGTGCGGACGCGGCGCCATCTCATTCACGTACAGTGCGCCGCCGGAAATGAAGAACTCGACCGCCAGTGTGCCGACGTAACCGAGCCGCGTGGCGATGTGTTCGGCAAGTTGGCGGGCCTGCGTCGCGAGAGCGGCGTCGACGCGCGCGGGCGTGATCGACACATCGAGAATGCCGTGCCGGTGCTGGTTCTCGGCCACCGGAAAGACGGTCACGCTACCGGAGGCCTCGCGCGCCAGCACCACTGACACTTCGCTATCGAGCGCCAGGCGCTTTTCCAGCACACAGGCTTCGCCGCCAAACTCGTTGAAGGCATGCAGCGCCTGTGCCGCGTCGTGCACCGTCACCTGCCCCTTGCCGTCGTAACCGAAGCGCGCCACCTTGAGAATGGCGGGGAACAGATCGTCCGGCAGATCGGTGAGGTCGTCGACACTACGCAGCGCACGGAAGGCGCCGTGCGGCAGGCCGTTGTCGGCCAGGAAGGTTTTTTCGACAATGCGGTTCTGGCACACCGACACGGCGGCCGCACCGGGGCGCACCGGGATGAACTTGGCGAGGTAGTCCAGCGTACCGGCTGGCACGTTTTCGAATTCGGTGGTGACGCCGGCGCAGGCTTCGGCCATCAGATCGAGCGCGGCGAAATCTTCGTACTCGGCCAGAATATGGCGATCCGCGGCGCGGCCGGCCGGGCTGTTGGCGTCGGGGTCAAGCACCCACACCTGGTAGCCCATTTCGTGAGCGGCATGAACAAAAAAGCGGCCGAGCTGACCGCCACCGAGCATGCCCAGCGTGGCGGGCGGAAGAATCGCGTCGATGGTGTTCATGCGCAGTCTCAGCCCTGCTCGACCGGCGACAAGGCCATGGCCAGCACCGTCTCGGTCTGCTTCTGGCGAAAGGCGGTGAGCTTGTCGGCCAGCGCGGCATCCTCATTGGCCATCAGCGACACCGCGAACAGCGCAGCGTTGGCCGCGCCCGCTTCGCCAATGGCAAAGGTCGCCACCGGCACGCCCTTGGGCATCTGCACGATGGACAGCAGCGAATCCTGCCCCGACAGCGCACGCGACTGCACCGGCACACCGAGCACCGGCAGCGTGGTCTTGGCAGCGACCATGCCGGGCAGATGGGCTGCTCCACCGGCGCCAGCGATGATGGCCTTGAGGCCGCGACCGCGCGCCGCTTCGGCGTATTCGAACATCAGATCGGGCGTGCGATGCGCCGACACCACGCGCGCCTCGTAGGGCACGCCGAAGTCGTCCAGAATCCGCGCGGCCGCCTGCATGGTCGGCCAGTCGGAGTTGGAGCCCATGATGATGCCGATCTTGACGTCTTCGCTCATTGTTCAGATTCCCTTGCGCTCAGCGGCGCGCTGCGCCGACTCGAGGGTGTTGGCCAGCAACATGGTGATGGTCATCGGTCCGACGCCGCCGGGCACCGGCGTAATGGCGCCGGCCACGTCCTTGACGGATTCAAAATCGACATCGCCACACAGTTTGCCTTCATTCGGCAGCCCGGCGGGAATGCGGTTCATACCCACGTCGATCACTGCCGCGCCCGGCTTGACCATCTCGCCGGTCACAAACATCGGCCGGCCGATGGCGACGATGAGGATGTCGGCCCGACGGGTGTGGGCGGTTAGATCGCGGGTTTTGGAGTGGCACACCGTGACGGTCGCGCCGGCCTGGGTGAGCAGCATGGCCATCGGCTTGCCGACGATATTGGAGCGGCCAATGACCACCGCGTCGGCGCCCGACACATCAACATCACCCGCGGCCAGCAGCTTCATGACGCCATGCGGCGTGCAGGGAAAGAAGGCGCGCTGGCCTTGCGACAGACGGCCGACGTTCTCGGCATGAAAACCGTCCACATCCTTGTCGACCGAAATCGCTTCGAGCACTTCTTTTTCTTCGAACTGCGGCGGCAGGGGCAATTGCACGAGGATGCCATGCACGGTGTCGTCGGCGTTGAGTTCGGCGATCTTGTCGAGGACGAGCTTGGGGTCGGTGTCGGCCGGGTAGTCAAAGCGCAGCGAACGCATGCCGGCTTTTTCGCAGCCGGCGACTTTATTGCGCACATACACCGCCGAGGCGGGATTGTCGCCGACCAGAATGACGACCAGGCAAGGCGTCACGCCGCGCGTCTTGATTTCCTTGACGCTTTCAGCGAGCTGGGCGCGAACATCGGCAGACAGGGCGTTGCCGTCGAGAATGCGTGCTGACATCGAAACTGCCCTCGGGAAAAACCGCTGATTCTATCGCAGGATCAGGGGCTTGTGCGAAGCAGCATGGTCGCATTCTCGACAGACGATTCGCTCATTCAAGCCCCGGCAACGGCCACCGCGGCACGCCCCCGTGCGAAGGCCTCGCGATTGAGCTCTAGCAACTGCGGCTTGCGCTTGGCGAAACGCGCCAGCACAGCCTGCTCCAGCACGTCGTCCGGAAACGGCAGCTGGTCGGCCATGGCGCCGAGCATGACGGTGTTGCCGAGGCGAATTTCACCCAGTTCAAGCGCGATGGCGGTGGCGTCGAAGGCATGCACCGTCAGCCCCAGCGCAGCCATTTGCGCCACCGGATCGTCCGGGTAGTCGTAGCGACCGCTGTTGACCACCGGCGGCACGATACGGCCCACATTGGTGAGCACCTCGGCACCCGGGCGGAGCATGTGCACCCAGCGCAAGGTTTCGGCCGCTTCAAAGCCGACCAGCAAGTCCGCATCGCCCGGCGCGATCTGCGGCGACAACACGCGCGGGCCAAAGCGCAGGTGTGAGGTCACCACCCCACCGCGCTGACTCATGCCGGCCACCTCGGTTTTCTTGACGTCAAAGCCGAGCGACAGCGCCGCCTCGGCGAGGATCTCGGTGGCCGTCATGACGCCCTGACCGCCGATGCCGCAGACCAGAATATTGGTAATCGACTGGCTCATGCCGGACTCCCGGATTGACGCATAAAGGACAAGGGCTGCACCGTCTGCGCGTGCACGATGGCCTCAGGCGCGCAGGGCTGCACGCACAGGCCGCAACCGGTACAGGCGGCGGTGTCGATTCGCACAAAGGACAGATCGACGACCCTGCCGGAGGGCTTGGTTTCCTGCCCGCGGCGTGTCACATGGATCGCCGGGCAGCCCACATCGAGGCAGTTGCCGCAGCCGGTGCAGCTGTCGTCGATGACCTTGTAGGTCAGGGTGGGCTTGTACTCGCCGATCAACACGCAGGGTCGGTCGGTGATGATCACCGAGGGCCCTTCAATCTTGGTCTCTTCGCGAAGCGCCTTGAACAGCGTCGGCAACTCGTAAGGATCGACCTTGCGGATGCGCTCGGAACGCACGCCCAGCGCCTCGCACAACTGGACAAAGTCCACCCGCGGCGCCTCCATGCCATGGATGTCGCGACCGGAAGCGGGGTTGTCCTGCCCGCCGGTCATGCCGACGGTGCGGTTGTCGAGCAACAAGATGGTGACGTTGCCGCCGTTGTAGGTGATGTCGAGCAGGCCTTGCATGCCCATGTGCATGAAGGTGGAGTCGCCAATGACGGCGACGATTTTCTTGTTCGCATCTTTCGCACCGCGCCCCTTGTCCATGCCCAGCGCCATGCCCATCGACGCGCCCATCGAGATACAGGTATCCAGCGCGTTCCACGGGTGGCCGGCACCGAGGGTGTAGCAGCCGATGTCGCCGGAGATGATCACGTTGCGCAGCTGCGAGAGCGTGTAATAGACGCCCAGGTGCGGGCAGGCCACGCATAAGGTGGGTGGGCGCGGGAACACCGGCTGGGGCGCCGGCCGGTCAACTTCAATCGGTGCTTCACCACGCAGCAGGCGCCCGATGGCCGGCGTGAGGATGCTCGGCGGCAACTCGCCCAAGCGGGGCAGGATGTCCTTGCCGTGGCAGTCGATGCCGACAGCCTTGAGTTCGGTTTCGAGCAGCGGCTCGGTTTCTTCGACCACCACCAGACGATCAACCTGCGCGGCCAGCGCGCGGATGCGCTCCAGCGGCGGCGGGTAGGAAAAGCCGAGGCGCAGCACCGGCGCGTCGGGAAAAGCTTCGAGCACATGCATGCCGGCCGGGCCGGAGGTGACAAAGCCGACACGTGTATCGGTGCCGGTCTCCAACACGTTGAATTCGGAAATCTCGGCCGCTTCGCGCAGCGCCGCTTCGCGATCGAACATCAGCGGCAGACGCGGTTTGGCATGGCCCGGCACCATCACCCAGCGCGGCGGATCTTTCTCGAAACCCGTCGGTTCGATCACCTCGCGCTCGCCCGCCGTGACCGCGCCTTTGACATGGCAGATGCGCGTGGTCAGGCGCACGATCACCGCGGTGCGGAACTGCTCGGACAAGGCAAAGGCCGCACGGGTGAGCGTGTAGGCTTCTTGCGAGTCGGCCGGCTCAAACACCGGCAGGTGAGCAAAGCGGCCCCAGAAGCGGGAGTCCTGCTCGTTTTGCGAGGACGACATGCCCACATCGTCAGCCACGACGATCACCAACCCGCCTTCCACGCCGGTGACCGCCAGGGTCATCAAGGCGTCGGAAGCGACGTTCAGGCCGACATGCTTCATCGCACACAGCGCACGCGCGCCGACCATCGAGGCGCCCAGCGCCACTTCGAGCGAGACCTTCTCATTCACCGACCATTCGGTGTAGAGGTCGGGGAAGCGCGCGAGGACTTCGAGAATTTCAGTCGATGGCGTGCCGGGATAGGCGGCGGCGACACGTACGCCGGCGTCCCATGCGGCGCGTGCGACCGCTTCGTTGCCAGAAAGAAATTGCCGGCTATGTGCCGGCGCGGGTTGCACTACTGCCATGAACGCTGCCTCCGAGACCCGCGAACGAGACGCGCCAATCCCTGGCAACGCACCGAACGCCCTGCATCGCCGTGCGATGCGCACCGTCAAAATTAACGGCCGGCAATTAATTTACCGATCGGTCAACGAATTGCGGTTGACTTGCATCAAGCACAGCGCATGCAGCCGACGTTCAGACCACGGATCAGTCGACGAAACGCCCTCGGGCGGCCTCACAGGTCATCACCGATTGCACCAGTTCGGCCAGCGAGTTGGCCTCCATCTTCTCCATCACGCGAGCGCGGTGCACTTCGACCGTCTTGATGCTGATCCCCAGATCGTCGGCAATCTGCTTGTTAAGCCGACCGGCGATGATCAGTTCGAGCACTTCCATCTCGCGCTGCGTGAGCAGATCGAGCCGGCGCGCCACCACGGCGTCCTGCCGCACGCGGCTGCGGCTCTCGCGCTCGGTGGCCAGGCATTGCTCGATGAGCTTGAGCATGTCGCGGTCGCTGAAGGGTTTTTCGATGAAATCGACCGCGCCTTTTTTGAGGACGGACACCGCCATGGGCACATCGCCATGACCGGTGATGAACACCACCGGCAAGGTGGCGTGGCGTTCGCGCAGGCATTCGTAGAGTTCCAGCCCGCTCATGCCGGGCATGCGCACATCGAGCACGATGCAGCCGGCCATGTCAGCGTGATAGGCCTCGAGAAAGGCTTCGGCCGAAGCGAACTGGGCGACGCGATAGCGGTTTGATTCGAGCAGCCACACCAGGGAATCGCGCAGGGCTTCGTCGTCGTCGACGATGTAGATGATTTGTTCAGGCGCTTCGGGCGTTCCGTTCACCAGCGATCTCCACGGGCAGCGTAAATCGGAAAACGGTGCCGCCTTCGGGATTGGCTTCGGTCCACAGGCGCCCGTCATGAAATTCAATGATCGAGCGACAGATATTCAGGCCCATACCCATACCTTCGGCCTTGGTGGTAAAGAACGGGGTAAACAAGCGTTCGGCGTCTTCGTCACGAATACCGTGGCCGCGATCGGCCACCGACACTTCAACCAAGCCCTCGCGCACCACGCGCGCCGACAAGGTCAACACGCGGCAGTCATCCGGCGTGTCGCCCATCGCGTCTATCCCGTTCTTGACCAGGTTGAGCAGCACCTGCTCGATCATGATCCGGTCAGCGTAAACGGGCGGCAGCTTGGGCGCAATATCGCGACGCACACGCACCGCCGCCTTGCGGGCATCGATCTCGGCAAAACCGAGCGCATCATCAACCACTTCATCCAACGGAACGGCCGTGCGACGCGGCTCGCTCTTGCGCACGAAATCGCGAATCCGGCGAATGATCTTGCCGGCGCGCTCGGCCTGGAAGCTGGCTTTTTGCATGGCGGCCAGCACCTCATCCTGACGATAATCGCCGGACTCCATGCGCTTGACACAGCCCATCGCGTAGTTGGAAATCGCCGCCAGCGGCTGGTTGAGTTCATGCGCCAGGGTCGAGGCCATCTCACCCATGGTGACCAGGCGTGCCGTGCGCTGCAGCCGCTCTTCCTGCTGGCGGCTCATCTCTTCCATCTGGCGCCGATCGGTGATGTCAGTGGCGATGCCCATGCGCACCACACGCCCATCCACCCAGCGCGTGGCCTGCTCGCGCACGTGATACCAGTGACCCGACAGCGGATTGCGCAGCTCGTCGTCAAACAACTCCATCGGCACATCGGCCGGCTGCAGCTTGCGGGGGTCAACGCGGTAGTCGCCCAGTTCGGGCTGCGGCTGCGTGACGGCGCGGGCGCGGCGCCCGACCACATCAAAACCGTGCAGCGCCATGAAGGCGCGGTTGGCGTAGAGAATTTCGTCATTGCGCGCATCGGCCACGAACACCGCGGAATCGAGTCCGTCGAGCACCGCTTCAAAGCGCTTGTGTGCCGCTTCAAGTGCCGCCCGAACACGCTTGGGCTCGGTGATGTCGGTGACCGAGGCCATCCATCCGGTTTGCTTGCCACTGCCATCGATCAACGGTGAAAGATAAAAACGCGCATCGAGCCGCTCGCCGCTCTTGCGCAACACCTTCATCTCGAATCCCGACGACGGCGCCTGCCCCGCCAGCGTGATCTCCAGATTGTGCTGACAGCGTGGAATATCTTCTTCGGGCCAATACGGAAAGGGCGGCGTGGCGCCAACCAGTTCGTCGGCCGTCAGCCCGACCATGCGGCAAAAAGCCGGGTTGGCGTAAATGATGCGGCCCGACAGATCGATAGCCCGCAGGCCGGTGACAACCGACTCCTCCATGGCACGACGGAAGGCCGACTCGGCCCGCAGCGCCTCTTCGGTGGCCTTGCGCCCCGTGATGTCGTGGGCCACGGCATAGAACAGCTTTTCGTCGAGCACCGGATTGATACTCCACACCAGCCACTTGTAGCGGCCATCGGCACAGCGCACACGGTTCTCGAAGCTCACCGGCTGGCCGTTGCCAAGCAGGCGCAACTGCTCGATAGTGGCCACGATGTCGTCGTCGTGCACAAAATCGAGCAACGGGCGCCCGGGCATCTGCACCGCCGGATAACCCAGCAGTCGCTCAAACGCCGGGTTGCAGCGTCGGAATGTGCCGTCGGCGCTGAGAATGCTGAGAATATCGAGCGACAGGTTGAACAGGCGGTCACGCTCTTTTTCGACATGCACCCGCCGCCGCATATGGGTGCGCAACAGCCACAGGCTCCACAGCATCAGCACCGACAAGCCAATGATCATGATGGTGGGCAGCGCGCGCGGGATCGCCCCCACGGTACGGAAGGCGGTGGCACGCAGCATCAGCCCGTTGGCCGGCGGATCGAGCGCAATCGCGTAAGCGACCGACTCGTCCAGTGCCTGAACCGATGAATTGACCGCCAGGGTGTCACCGCGGGGGCCGATCAGCGCCAGCCGGTATTTTTCGGAGAACCAGGACGGCACCAGGTGACGGACGATCTGATCGATGGAATATACCGCCACCATCGAACCCATGAAGCGCCGTCCGTGACGCACCGGAATATAGAGCTCGAGCACCGCCTCACCGCGAGGATTCACATACGGATCGCCATACGCCGGCCGCCCGATCTCACGCGCACGAAAGAAGGCCACGGTCTGTGTGCTGGTGAGCACATCGCCGGCCAGCCAATCGGTGGTATCGAAGGGCGCGCTCCAGCGCACCACCTCCCCGGGTTCGACCCATACCAGGTTGATCAACTGCGGATTATTGGCAATGTGCTGATTGGCACGCAGCTGAAAGTTGTCCAGATCCAGCGACCCGGCTGCCAGATCGCGCGCCATCTGCGTCAGAAACTCTTCGGTGCCCTGCATGTGCAGACGCATGGTCTGTTCGGCCCACTGCACGTCACGCGCAATCGCGTTGCGCTGGATCTCGGTTTCCTGGCGTTGCAGCACCCACACCAGCACCAGCATGGCGACCGCGAACACCACCACCGCAACATACGGGACGGTCCAGTAGAGCTCGGTGCGGGCCTGAGCGCGCGCAGCTGTCGGTTTTGCCATGGCCTCCGGCCAAATGAATACGGGGTTAGCGAACGGAATCAACGCAGACGACTGATCGGCATTGTCGCCGCCCCTCGCATCCTGCGGCATCGGGTGATTCCCTAGGGCGACCGCTTATTCATCCGTCGTTCCGTTCGGCCCGTTTGCGGTCGCGCTCGTGGCATTGATCCCTGAAATTATTACAAAAACATATTACCCAATCGAACACTAGGGGTTTTCGCCAATGTCACATTGCACGAGGCGGGTCTTACAGTCGTCAAAAAACGGGAGGAGACCCCAACTTGCGCGCGTGCCTCGCTGCATTGCTGTGCTCGCTACTGGCTTGGCCAGCGTGGAGCGCCGAGCCGATCCGGATCGGCGTGACAGGCCCCTTCACGGGTGGGTCAGCCCCCATGGGCCTGTCCATGCGTGACGGCATTCGTCTGGCCGCGCAGGAGATTAACGCCGGCGGCGGCGTACTCGGCCGTCCGATCCTGCTGCTCGAACGCGACGACGAGGCGCGCAATGAGCGCGGCGCGCTGGTCATCCAGGAGCTGATCGAAAAAGACAAAGTGATTGCGGGCCTGGGCATCGTCAACACCGGTGTCGCCCTTGCCACCCAGCAGCTCTATCAGCAGGCCCGGGTGCCGGTCATCACCAGCGTCGCCACCGGCACCTTCATCACCAAACAGTTTCAACCGCCCCGCTACCCGGACAACTATGTTTTCCGTGTCTCGGCAAATGACCGCGTCCAGGCCGAGATGATTGTCGAAGAAGCGGTGGATCGCCGCGGTTTCACCAAGATCGCGATTTTTCACGACGCCACCAACTACGGCCAACTCGGCAAACTCGATCTGGTGCACTCGCTGGCCATCCGCGGGCTCGGCCCGGCCGTCATCGAACGCTTCAATCTGCGCGACGTCGACATGACTTCGCATCTGCGCCGTGCGCGTGCAGCCGGCGTTCAAGCCATCCTCACCTATGGCATCGGCCCCGAACTGGCGCATATCGCCAACGCCATGTCAGTGCTCGACTGGCGGGTACCGCTGATCGGAAGCTGGACGCTCGGCATGTCCAATTTCATCGACGAAGCGGGTCCCAATGCCGAAGGCGCTCGCATGCCGCAAACCTACATCGCGGAAGACACCGCCGCGCGGCGCAGTGCCTTTCTGACGCGATATAGAGAAACATACGGCAGCGAACGGATTCCTGTTCCCCCTGCCGCCGCACAAGGGTATGATTCGATGCTTGTGCTTGCAGCAGCGATTCGTCAGGCAGGCGACACCGAAGGTGAAAAGATCCGCGAGGCCCTCGAAGGGCTTAAAGAACGGGTTGAAGGTGTCGTTATGACCTACGATCGGCCGTTTTCGAAAACCGATCACGAAACGATCGATGACACGTCCGTACCGTATATGGGCGAAGTCCGGAACGGACAGGTCGTGTTTGCGTATGAACGTGACCGCCTGCGCGCTTCAGGCCAATGAGCTCCACACCAGAGCCAATTTCACGATCGGTCGGGGGGTTTCTCCCTCCCTCCCTCACCCCCGGCCGATCTTTTTCTTTCCTCCGCGCCCGTGGCGCAGATCCTCGCACCCCCCCGGACGACCCGGTGCACGCCACCTCGGCATAGCACGCGACGTGTCGTCTCCGCGTCCAATGATCGCCCACCCGCCTCGAGTCGCCCGCACCGGAGGGCTCGCGCACTGGCCGCTCATTCACGCTGCTCACACCCAGCACACCGACCGTTTGATCGCGCACACCCCGCCATGGCGACCGCCATGAGCCCGGTCGACCTGCATGCGCATGTCGCAAAAAACCGACATCGGTCCTGCCTCAATCGAGGCTACGGATATCCCGTATTGCGCATTCTGAAATTGGATTTTATAGTACGCAAAGGTCGAATGCGACCAGGAGTGTTTTCGTCGACGTCGCGCGGTACAGTGTCGGGCGACGGATTGACTTCAACAATCGTCATGAGGAGAGGAGAGAAGCATGAGCGCAATAAATAACAACACCGTGCAGCCAGATCCGGATGCGCAAGAAACGCAAGAATGGCTTGACGCGCTGGGCGGCGTCATTGCCAACGAAGGCCCCCAGCGGGGACACTTTCTGATCGAAAAACTGATTGAAGAAGGTCGCGAAGAAGGGATCGATATTCCTTACTCGGCCACCACGCAGTACATCAACACCATTCCCGCTGATCAGCAACCCAAATACCCCGGCGATCCGGACATGGAGATCAAGCTCCACTCCTATATCCGCTGGAACGCCATGGCGATGGTGGTGCGCGCCAACACGCACACCAACGTCGGCGGCCACATCTCATCATTTGCTTCATCCGCAGCCCTCTACGACGTGGGCTTTTCGCATTTCTGGAAGGCCGTAGGCCACGAGTCCGGCGGCGACCTGATTTACTTCCAGGGCCACTCGGTCCCGGGCGTCTATTCGCGCGCCTACATGCTCGGTCGCCTGACAGAAGAACAACTTGACGGCTATCGTCAGGAAGTCGGCGGCACCGGCATTTCGTCCTACCCGCACCCGTGGCTGATGCCGGACTTCTGGCAATTCCCGACGGTGTCGATGGGTCTGGGCCCCCTGTGCGCAATCTACTCCGCACGCTTCATGAAATACATGGCCAGCCGCGGCCTGATCGATGCCAAGAAAGCCGAACAGCGCAAAGTCTGGGCCTTCCTCGGTGACGGCGAGACCGACGAAGTCGAGTCCCTCGGCGCCATCGGCATGGCCGGCCGCGAGAAGCTCGACAACCTGATTTTCGTCATCAACTGCAACCTGCAGCGCCTCGACGGCCCGGTGCGCGGTAATGGCAAGATCATTCAGGAACTCGAAGGCGAGTTCCGCGGCGCCGGCTGGAACGTGATCAAGCTGGTCTGGGGCACCCACTGGGACGCCCTGTTCGAGCGCGACAAGAAGGGCATCCTCAAGAAGCGCATGATGGAACTGTGCGACGGCGAGTACCAGACCTTCAAGGCCAAGGACGGCGCCTATGTGCGAGAAAACTTCTTCAACACGCCCGAACTGCGCGCCCTGGTCGCCGACTGGACCGACGACGAAGTGTGGAATCTCAATCGCGGTGGCCACGATCTGTTCAAGATCTTCGCCGCCTATAACGCGGCAGTGAACCACAAGGGTGCGCCGACCCTGATCCTCGCCAAGACCATCAAGGGCTTCGGCCTGGGCCAGTCGGGCGAAGCCATGAACATCGCCCACAACACCAAGAAGCTGGATGTCGCATCGATCAAGCGCTTCCGCGATCGCTTCGGTCTGCCGGTGGGCGACGACAAGGTCGCCGAGCTGCCCTACCTGAAGTTCGCCGAAGATTCGCCCGAGTACAAGTACCTGCGCGATCACCGCATGGCGCTCGGCGGCTTCCTGCCCAGCCGCCGCACCAAGGCCGAGCCCCTGCCCGTGCCGCCGCTGGAGACCTTCGCCGCCCTGCTCAAGGCCTCGGGTGAAGGTCGTGAGCTGTCGACCACCATGGTCATGGTGCGCATCATGAACACGTTGCTCAAGGACAAGCAGATCGGCAAGAACGTCGTGCCGATCGTGCCTGACGAGTCGCGCACCTTCGGCATGGAAGGCATGTTCCGCCAGTACGGCATCTGGAACCAGCAAGGCCAGAAGTACTTGCCGGAAGACCACGACCAGCTGATGTTCTACAAAGAATCGGTCACCGGTCAGGTGCTGCAGGAAGGCATCAACGAAGCCGGCGCCATGGCCGACTGGATTGCCGCCGCCACCGCTTACTCGGTGCATGGCGTACAGATGGTGCCCTTCTACATCTGCTACTCGATGTTCGGTCTGCAACGCACCATGGACCTGTGCTGGGCGGCTGCCGACCAGCGTTCGCGCGGCTTCCTGATCGGTGGTACCGCCGGCCGCACCACGCTCAACGGCGAAGGCCTGCAGCACGAAGATGGCCACAGCCTGATCCTGGCCAACCTGATCCCGAACTGCATCAGCTACGACCCGACCTTCCAGTACGAACTGACGGTCATCGTGCAGGACGGCATGCGCCGGATGTTCGCCGACCAGGAAGACATCTACTACTACATCACCGTGATGAACGAGAACTACGAGCACCCCGAGATGCCGGCCGGCTCCGAAGCCGACATCCTCAAGGGCATGTATTCGTTCAAGAAAGGTGGCAAGAGCAAGGGCCCGCGCGTTCAGCTGCTGGGTTCGGGCACGATCTTCCGCGAAGTCATCGCCGCCGCAGAGCTGCTCAAGGCCGACTGGGGTGTCGAGTCCGACATCTGGGGTTGCCCGAGCTTCAATGAACTGGTCCGCAACGGCCAGGACACCGAGCGCTGGAACCTGCTGCACCCGATGGAGACGCCGCGTCTGTCGCATGTCGAAGAAAAGCTCGCCAAGGCCGAAGGTCCGGTGGTCGCTGCAACCGACTACATCCGCATGTTCGCCGAGCAGATTCGTCCCTTCGTCAAGCGCAGCTACGTCACGCTGGGCACCGACGGTTTCGGCCGCTCCGACACCCGCGAGAAGCTGCGTCACTTCTTTGAAGTGGATCGTCACTGGGTCACCCTGGCTGCCCTCAAGGCCCTGGCCGACGAAGGCAAGATCGAACGCGAAAAGGTTGCCGCCGCACTGGTCAAGTACAAGCTCGACCCGTCCAAGCCCAACCCCATGTCCGTCTGAACGCTGAGGAGACTGCAAACATGAGCCAACTCATTGAAGTCAAAGTACCGGACATCGGCGATTACGACGATGTCCCCGTGATCGAGCTGTACGTCAAAGTCGGCGACACCATCGCCGTCGATGACGCCATCGTCACGCTCGAATCCGACAAGGCCACCATGGACGTGCCGTCCGAGGTCGCCGGCGTGGTCAAGGAAGTCCTCGTCGAGGTCGGCAGCACGGTGTCTGAAGGCTCGGTGCTGATCAAGGTCGCCGCTGCCGGCGCCGCCGCAGCAGCACCCGCGCCTGCCGCCAGCGCACCTGCCCCGGCAGCTGCCGCACCGGCCCCCGCCGCTGCGCCGGCACCGGTGGCAGCCGCAGCCCCCGCAGCCGCGGCCGCACCGTCGGCCGTCAAGCTCGGTGGCAAGGTCCACGCCAGCCCGTCGGTCCGTGCCTTTGCGCGCGAACTGGGCGTCGACCTGGCCCAGGTGAAAGCCACCGGCCCGAAGAACCGCATCACCCAGGCAGACGTCACCGCCTTCGTGAAGGGCGCCATGCAGTCCGGCAACGTGCCGGGCAAAGCAGCGGCGGCCGGCGCAGGCGCGAGCCTCGGCGGTGGTCTGGATCTGCTGCCGTGGCCGAAGGTCGACTTCGCCAAGTTTGGCGAAATCGAAGCCAAGCCGCTGTCGCGCATCAAGAAGATCTCCGGCCAAAACCTCGCCCGCAACTGGGTGATGATCCCGGCCGTGACCTATCACGAAGACGCCGACATCACCGACCTCGAAGCTTTCCGCGTCGCGATGAACAAGGAAAACGAGAAGTCCGGCAAAAAGCTCACCATGCTCGCCTTCATCATCAAGGCTTCGGTGCGCGCGCTGCAGGAGTTCCCCGAGTTCAACACCTCGCTCGACGGCGACAATCTGGTCTACAAGAAGTACTTCAACATCGCCTTCGCGGCCGACACGCCCAACGGCCTCGTCGTGCCGGTGATCAAGAACGCTGACACCAAGAGCGTCTTCGAGATCGCAGCCGAATCCGGTGCGCTGGCCAAGAAGGCACGCGATGGCAAGATCGCCCCGGCAGACATGTCCGGCGCCTGCTTCACCATCTCGTCGCTGGGCGGCATCGGTGGCACCTACTTCGCGCCCATCGTCAATGCGCCTGAAGTGGCCATCCTCGGTGTCAACAAGTCGACCATGAAGCCGGTGTGGGACGGCAAGCAGTTCGTGCCGCGCCTGACCCTGCCGATGTCGCTGACCGCAGACCACCGCGTGATCGACGGCGCGCTGGCCACCCGCTTCAACGTCTACCTCGCCCAACTGCTGTCCGACTTCCGTCGGGTCATGCTCTAAGGAGGCCGCGACATGAGCCAAGTTGAAGTCAAAGTCCCCGATATCGGCGATTACGCCGATGTGCCGGTGATCGAGCTCTACGTCAAAGTCGGCGACACCATCGCCGTCGATGACCCCATCGTCACGCTCGAGTCCGACAAAGCCACCATGGACGTGCCGTCCGAGGTCGCCGGCGTCATCAAGGAACTCAAAGTCGCCCTCGGCGACCGTGTGGCCGAAGGCAGTGTGCTGATCGTTGTCGAGGCCGCCGGTGCAGGTGCATCGGCCGCCCCGGCAGCCGCAGCAGCCCCCGCACCCGCTCAAGCCGCCGCGCCGGCGGCCGCACCCGCCGCGGCGGGTGGTGCCGTGGTCGAAGTCAAAGTACCGGACATCGGCGACTACGACTCGGTGCCGGTGATCGAGCTCTACGTCAAGGTCGGCGACACCATCGCCGTCGATGACGCCATCGTGACGCTCGAATCCGACAAAGCCACCATGGACGTCCCCTCCACCGCCGCTGGCGTGGTCAAGGAAGTCCTGGTCGAGATCGGCAGCAAGGTCTCCGAAGGCTCGGTGCTGATCAAGCTTGCGGCGGCGGGCGCTGCTGCCGCTGCGGCACCCGCAGCCGCTGCTGCACCGGCGCAAGCCGCCGTGGCCGCACCGACCGCAGGCAGCCATGCCGGCGGTGCCGACATCGAGTGCGACATGCTCGTCCTCGGCGCGGGCCCGGGCGGTTACTCGGCCGCCTTCCGCGCGGCCGACCTCGGTCTCAAGACCGTCATCGTCGAGCGCTACGCCACCTTCGGTGGTGTGTGTCTCAACGTCGGCTGCATCCCCTCCAAGGCCTTGCTGCACGTGGCCGCGGTGATGGATGAAGCCCAGCACATGGGTGGCGCGGGCGTGAGCTTCGCCAAGCCCACGGTCGATCTGGATGCCCTGCGCAAGCACAAGGACGGCGTGGTCGGTAAGCTCACCGGCGGTCTGGCCGGCATGGCCAAAGGCCGCAAAGTCGACATGGTGCGCGGCTACGGTCACTTCCTCGACCCGAATCACGTCGAAGTCGAAGTCACCAGCGGCGACGGCCAGGACAAGACCGGCGAGAAGAAGGTCATCCGCTTCAAGCAGTGCATCATCGCTGCCGGTTCGGCGGCCGTGCATCTGCCCTTCATCCCGAAAGATCCGCGCATCGTCGATTCAACCGGCGCGCTGGAGCTGCGTCAGGTGCCGGGCAAGATGCTGGTCATCGGCGGGGGCATCATCGGGCTGGAAATGGCCACGGTGTATTCCTCGCTTGGCGCACGTATCGACGTGGTCGAGATGATGGACGTGCTCATGGCCGGGCCGGATCGCGACGCTGTCAAGGTGTGGGAGAAGCAGAACGCCCACCGCTTCGACAAGATCATGCTCAAGACCAAGACCACCGCCGTTGAGGCGAAGGATGACGGTCTGTATGTCACGTTTGAAGGCGATGGGGCCCCCGCCGAGCCGGTCAAGTACGACATGATCCTTCAGTCCGCAGGCCGCGCGCCCAACGGCAAGAAGGTCGGAGCCGACAAGGCCGGCGTGATCGTCACCGATCGCGGCTTCATCCCGGTCGACGCGCAGATGCGTACCAACGTGCCGCACATCTTCGCCATCGGCGACGTTGTCGGACAGCCCATGCTCGCCCACAAGGCCGTGCATGAAGCCCACGTGGCCGCAGAAGTCGCCGCCGGCGAAAAATCGGCCTTCGACGCCACCGTCATTCCGGGCGTGGCCTACACGCACCCCGAAGTGGCATGGGTCGGCTACACCGAGGCGCAAGCCAAGGCCGAAGGCAAGAAGGTCGAAACCGCCAAGTTCCCCTGGGCGGCCTCCGGCCGGGCGATCGCCAACGGCGCCGACTATGGCTTCACCAAGCTGATCTTCGATGCGGAAACGCATCGGGTCATCGGCGGCACCATCGTCGGCCCGTCCGCGGGCGACATGATCGGCGAAGTCTGCCTCGCCATCGAGATGGGTGCAGACGCAGTGGATATCGGCAAGACCATCCACCCCCACCCCACACTGGGAGAAACCGTCGGGATGGCCGCAGAAGTCGCACACGGCAGTTGTACCGACGTGCCAGCGGCACGGAAGAAGAAGTAAGCAACAACGGCGCCGCCTCAACCGGGGCGGCATCAAAGAGAAACGGCGACCGCGAGGTCGCCGTTTCTCTTTGGTGCCAGGGCTTTGCGCCACACGGAAGACAAAGCACTTGAGCGCCATGAGATTGACCATGTATAGTCATTTGTCATTCATTCCTAAGCGCTCGGCCATGCCGGATTTCTACAAATACTTCAAAGAAAATATGGACAGCCTTGGCCTGCCAGCTCCCGAATCACTGTTTGGGACGCTACAGCTTGCTTTGGCGAATGCCACGATATTGATGAACCAAATAGACAAATTTGGCACCCGCGTTACGCTTGGTGAGTTGGGCGCCGCGACAAAACTGGAAGGGCTGGGCGTCGCTGCGGCATGCACCGCGGCATTCTATGTTGGCGCGGTGATCGGGAGTATCGCCGTAGCAACAGGCCGCACGCTGTCCGGTGGCACAACAATCGGAGAAGTCTTGTTCTGCGCCAATCAACGCGGACTTTACAGACCTTGGCTCACCGAAACGCTCCAGCGTTACCCAGGCATCTATAAAGCCGACGTAGCAAGTAGAAGCACCTATCGATTTCACGCGGCGCTCGTATGAAAGACTCAATCGCCCTCCTCCTCACCGCATTCGTCGTCGCAGCAACGGCATGGGCCTTCTGGTTTCTTGCGGGCCCCAATGGCTTCGATGCAGTCATACTGGCCGCACTCGTCTATCTTGCGGTTGATAACTTCCGGCTGAGAAGAAGCCTGCGGTCGAAGCAGCCCGACTGAACACGCTGCGCCAGAACCCGCGTAGCTCGGAAAAGCGAAGCGCCTTCCGACACCCGTGCTTGCCAGAACCGCAAACCCGGCAGATGACGCTGCGCTTATCCGCCCTGCCTGCCCCTCGGTGTAAACTCGACTCTTCACCCGACACCACCGAGACCCCGACATGCGCAAACGCGACACCACGCTCTCTACCGACCAGAAAGCCCTGTCCATCAACCTCGACAAGCTGAAGTACGGCTCCATCGTGGAGATCGGGGCGGGTCAAGAGGTGGCGCGGCGGTTTTTCTCGGTGGGCGCGGCGGCGGGGACGATTGCCAAGACCATGTCGGCTTACGACATGGCGGTGAGCGATGACATTTACGGGCATGTTGACCGCTATGTGAGCCGGGCGCGCTTGCTGCAGATGCTGGACAAGGAGTTCAGCCAGGTGGTGGAGCGGCTGGCGCATGTGCGGGCCAAGAACACCACCTTTTTTGCCTACGCAGCGACGGTGACGGCGCGCAGCTTCAAGCAGGCGAACGAGTGTCACGGTTGGGTGGGCGTGCGTTTGCAGTTGCATCCGGGCGCCGAGCCGAGCGATGTGGTGATGCATGTGCGCATGCTCGACGATGACAACGCGCTGCAGGCCGAAGCGCTGGGCATTCTGGGCGTGAACCTGATCCACGGTGCGTTCAACCATTATCAAAACCCCGAGTGGGTGGTCGAGGCGCTGGGCGACAGTCTGGGTTCGGAGCGCATCGAGGTGGACGTCATCCACTTTTCCGGCCCCTATTTCGAGGAGGTCGAAAACCGGCTGATGAACCTGCACCTGATCCGCAGCTGGCTGACTCGCGCAGTGGTGTTCAACCCCGCCGGCGAGGTGGTGGTGCCGGGCGAGCTGCTGTATCGCAAGCCGGTGATGGTGATGCGCGGCAGCTTCAAGCCCTTGACGCTGGTGAACGTGGACATGATGCACGCCGGCCAGAAACGCTTCGGCCAGCTCAGCGCCGTGGACGAGAAAGAGGTGGTGTCGCTGGCCGAGATCACCATGAACTCGCTGGCCTCGGGCGACAATGTGGACGGCGCGGACTTCCTCGCCCGCATCGATTTGCTGGCCTCGCAGGGCTACACGGTGATGATCTCCGACTACCTGCGCTTCTTCCGCCTGCGCGCCTACCTGCGCCGCTACACGCAAAAGCCGATCGGCATCGTGCTGTCGGTGCGCGACTTCAGCTTTCTGTTTGACGAGAAGTACTACGAAGGCATGGAGGGCGGCATTCTCGAGGCCTTCGGCAAGCTCTTCCCGGACAACACGCATGTGTATGTTTATCCCTCGCGCCCGCGCGGCGGCGAGGCGACTGATCTGGTGACGCTCGACAATGTCGAAGTGCCGGCCAATCTGCGCCACCTGCTCACCCACCTGAAAGAAAACGACAAGCTGCTGGCGGTCGAACCCCACGACGAAAGCCATCTGCACATTGATGTGGCCGAGGTGCTCGCCGGGCTGCGCAGCGGCCGGGGTGAGTGGGAAGGCGACGTCCCGGAGACGGTCGCCCAGCGCATCATCGACGGACGCCTGCTGGGCTTCGATACCGAGTAAAGCGCCCGCCGCGAATTCACCCAGCCGTCCCGGACGCCGGGGCGGCTAAACCGCCGCCCTCGCCCGAAGCTCAGTTCGGCGGGATCGGAATACTGCGCGAGCGCTTGATCGACTTGAGCGAGAAGCTCGAATAGATCTCCTTCACCCCCGGCAAGGCGCGCAGCACGTTGCGGGCGAATTCGCCAAAGGCCTCCAGATCGGCGGCCACTACCTCAAGCATGAAGTCGTAACGCCCCGACACGTTGTGGCAGGCCACCACCTGCGGAATGCCCTGCACCGCCACCTCGAAAGAGTCGCCCAGGTCGAGGCGATGGTTTTCGAGCATCACGTTCACAAAGGCGGTGACGTCGTAGCCGAGCTGGCGCGGATCGAGCTCGGCGTGATAGCCGCGGATGAAACCCGCTTCTTCCAGCGCCTTGACCCGTCGCCAGCACGGCGACGAGGTGAGCGACACGCGCTCGGACAACTCGGCGACCGTCACCCGCGCATCGTCCTGCAAGGTACTGAGGATTTTCTTGTCGACCTTATCCATGGGTAAATTATTCCAACAAAATTTGAATGACTTTGCATTTCATGCCCACATCAGATCACATCACGCACGATTACGGCAATTATTGAAAGCGCGGTATCGATAAAGTGGACCCATGGCCACCCGGCCTTCCAACCCGCAAGGAAGCCCAATGTCGAACGCGTCCCGCCCCCAAGGTTTTGCCACCCGCGCCATCCACCATGGCTACGACCCGCGTGATCATCATGGCGCCCTGGTGCCGCCGGTGTACCAGACCTCAACCTTTGCTTTCGAAAGCGCCGAGTACGGCGCCGCGTGTTTTGCCGGCGAAGAAAAAGGCCATTTCTACACCCGCATCTCCAACCCCACACTCGCCTTGCTTGAGCAACGCATGGCCACACTGGAAGGCGCGGACGCCGCGGTGGCTTTCGGCTCCGGCATGGGTGCGATCACCGCCACCTGCTGGACGCTGCTGCAGCCGGGCGACGAGCTGATCACCGACACCACGCTGTACGGCTGCACCCACGCCTTCTTCATGCACGCGCTGCAGCGCTTTGGCATCAAGGTCACGCGCATCGACATGACCGATCCGCAGGCGCTGGCCGACGCCATTTCAACGCAGACCCGCATGGTGTATTTCGAGTCTCCCTCCAACCCCAACATGCGCCTGATCGACATCGCAGCCTGCAGCAAGATTGCACACCGCTACGACGCGCTGCTGGTGGTCGACAACACCTACTGCACGCCCTATCTGCAGCAGCCGATGTCGCTCGGCGCCGACGTGGTGGTGCACTCGGCCACCAAATACCTCAACGGCCACGGTGACGTAACCGCCGGCATCGCGGTGTCCAATACCGAACTGGCCAGCCGAATTCGCCTGGAGGGCCTCAAGGACATGACCGGCGCGGTGCTGTCGCCCAACGACGCCAACCTGATCCTGCGCGGCCTCAAGACGCTCGCGCTGCGCATGGATCGCCACTGCCAGAACGCCGAGGCCATTGCCCGCCATCTGGCGGCGCATCCGGCGGTGGCGCAGGTGTTTTTTCCGGGGCTGGAATCCGACCCCTTCCACGCACTCGCCTGCCGGCAGATGAAGCAATTCGGCGGCATGGTGGCCTTTGAACTCAAGGGTGGGCTCGACGCCGGCCGACGCTTCATGAATGGTCTAGAACTGGTGACGCGTGCCGTCAGCCTCGGCGACGCCGAAAGCCTCGCCCAGCACCCTGCCAGCATGACCCACTCGACCTACACCCCTGAAGAACGTGCCGCTGCGGGAATTCCAGAGGGCCTGGTGCGTCTGTCGGCGGGCCTGGAAGACATCGACGACTTGCTCGCCGACATCGATGCCGCGCTCTCCGTGGCGGCAATGCGTATCGCCGCCTGAACGACAAGACGCTCAGGCCAGGTCGATCGGCAGTGCCGTTGTGTACTTGACCTGCTTGAGCGTCATACTCGACCGGAGAGTCGACACATGCAGAATGCGCGCCCGGCGATTGACGATAGAACTTTGTAGCGCCTTCAGATCGGGGGCGACCAGCGTCACATTGGTGAGTGCGCATGAGCCGCATCCACAAGCTCTCCGGCCAGAACCTGCATCACAGCCGAGTGATGATTCCCCACGGCACGAACTTCGACGAGGCAGACATCACCGACGGCCTTCCAACAACGGGTCAATGCCGAGCAAGGCGAAGGTGGCGCCAACGGGACGATGCTGGCCTCATCATCAAAGCGCCTGAAGTCGCCATCCTCAGCGTGACGCGTACCAGCATGAAACCGGTGTGGAATGACAGCCGCGGTGCTTGTCGTTGGATCACCGCGCGGTGGGCGGCGCAGCGGCAGCGCGCTTTCTGGTGCATCGGTCCGCGCTGCTCGCAGACTTTCGGCAAACCATGCTGTAGACACGAACGAAGCACCACGAGCCACAAAGACAAACCCCCGACGAATCGGGGGCCTGTCAGTTCTCCAGTCATTTCAATGATGAAGTCAGACGCGAACCTTGCGCCGGGACAGCCCCACGCCCAAAAGACCGAGGCCCAGCAGTGCGAGCACCGTCGGCTCCGGCACCGTCGTCAGCGGATTGGTCGAGATCGAGAAACCGAAGGCCAGCGTCGTTGACTGATTCTCGGCAGTCGTGAAACCGAGGCAGCCGTTCCCCTGTCCTGCGGCGCTACACACCCCGTTGTCCAGAATGGACAACACGCCACCCGTGGTCGGGAAGATATTGACGAAGTAGGTCAGCAGCCCATCGCCGTCACCCGCGTCGTACATGAAGGTCTGATTGAGCAGACCGCTGGTGAGTACAAAGATGTCGTTACACGGCGTCGGGCTGCCGAGCACCGCACATGTCCCTGCGGTATTGGGCGTTTCAGCGAACGCGATATCGAAATTGACCACCTGATCGGCCAGCGCACCGCCCGCCGGAACCGTCGGTGTCAGCGTCACGGCGTTGCGCAACGTCGCAGAAGTCAATGTGTTGCCGGTGATCGGGTTGTTGTTGTGGGTCAGTGAGGTGCTGAAGCCGAGATACGGTGCCGCAGCCGGCGGCACACCACCAAAGTATGTATCAACCGACCCGCCAAGGATGCTTGGGTTATTGATCACCAGCGAACTCTGACCGGAGCCGGTGGAAGTCCCCCACGACAACGAGGTCGTGCCGGGTACGGGGTAGTTGGTCGTCGCGCCACCGATGACCGACTGCGTGAAGCCCGAGAGAATGTCGTAGCCCCAAGTGGTGACTGCGGCCTGGGCGCTTCCTGCGATCAGGAGACCCGGAGCCAACAGGGCGCCAAGCAGAGCACGGCGGGAGAATGTAGTCTTAAGCATGACGTTCCTCCTATGCTGCAAACGGCTTATTCACCGTCAACGGAAAGGCATGCATAGTCCGTACCAAAAGTAAAGTTAGCGACAAATCAAATACTTACATAGATGGCGCCAGCCAAAATCCAAAGGTACGTAAAATTTCCCGACACTTGAACACGCTCCAGGTGGTGCTAATGCATAAGCCATACAGAACGCCGACTCGCACAGCACACCCCAGCGGTGGCAAGTTCTGACACGACACCAGAAACGCCCTCCGCGCAGGACACCTCCCGCACCGACGAACCGGTGGTACGCCTATCGCCCGGTAGCCGACAGGCCAGCCGACGACAAAGCGTCGCGTGTGCTACACCGAGCTGAGCAACAGACTGGTCTCGCTGTTGAGCACCCCGTCAATCATCCGCACTTCTCGGAGCACGCGATCGAACTCGGGCAGGCTGATGGTGTGAATTTCGGCGATCAGATCCCAGGTGCCGTTGGTGGTGTGCAGCATCTGCAACTCGGGCAAGCCGCGCAGCTTGCGGATGACCTGAGCTGTCGATTTGCCGGCAATTTCGATCATCATCAACGCCCGGACGGCGCTATCGGGGTAATCGTTCCCGGCGCGAATCGTGAATCCCAGAATCGTGCCGGAAGTGACAAGCCGGTCCAGCCGGTTCTGTACGGTGCCACGCGACACCTTGAGGATGTCCGCGAGTTTCGACAGCGGCGCCCTGCCGTCCGCTCGCAGCAGCCCAATCAATTCATGATCAAGCGAGTCTAGCGCCAGCCTGCTCGTCTCGATTGCGGCCATACCGTTCCTAATTGTCAAAAAATACAATTAACGATAACAATTTAGCTAAAACATAGTCAATATTTGCACGACTTTGCCATTTTAACTAGCCGCGCTCGGCCTTAAGCTTATTTCCATGACAAGGCCTGCGGGCCGGAAGTGAAAATACAAGGAGAGAGACCATGCAACACAAAAATCCAAAAGCTCTGAATTTGATTCGCTTTGTCAGCGTCGACAACATGATGAAGACCGTGCTCGACATCGGTATCGAAAAAACCATCGCCGGCGTCGCCGCGCAGATCGAGCATGACTTCAAGCGCTGGGAACTGTTCGACAAGACGCCCCGGCTTGCGTCGCATTCCGCACTGGGCGTGATCGAACTGATGCCGACCAGCGATGGCACCGTCTATGGCTTCAAGTACGTGAATGGTCACCCCAAGAACACCAAGGAGGGCCTGCAGACCGTGACCGCGTTTGGCGTGCTCTCCGATGTTGACACAGGCTATCCGGTGCTCCTCTCAGAGATGACGATTCTCACCGCGATCCGCACTGCGGCGACATCGGCCATGGCAGCGAAATACCTTGCGCCGGCAGGCGCGCGGTGCATGGCCATGATCGGCAATGGCGCACAATCCGAATTCCAGGCCATGGCGTTCAAGACGCTGCTCGGAATCGACTCGCTACGCCTGTACGACATTGACGCCCGTGCCACAGACAAGTGTGCGGCCAACCTGGCAGAACGGGGCTTCGGGATCATCAAGTGCACGTCGGCAAAAGAGGCCGTCGAGGGCGCGCAGATCATCACCACCTGCACCGCCGACAAACAGTACGCCACCATCCTGACCGACGACATGGTGCGCCCCGGCGTCCATGTGAACGCCATCGGTGGCGATTGCCCGGGCAAGACCGAGTTGCAGCGCGACATCCTGTTGCGCGCCGACATCTTCGTCGAATACGCACCGCAAACCCGCATCGAGGGGGACATTCAGCAACTGCCGCAGGACCATCCCGTCACCGAGCTCTGGGAAGTGATGACCGGCGCCGCGAAGGGTAGAACGAGCGGGGAGCAGATCACCGTGTTCGATGGTGTCGGCTTCGCAATCGAAGACTTCTCTGCCCTGCGATACCTGAATGACCAACTTGACGCCACGGGTCGATTCGAATCGCTCGACATGATTGCCGACCCGGACGAGCCGCGCGATCTGTGGGGCATGGTCATGCGTGCCGCCCACACCGTAGTCAAAGCCGCCTAGGGGTCTCACCGGTGAAACATCGCAGCGCGCAGGCGCCCTCAAGCATCATCATGGTCCGGCCGCATCACTTCTGGCCGAATGCCGAGACCGCCACGGACAACGCCTTTCAGCGCGCAGCCGACGGACGCCTGCCGGATGAGGTCGCGCGCGCGGCCTGCAAGGAAATGACGCGAGCCGCCGAGATCATGCAGGCACATGGCGTTCGCGTTCATGTCTTTGAAGACAGTTCGGATCAGACCCCCGATTCAGTATTTCCAAACAACTGGTTTTCGACGCACCCCGGCGGTCATGTTGCGATCTACCCCATGTTCGCCGCCAACCGCCGGCTGGAGCGACGCACTGACATCATCGAGATGCTCAAGCGCGAGTACCGGGTGCAGGAAGTGGTCGATTACTCCGGCCTGGAGCCCGATGGACTGTTTCTGGAGGGGACCGGCGCGATGGTGCTCGATCATATCGAACGCATCGCCTATACCGTGCAGTCCAATCGCGCCGACCCGGTCGCCCTTGAACGCTTCTGCTCGCATTTCGGCTATGAGCCGATGGTGTTTCGGGCCAACGACGCCCACGGCGTGCCGGTGTATCACACCAATGTACTGATGTGCATCGCCACAGATTTCGTGATGATCGGGCTGGACATGGTCTCCGATCCGAACCGGCGAACAGAAATTGTCGAACGAATCACCGGATCGGGTCGTTTTGTCATTGCGCTGAGCAACGCGCAGATCGCCGAATTTGCCGGCAACGCCATCGAACTTCAGGGCCGCGAGGGCCGTATCCTCGCCCTGTCCGCCAGAGCGCATGCTTCCCTCACAGCCGAACAGCGCGAACTCATCGCAAGCAGCTTGGATCTCGTACCGCTCGATGTGCCAACAATCGAAATGGCAGGCGGCTCGGTACGCTGCATGATGGCGGGCGTTCATCTCGCAAAGCGTCCAGCAAGCGCGTCGTGAGCCAGGCGCCGAAAAAGATCGATCAACAGGAAGCCATTTCAACTGACTCATCGGAATGGCGGCCAAAGTCGCGGGTCCAACAAAATCAGAATCTACGAGCCGGCACGGCCCCTTTTTTCAAACCTGCCGGGCATGCGCGTCGAATATCACTTTCGACTATCCATCCTGCCCCGCCCAAGACCCCGATTCAGCAAAGGAATCATGATCTGAATCAAGGCAGCCCACACTCCACCGCCGTGATTGCAGCAACCTCGCCAAAAACCGATTTTCGTGGGTAAGTGACATTACGTATTCCGTTCTGAGCCGCTTTGGCACACTATGCTTGTGCCCAATGCTTCAAAGCGGGCTCGGCGTGACCGGAGGAGGTCACGAGCCTAAACTGGCAAGTCCGGACAAACACGATCCGGGCATGACCTAAATAACGTTGTGGAGGAGTTCAAATGCGCAAACATGTAATCGCAGTGGCAGCAGCCGCAGTCCTGGCCGGCCAGATCGGTATCGCCCAAGCCGAAGATGCGTGCGACCCGGGTGAAATCGTCATCAAGTTCAGCCACGTGACCAACACCGACAAGCACCCGAAAGGTATTGCTGCCGAGTTGCTGGCAAAACGCGTCAACGAGGAAATGAACGGCAAAGCCTGCATGCAGGTGTATCCGAACTCCAGCCTCTACAACGACGACAAGGTGCTCGAAGCCATGCTGAGCGGCGACGTTCAACTGGCCGCGCCCTCGCTGTCGAAATTTGAGAAATTCACCAAGAAATTCCGCCTCTTCGATCTGCCCTTCCTGTTTACCGATATTGACGCGGTTGACCGCTTCCAGAACTCGGCCGACGGCCAGAAGCTGAAAGAATCGATGAGCCGCCGTGGTCTGTCGGGCCTGTCCTTCTGGCACAACGGCATGAAGCAGTTGTCGGCCAACAAGCCGCTGGTCAAGCCGGAAGATGCCAAGGGCCTGAAGTTCCGCGTGCAAGCGTCTGACGTGCTGGTCGCCCAGTTCGAGCAACTCGGTGCCAACCCGCAGAAAATGGCCTTCAGCGAAGTGTACGGCGCACTGCAGACCAAGACCATCGACGGTTGCGAAAACCCCTGGTCCAACATCTACGGCCAGAAGTTCTTCGAGGTTCAGGACGGCATTACCGAAACCAACCACGGCGTGCTGGACTACCTGGTCGTCACCTCGACCGAGTGGCTCAAGAGCCTGAAGCCGGACGTGCGTGATCAGTTCCTCAAGATCCTTGGCGAAGTGACTACCGAGCGTAACGAAGCAGTCAAGAAGGTCGACGAAGTCAACCGCAAGAAAGTCGCCGATACCGGCACGGTGATCCGCACCCTGACCGCCGAACAGCGTCAATCATGGGTCGACGCCATGAAACCGGTGTGGAAGAAGTTCGAAGACGACATCGGGGCTGACCTGATGACCGCCGCACAGAAGGCCAACAAGGGCTAAGCCCGCAGGGGCGCGAAAGCGCCCCATCTGCGCCATCCGTATGCGCGGCGAGTTCGCTCCCCGCGCATATTTTTGGCCGAATTTTGATAAAACGGAGAGGGAGATGACTGGAGAACCGAGCCGATTTTCCCAGGCAGTGGAGAGCATTGAAGAAACGTTCATTGCGGTCGCACTGGGATTCATGACGCTGATCACGTTTGCCAACGTGATTGCGCGCTATGTCTTCAACAGCAATATCTTGTGGGGGCTGGAGGTCACGGTGGTGCTGTTCGCCTGGCTTGTGCTCGTCGGCGCCGCCTACGGTGTCAAACGGACCTTCCATATCGGGGTCGATGTCATCATCAACCTGCTACCGCCGCCAGTCAAAAAAGTATTCGCCCTGCTTGCCGTCGCATCCAGCCTGCTGTTTGCCTTGCTGCTGCTCAAGGGCGCATGGGACTACTGGCTTCCGTTCGCGACCGACCGGGTGTGGATGGAAACCGATGACATCCCGATGCCAAGCTTCCTGGCCTGGATTGGTCCGATCATCAACCAAGGCGAGGCCTACGAGAAACTGCCCCGCTTCGTGCCCTACTTCGCACTGCCGCTGGGCATGGCACTACTGGTGATCCGCCTGCTTCAGGCCGGTTTTCATGTGCTGACCAACCAGCGCGATTCGATCATCGCCGCGCACGAAGTCGAAGACATGATTGAAGAAGCGGCCGACGCGCACGCCGACGGCCACCATCACAACTCGGATCGTGCCATCGCCAAGATGAGCGGCGCCGCACAGAACAAAAAGGAGCACTGAGCGATGGCTATCGTAATCCTCTTCAGCATGGTCATCGGCTTCATGCTCATCGGCGTACCCATCGCAATTTCGCTGGGTCTGTCGAGTGTGCTGTTCCTGATGGCCCATTCCGACACGTCGCTTGCGTCGGTTGCCCAGACACTCTTTACCGCCTTTGACGGGCACTACACCCTGCTGGCGATTCCGTTTTTCATCCTCGCCTCGAGCTTCATGTCGACCGGCGGTGTGGCTAACCGCATCATCCGCTTTGCCATCGCGCTGGTTGGCTCCATCCGCGGCGGCCTGGGCATCGCGTCGGTGATCGCCTGCATGATGTTCGCAGCGCTGTCGGGCTCATCCCCTGCCACCGTGGTAGCGATCGGCTCGATCGTTATCGCCGGCATGGTGCAAGCGGGCTACAAGAAAGAGTTTGCCGCAGGCCTCATCTGTAACGCAGGTACGCTGGGCATCCTGATTCCGCCGTCGATCGTGATGGTGGTGTATTCGGCCGCCACTGACGTGTCGGTGGGCCGGATGTTCCTGGCGGGCGTGGTACCAGGCCTGATCGCCGGATTGATGCTGATGGTCGCCATCTACGTCACCGCGCGCGTCAAGAACCTGCCCGCGCAGCCCTTCCCAGGCTGGGGAGAAGTCGGTGAAGCGGCCCGTGACGCCTCCTGGGGTCTGTTTCTGATCATCATCATTCTTGGCGGTATCTATGGCGGCATCTTCACGCCCACCGAAGCCGCCGCGGTGGCCGCGGTCTACGCCTTCCTGATCGCCAACTATGTCTACAAGGACATGGGGCCGTTTGCCGACGAAAACAATCGCCGCAACCCGCTGATCAAGGTGCTTGAGGTGTTCTGGCACGAAGACACCAAGAAGACCCTGTTCGAAGCCGGCAAGCTGACCATCATGCTGATGTTCGTGATCGCCAACGCGATCATCCTCAAGCACGTGCTGACCGAAGAACGCGTACCGCAAGCCATCACCGAGGCCATGCTGTCGGCCGGCTTCGGCCCGATCGCCTTCCTCATCGTGGTCAACATCATCCTGCTCATCGGCGGTCAGTTCATGGAGCCGTCGGGCCTGCTGATCATCGTCGCGCCGCTGGTCTTCCCGATCGCCATGCAACTGGGCATCGACCCGATCCACCTGGGCATCATCATGGTGGTGAACATGGAAATCGGCATGATCACACCACCGGTCGGCCTCAACCTGTTCGTCACCGCCGGTGTGGCTCAAATGTCGGTGATGAACGTGGTCAAAGCGGCGATGCCTTGGGTCGCGATCATGTTCGTGTTCCTGATCCTCGTCACCTACGTGCCCTGGATTTCGACATGGTTGCCGACCCTGATGATGGGGCCGGAAATCATCACCAACTAAGGCCGAGTATCACGCAACAAAAGACCCCGCCGCGGCGGGGTCTTTTTCGTTAACGTGCGCGAACTATTTGGCGGCCAGGGGGAAGAACAACTGCTCGCCATGCAGTTTGTAGTCGGCGATCGCCTGGTGGCCGGCATCGGAGGTGATCCAGTTGATGAAGGTCTCGGCCGCTGCCTTCTTCACATGCGGATGCTTGGCCGGATTGATCAGAATCACGCCATAGGGGTTGTAGAGCTTCGGGTCGCCCTGAAACAGGATTTTGAGATCCTGCCGGTTCTTGAAGTTGGCCCACGAACCACGATCGCTCAACGTATAGGCACCGATGCCCGCCGCCATGTTCAGCGTCGCGCCCATGCCGGAGCCCGAGGCCTTGTACCAGGCCTGGCCTTCCGGATTCTTGCCCGCGCCTTTCCAGAAGCGCATTTCGGCCGAGTGAGTGCCACTGCGGTCGGCGCGCGACGCAAAGGCGCTGCCGCTATCGGCGATTTTGGCGAAGGCCTCATCGGTACTCTTCGTCGAGGCGATGCCCGCGGGGTCCGCAGCCGGGCCGACGACAACGAAGTCGTTGTACATCACATCCTTGCGATACGCGCCAAAGCCCTCAGCCACAAAGGCCTCTTCCTTGGCCCGGTCGTGCACCAGCAGCGCGTCCGCATCGCCACGCTTGCCCACATCCAGCGCCTGGCCGGTGCCCAGCGCGACGACCTTTACCTGAATGCCGCTGGCCTTCTCGAAGATCGGCAGAATGTAGCCAAACAGACCCGAATTTTCGGTCGAGGTTGTCGATGCCAGCGTGATCGATTCGCCGGCCTGAACCGTCAATGCCGTTGCAGTCAGTGCCAGCGCGGGCAGCAAACGCTTCAAAAAGCCAGATGCCATGGGAGTTCTCCTTGAATAAACTGCCGAGCCTCGGCTGAGGCCGGCTGGGAAAAGAAGCGACGCACCGATACGTGTTCACGCACACGGCCGCCCGCCAGAAAGACAATGTCATCGGCCAGACGCGTCGCCTGACCCAGATTATGCGTTGTCATTAATATTTTTGTGCCTTCCGTGCGGATCTGCCGCACGATCCGCTCCACCGCCTCCACCGCCGAGGGGTCGAGGCTGGAGGTTGGCTCGTCGAGCAAGAGCAAACGCGGCCGGGTCAGCCAGACCCGACCCAGCGCCAGGCGCTGCTGCTCGCCGCCGGACAGTTGCCGGGCATTGTCGTTGGCCCGGTCAGCCAGGCCCACTTGCTCAAGCATGGCCATTGCGGCCAAACGGCGATCCCGCGCACCGACACCACGCGGCACCAGCCCCAGCGCGATGTTGTCGATTACCGAACTGCGCAACATGACGGGGTGCTGAAAGACCATCCCCACGGCCAAGGGATCAAACGCGCCGCCGCCCCAATCGAGCGACCCGCCCGTCGGCTGGAGCAAACCACACACGGTCCGCAGAAGCACGCTCTTGCCTGCGCCGTTGGGCCCGAGAATGACGGTAATGCCCTCGCCAGACAGGGTCAGATCGACCCCCTCGAGCACGGCACGGCCATTGGGCCGAAACACCACATCGCGCAGTTGTAGCGGGAACAGGCTCATTCGAATCGACGCATTACCGAGGTACGCAAAGCAAAGGCCCCTGCATTGAGAAGGAGGATCAGCACCAGCAAGACCATGCCCAGCGCGATCGCCAAGGGCAGATCGCCCTTGCTGGTTTCGAGCGCGATGGCGGTGGTCATGACCCGTGTACTGCGATCGATGTTGCCACCGACAATCATCACCGCGCCCACTTCCGACATGGCGCGGCCCAGACCAGCGAGCACCGCGACCGACAGTGAAAACCGGCAGTCATACAGCAACACACGCACTGTGTCTCGCCAGCCAAATCGCAGCGCGGAGAGTTCTTCGCAATACTGGCGCCAGCTGTCCTCGACCACCTGCCGGGAAATCGCCGCCATCAACGGCACCACCAGCACCACCTGAGCGATCACCATGGCCGAGGGCGTATACAGCAGGCCGAAGTCCCCCATCGGTCCGGAGCGCGACAACACGAGATAGACCACCACCCCCACAACCACCGAGGGCAGGCCCATGAATCCGTTCACGACAACGGCCGCGGCCTGCTTGCCGGGGAAGTTGCCGACCGCCAGACACGCCCCCAGCGGCAATCCGATAAACGTGCCGATCAAAACCGCCAGGCTGCTCACCTGAAGTGACAGCAAGACGATCTCGAACACCCGCGCGTCGAAACCCAACAACAACGAAAACGCGTCGGCAATAGCCTGTGAAAATCCGCCCAAAACCCCTCAGCCTCCGCCGCGTTGCATGGCGCGATCCAGCCGTGCAATCAAGGCCGCGCGCGCGGGCAATTCGCCCGCCAGGAACTCAAATCGGGTCGCCAGCACGGGCAGCGCAAACAGACCGATGCGCCGCGCCGACTGCGGCACGGCGGTGATCTCCAGACACACCTCGCCCTCGCTCACGCGAAACCGCCCCCCGCCGAGCGACTCGACGCCGCCCGGCAAGGCCGCCAGCAGACTCCGCTCAAATTCCTGCGGGCTCGCCCCCACCTCGCGTGAAAACGTCTCCAGTGACGGCGGTGTAAACGCCAAGATCAGCCTCCGGCCACCGGCGGCCAGATGGCCAGCTCGTCGCACTCTTCCAGCACGTAGGTCGCCCGCTCGGACGGCGGAATGAAACGCCCATTGACCAGCACCAGGTGCGCGCTTTTTTCGGGCACCCGGTACTGGTCAATGACCGTCTGAATCGTGGTGCCTGCCGGCAGATCGAGATCGACGATATTGCCTTTTCGATCGGCCGGCAGGTAATCGGTCAATGACGCAAAAAGCTTGAACTTCAGCTTCATGCCACCGCTCGATTCAAGGCGGTGGACTGCGTCACCGCCACGTAGGCCTCAAAGAATGCGTGCGGATTGTGAAGCAGGCGCTCTTTCCACGGGCCTAGATGCAACTGCCCCTGGATCAACCCGCGCAGCGCCCCCACATGATCGGTGAGCCCGATGGCAGTCGCGCCGATCAGTACGTCGCCCTTGAACTGCAGGCTGATGTAGCGATACGCCGCCTCGTCGCATTGCTCAACGCTCTGACCGTCCTTGTCACCCCACCATTGACCGAACGATGTCGAGATCAGCCCGAGCGTGTCGAGCACGTTGATCGCCAGGACGCCCGGCAACTGAGCCTGTCCGCCCGCCATGTTGATCGCCGCAATGCGCGCCTGATCCGCCGCATTGGGCTGGATGGCCGACACCAGATGCGCACCGGTAAACAGATCCGGCGCTTCGGCTACATCGCCTGCCGCGTAGATGCCCGGCACGGAAGTTTCCATGCGCGAATCGACGATCACGCCCTTGGCCACATGCACGCCGGTCGCTTCAAGAAAGCCAACATTCGGCGCCACACCCGCGGCAACAATCACCACGTCGCAGGGCAGATGCTCGCCGGTAGACAGCTGCACATTCAGGGGTGCATCGTCGGTGCCGGTGTCGATACGCTCGACGCCTGCCGTGGTGCGCACGGCGATGCCCTTGGACTCGACCCAGCGCTTGATCATGCCGCCAGCGGTCGGCGTCATCATGCGCGGCACCATGCGGTCGCCCATTTCGACCACGGTCAGTTCCACGCCACGTTTGGCCAGCGCTTCCATGATGATGCAGCCGATGAAGCCGGCGCCCAGTTGCAGCACCCGACTGCCGGGCTTGGTCAATGCGGCAATGGCACGCGCGTCTTCGAGCGTCCAGCAGGTCTGGGTTTGCGGGCGGTCGATGCCGGGGATGGGCGGGCGCACCGGGTGCGAGCCGGTGGCAATGAGCAGGCGGTCATAGTCTTCATGGCTGCCATCGTGAAACAACACGCGCTGCTGCTCGCGATCAACCGACACGGCACGGCCGGACTTCAAGGTGATGTCCAGCGATTCGAAATGTCCGGCGCGTTTGCGCAGGTAGGTGCCGGACTCCTGAATATTCCCTTCGAGCAGATACGGAATGGCCATGCGCGAATACGGCGGTGCGTCTTCACTGCCGGCGACAACGATCTGGCCCGCCGGATCGGCCTGGCGCAGGGTTTCGGCGGCAATGATCCCGGTGGGTCCATTGCCCAGAATCAGATACTTCATGGAGAACTCCTCATACGCAGGATCGGCCCGCCCGCCCAAAAGGCAAAGACGAGCCGACAGCAAGCTGAACCGGTCGCGGCCTTCACCGCGACCGGCACTCAGGCCAAAACCGGAATCAGAGCCCGAGCCGGGCGACTGTTTCCTCGGTAACGACCCCTTCCGGCGTCCAGCCGCGTATCTGGTAGTACTCCGGAATCATCTTGTCGATGCCGCTCACCAGCCCCTTGGCCGGGCCCGTCTGGGCAGGTTCGGTCTTCAAGCGTGGCGGCAGGTCATCATCCTTGCGGGTGAAGCCTGCGGCCGTGTTGAACTGCCGTTCCATGTTCCAGATGCGCTCGCCCACCAGATTGAGTTTCTCCATGGACCAATCACCGTCGCAGGCCGCCTGCAGCTGCGGTTGCACGTCGGCCAGCGTCCAGGCAAAAGACGTGAACACACAGATGCCCGCCGAGTCGAAGATCGCCGTCGCATCCTGAAATGCCTTGACCAGCTCCGGCTTGCCTTCGGTAACGAGCGGATCGGTCTTGACCGGAATGCCCAGCACCTCGGAAGCCACGGTGTAACTGCGCAAATGGCAGGCACCGCGATTGGAGGTGGCGTAGGTCAGGCCCATGCCCTGGATGCCGCGCGCGTCATAAGCCGGAAACTCCTGGCCCTTGACCGTCATCGACAACTCGGGGTGGCCGTACTTTTCACACAGGCGCTTCGACCCCTGGCCAATTTCCACGCCAAAGCCTTCGCCCAATGCGGTCATCTCGGTGATCCGTGCCAGCGCTTCGGCCGAGCCGAAAGGCGCATCAACGCCGATCTGCTCATTGGTCAGCACGCCCATTTCGTAGAGCTCCATCACCGCACCCACGGTGGCTCCGAAGGAGATCGGATCCATGCCCTGCTCGTTGCACAGCAGGTTGGCGTACTGCAAGGCTTCGATGTCGCCCACGCCGTTCGCTGCGCCCAGCGCCCAGGCCGCTTCGTACTCCAGGCCACCAGAGGCGCCCCAGTACTCGGGTTTGTTGACGACGGTGAAGTGGCCCTTGTCGATCTCGGAGATCCGGCCGCAGGCGATGGTGCACCCGAAGCAGGCGGCATTGGTCACCAGCTGCGACTTGCCATCAGAGGCGCGCTTCTCGTGCATGGCCTCGGCCGAAATCTTGGCCGCGTCCTCAAACTGCACGTCCTTGTGGTTACGCGTCGGAAGCGAGCCCATCTCGTTGATCACGTTCATCAACACCTGGGTGCCGTACTTCGGCAGCCCCTCGCCCGTCACCGCATTGTCAGCCAGCACTTTCTTGGCTGCGGTGGTCGCGGCCATGAAGCCCTTGAAGTCCTTGATGCCGCCAACGCCCTTCGTGCCTCGCAGCGCCACGGCCTTCAGGTTCTTGGAACCCATCACGGCGCCCACGCCAGAGCGGCCGGCCGCCCGGTGCAGGTCATTGACCACACAGGCGTACAGCACCTGATTTTCGCCCGCCCGGCCAATCGACGACACCCGGATCTGCGGGTCCTGATGCTGCTTCTTGATGGTCTCTTCGGTCTCCCAGCAGGACTTGCCCCACAAACCGCTGGCATCGCGTAGCTCGGCCCGATCATTTTCAACATACAAATACACCGGCTTGGGTGATTTGCCTTCGAAGATGATCATGTCCCAGCCAGCGAACTTCATTTCGGCGCCAAAGAAGCCGCCGGAATTCGAACAGGCAATGGCGCCGGTGAGCGGCCCCTTGGTGACGATGGTGTAGCGCCCGCCAGTAGAGGCCATGGTGCCGGTCAGGGGACCGGTCGACATGATCATTTTGTTGTCCGGCGACAAAGGATCGACCTTCGGATCGATTTCACTGATGAGATATTTGCTCGCCAAGCCGCGTGAGCCGAGATATTCGTCGGCCCACTGCATGTTCAGCGGCTCGGGGGTGCACGTGCCCTGAGTGAGGTTCACGCGCAGGATTTTTCTAGCCCAGCCCATGGTTCCGTCCTCCTCAGCTTGCCGGCGTGGCAGTGTTGGCCTTGGCCGCCCACTGACGCATCTTGTCGAGCCCGGTCCAGTCGGCGTCGATATAGGTAATCGCACCGGTCGGACACGCGGTGGCACAGGCAGGATTGTCATCGCACAGGTCGCACTTCTGAACCTTGCCCGAATCCTGCTCGTAGTTGATGGTGCCGAAGGGACAGGCGATGGTGCACACCTTGCACCCGACGCAGATATCCTCGTGGACCACCTTGGCGCCCGTGGCCGCATCGAGCCGGATGGCATCGACCGGGCAGGCGTTCATGCACCAGGCTTCAGCGCACTGCGTGCAGGTATAGGGCACCTTTTTGCCCTCTGCTTCGAAATTGAATACTTTGATCCGCGACTTTGACGGATTGAAGACCCCATGATGCTCATACGAACAGGCCATCTCGCATTGCAGACAGCCCGTGCATTTGGCGGGGTCAATGTGAAGAGACTTCAACATCGGCCGACTCCTCCTGACAGGTTGAGATCGGGCGGGTGGCCTCTGGCGGACCGAACAATAATCCTCGCAGTGCAGTCAGCTGCGGGACAATTCCTGCATACGCCCGTTTATTATTCTCCCTCACGCGCCTGCTCAGTTCGACGCGATCGAGCACTCAGCATACGCCCACGGACTTGATTGTCAACGCGCCGAAAACCGCGCCGGATGGCGCTTTCAGGCTGGATTGCCTACTATTCATCTGGACGCAGTGCAGCACGCTTGGCGATGCACTTCACGCTCAAAAACAAGAGGCCAGACCATGACGCTCCCGAACAATGCCCCAGCCGCTGCGCGAACCGCGCTTGATGTTGAGGAAGCACGCGCACTCATTCATGCCTCACTGGTGCCGGTGCAGGGCTGGGAGCAGGTCGCCATCCGCGATGCACTCGGCCGTGTCCTCGCCGAAGACGTCATTGCACCGCACAATGTGCCCGCCCATGACAACTCCGCCATGGACGGCTACGCCATTCGCACCGACGACTGCAACGCCGGCGCATCACTGAGCATTGTCGGCACCGCATTCGCAGGCAACGCCTTCTCCGGCATCGTCGGCCCGGGACAGGCCGTGCGCATCATGACCGGCGCCATGGTGCCCCGCGGCGCCGACTGCATCGTGCCACAAGAAGACGTTCAGGCCGACAAAGCCCACGTTCAGATCCCTGCGGGCCGCAAACCCGGCGAGAACATCCGCTGTGCGGGCGAAGACCTCGCCCTGGGCGAGCCCGCGCTCTCGGCAGGCAAGCGCATTGGCCCGGCCGAACTCGGCCTGATCGCCTCGCTGGGCATTGCCGAAGTCACCGTCTATCGGCGCCTGCGCGTCGCGTTTTTCTCGACCGGCGATGAAGTCGCCTCCATCGGCAAGCCACTCGCGCCCGGCCAGATCTACGACAGCAACCGCTACACGCTCCATGGCGTGCTGACCCGGCTCGGCTGCGACATCCTCGATATGGGGGTCATCCCCGACCGCCCCGACGCACTCGAAGCCGCCTTCCGCGACGCGGCGACCGCGGCCGACGTGATTCTGACCTCCGGCGGCGTATCGGTTGGCGAGGCGGACTTCATCAAGGAAATGGTCAATCGACTCGGTCAGGTCGCGTTCTGGAAGATCAATATCAAGCCCGGCCGCCCCATGGCCTTCGGCAAGCTCGACAACACCTGGCTGTTCGGCCTGCCAGGCAACCCCGTCGCGGTGATGGTCACCTTCTACCAGTTTGTGCAGGACGCCCTGCTGGCGCTGATGGGCGTCACCCCCCTGCCGACGCGGCCAACACTGGCCGCACGCTGCACCACCGGGATCCGCAAGCGCCCCGGCCGGCGGGAGTTCGTCCGGGCCATTGTCCGGGCGGGAGCCGATGGCTGGGAGGTCTCGCCCACTGGCGCCCAGGGCTCAGGCGTGTTGCGCTCGATGTCGGATGCCAACTGTTTCATCGTACTGCCCGAGGCCCGCGCCGATGTGAGCGCGGGGGACCCGGTGGACATCCAGTTGTTCGATGGTCTGATCTAAGGCGCCACCAGCACAAACAACAACGCCGGCATGGGCCGGCGTTGTTGTTTGTTCAATCCAGATTCACTTCGCGCCGATCACCACCTCGACCCGGCGATTGGCCGCACGGCCTTCTCGCGATCCGTTGTCGGCCACCGGTTCGTCTTCGCCGCGCCCTTCGGAAGACAAGCGCTCTTCGGCCACACCCCGCTCGACCAGAGCACGCGTCACCGCGTCAGCGCGCGCTTCGGACAGTTTCTGGTTATAGGCCGCATCACCGGCGCTGTCGGTGTGTCCGACCACCCGTGCATGCACCTGCGGCACCGTATTGAGTGCACCGGCAAGACGATCGAGAGCCTCGGCGGCCCCTGCGTTCAACTCGCTGCGGCCCGACTTGAAGCTCATCGCGCCAGGCAGCGTCACGCGCAGACCGTCGCCCAGTGGGTCAACACCCAGGCCGACGTCTTTGAGCCCGTCTGTCTCCGCCGACAATAATTGCATCGGGGTCTTGCCAAGTTCAGCACGCGGTGCCGTGGCCGGCGTGGCCGGTTCACCGGACGACTGTGGGGCTGTTGCGCACGCCGACAACAAGCAGGCGCTCAATGCTGTGGCGATCAAAGACAGTTTCATGGGAAAAGACCTCGTGACTAGTGAATGTAGGGGCTCGCGCTTGAGACACCGGGGATTCAGCCGCCCGCGGTCTGCGCCTCTTGGACAACGCCAGATGGGCTCGCATCATACACTTCTGAAAATGCCATTTCCATATGACAAACATAAGTTCGTGGCGGGACTGAGCGCCGCAACTGCACAATGCGGGTCAGCAGGAGGCCAGATAAAAAAATGCCAGAGACACGTCTCTGGCATTTTTTTGAAACAGACCCGGGCCCGAGGGCCCGAGTCAGCGACCCACTCAGCCGCGTGCTGCGGCGAGCGCGGCGTTCAGCGTCGCGCTCGGACGCATCACGGCCTTGGTCTTCTCAGCGTCGGCCATGTAATAGCCACCGATATCGACCGGCTTGCCTTGCACGGCGCTGAGTTCGGCAAGGATCTTCGCCTCGTTGTCGGCGAAGGTCTTGGCCAGTGAGGTGAAGTACGCCTTCAGCTCGGCATCCTCGTCCTGTGCCGCCAGGGCTTCCGCCCAGTAGAGCGCGAGGTAGAAGTGGCTGCCGCGGTTGTCGAGTTCACCGGTCTTGCGCGAGGGCGACTTGTCGTTGTCGAGCAGCTTGCCGGTAGCTTCGTCCAGCGTCTTGGCGAGCAGCTTGGCCTTGGCGTTGCCTTCCTTGATGCCGAGATCTTCGAGCGACACGGCCAGCGCAAGGAATTCGCCGAGCGAATCCCAACGCAGGTGGTTTTCTTCAACCAGCTGCTGCACATGCTTGGGCGCGGAGCCACCCGCACCGGTTTCATACATGCCACCGCCGGCCATCAGCGGGACAATGGACAGCATCTTGGCCGAGGTGCCCAGTTCCATGATCGGGAACAGGTCGGTCAGGTAGTCACGCAGGATGTTGCCGGTCACCGAGATGGTGTCCTGGCCGCGAACGACGCGCTCGAGGGTGTAACGCATCGCACGCACTTGCGACATGTGCTGGATGTCGAGACCCGTGGTGTCGTGATCCTTGAGGTAGAGCTCGACCTTCTTGATCAGCTCGTTTTCGTGCGGACGGTAGGGGTCGAGCCAGAACACCGCCGGCATGCCGGAGTTGCGCGCGCGGGTGACAGCGAGCTTGACCCAATCACGGATCGGGGCGTCCTTGACCTGGCACATGCGCCAGATGTCGCCCTCTTCCACGTTTTGCGACAACAGCACTTCGCCGGTTTCCAGATCGGTGATGTTGGCCACGCCCGCCTTCGGGATCTCGAAGGTCTTGTCGTGCGAACCGTATTCTTCAGCCTTCTGCGCCATCAGACCGACGTTGGGCACGGTGCCCATGGTCTTCGGGTCGAAGTTGCCGTTGGTCTTGCAGAAGTTGATCATCTCCTGGTAGATGCGGGCAAAGGTCGACTCGGGCATCACTGCCTTGGCGTCTTTCTGGCGACCATCGGCCCCCCACATCTTGCCGCCCGAGCGAATCATCGCCGGCATGGAGGCATCAACGATGATGTCGTTGGGCGAGTGGAAGTTGGTGATACCCTTGGCCGAATCGACCATCGCCAGCTCGGGTCGGTGCTCGTGGCAGGCGTGCAGGTCTTCGATGATCTCCTCGCGCTGAGAGCGCGGCAGATTGGCGATCTTGTCGTACAGATTGACCATGCCGTTATTGACGTTGACGCCCAACTCACGGAACAGCGCGGCGTGCTTCTTGAAGGCGTCCTTGTAGAAGATCCGGACGCAGTGGCCGAAGACGATGGGGTGCGACACCTTCATCATCGTCGCCTTCACGTGCAGCGAGAACATCACGCCGGACTGGCGCGCGTCTTCGATCTGCTCTTCGTAAAAGTCGCACAGCGCTTTCTTGCTCATGAACATCGAGTCGATGATCTCGCCGTCGAGCAGCGCGACCTCGGGCTTGAGCACGATGGCTTCACCTTCCTTGGTGATCAGCTCCATCTTGACCTTGCGCGCACGGTCGAGCGTCATCGACTTTTCGCCGTGGTAGAAGTCGCCGTGTTTCATGTGCGATACGTGGGAACGCGAGGCCTGGCTCCACTTGCCCATGGAGTGCGGATGCTTCCTGGCGTAGTTCTTGACAGCAGCCGGCGCGCGGCGGTCGGAGTTGCCTTCGCGCAGGACCGGGTTGACCGCCGAGCCGAGACACTTACCGTACCGGACCTTGAGCGCCTCCTCTTCAGCGGTTGTCGCACGTTCCGGGTAGTCGGGGATCGCGTAGCCCTTGGACTGCAGCTCCTTGACGCAGGCCATCAGCTGCGACACCGAAGCGCTGATGTTCGGCAATTTGATGATGTTGGTGTCCGGCTCCTGAGTCAGACGGGCCAGCTCGGCAAGCGTATCCGGCACCTTCTGCTCGTCCGTCAGGAAATCGGAGAATTCAGCCAGCACCCGCGCAGCCACCGAGATATCGCTCGTCGTCACATCGATACCAGCCGGCGCGGCAAACGTCCGGATGATCGGCAAGAGAGAGCATGTCGCCAACAAGGGCGCCTCATCGGTGAGGGTGTAGATGATCGTCGGACGCTTCGTAGTCATGCATTTCTCCCGTGTTTTATATCGTGGCGCAAAGCCAACCGGATACCGCAACCAGCCTAGTTTGCCCTAAGCGCTCGGTATTCGCATTCAGGCAAGTCAAGGCGAAGGCGTAATTATAATGCCGGATCCTTACGTCTCGCTGGCAATCATATAGATGACTGACCGCCGGTAATCACTGACCGCATTTTTTACCGCCCCATGCACCAAAAAGAAGCGGAATTTGCCCAGCTGATCGACCCCGGCCTCCGACCCACTGCGCTTAACGAATCGTCACGCTATCGGAGCGCTGATCGCCCCGGTTGTCGCGCCAGGACACGCTCACCGTCTCGCCCGGCGCACCGCCGGCAAACGAAAACACCAGATACGGATCACGCGATACCGACGGCCCAAAGCGCGCCTGCAAAACCACGCGGTCATTGTGCAGCACCGTCAGGTCGGTAATGTAATGCGCTGCCACCAGCGCGCCCTCGGGCAAACGCCGCCGCCCCGTTTCCATCGGATGCGTGGCCATCAGCCGCACTTGCGTCACACCCTCCGCCACCGTGGCCCGAATCCGTACCGGATCGCTCATTGCTCCGTCCTCATGGGCGTTCAGCCGCAACCGCCCTGCACAATCTTGATCTCGCGTCGCGCCAGGAAGAAGCCACCCTCCGCTTCCACCACCGCAATCACATGGCTGGTTTTCGCCATCTTGATTCGCGTCTGAATCCGGGGTGACGTCCCTTCTGGCAGATCAAAAACCGCTGCCAAAGTGGTGGGATTCTGGTCAACCAACAGCGCCATCTGTCGTGTACCCGGCAAGCGGGAGGCCACCTCCACCGACACCATTGCACCGTTCTCAACAATCTCCGCCGCAGCAATCTCGACCGCCGCGCTCTCATGCGCGCCCGATGCGCCCAGCGCCTGCATCACCGCATCCACACCATGGATCGAAAACACCTGCGGAATCGTCGCAGCCGACACCGGCAATACACCGGCGGACGCGAGCCAGGCAACAACGCCCAGGCGCCCGCCTGTCTTGAGTGCCAACCGCCGTGAGTGATCCATGCCATCTCCTGCGTCGAATTGCTGTCCGTTCGCTGCGTATCGTGCCATAGCCGGCGCCGACGCAGCGTCAACCGGTATCATGTGGGCCATTCATTCCGGGAGCGGGAGACTGACTTGAAGCGGATACGGCCACTGATTTTGCTCTGGCTTGGCGCCATGGCACCGAACATTCATGCGGGCCCCGTGGCCATCGATGCCGGTCGCACACTCGCCGCCACCTGCGCCAACTGCCACGGCACCGACGGGCATAGCGTCGGCGGCACTGAAAGCCTCGCCGGTGTCCCGCGCGACACACTGCTACGCAAACTCGACGCCTTCAGCCGCGGCGAAAAGCCCGCCACCATCATGCATCAGATCGCCAAGGGCTACACGCCCGAACAGCTCACGCTGATCGCCGATCATTTTGCCGCCCAGCGCACCCACACAGGACACTGAGGCCATGACCAATCGACGCCATTTCCTCGCCGCCATGGGCGCTGCCGCCCTGGCCGGATGTGCACAACTCGGCAAATCCGCCCGCAACGCCCATGTGGTCGTGGTTGGCGGTGGCTTTGGCGGCGCTGCCGCAGCCAAATATCTGCGCCTGTGGAGCGACGGCCGGGTGAGGGTCACACTGGTTGAACGCAATGCCCAATTCATCTCCTGCCCGATGTCGAACCTCGTCATCGGCGGCGTGCAGACAATGGGATACCTCACCCACGATTACGCCGGGCTGCGCGACCACCACGGCGTGCGCATCATCCAGGATACCGTCACGGCCATCGACCCGTCTGCGCGCGAGCTGCGCCTGGCCAGTGGTGAGCGCCTGCACTACGACCGCCTGCTGCTCTCGCCCGGTATCGACTTCATGCCCGAGAGCATCGAAGGTCTGGCCGGACACGAAGACGGGATTCCCCACGCCTGGAAGGCCGGCCCGCAAACCGCGCTGCTGCACCGCCAACTCGCCGCCATGCCCGACGGTGGCGTCTTTGCCATCCACATTCCCAAAGCGCCCTTCCGCTGCCCGCCCGGCCCCTACGAGCGTGCCAGCCTGGTGGCCGACTACTGCCGCCGCCACAAGCCGCGTGCCAAAGTGCTGGTGCTCGACGCCAACGCCGACATCCAGTCCAAGAAAGGGCTGTTCCTGGCGGCCTGGGGCGACCGATACCGGGGCATGATCGAATACCGGCCGAACAATCAGCTGCTTGGCGTCGATGCCCGCACACGCACTGCAAAGCTGGAATTCGACGACATAAAAGCCGATGTGCTCAACGTGATTCCGCCCCAGCGCGCGGGCAAGGTGGTCGACCTTATCGGCAGCCGTCTGGTCAATGATCGCTGGGTGTCGGTGAACTGGCTGAGCACCGAGGTGAGCGATGTGCCAAATGTGCACGTCATCGGTGACGCGACCCTGTCGGCGCCGCGCATGCCCAAGTCCGGCACCATGGCCAACCAGCAGGCCAAGGTGGCGGCGGCGGCCATCGTGCACCTGCTGGCCGATCTGCCGCCCAATCCCTCACCGGTGGTGATGAACACCTGCTACAGCTATGTCGGCGGCGACAGCGCCATGCATGTGGCGTCGGTACATCGCTTCGACACCGCGGAGCACACTTTTTTGCCGGTCGAAGGCGCCGGAGGTCTGTCGGCCGTCGCCAGCCCGGCCGAAGCCACGGCAGCGCAGGCCTGGGCGCGCAACATCTGGGCCGATACGCTGAACTAAGGGGTTTGGGCAGACGCCATTGGTCGCAATGCATCGTCCGCCATCGGCGCCGGCCAGCCGTGCTCCATTACCCACGGCTCGTCCTGTGAGCAGCCGAGCGCGCCACGAATGTAAGCGACGGTATTGTCGGGCAAGGCTGCGGGCGAATACCAGCCCAGCGCATCACACTTGTCGGGCTCGGCCCGGCGTGGTTCGCCCAGCCAGTGGCGTGCGCGCAAAAAGAAATCGATGCGATTGGTATCCGAGAGGCGGTGCACCACGCCGACCAGGTCCAGATCGGCCGCGGCCAGACGCACATCCAGCTCCTCCGCCATCTCACGGATCGCGGCCATGCGAATCGACTCGCCCGGCTCCACATGGCCACCCGGCAAGCTGAACAGCCCGTCAAAAAAGCCCGTATTGGCACGGCGCATCAGCAGCACGGCGCCTGCGCGCGGCAAGATCACATGCACCCCGGTGGGGATACCCGCGACCGCTGCGGTCATTTTGAGCCCGTGCTGCCGAAGCCGCCTGCACCGCGCGTCGACGCATCGAACTGATCCACGACATTGAAGCTCGCCTGCACCACAGGCACGACCACCAGTTGCGCGATTCGCTCCATCGGCTCGATCTTGAATGCCACCTTGCCGCGGTTCCAGGCCGACACAAAGATCTGGCCCTGGTAGTCCGAATCGATCAACCCGACGAGGTTGCCCAGCACGATGCCGTGCTTGTGGCCCAGCCCGGAGCGCGGCAGGATCATCGCCGCCAGGCCCGGATCATCGAGATGAATCGCCATGCCGGTCGGCACCAGCACCGTGTCGCCGGGCAAGAGGTTCAGCGGCGCATCAATACAGGCGCGCAGGTCCAGCCCGGCCGCCCCCGGCGTGGCGTAGGCCGGCGGATGGGTCTTGAGTCGCTCGTCGAGCAAGATGACATCGATCGGGTGCATAGAACTTCCTCGGTAAATTCAGTGTGCCGCCAGCAGGTCAGCCAGATGCTTGACGATGCTGCGGGCTAGATTGTCCTTGGCTGCGCGCGGCACCGGGTGGCGGCCCGCCTCGTCGTAGATCACCACTTGGTTGTCGTCCTGACCGAGCCCGTCCTGCACCAGATTGCCCACCACCATCGGCAGCCGCTTGTTGCGCCGCTTGCCCTCGGCATAGGTATCCAGATCGCGGCTCTCGGCAGCAAAGCCGACGCAGAACGGCGGGTTTGGTCGCGCGGCGACCTCGGCCAGAATATCGGGGTTGGGCGTCAGCGCGATGCTCATGGCATCGCCGGACTTCTTGATCTTGTGCTCAGCCGGCGTTGCAGGCCGATAGTCCGCCACAGCGGCGACACCAATGAACACGTCGGCATCGTCGATGCTCGCCGCCACCGCATCACGCATCGCCAGCGCCGACTGCACGCCGACCCGCGTCACGCCATACGGCACCGGCAAGGCCACCGGCCCGCTCACCAGCACCACCTCGGCACCCGCCTGGGCGCAAGCGCGCGCCAACGCATAGCCCATCTTGCCGGAGCTGCTGTTCGTAATGCCGCGCACCGGGTCAATCGCCTCAAAGGTCGGGCCGGCAGTCAGCACCACTTTGCGCCCCGCCAGTCGCTTCGCTTCAAAATGGCTGATCACCGCTTCACACAGCACCTCGGGCTCGAGCATGCGACCCAGCCCGGTCTCACCGCAGGCCTGTTCGCCCTCATCCGGGCCCAGCACCACCACGCCATCGTCGAGCAACTGTCTGGCGTTGCGCTGTGTGGCCGGGTGCTGCCACATCTGGCGATTCATCGCCGGCGCCACCATCAGATCGCAATCCCGCGCCAGACACAGCGTGGTCAGCAGATCGTCGCAGCGACCCTGCGCCAGGCGAGCCATAAAGTCTGCCGTCGCGGGTGCCACGATGATGCCGTCGGCGTCGCGCGTCAGATCAATATGCGCCATGTTGTTACCCATGCGCGGATCCCACAGGTCCGTCCACACCGGGTGCCCGCTGAGCGCCTGGAAGGTCACCGGCGTCACAAAATGCGCCCCGCCCTCGCTGAGCACCACGTGCACGCTGGCGCCCGCCTTGACCATCAAGCGCGTCAACTCCGCCGCCTTATAGGCCGCCACGCCCCCGGTCACGCCGAGAATAATTTTCCTGCCCTTCAGTTCGATCATGACATTCACATATACTGAGCGCTGATTTCAGCCTGACCGAGGATTGTACTGCATGGCCATCACCGATTGGCCCGCCGGCGAGCGCCCGCGGGAAAAGCTCATCGAGCGCGGCCCGTCCGCCCTCTCGGACGCCGAGCTCCTGGCAATTTTCTTGCGCGTCGGCGTACGCGGCAAAAGCGCAGTCGACCTTGCACGCGACCTGATCACCCATTTCGGCACACTCTCGGGGTTGTGCCACGCCACGCGCGATGCCTTTGCCGCTTTCCCCGGCATGGGCCTGGCCAAATATGCCCAGCTTCAGGCGATCATGGAAATCGCCCGGCGCGCGCTGGCCGAAGACATGGTCGAAGGTGACATCCTGGGCGCACCGGATTCCGTCAAGCGCTGGCTGCGTCTCCACCTCGGCGCCCTGCCCCATGAAGTTTTCATGGTTTTGCTGCTCGACGCACAGAACCGACTCATCCTTTCCGAGACACTTTTCCGCGGCACACTCACACAAACGAGCGTATATCCGCGAGAAGTCGTAAAATTCGCGCTGACGCACAATGCTGCAGCGGTGATCCTGGCTCACAACCACCCCTCCGGCAATGCAATCCCTAGCGCCGCAGACCAATCCCTGACACGGGATTTGCGCAGCGCGCTGGCATTGATCGACGTCCGTGTGCTCGATCATTTTGTCGTCACACAAGCACAGATCACGTCGTTTGCTGAAAGCGGACTGCTTTAGTTTTCTCTTTTTGAAAACAAGTCCTTGAACTCTCAGCCCTGAGTGTTGTACACTCGGCGGCTTTTCGAAATCCGATTTCCCTGGAGCACAACCATGGCTCGCGTTTGCCAAGTGACCGGTAAGGCACCGATGGTGGGTAACAATGTTTCCCACGCCCAAAACAAGTCCAAGCGTCGCTTTCTGCCGAACTTGCAGTACCGCAAGTTCTGGAGCGAAGCTGAAAACCGCTGGATTCGCATGCGCGTCTCGAGCGCCGGCCTGCGCACCATCGACAAGAAAGGCGTCGATGTGGTCGTGGCCGATCTGCGCGCCGCTGGCGCAAAAATCTAACCCCCCTCACTAGACGGAGACTGACATGGCCAAAGGCGGTCGCGAAAAAATCAAGCTCGAGTCCAGTGCGGGCACGGGACACTTTTACACCACCAACAAGAACAAGCGCACGATGCCTGAGAAGCTGGAATTGAAGAAATTCGATCCGGTGGTTCGCAAGCACGTGATGTACAAGGAAACCAAGCTGAAGTAATTGCCTCAGCTGCCGGGTTCGCCCAGCCGGTTTCGATCGAAGGCCCGCTCCAAGCGGGCCTTTGCTTTTGCCGCCCCACCCCTATCAACAGGCGCAGCAACAAGATAAAACATCACGCCGCCCTGGCAACCGGGAAAGGCAGGCGAAAAAAAAGCTGCCCGAAGGCAGCTTTTTCTAACGCATTCTGCCTAAGCAGAATTAGCCACGCTGGATGTTCGAGGCTTGTTTGCCCTTCGGACCCTGCGTCACTTCGAAAGTGACTTTGTCACCTTCTTTGAGCGATTTAAAACCGTTCATGTTGATGGCGGAGAAGTGCGCGAACAGATCTTCGCTGCCGTCATCAGGAGTAATAAAACCAAAACCTTTGGCGTCGTTGAACCACTTAACAGTACCAGTTGCCATGTTGCCTATTTCCTCGCGATTACATCAATGATACGCCCGAGAATCGAGCCGATCCCTCTGGTCAATCGAAGGGTCGGTGTTCTGAAACCGCCAATCGACGCGAAAGGTACGCTTCAGCTTTTACCGGCATAGGCTTTTGCCGTCAAGGACTTCCTGCGGACATTTTTTGCGCATCACAGCATTATCAACACAAGCGCCCGTCAGGATCGACTATAAATTCAGCTTACATGTTGTTTTATATGAAGTTATTTTGAGTTTTAGCGAAATTCGCGATGCAGCAAAAAAAGTGCGCTTTTTTTGCCACAAAACATACTTCACGGCCCGGCATCACGCCGGCTTGCCATCCCACAACGCTCCATTAGAATGGCTCTCATGGCAGTCAAGAAACAAGACGATTCTTTGCTGGAGGCGGAAAAGACGCGAGTCGGTCCGCCACGCATGTACAAAGTACTTTTGCTGAACGACGACTTCACGCCCATGGACTTTGTCGTCAGTGTGCTGCAACGTTTTTTTGCGCTAGACCGCGAACGCGCGACTCGTGTCATGCTCCAAGTTCATACGGAAGGGCGTGGCGTATGCGGGACGTTTCCGAAGGACATCGCCGCAACGAAGGTTGAGCAAGTCATCGCTCATGCCCGGCAACACCAACATCCGTTGGCCTGTGTGATGGAGGAGAACTGAGAATGATTGCGCAAGAACTGGAAGTCAGCCTTCACATGGCCTTCGTCGAGGCGCGCCAGAAACGGCACGAGTTCATCACCGTGGAGCATCTGCTCCTCGCCTTGCTCGACAACCCCTCGGCCGCCGAAGTGCTCCGGGCCTGCTCGGCCAACATCGAGACACTGCGGCGCGAGCTGACCGATTTCATCAACGAGCACACGCCCACCGTCGAGGGTGACGAGGACATCGACACCCAGCCGACGCTCGGGTTTCAACGCGTGATTCAACGCGCGATCCTGCACGTCCAGTCCTCTGGCAAGAAAGAGGTCACCGGCGCCAATGTGCTCGTTGCCATCTTCGGCGAGAAGGAATCGCATGCGGTGTACTTCCTGCAGCGCCAGGAGGTGTCGCGTCTGGACGTGGTGAACTTCATCTCGCACGGTATCGCCAAAGGCGGTCACGGCAATGCGCCTGAAGCGCCCAAGGGCAACGACGCAGAACCGGAATCGCCTGAAGGCGAAGGCGCTCAACCCGGTGGCGCACTCGAGAGCTTCACTCAGAACCTCAATCAGCAAGCCCTGATGGGCAAGATTGACCCGCTGATCGGTCGCGACAAGGAAATCGAGCGTGTCATCCAGACGCTGTGCCGCCGTCGCAAAAACAATCCGCTGCTGGTCGGCGAGGCCGGCGTCGGCAAAACAGCGATCGCTGAAGGTTTGGCGCGTCGCGTGGTCGAAGGACGGATTCCGGACGTACTGATCGACGCGCAGGTCTACGCGCTCGACATGGGCGCCCTGCTCGCCGGCACCAAATATCGCGGCGACTTCGAGCAACGCCTGAAGGCCGTTCTCAAGCAGTTGCTCGAAAACGAGCACTCAATTCTGTTTATCGACGAAATCCACACCTTGATCGGTGCCGGTGCAGCCTCGGGCGGCACGCTCGACGCGTCCAATCTGCTCAAGCCGGCGCTGTCGTCGGGTCAGCTCAAGTGCATCGGTGCAACAACGTACACCGAGTTCCGGCAGATCTTCGAGAAGGATCACGCGCTGTCGCGGCGCTTCCAGAAGATTGATGTGCCCGAGCCGTCGATTGCCGAAACGGTCGAGATCCTCAAAGGGCTCAAGAGCCGCTTTGAAGAGCACCATAAAGTGCGCTACTCGTCGGCCGCGCTGGCCTCGGCGGCAGAGCTGTCGGCCAAGTACATCAACGACCGCCATCTGCCCGACAAGGCCATCGACGTCATCGACGAGGCCGGTGCCGCCCAGCGCATCCTGCCCAAGTCCAAACAACGCAAGACCATCGGCAAGGGCGAGGTCGAAGAGATCGTGGCGAAGATCGCCCGCATCCCGCCGCGCACCGTCTCCAACGACGACAAGGCCGCCCTCAAGACGCTTGATCGCGACCTGAAGAATGTCGTGTTCGGCCAGGACCCCGCCATTGACGCACTGGCCAAGGCCATCAAGATGTCGCGCTCGGGGCTCGGCAGTCCGGGGCGGCCGATCGGCAGCTTCCTGTTCAGCGGCCCGACCGGCGTCGGAAAGACCGAAGTGGCGCGTCAGCTGGCCTACACGCTGGGCATTGAGCTCGAGCGCTTCGACATGTCCGAATACATGGAACGCCATGCGGTCAGCCGGCTCATTGGCGCCCCGCCGGGCTATGTCGGCTTCGACCAGGGCGGTCTGCTCACCGAGGCCATCACCAAGAAACCGCATTGCGTGCTCTTGCTCGACGAAATCGAGAAGGCGCACCCGGATGTCTTCAATATCCTGCTACAGGTCATGGACCACGGCACACTGACCGACAACAACGGTCGCCAGGCAGACTTCCGCAATGTGATCATCATCATGACCACCAATGCGGGCGCCGAAGCCATGCAGAAGACAGTGATGGGCTTTGCGGCCAAGCGCGAAAGCGGCGACGAGATGGCCGACCTCAAGCGCATGTTCTCGCCCGAGTTCCGCAACCGTCTCGACGCATCCATCTCGTTCAAGGCCTTGGATAACACCATCATCCTGCGTGTCGTCGATAAATTCCTGACCCAGCTCGAAGCACAGCTGCACGAGAAGAAGGTCGAGGCCACTTTCACCGACAAGCTGCGCACCTGGCTGGCGGCCGAGGGATTCGATCCGCTGATGGGCGCACGCCCCATGGCCCGCCTGATCCAGGACACCATTCGGTCCGCACTGGCCGACGAGTTGCTGTTTGGCCGACTGGCCAACGGTGGCCGTGTGACCATCGATCTGGACGACGAGGAAAAAGTGGTGCTGTCGCTGGACGAGGCGCTGGCCCCAACGCACTGAACCCGTGTCACACGGCATCGGGCGGCTCGCTGAGCCGCCCTTTTTTTGGCTGCGATTGCTAAACTGCCGGCCACTTCACTCGCCGAGGAGATGCCACCATGAGTTTTCAGAATGCCGATCTGTGCGATCAGTTTGACGCCGAAGTCCGCGTTGTCGCGCCAATGTTCCGCAGCTTTGGCGGCACGCCCGCCTTCTCGGGCCCGATCACCACACTGAAGGTCTTCGAAGACAACAGCCTGGTCCGCAGCGCGCTCGAGAGCGCCGGCAACGGTCGGGTGCTGCTTATCGATGGCGGCGGCTCGATGCGATGTGCCATGGTCGGCGACCAGCTCGCCGTGCTGGCCGTCAACAACGGTTGGGCTGGCATTGTGGTTTACGGCTGTATTCGCGACGCGAAAGCGATCTCGAACATGCCCGTGGGCGTCTTCGCACTGGGGACGCATCCGCGCAAGAGTGTCAAAAAGGGCGTTGGCGATGTGGACATTCCCGTCACCTTCGGCGGCGTCACCTTCACACCGGGCGACATGCTGTATGCGGACGAAGACGGCGTACTCGTCTCCGGCCGCGCACTGACCTGAACGGCATCACCTGCCCCAGTGGCAGGTGCGATAGCACCAAAATTTGTTTCATAAAGCTGAAATGCTTTTCGTACTATGAAAAACAAACCATAAGCAATTGAAAAACAATGAAAATGTTTTTCTTATATCTTATATAAGACATATTGCTGCTCTGCAAAAAGACGCCTATAATTTTCTCACTGCCAGAGACTCTGTTTCGTTGACACCACGTCCGACGCAAAGCACTGCGAGATAGCAATCCCATTGACAGGCTCCCTCCCTGTTTTCATCGCAACACAAGGAAACCATCATGTCCCAATCCCGTGAACAGCAAATCGCCGCCCTGAAAAAAGACTGGGCAGAAAACCCCCGCTGGAAGAGCGTCACGCGCGGTTACAGCGCTGAAGACGTGGTGCGCCTGCGCGGTAGCCTGCAGCCCGAATACACGCTGGCTCAGCGTGGTGCCGAGAAGCTGTGGGACAAGGTCAACGGCGGCGCCAAGAAAGGTTACGTAAATGCCTTCGGTGCCATCACCGCCGGCCAGGCCATGCAGCAGGCCAAAGCAGGTCTGGAAGCCGTGTATCTGTCCGGCTGGCAGGTCGCCGCCGACGGCAACACCTCCGAGACCATGTACCCGGACCAGTCGCTGTACGCCTACGACTCCGTGCCGACCATGGTTCGCCGCATCAACAACACCTTCAAGCGCGCTGACGAAATTCAGTGGTCGCGTGACATCAATCCGGGTGACAAGGACTTCATCGACTACTTCCTGCCGATCGTCGCTGACGCGGAAGCCGGTTTCGGTGGCGTGCTGAACGCCTTCGAACTGATGAAGAACATGATCGCTGCCGGTGCCGCCGGTGTTCACTTCGAAGACCAACTCGCTGCCGTGAAGAAGTGCGGCCACATGGGTGGCAAGGTGCTGGTGCCGACCCGCGAAGCCGTCGAGAAGCTGACCGCAGCCCGTTTCGCCGCCGACGTCATGAACGTGCCGACCTTGATCCTGGCCCGTACCGACGCTGAAGCCGCCAACCTGATCACCAGCGACTACGACGCCAACGACAAGCCCTTCCTCACCGGCGAGCGCACTCAGGAAGGCTTCTACCGCGTCAAGAACGGTCTGGAGCAAGCCATCAGCCGCGGCGTCGCTTACGCCCCGTACGCCGACCTCGTGTGGTGCGAAACCGGCACGCCGGACCTGGGCTTTGCCCGCGAGTTCGCACAGGCCGTGCAAGCCGCCTGCCCGGGCAAGCTGCTGTCCTACAACTGCTCGCCGTCCTTCAACTGGAAGAAGAACCTGGACGACGCAACCATCGCCAAGTTCCAGGACGAGCTCGCTGCGATGGGCTACAAGTACCAGTTCATCACACTGGCCGGCATCCACATCAACTGGTACAACACCTTCCAGTTCGCCCACGCCTACGCACAGGGCGAAGGCATGAAGCATTACACCGAGATGGTGCAGGAGCAGGAATTCGCCGCGCGCGACAAGGGCTACACCTTCGTGTCGCACCAGCAGGAAGTCGGCGCCGGCTACTTCGACGATGTCACCACCGTGATCCAGGGCGGCACGTCCAGCGTCAAGGCGCTGACCGGCTCGACCGAAGAAGAGCAGTTCCACTAAGCTGTTCGTGCTTGCTCCGGGCTGAAAGGCTCGGTGCATCACGCAAAAAGGGCCGTTCGCATTGCGAACGGCCCTTTTTTTGTCGACGTGCCCCGTCAGGCCTTACCTGCCGTCGGATCGGCGGCCACTTCGACGCGATTCCGCCCCAAGGTTTTGGCGGCATACAAGGCCTGATCGGCCGCCAGCAGCAAGACATTCGGGGCCAACTTCGAGGCGTCTGCGCTCACCGCCCCCACGCTCACCGTGACATGTTCGGCAGCCGACGAGTCCGTGTGCGGAATATTCAAGGCCGAAATCGCGGCGCGTATGCGCTCGGCGACGACACGGGCGCCGATTGCGTTGGTTCCGGGCAGTACCACCGCGAACTCTTCGCCGCCGTAGCGCGCAGCCAGATCACCGGTACGTGCGGCCACGCCGGCGAGCACCGACCCCACGCTGCGCAGACAGGCATCTCCCTGAGGGTGTCCATAGGTATCGTTGTAGGTCTTGAAGTGATCGACATCGATCATGATCACCGACAACATCTGGCCGGCGCGCTGGCAGCGTCGCCACTCCGCCTCCAGCCCCTCGTCGAAGGCGCGACGATTGGCCAGACCGGTCAGCGCATCCTGCGAGGCCAGGCGCTCAAGCTGAAGCTGAGCCTCTTTCTGCACGGTCATGTCGCGCAGCGTCTCCACCACGGCGACCAGGTGACCCGCTTCGTCGTAGATCGGTCCGGCGTCAACCGCAAGGTAGAGCCGGGTGCCCACGCGCGGCATGCGACACCAGTTCTCGACATGGAAGCCCAGCTGACTGCTTGAATCGTTGTCGTAGGCAGCGTAGAAGCCTTCGATCTCGGCGACCCGTCCTTGCGCGATCAAGTCGGCCAGGCACGGTCGAGGCTCATCGTAGAACGCAAAGACATGGTCAGTCGTTCCGAGCACCTCACTCGCCGGCACCCCCGTCAGCCGTTCGCATGCGCGGTTCCAGATCAACACCTTTCCCTCGGCGTCGAGCACAAAGGTGGGCACCACCAAGTGCTGCATCAGAGCAATCGCGAAACTCTGATCTCCCCCCGACGCATCGACTGCGGCCGGGCGAGGCGTACGCCGCGTCATCATCATCGTGTCTCCACATCTAATCGTGCATTTGTGCTTATCGGCACTGGCCGTCAAACATTGAACCCAATGGAACGTCGCGCCCGCGTGCCGACTTGGACTACCATGCCAATGAATGAATCGAGTGGATCCTGCATGAACCGGATTTCTTCGCGCCTGTGCGCTCTTGCCCTGATGTGCTTCGCCACCACGGCGGCAAGCCACGGAGACCCGGTCTACGACGGCTACGATCTGGCACCGCGCGAGCCGGGCGTGGATGTCGGCGTCCAGCCACTGGGCTATCCAACCGGGCTGGTGGGCGCAGCCATCGGCCGGGATCGCATTTTGCGTCGCGCGCTGAAGACGCTCGGCCACGACCTGCGCACCTTCGCCTTCCGTCGCGGCCCCGATATCGTTGAACGCCTGGGGGGGCAACGTCTTGAAGCCGGGCTGATCGGCGATATGCCGACGATTACGGCCATCGCGGGCGGCGACGCACTGGTCGCCGGCGTCGTCAAACTGTCCAGCTCATCCATCGTCTCACGCGAAACGGGCTTGGTAGAAAGCCTGCGAGGCCGCCGCATCGCTTACGTCGAAGGCTCCAGCGCACATCATACTTTGCTCGAAGGGCTATCCAGCGCAGGGCTGAGCGAATCCGATGTGTCACTCGTCCCGATGGGCGTGAGCGACATGCCCGCCGCACTGCACGCGGGCGACATCTCGGCCTTTGCCGCCTGGGAGCCCGCCCCGACCATCGCGCTCTCGCAAAGCGCCGATCACCGGATTGTGTTTCGGGGGCGCAGCACGGACTACCTCGTGCTCTCCCGCGAATTTGAATCAGCGCATCCACAAGCCGCGCGCGAATTGATCGCCGCGCTGGTGCGTGCCATTCGCTGGATGCAGCTCAGTCGCGCCAATGTCGAGGCCGCCGCCCGCTGGACAATGGCCGACGGCGCCAAGCTCACCGGACACCCCACCGACGCGTCCGTCGCACAGGCCGTTCACATCACACATGCCGAACTGCTAAACGTTCCCGCCGTCCCGATCATCCCCGCCTCGGCGCGCGGGATGCTCGGCCTGGGCGGAAAACTCAGCTTGCTGCAGCGGCTCCAAAAGGTATCTAAAACGATCAACAACGACCAGATCGAGCGCGCATTTGCCTTTTCCGGACTCCACGAAGTGCTGTCCGACCCGGCCAGATACCGCTTAAACAATTTCGATTACGACCGTTAATCGCACAATGCGGTTGCGTCTCTTGGCTTTCTCCAATCTCAGCACAAAGATCAGCTTTGTCTTTGGCGCGAGCGTTGTCGCCGTCATCGCGGCGATGGTGGCCTTCTGGTACTACGGCTTTGCACCACTGAATCTCAAGGGCACGCGCGATCAACGCATCAGCGACATCATTGCCACCCAGTCCATACAGGCAAACGCCCGCATCCGCCTTCTTGCAGACGATTTGCGCGAGCGTCGCGGCAACCTCCAAATACTCGCCAGCAGCCCGGAATTCAGCGCCCTGCTCAACGCACTGCCGCCGACCGAATCCGAGGCCAAAGCGTCGCTTCAACACACGCTTGAGACTGCCTTTGCGCGGCTGGCCTGGGCGTACCCGGATAGCTACGCCAGCATCGTATTGATTATCGGTGATCGCCAGCACATCCTGGCCGCTCCGGCCCAGACAGTCCAGCCTCCGCCGGCCGACGCACACTGGCTGGATACCGTGCTGACCCCGGGCGCCATCGACACCGTGATGCTCGACCGCGACACCTCCGCCAGCGCGCCATTGCTGATTCTCGCCCGCCAGATACTCGCCCCCACCGGTGAAACGCTCGGCACCCTGGTGTTGCGCATGATCCCTGGCAACTTGCTAGCCCCCCTGGCTCGCGCAGATGAGACGCTGCTCGGGCCCAGCGGACGCATCGACCTGATCGATGGCGCCGGAACCTATCTGGCCCATCAAGTACCCACAAAAGCCATTCCCGGCACCTCGCCCCCCTCGCTGCCGGCAAAGAACCATGGCATTGAAGGCAGTTTTATCGAGACCCGCCCCGACGGCGGCGCCGACATTGCCACCTACCGATATCTGCAGATCGGCGCAGACGATGGCTGGTCTTTGGTGATTCGCCGGGACCAGGACGAAGCCTTCGACTACATCGTCGATCGGCGCAACCGCGTAATCCTCCTCAGCCTGATGGTGGCCGCAGTCTCCATGCTATTGGTTCGGCTCTTCGCCCGGCAGCTCACCCGCCCCTTGAGCGCGCTGATCGACACCTCGGAGCGTATCGCCGCAGGCGAGGCCTCGGTACGGATGCCACGCAGCATGACAGAGCACACCGAAGAGCTCGCCCGCTTGGCGCGCAGCTTCAACCACATGGCGGCCCAGGTCGACTCGCGCCGCCAGCGACTTGAAATTGAGGTGAATCAGCGAACCGAAGAGCTCGCACGCGAGAAAGCCACCCTCCAGCGCTACCTGGATGTCGCCGGCGCCATCATGCTGGTGCTCAGCCCCACCGGAAGGATTCAGCTCATCAACCGGATCGGCTGCGAAATTGTCGGTCGCGACGAATCCGAGCTGATCGGCGGCAACTGGTTCGCCCTGTGCCTGCCCGAGCGCCTGCACCCGGATATTCATCAAGTGCTTGAGACGCTCGTCAGTGGCCAACGCAACGAGCTCAGCCGCTACGAATACCCCATCCTGACCTCCGACGGCCGCGAGCGCACCATCGCATGGGCCAACACCGTGCTGCGCGATCAGGACGGTCACATCACCGGCATCCTGGCCTCAGGTCTGGACGTGACTGACGCCCGCGCAGCCGAAGCGGCGGTGCGTGATGCACACGACCTGCTGCACACCGTCATTGACACCTCGCCCGACTGGATCTTTGCCAAGGACCGCCAACAGCGCTACATCCTGGTCAATCAGGCAATGGCCAGCGCACTGGGGCAATCGCCCAGGGCAATGATCGGCCAGGCGGCCCCCGAGCTCGACCTCGAAGACCGACGCGACCGCGACGACTACAGCGACGACGCGGTGCTGAGCGGTAAAAGCGTTCACCTGCGGGCCGAACATGTCCGCGACAAGGCCGGACGCGAGCGAATTCTCGACACCTACAAACGGCCCTTGCGCGATGCCAACGGGCAAATCAATGGCCTCCTCGCCTACGGTCGCGACACCACCGCGCAGCACGAGATGGAAGCCCAGTTGCGCCTGTGGGCCAAGGTCTTCGAGTGCTCCAGCGAAGGGGTGATGATCACCGACCCGACGCATCGAATCGTTGCCGTCAACCGCGCATTCAGCGAGATCACCGGCTACACCGAGCGCGAGGCGGTCGGCCAGACACCGCGTCTGCTCAGCTCGGGCCGCCACGATGCAGTCTTTTACGATGCCCTGCGCGCAACCGTAGACAAGAAAGATCGCTGGCAAGGCGAGATCTGGAACCGCCGCAAGAACGGCGAGGTGTACCCGCAATGGCTGACCATCAACGCGGTGCGTGACCCGACCGGGACACTCACCCATTTTGCCGGCGTGTTCTCCGACATCAGCGGCATCAAGCGCTCCGAAGCACGACTCGAGCACCTCGCCCACCACGACCCGCTCACCGGCCTGCCCAACCGCATGCTGCTGCTTGACCGCCTCGGCCACAGCATCGAGCGCGCGCGGCGCCACCAACACGCGCTGGCCGTGTGCTTCCTCGACCTCGACAACTTCAAGCACGTGAACGACAGCCTCGGCCACCATGTGGGCGACGAGTTGCTCAAGGCAATCGCGTCGGAACTGCAACGCCACATCCGCAGCGAAGACACCTTGTCGCGCATCGGCGGCGACGAGTTCGTGCTGCTCATTGACGCGCTCGAATCAATCGCCAGCGTCGAGCGCATTGTGCGCAAACTGCTCGGCGTATTACGCGAACCACGCCGCATCGCCGGCCACCAGCTCTACCTGAGTGGCAGCATCGGCGTGAGCCTGTTTCCGCAGGATGGCGACGATGCCGACACACTGATCCAGCATGCCGACTCGGCCATGTACGACGCCAAGCAGCTCGGTAAAAATCGGTTCCGTTTCTACACCCAGTCACTCACCGACGGCGCAATGAAACGCCTGCGCATCGAATCCGCACTGCGCGAAGCCGCCGTGCACAAGCAACTCACGCTTGCCTATCAACCGCAAATCGATCTCGAAACCGGCGAGCTGCTCGGCGTCGAAGCCCTGTTGCGCTGGACGCACCCCGAGCTGGGTGCGATCCCGCCCGACATCTTCATCCCGATCGCCGAAGAGGCCGGGCTGATCGACGAGATCGGCGCCTGGGTGCTCGATGCTGCCTGCCAGCAACTCAGCGATTGGGAAGCAAAAGGCTGGTCGCCACCGTGCATGGCGGTCAATGTCTCGGTGTGCCAGCTACGCCAGCCGGACCTGCCCAAGCAAGTCCAGCGCGCCCTCGACCGCGCCCGTTTGCCCGCCTCGCGGCTGGAGCTGGAAATCACCGAATCGGCCATCGCCGGCCATGACGGGGTCGCCGCCATCCACCGACTTGCCAGCCTCGGCGTCATCATCTCAGTCGACGACTTCGGCACCGGCTACTCATCGCTGAGCTATCTGAAAAAACTGCCGATCCGCAAGCTGAAGATCGACAAGAGCTTCGTCGCCGACCTGACCACCGACAGCAACGACGAAGCCATCGTCCGCTCCGTCATTGCACTGGCCGGCGATCTCGGTCTCGACGTCATCGCCGAAGGCGTCGAACTCGAAGCCCACCGGTGCTTCCTGCTCGACAATGGCTGCCGGCAGGGACAGGGCTATCTGTTTGATCGCCCCTTGAGCGCCGACGCCCTCTTCCAGCGCTACAGCACGCGCTAGCGCGCGCCACCATAGGCCTCGACCACCGCATCGTACGCCGGCAAGGCCACCGTCTCGGCCCGCGCCGCGTCCGCCCACTCGACCATCGCCGGGTGGGCCAGCATCGCGTCGCGATACGCCTCAGCCACCGGCGGCAAGGCCACGTTGTAGGTCACAAAGCGCATCACTACCGGCGCGAACATCGCATCGGCCACCGAAAACGCACCAAACAGATAAGGCCCAGCGTCACCCGCGAACTCGCTGCGCGTCTGCGTCCAGATCTCGGCAATACGGTCGATGTCCGCCTGCACCTCGGCGCTGGGCGGCTTGCCCTTGAGCAGCAGCTTGATGTTCATCGGCATGGCGCTGCGCACCGCGCCAAAACCGGAGTGCATCTCGCAGGCCACACTGCGCGCCCGGGCACGCGCCAGCGGATCAGCCGGCCACAAACCGGGGTGGCGCTCGGCCAGAAACTCTGCAATCGCCAACGTATCCCACACCTGAAACCCGTCCACATGCAGGCACGGCACCAACCCGTTGGCCGAATACCCGCGGTGGCCGGCGTGCGCGCCCTTACCGCTGACCTGCACCTGGTGTTCTTCAAACGGGATCTCGAAGTGCTTCATCAACACCCACGGCCGCAAGGACCAGGACGAATAATTCTTGTTGCCGAAATAAAGCGCGTACATCGAAGTCTCCTTGGGGGTCATCAGAGTGTGTCTGCAACAGATCTATCGTGCGTCGTGACGCAAAGGCTTTCAAGCAACGCCAGGCCATCCGGCCAGTTGCCCAGGCCCGACTCGGCATTGATATGACCGGCCGGGCCGATGTTTTCAATACGACTGCCCCAGGCCTCGGCAAATTGCCGCGCCCGCGCCATCGACACATAGGGATCATCCTCGCTTGCTACCACGATGGACGGAAACGGCAGCGCCTGCAAAGGCATCGGCGCGAAGCCACGCACCACCTCGGGCGTATGCTCAGTCGAATCCACATCCGCCGGCGCCACCAGCAAGGCCCCACGCACCCGACCCGTATGCTGCCGCGCCCAATGCGCCACCAGCGCGCAAGCCAGACTATGGGCCACCAATATCACCTCGCCATGGCTGCCGCGCACGGCCGCGTCCAGCGTGTTGATCCAGTCACGACGGCTCGGCGCATCCCAGTCGTGCTGCACCACCCGACGCACCTGCGGCAGGGCTCGCGTCCAGTGGCTCTGCCAGTGTGCGGGTCCGGAGCCACCAAGCCCCGGCAGCATCAGCCACGTTGTCATATTGCGCTCCGTTAGAATGTGATGCCTATTTCAATCGACAGTACCGAAATCACTGTATCGCACCGCCACATGGGCGTATATCGATAAGGATTCGACATCAATGTGAAGGAAATTCACATGCAGCGCATTCCACCCCTGCCCGCGCTACGCGCTTTCGAGGCCGTCGCCCGACTCGGCAGCGTGGTCAAGGCGGCGAGCGAACTGCACCTCACCCACAGCGCCATCAGCCATCAACTGCGCGCACTCGAAGACATGCTCGGGTTGCGCCTGTTCGACCGACGCGGCAAGCGCCTGTCGGTCAATGAGAACGGCCGGGTCTACGCCTTGCAGGTGCGCCACGCGCTGTCCGACCTGTCGCGCGCCACCGGCACGGTAGTGGCGCAGCCACGCGAAGACGAACTGGTGATCGGCACCATTCCGTCCTTCGGCGCGCACTGGCTCATCCCCCGGCTGCCGCACTTCACCTCTGCCCACCCGGAACTCAAGATTTCCCTGCGCGCCGGCCTGCAGGTGGCCGATCTCGAAGCCGAAGGCATCGACGTGGCGATTCGCATGGGCCATGGCGGTTGGGACAAAGTGCAACAACGCGAGCTGTTTGCCGACCAGCTGGTCGCCGTCGCCGCGCCGCACTTCAATGGCGGACGCCTGCCGCGCACGCCGATTGAGGTGATGGCCGCGCCCCTGCTGCTGTCGATCGAGAACTGGCGCCCCTGGCAGGACGCCGCCGGGCTGCCCGCCGACGTGCTGCAGGGCATTCGGTTCAACGACTCCAATCTTGTGATTGAGGCGGCCCGCCACGGCCATGGGGTGGCGCTGTCGCGACTATCGCTGGTGCACGGCATGCTGCAGGACGGGCAGCTCGTTCAACTCACAAACGTGAGCGTGCCCTACCCCAACCCCTACTGGCTGGTGTGGCCCGTCCGAAGCGCCGGGCGGGCCCGGGTTGAACACTTCAGCCAGTGGCTGGACGCCGAGATTGGCGCTTACTTGGCCAACGTCTCGGGCACCGACGCCGAGGACGACAATTTGCGGCCTAGGGTGACGCTGCCCCGGGCGGGCTGACCGGCGCATCGTCGCTATGCGCACCGAGGCTGGCCGAGAGCTTGCGGGTGATCTTCGCCATGCTGGCCTCGGCGCGGTCAAAGCCATACACAAATTGGGGGAAGTCCAGCGGGGCCTGCGCCGCCCAGATCGCCTCGTGCTGATCGGGCGGCAAAATGCGCAGCGGATCGCCCACCGCCACCCAACCAATCGGCACCGTCTCACCCGGCGGCAAAATGCTGCGCAGATGCACCACGGCATTGATGCGTATCTCACAACCGCGCCCGATCAGCGCGCCATGAAACACCGAAGCGCCGGTGGCGATGAACACATCGTCTTCGACCGTGCAACCGACCACATGCGCGCCCGGCCCGACGAGGCAGTGCGTGCCGATGCGCAGCGCGTGGTCGGCCGTGCTGCGAAGCACCGCGTTTTCGAGCACGATCACGCACTCGCCGAGATCGATGCGGCTGCCCTCGGCGATGATCTGCGCGCCATGCATCACCCGGCAGCCGGGGCCGATGTGCACATTGCCGCAGACCGTGGCGGTCGGCGCCACCCAGGCCTCGGGGTCGATGGTAGGTGTGTGGCCGAGATGGGTGAGTAGCATGATGGCGCTCCGCGTCGATGGGCCTTGATCGTGCGCCGAAACGGTTTAGCCCGGCAAGGCGGACTGAATCGCCGCCCACACCCGCTCCATATCTGCCTGTGTGGTCGCCCAATGGCTGATCGCGCCACGGATCGCGCCCTGCCCGAACAGCACCGTCGGCGTCATGAACACCTCGCCCGTGGCGTTGATACGCGCAAGCAATGCGGCAGCATCGCCCTCCGCCGGCGCAAAGCAAAAACCGTTCAGCGTCACCGGTGCGAGCAGCCTCAAGCGCGGCTCGGCGGCAATGCGCTCGCCCAGCCAGCGGGCCTGATCGCAGTTGCGCTCGACGATGCCGGCGTAACCTGCCTGCCCGTAGGCGCGCAGCGTGAACCAGGCCGGCAGCGCGCGCAGGCGGCGTGAGTTTTCGGGTGTCAGCTGCAGGAAGTTGCCCGGCTCGACCTCGCCGCGCAGGTAGGCCGCGTGGTTGCGAAACACCTCGGCCTGCAGCGGGATATGCCGCGTCAGCGCCACCGCAGAGTCGTAAGGCACGTTGAGCCATTTGTGACAATCAACGGTGATCGAATCCGCCGCCGCCCAGCCGGCCAGGCGTGGCCGGTAGCGCACGCTCGCCGCCGCGATGCCGGCGAAGGCCGCGTCCACATGCAGCCAGAAATCGAAGCGCTCTTTCAGCGCCGCAATGGCGGTCAAATCATCGAAGTCGCAGGTATTCACCGTGCCCGCGTTGGCCACCACAATGCACGGCCCCGGCGCGGCGGCCAGCGCTTCGGCGAGCGCAGCCACATCAATGGCCTCGCGCCCCGGCAAGCTCGCGACTCGGTGCAGACTTTGCCGCCCCAGCCCGAGCATGGCCAGACTTTTGACGGTGCTCGAATGCGCCCCTGCGCTCAGCACCCGCGCGGGCCCCAGCGCGGCCACACCCACCTCGGCCACATCCACGCCGGCCTGCGAGCCCAGCCACTGCCGCCCCGTCGCCAGCCCGACAAAGTTCGCCATGGTCGCACCGGACACGAACGCGCCATTGAAGGCCGCCGGCAGGCCGAGCATGTCGCGGAACAGCGCGATGGTTTCCAGCTCCAGCGCGCCAGCGTTGGAGTCCGCCGAGCCGGTGGCGTTCTGGTCGATGACGCTGGCCAGCCAGTCGCCCACCAGCGCGGCGGGCGTGGCCCCGCCGGTCACGAAGCCGAAGTAGCGCGGCCCGGCGCTGGCGGCGAGGCCGGGCGAAAAGCGGGTCAGAAATTCGTCGAGCGCCGCGCGGGCACCGCCCGGGTGATCGATGGGCGCGGCCGGCGGCGCACCGCCGGCCACCGGCTGGGTCGGTAAATTGGCTAACCACTGGCTGGCCTGCGCGCACACCTCGCGCAACAGGATATTTATCTGGGCGTGGTCATCAGCAAGAGGGTCGGACGGAATCGGCATGGGGCGCTCGCAACCGCAAGGGCGGACATAGGTAAAAGCCTACCCTGCGCGCGGCGCGCCGATTCTCAAAGAGACAATCCGCCCGCCGCCGACCGGGCCAGCGTCGGCGCTTCAGTCGGCCGGTGTCAGCGCCCGGCGCCCCAGCGGACGACCGTCAGCGCCGAAGGCTTCGCGAAAACTGAACGCCGCCGGCGACGGCCCCTTGGCGTTCAACTCGGCCAGCCGCTGCATCGCCTCGGCAATATCGGGCCAATGCCCGGCCGGCACCCACCACAACACCATGTGCATGTCGGCGGCCTTGGCAAACCACTCGCGCCGACGCGTCATCACCGATTTGTGCGCCGAGCGATACACATAGTCGAACAAGGCCTCGCTACTCGCCCACACCGACAGATTGATGATGAGCTCTTCATCACCGGGCGCCGAGGTGCTGCCCTCGCGCGCGTCGCCTTCGAAACGCCACACAAAGCCGGGGCTGCCTTCGGCCAACGCGTTGATCTCGTCGAGTTGCGCGACGAAGTCGACCAGTTGCGGTGAATCAATGGGGGCGAGCAGGCGGGCAACGTTGAGTTGCGCCAGCTGCATGGGCTGAGTCATGGGCGGCGTCGGGTAGGCGAATGCAAGCATCATTGCGCAATGCGTCCGGCGCGACAAGCGCACACGCAACGAGATTCCGTTCAAGCGCCTGGGTCATCGCGCTACCATGGCGGCTCGCCCCCTCGACGCCAACCATGCGCACCCTCCCCCCGCCCCACACCTTGATCGCCTTCGAGACCGCCGCCCGCCATGGCAGCTTTCTGCGCGCGGGCGAGGAGTTGTGCATCACGCCCTCGGCAGTAAGCCACCGCATCAAGGCGCTGGAAGAGTGGCTGGGGCAGGCGCTATTTTTGCGGATCAACCGGCGCATCGAGCTGACGCCTGCTGGCGAGGTGTTTCTGGCGGAGGTTCGGCCCGCGCTGGCGCGTATCGAAGCGGCGTCGCGGCAACTGCGGCGGCAGGCGGGCCACACCTTGCGCATCAGCGTGGCGCCGGCCTTCGGGGCGAAGTGGCTGGTGGGACGGCTGGCGGGCTATCAGCAGACGCATCCGACGCTGGAGTTCGCGCTGTCATCATCCACCCGGCTGGACCCGATGCTCGACGGCACAGCCGACCTCGGCCTGCGTTACGGCCGGCCGCCGTGGCCGGGGCTGACGGCTTTCAAGCTGAGCGATGAAACCGTGGCGCCGCTGTGCACGCCGGCGCTGGCGGCCACGCTGAACACCCCGGCCGACCTCGCCCACGCCCGCCTGCTGCGCCATCCGCTACTGCCCTGGCAGCCGTGGTTTGCGGCGGCAGGGCTGACCTGGCCGGCGCCGGAGAGCGGGCCGGAGTTTGATGACGCGATGATGATGCTCGAAGCGGCGGCCGCCGGCGGCGGCGTGGCGCTGAGCGTGGGGCTGCTGGCGCGCAGCTATCTGGCAGCGGGCACGCTGGTGGCGCCTTTCGATGTGACCGTGCCGGGGCTGGGTTTTTACGCCGTGCTGCCGCCCGCTGCGGCCAACCAGGCGTGGATTCGCGATTTTGTGCGCTGGTTGCAGCTTGAAGTGCGCACACCACCAACAAAATAGAACGCGATTTTCCTGCGCTGGATCAGAGCGGCGCCATCCACGCATTGGCACACTGCGCTCTGTTTTTCACCGACTCGGAGATTTTCATGCGTTTGCTGTTCGCTGCCCTCGCCCTTGCCATCCCCCTGAGCGCCATTGCCGAGCCGGTGGCCTGTCCGGACGCGGCCACCGTCAAGCAAGTCAACGCCTGCCCGACGACAGAAGAGCTTCAGTACACCTTCGACGGCTACTGCGGCAGCAACGCCCGGCTTTACAGCCCGCTGGACACGACTTGCGAGAGCTTCGAGAACTATCGCAAGCTGAAGGATGTGGCGCTGTGGGAATCGGCCGACGGCCAGTTTGCCAACTACCAGTCCTGCGACATGCCGAAGGATGAGATGGCCAAGGCCAAGCCGGTGAGCATCAGCGTGAGCCAGAAAAAAGGTCTCACGATGCTGCGTTGCGACTACTCCAACGGCACGTATTTTGTGCAACGCTCGCGCACCAAGTGCACCGTGCCGGCCGAGGGCACCTGCCCGGCCGACGGCCCCTGCGTCGCGCAGTGCGAGTAATCAGCTGGCGTCTTTTTCAGGCATCGCCGGGCTGAACTGCCCGGCCGCCACGGCGCTCAGAAAATCGCTGGTGAGCGCAACCTCCAGCGCATGGGCGCGCGCGGCGGGACAAAACAACTGAATCTGGAAGTTGACCCTGGCGGTGTCTGAGGTGCCCACATGCACCAGCGGCACCGGCCCCTGCACGTCAGCCGACAAGGCGCGATCCACCGCCACGCTCACCCGCTCGGCTTCTTCGGCAAAATCGGCACAGGCAGCCGCCGCTTGCGCGGTCCACCACGCCAAGGCCTCGCCCACGTTCAAGCCGGGTTCAACCGTGACGATGAACGGATGCAGCACATAGTGACGGCCGAGCCGCTCATTGCGCACCGAATGCGTCAGAAACAGGCTGTTCGGGATGACGATGATGTTGCCGGTGTAACCATGCCCGCGTTTGGGCGGCGCAAGTTCGAGCAAGGTGGTCGTCAGCACGTTGTAGTCGCTGACTTCGCCGCGCACGCCATTGACCTCAATCCAGTCGCCCACCGAATACAGCCCGGTGCCGGTGCGCAGCATGAAGCCGCTCACGCACATGATGATTTCCTTGGTCGCCAACACCACGGCGACGATCACCGCAGTCAGCGAGAGCATGATGTTTTGCAAATGCCCCAGCCAGAGCAGTAGCACGGCCACGGCCAGACCGAGGTTGAAGGCACTGCGGGCGTAGAACACCCGACGCCGGCGCGAGGCGTCGAGCACGTCGGCACCACCGCGGATGAATTTGGTCGCCAAGCGACGGCCAATCACAAACAGCACCACCAGCACGAGGGTGATTGCCAGCCGCGGCAACCACTGATCTTCATTCAACAAGGCCTGCACGTTCTTCTGCTCACTGCGGTTGGGGCCTGAAAGCATACCGCGACCACCGCGCGAACTCACCTTATTGCGCCGCAGCATTGTCGGGTTCACCCGACTAGGCAAAGCCGGCGCGAAACCCGATCATGAGCACAATATCGGCCGCCATTGACGCCAAATTACGCCGAAGATGACGCCATCTAACGGCTAAGCCAGCGATCTACGACAATATGTGCTCAGCGCAATGTGCGGCCGCCCGGCTTCAAACGCTTAATCAGGACGCAACCCCATGAACCCGATCAAGAGCATCCTCGTCGCCAACCGATCCGAGATCGCCATTCGCGTGTTCCGCGCCGCCAGCGAGATGAATATCCGCACCGTGGCGATCTACTCCAAGGAAGACCGCCTCTCGCTGCACCGCTTCAAGGCCGACGAGGCCTACCTGGTGGGCGAAGGCAAGGGCCCGATCGCGGCCTACCTCGACATCGACGACATCATCCGCGTGGCCAAAGAGGCGCATGTGGATGCAATTCACCCCGGTTACGGCCTGCTCTCCGAGAACCCGGACTTCGCCGACGCCTGCGCCAAGGCCGGCATCCGCTTCATCGGCCCCAGCCCCGATGCCATGCGCCGTCTCGGCAACAAGGTCACCGCCCGTCATCTCGCCGAAAGCGCCGGCGTACCGGTGGTGCCCGCCACCGATGCCCTGCCCTATGACCTCGCCGAGGCCAAGGTCGCCGCAGCCAAAGTCGGCTACCCGATGATGCTCAAGGCCAGCTGGGGCGGCGGTGGCCGCGGCATGCGCGTGGTCGAGACCGAAGCCGATCTCGGCCCGGCCATGGAAGTGGCCCGCCGCGAAGCCGGCAGCGCCTTCGGTAACGACGAGGTCTATCTCGAAAAACTCGTGCGCCGCGCCCGCCATGTGGAAGTGCAGGTGCTGGGCGACACCCACGGCAACCTCATCCACCTGTTCGAGCGCGACTGCTCGGTGCAGCGACGCAACCAGAAGGTGGTCGAGCGCGCCCCGGCGCCCTACCTCGACGAAAAAACCCGTACCGAGCTGTGCGCCGCCGCGCTGCGTCTGGCCAAGGAAGTCGGCTACAGCCACGCCGGCACGGTCGAGTTCCTGATGGACGCCGACACCGGCGCCTACTACTTCATCGAGGTGAATCCGCGTATTCAGGTCGAGCACACGGTGACCGAGCAGGTCACCGGCATCGACATCGTCAAGGCGCAGATCCGGGTTACCGAAGGCGTGCGCATTGGCGACGAGAACAGCAGCATCCCGACGCAGGACAAGATCCGCCTCAACGGCCACGCCCTGCAATGCCGCGTCACCACCGAAGACCCGGAAAACGGCTTCGCTCCCGACTACGGCAAGCTCACCGCCTACCGCAGCGCCTCGGGCATGGGCGTGCGCCTGGACGGCGGCACGGCCTACGCTGGCGCGGTGATCACCCCTTACTACGACTCGCTGCTGGTCAAGGTCACCGCCTGGGGCAACACCGCGGTTGAAGCGGCCAGCCGCATGGACCGCGCGCTGCGCGAGTTCCGCATCCGCGGGGTGACCACCAACCTGGCCTTCCTCGAGAACGTCATCGCCCACCCGCAGTTCCTGTCGGGCGAGTGCATCACCCGCTTCATCGACGACACGCCCGCGCTGTTCGAATTCACCCCGCGTCGCGACCGCGCCACCCGCCTGCTCAGCTTTATCGGCGAAGTGACGGTCAACGGCAGCCCCGAGATGAAGGGCCGCACCGCACCCGTCGGCCCGCTGGCTGCGCCGATTCTGCCCAAGGTCGATCTCACCGTGGCGCCACCAGCCGGCTCGCGCGACCGCCTCAAAGCCCTAGGTGTGATCTCTCTGTAGGTTGTTCATTCGGGACGTACCCGTCAGATTGGAGGCGCCAACCAAACCAGTCCTCCGAGGTTCCCGAATGAACACACATAAAAATGCCCGATTAACCGTCCATGGTCGAGCGCTTCTTGTGAGGCGCGTCGTCGAACATGGTCTGCGCGTGGAAGAGGCGGCACAGGCTGCGGGGGTCAGCACCCGCACGGCTTACAAGTGGCTCAAGCGCTATCGAGAAGAAGGGCCGGGTGGTTTGCACAACCGCTCTTCACGCCCACATCGCTGCCCGCATGCGCTGAGTGGCGAACGCCAGCGGATGATCATCGAACGACGCAAGAGTCGACAGCCATACCACCAAATTAGTCAGGATCTGGGCGTCGGGCGCAGCACGGTGGGGCGTATCCTGTGCCGCGCAGGGCTCCACCGCCTGGCGAACCTTGAGCCGGCCAAGCCGGTGCGGCGCTATGAGTACCCGGCCCCTGGCGGCATGTTGCACCTGGACATCAAGAAACTCGGGCGTTTTCGTCGCCCCGGGCACCGGGTAACTGGCGATCGTCGGCAAGACTCACCCGGGGCCGGTTGGGAGTACGTTCATGTGGCGATCGATGATCATTCGCGTATCGCTTTCAGCACCATCTGCCCTGACGAGAGCGGCCGCAGCGCCTGCATCGCGCTGCTTCGAACAGTGCGCTATTACGCCAGCCTTGGCATCCGTTTCCAGCGCGTACTGACCGACAACGGTGCATGCTACAAGTCCCGAAAGTTCAAGCGCTTATGCCGACGCCTTCGGCTCAGGCACATGCGCACCAAGCCATACACACCACGGACCAACGGGAAAGCCGAACGCTTCATCCAGACAGCCCTGCGCGAATGGGCCTACGCCCGCTCCTACGAATCCTCGCAGCAGCGTGCCGCCCACTTGCCGATCTGGTTGCATCAGTACAACTGGCACCGGCCACACGCCAGCTTGAAATATCTACCGCCGATCAGCCGGCTACCGAATGCGAACAACCTAGTGGGTTTACACACCTAGGCGCCGACGCCTTCGCCCAATGGATGCGCGACACCCCGAAAGTGCTGCTGACCGACACCAGCATGCGCGACGCCCACCAGTCGCTGTTCGCCACCCGCATGCGCACCCGCGACATGGTCGCCGTGGCGCCGCATTACGCGCGCCTGGGCAATGAGCTGTTCTCGATGGAATGCTGGGGCGGCGCAACCTTCGACGTGGCGCTGCGCTTCCTCAAGGAAGATCCGTGGACCCGCCTGGCCGAGTTGCGCGAGGCCATGCCCAACCTGCTGTTGCAAATGCTGCTGCGCGCTTCCAACGCGGTTGGCTACACCAACTACCCCGACAACGTCGTGCGCCAGTTCGTCAAACAGGCCGCGGCCGGCCGTGATGGCGAAGGCGGAATCGACCTGTTCCGCGTGTTCGATTCGCTCAACTGGGTAGATAACATGCGTGTCGCCATCGACGCAGTGCGCGACACCGGCGCGCTGTGCGAGGCCGCCATCTGCTACACCGGCGACCTGTTCGACACCCATCGCCCCAAGTACAACCTGCAGTACTACGTGAAGATGGCCAAGGAGCTGGAGAAAGCCGGCGCGCAGATCCTCGCCATCAAGGACATGGCCGGCGTGTGCCGCCCGCGGGCGGCCAGCGCGCTGGTCAAGGCCCTGCGCGACGAAGTCGGTCTGCCGATTCACTTCCACACCCACGACACCAGCGGCATTGCCGCGGCCAGCGTGCTGGCGGCGGTCGAGGCCGGTGTGGATGCGGTCGACGGCGCGCTCGATGCGCTCAGCGGCCTCACTGCCCAGCCCAACCTCGGCTCCATCGTCGCCGCGTTGCAAGGCCATGAGCGTGACCCGGGTGTCAATCTCGCCAATCTGCAAAAGCTGTCGCGTTACTGGGAAGGGGTGCGCCGTCAATACGCCCCCTTCGAAGCCGACATCCGCGCCGGCACCTCCGACGTCTATCTGCACGAAATGCCCGGCGGCCAGTACACCAACCTGCGCGAGCAGGCCCGCGCCGTGGGCATCGACCACCACTGGCCGGAAGTGGCCCAAGCCTACGCCCAGGTCAACCTGCTGTTCGGCGACATCGTCAAAGTCACTCCGACCTCCAAGGTCGTCGGCGACATGGCGCTGTTCATGGTCACCAACGGGCTCACCCCCGCCGAAGTGCTCGACCCGGCGCGCGAAATCGCCTTCCCGGAATCCGTCGTGCAACTGATGCGCGGCGAGCTCGGCTACCCGGCCGACGGCTTCCCCGCCGCGCTGCAGGCCAAGGTGCTGGGCGGCGAGAAGCCCATGCTCGGCCGCGCCGGCGATCATCTGCCGGCGGTCGATCTGGACGCCACGCGCGCCGAACTGAGCAAGACGCTGGAGCGCGACGCCACCGACACCGACCTCGCCTCGGCGCTGATGTACCCCAAGGTTTTCGCCGACTACGTCGCGCATGAAGCCAAATACGGCGACGTGTCCGTGCTGCCCACCCCGGCCTTCTTCTACGGCCTGGCCGATGGCGAAGAAGTGGTGGTCGACATCGATCGCGGCAAGACCCTGGTCATCCGCCTGCTCGGCCGCGCCGAATCCGAAGACGGCCAGATGAAGCTCTTCTTCGAACTCAACGGCCAGCCGCGCCTGATCAAGGTGCCCCGCGCCGGCGTGGTCAACACCAGCGAGCGCGCCAAGGCGCAGGACGGCAACCCCGACCAGATCGGCGCGCCCATGCCCGGCGTAATCGGCAGCGTCGGCGCCCGCGACGGCCAGCATGTGAATCGCGGCGACACCCTGATGACCCTCGAAGCCATGAAGATGGAGCTGGCCATCAAGGCCGAGCGCGACGGCACGGTCGCCGCCGTGCATGTCAAACCCGGCACCCAGGTCAACGCCAAGGATCTGCTGATCGAATTCAAGGCCTGATCTCGCATCACCCAGCCCCCCCGCCGGGCGTGACCTCGGTCACATCTGGCGGGGCGCCCGGCATTTCAGCGTCGGGTGCGCGCCGCATAATCTCCCTCGGCCGAAAACCGATAGTCGGGCAATCGGGCATTTTGATGACTGTTCATTCGGGAACCTCGGATGACTGGTTTGGTTGGCGCCTCCAATCTGAGGGGTACGTCCCGGATGAACAACCGATAGACAGATCACAGCTGGCCCGTTTTGCCAAACCGGCCAGACGGCGTCATTGCGCCGGTGCCGCCTGCGCGCCGCGCACAAGCCTGCCTGGCAGTGCGCCGGTGGGCTGCCCGTCGCGATACACCACGGCGCCGCTGACCACGGTGGCGGCATAGCCTTCGGCGCGCTGCACCAGGCGCCGTCCGCCGCCAGGCAGGTCGTGGGCCACTTCGGGTGCATGCAGTGTGAGACGCTCGGGGTGAATGACGTTGATGTCGGCCTTGTAGCCGGGCGCAAGCACACCGCGATCGCACAGGCCCACCGCCTGCGCGGTATCGTGGCTGAGCCACTTGACCACATCCGTCAATGGCAGCCGCGCGCCGCGCTGCCGGTCGCGCACCCAGTGGGTGAGCATGAAGGTGGGATAGCTGCCGTCGCAAATGGTGCCGCAGTGCGCGCCGCCATCGCCCAGGCCGAGCACGGCGCCGGGATGCTGCATCATCTCGCGCGAAGATTCGAGTGAGCCGTATTCGTAGTTGCACAGCGTCACATACAGGTTGTTGCGGCCGTCCCGCTCGAGCATCAGGTCGTACACCAGCGCTTCGGGGCTCACGCCGAGCCGCGCGGCGCGGGCGGCGATACTGTTCTCAAGCGGTTGCTCGTAATCGGGCGGATCGCCGAGCAGGAACATGTGGTCAAACTCACGTGCCAACCGACCAAGTACGATGGTCGGGTCGGGGTCGGCCGCTTCGGCCAGGATGCGCGCGCGCATCTCGGGCTGGCGCAGCGCACGGATGCGCTCCTCGAAGGGCAGCGCGGCGAGCGGCTTGTAGGATTCGCAAGTGTAGAAGGTGTTGAGCGTCAGCTCGTGGCCGAGCATCACGCCGATGGCCCGGCTCAGCACCTGGGCCTTGATCGGCAGGCCCTGCGCGCCAGCCGCCGCGAAGCGGTCGAGCACCGTTCGCCAATCGAGGGTCATCGGCCCGTAGGTGCCTTCGAGCAAGGACACCGACAAGGGCCGGCCGGCAGTTTTCACCAGCCGCAGCAGCAGGTCGAGCGTCGCCTCGGGCGCATCAAAATCGGTGATCAGCTGCATCACGCCGCGGCCTTCCTGCCGGAGCGCCCCGGCCAGCGCCATCAGTTCGGCCTCGGCGGCCTCGAAGCTGGGCGTGGAGCGCCCATCACTGGAGCGGTGGAAGAAGGTGCGCGAGGTGGAAAAGCCCATCGCCCCGGCGCGCACCGCCTCGGCCACGATGCGCGCCATCGCATCCAGGTCGGCCGCCGTGGCCGGCTCGCGGTCGGCGCCGCGCTGGCCCATCGCGTACACCCGCACCGGCGCATGTGGCACATAGCCACAGATGTCCATGTCGTACTGCCGCGCGGCGAGAAAATCGAGGTAGTCGGGGTAGCTCTCCCAGGTCCAGGGCAGGCCATCGATCAGCACCGGATGCGGAATGTCCTCGACACCTTCCATCAGCTGGATCAACAGCTCGTGCTGCGCAGGCCGGCACGGGGCGAAACCGACGCCGCAGTTGCCCATCACCGCGGTCGTCACGCCATGCGAAGACGAGGGCACCAACCGGCTCTCCCAGCTCACCTGGCCGTCGTAGTGAGTGTGGATATCGACGAAGCCCGGCACCACGATATGGTCGGCCGCATCAATGACCTCACGTGCCGCGCCGGAAAGCTTTCCGACGGCACGAATATACCCGCCTGCCACCCCCACATCGGCCTGGACGGGCGCGCCACCGCGACCGTCGACCACCCATCCATTACGTATCAAAAGATCATATTTGGTGTCCATAATCACACCTCCGATTGGCACACCGCCCGGCTCCGAACGCGGACACCGCAGGCAGGTCATGGCTCAGTCATCGACGGCGTGTACTGGATCAGTTATCAGGTTTCAGTCTAGGCAGGCACCAAAGCGCTGTACACGTTCAGCCGACACATGGCGCGGGCGCCCATTTTCAGCGGTGTTGCGGCCGTTGGCGGCATCCTTTACACCGAACTCGCCCCGACCCCGGACGCCAGCGTCCAGTTCGCCAGCGCCCTGCCGGGAAAACCTCCGAGCCGGCCGGTGAGCAAGTGCAGGCGTGATGCCTCGTATTTGCGCCGACAGGTCGGCTCAGGTAGAGATCAGTCCGGCGCAGGCAGATAGGCGGCCGCCAGCGCCGCGAAATCCGAGATCTGCGCGCCCAGCCAGTCGGCGTCGCGGCCCAGTTCGTCGGCTAGGATGCGAGCGACATCGGGGGCGACGGCGCATGCCGCATCGGCATCCAGAAACAGCGCCCGACTACGCCGGGCCAGCACGTCCTCGACCGCCAGCGCAAACAGCGCGCGGACCGCGTGGCGCACCTGCGCCTCGGTCACATCGAGGCGCGGATGCAGGCGTGCGCCGGCCTCAGGCAACACGTCGGCATGCAGCGGCAGATTGGCGGTGCGGCAGGCGCGTGCGCTCAGACCCGCCTCGCTTGCTGCGCGATCGATCACCTCTTCGGCCATCTGCCGATACGTCGTCCACTTGCCGCCGGCAATGGTGATCAAGCCCTGCGGTGAGACGCGGATCACATGCTCGCGCGACAGCTCGCTGCGTGGCGCATCGGGGTCGGCGGCGATGAGCGGGCGCAGGCCGGCGAACACACTGCGAATATCGGCACGCCCCGGCGCTCGCACCAGATAGCGCGCAGCGGTGCGCAATATGAAGTCGATCTCGGCCGCCTGCGCCTGCGGTTCGAGCGGGATGTCGTCGCGCGGCGTGTCGGTAGTGCCGAGCAGCACCTTACCCTGCCAGGGGATCATGAACAGCACGCGACCGTCGTCGGTCTCGGGCACCAGCAGCGCCGCCTCGCCGGGCAGCCAGGCGGCGTCCACCACCACATGCACGCCCTGGCTGGGCGCGAGCATGGGCGGCGCGTCGGGGAGCGCCATGCGGCGAATGTCATCGGCCCACACGCCGGTGGCGTTGATGACCGCGCGGGCGGTGAAGCTCAGCGCCTCACCGGTGATCTCGTCATGCCCACGCACACCGGTGATGCGCCCATCCGTCTCGATGAGGCCGGTGACCGGCGCGTAGTTGAGCGCGATGCCGCCGTGATCGAACACGGTTTGTGCCAAGGCGATGGCCAGGCCGGCGTCATCGAACTGGCCATCGAAATATTCCACCCCGCCCAACAAGCCATCGGGCCGCGCATTGGGCAGCGCCGCGCGCGTCTCGGCCGCAGACAGGCCACGCACCAGACCCAGACTGTAGCGCCCGGCCAGCCATTCATAGGCCGTCAGCCCGACGCGCAGCTTGAGCTGCTCCCAGCGGTTGTAGACCGGCACCACAAAACGCAGCGGCGTGACCTGCGCCGGCGCGTTCTTGAGCAAGCGGGCCCGCTCGATGAGTGCCTCGCGCACCAAGCCGATCCGGCCCTGACCGAGGTAGCGCACCCCGCCGTGGATCAGTTTGGTCGAGCGCGAACTGGTGCCCTTGGCAAAGTCATACGCCTCCAGCAGCAGCGTACGATAGCCCCGGCTGGCCGCGTCCACCGCCGCGCCCAGGCCGGTTGCACCACCGCCGATGATGATCACATCCCACTCTTCTACCGCCTGCGCGGCCGCCAGCAGCGCCGGTCGCGCCAAAGCGGGCGGCGCCAGTTTGATATCGTCAGGCGCCATCGGCCCAGCCCCGGTTGCGTTCGATGGCCTTGTGCCAGCGCGCGATCAAGGCTTCACGCCAGTCCGCCGACGCGGTCGGCTCAAACGCGCGGTCGAGCTGCCAGTGCGCGGCAATCGCCGCATCGTCCGGCCACACGCCCACCGCGCGGCCAGCCAGAAAGGCCGCGCCCAGGGCGGTGGTTTCGGTCTGCCGGGGGCGCAACACCGGCACGCCCAGCAGGTCGGCCTGCAACTGCATGAGCAGATTGTTGCGAGTCATGCCGCCATCGACGCGCAGCTCCTTGACCTCCGCCCCATCCGCCGCCATGGCGGTGAGCAGATCGACGTTCTGCAGAGCCACGGCTTCGAGTGCGGCGCGGGCAATGTGGGCGGCGGTGGAGCCACGTGTCATGCCCATCAGGCTGCCGCGCGCGTAGGCGTCCCAGTGCGGCGCGCCGAGGCCGGCAAAGGCCGGCACCATCACCACCTCGCCGCTGTCGGGCACTTGCGCGGCCAGCGCTTCGATGTCGCCGGCGGCGGCGATCAGACCGAGGCCGTCGCGCAGCCACTGCACCACCGCGCCGGCCATGAACACGCCGCCTTCGAGCAGGTAGTCGGTGCCTTCGGGCCGTTGCCAGCCAATCGTCGTGAGCAAGCGGTGCTGCGATTCGACCGGCTGCTGCCCGGTATTGAGCGTCAGGAAACAGCCGGTGCCGTAGGTGTTCTTGGCCATGCCCGGCGCGAGACAGGCCTGGCCAAAGGTGGCCGCCTGCTGGTCGCCCGCCACCCCGGCGATCGGAATCGCCGCGCCCAGCACCGCCGGCGCGCACGCGCCCAGCACGCCGCTCGACGCCACCACGGCCGGCAATACCGCACGCGGAATGTCGAACAAGACCAGCAAGTCCTCATCCCACTGCTGGCGATGGATATCGAAAAGCATGGTTCGCGCCGCATTGCTGGCGTCGGTCACATGGCAGGCGCCCGCAGTGAGATTCCAGATCAGCCAGCTGTCGATGGTGCCAAAGGCCAGCTCGCCGGCGGCGGCACGCGCTCGCGCACCCGGCACGTGCTCGAGCAGCCAGGCCAGCTTGGTGGCCGAAAAATAGGCGTCCAGCTCCAGCCCGGTGCGCGCGCGGATCAGCGGCGCGTGGCCTTGCTCGCGCAACGCATCGCAGGCTTCGGCGGTGCGCCGGTCTTGCCAGACGATGGCCGGCGCCACCGGCTGACCGCTGGCGCGATCCCACAGCACCGTGGTCTCGCGCTGGTTGCTGATGCCCACTGCACGCACCGCGGCGGGTGCCACGCCCGCCTCGGCCAGGGCCTGCTTTGCGCAGGCCAGTTGGGTCTGCCAGATCTCGCGCGCGTCATGCTCGACCCAGCCCGGTCGCGGAAACTGCTGCGCAAACTCCTGTTGCGCCAGCGCACACACCTGCGCCTTGGTGTCGAACAGCATCGCGCGGGAGCTGGTCGTGCCTTGATCGAGCGCGAGGATGTAATCCATGGACGAGTCCTTTGGGTTTTCGCTCGCACCCGTGCGGGGTGTGAGCGCAACGCATACCGACGCCTTCGACGATAGCCGATTCGCCCGGCCGACGAAACACGCAGCGCATAGACAGATGAATTTCGTTCATCCCAAGGCCAGTGCTTTTCGTTTGAGCCACGCCGCGCCCTGCCCCAAGCTGAGCCCATCGCCTCATCGCCCGACCCCGCCCTCGCCCACCCGGCATCCGGCGCCGCATTGGGCCACCGCACCGCACAACGGACGTCCTGCCGGCAAGGCTTTGCCGGTTCAATCAAAGCATTTTGAGGACGCACATCATGAGTATGGAAAACCGCGACGGCTGGATCTGGATGGACGGGCAATGGACGCCCTGGCGCGACGCCAAGGTGCACGCCATGACCCACACGCTGCACTACGGCTTGGGCTGTTTCGAAGGCATCCGCGCCTACGCCACCCCTGCTGGCCCGGCCATCTTCCGTCTGGACGAACACATCGAGCGCCTGTTCGACTCGGCCAAAATCCTCGGCCTCGACATGCCCTGGGACGCCTCCACGCTGCGCCAGGCTTGCATCGACGCCATCGAACGCAACGATCTTGAAAGCGGCTACATCCGCCCGCTGGTGTTTCTCGGCGCCGAGAAAGCCGGCGTCGATCCGATCGGCACCGAGGTGCATGTGATGATCGCCGCCTGGGCCTGGGGCGCCTACCTGGGCGCCGACGGCCTGGACAAGGGCATCCGCGTCAAGGTGGCCAGCTTCGCCCGCCATCATGTGAACGTGCAGATGTGCCGCGCCAAGTCGGTGTCCACCTATACCAACTCCATCCTCGCCTGCCGCGAGGCTCGGCAAGAGGGCTACGACGAGGCGCTGCTGCTCGACACCGACGGCTTCGTCGCCGAGGGGCCGGGCGAGAACGTGTTTGTGGTCAAGCGCGGCAAACTGTACGAGCCCGAAATCACCTCAGCACTCGACGGCATCACCCGCCGTACCATCCATGCGCTGGCAGCCGATGCGGGCTACGCGATCGAATCACGCCGTATCACCCGCGACGAGTTGTATGTCGCCGACGAGGTGTTCTTCACCGGCACGGCGGCCGAAGTGACACCGGTGGTGGAGGTCGACCGCCGCCGCGTCGGCACCGGCAAGCCCGGCCCGATCACGCAGGATCTGCAGCGACGCTTTTTTGCCACGGTGCGCGGCGAGGACACCGAACATACCGACTGGCTGACGCCCTGCTGAAGCGGTGTGACATCACCCCTCGGGCGGTGGCAAGATGAGCGCTCACCCCGCCCATCGAGCCACCGCAGTGCCCCCTCACCCAACACCCGACACCGCCGATTCGCCAGGCTGCTGGCACGCCTGGTTTGACGGCGCCGCCTCGCCCAACCCCGGCAAGCTGGGCCTCGGCGTGGTCCTGCAATCGCCCGATGGCGCGCAAACCGAGCTCTCGGCCCGCGGCGACGGCACCGGCTGCAGCAACGAAGCAGAGCTGCAGGCCGTCTGCCTCGCCCTCACCCACGCGCACGCGGCCGGCGCCCGGCACCTCATCCTCACCGGCGATAGCGACTTCGCGGTTCGCCACGGAGCAGGCCTGGATCACACCGCCGTGCCACGGCTGGTCGCGTTGATCGGGCAGGTGCACGACTGGGCAAGCCACTTCGAACACCTCGAATTCCGTTGGGTCCCCCGGCATCGCAACCAGGCGGCCGACCGGCTCTCCCGCGCCGCACTCGGCCTGCCGCACAAGCCGGCGCCGCACCCCGGCAAAACACGTCCCGCCAAGCGACGACGCCGCGCCTGAGCGTGCCCGTCGACCCGCAAGTACACCCCGCGGTGGAATTCGGCACGCACACCATCGCGCCGCAGCCACTAAACTACGGGTTTTGATCGGGGGATACTCACTGTGACCATCCGTGGCGTCTTCCATGCCTTGCCGCCCAATGTCTTCGGAAACCGCATCCGTACGCGCGACGATCTGGCGCAATTTGTGAGCGGCGCTCACGCCATTGCGCCCCGCGCACAACTCGACCTCGCCGACGCCGGCGACAGTCTGGCCGCCCTGTGTGAGCGCCTCGACCTGCCCGAGGCCATCGGCGTCCAGCCGCTGAACATCCCCAACGCCGCAGCGGCGCGCTACATTCCGGCGTACCGTCTGCCTGCACTCGCCGATCGCATCGACGCGGTCGCACCCGGCACGCTCGCCAAAGCCATCAGCCGGCGCAACACGAGCCCGGCCGGCCAAACCGCGCCGCCCGCCACCGACAAAGGCAGCGTCGCCCGCCAGTTTCTGCAGCTCAAGCGCTTCTACCGCGACTGCGCGACGCAGCAGTGCGACGTGCTGTTTGTTCAACACCTCGGCAATGACGACGGCCCCTCGGCCAGCTAAGCACTGGCAAGCGTGCCGCCGTCCGGTCGCCTCTCCCGGCAAACGTTTTTGCCACCGCTTCCCGCGACGCTGACGCGTTACGGGCTCCTGATCGCCGTGCTGGCCGCACTCCCCGCCAGCGCCGCATCCCCCGACTTCGCCGCACGCTGCAACGCCCTGGCCGCGGCCGCGCGCGTACGCGTGGTGTTCGAGGACCGCCCGGTCGCCTACGACAACCACCACGACACCGCCGCACTCGGCCGTCGGTCCGGCGCCGCCGCGAGTCGAAACCACAGCGTGTTGGGCGTGACCCATGCCACACCGCAGAGCCGGCTGGAAGTGACTGCACGGGCGCTGGTCGACACCGACGGACGGGTGTGTGCGGCGCCGGACATCACGCTGAATCTGGGGTTTTCGGAGATGACCGTCTCGCTGGCGCGCGAACTCACAACAGCGTGCCAACGACAGCTTGTCGGCGCGCATGAGCAGCAACATGTGGCGATCTGGCGCAACCACTACCGGGCCGGCGCCCGCCTGATCGAAACCCGCCTGCGTCAGACGCCACCGGCGCCGCTGTACTTTGCCACCCGACAGGCCATGCAGCACGGACTGTCAGTGCAGATCAAGGCGCGGATCGCACCCTTGCTGGCGCGTCTGGACGCGGGCATCGGCGCAGCCCACGCCAGCATCGACTCACCCGCCGCCTATCGCGAGGTCGAAAGCCGGATGCGCACCTGCCCGTAACACCAGGGGCAACAATGCCCTACGACAGTCCCAGCAACACCAGCCCGACCGCCGCCGGCAGTGCCTGCACAAACAGAATTTTCCGGCTCGCTGTCGCCGCGCCATAGACCCCGGCGATCAGCACGCAGAGCAAAAAGAAGACTTTCACCGACCCGCCTTCCGCCCCGAGACTGAGCCCCCAGATCAGGCCGGCGGCGAGAAAGCCGTTGTACAAACCCTGATTGGCGGCCAGTACTTTGGACGCACGCGCCGCTTCCAGCGTTTGGCCAAACGCCCGCAAACCGGCCGGCTTGTCCCACAGGAACATTTCGAGCACCAGAATATAGGCGTGGATCAGCGCGACGAGCGCGATATCGATCGAACTGAGCGTAGCCATGAATGCCTCTCGATAGCCCGGCGGGCCGGTTCAGCGACTCTTCTTGCGCGACTTTCGGCCGCTCTTGCTGGCGGTCGCGTCGAGCCAGCGCGCACGCCACTCGGCCAGCGACGGGTAGAGCTTCGATTCGCGCCCGGCCAGCGTCTCTTGCAACACGCGCAGGGCATCGAGATCGGCCTTGCCGAGTTTTTCGGGCAACGCCGGTTGCAGCAGCACGCTCAAATCGCCGCGCCCGCCGCTGCGCAAGGGCAGCCCGTGCCCCACAAGTGTGTGGCGGGTTTCGGTCACCGTGCCCGCCGCAACGCTCACGGTTTCGATGTCGCCGCCCGGCACCGGCACGCTCACCGCGCCGCCGGCCAACAGGTCGAACAAGGGCACCGGCACGGTCACTTCCAGCGCATCACCACGCAGGGCAAACAAACCATGCAGACGCAGCTGGCTGTGCAGCAACAAATCGCCCGGCGGCAAATCGCCCACTGGCGCGGCCTTGCCCGCCAGCCGCAGGCGCCGTCCCGGCCACATCCCCGCCGGCACGGTCACCCGGACCTTGCGCCCCGAGCGCGTCTCGCCCGTTCCGTCGCAGGTCTCGCAGCGCACCTCGGCGCTGTAGCCACGGCCACCGCAGGCATCGCAATGATCGAGCCCGGTCTTGCTGCGCACCCGGCCACTGCCGCGACAGCAGCTGCACATGCGTGACGAAGCCAGCGTAATCCGGCCGGCGCCTGCGCACTCGCCACAGACTTCGGGGCGCTCAAGCTCCAGCACATGCACACCGCCGAAGATGGCCTCTTCGATGTCCAGCCACAGGGTTTCTTGCTGATCGGGGCCGCGCGCGGGCGCGCTGTTGGTGTCGGCGGCAGTATCAGCCTCGACGTCCTCGTCGCCGCGCACCAGATAGTCGTGCGCCGCCTTGATCTGCCGAAACCGTTCAGCCGCACCGTGACCATTATTGCGGTCCGGGTGCCACTGCATGGCCAGACGTCGGAACGCGCGCTTGATCTCGGCCGGCAAGGCGCCGGGGGCGAGATCAAGCGCGGCAAAAGCGTCGGCGCGACTGGCTGGCTGCATGGGTAGGGTGATCTGGCAATAGTCGAAGACTGGACGGCAAGTTTACCCGCTGACAGCCCGCTTGGGGCGAGTGCACGCCGCCGCGCTCAGAACACCGACAAACCGGTTTTGGTCACAAACAATTCGAGGGCGCGCATACCGGCCACCGAGTTACCCGAGCTGCCCAGTGCGGGCGACCACACACACAAGGCCAGCTGGCCCGGCACCACGGCGGCAATGCCGCCGCCCACGCCGCTCTTGCAGGGCAGGCCGATCAAAAATGCGAACTCGCCCGCCGCATCGTAGGTGCCGCAGGTGAGCATCAGCGCGTTGATACGACGCGCCTGACGCGGTGTGACAATCGGGCGCGATGTGATTGGCTGCACACCCTCGTTGGCCAGGTAGGCAAAGGCGCGCGCCATCTGCACGCAGTTCATGGCAATCGAACACTGGTTGAAATAGACGTCGAGTACCCGGTCCACGTCGTTGTCGATCTTGCCGAAACTCTTCATGAAGTTGGCCAGCGCCGCGTTGCGAAAACCCGTCGCCCGCTCCGACTCCGCCACTTCGGGGTCGAAGGCCACCGGCTCGCCGCACAGCGTGCTGACCAGATTCAACAGCTCGGCCTTGGGGTCATCGCTCAAGGACATCAGTTGATCGGCCACGCAGATTGCCCCGGCATTGATGAACGGGTTGCGCGCCGTACCCTGTTCAACCTCCAGCTGCATCAAGGAATTGAATGGATCGCCGGAGGGCTCGCGGCCAAGGCGGAGCCACAGCTTTTCGCCAACCTTTTTCAACGCCAGCGTGAGGCTGAACACCTTGGACACGCTCTGGATCGAAAACGCCTCAAGCGCATCACCCGCCAGCGCGACCTCGCCATCCACGGTGCACAGCGCGATCCCGAAGCGCTCCGCCGGCACCCGCGCCAGCGCCGGAATGTAATCCGCCACCTTGCCCTCGCCGACCAGGGGTTTGACCTCTTCGACGATGGCGTCGAGCTCCGATTGATAATCCACGCTTCACTCCTTGACGGCATCGCCGATGCGCGCAGTGTAGCGCCTGAACGCCCGAACACCGCGGGGCGAAACACACAATCAAACTTACGCTTTTGTTCTGGCAGCGGCCCGTCACGCCGACTAGCTTGGTAGTAACGCAGCCCGAGGTTGCGCCCCCAAGGAGACACCATGAAAATCAAAACCGCACTGGCCGCCGCACTCTTCGCCGTATCCACCGGCGCCTGGGCGTTTCACTGCCCCGCCGACATGAAAAAAATTGACGAAGCCATGTCCAAGAACCCACAGCTCACCGCCGAGCAAATGACGCAGGTGAAAGCCTGGCGTGCCGAAGGTGAGAGCCTGCACCAGGCGGGCAAGCATCAGGAATCGGTCGACACGCTCGCCAAGGCCATGAAAGCGCTTGGGATGTGACCCACCAATTTGCACTATCCGGGCCGCCTTGCGCGGCCCTTCTTTTACCGAACAGTGCGCTTCAAACGTCGAATCTCCGGCGACGCCGGAACACCACACCAAGCCCGCCCAACATCATGGCCCAGGTGGCAGGCTCTGGCACCGGACTCAACAGGAAACCGTAGCTTTGCCCTTTCAACAGACCCGTACCAACGATTTGCCCCTTTTCGTTGATGCCGTTGGCGCTGCTCAAAACCCAGCCTTCGGCCGGATCGATCAAAGCATTCAGATCCTGCATGCCAGCGGTTTCGGTCCATAGCATCGCATGCGCTACATCGCCGACATGAGACCAGCCGATCACCTGCCCCGCATTGTTGATATCCGAAGCGAAACTGCTCTCGTAACCTGTGGCAGCGCCGGACAAATACCCGAGGCTCTGCATCCCGTCACTTACCGACCACAGAAATGCACACCAGCAATCGTCGCCTTGGCTCCATCCAATCACCTGACGCGCGTCGTTGATGCCGGTCGCACGGCTGTTTTCATAGGCACCCGGCAGAAAACCAAGGTCTTGCATGCCACCAGCTTCGGTCCACAAAAAGGCATGACCACCCCCCGTGACTGCGCTGCTCGTCCCGACGACATCGCCGCCCGCATTGATCGCCGCCGCCGAGCTAAGCCCTGTCCAGCCGCCGTAGTCCGACCCGCCAGTCAGCGTACCAAGCACTCGCTGAGTGCCGTCGGGCTTCGTCATGACCGCAACCTGCGTGCCGCCATGTGTGACCGTGCCCGCAATTTGATTCTGATCGTTGATGGCCGCAGCGATGCTATCCCCTGAAAGGCCGGACGTATTCAGGTACTGCATGCCCGAGTCACGCGACCACAGGAAGGCTGCGTCTCCCGACATCAGATCGTCGCGAGGAATTGCAGAGGCGCCAGACAACCCAGCGCCCACTACCCGGTTGTCGTTGTTGATCCCCAGTGCCATCGAGTCGGGCGTAGCCCCAACGAGCTGGCCGAGATCCAGCATGCCGCTATCGGAAGACCACAAAGACGCCCGATAGTTAGAAAACACCGCTCTTGTTCCAGCAACCCACCCCGTGTCATTGATGTCGGTGGCGATAAAGCGACTCGCAATCGGCGTCACTGTGTAGCTCACCGCAGCCGACGCCACCGGGGCCGACAAGAAAAAGGACAACACGCTTACACACAGTCCGATACGCCCAATCGCAGGCAGCGGCCCCGTCGCACACAACGCATTCATCACCAACCTCACAGGAAATAAAAACCCCTTAAGGTTAGCACTAAAAAATTCCAAACGACTATGCTTTCAAGCTAATGATCTTTAGCAGGCCCGCCGTCGATCCCAGCACCTCACGCCGCCCGCAATCCCAGCTTCACCGCCCAGCGCCGCAGCTTCTCGCCATCGACCAGCCCGGTCGCCAGCGAGGTGCCGGCCAGAATGACGCCCGCGCCAACGAGCATGCGCAGGCCGAGGGATTCATCGAGGATGAGCACGCCCCAGCCCATGCCGAAGGCGGGGATCAGGAAGGTGACGGCGATGGCGCGGGCCGGGCCGATGTTGGCGATGAGGCGGAAATAGAGGATGTAGGCGACCGAGGTGCAGGCGACGGCCAGGATCGCAGCCGCGACCCAGGCCTCGACGCTGATCTCACCAGCCGGCCACAGCCACCAGGCCAGGGGCGCGAGCGCGATGGCAGCGGCGGTCTGGCCGCCAGTGGCGATGGCCAGCGAGGACACACCAGTGAGATAGCGCTTGGTGTAGTTGGCCGACACGCCATACGACAAGGTCGCGAGCAGACCGGCGACCACCGACAAGGCGATGTGCTCGCCATGAAAACCCGCCTTGCCGGACACCAGCACACCCACGCCGATAAAGCCGATGGCCAGGCCGGCGGCGCGCCATTGGGTCAGCCGCTCGCCAAACCACAGCCATGCGACCACGGCCGCCCACAGCGGGGCGGTAGCGTTGACGATAGAGGCGAAGCCGGCGGTGAGCGAGAGCAGCGCCCAGGCAATCAACACGAAGGGCAACGCGGAGTTGAGGATGCCGACGACGGTCAGCGGCCAGGCATGCTCGATCAGCTCACGCCATTGCCCGCGCCAGATGATGATCGGCAGCAAAAACAGGGCGGCGAACAGCACGCGGATGAAGATCAGCCCGACCGGGCCGAAATCGGGCGCGGCCTGGCGCATGAACAGAAAGCTGGCGCCCCACAGCGCGGCGAGGATGAACAACTCGACGGTGTCACGCGGTCGCATGCGCGGCCTCCAGATCGAGTAGCGCGCGCTTGCGCGGCAGCCCGCCGGCGTAGCCGGTGAGCGCGCCGTCGCGGCCGATGACGCGGTGACAGGGAATGATCAACCAGATCGGATTCTTGCCCACGGCGGCGCCGATGGCGCGGGCGGCGGTCGGCCGGCCCAGCGATGCCGCGAGCGCACCGTAATGCGTGGTCGCGCCGTAAGGCAACTTGAGCAAGGCCGACCACACCGACTGCTGAAACGGCGTGCCCTGCGGTGCGAGCGGCAGATCAAAATCGTTGCGCTCACCCGCCAGATAGGCCGTGATCTGGCCGGCTGCCTCGCGGCACAGCGCGTTGGCCGGCAGCGCGCAGTCCGCCTCATCGAAACAGACACTGAGCACGCCCGCGTCGCTGGCACGCACCTGGCAGACGCCAAGCGGGGTGTCGAAGCGCAGGCCATAGCATGTCGGGTTCATGATGTTTTCTCCTCGGCTTCGCCCAGCGAAGCCCATAAATGCATGACGGCGTAGGCGCGCCACGGGCGCCATGCCTCGGCCTGAAGGCGCGCCTCGCGGGTGCTGCACATGCCGAGCGCGGCGCGCACGCCGTAGTCGCCATCGGGGTAGGCGTCAGGCCAGGCGAGTGCGCGCATGGCGATGTAGTGCGCGGTCCAAGGGCCAATGCCGGGCAAGGCCTGAAGCTGCGCGATGGTCTCCTGCACCGGCGCGCCGGGCGTGAGCACCAGCCGGCCTTCGGACACCGCGGCGGCCAGCGCGATGATGACCTCGGCCCGACGGCTGATGACGCCGAGTTCGGCAATCTGCGACACGGTGAGCGCCGCGATGCGCTCGGCGCTCGGAAACGTGGTGCCGAGTTCTGCCCACGGCGTCTCGATCGGCTCGCCAAACGCGGTGGTGAAGCGCCCCGCCAGCGTGCGCGCAGCCTTCACCGTAATCTGCTGTCCAAGCACGGCGCGCACGGCCATCTCGATGCCGTCGAAGGCGCCCGGCAGGCGCAAACCGGGCCGACTTTCAGCCAGCGCGCCCAGGGCTTGCGTCACGGCCAGCGGATCGGCGTCGAGGTCAAACAGACGACGCACCCCGGCCAGCACCGCGGGCACGACGGCCGACAGCGACGCCGACAGCGTCACGTCCAGCGCGGCCTTGCCAGCGCGAACCCGCAGCCAGCCACGGTGACCGCCGAGCCGTACAGTGCGACGGTATTCGCCGTCGGCGACCTGCTCGACACCGAGGATGGTGCGCCCGGCGAGAAAGTCGAGCAGCCGCGCGAAGTCGAAGGGCGGACGGTAGGCCAGCGTGAAATGCAGCCCGTCGCCCGCCGTCTGCCGCACCTTGCCGCGCAGCGCCGAGGGCACCATGCGGTAGTTGCGCTGAAAAGCGGCTTCGAGCGCACGCAGGCTGCCAAAGCCGGCCGCCGCGGCCACCTCGGTGACGGGCAGCGCGGTGTCGGTCAGCAGTCGCTTGGCCAGCAGCAAACGGCGGGTGCGCAGGTAGTCGGCCGGTGCGACGCCAAACTGCTCGCGAAACAGCCGGCGCAGATGGCGGTCGGTGATGCCGACCTTTGCCGCCAGCGAAGCGACCGACAAGTCGTCCGCCAGATGCGCGTCGATCAGCCCGGCGGCGGCATGCGCCAGCGTGGCGCTGGCGTCCATCGCCGACAGCCCCGGCGCCAGCTCGGGCCGGCACCGCAGGCAGGGCCGAAAGCCCGCCGCCTCGGCCGCTGCCGCACTGACGTAAAAGCTGCACACCATGCGCCGCGGCGTACGCACGCGGCACACCGGCCGGCAATAGATGCCTGTCGAGCTCACACCAACAAACACCCGCCCATCAAAGCGGGCGTCGTGCGTGGTGAAAGCGTCGTAGCAGCGGTCGGGGTCGAGTTCCATGCCTGCATTATGGTCAGCCCGGCGGCATCGGGCACGAACACATCGGACATGGAATCGGGCAAAACTGTCCGGCACGCGCGACGGCTGTGGTTCAATGCGTTTTTGTGCTGCACCGCGCCATACCATGCCCGCCCTTTGGATGATTCTTGCCAGTTTGCTGTTCGCCTGCATGGGCGTGTGCGTCAAGCTCGGCGCCGACCGCTTCGGCATTGCCGAGCTGACCTTCTACCGTGGTCTGGCGGGCCTGCTGTTCATGGCGGTATTCATGCGCAGCCGTGGCACCGCCTTTCGCACCCAGCATTGGCGCCTGCAGCTCACCCGCGCGGTGGCCGGCTCAATCGCGCTGGGCTGCTACTTTTTCGCAATCAGCCTGCTGCCGCTCGCTGCGGCCGTCACGCTCAACTACACCTCGCCGATTTTCGTCGCCCTGCTGCTCGCCCTGTGGTTTCGTGAGCCGCTACGACGGCTGGCGATTGGCGCCGTGCTGCTGGGCTTTCTTGGTGTCGTCGTGCTCCTGCGCCCGACCATCGCGCCCGAGCAATGGCTGGGGGCCGTCGCCGGGCTGGCCTCGGGGCTGATCGCCAGCCTCGCCTATATCAATGTGCGCGAGCTTGGCCGCGCGGGCGAGCCGGAGTCCCGCACGGTGTTCTATTTTTCGTGTGTGACCTGCGCGGGCGCCGTGCCCTTTGTGATTGGCAGCGGCGGCTTTACCGCCCCCGATGCCGGCGGCGCCGCGCTGATCCTCGGCGTGGGGGTGTTCGGCACCGCTGCGCAACTGGCGATGACCCGCGCTTACCGCGTCGGCGCCACCATCGTGGCGGCCAATCTGGCCTATTCCACGGTGATATTCGCCAGCCTGTTCGGCATGCTGATCTGGGGCGAAGTCCTGCCCGCCGCGGCATGGCTGGGCATTGGCATGATCATGGCGAGCGGCATCCTCATCACCCGTGCCCGCGCGCCAGTGCCAAACACTGCACGCGGCGATTGAAGCCCCACCAGCCGGTCGTTATAGTAGAGACAGGCCTTCTGCCCAAAAGGAGCATGGCATGATCACCAAAGAGCACTCGGACGGACTCGTCGCCATCGCCGTCTTCGGCGAATTCACCCTCGCGGACTACAAAGAGTTCGAGGAGCTGGTCAATTACAAAATCAAGTTCGAAGGCCCGGTCAATCTGCTGATCGACCTGCGCGAAATGAGCGGCTTCACCATCGACGTGGCCTGGGAAGAGATCCGTTACAGCCGCGTGCACAAGCACGACTTCGGAAAGATCGCGGTCATCACCGAAGACCAGTGGGCCACCTGGAGCGCCTGGGTGTCGCAAATGTTTGTCGACGCCGACGTGCAGGTCTTTGCCGACGAGGCCGAGGCCCGCGCCTGGCTGGCTGACGAAGAAACCGTCGCATGAGCGAACCGCTGCGCACGCTCATCACCCCCGAGCGCCTGATCCATCAACTGCAGGCGCCCAACTGGGTGGTGGTCGACTGTCGGCATGACCTCGGCAACCCCGATTTCGGCCGCGCCGCCTACGCCAAGGGCCACATCCCCGGCGCCCACTTCCTGCACATGGACGACGAGCTCTCAGGCCCGCGCACCGGCAACAACGGCCGCCACCCCCTGCCCGACCCGGCCGTGCTGGCCCGCCGCCTGGGCGAGATCGGCATCAACCGCGACAGCCAGGTGGTGGCCTATGACGACGGCGGCGGCATGTACGCAGCCCGCCTGTGGTGGCTGCTCAACTGGCTCGGCCATCGCCAGGTGGCGGTGCTCGACGGTGGCTTTCAGGCCTGGTGCTCGGCCAGTGCGCTGCTCAGCCAAAAAGACGCCACGCCAACGCCCACCCGCTTCGACGCCGAACTCCAACCGCTGGCGGTTGACGTGGACTACGTCAACACCCACAAGGGCAGCGACGCCATGCTGCTCATCGACGCCCGCAGCCCCGACCGCTTCCGCGGCGAAAACGAAACCATCGACCCGGTCGGCGGCCACATCCCCGGCGCGATCAACCGTTTCTTCAAGGACAACCTCGGCCCCGACGGCCGCTTCAAACCGGCGGAACAACTACGTCGCGAATTCACCCCGCTGATGGCTGACCGAGGCCCGGAGCACGTCGTCCACCAATGCGGCTCAGGTGTCACCGCCTGCCACAATATTTTGGCGATGGAAATCGCCGGACTGCCCGGCGGCCGTTTGTATCCGGGGTCGTGGAGTGAGTGGTGTGCGGATGCCGGGCGGGCGGTGGCGCGCGGGGCGTAGCCCGGAGGCAGGCCACAGGCCGGAATCCGGAAGGGTGCGTCATCGACCGATGAGTCCCGGATTTCGCTGCGCTGCATCCGGGCTACTTACTTCCGCGCTGTGGCGGCGCGGGTTTTGTAGGGTGGTCAGCTTTGCTGCCCACCAAACAACATTTGTCGTGAGGCACGATGGTGGGCGGCAAGCCACCCTCCCTGCGAAGTGACGCCTTTGCGTCTCCGGTGAGGCCGTGGCAACACCGCGCCAGAGAGCCCGCCCACTATCCGACCCGCCACAAACAAGGCCAGGGAATATCCCGCGCTCCGCTGATGTTCTATACCTGAATGGCAATTCCATTCGCGCAACGGCCGCACACTGCCGTTGCCGGCTGCGCGCGGGCATGGCGCGCCAACCGGGAGATGAGCATGAACCACAAGACCACACTGCCACTGCTGGCACGGTATTGATGTCCGGCTGCAGCACGATGGGCGGGCACGGCGGGATGAGCTTTTTTGTCACCAGCGCCGGGCCGGGTCAAGGGGCGAACCTGGGCGGTTTGTCGGGCGCAGATGCGCATTTCCAAAAACTCGCCACGGCCGCCGGTGCGGGCGGAAAAACCTGGCATGCCTATCTGAGCAGCACCGGCGTGAATGCGCGTGACCGCATCGGCAAGGGCCCATGGGTGAATGCCAGGGGCGATCAGATTGCGAGCAGTGTGGCCGACCTGCATGGCGATCAGAATGGACTGACCAAGCAGACCGCGCTGACCGAAACCGGCGAAGTCATCAACGGCCGGGGCGATAAACCCAATCGCCACGACATCCTGACCGGCTCGAACCCGGACGGCACCCTGGCCGCGGGCAAAACCTGTAGCGACTGGACAAGCAGCGGCGCCGGCAGCGCCATCGTCGGGCATCACGACCGAATGGGCCTGAAGGACGACGCGCCGTCAAAGTCGTGGAACAGCTCACACGGCTCGCGCAGTTGCGGGCAGAGCGACCTGCAGGGCACGGGCGGCGACGGCCTGGTGTACTGCTTTGCGGTGAACTAGACACCCCGCGCCGGGCAGACGGAAGACCCGCTGCCCAAACGCAGACCAAGCCCATGCCGAGTTGATCGGCATGGTTTTTTTTGCGCGCTTCGATCGCGATGGCGGAGCGGATGGAGTCGATTCGTGTTTGACCGCACAAGAACGCCATCGCGCCGATCGCCGCCAGAACTTCCCGACCACCGTCCTCTCCTGAGTCGCGACCGGCCGTGATGCCGGGCGAAGCGTACGAGCCGCAGCGCCTGCAGCACGGGTGCTTGCCTTGCTTCAATCCTGGCCACAGGCCGGCAATCCGTCCGCGGCCCCTGTACGCGGCGTGCCGCCCCCATTTTTTCCGCGCACTGCGCCGCAGACAGTCTGGGGGGGCTGATTGCCATCAGACGCCTAGCGGCGACAGCCTCGGCAACGCAGCAAGGCGTGAGGCAAAGCGTGGCATCACCAGCTGAGTTGTCATACCAATAAATAGATATTGACATCACTTGTCAAACAACTACACTACCGATCAACCAAGCAGAACCACCAACTCAACGCGGTGCACTCGAACACGCATCACTTAAATAGGCAGCAACACGGAATGCTCGCCGGCTCGTTGGGGAGAGCAGTCAAACCCGGTCACCCAAACTTCCAATCCGCACCAAGGAGAATTTAATGAGCACCACTTGCGAGTTCGAAAAACTCAAGGATTCAACAAAGGAACTTCTTCAGCTTGTCTCAACGGCAACGCTGCACACGGCATTGTTCAAAAAGGGTTTTCGCAACACCTATATCCAGGGCGTGAGCCGGATCAACAATGCAAAGCTCAAGATGGTCGGTCAGGCATTTACCTTGCGGTACATCCCGGCACGCGAGGATGTCGACACCGTCGCGGCGTTCAGAGACCCTCAGCACCCGCAACGCGTCGCTGTCGAAACCGTCCCGGCGGGAATGATCCTGGTCAATGACTGCCGGCAGGACGCAAGCGCGGCCTCGGCAGGCAGCATCCTGCTGACTCGCCTGCAGTACCGCCAGTGCGCGGGTTTCGTTTCCGATGCGGGAATCCGGGACTCCGACGACGCCGCCGACATGGCACTGCCCATTTTCTGCGCCAAACCGAGCGCACCGACCAATCTGACCAAGCACCACGGGGTCGACATTCAAGTGCCCATCGGCTGTGGCGGTGTCGCGGTCAATCCGGGTGACGTGCTTGTCGGCGACGGCGACGGCGTCATCGTGATTCCGCTTGAAATCGTGGATGAAATCGCAAACGAGGCGATTGCAATGGAGCGCTTCGAAAGCTACGTCCTGACCAAGGTGGGATCGGGTAGCCGCGTGATCGGGCTTTACCCGCCGAACGAAGAAGCGCTGGAAGAGTACAACAAGCTCAGCCAGTAACCGGCCACGAGCGCGACGCTCACCTACTCCCCATGGAGGCAGTACCAGTAAAGACACCCCCAGCAATATTCAGCATCTGAATAAAACACATTGAAAGACATTCTCACTCTTGAGGAGACACCATGTTCATCAAATCACTGAAGTCGAAAATCATCCTCGCCGCAGGGCTTTGCGTCGTTGCCGCATCGGCTGCCGCCGCTGACTTTCCGTCGCGCGACATCCGCCTGATCGTGCCATGGCCGGCCGGTGGTGGCGCCGATGGCATTTCGCGCAAGATCAGCCAGATCGCAGAGAAGAGCCTCGGACAGTCCATCTACGTCGAGAACATTGGCGGCGCAGTCACGGCCACCGGCCTGATGCAGATGACCAAGGCACGGCCCGATGGACACACCATCGGCGTGCTGACCTACGACAGCATCATCACCCTGCCGCGCGGCAAGATGGTGCCGGGCTACTCGCTCGAAAAGATGACCCCGATTGCGCGCATCACCAAAGAAGCCGATGCCATCGTGGTGTCCAAGCACTCGGGTTTCAAGAGCTTTGACGAGCTGGTCAGCGCCGCCAAGGCAAAGCCCAACACCGTGCGTATCGGCGTGGCGCCGAAGGGTTCCGGCCCCTACCTCGCAGTCCGTCGTCTGGAAAAAATGCTGAACGTCACGTTTAACGTGATCAGCTATGCCGGTTCGTCGAGCGCTGAAGCCGAGGCGCTGCTCTCCGGTGAGCTGGATGCTGCAATTTCAAGCCTGGGCGACTTCAACGGCATCATCTCCTCCGGCGATGCGCTGGGCGTGGTGGAGCTTTCTTCCGAGCAGAATCCGTCCTACCCCAAAGTCCCGCCCATCAGCACCTTTGGGCATGACCTGGAAACAGGCAGCTTCATTCTCCTGGCTGCGCCCAAGAACACGCCGCCGGCAGTCATCGCCAAGCTCGAAGGCGCGTTCAAGACAGCCTTTGACAACCCGGAATTCCAGACATGGCTCGGCACCGTCGGTGTGACACCGAGCTGGGTGGGCGCCGATGGCGTACAGAAATGGATCGACCAACTGCAATCGACGACATTCAAAGTCATGGATGAGTTGGGCCTCTAAAATCACAATCTCCATGCCCTTGGCCAGTCCAGGGGCATGGCGGAGGTTAAAACAAGATGACCCCCAAGAGACAAGCCATATTTCCGCTTTTCATTCTGATCTGTTCGATCATTTATTTGATTGAAGCCGTCAGACTCGGGCAACCCGTCACCGCAGAGGGCATTCGTCCGTCATTTGTCCCCATGGTCATTGGCGCGCTCTCATCGATATTCAGTCTGATTTTGACCCTGAAGGCGTTGGGGCAAAACGAGGTCAAGCCCCCATCTGACGAGTACGCGGCAGAAGCGGCGAAACCGCTTGTCTCGCCGGCCGTCCTGACCATCATTGCCATCTCGATCTACATCGCACTGTTTCAAATGATTGGCTACGCCCTGTCATCACTGATTTTCGTCTTCGCGATCACGACGATTTTCTCGGAACGAAACAGGTGGCTCCACAAGCTCGCAACCTCAGCCGCTGTTGTCGCCTTCGGATACATCGTTTTCGAGCAGCTCTTTGGCGTTCGTCTGCCGGCACTTTGGGGATAAACCATGGAATTCATCATTCTTGTCGCCAGCGGCTTCGGCACGCTCCTCGACCCGATAACGCTGGCCTACGTGGTCGGCGGCTTCCTGATTGGCACCGTGTTTGCCGCAATACCCGGGCTCACGGCCACGCTGGCGCTGGCGCTATTGCTGCCGCTCACCTACAGCCTCGACGTCACCACCGCCCTGATGGCCTGTGCCAGTATCTATATGGCCGGCATGTGTGGCGGCAGCATTACGGCAATCACGGTGAATATCCCGGGTGCGCCTTCATCCATGATGACCGCACGCGACGGCTATCCCATGCAGCAACAGGGCAAGGGCGCCCTGGCCTTGGGCCACGCCGCTGTGGGCTCGATGCTGGGCGGCGCGTTCGGCTGCATCATCCTGATTCTGATGGCGCCGCTGGTTGCAGACCTGTCACTGCTCGTCCAGACCAGCGGGAAATTCTCCCTGCTGGCCTTCGCCATTATCGTGATCGTCATTTCCGAACGGGGAAAAGTCCTCAAGGCTGCCGTGGCCGCCTGCATCGGCATGATGCTGGCCACCATGGGCCTCGACGGCGTCGAGCCCCTGGCGCGCTTCACCTTCGGGCTCAGTGACCTGACCAGCGGCATCGATTTGATGCCCGTCATTATTGGTGCCTTTGCGATCAGCGAAATATTGACGCAGGCGAGCGATCAACAAACGGCCAGCAAAATCGTCAACGCTCTGCGTTCGGTCACGATCCGTCGGCGCGATTTCTTCCCGCCGCTTTCGCAGATCAAGGAAGTCGGCCTCGGGTGTTACATCAAGTCCAGTGTGATTGGCTACGCTGTTGGCGTGTTGCCGGGCGCAGGCGGCTCCATGGGCAGCTTCCTCGCCTACGTGGAAGCCGTTCGTACCTCAAAAAATCCTGAAAGCTTCGGCAAGGGCAACCCGCAGGGCATCGCGGCCGCCGAGACGGCAAACAATGCGGTGTGCGGTGGCGCCCTGGTGCCGACGCTCACCTTCGGGATTCCGGGTGACCCGGTCATGGCCATCATGCTCGGCGTGCTCGTCATCAACGGCATTCAGCCCGGCCCGCAGTTGATGTCCAACCAGGCCCATCTCATTGCACCCATGCTGGCCTCGCTGCTGTTCAGCGCGGTGGTTCTCATCCCATTGACGCTGTATCTGCTCGGCCCGTATTTCGTCAAGGTTGTCTCGATCCCCCGAGACGCACTCTACGGCACGATTGCCTTGCTCGCCGTGCTGGGCAGCTATGTGTCCACCTACTCGATGTTCCAGATGATCGTGGCACTGGTCATGGGGGTGCTCGCTTACGCCATGAGAAAGAACGATCTGCCAATCATCACGATGGTTCTGGGATTCATTTTGGGGCCAAATCTTGAAGAATTCTTCAGGCGTTCAATGGCGATTTCGAACAACAACCCGCTGACCTTCCTCACCAACCTGGACAGTCTGTTCTTCGTCGTGCTGACCTTTGTCTTCATTTACTTCCTCTGCATCAGGAAGCCGGCAAATCCGGCAAGCCCGGCTGAAGTCAGCGAATAACGGCGGTCGATTCACTCACCCGCGAAATTCGCCGGGACATGCCTCCGAGGTGTTGAGCGGCGAAGGCCGCAGCACATCGGACTCAAACAGGATGATTCCTGATCGGCGGTCATCGAATCGCATCAGGTCACTTTCACCACACTCGGGATAGATAATCATGCAAGTAAGCGGACACTCTTTGATCGGCAGCCAGGCCGTTTCTCCGAACGGCGCGCCGATTCGGGCCATCAACCCTGCCACAAGCACGCAAATCGACCCCGATTTCGGCGGCGGCAGCGCCAATGAAGTCGATCGTGCATGCGCACTGGCCGAAGCGGCCGCCGTGGCGTTTCGCAGCACCTCGCTCCAGACCCGTGCAAGCTTTCTGGAAACGGTCGCAAGCGAGATCGAGGCCCTCGGGGACGTGCTGATCGAACGAGCCATGCTGGAAAGCGGGCTGCCACGGGCACGCCTGGAAGGCGAACGTGGGCGGACCTGCGGCCAGTTGCGCTTGTTCGCATCGGTGGTACGTTCGGGCGAGTGGCTGGATGTACGCATCGATCCGGCCCTGCCCGAACGGCAGCCCCTGCCCCGCCTGGATCTGCGCCTGCAGAATATTGCCGTCGGTCCGGTCGCGGTGTTCGGCGCCAGCAACTTTCCTCTGGCATTCAGCGTCGCCGGCGGCGACACCGCCTCGGCATTTGCCGCAGGCTGCCCTGTGGTCGTCAAAGCCCACTCGGCACACCCGGGCACATCCGAACTGGTGGGTCGTGCGGTACAGGCGGCGGTATCCAAGTGCGCACTGCCGGAAGGCGTGTTCTCGCTGCTGTTCGGTTCAGGCAATGACCTGGGCACCGCGCTGGTCAAGGATCCGCGTATCAAGGCGGTGGGCTTCACCGGCTCCCGCAGCGGTGGCACGGCGCTGATGAAGATCGCCCAGGCACGGCCGCAGCCCATTCCGGTATATGCCGAAATGAGCAGCATCAACCCGGTCTTCCTGTTCCCCGATGCACTCCAGCACCGTGGCACAGCCCTCGCAGAAGCCTTTGTTGCATCCCTGTCGATGGGCGCCGGGCAGTTCTGCACCAATCCCGGCCTGGTCATCGCCGTGCGCGGCGCGGCGCTGGACGGCTTCGTCGAGGCGGCCGCCCAGGCCGTCGCCAAAGTTGGCGCTCAGACGATGCTCTCGCCGGGCATTCATGCAGCGTATGCCGACGGCGTGAGCGCGCTCGCTGGCCACGCCAAGGTTCGCCAGGCAGGCAAAGGGGTGGCGGCCGAGGGCGCCTGCCAATGCCAGGCCACGGTGTTCGTCACCTCGGCGTCGGACTTTCTGAGTGACGAGGCCTTGCAGGGCGAGGTCTTCGGCGCTGCATCCCTGGTCGTGGCATGTGAAGACTGGGCGGAAGTGACGCGTGTCGCACAATCGCTGGAGGGTCAATTGACCGCCACGCTGCTGATGGACGACGGCGACCTGGAGAAAGCCGCGCAACTGCTGCCAACCCTTGAAGAAAAGGCCGGACGACTGCTGGCCAACAGTTGGCCGACGGGGGTCGAAGTCTGCCACGCGATGGTGCACGGCGGCCCCTTCCCGGCAACCTCTGACGCCCGCACGACCTCGGTGGGCTCGTCGGCGATCCAGCGCTTCCTGCGCCCGGTGTGCTATCAGAACCTGCCGCAAGCACTCTTGCCAGAATCCCTCCGCGACGGTAATCCGTCCGGGGTATCCCGACTGGTGGACGGCAAGCGAATCGCGCAGGCCTGAGGAAAGGTATAGTTCCCTGATTCATCCACTTAACGTCATAGGGCACAACCGTCACCATGGCACGCCGTAAAGCAGCTGAATCATCCGCAAGCCCGGAACTGTCCCCGTCGGAGGTCTCCGCCGGGGACCGCTTGCAGGCCGCCGGCCCGCATGACCGCCTATCCGATCAGCTCTACGGCAAGGTCTTCGAAGAAATCACCTCGGGCCGCGTCAAGGTGGGCGAGCAACTGCCATCCGAAGTCGAGATTTCCGAGCGCTTCGGCGTCTCCCGGCCCGTCGTGCGGGAGGCGCTGTTGCGGCTGCGCGTGGACGGGCTCATCACCTCGCACCAGGGCCGGGGCACCTTTGTCAGCCATCAACCGGCGCCACGCATCAAGACCTTCGCCAAGGCGCAGGACATCGCCTCTTACCTGCGTTGTCAGGAAGCGCGCATCACGCTGGAAGGCGACACGGCCCGACTCGCGGCCGAGCGCCACACAGACGAACAGTTCGAAGCCATCCTTGCCGCCCACGACGCCTTTGCCGAGGGGGTACACAGTGGCAAGCTGGAGCCCGCCGCGGACCTCGATTTTCATGGCCTGATTGCCGAAGCCAGCGGCAATGAGTTCTATTCCAGCCTGCTCGAGAGCATTCACGAGGCCATGACCGGCCTGATGCGGCTCACCCTCGGCCTGACCCGCACGGCGTCCAAAAAGCGCGCGTTGACCGTACTGGGCGAGCACGCAGCCATCGTTGAAGCAATCCGCGCCCGCGAGGGCGAAGAGGCGCGCGTCGCGATGCAGTTTCATCTCGGGCAGGCACGCCGTCGCCTGATTGACGGGCGCAGCAACAAGTAGCCTATCGATGTGCGGATGCGGTCAAAGCGCCGTCATCCGCGAGGTCAGTCCTCACCACTCAATCCGCTCGATCTGCCCCAGCGAGCGCCCCAGAAAGCGCTCGCCGATGGTTTGAAAGCGCAGCGGAATGTCGGTCACGCAGAACTGCGCGGCAGAGTGTTGTTCGCCCGTGTTGGCCAGATTCAGCCGGGCGAGTGTCTGCGCGGCCTGCTCGGCAACGGTGATGGCCGAGTCGACGAGGCGCACATCCCGGCCGACCACATCCATCAGCAGCGGTTTGAGCAGCGGGTAATGCGTGCAGCCGAGCACCAGCGAATCGACATGCTCGGCCAGCACCGGCTTGAGGTATTCGAGCGCGGTCATGCGGGTGACCGGGTGGTCAAGCCAGCCCTCCTCCACCAGCGGCACGAACAGCGGGCAGGCTTGCGAGTAGACGCGCACGCTGGGGTCGAGCGCGTGCATGCGGCGGGCGTAGGCGTTGGAGTTGATGGTGGTCGGCGTGCCGATGACGCCAATGGCGCGGCCACGCGAGCCGGCCACCGCGGCTTGGGCGCCGGCCTCGATCACGTCCAGCACCGGCACACCACCGGCCTTGGCGCGCACCACGTCGCCAGCGACCGCCGCCATGGTGTTGCAGGCAACGATCAGCATTTTGACGCCGCGCGCCATCAGGAAATCGGTGATCTGCCCGGTGTAGTGACCAATGGTGGCGACCGACTTGATGCCGTAGGGCACGCGGGCGGTGTCGCCGAAGTACACGATGTTCTCAAGCGGCAGGCGCTCCATGAGCGCACGCACCACGGTCAGCCCGCCGACGCCGGAATCGAACACACCAATGGGCAGGGAGCGGTCAGCAGGCATGGTAAGCGGTGCGCAAAAAAGCCGCCATTCTACGCCGATGCCGCGCTGCGGTCGGCGTGTTGCGCCAGCGCCCAGGCGACGTGCTCGCGCACCAGGCCGGACGCATCATCGGTCCGCGCCTGCAGCGCCGCCAGCACCGCCGGCGTGCTCGGCGCATTGCCGAGGCCGACCGCGAGGTTGCGCAACCAGCGCTCATGGCCGATGCGGTAGATCGGGCTGCCCGGCATGCGCGCTTCGAAGTCCTCGGCCGTCCACGCGAACAGCTCGACCAGCGAGGCGGTGTCCAGGCCGTGGCGCACAGCGAAATCGGTCTCGGCCGTGCGTTGCGCGAATCGGTTCCACGGGCACACCAGCTGGCAGTCATCACAGCCGTACACGCGATTGCCGATCAGCGGACGGAACTCGACCGGGATCGCGCCGTGCAATTCGATGGTCAGGTAGGAGATACACCGCCGCGCATCCAGCTTGTAGGGCGCGACGATGGCCTGGGTCGGGCAGACCGTGATGCAGGCGGTGCAGTCACCACAATGGTCGCTCACCGGCGGGTCGACCGGCAGCGGCAGGTCGGTAAAGATTTCGCCCAGGAAAAAGAAGGAGCCGGCCTCGCGGCTGATCAGCAAGGTGTGCTTGCCGCGCCAGCCAATGCCGGACTCGGTGGCCAGCGCCACTTCGGTGACTGGCGCCGAGTCGGTGAACACCCGAAAGCCATGCGGCGCCTCTTCAGCGATGCGCTCGGCAAGCTTTTTGAGGCGTAAACGCAACACTTTGTGATAATCACGCCCGAGTGCGTAGCGCGAGATGTAGGCGCGCTCGGGGTTGTTCAGCGCCGCCTCGGCGTCGGCGGACTCGGGCCAGTAGTCGAGGCGTGCGGTGATCACCCGCAAGGTGCCGGGCACCAACTCAGCCGGGCGACAGCGGCGCAGGCCGTGTTTGGCCATATAATCCATCTCGCCGTGAAAACCCGCCGCCAGCCAGGCCGCCAGACCCGCCTCGGAACCCGGCAACTCAGTGCCTGTGATACCAACCTCACCGAAGCCAAACCCCAGGCCCCACGCGCGAATCCGCGCCGCGAGCGCATCGCCGTCGAACGCTTCGCCCACCGCCCCGGAGACCTCCTGATGATCGAATTTATCCATAGCCCGGATGATAGCGACCCCAGCGTGCAGACGCATCTGGCCGATGAAGCCGACACCCTCGCTCTGGGCGCCGCGCTCGTGCCGGCGATGGCCGCAGGGCTGGTGATTTACCTGCTGGGCGACCTCGGTGCGGGCAAAACCACGCTGGTGCGCGGCCTGCTCAGAGGCCTCGGTCACACCGGCAGCGTGAAAAGCCCCACATACACCTTGATTGAACCTTATGTAGTTTCTAGATTAGACTTATATCACTTTGATTTTTATCGGTTCACTTCACCAGAAGAATTTCTGGATGCAGGACTCGAAGAATATTTTTCAGCTCAGGGCGTCTGTCTGGTCGAATGGCCCCAAAAAGCCGAGCCCTATGTCAGCCCGGCGGACATCGAGATCAGACTGGCAATTGACGGTGACGGGCGCGAAGCAACCATTCGCCCTTTGACGGACACGGGACGACAATGCGCAATAAAAATAGCGAAGCGCCCAGCCCAGTAGGGCAACCCACCGCACGCCGCCACTTTCTCAAGGCGGCCGGCGCCAGCTTTGCCATGCTGGTCACCCCGCTCGGCCACGCCGCGCCCCGACTCGTGGCCGTACGCATCTGGCCGGCCGAGGATTACACCCGCATCACGCTCGAATCGCACAACGAAATCAAAGCCTCGCAGATGGTCCTGAAGAATCCGGACCGTCTGGTCGTCGACCTCGAAGGCGTCGAGTTCGACAGCGTGCTCAAGCACCTGCCCGACAGCGTGACCGGCGGCGACCCATACATCCAGCTCATCCGTGCCGGCCGCAACCGCCCGGGTGTGGTGCGCGTGGTGGTGGAGCTCAAGCAGGAGATCAACCCGCAGGTCTTCACGCTGCAACCCGTTGGCGCCTATGGCCACCGGCTGGTGGTCGATCTCTACCCGACCCAGCCGATCGACCCCTTGCTGGCACTGATCGAAAAGAACTCCCCCACCGAAGCGGCCGTGGGCGAAGCGCCAACGCCGACCCGCGACGGTGCCGACGTGCAAACGGCAAAGCACACCGAGCGGCGTGACCCGGCCGGCGAGCGCAAGATGAATCGCCTGGTGACGGTGGCCATCGACCCCGGCCATGGCGGCGAAGACCCCGGCGCCGTGGGCCGTCGTGGCAGCTACGAAAAGAACGTCACGCTCAAGATTGCGCGCCTGCTCAAGAAGCGGATCGATGCCGAACCCGGCATGCGTGCCGTGCTGACCCGCGACGGCGACTATTTTGTGCCGCTGCACAAGCGGGTGCAAAAAGCGCGGGCGGTCAAAGCCGACCTGTTCATGTCGATCCACGCCGACGCGTTTGTGAAACCCGATGCGCGCGGCAGTTCGGTGTTCGTGCTCTCCGAGCGCGGTGCTTCGAGCGCGGCCGCCCGCTGGCTGGCCAAACGCGAGAACGATGCCGACCTGATCGGCGGTGTCGCCATCGGGGGCCAGGACGGCCACTTGGCGCGCACCCTGCTCGACCTGTCGCAGACCGCCACCATCAACGACAGCATGAAAGTCGGCAAGGCGGTGCTGGCCGAACTGGGCGATATCAACACGCTGCACAAGCGCGATGTCGAGCATGCCGGCTTTGCCGTGCTCAAGGCACCGGACATCCCCTCGGTGCTGGTCGAGACGGCCTTCATCAGCAACCCGGAAGAAGAGCGCCGGCTGAACGACCACGCCTATCAGGACAAAATGGCCAACGCCATCCTGAAAGGCATCCGTCGTTACTTCGACGACAACCCGCCGCTGACCCGCACCCGCATCGCGCAGCTCAACTGAGCGCTTCTGGCTGGGCGGGCTTCAGCCCGCCTTCGTCGTTTCGAGACGCCGCAAGCCTTGCGCCGGGGTCGGCAACACCTAAGCAGCTACGCGCAAACACTGCACGCTGAACAACCGATCAGCGTCGCACCACACCTGCTCCGTCACAAAACCCACACCCGCCGCCAAGGCACCAAAGGCTTCCTCGCTGTATTTGTAGGAGTTTTCGGTGTGGATGCCCTCGCCTTTGGCAAAATCGAAGGCCTGGCCGGCAATCTCGATGCGCGTCGCGCGTTGCGCGCGCAGGTGCATTTCGATGCGTCCGAGCGCCGCGTTGTAGAAAGCGTGGTGCACGAAATCATCGACACTCAACTGCGCCCTCAACTCTTTGAGCATGCGCACTAACACGTTGCGATTGAACGCCGCGGTCACGCCGGCCGCGTCGTTGTAGGCCGCATTCAGCCGCGCGGGGTCCTTCTTGAGATCGACGCCGATCAGCAAGCGCCCGCCCGGCCCGACCATGCCGGCCACCCAGCGCAGCAGATCACGTACGTCGGTCGGCTCGAAATTACCCACGCTGGAGCCGGGATAAAACACCACCCGGTGGGCCTCGGGGGCGATCGGCGGCAAGGGGAATTCACGCGTGTAGTCCACGCAGGTCGCGCGCACGCGGATCTGCGGATAGTCTCGGGCGATGCCGGTCGCCGAGTCGCGTAGATGGGTCAGCGAAATGTCCAGTGGCAGGTATTCGGCCGGGCGCAGCACATCGAGCACACTGCGGATCTTGACGTCGCTGCCGCTGCCCAGTTCGATCAAGGCGGCGTGGCGGCCGAGGCGCTTGGCAATCTCGGCCCCATGGGCACGCAGCAGGCCGATCTCGGTGCGGGTCGGGTAGTACTCGGGCTGCCGGGTAATGGCATCGAACAGGCGTGAGCCCTCGGCGTCGTAGAAAAACTTGGGCGCAATGCACCGCGGCGAGGCGGCCAGACCCGCCAGCACTTCTCGGCGGAAATCGGCCACGGCGGGCTTGAGATCATACAGTTCAAAATTGGGGAGAACGCTCACTGGACGACCCTCTTGTTGATCACGCGACATCCTCTCCGGGGAAGGATCGCGCGCCTGTCGGGTGGCCAAGCCAGCGCGCTCATGCGAGATCCTGCGCAAGCCGGATGCCCTGAAACTGCCAGCGCTCCTGCGGGTAGAAGAAATTACGGTAGGTGGCACGCACATGGCCGGCCGGTGTGGCGCAGGAGCCGCCACGCAAGACCATCTGGCCCGACATGAACTTGCCGTTGTATTCGCCCAGCGCGCCCTCGGGCACCCGATAGCCGGGATAGGCGAGGTAGGCCGAGGCGGTGTGCTCCCACACGTCGCCAAACAACTGCACCAGCCCCTCGCCCGCCGCGGCTTGCGGGTGTAGCAGATCGCTATCGACAAAGTTGCCCGCGATGGGCGCCGGAGCCGCCGCGTGCTCCCACTCGGCCTCGGTCGGCAGCCGCGCACCGGCCCAGGTGGCGTAGGCATCGGCTTCGAAATAGCTCACATGCGAGACCGGCGCGCTGAGATCGAGCTTGCGCAAACCGCCGAGCGTGAATTCATACCAGTCATCGCCTATGCGCTCCCAGTATCGCGGCGTGGCCCAACCCAGACGCCGCACCGTGGCCCAGCCGTCGGACAGCCACAGCGCGGCATTGCGGTAGCCGCCGGCGTCAACAAAGGCGAGGTATTCAGCATTACTCACCGGTCGATTGGCCAGCGCGAAGGGCTTGAGATACACGCGGTGACGCGGCCGCTCGTTGTCGTAGCAAAAGCCCTCGCCATCGAACCCGACATCGATCAAGCCACCATCGAACGTCTGCCAGGCGAGCGGCAACGCATCCGCCTGCCGCGGCACAGCCAGATCGCTGCGGTAGGCGGGCCGCAGCGGATTGACTGAAAAATGCTGCTTGATGTCGGTGAGCAGCAACTCCTGGTGCTGCTGCTCGTGGTTCAGGCCAATCGCCAGACGCATTTCGATCGTCGGCCAATGCGCATCGCTCGCGCCGGCAATCAGTGCGCTCATTGCGGCGTCCACATGCGCCCGGTAGCGATACACCGCCTCGACCGTCGGACGCGACAAATGCCCGCGCTCGGCCCGCGGATGGAACTCGCCCACCTGCTCGTAATAGGAATTGAACAGCGTACGAAAGGCCGGATCGAAGACGACGTAGCCGGGCAGGAAGGGTTCGAGCAGAAAGGTCTCGAAAAACCAACTCACATGCGCCAGATGCCACTTGGGCGGGCTGGCAAAGTCGGCGCTCTGCACGCCGTAGTCTTCAATGCATAGCGGCGCGCACAAGGCTTCGCTCGCCGAGCGCACCCGCATATAGGCTTTGGCCCAGTCTTCGCGCCGCTTGGCTGGCGTGGAATCGATGCTTGCCCGATCGTTCATAGCGTGACCCTCTCGGCGTTTCAGGCACCAGCAAACCAAATGCGGATGCCATGCGTCAAGCACGCCGTTCGCCGGCCGCGCGCTTGCGGCGGCGCACCAAACGTCCGAAAATCGGCGCCTTGAGGCTATAATTGCCGCTTTTTTCAGGCGCTTATGCAGGTTACACGCGGCGACGCGGAACAGGCTTCGACGGCCTCGGTACTGACCATCGGCAACTTCGACGGCATCCACCGCGGACATCAGGCCCTGCTCCGCCTTCTTACAGACAAGGCTCAGGCACTTGGCTTGCCGGCAGTGGTGCTCACCTTCGAGCCCCACCCCCGCGAGTACTTTGCGCCTGCGCAGGCGCCTGCACGTCTGGCCTCCCTGCGCGAGAAGCTGCTGCTGCTGTCCTCCGCCGGCGTCGATATCACCCGCATCATCCGTTTCAACGCGCGCTTCGCCGCGTTTACGGCCGAAGACTTCATCGAAACCGTGCTGGTGCGCAACCTCAAGGTGCGCCACCTGATCATCGGTGACGACTTCCGCTTCGGCGCCGGCCGCAAGGGCGACTTTGCGATGCTCAAGGCCACGGGCGAACGCCTCGGCTTTGTCGTCGAAGCCATGCCGACCCACGCCTGTGATGCCGAACGCGTCTCCAGCTCGGCCGTACGCACCGCGCTGGCGGACGGCAATCTGGCCCGTGCCGCCCAGCTGCTCGGCCGCCCCTACAGCATCGCCGGCCGCGTCGTGCATGGCGACCAGATCGGCCGCACCCTGGGCTACCCGACCGCCAACATCCAGCTCAAGGGCCGCCGCCCGCCGCTCTCCGGCGTCTATGCCGTGGCCGTCGAAGGCCTGGGCAATTCACTGCGCCCGGCCGTGGCCAGCGTGGGCGTACGCCCCACGGTCAACAGCGCCGGCCGACCCACACTGGAAGTGCACCTGTTCGACTTCGATCAGGACTGCTACGGTGCGCACTTGCGGGTGCATTTCCTGCACAAGCTGCGCGACGAGCAAAAATTTGAATCCTTCGACGCGCTGACCGCTCAGATCGCGCTTGACGCCGACGCTGCCCGCGACTGGCTCTCCCACAATTCGCTCGATACTTCACGCTAAAGAACCGCAATGGCCGACTACCGCACGACGCTCAATCTCCCCGACACCCCCTTCCCGATGCGCGGCAACCTGCCTAAGCGCGAGCCGGGCTGGGTTCAGGACTGGCAGCAGCGCAAGCTCTACCAGAAGATTCGCAAGGCGTCGGCCGGCCGGCCGAAGTTCGTGCTGCACGATGGCCCGCCGTATGCCAACGGCAGCATCCACATCGGCCATGCGCTGAACAAGATCCTGAAAGACATCATCGTTCGCTCCAAGACCCTGGCCGGCTTCGACGCGCCCTATGTGCCGGGCTGGGATTGTCACGGCCTGCCGATCGAGCACAAGGTGGAAGTCACCCACGGCAAGGGCTTGCCCGCCGACAAGGTGCGCGAACTGTGCCGCAGCTACGCCGCCGAGCAGATCAAGGGCCAGAAAGCCGACTTCATTCGCCTCGGCGTGCTGGGCGACTGGGACAATCCGTACAAAACCATGGACTTCGCCAACGAGGCGAACGAGATCCGGGCATTGGCCAAGATGGTCGAGGCCGGCTATGTGTTCAAGGGCCTCAAGCCGGTGAACTGGTGTTTCGACTGCGGCTCGGCGCTGGCCGAGGCCGAGGTCGAATACGCCGACAAGCAATCGCCGCAAGTGGATGTGGCCTTCCCCATCGACGAGGCCGACAAACTCGCCGCCGCCTTTGGCCTGAGCGCACTGCCCAAGCCGGCCTTCGCGGTGATCTGGACCACCACGCCCTGGACGATCCCGGTCAACCAGGCGCTCAACATGCATCCCGAGTTCGACTACGCGCTGGTCGACGTCGGCGATCGCCTGCTGGTGCTGGCGGCCGAGCTGGTGGAGGCCTGCCTGGCGCGCTACAAGCTCGACGGCAGCGTACTCGCCACCGCCAAGGGCGAAGCCTTCGACCGCATCGCCTTCCGCCACCCCTTCTACGACCGCGTCTCGCCGGTGTATCTGGCGGAGTACGTCGGCCTCGACGCCGGCACCGGCATCGTGCATTCCTCGCCCGCGCACGGCGTGGATGACTTCAACGCCTGGCATGCCTACGGCCGCAGCAACGACGAAATCCTCACCCCGGTGATGGGCGACGGCCACTATGTGCCCGACCTGCCCTTCTTCGGCGGCCAGATGATCTGGAAGGCCAACCCGGCTATCGTCGCCAAGATCGAGGAAGTCGGCTGCCTGCTCGCCCACCAGAAGATCACCCACAGCTACATGCACTGCTGGCGCCACAAGACGCCGGTCATCTATCGCGCCACGGCGCAGTGGTTTGTCGGCATGGATCGCCAGGTGGCCGACGGCTCCACGCTGCGCGAGCGCGCACTCAAGGGCGTGGACGACACCCGCTTCTACCCGTCGTGGGGCCAGTCGCGCCTGCACGCCATGATCGCCAACCGGCCGGACTGGTGCATCTCGCGCCAGCGCAACTGGGGCGTGCCGATTCCCTTCTTTTTGCACAAAGAGACCGGCGAGCTGCATCCGCGCACCGTCGAGTTGATGGATCAGGTTGCCCAGCGCGTCGAGCAAGAAGGCATCGAAGCCTGGTTCAAGCTCGACGCCACCGAGCTGCTCGGCGACGAGGCGACCCAATACACCAAGATCAGCGACACGCTCGACGTGTGGTTCGACTCCGGCACCACGCACTGGCATGTGCTGCGCGGCTCGCACCCCGACGGCCACGCCACCGGCCCACGTGCCGACCTCTACCTCGAAGGCTCGGACCAGCACCGCGGCTGGTTTCACTCCTCGCTGCTCACCGGCTGCGCCATCGACGGCCACCCGCCCTACCACGCGCTGCTGACCCACGGCTTTGCGGTGGACGGCAAGGGCCACAAGATGAGCAAGTCGGTCGGCAACGTCGTCGTGCCGCAGGAAGTCTCCGACAAACTCGGCGCCGAAATTTTGCGTCTGTGGGTCGCCAGCACCGACTACTCGGGCGAGTTGTCCATCTCCAAGGAAATTCTCGATCGCGTCGTCGAGGTCTATCGCCGCGTGCGCAACACCTTGCGCTTCCTGCTCGCCAACACCGCCGACTTCAATATCGAGAAGGACGGCGTGCCGGTCGAGCAGTGGCTGGACATCGACCGCTACGCGCTGGCCTTCACCCGCCAGATGGCCAAGCAGGCCGAAGCCGACAGCGCTACCTTCGAGTTCCACCGCGTGGTGCAGGCGCTGCAGATCTTCTGCTCGGAAGAACTCGGCGCCTTCTACCTCGACATTCTCAAGGATCGGCTCTACACCACGGCCGAAAATTCGCCGGCCCGTCGCGCAGCGCAAACCACGCTCTGGCATATCACCCAGACCTTGGTCAAGCTGATGGCGCCGATCCTGTCCTTCACCGCCGAGGAGGTCTGGGCGCTGATCGGCGGCGGCGAGGACGACAGCGTGATGCTGCATACCCTGCATGTGCTGCCCGAACAGGCCGACGAAGGCGCGCTGATCGCCCGCTGGGAGATCATCCGCGAGGCCCGTGCCGACGTGCAAAAGCAGCTCGAAACCCTGCGCACCACCGGCGCCATCGGCTCGGCCCTGCAGGCCGAAGTGGTGGTCAAAGCCGCGCCCGAGCGCCTGGCCGCGCTGGCCTCGCTGGGTGAAGACCTGCGCCTGGTGCTGCAAACCTCATCGGCCACGCTCGAAGCGGTCAACAGCGAAGGCGAACAGCGCGTCGACGCCGTCGCCTCCGAGCACGCCAAGTGCGAGCGCTGCTGGCACTACCGGCCGGAGGTCGGTTCAATCGCCGATCACCCCGCCCTGTGCAACCGTTGCCACAGCAATCTGCATGGCGACGGCGAAGCCCGTAGCCACGCCTGAGGCCCCATGCGTCCGCGTTTCAGCCTGTGGCTGGGCTTTGCCGCCGTGGTAGTGGTGCTCGACCAGCTGACCAAGCAGATCGTGCTTGCCCAGCTGGTGCCGGGCGAGTCGATTCCGGTCACCCGCTTTTTCAATCTGGTGCTGCTGTTCAATCCGGGTGCGGCCTTCAGCTTTCTGGCCGATCACTCTGGCTGGCAGCGCTGGTTCTTCACCGGTCTGGCGGCGGCCATTTGCCTGTGGCTGGGGCGGCTGATGTACCAGCACCAGCATGAGCGGCTGCAGCCTTTCGCCTTTGCGCTGATCATCGGCGGCGCCATCGGCAACGTCATCGACCGCCTGGCCATCGGCGCGGTCGTCGATTTTCTGTATTTTCATGTGGGTCGCTACGGCTGGCCTGCCTTCAATCTGGCCGATTCGGCCATCACGCTGGGCGTGGGTCTCATGCTGTGGGCACAATTCCGCCCCGCTGCCAATGCCTCGCCCAAGGAGAACCATTCGTGACGCTCACCATCCAAGCCAGTAGCCTGGTTACGCTGAACTACCGCATCTCGCTCGACAACGGCCAGCCCGTCATCAGCACCTTCGAAGGCAAGCCCGCCACACTGCAGCTGGGTGCCAATGAAATGATGCCCCAGCTCGAAGAGCGCCTCGTCGGACTCGAAGACGGCAGCTACCACAGCTTTACGCTGACGCCCGACGAGGCCTTTGGCCCCTATCGCCCTGAACTGGTCGAAAAGGTGCGCCGGCAAGACATGCCGGACGAGCCCATCGAGGCGATGACGATCATGGAGTTCGTCGCGCCGGACGGCTCGCGCTACTCGGGTCTGGTTCGCGAGATCGACGACACCCAGGCCATGGTGGATTTCAACCACCCGCTGGCCGGCAAGACCATCACCCTGGATGTCGAGATCATCGGCATCCTCTGACGGAACACCGACATGAGTGACAAGGAAATCCTGCTCGCCAACCCACGCGGCTTCTGCGCCGGGGTCGAGCGCGCCATCGAGATCGTCGAGCAGGCGCTGATCCGCTTCGGCGCGCCGATCTATGTGCGTCATGAAGTGGTGCACAACAAATTCGTGGTCGACGACCTGCGTGCCAAGGGCGCGATCTTTGTCGAAGAACTCGATGAAGTGCCCGATGGCAACACCGTGATCTTCAGCGCCCACGGCGTGCCGCAATCGGTGCGCACCGAAGCCGACGCCCGCGGCCTGCGCGTGTTCGACGCCACCTGCCCGCTGGTCACCAAGGTGCACATCGAAGTCGCCCGCATGCGTGCCCAGGGCAAGGAAATTGTCATGATCGGCCACAAGGGCCACCCCGAGGTGGAAGGCACCATGGGTCAGGTCGACGACGGCATCCTGCTGGCCGAGTCGGTCGAAGATGTCGCCACGCTGGCGGTGAGCAACCCCGACCAACTCGCTTACGTCACCCAGACCACACTGTCGGTCGACGACGCCGCGGCCATCGTCACCGCCCTGCGCACGCGCTTCCCGAACATCGTCGGGCCAAAGAAAGACGACATCTGCTATGCCACCCAGAACCGTCAGGACGCCGTCAAGTTCATGGCGCCCAAGGTTGATCTGGTGCTGGTGGTGGGCTCGCAGAACAGCTCCAACTCCAACCGCCTGCGCGAAGTCGCCGCCCTGCGCGGGGTGGATGCGTACCTGGTAGAAAACGCCGACGCAGTCGATCCGGCCTGGCTGGACGGCAAGCGCCGCATCGGCGTCACCGCCGGCGCCTCGGCACCGGAAGTGCTGGTCTCGGCCGTCATCGATCGGCTCAAGGCGTTGGGCGCACCCTCGGTGCGCACGCTCGAAGGCGCGGAAGAAAACGTGGTGTTTCCGCTGCCCAAGGCGCTGGTCGGCTGATCGCCGCCACACACCGACACAGCGGGGTCGTCACCGCCCCGCTGTGGCTTTCACCGCCGGCGGCTCGAATGCCCCATCCTCACCCGCTGGCAATGCGCGCAGGAATGCACCTTGCCGCCCTCAAAGGTCGACGGCTTTGCGCCGAACTCGTAGCACCCCGGTCTGCCGTCCGGCCCAGCATTAAAAGTTGGCGCTTTGACATTTGAAACAATTTCGGCCGAAACCGTGCTGCACCGCAACGAAGCGCATCCAGAAACACCTGCCAAAAAGGCGCAAAAATCCCAATAAAACAAGGGGTAACGAAAAGTTGCAGCCGAAATCTGGTTTGACCGCAGTGCCCCCCTTCGGGTATTTTTCCGCCTTTGATCCTTGCGCGCAGCCGTCTCATGGCCAAACAGGCAAAAACCCCGAAAAGCTTTGAAAACGCTATCGCCCAGCTCGAAGAGATCGTGGCCGCGATGGAGTCGCGCGATCTGCCGCTGGAAGACGCGCTCGATCACTACCAGCAAGGCATCGGTCTGCTGCGTTACTGCCAGGACACGCTGAGCCGCGCCGAAGCCCGCCTCGAAACCCTGGAGGCCAACGCCAACGACGACGACGGCGCTATTGCACCGGCAGACGACCCGTCATGAGCGGCACGCATTTTTCCGACTGGATGCGCGCCATCCAGACGCGCACCGAAACCGCACTTGCCAACGCGCTGCCCCCGCTGGACCTCACCCCCGACCGCCTGCATGAAGCCATGCGCTACGCCGTGCTCGGCGGCGGCAAGCGGGTGCGGCCGCTGCTCGCCCATGGCGCAGGGCTGGTGACCGCAGCCGCCCCGGACACCGTCGATCGTGCGGCCTGTGCCGTCGAACTGATTCACGCCTACTCGCTGGTGCACGACGACATGCCGTGCATGGACGACGACAGCCTGCGCCGCGGCAAACCGACCGTGCACGTCGAATACGACGACGCCACCGCGCTGCTGGTCGGCGACGCACTGCAATCGCTGGCCTTTCAGCTGCTCGCCGAGCCGGGACTGATCCCCGACGCCGCGCGCCAGCTCAAGATGGTCGAGCACCTGGGCATCGCCTCGGGTTCGCGCGGTATGGCCGGCGGTCAGGCCATTGATTTGCAATCGGTCGGCCAGGCCATCAGCCGCGAAGCGTTAGAGGTCATGCATGTGCACAAGACCGGCGCACTGATCCGGGCCTCGGTGCAACTGGGCGCGCTGTGCGGCCCGACACAGGACGCCGACACGCTCGCCCGCCTCGACCAGTACAGCAAGCGCATCGGCTTGCTGTTCCAGGTGGTTGATGACATTCTCGACTGCGAAGCCGACACCGCCACGCTGGGCAAGACCGCGGGCAAGGACGCCCGCAACCACAAACCGACCTATGTCACGCTGCTTGGCCTCGAAGAAGCGCGCCGCCTCGCCGCCGAGCTCGAAGCCGACGCCCTGGCCGCCCTCAGCCCGCTGGACGCACGCGCCGACATGCTCCGTGCGCTGGCCAGCTACATCGTCCACCGTCGCTTCTGAGCGCAGGGACCCGAATGAACGATCCAATGCCCGCCATCTATCCCCTGCTCAACGCCATCGACTCCCCGACCGACCTGCGCGCGCTCGAGCGCAAACAGTTGCCGGCGCTGGCCAAGGAATTGCGTCAGTTCCTGATCGAATCGGTCTCGCGCACCGGCGGCCACCTGTCGTCCAACCTGGGCACGGTCGAGCTGACCATCGCCCTGCACTACATCTTCAACACACCCGAAGACCGCATCGTATGGGACGTCGGGCACCAGACCTACGGTCACAAGATCCTCACCGGCCGGCGCAACCGCATGCCCACGCTGCGCAAATACCAGGGCATGTCCGGCTTCCCGCGACGCGACGAGAGCGAGTTCGACACCTTCGGCACCGCGCATTCGTCCACCTCGATTTCCGCTGCACTGGGCATGGCTGTAGCCGCACGCGACCAAGGCTCGGATCGCCGCGCCATTGCCGTGATCGGAGATGGCGCCATGTCGGCCGGCATGGCCTTCGAAGCACTCAACAACGCCGGCGACATGCGGGACTCCAACCTGCTGGTGATCCTCAACGACAACGAGATGTCGATTTCACCACCGGTCGGCGCACTCACCCAGATTCTTGCCCGCCTGATGACCGGCCGCACCGTCAGCGCCGCCCGCCGCGCCGGCGGCAAGGTGCTGGGCGTCGCACCGCCGATGCTCGACTTTGCCCGCCGGGTCGAGGAACACGTCAAAGGCCTGGTCACGCCGGGCACCTTGTTCGAGGAGTTCGGCTTCAACTACGTCGGCCCCATCGACGGCCACGACCTCGACGCCCTGCTGCCCACGCTGCACAACCTGCGCAAGCTCGACGGCCCGCACTTTCTGCACGTGGTCACCCGCAAGGGCCAGGGCTACAAACTGGCCGAAGCCGACCCGATTCTGTACCACGGCGTGTCGACCTTCGACCACACCGAAGGCATCAAGTCGACGGGCAAACCGAGCAGCAAACTCAGCTACACCCAGGTGTTCAGCGACTGGCTGTGCGACATGGCCGAGGCCGATGCGCGCGTGGTCGGCGTCACACCCGCCATGCGCGAGGGCTCCGGCCTGGTGCGTTTTGCCGAGAAGTATCCCAAGCGCTACTACGATGTGGGCATCGCCGAGCAGCACGCCGTCACCTTCGCCGCCGGCATGGCCGCCGACGGACTCAAGCCGGTGGTGGCGATCTACTCGACCTTTCTGCAGCGTGGCTACGACCAGTTCATTCACGACGTCGCCTTGCAGAACCTGCCGGTGGTGTTCGCCATCGACCGCGCGGGCCTGGTCGGCGCCGACGGCGCAACCCACCACGGCGCCTACGACCTGTCCTACCTCACCTGCATTCCAAATCTGATCGTCATGGCACCGGCCGACGAGAACGAATGCCGCCAGATGCTCTACACCGCCCACTGCCACAACGGCCCCAGCGCGGTGCGCTACCCGCGCGGCAGCGGCATGGGTGTCACGCCCGAAAAAACCATGACCGCCTACCCGATCGGCAAGGCGGAGCTGCGCCGCACGGGCAAGAAGATCGCCCTGCTGGCCTTCGGGTCCATGCTCAAGCCGGCACTTGAGGCGGGCGAGCAGCTCGACGCCACGGTCGTGAACATGCGCTTCGTCAAACCGCTGGACGAAGCGCTGATACTCGAACTGGCCCAAAGCCATGAGCTCATCGTCACGCTCGAAGAAAGCGCCATCATTGGCGGCGCGGGCAGTGAGGTGAGCCGTGTGCTCGAATCCGCCCCGGCGCCGGTTCGCACACTTCGCCTCGGCTTGCCCGATCGATTCATCGATCATGGCGAGCAAGGCCAGCTGCTCAAAGAGATCGCCCTCGACGTCGAGGGCATCCTCAAGGCCATACGCGCACGCTATCCCGCCAATAGTTGAGCATTTTTGTCGGAAACCGTAGGCTCTCCGACTGCCTGCATGATCGAGACCCCGATGTCCGCCATTGATTCCCAAGCCATTCCCGACGTCCAGAACAGCCAGGACAGCCGCCAGATCGCCATCGACAAGGTCGGCATCAAGGCCATCCGCCACCCCGTCACGGTCAGCGACCGCAGCGGTGGCGTGCAGCACACCATCGCCCTGTTCAACATGTACGTCGGTCTGCCCCACAACTTCAAGGGCACCCACATGTCGCGTTTCGTCGAGATTCTCAACGGTGGCGAACGCGAGATCTCGGTCGAATCCTTCGAACCGATGCTGCGCGACATGGTGCAGCGCCTCGAAGCCGAGACCGGCCATGTCGAGATGACCTTCCCCTACTTCATCAACAAGGCCGCGCCGGTGTCGGGCGTCAACAGCCTGATGGATTACGACGTCACCTTCATTGGCGAAATCGTCGAGGGCGGCGACTACAGCTTCCGCATGAAGATCGTGGTGCCGGTCACCAGCCTGTGCCCCTGCTCCAAGAAAATCTCCGACTACGGCGCCCACAACCAGCGCTCACATGTCACCGTCACTGCCAGTCTGCGTGAGCATGTGTGGATCGAGGAGATCGTCGAGCAGGTCGAAGCCCAGGCCTCCTGCGAGCTCTATGGCCTGCTCAAGCGGCCGGACGAGAAGTTCGTGACCGAACGCGCCTATGACAACCCCAAGTTCGTCGAAGACATGGTGCGCGACGTGGCCGGTGTGCTCAACGACGAGCCGCGCATCGGCGCATATGTGGTGGAATCGGAAAACTTCGAGTCCATTCACAATCACTCGGCTTACGCCCTGATCGAACGACAGAAGTAATCGCTTCAGGGGCGCACTCGCGCGCTGATCCAACGCGCCTGCCGATCATCGCAGGCGCTTTGTTTTGGCACAGCACCGATTGACCGGCGCCAATAACCGCGGCACCGGATCATGCGACAATGCCGGCCATTGATGCCGCCGGATACCCGTCCATGAGTGCCCAGCCAATCGCTGCCATCTTTTATCCGCCCGAGTCCGACCCCACGCCGGTGCTGGCGCAATTTGTCCGTGCGCTTCAGGCGCGCGGTGTGTCACTGGCCGGCGCCATCCAGCACGACACCGGCCCACGCGCCACCTGCACCATGGAACTCGAGCTCCTGCCTTCCGGACGACGGATGCCGATGTCGCAATACCTGGGCAGCGGCTCGACCTCCTGCCGGCTTGACCCGGCCGCCATGGCCGAAGCGGCCATCACGGTGCAGGCGGCGATCGCCGACGGCGCCGAATTGGCGGTGTTCAACAAGTTCGGTTCGCAAGAGGCGCTCGGCGATGGCTTGCGCGACGAGATGGCCGCCACCGTCATGGCCGGCGTGCCGCTGATCACCGCCGTGGGTGAGCGCTTTCTCGACGCCTGGACCGAGTTCACCGGCGGGGATTACGATCGCCTGAACTGCTCAGCCGACGCCGCGCTGGCCTGGTGGGACGCCTTCAATACGCCAGACTGAGCTGCCAGTGCCAGTGCCCGCACCGCCGCGCCTGCAGTCCCACTGGACCGACGTCAGCGGCGGCCTGGGCTACCACTGGCGTGCCTGGCGCCTGCGCCATCGACTCTGGGCGCCCTTTGTGCGGCAAGTCGGAGACTGGCTGGACGCATGGCACCCGCCCACCCGCAAACTGATACTGGTCGGCCCGTCGGCCGGCTATGCGTTGCCCGAGCGCTTTCTATCACGCTTCTCGAAAATCACGGTGCTCGAGCCCGACCGCTTGGCCCGCGCCCTGCTGCGCCACCGCTTCCGCGCTGCGCCGCTGCAATTTGCATGGCTGGATGTCTTTTCGCTACCCGACGGCCCAGCGGCACTGGCGCAGCAATGGCCCGACGCGGCCGTCCTGTTTTGCAACGTGATCGGCCAGCGCCTGGACGCCGACACCGCACCGCCCTGGCGCCTCGCTCAGCAGGACGCTCTCGCCCGGCACCACTGGGCCAGCTGGCATGACGTCTTTTCGGCACCGCAAGCGCCGCGACGCCTGCCGGAATCGCCCATCATCGCAAGCACCGACAGCGCCGCCGTCGCCCGTCAGCTTTGGGGCGGCATCGGTTGCGAGGTGGTCGACCATGGCACCCTGGGCTGGCGCCCCGAGGCCGACTACGCCCTTTGGCATCTGGACACGGACCAATGGCAACTGATCGAATGGGTGCGCCACTGCCCCACCGCGTAGTGCGCCGGAATCTCGCCTTGCTCGTGTCGTCGCCCCTGCAGGGCGGATTTCAAACCGCGATGGTCGGCTCAATGCACTCAGGCGTCGGAGCCAAGCTGTTCATCGATGGCCGCCATCACCTCGTCAAAACATGCACGAACCAGCTTCAGACCTGCGCCGATCTCGCTTGGGTCGCCGAGGTGGTAGGCCGCTTCGAGCGCGCGCGCCGCCTCAGACAGCGCCATCGCACCGATCGTCGCCGACGAACTCTTCAAGGTATGCGCCAGCCGATACGACTCTTCGCGCGCCTCGCTGCGCTGCGCACGATCGAAGCGAAGCATCAGGTCTCGCTGGGTGTCACGAAAGCGGCTCAGCAGCCGTAATCTCAGCGCCTCCTTGCCGCCCGCGTAACGCAGTCCAACCTCTGGCTGAATGACGCTCCCGGTCAATGCCACACGCGCCGGCACCTGCACGGGCGGTGTCGCCGCCCCCGGCGTGCGGCCATGGCGATATCGCGCGAGTACGGTATACAAGGCGTTCGGTTCGACCGGCTTGGTCAGGAAGTCATCCATGCCCGCCGCCACACAGCGCTCGCGCTCCTCAGCCAGCGCATGGGCCGTCATGGCAATCACCGGCAGGCCACCATGACGCGGATTGGCACGCAGCTGCCGGGTGGCCGCGTGACCATCCATGCGCGGCATCTGGATGTCCATCAGCACCGCGTCGAACACGTTCGCCTCAATTTGCGCCAGGGCCAGTTCGCCATCCTCCGCGACACTCACCTTGACGCCCACCTCTTCGAGCAGTTCGCGCGCCAGTTGCTGGTTGAGCAGGTTGTCTTCGACCAACAACACCCGCATGCCGACCAGCGGCGCGGTCAGCGGTGGGGCGACCTCCGGTGCGGGCACATCGACAGAAACGGCGCGATCGGCCGTATCAAACTCCGCCTCGAAAACAAACCGGCTGCCTTGCCCAGGCACACTGTCCGCCGAAATGACACCCCCCATCGCCTCGGCCAGATGGCGGGATATGGCCAGCCCCAGACCCGAGCCGCCGTATCGGCGCGAGGTGCTCGTATCGGCCTGCCAGAACGGGCTGAACAACTGCGCCATCGCCTCGCCACCAATCCCGATGCCGGTATCCGTCACGCAAAAGCGCAGGCGTACTCGCCCGGCCAGCGTGTCCATCCGTTGCACGGAGAGTTCGACACGGCCGCGCTCGGTGAACTTCACCGCATTGCCGGCCAGATTGGTCAGGATCTGGCGTAACCGGAGCGCATCGCCGATCACCGTCGCTGGCACAGCGTCGTCCACCGACACCACCCAGTTGAGCCCTTTCTGAATCGCCCGGTAAGACACCATGGCGGCAACCTGCTCGACCACCTCGTGCACCTCGAAAGGCGCCACTTCCAACTCCAATCGCTGCGCTTCGACCTTCGACAGATCAAGAATGTCGTTCAGGATGCCGAGCAAGGACTGCGCCGATTCATTGACCTTGACGATGTAGTCGCGTTGCCGGGCATCGAGCCCGGTTTTGAGACACTGACCCGACAAGCCGATGATCGCGTTCATCGGCGTACGAATTTCGTGACTCATGTTGGCCAAAAACGCGCTCTTGGCCTGGTTGGCGCGCTCCGCGTTCTCCTTGGCTGCTACCAGATCGACCGTCCGCTGCCCCACCAGCGCCTCGAGTTCTTCGGTTCGCCGCGCCTGTGCAAGTGCCAACTGACGACGCGCGGTGACATCCCGGATCACCACCAGATAGCGCCGCTCCTCACCGGCCAGCATGGGCACCCCCGCCAACTCGACGTCAACCGTTACCTCCGCCTCCGACACCAGACAACCTCGCAGGCTCACCGGCCGCCGATGGCGCATACGGGCGGCCAGACGCGGCCCCCAACGACGCGGCGCAGGACCCGACAAGCTCACCAGATCCGTCTGGGACAGGGACTCAGCCGGCCGGCCCAGCATCTTTGCGGCGGTGGCATTGCTCTCGACCACCACACCGAGCTCATCGAACACCAGCAAACCATCGCGGACGGCATCAAAAACACCGCCGAGCAAGGCGTCGCGGGCGCGCAGTCGCTGTGCCGCAATCTCGTAGCGAGTCATGTCGCGACCAATCACGACAATGGCCTCGCGCTTTCCGTCCGCGTCAAACAAGGGCACTTTGGTGACATCGAAAAAGCCGAGTTCGCCATCGGGAAGCGGAATTTCCTCGCGATCGACATACAAGCGACCCGCGCCCCAGGCGCGCTCGTCACTTTCGGCGCAGCGCATGAACTGCACCGCGCGATCCGGGAAGCGCTCCGCCAATTCGTTATCGGAGTAGCCATACCAGTCTGCCTGACGCGTCAGTCCGAACAGTCGCATGGCGACGCTGTTGATCACTCGCCAACGATTCTCGCCATCCTTGAAGAAGGCCGGATCGGGCATCGCCTCGATCAAGGTGCGCAACTGGCGCTCGCTGGCCCGTAGCGCGGCCTCCGCCTCTTTGCGGTCGGTGATATCGGTGTGTGTCCCCATCACCCGCAGTGGCTCGCCGGCCGCGTCGCGCACCACCACCCGGCCACGATCAAGAATCCACCGCCAGCTGCCGTCCTTGTGACGCATCCGGTGCTCGTTGGTATAACTGGCTGTCTTGCCATCCATATGCTGACGAAGCGCGTCCAGAGTGCCCGGCAGGTCGTCCGGATGCACACGACACTTCCACTCGCTGAGCACGTCGCCAACCTCCGCCTCCGTGTAACCGAGCATCGCCTTCCACTGAGCAGAGAAGAACACCCGATCGGTCTTGGCGTCCCAGTCCCACACGCCGTGATCTGCGCTCTCGATCGCATACTGCCAGCGCAATTGAGCTTCGCGCGCCAGCGCGGCCATTTCCTTTTGTTCGGTGATATCGGTGTTGGTGCCCACCACGCGCACTGCGCGACCGCTTTCGTCACGCTCGACCACCCCGCCGCAGTTGAGAATCCAGCGATAGCTGCCGTCCTTGCAGCGCACCCGGTGCTCGCTCCGCCAGATTCCCGTCTCGCCCTTGAGGTGCGCAATCAATGAGTTGCGCACCAGCGGCAGATCGTCCGGGTGGATCAGCCACAGCCATTGGGCGACGGTGTTCTCGAGCTCCCAGTGCCCATAGCCGCCCAAGGCCTTGGCCTGATCCGACACGCTGACTTCACCGCTCGGCGCATTCCACTCCCACAACCCGTGGCCCGCCGCCTCCAGCGCAAAAAGCCAGCGCGACTTGGCCGCCTCGGCCTGGCGCGCCTCGGACTCGGCACGCTTGCGATCGCTGATATCCTCGATCACCGATACGTAATACTTGGGACGGTCTTCCCCATCAAACACCGGCGATACCACCACCCGCACCCACACCAGACGACCATCGCGATGCCGATAGCGTTTATCGGTGGTGTAAACGTCTATCTCACCGCGCTCCATGCGGGCCTTGGCCTCAAGGTCGCGCGCCAGATCATCCGGCTCGGTAATGGCTGAAAAACCCTTTTTCAGGAGTTCTTCACGCGAGTATCCGAGCATTTTGCACAAGGTGTCATTGACCATCAGCCACTGGCCATCGTGGCCGATATGCGACATGCCCACCGCCACCTGCTCAAACGCCGAAATAAACCGGGATTCAGTTTCGGCCAAATCCCGGGTCCGCGCTTCGACCAATCGCGAGATATCGGCGTGACGGCGCAGAAAAATACGCACCAGCGCAGCCATGGCAAGCGTGGCAACCAGCCCTGCTGCCAGCATCAACCAGGGCACCAGGCTGACATGACGACTGACAAAGGCATCTGTGCGCCGACTGTCCATTCGCCATGTTCGTCCGGCAAAGGCCAGTTCCCGGAACGCGGTAGCGGGCACATCACCGGTCACCGACGACCCAAACTCTCCGATGAGCGTGGATACACCGTCACTCACATCCCGCAATACAAAATTCAGCTCACCGCCCTGCCCCTCGGCCGCGGTCGGCACCATCAGCTGCTCCGGAATCAGGTGCGCCAACAAGACGCCCAGCGCCCCCGGCGCGGGCACCTTGGCGCGCACAACCATCACGACCGGCACGACCGACGGCGAGTCCGCGCCGCTCGACACCAGGCCGCCGCCAAACAAGCCGGGGGTGGCCAGCGCCCGCGGAACCAATGCCGAGGCAGCCGGGTCCGCACGCAAGTCATCGCCCACCTTCAGCATTGACCTGCCGCGCCCGATCGACAAAGACACCGGATAGGCCGCCGTTGCCGGGTTAGGGTCATCGCCCTTGGCCCATGCGAGCTGGTGATAGACCGACGAATGTGCCAGAACACCTCGCGCAACTTCATCAAACAGACGTTCGGCAGCAGCCGGATCTTCGGCCATCAGGTGTCCGATGAGATGCAAGTCGCTTGAGACATGACCCAGACGTTCGCGCAACTGCGCCACCTGGGCATCCACCGCCTCGGTCTCCGCCTGCGTGACATCGCGCCACTCAGAGAGGCTCAATTGCAGACTGAATCCGACACTGATCAGCGCGCCGACCACAAAGGTCAGCAGCGTCCAGCGCGATGCCCGCGGCACCGGCGCGGCGGACGACGACACGCGTGCTGTGCTCACCGCTGCTTCACCGGCGACACGACGCACCCTGCCACGACCCGGTCCGTCATCTGGCTTTCAAGCGTTCCGTGCATCCACACCCCCCCACCTGAGCACAACCCGTCAAGGATGGTACACCCTGCCACCGGATTCGCCGACCGCAAACAGACAGTGCGCCGCCGCGCCACCTGATGCAGTTGTCACATGCCAATGATCCCGGCCGGCTATAATCGCGCCTTTGCGCCTACTGTAACCAGAATGGATCTCCCACTGCTCTTCAAGGCCGCCATCCTCGGTGTCATCGAGGGTCTGACCGAATTCCTGCCCGTGTCCTCCACCGGCCACCTGATCATTTTCGGGGACCTCCTCGACTATACGGACGCCCAGAGCAAGGTCTTTAAGATCGTGATCCAGCTCGCCGCCATTCTTGCCGTGTGCTGGGATTATCGCCAGCGTATCACCACGGTGGTCGGTGGCCTGCGCACCGATCCGGCGGCCCGGCGCTTTACCGGTCATCTGATCGTCGCCTTCCTGCCGGCGGCCGTCCTCGGCCTGATGTTCTACAAGATCATCAAGGGCTACCTGTTCAATCCGCTCACCGTGGCCGGCGCGCTGATCGCCGGCGGCCTGCTGATTCTGTATATCGAGCGCCGCGCCTACCATCCGCGCATGAACACCGTTGAAGAGATGGGCTGGAAAGACGCGCTCAAAGTCGGCTTTGCGCAATCGCTGGCGATGTTCCCCGGCGTGTCGCGCTCCGGCGCCACCATCATGGGCGGGTTGATGCTCGGGCTGTCACGCAAGGCCGCCACCGAGTTCTCCTTCTTCCTCGCCATCCCCACCATGCTGGCGGCGACGGTGTACGACGTGTACAAAAACTGGGCATTGCTCAGCGGCATGACAAGCGATGGCTACATGGTGTTTGCCGTCGGCTTTGTGGCCTCCTTTCTGGCGGCGATGGTGGCCGTGAAAGCCTTCATCCACTATGTGTCGAACAACAGCTTCGCCCCCTTCGCCTGGTATCGCATCGCCTTCGGCATCGTGGTGCTGGTGTCCTGGCAAACCGGCTGGGTGAGCTGGCACGACGCCTGAGCCATGGCTCAGGGTCTGTTGACAGTCATTCGGGGGATCGCGTTGTGTTCAAATGGCTTCGCAACAAGGCGCATGAGGCAGCCAAGGGTGGCCTCCTTGGCTGGGGACCACCCAGACTGCGTCGGCGCGCCTTGCCCTGCGGCCAAACAGGCCCGCGCGCGACCCCCGAATGACTGTCAACAGACCCTAGGATGACGCCCATGATTCTCTATCTGCACGGCTTCCGCTCCGCCCCCGCCTCGACCAAGGCCACCCGCCTGCAGGCGCACATGGCCGAGCGCGGCCTCGCCGATCAATTCTGGTGCGGCCAGCTGCCAATCGCCCCGAACGCCGCCATCGATCTCATCGAAGCGCAGATCGCCCGCTGCGACACAGCACCCACGCTGGTCGGCAGCTCACTGGGCGGTTTCTACGCCACCTGGCTGGCCGAAAAGCACGGCCTCAAGGCCATCGCCGTCAACCCCGGCGTGCTCTCGCACCTCTCGCTCGCGCCGTATGTCGGTCAGCAGACCAATCTCTATACCGGCGAAGTGTTCGACTTCACCGAGCAGCACCTCGCCGAACTCAAAGCCATGGAGACGCCCCGGATCACCCGGCCCGAGCGTTACTGGCTGATGGTCGAAACCGGCGACGAAGTCCTCGACTACCGCCACGCCGTGGCCAAATATGCCGGCGCCCGCCAGACCGTACTTGAGGGCGGCGACCACAGCTTCTCGCGCTGGGGCGACTACCTCAACGATGTCCTCGCCTTCGCGGAGATCCCATGAGTTCCGACTTCGACGCCCGTCGCTTCAAGGCCATGGAGCGAGCGGGTTTTAACCGCATCGCCGCCAACTACGACAACGCCGCGCACCTGCGCGCCAGCCTGCAGGACGCGCTCATCGTGGCGGCCGCCCCGGCGCCCGGCGAGCACTGGCTTGACGTGGCCAGCGGCCCCGGGCTGCTGGCCCGCGCCATGGCGCCGCGCCTCGGGCCAACCGGCTTCGTGCTGGCCACCGACATCGCCGACGGCATGCTCGCCCACGCCCGCCAGTGCCTCACCGCCGACAGCGGCACCATCTTGTTCGCCGCCACCGACGCCGAGCACCTGTGCACGCCCGACGACCACTTCGACGGCATCAGCATCGGCCTCGGCCTGTTCGCGCTACCCCACCCGGACAAAGCCCTGACCGAACTGCATCGCAGCCTCAAGCCGGGCGGGCGCATCGCGCTGTCGGTGTGGGGCGCCGCCGGCTCCGTGCCGCTGATCGAGCGCGCCCAGCAATGCATCGCCCGACTGCTGCCGGCACCCAAGGTGGCCCGCCCGTCGGTGTTCCGCTTTGGCGACCCGGCCTATCTCAACGCCATGCTAAGCGAGGCCGGCTTCAGCAACATCCGGCTCGAACCGCACGACTTCCACTGCCGCTTTGCCACCGCCGACGCCTACTGGGACGCCTTCCTGGCGCTCGCCGGCGGCGCCACCGAAGCGCTCTCCCGCCTGCCCGAAGACAAGCAGCAGGCGCTGCGCGCCGCCGTGGCCGATGACCTGACCGACCTGGCCGACGCCGACGGCTACCACGTCCCCGCCAGCACCCTGATCGCCACCGCCATCAAGCCGTAACACGTGGACGACACCCGCCGCGGCATCTTCGCCGCCCTGGCGGCCTTCACCATCTGGGGCCTGGCGCCGCTGTATTTCAAGGCGGTGGGCTCCGTGCCGGCCGACGAAATCGTCGCTCACCGCGTGTTGTGGTCAGTCGTGTTCCTGGCGATTCTGGTCGGCCTCATGCGCCAGGGTCCGGCGCTGCACGCGGCGTTCAACAACCGACGCCTGCTCGGCGTGCTGATGTTCACCGCCCTGCTCACCGGCAGCAACTGGCTGGTCTTCGTCTGGGCCGTCACCCATGAGCGCGTGCTCGAAGCCAGCCTGGGCTACTTCATCAACCCGCTGCTCAGCGTGTTGCTCGGCCGGCTGTTTTTGGGTGAACGCCTCCGCCCGCTGCAAAAACTGGCCGTGGCCATTGCCGCGGCCGGCGTCGCTTGGCGGATCGCGGCGGTCGGCTCGGTGCCATGGATCGCCCTCTTTTTGGCGATGACCTTCGGCATCTATGGCCTGCTGCGCAAGCGCGCGCCGGTCGACGCCGTCGTCGGCCTGTGTGTCGAAACCGTGCTGGTCTTGCCGCTGGCCATGGGCTGGCTGGTCTGGCTGGCACTCACCGGCGAGCTCCACTTCGGCCAAGACCTCCACATCGACCTGCTGCTGCCGGTCGCCGGCGTGCTTACCGCCACGCCGCTCATGCTGTTCGCCTTCGGCGCCCGCCGCCTGCCGCTGGCGACGGTCGGCTTCCTGCAATATCTGGCGCCCAGCCTCAACTTCCTGCTGGCCATCTTCGTCTTCCACGAAGCCTTTGACGCCGCTCGCCTGGCGGGTTTCGTGATCATCTGGTGCGCGCTGGCGCTGTACACCGCCGATCTGCTGCGCGATGGCCGAGCGCCATCGCGCGCCTGAATCCATTAAACTGTCGGGCCTCAACCTCCCAGACAACCCCCGATGCACGTGCTTTATGACGAGAGCGGCGCCTTCAAATGCGGCACCGTTCTGCTGGACAACGACAGCTCCCTGCAAGTCGAGAACACGCATGGCAAGCGCCTTAAGATCAAGCGCAACCATGTGCTGCTCAACTTCGACAGCCCCGCGCCCGGCGAGCTGATCCCGCGTGCCGAGGCCGAAGCCGAATCGCTGGAGGTCGACTTCCTGTGGGAAGTCTGTGGCGATGACGAGTTCGATTTTGTCGACTTTGCCAAAGACTACTTCGGTCATGCGCCCAACGCGGTCGAATCCGCCGCGGTGTTGCTGTGCCTGCACTCGGCGCCGATCTACTTCCACCGCAAGGGACGCGGCCGCTTCCGAAAAGCGCCCGACGACATCCTCCAGGCCGCACTGGCCGGGCTGGAAAAGAAGCGCCAGCAAAGCCTCGCCATCGAAGCCATGCGCGACCGCCTGCTCGCCGGCGAGTTGCCCGACGAGTTCAACGGCATGGTGCCACAACTGCTCTATCGCCCCGACCGCAACCGCCTCGAAGCCAAGGCGCTCGAAGCCGCCTGCGTCGATAGCGGCCTGAGCGCCGCTGCCTTGCTGCTCAAGTGCGGCGCGTTCAGTTCAACTTACGATGTGCACTACGGTCGCTTCCTGTTCGACCAGTTCCCCGACGGCACCGACTTCGGCGAGGTGCCGACCTGCACCTGGCCACAAGATCTGCCGGTCGCCAGCGTCAAAGCCTTCTCTATCGACGACGCCACCACCACCGAGATCGACGACGCCTTTTCGGTCACCCCACGCGAGAGCGGCGGCTGGCGCATCGGCATCCACATCGCCGCACCGGGTCTGGGTTTTGCCCGCGGCTCGCGGCTCGACCAGATCGCCCGCCAGCGCCTGTCGACGGTGTACATGCCCGGCAACAAGATCACCATGCTGCCCGATTCGGTGGTCGAGACCTTCACCCTCGAAGCCGGCCGCACCTGCCCGGCGGTGTCGCTCTACCTCGACATCACCAACGCCCTGGCGGTCACCGGCCACGAAACCCGGCTGGAGATGGTGCCCATCGCCGCCAACCTGCGCCACCACGATCTGGAGCCGGTGTTCAACGACGACACCCTGCTCAACGGCGGCCCCGACTTCCCCTGGAAGAAAGAGCTGACCCTGCTGTGGGAGCTGGCCACCATTCTGGAAGCCGGCCGCGGCAAACCGGCGACCAACCAGACCCAGACCGATTTCAGCTTCTCGGTCGATTGGGACAGCACCACGCCCGACGGCCCCGGCGTGATCAGCATCGGCCAGCGCCTGCGCGGCTCGCCCATCGACAAAACCGTGTCCGAGCTGATGATTGCCGCCAACTCCACCTGGGGCAAACGCCTCGACGAAGCAGGCATACCGGGCATCTACCGGGTGCAAGGCGGCGGCAAGGTGCGTATGGCGACAGTCGCCGCGCCGCATGAAGGCCTGGGCGTCGACTGCTACGCGTGGTCCAGCTCGCCGCTGCGCCGCTATGTGGACATGGTCAATCAATGGCAGCTGATCAGCGTGCTGCAAGGCGTTGAGCCGCCCTTCCCGCCCAAGTCGCAAGACCTGATGGAAGCCGTGCGCGACTTCGACCTCGCCTACACCGCCTACGCCGAGTTCCAGCGTCACATGGAGCGCTACTGGTGCGTGCGCTGGTTGCGCCAACGCGAAGACCCGATCATCACCGCCCGCGTGCTGCGTGACAACGTGGTCCGCCTCGACGACTCGCCCTTCGTGTTCAAGGTCAATGGCATGCCGCTGCAGGCGCCGGGCGCGCATATCAGCCTGGAGCTCAAGGATTCGGATCTGCTCGACGTAGATGTGCGCGCACGCTTCGTCAGCCTGCTCTCCGAAGCCACCGACGAGGCTGCCGCCGATCCGCTCGCACAGTAGAATGCTGTCATGATCAAAGCCGTCAAAGCCCCCAAACCACGCGCCAGAAAGGCGGCCCCACGGCCGTCTGCGCGTGCCTGGGCGCGGCACGGCTCATCGGCGGTGACCTTCGCCTTTGGCCTCTCGATTTTGCTGCACGTGGTGGTGCTGTCACTGCACTTCGAATTCCCCGATCTGAAAAAGGCCTTCAAACGCGACAGCGGACTCGAGGTGGTGCTGGTCAACGCCCGCCACGCCCGTGCGCCCGACAAGGCCGAAGCGCTGGCACAGGCCAACCTCGATGGCGGCGGCAACACCGACGCCAAGCAGATGGCCAGCACACCGGTGCCGCCCAAGCCGCAACAAAAGGATGGCGACCAGTTGATGGACGCCAAGCGCAAGGTCCAGGAACTCGAAGCGGCTCAGCGCAAGCTGGTGGCCGACGCCAAGAAGGCCCGGCCGACGACACAGACCGTGGTCAAGAACAGCGACGCACCGGCCGAGACCCCGCGCGAACTTTCCGCCACCGAACTGATGGACAGCGCCGCCGCCATCGCCCGGCTCGAAGCCAAGATCGACAAGAACCTCAATGAATACGCCAAGCGTCCGCGCAAGAAATTCATCGGCGCGCGTACCAAGGAATACCGCTTCGCCCAGTACGTCGAAGACTGGCGCCTGAAAATCGAGCGTGTCGGCACGCTCAACTACCCCGACTCGGCGCGCGGCAAGCTCTATGGCAGCCTGCTGATGTCGGTGGTCATCCGCGCCGACGGCAGTGTCGAGTCCATCAACATCCACCGCTCCTCCGGCCACAGCGTGCTCGACAACGCCGCGCGGCGCATCGTCGAGCTGGCAGCACCCTTCTCGGCCTTCCCGGCCAACATCCGCAAAGACACCGACATCGTCGAAATCACCCGCACCTGGAGCTTCACCAATGCGGATGCGATCGAGACCAGCAGCCCGAAATAGCCGGCACACGCGCTGGCAACGCTAAAATGGCGTTTTATTCAAAGCGCCCACCTCATGGATCGTTACGCCGTCATCGGCCACCCCATCGCGCATAGCAAATCGCCGTCCATCCACGCTGCCTTCGCCGCTCAGACCGGCCAGACGCTGGTCTACGAAGCGCTGCTCGCGCCGCTCGACGGCTTCGCCGACACCGTGCGCCGCTTTATCGCCGCCGGCGGCAAGGGCATGAACGTGACCGTCCCGTTCAAGCTCGAAGCCTTTGCACTGGCCGATCACCTGTCGCCGCGCGCCAAGGCCGCCGGCGCGGTCAACACCCTGAGCTTCCGGGCCGACGGCATTCATGGTGACAACACCGACGGCCTCGGACTGGTGCGCGACCTGACGGCCAACCTCCACTGCCCGCTGGCCGGCCGACGGGTGCTGCTGCTCGGCGCCGGCGGCGCCGCACGCGGCGCGCTCCAGCCGCTGATCGAGGCCGGTCCGGCGCGGCTGCATCTGGCCAACCGTACCGCCGCCAAAGCGATTGATCTGGCCGAGCAGTTCCGGCCGATCGCCGGCGCGCTCAATTTGACCGCCAGCGGTTTCGACGACATCGGCGGCGAGGCATTCGATCTCGTCATCAATGCCACCGCTGCCAGCCTGTCGGCCGCCGCACCGGCCATTCCCGACACGGTCTACGCCCCTGGTGCACTGGCCTACGACATGATGTACGGCGCCGAGCCAACCACTTTCCTGCTCGCCGCCCGCGCCGCCGGCGCCCGCCGCGTCGCTGACGGCCTGGGCATGCTGGCCGAGCAAGCCGCCGAGAGCTTTCTGATCTGGCGCGGCGTTCGCCCCGACACCGCAGCCGTTCTCGCCACGCTGCGCGCGGCTCTGGCAAAAGGATGAAGGCCATCGGCCGCTGGACAGGCGGCGCGCTGCTGCTCCTGCTGGCGGCCTTCGTGCTGTATGAGTGCTGGATTTTCGCGCATGTGCTGTGGTGGACCCGCAACGACCCGGACATGACCCGCTTCATGTCAGCCCAGTTGTCGGTGCTGCGCGAAACCGATCCCGACGCCCGGCTCAAGCACCAGTGGGTGCCCTACACCAGGATCTCCCGCCACCTCAAGCAAGCCGTGGTGGCCGCCGAAGATGATCGTTTTCTGGAACACGAGGGCTTCGACTGGGAAGGCATCCAGCGCGCTATCGAGAAAAACCAGAAACGCGGCGCGCCCGTCGCGGGCGGCTCAACGATCAGCCAGCAACTGGCCAAAAACCTGTTTCTGTCGCCCTCGCGCAGCTATGTGCGCAAGGCGCAGGAGGCGATCGTCACGCTGATGATCGAGACCACCTGGAGCAAACGGCGGATTCTAGAGGTGTATCTGAACGTGGTCGAATGGGGCCGCGGCGTGTTCGGCGCCGAGGCCGCTGCGCGCCATTACTTCGGCCAGCCGGCGGCCACACTCGGGCCCGCGCAAGCGGCGAGGCTGGCCGTAATGCTGCCCAATCCACGTCGCTATGAGCGCCAGTTCGGGCCTCGCCTGGCCGCCCACGCCGATCGCATACAAGCGCGAATGCACCGCTCGCAAGTGCCCTGATCCGGCCAAAAACGGCCGTCGCGCCCCTCGGGTAAAGCACGTACAATGGCCCCCGCCAAAACCGGCCGCCCCCTTTAGCGCCGCGGAATCCACGTCATGTCCGAACTCGAGCAGCCTCGCGAGAATGTCCAGGCGCACCTGAAAGAGGTGCAAGACCTGCTGCGCCGGCAGTCGCTGGTCGAGACGCTCGTGCACCGCCAGGACATGCCCCGCCACGATCTGGTTGAAGATCTGGTCCACCGCCAGCATATCGCCGAGCTGACGCAAAAACTCGAAGAGCTGCACCCGGCCGACATCGCCTACATCCTCGAAGCCCTGCCGGTCGACGAGCGCCTCTTCGTCTGGGACCTGGTCAAGGCCGAGCGCGACGGCGAGATCCTGCTTGAAGTCTCCGACGCGGTGCGTGAATCGCTGATCGAGACCATGGCGCACGAGGAGCTCAAGGCCGCAGCCGAGCAACTCGACGCCGACGAACTGGCCGACCTCGCCCCCGACCTGCCCGACGCGGTGATGGAGGACGTGTATCTGTCGCTGGACGTGGAAGAACGCGCCCAGCTGCGCGCCGCCATGTCCTACCCCGAAGGCACGGTCGGCGCGCTGATGGACTTCGACATGGTCACCGTCCGCGAAGACGTGCGCCTGGAAGTCGTGCTGCGCTATCTGCGCCGCTTTACCGAACTACCCGACCACACCGACAAGCTCTACGTGGTCGACCGCAACGAGGCCGTGCGCGGCGTGCTCTCACTCGGGCGCATGCTGGTGTGCGACCCGGAAGCGCTGGTGTCGGAGATCATGGACGACGATCCGCTGCTGCTACGCCCCGACGACAAGGCCGAGGATGCCGCCACCGCCTTCGAACGCTACGATCTGGTGTCGGCGCCGGTGGTCTCGTCTGACGACCGCCTGATCGGGCGGGTGACCGTGGCCGCGGTGGTGGACTACATCCGCGAAGAGTCCGAAGTCGAACTGCTCAACCAGGCCGGTCTGCGCGAGGAAGAAGACATCTTCGCCCCGGTGCTCGACTCGGTGCGCAACCGCTGGGCCTGGCTGGCGGTCAATCTGGTCACCGCCTTCATTGCCTCACGGGTCATTGGTGTCTTCGAGGGCGCCATCGAAAAGCTGGTCGCCCTCGCCGCGCTGATGCCCATCGTCGCCGGCATTGGCGGCAACTCGGGTAACCAGACCATCACCATGATCGTGCGCGCCATGGCTGTCGGCCAGATCAGCCACGAAAGCGGCAACCGCCTGCTCAAAAAAGAAGTCGGTGTCGCGCTGATCAACGGTCTGGTGTGGGGCGGCCTGCTCGGCGTGATGGCCTGGTTGTTGTACAGCAACGCCGAACTCGGCCTGGTCATGACCCTGGCGACCACGCTCAACCTGCTGCTGGCCGCCAGCATGGGCGTGATCATCCCCACCACCATGCAGCGCCTCGGGCGCGACCCGGCCCTTGGTGCCAGCGTCATGATCACCGCCTGTACCGACTCAGGCGGCTTCTTCATCTTCCTTGGTCTGGCCTCGATCTTTTTGCTTTAGCGCTTCGACCAGAAACGCCACGGACTGCGCGATCACCTCCGGCGCACGCAACACCCGATGATGCCCGTAGCCACGCGTGGCCATCGTCTCGCTCCCGGGCCAGGCCGCATGCAGCCGCGCCAGATGGCTGAAGTCCACCTCGGTATCCTCTGCATCGTGAACAAACAGGGCGCGGGTACGCGTCACCGGCAGGCCACGCAAGGCGTCCATTTCGTCGATCGGCACATACCGGCGCTCCAGGCGACTGCGAAGCGAGTGGTGCGCCCGCCGGCCCAGGCCGACCCGCCGCGACAGTGTTTTGAGGTGGATATCAAAAGAGCCGGGCGAGCCGATCAGCACCACGGCATCCACGGCCAGTCCCTCGCGTACCGCATGCAAGGCCCCCGCCGCGCCCATCGAGTGCGCCACGACCGCAGCCGTATCCGGCAACGCATCCACGACAGCGCGCAAACCGCCAATGAAGTCGGGCAGGTGACCCGCCTGACCCTCGCTGTCGCCATGACCAAGTTGATCAAATACACTGACCGCGAAGCCCTGCGCCAGCAAGGCCGGCACCCAGGCCGCCAGCTGCGCGCCATACCCGCCCCAGCCATGCACGAGCACCACGCGCGGCCGGCCGGCTTCACCAAAATGCCATAGCGCCATCGCGTCGCCGCCGACGGTCAGCGTCTCTCGCCGACCCCAGACACTCAGCACCTCGCTGGCGCGCCCCCGTTTGCGCGGCGGTCGCAGCAACAGCGCTTCGGCCTTGCGGGCGGTCCAGCCGGGGAACAGCCGCGCGCTGAGTGACACCCAGCGACGCTGCGCTGGCGTCAGCAATTCGATACGATCGGTCGTGCTATTTTTGGGCAAATTTTTCATCGCACCCTCTCTCTGTCAGATCGTGGATCCCGACTGGGATCAGTGGGTTGCCGGTATGGTCCGGCTACGTGAAATCAAGTCGCTGAAACTGCGCAGCGCCATGGCGCGGGTGTTCGCGTCGGTGAGCAAGCGGCGTCGGTAGTAGGTGACAAAGACAATGCCCAGCATGTCGAACACGAACTGGCCCAGATCGAGGTCGGCGCGGAATTCGCCCTGCTCCACCGCCAGGCGCACCGTACGCGTCAGCTCGCGTTCGAGCTGCCGGTAGTGCGCGATCACCACATCCCGCACCGGGCCCGGTTTGTCGTCAAACTCCAGCGCCGCCGATTGCAACGGACAGCCGCCGCCCCAGCCGCCCCGATCAACCCAGGTCAGCCAGTTGCCAAGCAAGGCTTCGAGACGCCCAACACCACGCGGCGCCTTGAGCGCCGGCAGGAAGACCAGCTCGGTAAAGCGCTCAGCCGCCGCCTCGATGGCGGCGATCTGCAAGTCTTCGCGTGAGCCGAAGTGGGCGAACAGCCCGCTCTTGGACATGCCGACCCGATCGGCCAGCGCCCCGATCGACAGCGACTCGAAGCCTGCTTCGCAGGCCATGGCCACTGCCGCATCGAGGATGGTTTGCCGGGTACGTTCGCCTTTGTTCATGCGCTCACATTATAGAACGATCGTTCTTTTATCAAGGCCTTTACGCCGCCATGCCGGCAAATACCCGATCCGCCGCCGCGATGGTGGCGTCGATGTCGGCCTCGGTGTGTGCTGCCGACACAAACCCGGCTTCGAACGCCGACGGCGCGAAATAATGACCCGCGTCGAGCATGGCGTGGAAAAACTGATTGAAACGATTGCGATCGGAGGCCATCACGTCAGCAAAGGACTGCGGCAGTGTCTCGGCGAAGTACAGGCCGAACATGCCACCGAAGGACTGGGCGCAGAAGGTGACGCCGTGGCGCTTGGCCGCCGCTTGCAAGCCTTCGACCAGCTGCGTGGTGCGCGCTTCAAGACCTTCGTAGAAGCCCGGCGCCTGAATCAGCTTGAGCGAAGCCAGCCCGGCCGCCACCGCCACCGGGCTGCCCGACAAGGTGCCCGCCTGATAGACCGAACCGAGCGGCGCGATCTTTTCCATGATGTCGCGACGACCACCAAAGGCACCGACCGGCATGCCGCCACCGATGACCTTACCCAGCGTGGTCAGGTCCGGCGTGATGCCGACCAGACCTTGCACGCCTTGCGGGCCGACACGCAAACCGGTCATCACTTCATCAAAAATCAGCACCGTGCCGTGCTCAGTGCACAACTGGCGCAGCAGATGCAGAAAACGATCGCTCGGGCGGATCAGGTTCATGTTGCCGGCGAAGGGCTCGACGATGACCGCCGCAATGCTGTCGCCCTTGGCACGGAAGGTTTCTTCGAGTTGCTCGGGGTTGTTGTAGTCGAGCACCAGGGTGTGCTTGGCGAAGTCCTCGGGCACGCCGCCGGAGGACGGGTTGCCGAAGGTCAGCAGACCCGAGCCGGCCTTGACCAGCAGGCAGTCGGCGTGGCCGTGGTAGCAGCCTTCAAACTTGATGATGGTGTCGCGGCCGGTGAAGCCACGCGCCAGGCGGATGGCGCTCATCGTCGCTTCGGTGCCGGAGCTGACCAGACGCACCATGTCCAGGCTGGGCAGATGTGCGCACAGCTGCTCGGCAATCTCCACTTCCGCCTCGGTCGGCGCGCCGAAGGACAGGCCTTTGAGCGCCGCCTCGCGCACCGCCTCGACGATGGCCGGATGCGCATGGCCGGCAATGGCCGGCCCCCAGGAGCCGACATAGTCGATATACGCTGCACCGTCAGCGTCCCACATGCGCGCGCCCTCGGCACGCGCAATGAAACGCGGAAAGCCGCCGACCGAGCCAAAGGCGCGCACCGGCGAATTGACGCCGCCGGGGATCACAGCCTGGGCGCGATTGAACAAGGTTTCGTTTCGACTCATGAGTTCTTCCAGATAAATTGTTCTTGAATCCGCAGTGTGCGGTCAGGGCATGGCGGGCCGTGTCGCATCGTCGAACAAGCCACGATACGCCGCCGCGCGCGCAGCCACATCGGCCGCCATGAAAACATCACTGATCACCGCAAGCAAGTCCGCGCCCGCCGCCACCAGCGGCGCGGCATTCTCCAGGGTGATGCCGCCGATGGCCGCAATCGGCACCGTGCAGCGCCGATGCGCCTGCATGAGCACCGCCGGCGTAGCCACCACCGCCTGCGGTTTGCTCGGCGACGGATACATCGCACCAAAGGCGACGTAGTCGGCGCCAAGCGCCGTCACCGTTTCGGCGCGCGACACATCGTTATAGCAGGTCACACCGAGAATCCGGCCACGCCCGAGGCGATCGCGCGCGCCCTCGAGCGCACCGTCGTCCCGGCCAAGATGCACGCCATCGGCCTCGACGCGCAGTGCCAGCTCCAGATCATCATTGACGATGAAAGGCACGCCGGCACGCCGGCAAAGCGCGCACAAGCGCGACGCCTCGTTCAGCCGCCGGGTGACATCCATCGATTTGTTGCGGTATTGCAGGAGGGCCGGCTGAGCCGCCAGGGCGGCTTCGACGGCGCTGAAGAGACGTGCACTGTCGTCCCAGTCGGGCGTCACCAGATACAGCCCGCGCATCGGCGTTGCGGCGTCGCTCATTTGCGCGCGCCACGGCCGGGCACCGCGGTGCCCATACCCAAGCGAAAGTGTCGGCCTTCGGCGGCATGCGCACAGCGCAGGGCCACCTGCACGGCTGCGGGCACGTCCAGACCCTCGGCCAGACTCGCCGCCAGCGCCGCCGAGGCGGAACTGGCCAGGCCAAGCACCGGCACCGCGGCACGCTCGAACACGTCGCGGCGCACCACCCCCGAGGCCCCATGCAGCACATGCACCACTTGCACGCCCCCGGGGCTGCCGAGCAGCAACACATGGCCGGCGCCCGTGGCACACAAGGCTGCGCCGATGTCTTCGACGCTCAACTGCGACTCATCGCCTTCAAACGCGGCACTCACCAGACGGCGACAGACGGCGATGTCGCCGACCAGCACGGCCGCCTGCGGCAGCAGCAGCTCGATCGCGGCGGCCAGCGGAGAGTCATCGGAATCATCTTCGTTCAATATCAGTGACGGCGCCTCGAGCACGAGCGGCACATCGCCGTAGTCGGACACCAGCCCGGCCAGCGCAACCACCAGATCGACCGAGCCGGGCAGCGTCAGCTTGATGGCAGCGACCGGCGCATCCTCCAGAATCATCCGCGCCTGCTCGAGCACAAGCTCCGGATCAAGCGCGATGCGCCCGTCGAATTGCGTGGTGTCACGCAGGCACATTTCACAGACGACGCTCAGCGGATACGCCCCTTGTGCCGCGATGGTCAGCACATCGCCAGTCACGCCGGCAGCGGAGGTCGGGTCGGCCGGGCCGACAACTAAAACTGCAGCAACATGATGCATTGATTTCTCCCGCCTCGAACCGGGCGGACCGCCGCACACTGGCATGCACGACAAAATACGGTAAGATGCCGCAAATTTTAGCATCCCGCGCCCATCTCGGCTTGGGCGGACCGTTACCGCGGAAACGGGACAAGAATACATACGAGACACGACCCTCTTTTTCTGCCGGCGCCACCCGCCGACCGACCAGGATGGCTCGGACGAGGCAGACACGAACACCGATGCTCGAGACTGATTTCAAGACTTACATGTGCCTGATCTGCGGCTTTATTTACGATGAAGCCGCCGGGCTCCCGGACGAGGGCATTGCGCCCGGAACGCGCTGGGAAGACATCCCCCCGAACTGGAATTGCCCCGAGTGCGAAGCGCGCAAGGAAGATTTCGAGATGGTCGAAATCTGAACTTTCGCTCAAGATGCGAAATGATTGTCCGATAGTGATACACGACAAGGCTTCGTTCGGCGCTCCCCGAGCAGCGCAAAACCGATACGCAGGGTGACTATGGTTGATCTGACCGGACTGAAAGTAATGGTGATTGACGACAGCAACACCATTCGACGCAGTGCAGAGATTTTTCTCGCGCAGGCGGGCTGCCAGGTGGTGCTCGCCGAAGACGGTTTCGACGCCCTCGCCAAAATTGCCGACCACCGACCCGATGTCATTTTTGTCGACATCATGATGCCGCGTCTCGACGGCTATCAAACCTGCGCCCTGATCAAGAAAAACGCCCGACTGGCCAAGACGCCGGTCATCATGCTGTCCTCCAAGGACGGCCTGTTTGACCGGGCACGCGGCCGCATGGTCGGCTCCGACGAATACCTGACCAAACCCTTTACCAAGGACAGTCTGTTGCGGGCCGTTGCCACGCATGGCACGCCCCCCCAATCCACCGAGTGAGTTGATATTCCATGCCGATCAAGAAGATTCTCATCGTCGACGACTCCCCGACGGAGCGCTACGCACTGAGCGAAGCGCTGACCAAGAACGGGTACCAGGTCATCACCGCCGAAACCGGCGAAGAAGGCATTGCCAAGAGCAAGAGCGAACTGCCCGACCTGATCCTGATGGACGTGGTCATGCCGGGCATGAATGGCTACCAGGCTACGCGCACCATTTCGCGCGACGAGGCCACACGCGCCATTCCGGTCATCATCTGCACCACCAAGGGGCAGGAGACCGACAAGATCTGGGGCATGCGTCAGGGTGCCTACGACTACCTCGTCAAGCCGGTTGACCACACCGAGCTGCTGGCCCGCATCAAGGCCATCGGCTGAGCCGCCCCGCATGGCCAAGCGCATCAGTCTCAGAGAATTTCAGGAAAGCCTGGTCCGACGCCTCGCCGATGCGCAATCGGCACCGCGACGCGACTTGCTGGGCCTGACCGCAGGCGGCGAACAATGGCTGGTCGATCTGGCCGACGCCGGAGAAATCCTGTCGGTCCCGCCGCTGGCGAGCGTACCGCTCACGCTGCCGTGGTTTCGCGGCCTGGCCAATGTGCGCGGCACATTGTTTGGCGTGATTGACCTGTCGGCCTTCTGTGGTGGCCCGGCGACCTCGCTGGCCGGCACCGCCCGACTCGTCCTGATCGGCGCCCGACATGGCGCCAACTGCGCCTTGCTGGTCAGCAGCACCGTCGGTTTGCGCAGCCCCGAAGATTTTGAACCCGGCGACACACCGGACACCCCCGTGGCCTGGATTCCTCGCCACGTAAACGATCTGCATGGTCGTCGCTGGAAGCACATCGACGTCCCGCAGCTACTCACCAACGCCGAATTCCTCGAAGCAAGCGCAGTTTGACTTCGCCTTCTTTCTGACCTCGCCCATCCACACGGAGCGAACGCCATGGCAACAACGACCACCTCTTCCCTGCAAGGCGCAGCCGCCCAGGACCCCACCATCATGGAGTCCGAGGCCTCGCAAAAAGCCGGTAACACATCGGCCGCGCGCCCCGGGTTGGCCATCCTGGGCAAACGCCCGATCGCCGATCAGCTTCGCCTGCTGGGCGTCGTGCTGCTCGTGCTGGTCGTCGCCCTCGGCGTGCTGATCTATCAGCAGACACGGCAAGCCTCCAACGCGACGTCCTACCTGTTCGCCGCCGGTGAAATGCGCATGCTCTCAGAGCAAACCGCCAAGTCCGGCCAGCTCTCGCTGCAAGGCGACACCGCCGCGTTTGCCGAACTGCGCAACGGCCGATCCGAATTCGACCGCCTGCTCGCTGCCGTCACGGCGGGCGGCCAGGTCAACCCGGGCAAGGCCGACAGCACGGTGCCGGCCAGCCCCGCCCCGTTCGCGGCGCCGCTCGAAAGTCTCGCCGCCACCTGGGCCAAGACCGACAAAGACACTCAGCTGCTGCTGGCACAAGAAAAGAACCTCACCACGCTCAGCACCTCGGTGGAAACCATTAACGAGAAAAACGCGCTGCTGCTCGACATCACCGAGCAAGTCGCCGCACTCAAGCTGCAAGGCGGCGCCAGCGCCCGCGAGATTGCCACCGCCAACCGGCTGGTGATGCTGACCCAGCGGATCGCCAAGAACGCCAACGCGCTGCTCGTCGCCGACGCCATCGACCCCGAAGTGGCCTTCCTGCTGGGCAAGGACACCAACAGCTTCCGCGAGATTCTCGGCCAGCTGAAGGAAATGACGCCCGATGGCACCACCCGCGGCAAACTGGCCGAACTCGAAACCATCGCCAACGAAAGTCTCGCCGCCGTCTCCGGCATTCTGGGCAACATTCAATATCTGGTTCAGGCCAAGCAGGCCGGCCGCCGGATCATCGACAACGCCCGCCCGCTGTCAGAGCAAGCCAACCAGCTGACCAGCAACTACGCCGACTACTACGGCGGCTTCGGCACCCTGCCGCTGGCCATTGCCGTCATTGGCGCGCTGGCCGTGCTCACCCTGATCGCCATGGTCAAAATGTATCGTGACGACCTGGGCGCCCGACAGCTCGAAGCCGAAGGCCAGAAGAAGTCCGCCGAAGACGAAAGAAACCAGACCCAGCAAGCCATTCTTCGCCTGATGAACGAAATGGGCGACCTGGCCGACGGTGACTTGACCATCCGCGCGACGGTGACCGAAGACATCACCGGCGCCATTGCCGACTCGGTGAACTACACGGTTGAAGAACTCGCCGTGCTGGTGCGCCGGATCAACGACGCGGCCGGCCGAGTCACCAGCGCCACCGAGGCGGCCCGCCGCACCTCCAACGAGCTGCTCAGCGCCGCCCAGCGACAGTCCGAAGAGCTCGAAGAAGTGGGCGATACCGTGCAGTCGATGGCCCGCTCCATGACCGAAGCCTCCGAACTGGCCATGCAGTCCGCCCAAGTGGCGCGTCGCTCGCTCGACTCGGCCAACAAGGGCCGTGACGCGGTGGAAAACACCATCAAGGGCATGAACGAGATTCGCGAAAAGATCCAGGAAACCTCCAAGCGCATCAAGCGTCTGGGCGAGTCGTCCCAGGAGATTGGCGAGATCGTGGAGCTGATTTCCGACATTACCGAACAGACCAACGTGCTCGCCCTCAACGCCGCCATCCAGGCCGCCTCCGCCGGTGAAGCCGGTCGGGGCTTTACGGTGGTTGCCGAAGAAGTGCAGCGACTGGCCGAACGCTCGGCCGAAGCCACGAAGCAGATCTCGGCGATTGTGAAGACCATTCAGACCGACACGCAGGACGCGGTGTCCGCCATGGAAACCGCCACCCGCGACGTGGTCGCCGGTGCCGCCCTGTCCGACTCTGCCGGTCAGGCTCTTGTCGAAATCCGCAGCGTGTCGTCCGAAACCGCCTCGCTGATTGAACAGATTTCCACCGACACGCAACGCCAGGCCGCCAGCGCCACCCGCGTGGCCGAATCCATGCGCGGCATTCAGGCGATTACCGAGCAGACCACCCGCGGCACCAAGCAAACCGCCGTATCCATTGGCGAACTGGCCGATCTGGCCGTCGAACTGAAAGGGTCCGTTTCCGGCTTCAAGGTTTGATCCGGAACGCCCGCGCCACGAGGCAGCACTCATGAGTCATGCCATTGAGCACGACCTTGGCCCACTGACCTGGGTCAAGGGAGAAATCGACCAGGCGCTCACCCGCGCGCTGGAGGCCATCGACAAGGCCGTTGCCGACGAGGAGCGCACGACCCAGTTGCAGTTTGCGCAATCGCACCTGCACCAGGCACGCGGCGCTTTGTCGATCATCGGCCTGGACGGCCTGACCCAGTTTGCCGACAGCGTCGACAAACTGCTGGGCGATCTTGCCCGCGGCGAACCCGAGTTCTCCGACGAGCTGGCCGACCTGTGCCGCCGCGCCATTGCCGCCATCGGCAATTATCTGGACGAACTGACGCACGGCGCGCCCGACCAGGCCCTGCGCCTGTCCCGACTGCACGCGCGCATCGCGCTGGCCCGTGGCGTTGACGCACCGAGCGAAGGCGATCTGTTCTTTCCCGACCTGAGCACCGGCGTCCCCCGCCGCGCCGCGCCGCAAACCCTCGACGCGGCCACCGAAACCCGCCTGCTGCGCGGCCTGCGCATCCAGTTTCAGCGCGGCATGCTGGCATGGATCAAAAAGCCGGGTGACGCCGCCGGCCCCAGGCAGATGCGCGACGCCGTCGCCGGCATCGAATCACGCCAGACCCAATCGAACGCGCGGGCGCTGTGGCTGGCGGCCACCGCCTTCTTTGACGCCCTGGCCGAAGGCCATGTACAGAACTCACCCTATATTCGCCGTCTCGGCGGCCGGATCGATGCACAGATTCGCCGCCTGCTGGCCGGCAGCGGACAAGTCTCAGAGCGCCTGCACCGGGACGCCCTTTTTGTCGTGGCCCGCGCCCCCGCAACCACTCCGCTGATCAAGGCACTCCACGCGCTGTATCGGCTCCCCACGCTATTGCCGCCGCCCAACGCCGCAATCAGCGAACAGCCCCTGGCACCCCTGCTCGCGGATTTGCGCGGCCAACTCGGTCTCGCCAAGGAAACCTGGGACCAGTTCGCCGAAGGCACCGCCGCGGCGCTACCGAATTTCGAAGAGCGCATGGGCGCACTCGCCACTGCCGCACGCAAACTCGGCCGCCCCGCCTTCGTCCGCTTGATGACCACGCTGTCCGCCTTCGCGCAGTGGCTGCGGAAAGATCCCTTGCGTCTCAACGACGCCATTTCCATGGAAGTGGCGTCGGCCCTGCTGCTGGCCGAACACGCACTCAATTCGGGCCGGGTACCGGATCCGGCGTTCTCCACCCAGGTCGAAGAATCGATCGTCCGGATCGAAGCCTGCTCGCGCGGCGAATCGGTCGGCAAGGGTGAAGTCAGCGACGCCGCCCGGATGGCCCAGGAGCACAGCGCCGTTGCCCAACTGTGCAAGGAGATGCAGGTCAGTCTGGCGCAGGTCGAACAGGCGCTCGACAGCTTCTTCCGCAACCCCGACAAGCGCGAAGTGCTCTCAGGCATCCGCAGCCCGGTACAGCAAGTCGAATCCATCCTCACCCTGCTCGACGAACAGGAGGCCCACAACGCACTGAGCGATTGCGAAACCATGATCGCCCAGTTCCTCGACCCGGAGCAGACGCCTGACACCGAGTTGTTCGAGCCACTCGCCGACCAGCTCTCGGCCCTGGGCTTCTATATCGACAGCCTGCGCCGCGGACGCCGAGAGCGTCATCATCTGGCCAGCTACTTCGAGGACGAAACCCCCGAGGTCGAACCCACCATCGCAGAAGCCACCGCGCCTGACGCCACACCGGAACTGCCGACCGCCGACATTCCGCTGCCCGACTTGCCAGGCAGCGCCGAGGCCCCCGCGACAGAACCCGACACCGAACCCGGCCCGCAAGCGCTTGAGCCGGTGGTCGAACCGGCCATTGAGCACGAAGAGGATCGCCCCGAAGCACCGGTACCGGTGCCCGCTCCGTCGGTTGAAGCAACCCAGTTGCTCGCCGCCAGCGATGAGGAAATCGACGCCGAACTGCTCGAAATCTTCATCGAAGAAGCTCGCGAAGTGCTGGGCAACATCGCCACCCATCTGGCCGCCTCGCGCGCCAACCCGGCCGATGCCGAGGCGCTGACCACCGTCCGCCGCGGCTTCCACACCCTCAAGGGTTCCGGCCGCATGGTTGGCCTCAACGGGCTCGGCGAAGCGGCCTGGTCGATGGAGCAGGCGCTCAACCGCTGGCTGCAGTTCGACTGGGCGCCAACCGCTGCCCTGCATGCGCTGATTGGCGAATCTCACGGCGTCTTCTCGGCCTGGGTCGACCAGCTTGTCGCCGGCGGCAGTACCGCCTATGACGCCCAACACATGGTCGCCGAAGCCACGCGCCTGATGACGATCGAGCGCCCGGAGGACAGCGAGCCATCGCCGAGCGACGACGCGGAGGACGCCAAGGTCCTTGCCGAATCCACCGCCGAAACGCCACTGCCCGACACGATCGAAGCCAGCGCCACCGATACGGCTCAACATGCGGCCGACGACGACACCGCAACCGACGAAGCCACCGAACTGCCGCTGGCACTGACCGATTCGGATCTCGATGTCTCCGACCTGGAAAGCACCGACTTGTCGCTGCCGACACTCGATGGTTTCGATATCGACGAACTTCCCGGCGAAGCCCCCACGGTCGGCGACCCCACTGCCTTCGATGGGATCGAAGACGAAGAACTCGCCGACCTTGAGCTGCTCGAAGAGACCAACGCCACGGAAGCGCCGGAGGCCCCGGCCATCGAAACGGCCACAGACCTGGCCGATGGGGATGTAGCGCCAAACGAGATCGACGCCCCCGCGGATGACAGCCTGACCGACGACGCATCGGCAGATGCCGACGACATGCCTGAGCCTGAGCCTGAGCCTGAGCCTGAGCCTGAGCCTGAGCCTGAGCCTGAGCCTGAGCCTGAGCCTGAGCCTGAGCCTGAGCCTGAGCCTGAGCCTGAGCCTGAGCCTGAGCCTGAGCCTGAGCCTGAGCCTGAGCCTGAGCCTGAGCTGGAAGCGCCTGTGGAGAGCGACACGCTCACCGTTGGCAGCGTGACCCTGTCGCGTCCGCTTTATCAGCTCTATGTCAACGAAGCGCGTCAGCACCTGTCCACACTGCATCGTGAAATCACGCAGCTTCAAGCCAACCCCACTCGCCTCCCGCAGGAAGAAGCCCTGCGCGCCGCGCACACCCTGGCGGGCATTTCCGGCACTGCCGGGTTTGACGGCGCACTCAGCCTCGGTCGTGCGCTTGAACACGCGTTCGCGCGGCTGATCGACACCGACTGCACGCCCAGCGCGGAACAAACTGCGGTGCTCGGCACGGCATCCGATACCCTGGACGCGATGGTCAGCGAGATCATCAAGGGCATCGAACCACTGCCAGCCCCTATGCTGGAGACTCAGCTCGACGCCCTGTTGCGCCCGCACGCAGAGCCCGACAATGCGGCCTTCGCCCTGACAGACGATGCCGCCACGCAGCTCGACACCGCCGACGACACGCCCCGGACGGCGCTCGAAACAGAACCAACGCCCGCCGCGTACAGCCCGCAACCGGAGCCGGAGCCGGAAGTCCTCGATGTCCACGACGACATCGACGAACAGCTGCTGCCGATCTTCCTTGAAGAATGCTCGGATCTGCTGAGCGAGCTGGGCACCGCCCTGCGCAACTGGCGCGCAGAGCCCGCCGACACAGACATGGCCGCCGCCGTCGCCCGATTGCTGCACACCCTCAAGGGCAGCGCGCGCATGACCGGGGCGATGAGCCTCGGCGAGCACCTGCACGCCCTCGAAAGTCGCCTTGAAGCCAACGAAACCGCCTCCGAAGAACTGTTCGACAGTCTCGACCAAGGCGCCGACATCGCACAGCAATATCTCGATCGCCTCGCGCATGGCCAGCCCACGCTGGAGACTCCCGACACCACCACGGCCGAAGCCGAGTCCGTGGCCATCGTGGCCGACGACGTCGGCGCCGCGACCGGTGGCACCCTGCGGGTACGCGCCGATCTGGTCGACCGCTTCGTCAACGACGCGGGCGAAATCGGCATCACCCGCACCCGCGTCGAGGGCGAACTGCGCACCCAGCGCCGCGCCCTGCTCGACCTGACCGAAAACGTCATTCGTCTGCGCAACCAGTTGCGCGAACTCGAGATCCAGGCCGACACGCAGATGCAGACCCGCATCGCGCAAGCCGAGTCCGAACACGCCGAGTTTGATCCGCTGGAAATGGACCGCTACACCCGGCTGCAGGAACTGACCCGGATGATGGCCGAGAGCGTCAACGACGTCACCACCGTCCAGCACACCCTGCTGCGCAACCTCGACGGCGCCGACGCCGCGCTGACCTCGCAAGGCCGCCTCAACCGCGACCTGCAACAAGCGCTGATGTCGGTGCGCATGACGCCCTTCGACAGCCTCGCCGACCGTCTGTACCGCGTGGTTCGCCAGAGCGCCAAGGATCTGGGCAAACGCGCCAACCTCGACCTGCGCGGCGGCCGTATCGAACTTGACCGCTCAGTGCTCGAACGCATCACCAGCCCGATCGAACACCTGCTGCGCAACGCCATCGCCCACGGCATCGAAACGCCCGAGGCACGCAAGGCGGCCGGCAAGCCGGAGATCGGTGAAATCCGGCTCACCGTCCGTCACGAAAGCAACGAAGTGGTCATCGACATGACCGACGACGGCGCCGGCCTCGACTTTGCACGCATCGAAGCCCGTGCCCGTGAAAACGGCCAGCTTGGCCCCGACGAAATCGCCGACGAAAGCCGGCTGACCAACCTGATCTTCCTGCCGGGCTTCTCGACCGCCGGCAGCCTGTCGGCGGTGTCGGGCCGCGGTGTCGGCATGGACGTGGTCAAATCCGAAACCGCCTCGGTCGGTGGCCGCATCGACGTCACCTCCACGCCGGGCAATGGCACACGCTTCCGCCTCTATCTGCCGCTCACCCTGGCCGTCACGCAGGCATTGCTGGTCCGTGCCGCGGGGCGCACTTACGCCATCCCGTCAAACACGGTCGCCCAGGTCATGGAACTCAAGGCCGACGCGCTGGCCACGTTGCAGGCTCAGGGCGGCACCACCTGGCAAGACACCGAATACCGCTATCGCTACCTGCCACGACTGCTTGGCGACAACGACACCCAGCCCGAGGCACAACGCTTCAACTGGGTCCTGCTGCTGCGCTCGGGCACCCAGACGCTCGCACTTCATGTCGATGCCCTGCGTGGCAACCAGGAAATCGTGGTCAAGAAGGCCGGGCCACAGCTCGCCCGACTGGTCGGCTACACCGGCGCCACGGTGCTGGGCGATGGCGAGATCGTGCTGATCATCAACCCGGTCGCACTCGCGGGCGTGCTGGCCAGCCAAGGCACTGACACCGCCATGCCGGTGACCAAAGCGGCAGCCGTCAGCGTCGAGCCCACCGTGATGGTGGTCGATGACTCGCTGACGGTGCGCAAGATCACCGGTCGTCTGCTCGAACGCGAAGGCTTCCGCGTGGTTACGGCCAAGGACGGCGTCGACGCACTCGAACAACTGCTCGACACCTTGCCGGACGTGATCCTGTCGGACATCGAGATGCCACGCATGGACGGCTTCGATCTGGCGCGCAATATCCGTAACGACGCGCGCCTCAAGGCCGTGCCCATCGTCATGATCACCTCCCGTCTGGCCGACAAGCACCGCGAATACGCCCGCCAGATCGGCGTCGATCACTACCTCGGCAAGCCCTATCAGGAAGAAGAACTGCTCGCCCTGATTCGCGAGTACACCGGGCCCGCCAAACACTGAGCCACCACCGGCCGACACATCACGATGCGTCGGCCGGCGCCTCATCGACCGATGTGACCGCCCGAAACCGGGCCAGTGTTCGCGCGCGCGCTTCGGCGTGATCAACCATCGGCGCCGGGTAAGTCTCACCCATCCGGATGCCCAGCGCCGACTGCGTCAAGGGCGGCAGCATCCACGGCGCATGGATGTCACGATCCGGCACCGCCGCCAGTTCCGGCACATAGCGCCGGATGAATGCGCCTGCCGGGTCAAATTTCTGCGACTGTGTAATCGGGTTGAAAATGCGAAACCACGGCTGCGCGTCGCAGCCTGTCGACGCCGCCCACTGCCATCCGCCATTGTTTGCCGCCAGGTCGTAATCGATCAGCTGCGCCGCAAAATAGCGCTCACCCGCGCGCCAGTCGATGCCCAGATCCTTGGTCAGGAACGAGGCCGCGATCATGCGCAGCCGGTTGTGCATATAGCCACTCTGATTCAGTTGGCGCATCGCCGCATCGACCAGCGGATAGCCCGTGCGGCCCTCGCACCAGGCCGCAAAGCCGTCGGGCCAGTCGTCCCACTGCAGCGCGTCATACGCCGACCGATAGCAGCGATCCACCACTTCCGGCCGATGCCACAACACCATCTGGTAGAACTCCCGCCAGATCAGCTCGCTGAGCCAGGTCTCGGCCCCCTGCCCGCCCCTGAACCACGCATAACTTGCCAGCTGACGAATCGAGACGGTGCCAAAACGCAGATGCGCCGACAGATAGGACACGCCCTTCTGTGCCGGAAAATCACACTTCAAGCGGTAAGCGTCGATGCGGTCCCGAAAGTCATCAAACAGAAGCTCGCCACCCGACATCCCGGTCGGCAGCGCAAGATCCGCCAAATTGCCCGCTGAAAAACCCAGCGCGTCCATTGTCGGCACAATTTCACCCGCCGGCGGCGGGCACAGGCCGGCGATGTGGTCCGCGACCGCATACGACTGCAGTCGATCCGGCGTCAGGGCCGCCTGCCATGCACGGCGATAAGGAGTGAACACACTGTACGGCGTACGGCTTTTCGTCAGGATTTCATCCTGCTCGAAAATCACCTGGTCCTTGAAGCTGCGCAGCGCCCGCCCCTCAGCTGCCAAGGCATTCGCCACGGCACTATCCCGGGCAATGGCCTGCGGCTCATAGTCGCGATTGACATAGACCGTGTCCACGTCCAGATCAGCCGCCAATGCAGGGATGTCATCGACCGCCCGGCCATGACGAACAATCAGCCCACCCCCTTGGGCACGCAAGGCCGCGTCCAGTTCGATCAGCGCGGCATGAATGAAGCCCACCCGACGGTCCACCCGCGAGGGCAGCGCATCGAGAATATCGCGATCAAACACGAACACGCAAAACACCGCCTCGCTGTCACGCAGCGCGTGATACAAGGCCGCATGATCGAAATGGCGCAGGTCGCGCCGAAACCATACCAATGCCTTTTGCCCCATTCGTCCTGCTCCTGAGCCTGCTTCAGTGTAAATTGTGACCGACAAGGCGCCCAACCGGGTGCGCCGCGCTTTCCCCGGAAAATCCGTGCGTTTAAAATGCACGGTGTGACGAACCCCGACATGAACCTGACCCACCACTTCCTGATCGCCATGCCCAGCATGGCCGACACCAATTTTGCCCGCACGCTCACCTATATTGCCGAGCACAACGACGGCGGCGCCCTCGGCGTGATCGTCAACCGGCCGATCGACATGAGCCTGGCAACGCTGTTCGAACGGGTCGATATGCCCCTCGAAAACGATCAGTACGCTCAGCAGCCCGTCTATTTTGGCGGCCCTGTGCAGACCGATCGCGGCTTCGTGCTGCATCGCCCGGCCGGCGACTGGAGCGCCACGCTCAAGGTCAACGACGAGGTCGGCCTGACCAGCTCAAAAGACATCCTCCAGGCCATGGCGGCCGAAAGCTGTGATCTGGACGTGCTCGTCACCCTCGGTTACGCCGGCTGGGATGCCGGCCAGCTCGAACAGGAACTGGCCGACAATGCCTGGCTCACTACACCGGCAGACCTCTCCATTGTCTTCGATCTGCCGGCCGAAGAGCGCTTTGCCGCCGCCATGCAACTGCTCGGCATCGACTTTGCCAATCTGTCCGAGTCCGCCGGTCATGCCTGAGGGCGCGGCGCGGCCCGCGCGCGGTTCGCTCCTCGGCTTTGATTTCGGCCTGGCGCGCATCGGCGTCGCCGTCGGCGAATTCGAAACCGGCCGCGCCAGCGCCTTGACCACCCTTACCGTCGAAGCCAATGCCGCGCGCTTCGAAGCCATCGCCCGCCTGATCGACGAATGGCGGCCCGTGCAGCTGGTGGTGGGTCTGCCGCTATCGGACGACGGCACCGCGCAACAACACACCCCGCGTTGCCGCCGCTTTGCCAACCAACTGGGCGGACGCTTCGGCCTGCCGGTGGCCCTCATGGACGAGCGCTTCAGCTCCGCCGAGGCCGAACGCCAGCTGGCCGACGCCGGCCAGCGCCGCTGGGCCGACCGCAAACCGGTGCTCGACGCCGTGGCCGCCCAACTCATTCTTCAGCACTACCTGGACCAAACCGCCCATGCCCCAACTGCCTGACGCAAACACCCTGTTTGCGGCGCTGATCGAACAGATGGCGCCCCATGTTAACGACGACACCGCCCTGGTCGGCATCTACACCGGCGGCGCCTGGCTGGCCGAACGCCTGCACGAGGCGCTCGGCATCCGCCACCCGCTGGGCACCATCGATGTGTCCTTCTACCGTGACGACTACGGCGCCAAGGGCCTGCATCCACAGTTGCGCCGCTCCGACATCCCCTTCGACATGGAAGGCCGTTCGGTCATTCTGGTCGACGACGTGCTGTTTACCGGGCGTACCACCCGCGCCGCGCTCAACGAACTGTTCGACTACGGCCGCCCCGCACGGGTTGACCTGGCCGTGCTGGTCGACCGCGGCGAACGCCAACTGCCGATCTACCCGCGCTTCTGCGGCCACACCCTGGCTGCCCCGCTGAATGAAAAACAAAACCTGCAACTGGAAAAAGCCGACAACGGCAACCTGACCCTGAGGTTGATCGATGCATAACCCCCAACTCAACGCCCATGGCGAACTCCAGCATTTGCTGTCGCTCGACGGGCTCCCGCGCGACATCCTCACCGCCATTCTCGACACTGCCGAGCCCTTCACCGAAGTGGCCGAGCGGGAGATCAAGAAGCTGCCCATCCTGCGCGGCAAGAGCATCTTCAACCTGTTCTTCGAGAACTCGACGCGCACCCGCACCACCTTCGAAATCGCCGCCAAGCGCCTGTCGGCCGACGTCATCAACCTCAACGTCGCCACCTCCTCCACCAACAAGGGCGAAACCCTGCTCGACACGGTGGACAACCTGTGTGCGATGCAGGCCGACATGTTCGTGGTGCGCCATGCCTCCAGCGGCGCGCCCTACCTGATCGCCGAGCACCTTCACACCACAAAACGCCACGACATCCATGTCATCAACGCCGGCGACGGGCGTCATGCGCACCCCACCCAGGGGCTGCTCGACATGTACACCATCCGCCACTACAAGCAGGACTTCACCAAACTGGTGATCGCCATCGTCGGCGACGTGCTGCACTCGCGGGTGGCGCGCTCGCAGATCGCCGCGCTGACCACGCTCGGTGTGCCTGAAGTGCGCGTTATCGGCCCGAAAACACTGATGCCGACCGATCTCGACAAACTCGGCGTGCGCGTCTTCCACGACATGCGCGAAGGCCTGCGCGACGTCGACGTGGTGATGATGCTGCGCCTGCAGAACGAACGCATGAACGGCCCCCTGCTGCCCAGCGGCCAGGAATTCTTCAAGGTCTGGGGCCTGACCCCCGAAAAGCTCGCCGTCGCCCGGCCGGACGCCATCGTGATGCACCCAGGCCCGATGAACCGCGGCGTCGAGATCGACTCCGCCGTCGCCGATGGCAGCCAGGCCGTCATCCTCCCGCAGGTCACCTTCGGCATCGCCGTCCGCATGGCCGTCATGAGCATGCTGGGCAGCAACTGAACCCGCACAGAATTCGAGCACATTCATGAAGATTCATATCGCCAACGGCCGACTGATCGATCCGGCCCATGAGATCGACCAACAGCGCGACCTGTTCATTGCCAGCGGCAAGATCGTGGGTATCGGCAGCGCCCCCGACGGCTTCACGGCCACCCGCCGCATCGACGCCAGCGGCAAGATCGTCTGCCCCGGCCTGGTCGATCTGGCCGCCCGCCTGCGCGAACCCGGCTTCGAATACCTCGCCACGCTGGAGTCCGAAATGGAGGCCGCCATGGCCGGCGGCGTCACCAGCCTGGCGATCCCGCCCGACACCGACCCGCCGCTGGACGAGCCCGGCCTGGTCGAGATGCTGTGCTATCGCGCCAAGAAGCTTAACCGCGCCCATGTCTACCCGGTCGGCGCACTCACCTTGCGACTCGAAGGCAAGCGCCTGTCGGAAATGGCCGAGCTGGTCGATGCCGGCTGCGTCGCCTTCAGCCAGGCCAACACCCCCATCGTCGACACCCAGGTGCTGTTTTGCGCGCTGCAGTACGCCGCCACCTTTGGCTATCGCGTGTGGCTGCAACCCATCGCCCCGCGCTTTGGCCACGAGGGCGTCGCGCACGATGGCGAAGTCGCCACCCGGCTCGGTCTGCCCGGCATCCCCACCGCCGCCGAAACCATCGCCTTGTTCACCTACATCGAACTGGCCCGCCTGACGGGCGCCAAGCTGCACATCACCCGCCTGTCCAGCGCCGAAGGCCTGGCACTGGTGCGTGCCGCCAAGGCCGAGGGGCTCGACATCACCTGCGATGTGTCGATCAACCATCTGCACCTGTCGGAGATGGACATCGGCTACTTCAACGCGCACTGCCGCCTCAATCCGCCGCTGCGCAGCCTGCGCGACCGCGACGCCTTGCAGGCCGCCCTGGCCAACGGCGACATCGACGCGCTGTGCTCCAACCATTCGCCCATCGATGATGACGCCAAGCAGGTGCCCTTCTCCGAAGCCGAACCGGGCGCCACCGGCATCGAACTCCTCCTGCCCCTCGCCCTGAAGTGGGGGCAAGGCCACAAGCTCAGCCTGCTCGAGACGCTACGCCGCGTGACCATCAATCCGGCACGAATCATTGGCTCCAAGGCGGGTCAGTTGAGCCTCGGCGCGCGGGCAGACATCTGTATTTTTGATGCGGAAGGCGAAACCACCGTGACCCGCGAGCGCCTGCGCAGCCAAGGCAAGAACACCCCCTTCCTCGGCCTCAACCTGCCGGGCAAGGTCTGCTACACCGTAGTCGAGGGCAAGGTGATGTACGCCGAGCCCTGAAAATCTTCACCATCTGGCGAGCGTGAGACGAAATTCACCTTGGCATTATCGTAATTTGTTGCACTGCAACAAAAAACGCGCTATGGTTGAGCCGTCTCCTCCACGCGCAACAATTTGGTGTGGATTCAGCCCGGGTCTCTGACCCGGGCTTTTTTTCGTCCGGTGTCTGGATCTGCGCCTGAAACATCAGCGCCCCGCTACCGCAACGCAGTCAAACTGTCGTCTACGCTTGGTCTTCCGATTTGGCCTGCTCGCGCAAGCGCAGCACCCGCCGTTGTACTTTGCCGGTGGTTGTCATCGGCAAGGCATCGAGAAACTCGATTTCTTTTGGATATTCGTACGGCGCCAACTGGCCGCGCACGTGTTGCTGCAGAGCATCAACCAGCGCGGGGCTGGGCGAAAAGCCCTCGGCCAGCACCACGAAAGCTTTGACCACCGCGCCTCGCTCCGGGTCCGGCTTGGGCACCACGGCAGCATTGGCGACGGCCGGGTGTTTGACCAGGCAGTTCTCCACCTCGCCCGGCCCGATCCGGTAGCCGGCGGCCTTGAACACATCATCGGCCCGGCCCTTGTACCAGAGGTAGCCCTCGGCATCCTGCGTGGCCAGATCGCCCGTTCGGCACCAGCCATCGACATACTTTTTTTCCGTCGCCTCCCGGTTCTTCCAGTAGCCCAGGAAAAACACCGGATCGGGGTCGCCGTGAATGTCCAGGCGATGCACCGCCACCTCGCCCTCCTCGCCCGGCGGCAGTACCCGTCCGGCGTCGTCGATCACCGCCACCCGATGGCCGGGATAGGCGCGCCCCATCGAACCCGGGCGCGCCGGCCATTCGGTGGCGCTGTTGCCGACGATGTAGTTGATCTCGGTCTGACCAAACATTTCATTGACCGTCACCCCCAACGCCGACTGGCACCAGTCGAACACCGCATCGCCCACCGCCTCGCCGGCGCTCATGATGGCGCGCAGATGCAGGTCAAACTGTTCCCGTGGCGCGGGGAAAGCTTTCATCATCGCCTTGAGTGCTGTCGGGAACAAAAACGTGTGTGTGACCCGATAGCGCGCCATCAGCGACAGCGCCACCTCCGGCGAAAAGCGGCCGCTGTACGCGACGATCGGCTGTCCAAAGTACAGCGTCGGCAGCAAGGCATCCCACAGGCCACCGGTCCACGCCCAGTCGGCCGGCGACCAGAACACCGCGTCGACCTGCGGAAAGCCGTTCTGACTGGCAACAAAACCGGTCAGGTTGCCCAGCATGGCGCGATGCGGCACCAACGCGCCCTTTGGCGCACCAGTTGTGCCGCTGGTGTAGATCAGCACCGCGGGGTCGTCCGGCGCGGTCACTTCACACGGGAATTCATCACTCGCGGCTGCCAGCAGCGCGGTCCAGTCCAGCCCATCGTCGGCCGTGCAATCGATGCAAATGAGCGTACTCAGCGCCGGGCACTCGGCGCGCACCGAGGTCAGCGTCTCAATGCCGCGCGCATCGACAATCGCCGCAACCGAATCGCTGTCTTGCAGGCGATAGGCCATGGCCTCCGGGCCGAACAGCGTCGACAAGGGCATGGCCACCGCACCGAGCTGAAACAGGGCGATCAAGGACACCGCGGCCTCAAAGCGCTGCGGCATCACCATCGCCACCCGGTCACCGGCCTGAATGCCCCGCGCACGCAGGGCATTCGACAGCCGATTGGCCGCGTGCATCAAATCGATATAGCTGTAACTGGCCTGATGCCCCTCGGCGTCTTCGGACAGAATCGCCGTACGCTCGGGCGCATCGGCCCATCGCCGGCAGCAGGCCTCGGCAATGTTGAACGTCGGGGGAATTTTCCAGCGATGCGCAGCGTAGCGCTCGGCGTACTGATCGTGGACCATGCGCAATCTCCCTCAAGAGCCCTGAACACGCGGCGATGAACCGCAGCGTATCACGCACGCGCGACGCTAGCCGAGCGCCACCAGCCGGGCCTTGAGCGCCGCATCGGCGCCTTCGATGCGCACCCGCTTGGCGCGCGCGCTCTGACCGCTGACCAGTGTCACCGCACTTTTGGGCACGGCACAGAATTTCGCCAGAAACGCAATCAGCGCCGCGTTGGCCTTGCCATCGACCGGCGGCGCGGCGAGACGCACTTTCATCGCCTCGCCATGCAAGCCGACAAACTCGGTGGTTTTGGCACCGGGCTGGATATGCAGGCTGAGCATCAACGTGCCGTCACCATCCGAGCGCAGCCACTCACTCATCTGGAGAACATCATCCCCGAGAAGCCGGCGGCAAAGTTCGACAGCAGCATGAGCACCACCTGCAGCAGCAGCAACAGCACCATCGGCGAAATGTCGACATTGGCGATCGGCGGAATCACCTTGCGCAAGGGCCGCAGAAACGGCGCAGACAGGCTGTAGAACAGCGGCGCCATCGGTGCATGCGGATTGACCCACGAGAAGACCGCCGAGATCAGCACGATGCCGATCACCAAATACACCATCATTTTGAGCAAGCCGACCAGCCCAACGCCACACGCGCCGAGCAGCAACGCCGCCGGGTTCCCGTCAAGGCTGGCGCCAAACAGCATCAACTGCAACAGAACCATCAGGGTCTGGATCACCCAGCCCGGCACCAGACTGGCCAGATCCATGCCAAACAGCCCGGGCAGGACCCGGCGCAGGGGCCGAACGCACCAGTCAGTCGTGGCCAGCACGAACTGGCCGAGCTGGTTATGGAAACTCACCCGCTGCCACTGCATGAAAAAACGCGCGAGCAGCATCAGCGTCGCGAAACTGGCCGCCGCTTCGATGAGAAAGAGAAACAGATTGGACACCATGGGTTTGCGCTCCAGACCGACTCAGTCGGCGCCCAGGGCATCGCCCAGCGCCTTGCCACGGACCTCGGCCGCGTCGACCGCACGACCGACCAGACCAAGCAGATCGCCCTCGGCCATCACCGCCAGTGCTGCCGCCGTCGTGCCGCCTTTGGAGGTCACCCGCTCACGCAGCACCGCCGGACCTTCATCGCTGTCGGCCGCCAGCCGGGCCGCACCCAGCACAGTGCCAATCGCCAGCTTGCGCGCCGTGTCGGCATCAAAGCCCTGAGACACGCCAGCCGCCTCCAGCGCCTCGATAAAGTGGAACACATAGGCCGGCCCGCTGCCCGACACCGCAGTCACCGCATCCATCTGGGCTTCCGTATCGATCCAGACAATCTCGCCGACCGAGGCCATGACCTGCCCCACTGCGGCGCGCTCGGCCTCGCTCACCGACGCATCGGCAAACAAGCCAGTCACCCCCGCGCCAATCAGCGCCGGCGTATTCGGCATGCAGCGTACCAGGCGCGCATAGCCGCCCAACCAGCGCGCCATGTCGCCCAGGCGCAGGCCGGCCGCGATGCTGACCACCACCTGATGCGCCAGCAAGCCCGCCACTGGCATCAGCGCATCGCGCATCTGCTGCGGTTTGACCGCCAGCACCAGCATGTCGCAGGTCAGCGCCGCGGCATCGAGCGAGGCATGGGTGCGCACGCCGAAGCGCTCGCGCAAGCGTGCTCGCGCGTCTTCCTGCAGCTCGACAACCGCGATATCGGCGGCCTCATACCCTTTGGCCAGCATGCCGCCAATCAAGGCCGCCGCCATGTTACCGCCGCCCAGAAAACAGATTTTCATAAGGAATTCCATGGTGTGAACAGCACGAAGGCCATTCGTTGTAGAAGCATCACGCGCGCGCACCGAAAATGGCCGTACCGATACGCACTATCGTGGCACCCTCGGCAATCGCCGCTTCGAGATCGTGAGACATGCCCATCGACAAGGTATCCAGCGCCATGCCCGCATCATTGAGCGCATCACGCAAGGCGCGCACCTGACCAAAACGCTGCTTCAGCACCGACAAGTCATCGGTCGGCTCGGGAATGGCCATCAAACCGCGCAGTCGCAAACCCGGCAACACGCTGACCGCCTGCGCGAGCGCAGCGACCGCACCGGGCGCCACCCCACTCTTGCTCGCCTCGCCACTCACATTCACCTGCAGACACACATTCAGCGGCGGCCGCGCCGCATCACGCTGCGCGGACAGGCGCTCGGCAATCTTGAGGCGATCGATGCTGTGCACCCAGTCAAACGCATTGGCCACAAGCCGCGTCTTATTGCTTTGCAACGGTCCGATGAAATGCCACGTCAACGCCCGCTCCGCCAAGCTTGCCGCCTTCTCCGAGCCTTCAGGCACATAGTTTTCACCAAAGGCGCGCTGTCCGGCATCGGCCGCTTCAACCACGCACTCAGCCGGCCAGGTTTTGCTGACCGCCAGCAGCTGGATATCGCCTGGCATACGTCCGCAGGCCTTCGCCGCTGCGGCGATCCGCGCGTTGACGGCTTGCAAGTTGGTTGCGATTGATGTCATATAGAAATCGATTTGCCGTGGGGTCGCCGTAAATCTAAAGATCCCGCGAGAATGGCCGAAAAATTATAGCACCGCGCTTTTTGCGCCCGCGCTGCCCCTTTTTCCACGCTTCCTCGACTACGCCCCCCCCATGGACATCACAGAACTCCTCGCTTTCTCCGTCAAGAATCAGGCGTCCGACCTTCACCTGTCGTCCGGCCTGCCCCCGATGATCCGTGTTCACGGTGACATCCGGCGCATCAACCTGCCGGCCATGGAGCACAAGGACGTGCACGCCATGGTGTACGACATCATGAACGACGGGCAACGCAAACACTACGAAGAGTTCCTCGAAGTCGACTTCTCGTTCTCGGTGCCGAACCTGGCCCGCTTCCGGGTCAACGCCTTCAACCAGGAACGCGGCGCGGCCGCCGTGTTCCGGACCATTCCGTCCAAGGTGCTGTCGCTCGAAGAGCTGAATGCGCCCAAGATTTTCAAGGAAATCTCCGACCAGCCACGCGGCATCGTGCTGGTCACCGGGCCGACCGGCTCCGGCAAATCAACCACGCTCGCCGCGATGGTCGACTACGTGAACGTCAATCAGTACGGCCACATCCTGACCATTGAAGACCCGATCGAATTCGTCCACGAGGCCAAGCGCTGCCTCATCAACCAGCGCGAAGTTGCCCGCGACACGATCTCCTTCAACAACGCACTGCGCTCGGCGCTGCGTGAAGACCCGGACGTGATTCTGGTGGGCGAGTTGCGTGACCTCGAAACCATCCGCCTCGCACTCACCGCCGCCGAAACCGGCCACCTGGTGTTCGGCACGCTGCACACCTCCTCAGCCGCCAAGACCATCGACCGTATCGTCGACGTCTTCCCGGCCGAAGAAAAAGACATGGTGCGCGCCATGCTGTCCGAATCGCTGCGCGCCGTCATCGCGCAGACGCTGCTCAAGACCAAGGACGGCAAAGGCCGCGTCGCCGCGCACGAGATCATGATCGGCACGCCCGCCATCCGGAACCTCATCCGCGAAAACAAGATCGCGCAGATGTACTCCGCGATCCAGACTGGCCAGAATGTGGGCATGCAGACCCTGGACCAGTGCCTCGCCGATCTGGTTCGACGCAACCTGGTGTCCTCTTCGGAAGCGCGCGTACGCGCCCAGAACAAAGACAACTTCGCCGGCTAATCGCCTCGGCAGACCAAACAAACACTGAGCGGAACACACGATGGAACGCGATCAAGCCCTAAAATTCATGCAGGACCTGCTGCGCCTGATGGTGCAGAAAAAAGGCTCTGACCTGTTCATCACCTCCGGCTTCCCGCCGGCCATCAAGATTGACGGGCGCATTGTCCCGCAGTCGAACCAGATCCTCACGCCACAGCACACCACCGAGCTGGCGCGCGCGATCATGAATGACCGCCAGGCGGCCGACTTCGAATCCACCAAAGAATGCAACTTCGCCATTTCGCCGGCGGGCATCGGCCGTTTCCGCGCCAATGCCTTTGTCCAGCAAGGCCGCGTCGGTTGCGTACTGCGGACCATCGCCCTGACCATCCCGACCATCGACGAACTCGGCCTGCCCCCGGTCATCAAGGACATCGGCATGGCCAAGCGCGGCCTGGTCATCTTTGTCGGCGGCACCGGCACCGGAAAAACCACCTCGCTGGCCGCGCTGGTCGACTTCCGCAACGAGCACAGTTACGGCCACATCATCACGGTCGAAGACCCGATCGAATATGTGCACCAACACAAAAACTGTATCGTCACCCAGCGCGAAGTCGGCATCGACACCGATGACTGGACCGCGGCACTGAAAAACACCTTGCGTCAGGCGCCCGACGTCATCCTGATGGGGGAGATCCGCGACCGCGAAACCATGGACCACGCCATCGCCTTCGCCGAAACCGGCCACCTCTGTCTGGCCACCCTGCACGCCAACAGCGCCAACCAGGCCATCGACCGGATCATCAATTTCTTCCCTGAAGAGCGCCGCCAGCAACTGCTGATGGACCTCTCGCTCAACCTGCGCGCCATGGTCTCCCAGCGTCTGCTCCCCATGGTAGGCCGCAAGGGCCGGGTGCCGGCCGTCGAGATCCTGCTCAACTCGCCGCTGATTTCCGACCTGATCTTCAAGGGCGAAGTGTCCGAAATCAAAGAGATCATGAAGCGCTCGACCGAACTGGGCATGCAAACCTTCGACCAGGCCTTGTTCCGCCTCTACGAAGACGAGCTGATCAGCTACGAAGACGCGCTACGCAACGCCGACTCGGTCAACGACCTGCGCCTGCAGATCAAGCTCAACAGCAAGCACGGTGACAAAGACCTCAACGCGGGGATTCAGAACCTCGATATTGTTTAGCCCCCACGCTCGTTTCACTCGCTGCCCCCCGAGGGGGCCGCGCCCGCCCTTGGGGCGGCCCGGCGGGCGGGCGGTGTTTAACCCCCACGCTCGTTTCACTCGCTGCCCCCCGAGGGGGCCGCGCCCGCCCTTGGGGCGGCCCTGCGGGCGGGCGGTGCTTGCCCCACACTAGCGGTACTCGCGGAGCGTCGTCTTTGCGCAGCGGTCCGTTCGCCCACCGGATCAAGCGCGCGTTGTCGTATGACTGGTGCAAGCGCCTGGCGTAGGGCGGAAGAGCGAAGCGTCATCCGCCGTCATTGCTACACCACGGCACAAACCCGCCTACGCCTCACGGCTTGTCATTCCAACACCACGCACGAACCGCAGGGCGGCTATCCAACCGTCTCCTGCAATCAGCGCTCGCTCAGCGCCAGCTTCACGCCCAGCCCCGCAAAGGCTGCCGAGAATCCGTAACGCAAATAGCGCTGCACCCGAGGCGACTCAATGACCTTTGCGCGAAACGCGTGGGCCACGAAGCCATACACCACGAAGACCGCGAAGGTCATCGCCATGAATACCGCGCTCAGCACCAGCAGCTGAAGCATCGGCTGTGCCGCGCCCGGTTCGATGAACTGCGGCAAAAAGGCCAGAAAGAAGATGGTCAGCTTCGGATTCAGAACGTTCAGCAACACCGCCTTCATCACCAGCGCCCGCGCGCCGGTGCGCGACACGGCCTTGTCCACCGCAAAGGCCGAGGTGTCACGCCACATCGAATAGGCGAGGTAGAACAGATAGAGGACGCCTGCAATCTTCAAGACCTGAAACGCCAGAGCCCCGGCATGCATCACCGCCGCCAGCCCGAGAATAGTGGCCAACAAGTGCGGCACGATGCCGGCTGTACAACCGATCGCCGCATACACACTTGCCGCCCGGCCCTGCAGCAAGCCAGTCGACACCGTGAAGATCACCCCCGTACCGGGGATGAGCACCACGATCAGGGCGGTCATGAAAAATTCAGGCGTAATCATGGCGGCCATCCTTGCTAGTTAATTGAACCCGGGACGCGCGGACGAGTGCGTCTGCCCTTGCCCGCGCAAGAAGACCGGCGTCGCAGCATTGAAACGGCCCTACACCTTCTCCCGCCGATTACTCCCGGCGATCACCTTGTACTCAAACACCCGGCACTCCAGCGCGCCGTTGAACATCGGCGTGCGCTTGGTGGCTTTCAGCTTGATCAGCTTGGGCAGCTCCGGATCGGCGCTGAGGAAGTAGCAGCGCCACCCGGCCCAGCGCGCCTTGAGCGCGTCACCAAGCTTCGGGTAGAAATCGGCCAGCTCGGACGCTTCGCCAATACGCACGCCGTAGGGCGGATTGGCGACCATCACACCTTCGGCAGCGGGCGGCGTACGCTCGGTGAGTTCGGCCTGCTCGAGCGTGACCTGGTCGGCCAGGCCGGCGGCTTCGAGGTTGATCCGCGCACGCTTGACCTGCACGCCCTCACTGTCGGAACCAAAGATCGGCAGCTTGGCCACATGCCGGCGGCGCCCCTCGGCGGCCTTTCGCATACGCCGCCACAGGCTTTCGTCCAGTGTCTTGAGCGCTTCAAAACCAAAGCGCCGACCGAGACCGGGCGCGATGTCGAGCGCGATCTGCGCGGCTTCGATCAAAAAGGTGCCGCTGCCGCACATCGGGTCGAGCAAGGCCTCGCCGGGCTGCCAGCCACTCACCCGCAAAATGCCGGCGGCGAGGTTTTCCTTGAGCGGCGCTTCGACGGCCGCCTGTTTGAAGCCGCGCTTGTAGAGCGGCTCGCCCGAGGTGTCGATATACAGCATTACCTCATCGGCGCTGAGGAAGGCGTGGATGCGCACATCGGGATTGGCCGTGTCGATGCTCGGCCGCACGCCCTTGATGGTGCGGAAGTGATCGCACACCGCGTCCTTGATGCGCAGGGTGATGAACTCAAGGCTCTTGAGCGGGGAGCGCCGGGCGGTGACATACACGCGCATGGTCTGCTCCGGGGTAAACCACTTGGCCCAGGTCACGCCGTAGGCCAGTTTGTAGATGTCCTGCTCACCGTGATAGCGGCCATGGGCCACCTGCCACAGCACCCGCGTCGCCAGACGGCTTTCGAGGTTCACCGCATAGGCCAGCGCCCAATCGCCGGTAAACGACACGCCACCGGGCACCTGACGGATCTTGCCGGCGCCGAGCGCGCTCAGTTCGTCCTGCAAACCGGGTTCGAGTCCGCGCGGACACGGGGCAAAAAAATGTTCAACCATGAGAAATCGACTCAGAAAGGTTTGAGGACAACGAGAAACACCACCACAAACAGCACCAGCACCGGCATTTCATTGAAGACGCGGAACCACACATGGCTGCGCGCATTTTGGCCTGCCACGAAGTGTTTCAGCACGGTCGCGCAATATGCGTGATAACCGATCAGCACCAGCACCAGCACGGTTTTGGCGTGCAGCCAGCCGCCGCCAAAACCATAGCCAAACCACAGCCACAGCCCGAAGACCACCGCCAGCACGGCCAGCGGGGTCATGAAGCGCAACAGCTTGCGCGCCATCAACAACAGGCGATCACGCTCGGCAGCGCTGTCGGCCGGCACCATGGCCAGATTGACGAAAATGCGCGGCAGGTAAAACAGGCCGGCGAACCAGCTGATGACAAAAATAATGTGCAGGGCTTTGACAACGAGCATCGTGAATCTCAGTGAATGGCGGGCGACACGGCGGCCAGCCCGGAATGGATATCGGCATACCTCAGCGGCGCGCGCAGTTCGCGCTTGATGCGCGCATTGTCGATCTGCCGCGACTCTTGCATGAAGGTGAGCGTCAGCGGCGAGACGCGCTCGGCGATCTGCTGCCGGCTCAAAGCCTCGGGGCGCGGCAAGCCAAAATGATCGGCCACCGTGTTGAAGTAAGCGCCCATGGTCAGACGCGTATCGTCGCAGGCATTCCACACCCGGCCGGCACCACCGCGAAACGCGGCGATGGCGCACCAGCGCGCCAGATCTTCGGCATGGATGTGATTGGTATGGACGTCATCTTCGGGCCGCAGGATCGGGTCGCCGCGCTCCAGACGCGCCAGCGGCAGGCGATCAGCCGCATAGATGCCCGGCGCCCGCAAAATGCCGACCGACACGCCACAGCGGCGTCCGAAGGCGCGCAACCGGCGCTCGGCATCGACGCGTCGCCCGGCGCGATCGGAGTCCGGCGACACCGGGCGCGTCTCGGTCACCCACGCACCCTGACAATCGCCATAGACCCCGGTGGTGCTGATATAGACCAGCCGATGCGGCACCGTACTGCCCCGCGCCAGCGCGGCCACGAGATGCCGGGTGCGCGAATCGACAGCGCCCTTGCGCGGCGGCGGCGCGGCATGCAGCACCACATCGGCAATGCCGGACAAGCGGCGCAGCGTGCGGCGATCATCCAGATCGGCCACCAGCACGCGGGCGCCCAAAGCCCTCAAGGCGGCACGCTGGCTGTCATCGCGTATCATCGCGATAACGCGAAAGCGCCCGGCCAGCCATGGAATGGCGCGCCGGGCGACGTCGCCGCAGCCCACAATCAGAATCGTTCTCATCGACGCATTATCTCACGCCAGATTTCATCATGTCCTTTCAGCTCAACATCCTCCCGGGCGATCATGTTGTCGCCGTCTCCGAAGACCAGACCCTCCTCGACGCCGCCGCTGCAGCCGGCCTGTTACTGCCGCACAGCTGTCGGGACGGCGTATGTGGCGCCTGCAAGGGCAAAGTGCTTGAAGGCACCGTGGACTACGGCCAGCACGGCCCGCAGACCCTGACCGATGAAGAAAAAGCGGCCGGCCTGGCGCTGTTTTGCTGCGCCACCGCCCGCAGCGACCTGACCATCGAGTGCCGCACGGTCAACCGCGCGAACGACATCCCGGTCAGGAAGCTGCCCTGCCGTGTGCAGGAGATGACACTCGCCGCCCCCGACGTGATGGTCCTCAAGGTCAAACTGCCCGCCACCGAGGCCTTTGCCTTTCGCGCGGGTCAGTACATCGACTTCCTGCTCCCCGGCGGCAAGCGGCGCAGTTTTTCAATCGCCAATCCGCCCAGCAACGCCGACCACCTCGAGCTGCATATCCGCCATGTGCCGGACGGCGCCTTCACCGGCCAGGTGTTTTCGACCATGAAAGTGCGCGACATCCTGCGCTTCGAAGGCCCACTGGGCAGCTTCTTCCTGCGCGAAGACAGCGCCAAACCGATCGTGTTGCTTGCCGGCGGCACAGGCTTTGCCCCCATCAAGGGCCTCATCGAACACGCCATCGCCATCGGTCTGACCCGCCCCATGACACTCTACTGGGGTGCGCGTGACCGCGCCGGCCTGTATCTTCACGACATGGCAGCAGCATGGGCCGATGCACATTCCTGGTTCAAGTTTGTGCCCGTGCTTTCCGATAACATTCCAAGTGAGCCATGGACGGGGCGGACCGGTCTGGTGCATCAAGCCGTCATGGCTGATTTGCCCGACCTGTCGGGCCATCAGGTCTATGCTTGCGGTGCACCGGTCATGATCGATGCCGCGCACCAAGACTTCACCCAGCAATGCGGCCTGCCTGACGAAGAATTTTTTGCCGACGCTTTTACCTACGCCCTGGAATCGCAAGCCTGACATCATGAGCCAATCCCTGCTGCTGACCCGCGAACCCGTCGTCAACCGCAACCGTGCGATCACCGCCAACCGGCTGATCGCGCATGCGCCGTCGGTGGCCGATGTCGTCGAAGGCCTGCAGCAATTCGAAGAAGAATGGCCACGGCACCACTCGGTCTTTCTCTCACTGGGCAAACTCGTCCCGACGGAGGATCTGCTCGACTGGGAGATGCCCGACAATCTCACCATCGAGATCCCGGCCCCCACGCTGCCCCACCCGAAAGTGCAAGCGCTGCTGCCCAAGCTCAAAGCCGCAGGCGTGGGCACTTGCCTGTCCTGGTACACCGCCGACACCCTCCTGCCGCCTGACGCCGACTGGCGTTTCGTGATCATGGACCAGCGCAAGCAACCCAGTCCGCACAACAGCCCGGGCCTCAGCCTGGCCTGGGGCCTCAAGGACACCCCCGCCTTCGACGACGCAACACATCGCGGCTTCGACGGCGCGGCCGGCTGGTTCTTTCTGCATGGCAACGCGCCGGGCAAGCAACTGTCGCCCTCGCACGCCCAGCTCGTGCGCCTGCTCAACCTCGTCCGCCACAATGCCGACATCAAGGAGATCGAAGCCGTCCTCAAGCAGGACGTTGCGCTGTCCTACAAATTGCTGCGCTACATCAACTCGGTCGGCTTCGGCCTGCGCTGCGAGATCCAGTCCTTCCGCCACGCGGTCACCATCCTGGGCTACAACAATCTCAACAAATGGCTGTCGCTGCTCTTGGTAACCGCCAGCCGCGACCCCGCAGCCCCCGCGCTGATGCAAACCTCGATCGCCCGCGGTCGGTTGATGGAGCGCGTCGGCGCGCCCTTCTTCGACAAGGCCGATCACGACAACCTGTTCATCACCGGCGCCTTCTCCCTGCTGCCGGCCCTGCTCGGCACCTCGCTGGGCGATCTGCTCGGCGAAATGAGCCTGCCCGAATCCATCACCGAAGCCCTGATCAACGACGAAGGCTCTTTTGCGCCCTTCCTCAATCTGGCGCGCGCCTGCGAGCGCTTCGACCCCTCACGGCTGCAAACCCAGGTCAGCGAACTGGCCATCGACCACGAGAGCGTCAACCGCGCCCTGCTCGCTGGCCTGCAGTTCGCCGACAGCCTGCAAGCCTGAGCACGCCCCGCCAGTCCCCGCACGACCGCGATGTCGAAAGCGTGCGCCATGCGCATTTCCCGCGCGCGCCGACGCTTCGGGCGCTGCCATACATCCCGTCGTCCCCTGCGACACCCATCACGTCCAAATGAGCGTGACACCGTTAGAATTCGCTCTGCTATGCCTAACCCGGTTCTTGCGTCCTGATGTCACTGCCCGTCCTGCCCTGCCGCATGCATCGCCCGAGCCCGCACCCCAATGCGGCCGAAGCCTTGTTACGCCTGATGGAAGCTACGGACACCCCATGGGACACGGTGGCCGAGCACGCCGGCCGCGACGCCGCGCTATGCTTTGCCCTGCTCTGGCTGCAACCGCTCGACACCGCCGACACCCGCCCCTTGCAAGCCCTGCTCGCCGACCGCCTGCGTCGCGTTGGGGCACCGCTGCTACGCGCCTGGCTCCTGCATACGGGCGCCCAGCCGGGCGATCTCGAGATCATGAAGGCGCTGAACCACCAGGCGCTGCTCACCGCCGAATGCGCCATGCACCTGGCCATCGAAAAGCATTACCCGCGCCCTGAAGAAGCCTTTCTGACGGGCCTGTGGTCGCCTCTGGGGCAGATGAGTCTGCATGCCTCGTCGCCGGACTACGCCCAACTGCGTGCGCAATGCGCAACGCCCGAGGCACTGCGCGCCCGCGAACGCCAACGCTTCGACACCGATCACATCGCGCTGAGCGCAAACCTTGCCCAGCACTGCCGGCTGCCGCCTCAGGTCATCGACGCGCTGGCCCTGGCCGGCGCGACCGAAGAGCAATTGCAAGGCGGCCACCCGCTGGCGGCGATTCTTCGCGCCGCGCAATGCCTGAGCGATGACACACAACGCCTGGACGAAGCGCAGCGCCTCAGCGGGCTCTCCAAAGAGGCGCTGCTCAGTCTGCAAACCGACGTGGACTACCTGTCCTGCCAGGGGCTGCAGTCCCTCGGCATCGGTCAGCCCGCAGGCAGCAGTGCCGTGGTGCCCACAAACACGGGCCCCGACTATCCGCGCCTGCCCGCGCACTGGCGACGCGTCACCATCGACGGGCTGATCCAGGCCGCTTTCAACACCGCGTCTGCCGAGATCGCCTTGCGCCAGTTGCAAGACGCGTTTCGCCTCCTGTTCGGCAAGCGCTCACCGATACTGTTGCACGCCAACAACGAAGCCCTTCAGGTGCTCGATCCTGCACACGACACCGCACGCGCGACGGCCGTCGCGGAGCTCGACTTGCGCCTGTCGGATGAAACCAGCGTCGTCGCCCTGGCCATGCGCACCCAGACCAGCACCAGCCACTTCCCCGGCCGCGACGTGCCAGGCAGAAGCACCCGCGACTGGCATATCGCCCGTTGGCTCGATAGCGCGGGCATCCTCTGTCTGCCCTGGCAAGCGGATGGCGAGCGCGGCGTGGGTGTGCTGGGCATCGATGAAAGCCTGGACATTGCGCCCGACGAACAAAGCCTGATGCTGTCGCTGGTCTCTCACGCCGCTGCCTGTCAGGTGCGTCACGCACAGCGACAGGCGGCCGACGCGCAACTGCTGGCGACCGCCCGCGCAGAGCATCTGGCCAAGGCCCGGCGGATCACGCACGAGGTCAATAGCCCGCTCACCGTCATCAAGAGCTATCTGGGCATCATCAGCCAGCGCGACAGTGCCGACACGGCCCTGGTGGGTGAGCTCTCCCAGGTCAGCAAGGAAATCGACCGTATCGGCGCGCTGCTGCGTCGTATGAGCGATCCCGATACGGCCGAGGTCGCCGCACCGACGGCCGAGCTTGGCGAGCTCGTGCGCCAGCTCCAGCAAGTGTATGGCGACGCTTTGTTCAGCAGTCGCAAGCGCGAACTCGACGTCCGGATTCCGCGCGGACTCCCCGCTGTGGCCATGCCGGCCAGTGCACTCAAACAAGTCGTGCTCAACCTGATGCGCAATGCCGCCGAGGCCTTGCCCGAAGGCGGCCGATTGAGCATCTCCTCACCTGGCGTGCTGATGGCCGATGGCGTCCCCAGCCTGGAACTGCGACTGGTCGACAACGGGCCGGGCCTGCCCGATGCGCGACTGGGCCGACTCTTCTCGCCGCAACCGAGCCAGAAGGGCGAAGCGCACCAGGGGATCGGGCTGTCGATCGTCAATGACTTGCTCCGGCAATCCGGCGCTTATACCCTCTGTCGTAGCCAAAAAGACGCCGGCACGAGCTTCCAGATTTTCATACCACTAGCCCGCAACCCCTGAATCGGGCATCATCCGGCGGATCATGCTGTCGCTTTGCGACGACGGGGAGATCATGGTCATACCCGGAGAAGCGCCTTTCTTTAGTCATACCCTGCCCGATCGCGCGGCGACGTACGAGCGACCCAGTCGCATTCTGCTGGTCGACGACGACGCCCCACTTCGGCGCACCCTCCCGCATGTCCTCGCACAGGCGGGCCGCCACTTTGAAGAGTGCGGCACGGTCGCCGACGCGATCAGCCGCCTTGAAAACAATCACTACGACCTGATCCTGCTCGACTACCGACTGCCCGACGGTTCCGGCCTCGACGTGCTCGACTGGCTGGCCAACGCCGGCCGTTCGGAATCGGTGGTGATGATCAGCGGCGAAGACGCCATCGACGCGGCCATTGGCGCCCTGCGCCGCGGCGCCGATGACTATGTGCGCAAACCCTACCACGTGGCCCAACTGCAACGGGCCGTGCAGAACGTATTGCACAAGGCGCTGCTTGAGCAGGCCAACGGGGTCATGAGCCAGCGCCTGAAAAGCTCCGAGCGCCTGCATCGCTACCTGGTGGAAAGCTCACCGGACTTCATTTTCACCCTCAACCCGAGCGGTGCATTCAACTATGTAAACCCGCGCATCCAGACCATGCTGGGCTACACCCGGGAACAGCTGCTCGGCAAAGCCTTCAGCACCTTGCTGCTCGACGACGACGCGCTGCGGGTCGAGGGTTTGCTGCGTGACGCAAGCCGCGGCAAACGCATGCACCAGGTGCTGGAGTTGCGCTTGCGCCGATATGACGCCCAAACGGGCCAGCCCGGCACCACGACCGTCACCGTCACGCTCAATGCCGTTCCGATCTCGCACCGTAACGACGAAGACACCAGCCATGCCCCGGTGGGCATTTACGGCGTCGCGCGCGACATATCGGAGCGCAAGCGGGCCGAAGAGATCATCACCTTCCAGGCCTACCACGACCAGCTCACCCACCTGCCCAACCGCATCCTGTTCAAAGACCGCCTCGAACTGGCCATTGCCCAGGCGCAACGGCGCGGGGGGCTACTGGCGGTCATGTTCATCGATGTCGATCGTTTCAAGCGGGTCAACGACACCTACGGACACAGCGAAGGCGACCGCTTGCTGCGCGGGCTCGCCAGCCGCCTGAAAGAAACGCTGCGAAAAGGCGACACCCTCGCCCGGCTCGGTGGCGACGAATTCATCATCCTGCTGCCCGATATCGCCCACTCCGAAGACGCCGAAACCATCGCGCAAAAGATTCACGCCGCGCTGAAGACCCCGTTCCAGCTCGAACACGGCAGCTTTCACGCCACGGTCAGCATTGGCATCTCGGTCTTCCCGCGCGACGGCGACGTGGCCGAACAACTGACCCAACATGCCGATATCGCGATGTACCAGATCAAGCGCGAAGGCAAGAACGGCTTCCGCTTCTTCGACCCCGACCTGAACGCCCACTACCGCGAGCGCATTGCCCTCGAAGACGACTTGCGCGGCGCGCTGAGCAGAAACGAATTTTCGCTGCACTACCAACCGCAGATCAGCATGGACTCGGGCGAACTGGTGGGCGTCGAAGCCCTGTTGCGATGGCAACACCCCACCCATGGGCTGGTCGGCCCGGCCGCCTTCATTCAGGTCGCCGAAGAAGTCGGCCTGATTCGCGACATCAGCCACTGGGTGGTCGACACCGCCACGCGGCAACTCGCCCGCTGGCATGCCCGCGGGCATGGGGCGCTGCGCATGTCGATCAATCTGTCATCCCACGATTTCGACCGCGACGACACCATCGACCAGGTCGCCGACTGCGTCTCGCGCTGCGGCCTCGCGCATGACCGCTTCGAAGTGGAAATCACCGAGCGGGTCATGATGCGCGATACCGACGAGGTCATCGCCCGGATTCGGCGCTTGCGCGACTGCGGCGTCGGCATTTCCATTGACGACTTCGGCACCGGCTACTCGGCCCTTGCCTACCTGCAGAAGTTTCCGGTCAGCAGCCTCAAGATCGACCGCAGCTTCGTCAACAATCTCAATGGCGAGGGCACCCAGCCGATCATCTCCGCCATTACCGGCATCGCCCGCGGCTTTGGTCTGCACCTTGTGGCCGAAGGCGTGGAACGCCAGGAACAGGCCGACCGTCTGCAAGACATGGGCTGCGACATCATGCAGGGCTACCTGTTCTCCAAGGCCGTCACTGCAGACGAAGTCGATCTCTGGCTCGAAGCGCCTCCCATCGCGCCGGCACGGCAAGCGCAATAAGTGACGGCAGGCGCAAAAAAACCAGCCCGAAGGCTGGTTTTTTTATGAGCCGAATTACTTCAGGCTCAGCACCCAGTCGACCAATTGCTTGGCTTCCTCGGCGTTCACTTGCGGGTTAGGCGGCATCGGGACCGGGCCCCAGGCGCCCTTGCCGCCCTTCATTACTTTTTCGATCAGCTTGGCTTCGGCATCAGCCTGCCCAGCGTACTTGGCAGCCACATCCTTGTAGGCCGGGCCAACCAGCTTCTTGTCGACTGTATGACAGGCCAGACAGTTCTTTGCCTTGGCCAGATCAGCAGAAGCAAAGGCCGGTGCTGCGCTCAGCAGACCCAGGGCGACGGTAGCAGCAACGAGTGCTTTCATCGGAATTTTCCTTATCGTTAAGTGGAACCAACACCGGCGGATACTAAACCATGAATCTGGCTTTGCCTACCCGCCCAATTCGCGTGCAAGACGCACCCAGTCGTCTATTGGCGACAGACACTCAACGCCTGAACACACCCAGGCGTTGACATGATTTTCAATCGGCTTGGCCAGCACTGGCGGCAGATCGTCCCGCTCGCCCACCGACACCACCAAGGTCGCAGGATCTGCGAGGCCGGCGGCCTGCCGGGCCCAGGCATCGCATTCGCGTTGCGGCCCGCGCAACACCACCACCCGCGGGGGGGTCATCCATTCGGCCAAGGCCACATGGAGGCTGCCATACCCCATGGCTGACTGACGCATGCCCTCATAAAAAGCCCGCAGGCAGCCCGTGCTCGCATCCAGATAACGCGGCTCACCCAGCACGTGTCCCAATTGCTGCAAGGCGCGCGCAGCCACCCCGTTGCCGGAGGGCGTCGCGCCATCGTGACCGGTGCGGGGCCGGTGCAACAAGACTTCATGATCGGCGCTGGTGAAATAGAAACCGCCCGTGTCATCGTCACCAAAGCGTGCGATCAGCGTATCGGCGAGCGCACCGGCAAAGGCGGCGTCCTCGCGACGCCATTCAGCCTGCAGCATCTCGACCAGCGCGGCCAGCACAAAAGCGTAATCGTCGAGATAACCATTGAGCCGCGCCTCAGCGCCACTCCAGCTGGCATGCAGCCGCGTGCCGTCCCACAGGCGGGTGCGAATGAAGTCCATGGCCTGTTGTCCGGCAGCGATCCAGTCGGGGCGATCCAATAGCCGACCAGCGCGCACCAGCCCGTGGATCATCAGCCCGTTCCAGGCGGTCAGAATCTTGTCGTCCAGGCCCGGCCGCACCCGCCGGTCCCGCACCGCCAGCAGCGCGGCACGCACCCGTGCCAGACAGGCCTCCGCCAATTCCGGCGCCAGACCAACCTCACCGGCGATTTCGTCGAGTGGCTTGCGCAAATTCAGGTGCCAGGCATGGCCATCGAAATTCGGCATGCCTTCCATGCCAAAAACCGCCAGCGCAAACGCCCGGTCTTCCGGCGCAACGGCGGCTTTTACTTCATCGCGAGACCACACATAGAAGCGCCCCTCCTCACCTTCTGAATCGGCATCCAGCGCAGACCAGAAGGCGCCCTCGGGCGCGCGCATCTCGCGCAGCGCCCAGGCGGCCGTGTCTTCGACCACCTGACGGAACCGGGGCTCATCCCAGCACACCGCCGCCTCGGCGTAGAGCGCCAGCAGCGGGCCGTTGTCGTAAAGCATTTTCTCAAAATGCGGAATGTCCCAACGCTCATCGACACTGTAGCGACAGAAGCCGCCACCGAGCTGGTCGTAAATGCCGCCTTCGGCCATGCGCTGAAGCGTCAACCGGACCATGGCGCCGGCACTGGCATTGCCGGCGCAGCGGTAGCGGTGCAGCAACAGCATCAGGTCCGAAGGGTGCGGAAATTTCGGCGCCTTGCCGAAACCGCCGTTGTCCATGTCGAACGCCGCTTCCATGCCATCACAGGCATCCCGAACCGGGCGCTCGTCAAACTGACCGGCATCCACATTGCCAACCCGCGCGGTCTCGGCCAATGCGGTCTGTAATTGCTGATTTTGCTTGACGATCGCCTCGCGCTGGGTCGCCCATCCGGCTGCGACGCGTTCCATCAGGTCGACAAAGCCGGGCAGACCGTGACGTGGCGAGGGAGGGAAATACGTGCCGGTATAGAAAGGGATGCCATCGGGCGTCAGAAACACCGTCAACGGCCAGCCGCCGGCGTGGCCCGAGAGCATCTGATGCGCGCTCTGATAGATGTGATCGAGATCCGGCCGCTCTTCGCGATCGACCTTGATGTTGACGAACAGCCGGTTCATCACCTCGGCCGTGGCCGCCTCTTCAAAGGACTCATGCGCCATCAAATGGCACCAGTGGCAGGCTGAATAGCCGATCGACAACAAGATGGGCTTGTCTTCGGCACGCGCCTGCGCCAAGGCCGCCTCGTCCCACGGCTGCCAGTGCACCGGGTTCTCGGCGTGCTGGCGAAGATACGGGGACGGCTCCTGGGCGAGACGATTGGTCATCGCGATCTCGGCAATTAGACAATGCGCGCCAGTGTAGCAACTGCGCACATTCCCGACAAATTCTGTCAGGAATACCCCTTCTCGGCGAAGGGGTCTGTCATCAAAAAGGGGCGTCCAGCGCCCCTCCGATAAAGTGCCGCGAAACGTTCAAGCGCCGAGCAACACCAGCCCGACCCCCGCCATCACCGCACCCAGACCGCGTTTGACGCCCATCGCGACACGCGACGCCGGCGTCCAGCGACCAAGTGCATACCCGGCACCATGGAGCAACGCAGTCGCCACGACGAACCCGCCCACATAGCTCAGCAGACTCGCACCGCCCATTTCGGCCACATGCGCGTAACCATGAAACAGCGCAAACACGGCCACCATCGGCAATGCCACCGACGCAGGCAGTTTGACCGCCAGCGCAATCAACAGCCCCAACACCAGCACCGACACCCCAATGCCACCCTCCACCGCCGGCAGCACCACGCCCAGGGCGGCAAGACCCGCGCCGAACAGCATCGCCACGACGAATCCAAGCGGCAGGCCCCAGCGCGCACGGCCGGACTGACGGGCGGCATACACCCCCACCGCCAGCATCGCCAGCAGATGGTCGGCACCGCCAAACGGGTGGGCCAGACCGACGGCGAAGTGACCGCCGGCATGCCCGCCATGCGCCATGGCCGACCCGGCACCACCGGCCAGCACAAGAGCGAGAAGAACACGCGATGTCGCCATGACACACCTCCAGAGAACAAGCGATAAACAAAAAACGTCGTACTACCGAATCAAGATGCGTGCCAGACACCCGTCCGGCGCGAAATCAAGCGCTTGCGCCCGCATCGCCCCCAACATGCGGCAAGCGCGCTCCCGGCATCAGCCGCATGGCGAATACTGCGTAACCACCCGTGCCCGCGTCAAACGCCCGGGCCGCAAGCATCGCGACGAGTCTGATACGCTCTTGGCAAACGCCCCGCAGCGCATGGTTGACCGCGCGCAACCGGCGACACCCAACCGTCGTCAGGAGACCCTGTATGCCGAAGCTTCCCCACGCGCTCGTTCTGGCCGGACTGCTTGCTCCGGCGGCTTTCGCTCAAGCGGCCGAACTGCCGGATGTTGACCTGACCCGCGCCAGCCAGATTGTGGCCGAACGGTGCTCACTGTGCCACGGCGTCGATGGCGAGAGCTCAACCGCCAACCACCCCAAGCTGGCGGGCCAGCACTATCAATACATCGCCAAGCAACTGGCCGATTTCAAGAGTGGCAAACGCGCCAGCGACACCATGGGCAGCATGGTGACCGACCTCAGCGCCGAAGACATGCTGGCCCTCGGCGTGTATTTCGAGAAAAAGCCGGCGCGCTCGCGACGTGCGCTCGACGAAGGCCTGAATGCCGTCGGCAAGTTCATCTTCGATCGGGGCAACGAATACTCGGGCGTGGCGGCCTGTGCGTCCTGCCATGGCGAGAAGGGCTACGGCACCGACAAACTGCCGCGCCTGGCCGGGCAGAACGCGCGCTATCTTGAGACCCAGCTCGAATCCTTCAACAGCCGTGCACGAACCAACGACAACGCGATCATGCACACCATTGCCACCAAGCTCACCGCGCTCGAAACCAAGGCGGTGTCGGCCTATATCAGCACGCTGGAGTAAGCGGCGCCAGCGGCAGGCAGGCGGTAAACATCGCCCCGCCAGCGCTCGCGTTGGCGGCCGACAGGCGCCCGCCGTGGCGCTCGATGATGCCATAGCTGATGGCCAGCCCGAGGCCGGTGCCCTGCCCCACCGGCTTGGTGGTAAAGAACGGGTCGAACACATGCGCCAGATTGGCCGGGTCAATGCCTGGCCCGTTGTCTTCGAAGCGCAGGCACACCTGCGCTGCGGCGGCGTCCACCTCGGCTGAAATCTGCAGTCTTGGGTGGTCTAGCGTGCTGGTCGCGTCCCAGGCGTTCTGCACCAGATTCATCATCACCTGCTGCATCTGCCCGGCCGATCCGACCATCATCAGCGGCGCAGGGATGTCCAGTCGCACCTTGAAGTCCTTGCGCGCGGCCTGGCTCACCCAGCGCACCGAGCGTTCGACCACTTCGGCCAGATCGAACGGCTGCTGCTCGTCCCGATCGATGGCCGAAAAGCGCTTGAGCCCATCAACAATCTGCCGGGTGCGCTCGGCGCCTTCGATGGTGCCCTCGATCAGCGGATCGAGATCGGCGAGGATTCGGTCGATGCGCAGGCGTGCACGCTGCTCGGCCAGTTGCTCGGTCGAATCGCCGGCATGCACGGCGCCCAGATAGGTTTCCAGCCGGTCGGCGTAGCGACGCAGCGCATGCACATTGCCGAGGATGAAACTGATCGGGTTGTTCAGCTCGTGCGCCACGCCAGCCACCAGGCGGCCGAGCGAGGCCATTTTTTCGGAATGCAGCAATTGCTGCTGGGTGCGCTTGAGATCGTCGTGCGCCTGGCGCAGGGCCTGATAGGCCTTGCGCAACTCGCCCACCGGACGGCCGGTCACGACCATGCCCATCGATTTGCCCACGGCATTGAAGCGTGGCGTGCAGTTGAAAGAGACCGGCACCGCAGAACCATCATGCGCGCGCAATTGCAGTTCGCAATCGTGCACCTCGCGCTCGCCAAACACCGTCAGCAACTGCCGCGCCTTGTCGCGTGCGCCCTCACCAACAAACAAGTCATAGATGGCGCTGCCGCGCAGGGCTTCGGCGCTCTTGCCGGTGATCACCTCCAGCGCCGGGTTCACATCCTCGATGGCCCCATCGCGCCCGCACACCACGAGGATGTCTGACATCGCCGTGAGCACCGACAAGATGAACTGCTGCGACTCTTCGAGCTTGGCGTTCTTCTCCTCCAGCGCCACCTCGTATTGCAGCAGATCGGAATAGACCTCATCCATTTTCTGGATGACGTCCATCCACACGTCTTCGCCAACCCCCACCAGCTCACCGGGGTGGCCGGTCTGGCCGACGTCATGATCCTTGTCGCGTGGTTTTGACATGTGTCGGCTCCCGCCTCAGTGCACCGTACACACCATGCATGGGTCGAAAGAACGCACCACATGCTGTACCGCCAGGGGCATGTCGGCGCCGTCACCCACCGGCGAGCCAACCAATGCCTGCTCAAGCGCGCCGGGGGTTCCGGCAGCGTCGCGCGGCGAAAAATTCCAGGTCGTCGGCGCGATGATCTGATAGTTCTGGATGTGCCCGTTGCGTACCACCAGCCAGTGCCCGAGCGCCCCGCGGGCGGCTTCGACCAGGCCGACACCGACGCCCTGATCAGGCAAGGCCGCTTCAACACAGAAGGGCTCGCCCGGCGCCAGATCGCGCACCCAGGCTTCCATCAGCGGCAACACGCGGGCGATTTCAAGCAGTCGCCCGATTTCCCGGCTCATCACCGTGCCACCACCGCGCGCGACCAGATCGCGCGCCAGCGGATGCGCATCGACCACCTGCCGCGCCAGCGCACCGCACTGCACGACCTTGTCGCGCCAGCGCGGCGCCTTGCACCAGGAGTAGGCGTCGGGCTTGTCGGCGTCGGGGTGAGTCTCGCCCACCAGCGGGTGATGCCGCTCGGCCGAGCCGGCCAGCCAGGCATGCGAAATGTCTTCGGCGATGTCGCGCGTATCGAGCGGATGCACGGCGCCCACGGCCGAATCCCACACGCCCGGCGCGAAGCAGCGTGCGCCGTCGATGGGGTAGTTGCCAAAGCTCAGATAGCGCTCGGGCGCGCGACCCAGGCGATCCAGCCCAAGGGCCTTGGACAGATCGAGAAAGCGCGCCAGATCACCCCGCGCCGGCCCCTTGGCGTCAAACCACGCCCACAGCGCGTCGGTCGAATCGAGCGCCGACACCGCCTCCAGCGCATCGCCAAACAGATGCCGCTCCAGCCAGCCACGGAACTCACGCAGCAGGCTCAACAAACGCACCCGCTCGGCCGGCAAGATCGCCCGCGCCGAGCCGCCGGGCTGCACACTCAGCGTATGCGGCCACTTGCCGGCCAGCGTGCCCATCAATTGCAAAAACCGCGCCCGCGCCGGCAAAGCCTCGGCCGCCGCCGAGCCTTCGACGGCCTTGAAACGCGCGCGCACGGCATCAAATCCGGGGGTGCCGGCGTAGGCGTCGCGGGCGAAGTCGGGCATGAAAAAGAGATAGAAATGGGTGAAGTGGTCGGCCAGATTCTCGGCCGACAGCATCAGGTTGCTGGCCCGCGCACCATTGGGTGGCGCCTTGACGCCGGCCAGATCGGCCAGCGCCGCAGCAGCCGCGGCCGACTGCGACACCGAGCAGATGCCACAGATGCGCGGCACCAGGGTCAGCGCATCCATGGGTGCCTTGCCTTGCAAAATCTGCTCGAAGCCGCGGTAGAGCGGCGAATTGACCCAGGCCGCACTCACCCGGCCGTCGGCCTGCTCCAGCGTCACTTCGAGATCGCCCTCGACCCGGTTGAAGGGCCCCAGTACCTGTCGGCTCATTTGCGTCCTGTCTTGCGGATGGCGGGCGTCACCACGGTGTGATCGGCCGTCGCATTTTCACGCACCCGCTTCGGGGTGGCGGACTTGGAGAGCGCCGCCAGCGCGACGAACCAGGCCTTGGGCATGTCGGTCGGCAAACCGATCGGGATGCCGCCGACTTTGGGTGTTTGAGAAAACGGATGACCGGGCTCTTCGAAGCCCGGTTCAGTGCAACTGATACACGCATAGCCGCCGTTGGTACACGAGCCCTGCCCGTTCCATGGCCGCAGGTTGCAATCGGCATGGGCCTGCGTGCCTTTACAGCCCATGTGTTCCATCAGGCAACCCAGATCGGAGGGCTTCTCGGCACTGGCCTTGAACTCGTAGAACTCGTTACGCGAGCAGCCGTGATGCACGAGGTGGTCGGCGTAGAAACGGGGGCGACCGATGGCGTCGAGGCTGTCGGCCGACACCTCGTCCATGGCCAGGGCGAGCAAGGTGTCGATGACCCAGCCGGGGTGGGTCGGGCAGCCGGCAATATTGATGACTGGCAGGCCGCTGCCGCTACGGTAGTCCGCCCCCAGCAAACCACCCGAGGTATCGCCGTCGTACTGCAGACCGCAGGCGTCAGTCGGGTTGAAGGCCGCGGCGGTCACGCCGCCATAGGCCGCGCAGGTACCGACGGCGACGGTGTGATGCGCACGCGCGGCCAAGGACTGCACCCAGTCGATCATCGGCCGACCCGTGCCGGCCAGCATATGAAACCGGCCCGTGCCTTTCGGGCCGCGCAGCAAGGCGCCTTCCACGCACAGCACATCGAGCCGCTGCCGCCCCGCCGCGCAGTCTTCGAGCAAGGCGATGACATCGGCCCCACTGGCTTCCGACAAACTCGGGTGCCACAGCAACTCGATGCCGCCATCGGCCAGCGTAGCCATCAGGTTGGGCGTATCGGCACACAGCAAGGACATGGTGCAACCACCACACCCGCCGGATTGGAGCCAGAGCACGTTCATGGCGCTATTGAATCACAGGGCCCGCGGGCCGCACAGCCTCACTCGGCCGTCTGTTCGCGCTTGAATTGGTAGAGCAAGGCCTGGCAACTGGCACATGCGACGATACGAACATTGTCTTCGCTGCCATTCAGGCCGTGCTCGACGGTTTCGGTGGCGCCGCACTTCTTGCACGCGCCATCTTTCCCCGCCGCAGCGAGGTAATCGGACCGATCCGGCAGATTGCGCTGGGCCTTCATGTGCGCCTGGTGCCGGGTCAGCACGATAAACGCGGTGATGAACAAGGTCAGGATGAGTACGATCGGAAATGCCATTTCCCATGCCATGGGGGATCCTCTGATTTTGAATCGCGTGCGCACGATTGCGCTCGTGCACTGTGCAAGGGCCACAGGTTACCGGCTTTCGCACACGCAGGCCTTGCCGCAGATCAGCGCCTGATCACGTCATGACAACGGGAAGCGGCCGCCAGATCGTACAAAAAATTGTGTAATCAACCTTTGTGACGCTTCCTAAATCTGAAACAATTCGTTCTTTTCAAGCAAGCGGAAGCCTCGTGGAACTCAAACACATCAGCGAACTCGAGCGCGCGACCCAACGTGGCAGCGGTGAGCTGTTCCGGCTCGGCATGGGATTGTTGTTCATCGTCGGGGTGATCCTGTTTGCCGCCACGCGTGGCGTGGGTGGCGAGGTCAACGTGATGCTGGTGGTCGCGGCGGTGGTCGGCGGCTACATGGCCATGAACATCGGCGCCAACGATGTGGCCAACAACGTCGGCCCGGCGGTGGGCTCCAAAGCGATGAGTCTGGGTCTGGCGCTGGTCATTGCGGCCGTGTTTGAAGCGGCCGGCGCCTTGATCGCCGGCGGCGAGGTGGTTGGCACCATCCGCAAGGGCATCATCGACGCCAGCCAGCTCCCCAGTGGTCAGGCCTTCGTGTGGGTGATGCTGGCGGCGCTGCTCGCCGGCGCGCTGTGGCTGAACATTGCCACGGCGGTCGGCGCACCGGTGTCGACCACACACTCCATCGTCGGCGCAGTGCTCGGTGCAGGCATTGCAGCCAGCGGCTTCGGCATTGCCAACTGGGACACGGTGGGCAGCATTGTGGCCAGCTGGGTGATCTCACCGGTGATGGGCGGCATGGTCGCGGCGGGATTTCTGTATTTCATCAAGCACCGCGTCACTTATCACGCCGACATGCGCATCGCGGCCAAGCGCTGGGTCCCTTTACTGCTGGCGCTGATGGTATGGGCCACCACCTCTTACCTGCTGCTCAAGGGCGTCAAGGCCATCGTCAAACTGAGCTTTGGCCAGGGCATCCTCTACGGTGCCATCGCCGCGGCGCTGAGCTTCTTCATCCTGCGCCCGCTCGTCGCACACCAGGCCGACAAGCTCACCAACGACAAAGCCGGCATCAAGCAGTTGTTTACGGTGCCGCTGATTTTTGCTGCCGCCTTGCTGTCGTTTGCCCACGGCTCCAATGACGTGGCCAACGCCGTCGGGCCGCTCGCTGCCATCGTGGATGTACTGAGCAGCACGGCCGGCGAGGTTCATGCCAAGGCCGCGATTCCGGTGTGGGTGATGATGGTCGGCGCCATCGGCATTGCGCTCGGGCTGGCGCTGTATGGCCCCAAGGTGATTCGCACCGTCGGCTCGGAGATTACCGAGCTCGACCAGATGCGTGCCTACTGCATCGCCATGGCCGCGACCATCACGGTGATCATCGCCAGCCAGTTGGGTCTGCCGGTGAGCTCGACCCACATCGCGGTGGGCGGCGTGTTCGGTGTGGGCTTTCTGCGCGAGTGGATCAAACACAAATACGCGCGCATGGAAGACGAGATCAAGGCGCACCACCCGGAAGACGACCAGGGCGCGATCGACGCCTTCATGGTCAAGTTCAACGCCGCACCGGTCGCCGAAAAAGGCCAGATGCTGGCTGACCTGAAAGCCCAAGCCAAAGCCCACCTCGACCCGGCCCACTTCTCCAAGCAGGAGCGCAAGGCCTTGAAACAGGTCTATCGCCAAGAGTTGGTGAAACGCTCGCAACTCAAGCGCATTGCCGCGGCCTGGGTCATCACTGTGCCGGCCTCGGCGCTCATGGCTGCCATGCTGTTTTTCATGATCCGCGGCATGATGACGCCCTGAGCCACCCCGCCCAGCGCATCACGGGCAGCCCAGGCTGCCCGTTTTTATTGGCTGCACCCGCCGGAGGCGATCTGTCCGGCATACTTCCCCTCTGACTCTTTGCAGGACCCTGCCCGTGTTCGACCTCGCCGTCATCTTTCTCGTCCTGACCGCCGCCATGGCCTACGTCAATGTGCGCTTCATCCGCCTGCCCACCACGATCGGCGTCATGGCCATCGCCATGGGACTGTCGCTGATCGTGTTCGGCCTCGATCAACTCGGCATCAGCGCGCTCAAAGACTACGAAGTCTCCCTGCTCTCGTCGATCGATTTTTCCGACGTGCTGATGCAAGGCATGCTCTCCTTGCTGCTGTTCGCCGGCGCCATGCATGTCGACCTCAGCGAACTCAAAGCCTACCGCTGGCAAATCGGCGCGCTGGCGGTGTTTGGCACCTTGCTGTCGACCGCCCTCATCGGCGCCTCGGTGTGGCTGCTGCTGCCCTGGGCCGGCATCGACTTGCCGCTGATCTACTGCTTGCTGTTCGGCGCGCTGATTTCCCCCACCGACCCGATCGCCGTGATGGGCATCGTCAAGTCGGCCGGCGCGCCCAAGAATCTCGAGCTGATGATCGCCGGCGAATCGCTGTTCAATGACGGCGTTGGCGTGGTGGTGTTCACCGTGCTGCTCGCTGCCGCAACCAGCGGACAAGCACCGGAAGCGGCGCAGGTGGGCATTCTCGTCGCAGAGGAAGTCGGCGGCGGCATTATCTTCGGCCTGCTCCTCGGCTTCATCGCCTATCACATGCTCAAAAGCATCGACAGCTACGCCGAAGAGGTGCTGATCACCCTGGCGGCGGTGCTCGGCGGCTACGCCCTGGCCACCCACCTGCACTTCTCCGGCCCGCTGGCGATGGTGGTGGCTGGCCTGATCGTAGGCAACCACGGCCGCGCCATGGCCATGTCGCACAAGACGCGCAAATACCTCGACATGTTCTGGGACCTGATCGATGCCATGCTCAACGCCGTACTGTTCGTACTCATCGGCCTGGAGATCGTCCTCATCGAGTACGCCCCCGGTCTCGCCCTGGCCGTACCGCTGGTCATCGTCATCACCCTGCTCGCCCGGCTGATCGCCGTCGGCGCGCCGGTCGCCCTGCTCCACCGCATGTTCCGCCTGCCCGACGGCGCGTGGAAGGTGCTTACCTGGGGCGGCTTGCGCGGCGGCATCTCGGTCGCACTGGCGCTCTCGCTGCCGCCCGGCATAGAACGCGACCTGGTGCTGGCACTGACCTACGCGGTGGTGGTGGCCTCGATCTTCGGCCAGGGGCTGACCGTCGGCGCGGTGGTGCGCAAGGCGATCGGCCGCGCCTGAAAACAGGAGGGGACGCATGCACGGAATCGAATTTTCCAGCGACGAAAAAACCGTACTGATCGCCAGGCTCAAGCGCTATCTTGAGGACGAACTCGATCAGGAGATCGGCCAGTTCGAAGCCGGTTTCCTGCTCGACTTCATCTCCCGCGAGATCGGCTGCTACTACTACAATCGCGGCCTGAACGACGCTCAGGCCGTGATGGCCAAACGGCTCGACGACATCAACGACGCCATCTACGAAATCGAAATGCCGACCGAGCTATCGAAGTAGCCGATGCCTCAGACGGAGTGAAGAAACCGTCGCGCGCGCCGGCAACTCGGGGCGGCCGGCGCTCAGCCAGCGGAATGGTTTAAAAACCACACGCCGTGCGAGCACCGCCCAGGCCCGAGATGCCAGGCGCAGTCGATTGATTCACTGCGTCTCAGGGCGCCGTGGCGGCTGCCGAGAACGCCGACAACGCTTTGGCAATATTCGGCACCACCGGGCACTCGCCCGCCTGATGTCGCGCGGCAAGCCACACCGGGTCGTTATAGCCCAGCCACACCCGGCCATCGGCGTCTTCCCAGACCAGCGCCTTGAGCGGCAGGTCAATGCCGGCAGTTTGCGCGCACTGCATCAGCGGCGTGCCGCCCTTCGGATTACCGAAAATCAGCACCTCGGTCGGCCGCATCGTGGCGCCGACCTTGGCCGCACCGGCGGCGTGGTCGATGCGGGCAAAGACGTTCATGCCCTTCTGTTTGACGATATTTTCCAGCCGGTCCATGGTCTGACGCGCGCTGTGCGGGCTCTGCATCTGGATGAGACCATCGGCGGCCGTGGCGGCAGTGGCCGCGAGAGCGAGGCACAGCGGGGCGAGAAAGCGCAAACGAGTCATGAGGTGTCTCCTGTTTGGGGGTTAACAGGAGATTGGACTCGGCACCACGGCCAAGCCTTACACCGACGACCTGAATATCCTCAGTTTTTTTCCAGCCCGTAGCGCGACAGCTTGTTGCGCAAGCCCACGCGCGACAGGCCCAGCTCCTTCGCCGCGCGGGTTTTGTTCCAACGGTGACGGATCAGGCTCTCCTTGACGATGCGCGCTTCGAGCGTCTCAAGCCGCGTTTTCAGGTCGCCATCCATTCCCGCCAGCAGATTGAGTTCCACCTCATCATCGGCCTCGGCGGCACGCAACACCCGCGGGCTCAGATCCGAGGCGCGCAGACGCGCATCATCCGACAGCGCCGCCATGCGCAGCACCTCGTTGCGCAGCTCACGCACATTCCCCGGCCAACGGTAGGCCGCCAGACAAGCCAGCACTTCCTTGTCCAGCGGCGCAAAGGCGTCTCCATCCACACTGCGCAATTCGGCCGCGAAGGCGTTGGCGATGAGCGGGATGTCCATGGTCCGCTCACGCAGCGGCGGCACGTGCACCGTGATCGCAGCGAGGCGATAGAACAGGTCTTCGCGGAAGCGCCCGGCCTGCATGTCGGCCTCCAGGTCGCGATTGGTCGCCGTCACCACGCGTGAATCCACCGGCAGCGGTCGCGGCGCGCCCACCGGACGCACCTCGCCCTCCTGCAACACCCGCAGCAGTTTCACCTGAAAGGCTGGCGTGGTCTCGCCGATCTCGTCGAGAAAGATCGAGCCGCCATCGGCCTGCTTGAACAAGCCCACGCGGTCTTCATAGGCGCCGGTAAACGCCCCGCGCTTGTAGCCGAACAACTCCGATTCCAGCAACTGGTCGGGCACCGCGCCGCAGTTCTCGGTAATGAACGCCGCCGCTGCCCGCGGGCTGGCCAGATGCAGGCCGCGCGCCAGCAGCTCCTTGCCGGTACCCGACTCCCCCGTCAGCAACACCGGCACATCCAGCCGCGCCACCTTCTCGACCAGCGTGCACACCGCGTTCATCGGCGAGTTGGGCGCGCGCAGCAGCGCCGACACCGCAAAGCGCTCGGCCACCACCGCGCGCTTGCCCGCCACGCGCTCGCGCAGCACCGGCTCGGCCACTTTCATGTCCAGCGACAGGCGCTGGTTCTCGCTCTGCAGGCGGTACATCTCGGCCGCGCCATTGAGCGTCAGCAGCAATTGCTCGGGCTGCCAGGGCTTGAGCAGATACTGGTAGATGCCCGCCTCGTTGATGCCGGCAATGATGTCTTCCGAATCGGTGTAGCCGGAAATGATGATGCGCACCGCGTCTGGCCACTTCTCGCGCACCTCGCTCAAAAACTGCACGCCCGAGGCGCCCGGCATGCGCTGGTCGCACAGCACGATCTGCACCCACTCACGCGCCATGATCACCGCTGCCGCTTCGGCAGAGTCGGCGGTGAACACGGTGAAGTCTTCTTCCAGCGTACGGCGCAGCGCCTCTTGCGAGCGCACCTCATCATCCACGACCAGCACGGTCGGCAGGTTCTGGCTCATGTGACTGCACTCTCTTTAGCGGCCGGCGCCTGCCAGCCCAGATCCCGGTGACGGGCCAGATGACGCGGTGTCCACGACTGCGGACTCTTGATCACAAAGTGGAAACGCGCCACGTGGTAGCTCGGGTCGAAGCCATAGAAGTTGCGCTGCATGTGGCGCAGCTCCTCGGCGCGATACTCGGCCAGCGGCTTCTCGGCCTCATCCGCCGAGCGACGGGCCTGCTTGTCGGCGATGCGTGAGGCGAGCGACGGATCGGCCGCCAGTGCCTCGGCACGGCGCGCCACCTCGGCCGCAAACGCCGCCGGCGTCGCGCCAAAGCATTCGTCAATCAAGCCCAGCGCCACCGCCTTGCGCGCCAACAACGGCAGGCGATCGCCCATGATCTGCCGGCCCACATCCTCACCCACGCGGCGCGGCAGCAGATAGCTCCAGTACTCCGAGCCAAACAGATTGCCCATGTTTTTGTAATGCGGGTTCATCACCACGCCCTCACGCGCCCACACCTCGTCGGCGGCCAGCGCCAGAAAACAGCCACCCGCACCGGCATTGCCACGCATCGTCGCCACGGTGAGCTTGTCGGTCAGTGTCAGCAGCGCGAGGCAGACATCGTTCATCGCATTGATGTTGGCCCAGGATTCGTCGGACGGCGACTCAGCCGCCTCGATCACGTTCAAGTGAATGCCGTTCGACCAGAAGTCGCGCCCGCCTTCGAGCACCAGCACCCGCGTCGGCCGCGCGCCGGCCGTCTCGATGGCGTCGCGCAGGCGTTCGCACTGCACCGTGCTCATCGCGCCGTTGGTGAAGTCGAAGCGCAAGAAGCCGACCGCGCCGTCGTCCGACTCGCGGTAGCCAATCTCGGCCGCCTCCGCGTCGCCTGTCAGCACCGGCAGCGCGGCCGTCTCGTCGGCAAACGCCAGCGTCGCCGGCAGCTTGAAGGGGTGGTCGCTGCCCGATCGCTTCACATGCCCGATCCACACCGCGCCGTCCACCGTCGCGCGCCGGATCGCGCCCTCGCGCCGGCCGAGCACCTCACCGGGCATCGTGCCAGCCGGCGCTGTGCCGGGCTGTGCATCAAAGAGATGACAGGGCTCGCCAAACAGCGCGTCGGCCACGCCAGGGAAGCCATCGGCGGCACGGATTTTCGCCAGCACGGTCGCGGTTGTGTCCGCCGACCAGTCGATGCGACGGTCGGTCTGGCGTATCAGCGCGCGCCACTGCCCCCGCGCCGCCGGCCACGCGGCCAGCGCCGTCGGCGCCCACGCGCCCGCACGCCAGTCCGCCACCTGAGAGAGCGCCTCGCGCACCGCGGCCAGCGCGCCTTCGCACACCTCGTTGCGGTAAATGCTCGCCTTGGGCGCCGCCCGCATCGGGAACTCACGCGTCGCCCAGATCGGCCCGGCATCCATCTGCGCCTCGGCCTGCAGCACCGTCACGCCCCACTCGGCCTCGCCGTTGAGAATCGCCCAGTCCAGCGCCGACGGCCCGCGGTCACCGACGATGCCCGGATGCACGATGAGCGTCAGATGCCGGCGCCAGATCGACTCGGGCACCGCACGCTTGAGAAAGGGCGCGACGATCACATCCGGCGCGAATAGCGCCACCGCCTCCTCGGCCACCGAATCGGCGATGTCGAACTCGACCGAGACCTCGTGCCCGTCTTCGCGCAACTCGGCGAACAGGCGCTGGGTGAGGCTATTGAAGCTATGGGTGAGCAGCAGAATGCGCATGAGTCAGCCCTCGAATCGTCGTTGGCGGGTTGAAACCCGCCCTACATCTGACGGTGGCGATCCCGTAGGGCGGGTTTCAACCCGCCACTCCAATGGCACCAGGTCCGGATGGCGCATCAGCAAATCCTCGGCAATTGCTCGCCCGACAGCCAATCGACCATGCGCTTGCCGCCAAAGCTGGTGCGGATCTGCACGAAGTGATTCGGGTCGGCCGTCACCTCGCCGATGCGTGCCGCCTCGCGCCCCAGCGGATGATCCCGCAGTGCCGCCAGCGCGGCCTCGGCGGCGTCGGCCGGGACGATGACCACCAGCTTGCCTTCATTGGCCACATACAGCGGATCGAGGCCAAGCAGTTCGCAGGCGGCGTCCACCTGCTCGCGCACCGGGATCGCTTTTTCGTCCAGCGTCATGCCCACGCCCGACTGCGTGGCGATTTCGTTCAGCGTGGTCGCCAGCCCGCCACGGGTCGGGTCGCGCAGCACGCGCACCGTCGGCACGGCGGCCAGCAGATCGGCGATCAGGCCGTGCAGCGCGGCGGTATCGGAGACAATTTCCGAGTCAAAAGCCAGCGACTCGCGCTGCGCCATGATCGCCATGCCGTGATCGCCCAGCGTGCCGGAGACCAGAATCACATCGCCGGGTTGCGCATTCGCCCCCGACAAGGACCGCCCCGCCGGCAGCGCACCGACCGCCGTGGTGCTGATGAACACCCCGTCGCCCTTGCCCTGCTCCACCACCTTGGTGTCGCCCGTCACCACCGGCACGCCGGCCTCGCGACTGGCGGCCGCCATCGAATCGACAATGCGCTTGAGATCGGCCAGCGGGAAACCTTCTTCGAGAATGAAGCTCGCCGCCAGATAGAGCGGCCGTGCGCCCATCACCGCCACGTCGTTGATCGTGCCATGCACCGACAGGCAGCCGATGTCACCGCCCGGGAAGAACAAGGGCGAGACCACGTGCGCGTCGGTCGCCATCACCAGGCGTTCGCCCGGCGCCGGTGCAGGCAGCACAGCGCCGTCGTCGCCTTGCGCCAGATAATCGTTGGTGAAGGCGCGAGCGAAGATCTCGTCGATGAGCTGCGCCATCGCCTTGCCGCCGGCGCCGTGGCCCATGTCGATGCGGCCGGTTTTCAGGTCCAGGGGGCGGACGTAGCCTTTTTTGATTTCAGCCATAGGGGTGGGTGGGCGCGTTGCGCCGGTTCGTTTGGCGGATCGTTCCGCTTGCCGTGAATTGTGATGATCGTTGGCCGGGTCTCGCCCCGGCGGGCGACCTACTTTCTTGCTTGTGCAAGAAAGCCAGGCAAAGAAGCACACCCCGCTGTCGTGGCCCTTCGGGCTTCCCTCCCTCCGCAAGCCCGGGGCGGGCGACTTCGCAAACTCGCCCTGCGGGCTCAGACAGCGAAGCCGCTTTTTCCGCCCCGCACTTGCTACGCTCGGCACGACAGAGGGGGATAGGGTGCCTGTCGAGACGAGTTCCGATCAATGACACAGTCGAGCCGAAAACATTGCCATGCCTGCCAGACTGATTGTTCCGAAACCAAAGAAGGCTGATCACACATGGACACGAGTATCGAATACACGATTGAACTGGTTTGCAACCCATCCGGAGGTCCTGACAAAGACACGTATTTCCGCTACTCAGTACACGCAAGCAATGAAAACGATGCTTTGGACCTTGCATTCCGCACTCATCGCAAACAACAAGCGGGCAAACGCCAAGCTGTGCGCTGGCTAATTGGAGAATGGGGTGTAGGACCTCGCTACTATGCCGACTAATCTGCGACCGGTACGGGTCGGGGCACTCTCTTTCCAATCTGCCGTGCCGAGCGCAGTTTCGTAGGGTGGGCAACTCGTTGCCCACCAAGCGGCATTTGTCGTGAGGCACGATGGTGGGTGGCGAGCCACCCACCCTTCTATGAGCCTTCCGAAGTCAAGTCCTTTTCCTGCAGAGCAATCCCTCCGGTAGTGTTCTTGCATCCTCATCGGTGCCATCGTTCGGCACGATCGATTCAAGCGCTCGGTCATCCTCGCGTGAGATTTGACGTCTCACCACCTTCTATCCGCCGCCCCCATGGGGGCTGGCCGAATCCTGCATGCGCGCTGCGCTCAGGGTGACCGCGACTGGAACGAGCCCCATCTACTATTGTCGGTTGCGCGGGCAACCAGGGTGGGTAACGGGCTCGCTCACTTGAAGCTCTCGTGCTCGATGGTTCATCACCGATGCTTTGTCGGAGCGCCCTCAGGCGCTTTTGAGCGCCGCCCCATCCGGCACCGTCCCGTCCTTCAGATACCGCCACAACGCGATCGCCAGGCGACGGGCCACGGCGACGATGGCGATACGCTTGGCCCGCTTATTCCCGCCACCGCCTGCCCAGCGCTGCGCGAACCACTTGGCCAAGACGCTGCCGCTTTGGTAGCGCAGCCACATCCAGGCCATCTGAATGAGCAGCGCGCGCACCCGCCGGTTGCCCTGCTTGCTGATGCCCTGATCGACCCGACTATTCCCGCTGTCGTAGGGCTGAGGCACCAGACCGACGCAGGCGCCCACTTGGCGCCGGTTGCCGAAATTGCGCCAGAACAGCTCGAGCACCAGGCGCCGCGCGCCGACCGGGCCGACGCCCCTGAGCTGACCGAGCGCTTCCACGCGCCGCTGCGCCTCGGGCGACAGGCGCTCGGCCAGTGCCTGCTCCACACACTTCAGTTGCGCCTCGACCTGCGCCAGACGCTCGCTCTCGCGCAGCAGACGCTCGTGCAACGGCTCGCTCAGCGCGCCTCCTTGATAGTCCTTGAGCTCACCGCGCTTCAGTTGCGCGCCCACATCGCGCTCCAGATCGACCCAGCAACCGACCGTGCGCAGCAGCTTGCGCATCCGATCCCGGTGCTGGCCGATTTCCTTCTGCAACAGCCCGCGCTCGCGCGCCCAGTGACGCTGCGCCTCGGCCGCCTCGTCGGGCATCCGGATCACCCGCATGCGATCGTGCTCGCCGCGCAGCCACCCCAGCAGGCTCGACAACAGCCGCAGCACATCCAGCCGATCGGTCTTGGCCCGCCGCGCATGGCGCTCGACCGGGATGCTCGCCGGATCGACCACGCGCACCGCGTAACCGCGCCCCTCGAGCGCCCGCGCAATCCAGAAGCCGTCCTGCCCCGCCTCGTAGATCACTTCCACCCGCGCATCCTTGCCCAGCGCCCACCTGGCGCGCGTCTGTTCGATCAGCTCGATCGCTGCGCCCAGCCGGGCTCCGGCCACCTCCTGCTTGAGCGTGTAGATCGACGCGCGCTCTCGCCGTCCGTCGTGTAGCCCCACCTTCCAGCTCTTGCTCGACAACTCCAGCGACACTGCCAGCATCTGATCGACGCGCGTAACATCCATTTCCTGAGTCGGTTGCATTTGCCTCTCCTTGAACGTGTTCTGCAAAACTCATTCTAGGATTCGCTCTGCAGCCGACTCGCTTCGCTCATAGGATCTACGGTTCGGGCGATGGCGAAGCCGAGCCTGCGTGCCCCATCCCCTTCTGTGCCGCCGAACGGAGCCCGGGGACGGCGGGAATTGTCGTGTCGCCTGTCTGAGCCCACAGGGCGAGTTCGCGACACGACCCGCCGGCGCCGGGCGCAGAGAGGGCACCGGCGAAGCCGGCGGCACAGCGGGGCGCTTTCTTTGCTTCCTTTCTTGCGCGTGCAAGAAAGGGAGTCGCTCGCCGGGGCGAGACCCGGCCGACGATCCGTCGAAGAAGGAAAAATCTGTCGTCTTTGGCACGGCTCAGGAAACCGCCGCCGACGGCTCGGCCACCACCGGAATATCCCGAAACCGCCCATAGTTGTAATGCGCCGCACAGGCGCCTTCGCTCGACACCATGCACGAGCCCATCGGGTTTTCGGGGGTGCACACCGTACCGAAGATCTTGCAGTCGGTCGGCGTCTTTACGCCGCGCAAAATGGCACCACACTCACAAGCCTTGTTGTCGGCGACCGACTGAAATGCGAGCCCGAACTTGCGTTCGGCGTCCCAGTCGGCGAAGGCGGCCCGGATGCGCAGCGCGGAATACGGCACTTCGTGCAGGCCGCGCCACTCGAAGCTGCGCCGCAGCTCGAACACTTCGCTGACCAGCGCCTGTGCTTTGAGATTGCCGTCGTCGGTGACCGCGCGGGTGAATTCGTTCTCGACCTCGGCGCGCCCTTCGTTCACCTGGCGGATCAGCATGCGGATGGCCTGCATCACGTCCAGCGGTTCGAAGCCGGCGATGACCACCGGTTTGCGGTATTCCTCGGCAAAGAAGGCGTAGGGCCGGCTGCCGATGATGGTGGACACATGCGCCGGACCGATGAAGCCGTCGAGCGGCACGGTGCCGAGGTCACGCACTTCGGGCGACTCCAGAATGGTCATGATCGCCGAGGGGGTGAGCACGTGATTGCAGATCACGCTGAAATTGGCGAGGCCCATCGCCTGCGCCTGTTTGATGACCAGCGCGGTCGGCGGCGTGGTGGTTTCGAAGCCGATGGCGAAGAACACCACCTCGCGCTCGGGGTGTTTGCTCGCCAGCGCCAACGCGTCTGCGGCGGAGTACACCATGCGCACATCGCCGCCGCGCGCCTTGGCCTTGAGCAGCGAGAGTTGCTCTGAGGCCGGCACGCGCAGGCAGTCGCCATAGGTGCACAAAATGACCTCGGGACGCGACAGCACCAGCCGGATGGCCATGTCGATGCGGCCGATAGGCAGCACGCACACCGGGCAACCCGGGCCGTGAATCATGCGCACATTGGCGGGCAGCAAGTCGGTGACGCCGTAACGCGAAATGGCGTGGGTGTGGCCGCCGCAGAACTCCATGAAGGCGTAGTCGCGGCCGGTGTCGGCCTCGCGGGCGATGGCCGTGGCGAGCTTGGCGGCGACGTCGCCGTCGCGGAATTCGTCGACGTATTTCATCGTGGCACCCGCGTCATGCGCTGCCGGCGGCGATGGCTTGCAGATCGAGACCGCTGTCTTCGAACAGCGCCAGCGTTTTGGCCGCTTCGTCCGGGTCAAGTATCGACAGCGCGTAGCCGACGTGCACGATCACGTAGTCGCCCACCTCGGCGCCATCGACCAGCGCCAGCGAGATCTCTTTGCGCACGCCGCCGAGGTCGACGCGGGCGGCGTCACCTTGGAGTTTTTCGACGATGCGGGCGGGGATGGCAAGACACATGAGACTGACTCCGCGCTCAGGCCATGGCCGAGCGAATGGCGACCCAGGCTTGGCCCAGCGCCAGGCCACCGTCGTTGGTGGGCGCTTGCCGGGCACGCAACACGGTGAGGCCGCGCACGGTGAGGCGGCGGCTCAAGCCCTCGGTGAGCAGACGATTCAGGAAACAGCCCCCGCCCAGCGCCACGGTGCGCAAACCTTCGCTGCGCGCGGTGGCCATCACCCAGGCTTCGAGCGCGGCGACGAGCGTGGCATGAAAAATCGCCGCCCCGCGGTGCGCGTCGGCGGTGTTGCGCAGGGCGAGCAGCGTCGGCATGAGGTCCAGCCTGTTGTCGCGATCGACATGCCAGCCGCCGGGCAGTGCCAGCGCCGGGCCGTATTCAGCGGCGAGGGATTCGAGCCGCATGGCGGCTTCGCCTTCGTAGTGCATCACATCGCACACGCCGAGCAGACCGGCAGCGGCGTCGAACCATCGGCCCATGCTGGTGGTGGGCGGGCAGTGCGTGCCGGCGTCGAGCAAGGCGCCAATGCGATCGGCGCCACGCAAATGGCCGAAACGCTCGGTAATGTCCTCGCTCAAGTCCATGGCGTGCAGCGCCGAGGCGGCCATGCGCCAGGGCTCGCGGGCGGCGCGATCGCCACCGGGCAAGGCGAGCGATTGCAGATGCCCAAGCCGCGCGAACTGTGCGCCATCGACACGCAGTAGTTCGCCGCCCCAGGCGGCGCCGTCGTCACCCAGGCCGACGCCGTCGAGCGCCAGTCCGAGCACCGGTTCATCAACCCCATGCTCGGCCAGCACGGCGCCGATATGGGCGTGATGATGCTGCACGGCGATCAGCGGCAAGCTGTGCGCTTCGGCATAGCAATGCGCCGCTTGCGTGGCATAGACGTCGGGGTGCCGGTCGCAGGCGATCCACTCGGGCCGGCAGGCGAGCACGGTCATGAGGTGCTCGGCGGTGGCGTCCATGGCCGTGCAGGTGGCGGGGTTCGACAGATCGCCGATGTGCGGCGACAGAAACGCTTCGTCGCCACGGGTGAGGCAAATCGTGTTTTTCAGGTAGCTGCCAAAGGCCAGCGTCGGCGGTCCTTTGTGCGTGAGCCGGATGGCTTTGGGCGTGTAGCCCCGCGCGCGACGGATAAAGGACGGCGCCCCACCGCTGAGCCGGGCGACGCTGTCATCGCAGCGCACCAGCACTTCACGATCGTGCATGAGATACAGGTCGGCGATGCCGCTCAGGCGTTCGAGCGCTTCATCGTTGCCAATTACCAGCGGCTCGCCGCCGGGGTTGGCGGAGGTCACCACCAGCGCCATCGGCTGGGCTTCGTCGAGCCAGTCGGTGCCGGCGGGTCGGCCCGCTTCGTCGTGAAACAGCAGGTAGTGCAGCGGCGAGTTGGGCAGCATCAGGCCAATCTGATCCAGATCGGGTGCCACGCCCCACAGATGCGCGTCGGCGTCGCAGCGCTTGCTGAGCAGCACGATCGGCCGCTCGGCCGATTCAAGGAGTTCGGCTTCTTCGGAGCTCACTTTCGCATAGGGTCGTGCCGAGGCCACACTGGCCACCATCACCGCAAAGGGTTTGTCGCCACGCGCCTTTCGCGCCCGCAGGCGCTCAACCGCCTCGGGGTTGCGGGCATCACACACCAGATTGAAACCCCCCACGCCCTTGATGGCAACGATGTGGCCAGTCAGCAGATGCAGCAGCGCGTCGGCCACCGGGTCGTGCGAGGCGACGCGCACGCCGTCGGCCTGCAGCAGCGACAGTTGCGGGCCGCAGTCGGGGCAGGCGTTGGGTTCGGCATGAAAGCGACGATGCGCCGGGGCGTCGTATTCGTCCTGACAGGCGTCGCACTGCACGAAGCCGGCCATGCTGGTGTTGGCGCGATCGTAAGGCAGCCGGCCAGTGAGCGTATAGCGCGGGCCGCAGTGGGTACAGTTGATCAGCGCATAGCGCCAGCGGCGGTTGGTCGGATCGAACAACTCGTCCAGACAATCCGGGCAGACCGTGCTGTCGTGGCCGATGGCCGTGGTCACCGCACCGCTTTCGCTGCGGCGAATGGTAAAGCCGCGATCCTGCGCCAGCGGCGCACAGGCTTCATGCTCGATGGCATCGATGCGCGCCTGCGGCGGCTTTTCTTTCATCAGCCGGGCCATCAGGGCCGATAGATTGCCGGGCGCGCCCTGCACTTCCATCTCGACGCCTTCGCCATCGTTGCGTACCCAGCCGGCCAGATCGAGCTGCTGGGCAAGACGAAACACAAAGGGCCGGAAGCCCACCCCTTGCACCACCCCGCGCACCCGGATCCGGCAGCGTTCGCTGCGGTCCATGTCGACGTCGGCGGCCATTTGCGCGACGCCTTCAGTATCCTGCGGCAAGCGTGTTCTCCTTGTGGTCATTCTCGCCTCCGCCGGCCGCGGCAGCCAGCCCGGATTCGATCCAGGCGAGCCAGCCGTCAAAGCCCTCGCCCGTCGTCGCCGACACACGAAACACCTTCAGGCGCGGATTCACCCGCAGCGCAAACTCGACCGCCTTGTCGGCATCGAAGCGCAGATAGGGCAGCAAGTCGGTCTTGTTGAGCAGCATCACGTCGGCGGCGGCGAACATGTCGGGGTACTTGAGCGGCTTGTCTTCGCCCTCGGTCACCGAGAGGATCACCACCTTGTGCGCCTCGCCCAGATCGAAGGCCGAGGGGCACACCAAGTTGCCGACGTTCTCGATCAGCAGCAGGCTGTTGTCGGTCAGCGCGAGCCGGGGCAAGGCCTGACCGACCATCGCGGCGTCGAGGTGACAGCCCTTGCCGGTGTTGATCTGCAGCGCCGGTGCGCCGGTGGCGCGGATACGCTCGGCGTCGAACTCGGTCTGCTGGTCGCCCTCGATCACCGCCACCGCGACACGGCTCGACAGAATCTCGATGGTCTTGCACAGCAGCGTGGTCTTACCCGAACCCGGGCTGGAGACCAGGTTCAGCGCAAAAATGCCACGCCCGGCGAGCCAACCGCGATTGGCGTCGGCAAAGCGATCGTTCTTGCCGAGGATGTCTTTCTCGATGCGCACCATCTCGTGTTGCGAAAGCCCCGGCGCGTGCGCGTGGGCCGGGCCGTGGCCAAAGTGCATGTGCCCGGCGTGCTCTGACGCAGGCGTGTGCACCTCGACATGCTCATGCGAATCGTCGTGCGCCGTCTCGACCGACGCCACTTTCCAGCCCGTGGTCGGCGCACTCTTGCGCTGCGCGGTGCCGTTCGGCCGACCGATCATCACCTCACCCGCGCCACATCCACATACGGTACACATCAAATTCTCCTTGACTCACACGCCTGCCGGCGCGGTCTGTACATCCAGTGCCTTGACCCGCATCTCGGTGCCGCCAGTGGCCTGCACCTGATAGCTGCCACAGTGCGGGCACGGGTCGTAAAGCTGATCGATCGCCACGCTTTTGGCGCAGGGCATGCACCAGCCGGTGCCGGCAATGGGGTCGACCTCCATGCGCGCGCCCTCGGCGACCGTGCCTTTCATGACCACCTCGAAGCAAAAGCGCAGCGCCTCGATTTCCACAGAGGACAATGCACCCACTTCGAGCACCACCGCGTTGACCTTGGTAAAACCTTGCGCAATGGCCGCGTCTTCGACGATGCCACGAATGCCTTCGGCCAGCGACATCTCATGCATCGGCCGCGGCCCCCTCGGCCACCGACACGTCGTAGAGCACACAGGGATCGAGCGCCAAGGCCAACGCGCGCAGGCGCCACTCGGCATAGGCCACATCGGACGCCGCCCAGCCCGCCCCCTCCTGCTCAAACACACCACCGGGGCGGAAATTCCACTCGGTGGGCGCAACGATGGCGTAGTCCGCCACCGTGTCGCCGTCGAGTCGCAGCGCGTGCAGCAGCACGCCGCGCGCGGTTTCGATACGCGCCAGCGCACCGCCCACCGACAAGGGCGCGACATCGACCAGGGCCGGCATGTCGCCGGCCAAGGGGTGGCGCAGGCGGCTGGCGCAGTCAGACATTTCCACCACACGCGCAAACAGGCGAGCCGCGATCCGGTGCTGTTGCACCACCAGACGCGCCACCAGCGGATTGTTCACATGGCGGGCGAGCGGCCCGGTCTCATACACGTCGCCCGACAGATGCGGCGCGCGGCAATACGCGGCATCGGGCCAGCCGCCGGGCAAGGCCGCGGCAAACACGCTGGCGGGCAGCGGGGCGAGCAAAGGAACGGGGTCGGCGAGCGGATCACTGGCGCCGGCTTCGATCAGACGGGCCAGCGCATCGCCAATGCTGCCACTGCGCCGGCAGGCGTCGGCAAATTCGGAAAGGTTGCGCGGCTCGCGCAGGGAATTCATGAAGCCGGCGAGAAGCTCGCGGGCTACCAGGTCGAGCACCTCGCCGCCGGCCACATAGGCGCTGCGCGCATCAGAGACCTGGTCGAGCCGCTTGAGCACAAAGGCAAAGCGCGTGCGCTCGGGCTGGCGGCCGAACAACACCGGCCAGTCGAGCATCAAGCGCCACAAGTGCAGCTTGATGGCTTCGAGGCTCAGGGTGCGCTCGATCTCGGCCGTCATGGCAAAACTGCCGCCAGCGGCCACATCGGCGGCCGCCTTGACGGCCACCCCCTGCGCCACGCCGCACAGGCTGAACACCACCGGCGCCAGACGCGCGGCCTCATCGACCGTTTTGCCGATCAGCAGTTGCGCCGCCAGGGGCCGGCTGTTTTCAGCATGCACGCCCGTCACATGGCCGTCGCTCAGCTTCGCCGCGAGGTGTAGCGGTGTGTTCATGCGCTTGCCCTCCGGCCCAATGCGCTGCGCAAGAAGGCGCGCCGATCAAGCGGCGGCGCTTGCACCTCGGCGGGGGCGGTGAGCAGTCCGGCCAGCGCGGCCTGAGCAAGCGCTTCGACCTCGGCTTGATCGGCAAAATCGTTGACGGGGGAAATCAAAGAACAGAACTGGTAGGCGCCCAGGCCGGGCTCTCGATTGCCCATGAACTCGTACTCGCCGGACGGAAATGCCCAAGTCTGAGTCTGACCGACCGACAGCGGACAAAAACCGCCACCGCCCGGCAGCATCAGCAAATTGATGGTCCACGGCGCCACCAGCGCCCCAAGCCAGTCGCCCTGCCAGCGTTGAAAGCCGAGCACCGCCACCGACAAGGCCGGGTTACAGATCGGCAGACCGGCCATCCGCGCCTGGTGGATATGACGAAACACCGCCTCGACCACTGCGGTCGGGTCTGAATGGTAAGCGTCTTCCACCCGCGTCATGTTCACTCCTCGATCACCATGAACTTGTGCCGCGGCGCGTCACAGTTGGGGCACGTCCAGTGCGCCGGCAAATCGGCAAACGACGTGCCCGGCGGAATCTGCCACACCGGGTCGCCCTCAACCGGATCATATACCTGCCAGCAAATGCCACACTCCAGCCTGGCCGTATCGGCGATGCGCGCGTTGTCACCCAGATAGCTGCCTTCAAACATGTGCCCCTCCGCTTGCTGTCACGCTGCGCTCAATCCTCACGCAAGGCTTCGATCCACTCACCGAGCCGGACGATGCTGTCGGCGTAGTCCTCGGCGGCGGCCGGCGCCACGTCGGGCAGGTCGGTCACTTCCAGCGTATTGAGGATCAGCTTATCGCTGCTATTGAAGTATTGCACCCACCAGGTGTCACGCAAGGCGGTGCTCGAAATACGGCAGTTGCCATAGCCGCGCGACAGGATCACCACCGGCCCCACGCCGAGGCTGGCCGACAGATAGGCCAGATCGTCCGGCGTCATCGGCAGCAGGGTGAGATTGACGATGTGTGCCGGATCGCCATCACGGCGACGGGCCGCAGCGTCGAGCAGCTCGCGCAGCACGGCAGGCGCGTTCATGGCACCGGCCGGCGGTGACTGGACCGGAATGCTGCGCGCGGCCGTGGCGCGGCACGCGGCCACCACGGCATCGGGCATGGGGCCGGCCTCGACACGGTCGACGCCGCCCTCGCCCAGCACGCGCCACAGCCCGGCGAACACGGATTCCTGAATACGCAGCGGCGCGCCGCCAGCCACCGTGGCGCTCACCTCGCCCTGACCGAGCGCCTCGTTGACCACCGCGCACACCGGCGCTGGCAATGCGCCCATATCGACCGCCAGGGGCGCGCCAAATCGGGTCGCGGCCATACGCTCACGCAAGTCTTCAAGCCAGGCGATGGCCGCGTCACGACTGACCGGATCGGCCACCTCGGGCATGCGCGGCGGCATGAAGGCGCTCATCTCGCCGGGCGAACCGATGAAGTCGACCGCCTCGTCTTCCTCCTGAGAGCCGGGCCCGAAACTGATCACGGGGATGGGAAAGTCTTTCATGCGGGCGAACCTCCACAGCTGTCAGGGGTGCTGGCACGTACCGGAATACCGATGCCCGGCGCGCGCTGCACCGGCGCCTTGCTCATCCGCTCGATGGCCGCACCGAAGCTGTCCCAATCGCGCATGCCTTCGATCACACCGATAAAACCGGCCCCACGGCGAAACAGCAGCGCCGGAAAACGCCGGATATCGTATCGCGCGGCCAGCGCCCGGCTGGCGGCCAGATCGGCCACGGCGGAGATCGGCGGGCTGTATAGCGTGGCCAGCACCTCGGGCAGAACCACCGCCACGTCCCACACCTCGGGCGCGCGCTTGGGGTCATCGACCAGCAAGACCATGGTGGTGCCGTCGGCCTCGGTGGCAAACAGCTCGGCCACATCTTCGGTCAGCGTCGGCAGACTGTGCTGGGTCTCCAGCCGCGCCAGCAGTTGCGCCAGGCGATCGAGGTCGGGGGCGAGTGGCATTGTCATGATGAATGTCCTTTCAGAAAGTCAGGCAATTGGGGTTCGCGATCGAGCAGATCGGCAAAGGCGGCGTCCAGATCAGCCGGCTCGCCCCGCGTGATCGCGTCGAGCGCGTCGAGCGCCCGGGTGACGGCGTCGGCGCGAGGCGCATCGATCACCTCGCGGGCGGCGCCGAGGAAGGTCAGCAGCCACGCGCCGACCGGCTGCGCGCCGGTCAGCAGCAAATCAATCTCGCACTCGCGCCCCCGACGGTCGCGGCAACGCGCGCGATGCTCGCCCGAGGCGACAACCTGCATGGGTTCGCCGACGCACATCTCAGCGCCGCCGAGCCGTCTCAAGGCTCTGAGCAGCCCCCTCGGGGGGCAGCGAGCAGCGCGAGCGTGGGGGCTGTTTCGTCTCGCGCCGCCGAGCCGTCTCAAGGCACTGAGCAGCCCCCTCGGGGGGGTGAGGCAGGGGTTTCACGAAGCACCGCTTCGTGCCTGCCGAACGGGCCGGCTGTGCAAAGCCGACCCTCCGCGAGCAACGCGAGCGTGGGGGTCGTTTCATCTCAGTCAAGCTCCGGAAAGAAGCGCACATCGCCAACACGGCAAGCGTCTTGCTCGGGCGGACGACCCAGCTCATAGGCAGCCAGCGCCAGCGCGGAGTCGTCGGCTGGCGCCTCACCGTGCTCGCGCGCTGTCGCCGTCACGCCTCGCGCTGCCAGCCATTCGAGCGCAATATCAATCGCCTCCGGCACGCGTGCTGACACCTCGGGGCGCAAGCTGCCGCCAAAATCTTCCAGCTCGACGGGCTGCACGCCGATCAGCAAGAGCGACTCGGGGAAGCGGTCGAGCATGCGCGCCGAGGCCAGCACCTCCTGAAACCCGGTCTGGTGCAGGCTCATTTTCTTGGCGCCCAGAAACTGCGGCACCTCGTCGCCTTCGACGCGCTTCATGGTGCCCGGCGGCAGGCCGTAGTCGACCGCATCAAACACCAGCAGGTGTTTTACCTCGGTGACGTATGGCAGCAGATACAAGCCCTGCGTGCCGCCGTCCATCGCCGTCACGTTATCGGGCAGCGCCCACGCCGCGTTGAGCGCCTCCACGCAGCGCACGCCAAAGCCCTCGTCGGCCCATAAGAGATTGCCGATACCAAGAATCAGAATGGAGTCCTGACTGGCCATTGTCTTGCCTCACCGGATGTCACATGAGGCGTTACAACGCAGGCTTCATACCAGTCTGACAGCACACAAAAAAATGGCTTAAAAACAGTAACTTGGCTTGCTCGCCGAGTGAACACGCCTGCGCCACCCTTACTCCAGGCAGACATTCCGCACCAAAAACGGAAAGAAAGTATCCACCCCTTGCCACCCAATGCTTGCGGGTGGCGCAACGCCCACGCACCACCTGATTCCGTCATACCGGTTCAGCGTCATCGCCTCGACATCACCGCTCAACCTTCAGGCCGGAGAGTCCGCGGACGTCGCTGCTATTTGTTGACTTTCTATAAGATGCATTCTAAATTCATCTTATAGAAATCAAAACCGTCGCATGACGCCTCAATCACTGCGGAACGACACCGATTGGCCAGGAGAACACCATGAACCCGCATATCGCAAAATGGAAAGCCGAGCATGCCAACTTCGGGCGCTTGCTCGATCTCATCGATTCACAGATCGCCATCTTTCACGACGGAGAGCGCCCCGATTACGAGCTGATGCTCGAGGTCATGCACTACATGACCACCTATCCGGATCTCTACCATCACCGCCGTGAAGATCTGGCCTTTGAGGTGGTATTTGCGCGGGACCCGGCGCACGCTGCCGTCGCGGACGAGCTGGCCGCCCAGCACGTCCGCATCGCCCACTCGGGGGCAAAGCTGGTCCAGGATCTCGGCGCCATCATTGACGGCGTCGTTCTGCCCCGCGCAGCGGTCGAGGCCGATGCCGCCGAGTATTCGCGCTTCATGCGTCAGCACATGCAGCACGAAGAGGCCGACATATTCCCCGCTGTTGAGCGCTTGCTTGACGCAAAGGACTGGCTGCTGATCGACAGCAAGATCCATTTCATTTCCGACCCCATTTTTGGTGACGCGGTGGCCAAGCGCTACACAAGCCTCCATCAACAGATCGCCAAACGTGCCGGCTGCGGGTGCAGCACCATCAGCTAAGCCCCGCAACAGCGCGACCACGGAGAGACTACCGGGAACACACCATGACAACGCAGCGCAAGCGCCGCAAACCCGGCATCAAGCTGCTGACAATCGCCTTTCCCATGGGCGCGATTGCGTCGGCCAGTCACCGCGTGTCGGGCGTGATTGGTTTGTTGAGCCTCCCCCTGGTGGTCAAAGCCTTCGCCCGCAGCCTCAGCACCGAGGCAGCTTATGAATCGCTGCTCTCGACGGCGCACAGTCCGCTCGGGATCACGATCCTGCTCCGGCCATGCTGGGCGATTGCGCAGCATGTGCTCGCCGGTTGCCGCCACCTGCAGATGGACGTCGGTGTCGGCGCAGCGCGGCCTTTGACGCGCCGGTCTGCCAGGCCGGTGCTTGCTGGCGCGACATTCGGTGCTGCGGCGCTGGCCCGCGCTACGTGCCGTCGTGTATAGCCTCGCCGCGCTCAGTTTTCTTGCGCAGGCCATCCGCGTTGCAATGCCATTGGTCGCGGCACAGTTTGCCGCCCAGGAGATCGCATGCGCAGTTCAATCTGCCGCTTCGACGCCGCGCCGAACTCGACGGCTTGCGGGAGTGCATCCTGTGCGGCTGTTGCAGCGGTTTCTGCCCGTCGTACTGGTGGAATCCCGACAAGTTTCTCGGCCCCGCCACCCTGCCCCGGGCCTATCGTTTTGTCGCAGACAGCCGCGATACCGCCACGCAAGAGCGGCTCGTCCAACTCGACGATGTCTGCCGGCGCTATCGCTGCCGCTCGATCATGAACTGCACCGAAGTCTGCCCCATGCACCTGAGCCCATCGCGCGCCGTCGAACACCTCCGCATCAAGGTGTTGAAAGACGCCATGCAGCCCCTCACCTTTAACAGAGACACAATCATGGCCATTGAACACGCCGCACCCGGCGATCTACTCAACATCCTGCCGCCCCGCTCCGAACACGCATCCGACGCATCAAGCCTGCTGGTCCGGGCCGACCACCTCGAGGTTTTCCGGCTCGCCCTGCCCGCCGGCAAGCGCACACCGAGCCACGCCGCCGCAGGAACGATCACCATTCAATGCCTCAGCGGGCGCGTCGAGCTTGAAACCAGCACGCGTACACAGATCATGACGCCGGGCACGCTGGTCTATCTTGCGGATGCCGAGCCGCATGCGGTCTGCGCACTCGACGATGCCGTCCTGCTGATCACGATTTTGCTGCACCGCAGCTGACGCGCCGCAAGCGCCGCACTGGCCGGTGACCCCTGGCGCCACGGCACCCCGAACAATGGCCGCGCGGCAACACCGTGCGTCCATCGATGCGGGCAAACCTCACAGCCCTTGAAACTCATCTGAGCCCCCTGAGCACGCCAAGATCTGGCCGGCAAAGATTGCCGGCCAGCGCCCCATCAAAAAGCAAAAAACCCTTACCACATGGCGAAAGGCCGTCAGATCCCGCGAAACGAGCATCCGCACGACGACAGCTTTACATTTCTTAACCCAGCTTTACCCAAGCCACCCACACGTTGCGGCGCAAATGGTCGAAAACTTGCAAAGCAAGGCTGTCGTCCCGTGATTTACGAGGCGGGTCGATCAGGCGCGCAATCGCATCGCCTGCCTATGACGTGAAGGGAGAAAGCCATGATAGGAAATGTAGGCGCCACAAGCGTGCAGGCTTGGGGCAACCAGGTTTCCGCTCAGCAGAACCGGCCGCCACCACCCGATTTCGCGAAGATGTTCAGCGCGATCGATGGTGACAGCGACGGCGCGGTGACCGAATCGGAGTTGCTCCAGGCCTTGCAAGGCGGTAGCTCAACGCAGGACAGCGAAGACATCGCGTCTTTACTGTCTTCGCTGGACACCGACGGCGACGGCAGCATTGGCCAGAGCGAATTCACCACCGCCATGGAGAGTGTGCTGGGCCAGCTGCAGGCGCAGGCGGGGATGGGCGGCATGCGTCCGCCACCGCCACCACCGCCCGACGCGTCAGACATGTTCTCTTCCATCGATGCCGACAGTAGCGGCAGCCTCACCAGCGCCGAGCTGAGCAGCGCGTTTGCCGCCCGCACTGAGGCGACGGGTCGAAGCGACCCGAGCGCCGACGACTTCCTCGCGCGCTTTGACAGCGACGGCGACGGTAGCCTGACCGAAGCGGAGCTGACGGCCGGGCTTGAAGCCGGACGTCCGGGCCGTGACGGGCCGCCACCGGGGGGCGGCGCAGACGAGGCAACGAACAGCAGCCAGTTCATTGCCAATGTGCTGCGGCAGTATCTCGACAGCGCGAGCCTGGGTCTGGATTCATCGACATCCCGCCTGAGTACACGCGTTTAAGCTTCGCACCACGCACGCGGGCCGGCAATTTTTGCCGGCCCGCCCTTTCAGCCCCTCGGGCCGAATGTTTCGACATGAATCCGCTCCACCGGCACCCCTGCGGCTTCAAGACCATTCCGGATGCCGGCCAGGAAGGGCTGCGGCCCGCAGAGCAGGTAGTGCGCGTTGCCCGCCGGGTTGAGTTCGAGCAGATCCGCCGCCGTGATCCGGCCCACGCGATCGAAGTCGCGCCCGATCCGGTCCTGCCGGTCGGGCTGGCTGTAGAAGTACACCCGCTGAACTGCGCTCCGGCTCTGGGCCACCAGCCGCTCGACCTCAGCGCGCAGGGCGTGCTCCGGCCCGTTTCGCGCACCATGGACGAACCACACCGACCGCCCCTGCGCCGACGCGGCATGCAGCATCGACACCATGGGCGTCAGCCCGACGCCCGCACTGACCAGGACCAGCGGCGCCTTGTCGCGCGGCATGACGAAGCCGCCCGCCGGGACGCGCGCCTCGATCAGGTCGCCCTCGCGCAGCGCGTCGTGCAGGAAGCGCGACGCGAGCCCCTTTGCCTCCCGCTTCACGCTCAAGCGGTATTCCCCGCCCTCCGCGGGCGAGCCCGACAGCGAATAGGTCTGCGTGATCGGGACGGACTGCCCCGGAATGCGCAGTTCGACGGGCAGGTGCTGCCCCGCCTCAAACCGCGCGAGCGGGCGCCCATCGGCCGGCACGAAATGGAAGGAGGTGATGCCGGCGGACTCGACCTGGCGGCGCACCAGCCGCAGCGGCCTGGCCGACGCCTCCGGCCGGAACCACCGCAGCGCCATCGCCCCGGGGCGGTCCAGCACGGCGTCGATGGTGACGTTGATCGTCCGCCGCGCCTGCCGGTCATGCCCGTCGCGCGGATGCCAGTCGATCGTCGCCCGACCGGTGACATGCAGCAGGCCGCCGGTCTCAAAGTCGACGAACAGCAGGCCCACGCGCGGATCGGCGACCAGGTTGCCGATCGTGTTGAAGTAGTTGTTGCCCGGGTAGTCCGGGATCTGCAGATGCGTGCCGTCGATGACCCGCACGAAGCCCGGCGCGCCGCCGCGATGCGAGGCGTCGAAGCCGTTGGCGGCGCCACCGTCTGGCTGCAGGTGGCCCGAGCCGATGAACAGCGTGTCCGCCGCGCCGATCAGGGCGCGCTGCCGGTCGCTCAGCGCATCCGTCAGGCGCGCGGGCGGGGGCGTACCCGCCGCATGGCGCGTCCAGGCGCGCTCGACGATGTACTGCGGGCAGTTCCCGAAGGTCTGGCGAACATCGATCAGATAGCCCGCACCATCCGGCCGCAGGTAGCCGCTGAAGCGGTTCCTGCGCCGCGTGGCCAGGTCGATCCCGAGTGCGCCCACTTCGGCGCCGGCAGCACAGGCTGCCGCCAGCGGGTCCGCCGCCTGGAGCGTGGCGTGCAGGGCGATGCGGCGCGGATCGGGCGAGCGCACGAAGCCATCGGCGCCCTCGATCAGCGTGGTCCAGACACGCCCACCGTCATCGGCCCCCGCCAGCACCAGGAAGGGCAAGGCGGTGTGGAAGGCACGGTGCTGTTCCGGCAGATGGTCGCGCACAAAGCCCGCCGCCCAGCTGGCCACATCGCCGACGCCGGCGCGGGCCTGCGCCTCGCGCTCGCCGGCATGAAAGGGGTTGGTCGCTTCGGTCATGGACATGCAGTGCTCCACACGGCACGAAAACGGCGGGGCAGCGTCACGCCAGCACCGGGGTCGGCGAGCGGGCCATCCCGACGAAGCGCGGCAGCGCCTCGATGCGCTGCAGCCAGGCCCGGATAGTGGGATAGGGCGCCAGGTCCACACCGCCCTCAGGGGCATGCGCGATATAGCTGTAGCCGGCCACATCGGCAATGGAGACCGTGTCGGTGGCCAGCCAGTCGCGCCCGTGCAGGTGCGCCTCCATGACCTTGAACAGGGCATGTGCCTTCTTGACCGCCGCTGCGTGATCGAGATCGACGCCGAAGACCTTGACCAGGCGCGCCGCGCACGGACCGGCGTAGATGTTGTCGGCCGCCACGCTCAGCCAGCGCTGCACCTCGGCCGCGGCCCTGGGTTCGCGCGGCAGCCAGTTGGGCGCGCTGGCATAGGTGCCGGCCAGATAGACCAGGATGGCGTTGCTGTCGGCCAGCACATACCCCTCATCATCGATCGCCGGCACCAGGCCGAAGGGGCTGATGCGGAGGAAATCGGGCGCCTTGTGGGCGCCGTTGGCCAGGTCGAGGTCAATCGTCTCGTAGGGCAGGCCGAGCAGCGCGAGCATCAGTTCCACGCGGTGGCAATGCCCGGATTTGGGGTGGCGGTAGAGCTTGATCGGTGTGGTCATGGTTGAGTCCCTCAGTTGGCGGCAAGATCGGTCGGATGCCCGATTCACGCTCGCCGGGACGGTGCCCCGGAGAGGCGTCCCGTCCTGCGGCCAGGCGGCCACAGCGCAGTGGGTGAATCGACGAGACCCATTCTGCGCACAAGCACTCACCGAATAAATGCGCAAACATGCACTTGATTGCTGCAAAAATTGCAGCAATCATGAGCGCCATGGATCAGCTCAAGCTCATGCGCCTCTTCGTGGCCATCGCCGACGAAGGCAGCCTGACCGGTGCGGCCGAGGCGCTCGGCACCTCGCAGCCTTCGGTGGTGCGCGGCCTGGCCCGGCTCGAAGCACACCTTGGCGTGCGCCTGTTCCATCGCAGCACGCGGCGCATCGCCCTCACCGACGAGGGGCGGCGCTACCTCGCCGACAGCCGGCAGATTCTTGGCGCGCTGGCCGAGGCGGACGCCGGCATGCGCGCGGAACTGAGCGAACCCACCGGCTTGCTGCGCATCACCGCGCCGGTGCAGTTCGGCCAGATGTATGTCGCGCCCACGCTCAACCGCCTCGTCGCGCGACACCCGAAGCTCCGGGTGGAGCTGATCCTGCTCGACCGTATGGTCAACCTGGTCGAAGAGGGTTTCGATGCCGCCATCCGGATCGGGGCGCTGGAGGACTCCTCGCTGGTGGCGCGCACGCTCGGCGTGGTGCGGCGCGTCGTGGTCGCCAGTCCCGGCTATCTGGCCCGTCACGGCCGGCCATCGCATCCCGACAACCTGCGCGATGCCGATTGCGTGGGTTTCAGCGGCGCCTTCGGGCCGAACTGGCACTTTCGAGACGGCGGGCGTCAGCTCAAGGTAACCATCGACAGCCGGGTCATCTTCAACCTTGTCGCCCCCGGCATCGCCGCCTGCCGCGACGGACTGGGCTTTGGCTCCTTCCTGTCCTACCAGGTCGCGCCGGATGTGGCCGACGGCGCGCTGGAGATCGTGCTGGCAGACTTCGAACCGCCACCGCTGCCGATCAGCGTCATCTACCCCCACGCCCGCCTGCTGCCCGCCCGCACCCGACTGTTCATCAACACCATGCGCGAGGCACTGGCAGGGTTCGCTATGTGATCGCGTGCGGCCCGGGACAGGCGCCCACCTGACGCCAGGTCTGATGCACATCCCAGGCCGACTGCATGACCATCCACATGTGCGGGTCGGTGCGGAAGAACAGCCCGAGACGCACCGCGGTGTCGGGCGTGAAGGCGCGACGGCCGCGCACAAGTTCGTTTACCCGACGACGCGAGATGCCGAGCGCGCGGGCCAGCGCATCTTGCGAGATCTGCGCCGGGCGAAGAAAGCGCGACTCGAGAAAGTGCCCCGGGTGCAGCGGCGTGCGCCCCAGGCGGACAGCGTTTGCCACCGCGCCGGGGGCATGGGAGAAGGACTGTGCCACCTTGGCGCCCGCTCAGTCCTTGAACATCCGCCAGCCGCTGATCATGGTCGAGATCAGGCTTTGCCGGCTCATGATGTCTTCGCGAATCGCGGCATAGATGTGCACGGCGGCGAAACTGACGGTGACCCACATGCCCAGCCGGTGCCAGCTGTGCACCTGCATGCTGTTGCCGCCCACGGCTGTCATCACCCAGCCGAACATGCTGGAAGCCCAGCTACCCTCGCCGAGGCCTTCGCCGTACAGCGCGAAGCCAGTACAGATCATGTACACCGCGCCGATGGTGAAGAACAGGAACATCATCAACTGCGCCAGCGGGTTGTGGCCGACGTATTTTTTCGGCTCTTTCACCAGGAACAGATACCAGCGCAACTCGTAAAACACCTCGCTCCACCACTTCGTGTTCCACACCGGCAAGATGAAAATCTGCCGCGCGTGATGGTTGCCGACAAAGGCCCAGTAGATGCGGCCGATGAAGCCGATGGCAAAAATGTAGGCGGCAGCAAAGTGGGCGAAGCGGATATAGCCCATCAGAAAATTGGCGCTGGCCTCGCCCGGCACCGAGGGCAGCGGCAGGCCGATGAAATAGCCGGTGACCGCAAGCACGGTGATGGCCAGGGCGTTGATCCAGTGCCACAGGCGCAGCGGCGCCTCGTACACATAGACCGCCTTGACCATGCGCGCACTGCGTTCGGCTTCGAATTGATCTTGTTCAGCGAGCATGTCGTTTCTCCTTCGGAGAAGGTGATTGGTCATGGGTGATGGGGTGATTGGGGCGCCGCGCCAGCCGGCACGGCCCTGCCTGGCTTTTGCCAATTGCCAATCACGAATCACCCATCAACGCACTTTGACAAGAGCCATTTCCTGGCCGTCCGGGCTCATTACATGTGTCGAGCAGGCCAGGCAGGGATCAAAGGAGTGCAGCGTGCGCAAGATCTCCAGCGGCTGGTCAGCCACCGCCACTGGCGTATTCATGAGCGCGGCCTCGAAGGCGCCGATCTGCCCCTTTCCGTCGCGCGGGCTGCCGTTCCAGGTGGTGGGCACCACGGCCTGGTAGTTGTCGATCTTGCCATCGCGGATCTTGATCCAGTGCCCCAGCGCACCCCGCGGCGCTTCGGTAAAGCCGACGCCTTTGGCTTCTTTCGGCCAGCGGGACGGGTCCCACTTTTCGATATTGGCGGTGTTGCTGTCGCCGGCCTTGATGTTGGCCATCAGCTTGTCGAAGAAGTAGCGCATCTTGTGCGCGGCCCACGAGGCTTCGAGTCCGCGCGCGGCGGTGCGGCCCAGCGTTGAGAACAGCGCTTCGAGCGGCAGGCCGAGGTCGGTCAAGAGCTTGTCGGTCGGCTCCTTGAACTCGGGCTTGTTCTGCACATAACCGATGATGTAGCGCGACAGCGGACCGACCTCCATGGCGTGGCCTTTCCAGCGCGGCGCCTTGATCCAGGAGTACTTGCCCTCTTCGTCCAGCGACTTGATGTTGGTCTTGGTGCCCTGAGTTTTCGGGCCGAGCGTGAAGTTGGGCTCGGTCTCGCCATCCCAGGGGTGCAGGCCACGGCTCTCGTCGGCGTACTTGTACCAGGAGTGATCGACAAACTCCTGGATCTCCGACGGGTCACGCAGATCGACCTCGTGAATCTTGCTCAGATCGCCATTGATGATCGCCCCGCGCGGCAGCAGCAGGTTGCTGCCCGAGTAGTCGTTGGCCCGATCCGGAATGTCGCCATACGACAGCACCGACATGCTCGACAGGCCGCCGCCGTAGGTCCAGTCCTTGTAAAAACTGGCGATCGCTTTCAGGTCGGGCACATACACCTGGTCAATGAACTCGATCGATCGGTCGATGATGCTCTTGACCAGATTCAGCCGCTCCATGTTGATCGCGCCGACCGCGCCCGTGCCATCCATGTTGATCGCGCAGGGCATGCCGCCGACCAGCCAGTTGGGGTGCGGGTTCTTGCCGCCAAAAATGGTGTGGATCTTGACGATCTCTTTCTGGAAGTCGAGCGCCTCCAGATAGTGCGTGACCGCCATCAGGTTGGCTTCGGGCGGCAGCTTGTAGGCCGGATTGCCCCAGTAGCCGTTCATGAAGGGGCCGAGCTGGCCGCTCTCCACAAACTTCTTCAGCCGGTTCTGAATATCGCGGAAGTAGCCCGGCGACGACATCGGCCAGTTCGAGATGCTTTGCGCCAGTGCCGAGGTGGCTTTGGGGTCGGCGGAGAGCGCGCTCACCACATCCACCCAGTCCAGCGCATGCAGATGGTAGAAGTGCACCAGATGGTCATGCACCTGCAGCGTGAGCTGCATGATGTTGCGGATCGAGTTCGCGTTATCGGGGATCTCGATGCCCAGCGCGTCTTCGACCGCGCGGCACGAGGTCAGCGCGTGGGTGCCGGTACACACCCCGCAGATGCGCTCGGTAAAGGCCCAGGCATCGCGCGGATCACGCCCCTTGAGAATCACCTCCAGCCCCCGCCACATGGTGCCGGTCGACACCGCGTTGCGGATCACGTTGTTGTCGTCGAGGTTCACCTCGACCCGCATATGCCCTTCGATCCGCGTTACCGGATCGACCACCACCCGTTGCCCGGTGTTGTCGAGCTTGAAGCCCTGCGTCTCATACACACCCATGATCAGTCCTCTCCCTTCGGCGTATCGATGCCCGTCTTCTGACGGGCGCGGGCCAGCGCGGTAACTGCGGCGTGCGCGGCCACCGAGGCCCCCACCACCGCAGCGGCTGTGCCACCCACCTTGTCGGCATTGGCCTCAACGCCGAACTGCTTGATGTCGGTCACCCGGTCATAGAACGAGCCCTTGTCCCAGAAACCATCTTCCGAACAGCCGATACAGCCGTGGCCCGACTGGATCGGGAAGGACACGCCGTCATTCCAGCGCACCGTCGAACAGGCGTTGTAGGTGGTCGGGCCCTTGCAGCCCATCTTGTAGAGGCAGTAGCCCATGCGCGCCTGGTCGTCGTCCCATTCTTCAACGAACTGACCGGCATCGAAGTGCGGGCGGCGATAGCATTTGTCGTGAATGCGCTGGCCGTAAAACATCTTCGGCCGGCCCTGACGATCGAGCTCGGGCAGCTTGTCGAAAGTCAGCATGTAGGTCACCACCGCCGTCATCACCTCGGCGATCGGCGGGCAGCCCGGCACCTTGATGATCGGCTTGTCGAAGATCACCTTGTGCACCGGCGTCGCGCGCGTCGGGTTCGGCTTGGCCGCCTGCACGCAACCCCACGACGCACACGAACCCCACGAGATGATCGCCTTGCAGTCCGCCGCCGTCTCTTTCAGCTTCTCGATGAACGGCCGGCCGCTCTGGATGCAGAACATGCCATCTTCATTTAGCGGCGGATTGCCCTCCACCGCCAGAATGTAATTGCCCTTGTACTTGCGCTTCACCTCTTCGAGGATCGCCTCGGCCTGATGCCCCGCCGCCGCCATCAGCGTGTCGTCATAGTCGAGCGACAGCATCGACAAGACCACATCCTTGGTCAGCGGATGCGCCGAGCGGATGAATGACTCAGAGCAGCAGGTGCACTCCAGCCCATGCAGCCAGATCACCGGCGTGCGCGGCTTGGTCTCCAAGGCATGTGCGATCTTCGGCGCAAAGGCCGAACCCAGCCCAAGCGACGTGGCAGTCAGCGAACAGAACTTGAGAAAACTGCGGCGCGTAATACCCTGCCGGCGCAGTACCTCGTAAAAGGTGTCGGTCATCGGGGTGTCTCCCTCGTTGGTCTTCTTGACCCCGCCCGCGGGCGCGCGGCGGAACATCGGGAAACACCATCACAAGAAGCGTGCCACCAGCCCCCGCACCGAAAAACCCCCATTCAATCAATGGTTTTGCGCTGACCATCCGGATTTCCTGCAAGGCCGATTGGTAAGCGCGTTTCCACTTTTATCGAACGGTCGGCTAGCCATCACCCGCCCCTGCAACACTCACACCCAAGCGGCGCATGCCCCGTAGGGCCGGATTCATCCGGCCTCGGATGCGCGACACGGCCGTGGCGGGTTGAAACCCGCCCTACGCAGCGGGGCCGTAGGGCCGGATTCATCCGGCCACCAATGACCGCCCCCAAGCTCCAGGCACCTCAAACAACCCCACCGTAAACGGCATCTGCCCTGCCACCTATTCAAAATCCGAAAAGGCACAGGGCAGAACGCCGTATTACCAAACCAAACGAACCAACCAAACCAGACACCGGCCCGGCTGGGCGACCAAACTTACTGCCAATTCGCCGCAATCACCCCGCTCAAAGCATCCTGGTAGTTCTGCGGCAAGCTCGTTTGACCCGCACTCGGCGGCGCAAACGCGGCCATTGCACTGACGAGGTTCTCGACCTGGCTGTCGAGCAACACCTCCCCTCCAGCCAACTCGAACTCATCCAGACGATACGCACTACCCGAGTACCAATTGGCAACCCGAACACTATCGGTCGCCCCGACAACACTCACCTCAAGGTCATTGCCCACCTTGCGAAACCACAACTGATCGGCTGCGATGCCGGCGTCAAACTTGAGCGCATCCTTGCTGCCGGCCGCGGTGTCGTAGTTGTAGATAGTGTCCTGCCCGTCACCGCGACCAAACACGTAGGTATCCGAACCGGCATCGCCCGACAGGTAGTCATTGCCCGCACCGCCAACGAGCAGGTCGTTGTCGTTGCCGCCGTACAAGGTGTCGTTGTTGGAACCACCAACGAGCGTGTCATTACCGTTGCCGCCATACAAGTAGTCGTTGCCGGCACCACCGTCGAGGCTGTCATTACCGTCCTCGCCATGCACCTGGTCAGATCCGGCACCGCCGCTCAGCGTGTCGTTGCCCGCCTTGCCATACAGATAGTCGTTGCCATCCTGGCCATCGAGCACGTCGTCCGTGGCGTAGCCATACAGATAGTCGTTGCCCGCTGTGGCCTGCTGCACCAGCGTCTTGACCGTGGCCACATCCCAGGTCGTGCCGTTCTCGAAGCGGATTTCGTCGACGACGTACGGACCATTTGCATCCTGGTTGAAATACAACTGCACCGTGAGCTTGTCGGTCGTGCCGATGATCGACAGCACCAGATTGTCGCCCGTACGGCTCAGACTCACTTCCGAGGGCAGCAAGCCGCCCGACAGGGCAATGGTGTCGACGCCTGCTCCGGTGTCGTAGTTGTACACCGAGTCCTGCCCGTCACCACGACCGAACACGTAGGTGTCCGAGCCGGCATCGCCCGACAGGTAGTCGTTGCCCGCACCGCCGGTGAGCACGTCGTTGTCGTTACCGCCGTACAGGGTGTCATTGTCGGCACCGCCAATCAGCGTGTCGCTACCGTTGCCGCCATACAGGTAGTCGTTGCCGGCACCTCCGTCGAGGCTGTCGTTGCCGTCCTCGCCATGCACCTGGTCCGTTCCGGCTCCGCCGCTCAGCGTGTCGTTGCCCGCCTTGCCGTACAGATAGTCATTGCCGTCCTGGCCATCGAGCACGTCGTCCGTGGCGTAGCCATACAGAGTGTCGTTGCCCGCTGTGGCCTGCTGTACCAGCGTCTTGACCGTGGCCACATCCCAGGTCGTGCCGTTCTCGAAGCGGATTTCGTCGACGACGTACGGACCATTTGCATCCTGGTTGAAATACAACTGCACCGTGAGCTTGTCGGTCGTGCCGATGATCGACAGCACCAGATTGTCGCCCGTACGGCTCAGACTCACTTCCGAGGGCAGCAAGCCGCCCGACAGGGCAATGGTGTCGACGCCTGCTCCGGTGTCGTAGTTGTACACCGAGTCCTGCCCGTCACCACGACCGAACACGTAGGTGTCCGAGCCGGCATCGCCCGACAGGTAGTCGTTGCCCGCACCGCCGGTGAGCACGTCGTTGTCGTTACCGCCGTACAGGGTGTCATTGTCGGCACCGCCAATCAGCGTGTCGCTACCGTTGCCGCCATACAGGTAGTCGTTGCCGGCACCTCCGTCGAGGCTGTCGTTGCCGTCCTCGCCATGCACCTGGTCCGTTCCGGCTCCGCCGCTCAGCGTGTCGTTGCCCGCCTTGCCGTACAGATAGTCATTGCCGTCCTGGCCATCGAGCACGTCGTCCGTGGCGTAGCCATACAGAGTGTCGTTGCCCGCTGTGGCCTGCTGTACCAGCGTCTTGACCGTGGCCACATCCCAGGTCGTGCCGTTCTCGAAGCGGATTTCGTCGACGACGTACGGACCATTTGCATCCTGGTTGAAATACAACTGCACCGTGAGCTTGTCGGTCGTGCCGATGATCGACAGCACCAGATTGTCGCCCGTACGGCTCAGACTCACTTCCGAGGGCAGCAAGCCGCCCGACAGGGCAATGGTGTCGACGCCTGCTCCGGTGTCGTAGTTGTACACCGAGTCCTGCCCGTCACCACGACCGAACACGTAGGTGTCCGAGCCGGCATCGCCCGACAGGTAGTCGTTGCCCGCACCGCCGGTGAGCACGTCGTTGTCGTTACCGCCGTACAGGGTGTCATTGTCGGCACCGCCAATCAGCGTGTCGCTACCGTTGCCGCCATACAGGTAGTCGTTGCCGGCACCTCCGTCGAGGCTGTCGTTGCCGTCCTCGCCATGCACCTGGTCCGTTCCGGCTCCGCCGCTCAGCGTGTCGTTGCCGGCTTTGCCGTACAGGTAGTCGTTCCCATCTTGACCGTCGAGCACGTCATCCGTGGCGTAGCCGTACAGCGTGTCATTGCCGGTCGTGGCCTGCTGTACCAGCGTCTTGACCGTGGCCACATCCCAGCTCGTGCCGTTCTCGAAGCGGATTTCGTCGACGACGTACGGACCATTTGCATCCTGGTTGAAATACAACTGCACCGTGAGCTTGTCGGTCGTGCCGATGATCGACAGCACCAGATTGTCGCCCGTACGGCTCAGACTCACTTCCGAGGGCAGCAAGCCGCCCGACAGGGCAATGGTGTCGACGCCTGCTCCGGTGTCGTAGTTGTACACCGAGTCCTGCCCGTCACCACGACCGAACACGTAGGTGTCCGAGCCGGCATCGCCCGACAGGTAGTCGTTGCCCGCACCGCCGGTGAGCACGTCGTTGTCGTTACCGCCGTACAGGGTGTCATTGTCGGCACCGCCAATCAGCGTGTCGCTACCGTTGCCGCCATACAGGTAGTCGTTGCCGGCACCTCCGTCGAGGCTGTCGTTGCCGTCCTCGCCATGCACCTGGTCCGTTCCGGCTCCGCCGTTCAGCGTATCGTCGCCGGCTTTGCCGTACAGGTAGTCGTTCCCATCTTGACCGTCGAGCACGTCATCCGTGGCGTAGCCGTACAGCGTGTCATTGCCGGTCGTGGCCTGCTGCACCAGCGTCTTGACCGTAGCCACATCCCAGCTCGTGCCGTTCTCGAAGCGGATCTGATCGACTGCGTACGGGCCGGCGGCGTCCTGATTGAAATACGACTGCACCGTGAGCTTGTCGGTCGTGCCGTTGATCGACATGATCAAGTTGTCGCCCGAGCGGCTCAGACTCACATCCGAGGGCAGCAGGCCGCCTGTCAACAAAACGACATCGACATCATTGGCCGACGAAGAATAGTTGCTCACCGTGTCCTGACCGTCACCGCGACCAAACAAATAGGTATCCGAACCGGCTTCACCAAACAGATAGTCATTTCCGGCACCGCCGACAATAATGTCGTCGCCATCCCGACCGAAGATATAATCCATACCTTCGCCACCAACGAGCAGATCTCCCCCCGCCTTTCCATACAGATAGTCGTTTCCTGCCGACCCGAAAAGCGTACTGTCATTTGACGACGCATTCCCGGTTCCGGAAACAAACATCACCGAGAACTGCGCAAGAATGGTCTCAAGAGTGGCATTCCCCGACGCCTCCTGCGCCCATGTTTTCAACAGCTCAATGCCATTCCATCCGGCATTCAACAGCGTCCCACCATTGCGAGTCAGCTCGATCAGATCGATCAAGGCGTTCTCGGCATCAGCACCGCGATTACTCTCGAACAACGCGCCGAGCGCCGCAAAGTCAAAGCTGACCCCATTCTCGTCAATCACCAACTCCACCGCATCCAGATACGGCTTGAGGCGGGTTTGGGTCAGCAGGCCTTCGTAGACAGACTGCTTGAGCGCGTCATAGCTTTGCTGCAAAAAATTCAATTGCTGCTGCGCGTAGGAGATCACCAGCGTGCGCCGGCCGCCCGCCCAGGTCTCGGCGGCGGTGGAGCCATCTTCGCGCAACCCGACCACATCCATGCTGACCGGGTCGGTCTCCTGCTCGGGGAGGCTGAAGAAGTATTCCCCGTTGAACGCTTCGAGGATGTGCATCTTTTGATCCCAGGCGGCGATCAGGTTGCGATAGGCCTCATTGAGCTGCAGGTTGTCTTTGTCCAGCCCGATATAGGCAACCTCGTTCCCGCCGGAACCGCCGCTCCCGTCGACCATGAGCGAGTTCAGGTTGTTGGCGCGCGTTTGCGTACCGAAGGCGTCGTAGCGGATGTAGAACGCGCCCGGATCGCGCTCGGCCAGCGCTTCGGCCATGCCGGTGGTGTCGGCCCAGGCGTCGAGCATTTCGTCGAGCAGCGCCCACTGGGCATCGCGGGTGGTCGCGGCGCTGTACTGGGCGAGCAGCCCGGCGAGGCGGCTGGACTGGGTGGCCGCTTCACGCAGGTCGCGCACGTTGCCCGAACCCATCATGTTCGGCAGGGCCTGCGCGGTGTCGCTCACCGCGATGGTGTCACCAAACTCCCGATAGAAATTGCTGCTGGCGAGGTTCAGGTTGGCGACGGTGCCGGTGGTATTGTCGGTGCGGGTGAAGGTGGCCGTGGCGGTTTGCTGATTGCCGCCGGCCAGGTTGGTGGTGCTCGCCGTGTCGTTCAGGTCGATCGAGGCGATGCCCGCATCTGTCAGGCTCATCAGCTCGCCCGCGTCCGACACTCCGTCCTGATCCAGATCGCGCCAAACCTGCACATTGGCAAACTGAGCATCGTTGGCATCGAACACGCCATCGGCATTGCTGTCCAGATCGCGCAGGGCATCGAAGCCGTCGACCGCCTTTGTCGCATCCGACTTCACATAGTCGATGCCGAACAACTCCGCGCCGGAATCGATACTTCCGTTGCCGTCCTTGTCCAGCACCAGCAAACCGTCATCGCCCTTCACCCAACCCGTGCCACGGCGTGTGCCGTCGCCGTTGTGGTCGAAGAGGACGGTGCCGTCGGCGCCGATGGTTTCGATGCCGTCACCGTCGAGATCGAGGGCGAGGGGGTCGCGGGGAAAAACGAAGGCCTTAGCCCGATCAAAAAGATCTGACAGCTCAGGATTAAGCTTTAATACCTCATCTACCAATGTTCCTCCAAATGTTAAATCAAAGGCAAGCCCGAGAGAGTCCCTAATTTGCCGCATGACCATATCAAAAACAATCCCAGCAGCCTCACCACCGAGATATCCTGCGGTAACCACAACAACAGGAGCCAAGGGGCCTGCAGCAAAAGGAGCAACAGCCGCGGCAATTGCCGCACCAGCAGCCATCCCCGTTGCACTTCTAGCTGCAGCCTCTATGTCTCCGTTTACTACACTTACCGTCGTTTTAGTCAATTCATTCGACGTTTGATAGACATCAACCGCCTGTGCGACTGGACCAGCAGCGGTAGTCGCATACTCGATTCCTATGACTTGCGCCTCCCCACTAAGAACACCTCCAACCATTCTGTTATACGCGTTGGTGGCGAGGGCTTGAGACTCAGCAGCGATAATTCCACTTCGTGTGAATAAAACGTACATCATTTAGCGCCTCCGCGTTCAAAAACCGAAAGAATCACAAAAACAACTCCAATTAATGCAAGCGCTACAGAAGAGGCCGGCTTGCCAAAAGCACCTTGCAAATGCCACAACAACAAGCCAAGAAATCTAGAATTTGGACTTGCATAAGAGACAATAAAGTAATCAACGAAAGCCATTACCATGAACCCAACCCCAAAGACCATTACCCCTTTTGCAGTGCTACTCATAGATGCTCTCCTACTTAAATACTTTCGGATAAATCGAACAATCAGCAGCGATTACCGCTCCCCCAAACTCTCATCAATTGTCGTCATCACCGGACTCAAGAAATACTCAATCACCCGCCGCTCGCCGGTCTTGATCTCGGCGGTGATCGCCATGCCCGGCGTGAGATTCACGATGCGCTCGTCGACCTTGAGCGTGCTGCGTTCGAGCTTGAGCCGGGCGGGGAAGACGAGGCCGCGCTGTTCGTTGTCGACGGCGTCGTTGGAGACGAAGGTGACCTGGGCGGGGATGGTGCCGTAGCGGGTGAAGGGGAAGGTTTCGATTTTGACCTCCGCCGTCTGGCCGGCCTGGACGAAGCCGACATCTTTGTTTTCCAGCACGGCTTCGACTTCGGCGGCGTAGTCGCTGGGGACGATGACCAACAGCGGTTGGGCTTCGGTGACCACGCCGCCTTTTGTGTGGATGGCCAGTTGTTGCACGGTGCCAGCGACCGGGGCGGTGAGGTGCATGAGGCGGGATTTGTTTTCGGTCTTGGCCACTTCGGCGGTGAGGCTGGCCACTTGTTGTTTGGCTTCGGCCAGCTCGCTGGTGACGGTGCGCAGGTATTCGGCTTGCCAGGCGTCGCGGGCGCCTTTGGCCTGGGCGATGGTTTGCGCGAGCTCGGCGGCCTTGGCGCGTTGGTAGGCGAGATCTCGTTCGGTTTCGATGCGGGCTTGTTGTTGTTCGAGGTAGGCGTGGCGGGAGACGAAGGCTTTGTCGACCAGGCCTTTGTAGTCCTGCTCGCGTTGTTGGTGGATGGGCAGCGTGGCTTCGAGCTTGGCGACGAGTTGGTCGGTGGCGTGTTGTTCGGCGCGAGCGCGGGCGTGTTCGGATTCGAGCGCGGCGAGGCGGGTGCGGTATTCGGCCACCTGGCGCACGAGCAGGTTGGCTTCGGCGGCGTGGCGCGTGGGCGGGATGCCGTCCATGGCCGGCAGCGTGGGCGGGCGATTACCATCGAGCACGGTGAGCAGCGCCTCGGCGCGGGCGGCGCGCAGGCGGGCGGTGGTCCAGGCTTCTTTGGCCTGGGTGTCGGCGGCGCCGGCGTCGGTGGGGTCGAGTTCGACGAGCAGATCGCCGGCCTGGACGGCTTGCCCGTCGGTGACGTGAATGGCACGCACCACGGCGGTGTCGAGCGGCTGGATGATCTGCGCGCGGGTGCTGGGGATGATCTTGCCGGTGGCGACAGCGACGGTGTCGATCCGCCCGAAGGTGGCCCACGCGAGCGCGATGAGGAATGCGCTCATCAGGGTCCACAGGATGACGCGCGGCAGCGGGTTGGGCGGCGAGTCTTGCAGTTCGAGCGCGGCGGGCAGGAACTCGCGCTCCAGCGCGCCGCGTTTGGGCGGGGTCATTTGGCGGCGGGCTTGCCAGGCGGCGGCGAAGACGCGGCGGTATTTGCCGAGCAGGTCGAGGGTGGCGTGGGTGGTCATGGAGCGGGGGCTTCGTTGGGCCGGGGGTGGCGGGTTGAAACCCGCCCTACGGTGGGCCGTGGGGTCGGATTCATCCGACCATGGACATTGCTCAGAGCCATGCTGCGTCCCAATGTGGATATTGTCCAATCTTCTCGACCAGCCCAGCACGCAACGGATTCGCGACGATGTACCGGGCGATGGTTTGGACGTCTTCGTCGCGCCGCACGGCGTGGTCATGGTAGGCGCGTTGCCACAGCGGGCCGGTGGCGCGGCGATGGCGGTTGAGGCGGCGGGCGCTGCGGCCTTTGAAGTCGTGGATCAGTCGCGCCAACGGGGTCTGCGCTCCGAGTATGAACAACCAGTGGAGGTGATCGGGCATGAGCACCCAGGCGCGCGTGTCGGTTTGGGCGGCCGCGTCGCAGCGGCGTATTTCGCGGATGGCGAGCCGGGCGCAGGCAAAATCGGCGAACACGGGTTTGCGGCCGGCGGTCACGACGGTGACGTGATAGGCGTAGCCGGCGAGGGAGCAGCGGCCGCGGCGCAGGGCGTCGTAGGTCATGGGGTTTGCGTTCCGTGAGGGGGTTGGCGGGATGAATCCCGCCCTACAAAAGGCGTCGTCGCCGTGCGTTGTGGGGCCGGATTCATCCGGCCTACGGTGGTGGCAACGGTGTGGCGGGTTGAAACCCGCCCTACGAGGTACGGCCCATTGGCGCTTTGTAGGGCCGGATTCATCCGGCCGGCAATGGTCGAGATCAGCACATTCACCCCCTCACCCCTGCTGCAGCGCGTAGAGCTTGGCGTAGGTGCCGTTGGGGCGCTCTTTGAGTTCGCCGTGGTGGCCTTCTTCGATCAGCTCGCCCTTATCGAGCACCAGGATGCGGTCGGCGTCTTTTACGGCCGAGAGGCGGTGGGCGATGATGATCACGGTGCGGCCTTTGCAGATGTCGCGCATGTTCTGCTGGATGATGTGTTCGGATTCGTAGTCGAGCGCGCTCGTGGCTTCGTCGAAGATGAGGATGCGCGGGTTGGTGAGCAGCGCGCGGGCAATGGCGATGCGCTGGCGCTGGCCGCCGGAGAGGGTGGCGCCGTGTTCGCCCACGGCGGTGTCGTAGGCTTCGGGCAGTTGCATGATGAATTCATGCGCGCCGGCCAGTTTGGCGGCAGCGATGACGTGCTCAATGGGGGCGCCGGGGTCGGTAAGCGCGATGTTGTCGCGTATCGAGCGGGCGAAGAGTACGTTCTCTTGCAGCACCACGCCGATCTGGCGGCGCAGCCAGACGGGGTCAGCCAGGGCGAGGTCGACGCCGTCGACCAGCACCCGGCCGCGCTCGGGCACGTAGAGCCGCTGGACGAGCTTGGTGAGGGTGCTCTTGCCCGAGCCGGAACGCCCGACGATGCCCACCACCTGCCCGGCCTCGATGGCGAAGGCGATGCCGCGCAGCACCTCGGAGCCGTCGGGCCGGTAGCGGAAGCGCACCGCGTCGAATTCGATCCGGCCCTGCATGGGCGGCAAGGCGGCGCGGCTGGCGGGGATTTCGGAGCGGGTGTTGAGAATGTCGCCGAGCCGGGCCATGGAGATACCGGTCTGCTGGAACTCCTGCCACATGTTGGCCAGACGCATGATCGGCTGGGCAATACGCCCGGCGAGCATGTTGAAGGCGATCAGCCCGCCGACGGTGAGTGCGCCATCGATGACCTGATAAGCCCCCATCCACAGGATGCCGACAGTGACCAGTTTGTTGATGAGGCCGACGCCTTCGGAGGCCCAGGCCCCCAGGCGAGTCACCCGGAAGCCGGAGGCCACGTAGCCGGCGAGCTGGTTGTCCCAATGGCGGGTGAATTGCGGCTCAACAGCCATGGCCTTGAGCGTGTGGATGCCACTGACCGATTCGACCAGGAAGGCCTGGTTGTCGGCCCCGCGATTGAACTTTTCGTTGAGCCGTTTGCGCAAGATGGGCGTAACCGACAGCGACAAGATGGCGTAGAGCGGAATGGAGGCGAGGACGATCCAGGTCAGCGTCGTCGAATACCACGCCATCACGGCGAGGAACACCACCGAGAACAGCAGATCCATGACCAGCGTGAGCGCCGAACCGGTGAGAAACTGGCGGATGTGCTCCAGCTCGCGCACCCGGGCCACCGAATCGCCCACGCGGCGGGCTTCGAAGTACGACAGCGGCAGCGCCAGCAGATGCTTGAACAGGCGCGCGCCCAGCTCGACATCGATGCGGCTGGCAGTGTGGGCGAACAGGTAGGTGCGCAGGCCGGAGAGCAGGCCTTCAAAGACATTGACGACCAGCAGGCCGATACCGATCACGGTGAGCGTGGAATAGCCCTTGTGCACCAGCACCTTGTCCATCACCACCTGGAAGAACAGCGGCGTGACCAGCGCGAACAGCTGCAAAAAGAAGGCGGCGACCAACACCTCAGTGAGCAATTTGCGGTACTTGACGATGGCCGGAATGAACCACGAGAAGTCGAAGCGCGCCAGCTCGGCGGCCAGCGAGGCGCGCGAGGTAAGGAGCATGAGCCGCCCGCTCCAACGCGCTTCGAACGCCGCCACCGGCAGAATCTCGGGCCGCGAGGCGAGCGGATCGTGAATGAGCACGCGCTGGATGTCGTCGGGCGCGTGCTCGGTATCGGTCTCAACCCGAGCCAGGATGAAGAAACGGCCATCCTGCCCGACCGCGATGGCAGGCAGCGCCATGCCGTTTAGCGCAGCGAGCGAGAAGCGCCCGGCCTTGGCCTTGAGCCCCGTACTTCGCGCCGCGCGCAACAGTGCGGACTCGTCGACAAACGCGCCAACCGGGGCGAACTCATGCGCCAGCTGTGCCGGATCGACCGCCACGCCGTGCATCCGGGCCAGCAGCGCAAGGCATGCCAGACCGGTATCGGTGTCTTGAGACACGCTGACCTCTTTGCTTGTTGTTATGTATCGCCTGCCACCATGCAGGAGGGGCGAGAGTACCCGCTGAAGTATGTCGTTGCAATAACGCAAAAGGCATAGTCGTGGATTGCCAGGCGATGTTGGCGGGTTCAAACCCGCCCTACGGCGCTGAGAGATTTCGCTGCGGCGGGCCTTCGTAGGGCCGGATTCATCCGGCCATCGATGCGAGCCAAGCTGAGGATGGCGACAGGCCCGTAGCCCCGAAAAGCCCGCGACTTACGCTCAGTCAAACAAAAAGGGGCGGCAAACACCTTGCCACCCCTTCCCCATCAAACAATACCGAGCGCAATCAATGCCGCGACGTCGCCGCCAGTGCCGCGCCAGCCGTCACAAACAAGCCGCCAAACACCCGGTTCTGAATGCATTGCGCCCGAGCATCGGCCAACCACGGACGAAAGCGGGTGGCGAGCAGGGAGTAGCAGGACATGACGAGGATGTCGACGCATACCGTGGTTGCCGCAAGAATGACGAACTGCAACCACTGATTGCCGGCGGGGTCAATAAACTGCGGTACCAGCGCGGCCATGAAGATGATGGCTTTCGGATTGGTGAGATTGATCAGAACGGCGGTCCGAAACAGGTGCTTGACCTCGATCGCGGTGGTCGTTGATACCGGCTCGCCGGCGCTGCGCCATTTCTGAATACCGAGCCAGATCAGATAGCCCGCGCCGCAGATTTTCAGGGCGAGAAAAGCCGTGGCCGATGTGGCCAGCACCGCACCCAGACCGGCCGCGACAATGGCCAGCTGGATCACCAGCGCTACCTGCAGCCCGGCGATGGACTGGAGCGACACGCGGTAGCCGTAGCGCAGGCCGACGCTCATGCTGACGACCGCGCCCGGCCCCGGCGTGACCGAGATGATGATCGATGCGACCAGAAAGGCCAGCCAGACGTGCCATGCCATGAATGCTGCTCCGAAATAATTCAGTTGCCGAAGTGTCGGCGCACCCTCAACAATGCCGTGAAGCTCAACGGAGAACAAGATGCTGACGATCTACGGTTGCCCAAACTCTCGCTCGCTGCGCGCTGTCTGGGCGCTTGAAGAAGCGGGGGCCGAGTACGACTACGTGTTTATCAATCTATTCAAAGGCGCCGGACGCGCGCCGGATTTTCTGGCCATCAACCCCGGCGGCAAGGTGCCCGCGTTACGGTTGGGCGACGGCAGCATTGTCACCGAGACCGGCGCGATCGCGCTGTGGGCGGCCGAGCATTTTCCTGCCTCCGGCCTGTTGCCGGCCGATGCAACCGAGCGGGCGCAGGCTTACCGGTGGTTGTGCTTCGGCCTGACCGAGCTGGATCAAGCGCTGTGGACCATCGCCAAGCACCGTTTTGCGTTGCCTGAAAAACACCGCGTGCCGGCCATTGAAGACACGGCGCGCTGGGAGTTCGAAAAGGCCGCCGCCCTGCTCTCGGCTCGACTGGGAGACACCCCGTGGCTGGCGGGCGAACACTTCAGCATTGCCGACATCATCGCCAGCCACTGCCTGGCATGGGCCAAATCGGCCAGACTGTCTCTGGAGGGTGCGACGCTGCCGGCCTATCTTGAGCGCTGCATGACGCGACCGGCGGCGCAGCGCGCGGTAGCGCGCGAAGCCGCAGCAAAGGAGAAAACCACATGACACCCGCCACCGCCCTGGCCCTGGCGGGCGCCGTTTTTGTTCTGGCGGTCACGCCCGGCCCGGCCGTCGCCAGCATCACCGCGCGCACGCTTGGCGCCGGTCTGGGCGCGGCGCTGTGGCATGTGGCCGGCATCGCGATGGGCGACATCGTGCTCATCGCACTGGCCTGCCTGGGCATGAGCACGCTGGCGCAACACTACGGCGAGGTGTTTCTGGCGGTGAAATGGATCGGCGCGGCCTATCTGATCTGGCTCGGCATTGGCGCCTTTCGCAGCGACGACACACCGCCGGCCGAATTGCCTGCCCGCCCGCCGACCGGTCACCACAAGGACGCGCTGGCCGGTTTGCTGACCACGCTTGGCAACCCGAAGCCAATCCTGTTTTACGCGGCGTTTTTGCCGACCTTTGTGGATCTGGCCAACATCACCGCCGTCGACTTTGTTCTGGTGTGTGTCATCGCCTGCTCGATGGTCTTCATCGTGCTGGCCGGCTATGCCCTGTTGGCTGCGCGGGCGCGCCGCTTGTTGTGCGACCGCCGCACGGTGCGCACCATGAACCGGGCCTCAGGCGCGGTGCTGATCGGCACCGGCGTCATCATTGCCAACCGAAGCTAGGGGCGGTCCGGCCGGTGGCTCATTCGACACGCAAGGCGCACCCCAGACGACGTTTTGATAGTCAAACCCACCTTCGATCGTCGGTTTGATGATCGCAAAATAGGGCGAGATGTCGAAGTCTCGCGGGGTGAACAGACTATGGTGGCGCACCCGCAGCACCTCGGTTTCGCAGGTGTTGCAATGCGCCGGATCGCCAGGGCGCGATGGCCGGGTGTACACGGCGGGCAGAATCGGATACCCAATGCTCTGGAAGGCCTGCGCGATCAATGTGGAACAGATCGCGCGCGTCGGCTCGCCACTGCCCATTGACAGCAAGTCGCGCCGAAAACGCGTCGGCACCGGGGGCGTCGGCAGCAAATAGCGCACCAGGTCAAAGATGTTCTTGAGGTCGTACTGGTGGCCGATACGCGCCACCGCGAAGGCGATCAGCGCCTGCCGATCTTCGTCCGACAGCGCCACCGGGCGGCAGATGCGGGTGTGCATGCCATCGTATTTCGACAGCGGCGCCACCACGACGCCATGCTCGGTGTCCGCCTCGATCAGCAAGGGAGAATCACCGCCCTGGCCCGACACCACGCCGGAGCCGATGTACAGCGCTGCATGCGACCAGGTGGACTGAGTGAGGTACTTGATCGCTGCGCTGATGCGCCGATTGCCCTCGACCAGCAAGATGTCGCCCGGCAAGAGCGTTTGCTGCAAACGCTCGGCGGTGTGGGTTGCCAGCGGGGTGTAGCTGGGCAACTCGGCATTGAGATACCCCGCCAGCCATCTGCCAACCCCACGCAAGATCCGGTTTGCCATCGACCCCCCTTCTGCTCAGGCACACGCGGTCACATTACAACGGATCACACCACCCTGACGAACGCCGACGCGCCGATGCGGCGGCGTCGCCCGGCGTGTCGCACCACCCGCAATCGACGGCGAATCGCGGGTTGAGCGAGCGCTGCGGTCACCGGCAGGCGCAAACCACCTCGCCAGCGCGCCAGCGGCAACGCCCCTTCATGCTGTCGCACCCATAGCTGACGATGCATCACCGCCATCAACACGGCCTGCACCGCCATCGCCACCCCGGCAACGACAAACAGCACCCAGGCCTGGCTCTCTGCCAGCGCGGGATGCAACACATCGCCAAAGATCGCGATCAGCAAGGCGACCAGAAAATTGAGTGCGGCCACCAGACCGGCGGCGGCGATGGCCAGGGGCCAGAGTCTCTCCAGCGTGGCTTTGGACGGCTGTTCAGTGGGTGGCATGGGCCTGCTCCACGATGATCGCTCGGTCTTTGTCAGAGGCCACCCCGGGCGGTAGGTTCCCGCCGACGCGACAGGCACCCAATCAGTCGCGCGGGGACCCACAGCAAAGGTCGGATAAATCCGACCCTACGAAGGGCGTTGAATGGTAGGGCCGGATTCATCCGGCCGCAGGCGGTCAAACGCGATGTCAATCCAACGCGCCACCAAGCGCCGAAAATAACAAAGCCGCCCGGAGGCGGCCTTGTTGGCGAAGCAAAAAACGCCGATCAGCGCTGGACTTGCGTCACGTCGCGCACCGCGCCGGTGTCGGCACTGGTGGTCAGCGCAGCATAGGCTTGCAGGGCCGCCGAGACCACGCGCTCACGTCCGACCGGCGTCCAGGCGTCCGCGCCCCTGGCATCCATCGCCGCACGGCGCGCCGCCAGCGTGGCATCGTCAATCGCCAGTTTGATGCCGCGATTGGGGATGTCGATTTCGATGCTGTCGCCCTCCTCGATCAGGCCGATCGCACCGCCACACGCCGCCTCGGGCGATGCGTGACCGATCGACAGGCCGGAGGTGCCGCCCGAGAAGCGCCCGTCGGTCAGCAGCGCGCAGGCTTTGCCCAGGCCTTTGGACTTGAGGTAGCTGGTCGGGTAGAGCATCTCCTGCATGCCCGGCCCGCCTTTGGGGCCTTCGTAGCGAATGACGACCACGTCACCGGCGACAATCTTGTCGGTCAGGATGGCGTGGACCGCGGCGTCCTGACTCTCGAACACGCGGGCACGCCCGGCGAAGGTCCAGATCGATTCATCGACGCCCGCCGTTTTGACGATGCAGCCCTTCTCGGCGATGTTGCCGTAGAGCACGGCCAGGCCGCCTTCCTGCGTAAAGGCGTTGGCCTTGTCGCGAATCACGCCGTGGCTGCGATCCATGTCGAGTTCGTTCCAGCGGCGATCCTGGCTGAAGGCCACCTGGGTGGGCACCCCGCCTGGCGCTGCGCGGAAGAAGTCAAACACCTTGTTGTCATGCGCCTGCATCACATCCCAGCGCGTCAGGGCATCCTTGAGCGTTTTGCTGTGCACCGTGTGCGCATTGCTGTGGAGCAGACCGGCGCGGTCGAGCTCGCCGAGAATGCCCATGATCCCGCCGGCGCGATGCACGTCTTCGATGTGCACATCCGGCACCGCCGGCGCCACCTTGGACAGACAAGGCACCTTGCGCGAGATGCGATCGATGTCGGCCATGGTGAAGTCGACACCGGCCTCGCGCGCCGCGGCCAGCAGGTGCAGCACGGTGTTGGTCGAGCCGCCCATGGCCACGTCGAGGGTGATGGCGTTTTCAAAGGCTTCGAAGGTGGCGATATTGCGCGGCAGCGCGGTCTCGTCGTCCTGCTCGTAATAGCGACGCGCCAGTTCGACGATCTTTCGACCCGCGGTCAGGAACAACTGCTTGCGGTCGGCATGGGTGGCCACCACCGTGCCGTTGCCCGGCAGCGACAGGCCCAGCGCCTCGGTGAGGCAGTTCATGGAGTTGGCGGTGAACATGCCGGAGCACGAACCACAGGTCGGGCACGCGGAGCGCTCGACAGCGGCAACTTCTTCGTCCGACACACTCTCATCGGCGGCCTTGACCATGGCGTCGACCAGATCCAGCGAGATGACCTTGTTGTCCCACTTGACCTTGCCGGCTTCCATCGGGCCGCCGGAGACAAAGATCACCGGGATGTTGAGGCGCAGCGCGGCCATCAGCATGCCCGGGGTAATCTTGTCGCAGTTCGAGATGCACACCATGGCGTCGGCGGTGTGGCCATTGACCATGTACTCGACCGAGTCGGCGATCAGGTCGCGCGAGGGCAGGCTGTAAAGCATGCCGCCGTGGCCCATGGCGATGCCGTCGTCGATGGCGATGGTGTTGAATTCCTTGGCCACGCCGCCGGCGGCTTCAATCTCGCGCGCCACCAGCTGGCCCATGTCCTTGAGGTGGACATGACCCGGCACGAACTGGGTGAAGCTGTTGACCACCGCAATGATCGGCTTTTCGAAATCGCCATCCTTCATGCCGGTCGCCCGCCACAGGGCGCGGGCGCCCGCCATGTTGCGGCCGGCGGTGGAAGTGCGTGAACGGTACTTGGGCATGGGGTATCTCCTGAAACCTTGGGCTGCGAGCGTAGCTGTGTATTGTAGCGCGAGGCCGCGATTTTCGGCTGCCCCGCGTCTCACACGGCAAACCCGCGCAAGCAATCCTCATGACATAATGCACGGTTGATATCAACTGTGCAGCGCTGCAGGATGACGCTGTAACATCGCTCCACTACACTGTAGCCCCAGCATGAACCGCCCTTCTGACTTCAGCGCCCCCGACGGGCGCACCGCCAACACAATGCCCGACGCACGCTCCGATCTGTGGTCCCGAGTGCAGCTGGCCGCCCAACAACAGGCCGGCCGCCACCTGCGCGACCAATTCGCCACCGACCCCGATCGGGCGACACGCATGCGCGCGCGCAGCAGCGGCATCTTCATCGACTACAGCAAGAACCGGCTCGACGACGCCGACCTGCAGCTGCTCTTCGACCTGGCCGATGCCAGCGGCCTGCGCGGCGCCATCGACGCCATGTTTGCCGGCGAGCGCATCAACAGCACCGAGCACCGCGCCGTACTGCACACCGCCCTGCGCGCGCCGGCATCGGCTGATATCCGGGTCGACGGCCACAATGTCGTGCCCGGCGTGCACGCCGAAATCGCGCACATGGCCGGGTTTGCCGAGCAGGTGCGCAGCGGTCAGTGGCGCGGCCACACCGGCGAGCTCATCACCAATATCGTCAACATCGGCATCGGTGGCTCGGACCTCGGCCCGCGACTGGTGTGCGACGCCCTGCGCCCCATCGGCCACCCGCGACTGCGCACGCATTTTGTGGCCAACGTCGACGCCGGCCGGCTCAACGGCCTGCTGCGCCAGCTCGACCGCCGCAGCACGCTGTTCGTCGTCTGCTCCAAGAGCTTCACCACCCAGGAAACCCTCACCAACGCGCGCAGCGCGCGCGCCTGGTTTTTGCAGGACGGCGCGGCCGAAGCCAACATCAGCCGCCACTTTGTCGCGGTATCGACCAACGCCGAGGCGGTCACAGCCTTCGGCATCGACCCGGCCAACATGTTCGGCTTCTGGGACTGGGTGGGCGGGCGCTATTCGTTGTGGTCGGCCGTCGGCCTGAGCATCATGCTGCAGGTCGGGCCCGCGGCCTTCGGCGAACTGCTCGCCGGCGCGCACGCCATGGACACCCATTTTCAAACCGCGCCGTGGTCGCAAAACCTGCCCGTACTGCTGGCCCTGCTTGGCGTGTGGTATGTCAATGGCTTTGGCACCACCACGCACATGGTCGCCCCCTACGATCACGGCCTGCGACAGCTGCCGGGCTTCCTGCAGCAGCTCGACATGGAAAGCAATGGCAAGCAGACCACCCGCGATGGCCAGCCTGTTGGCCGCGCGACCGGGCCGGTGGTGTGGGGCGCCAGTGGCATCAACGGCCAGCACGCCTTCTACCAGCTGCTGCACCAGGGCTCGCAACTGGTGCCGGCCGACTTCGTCGCCACCTTGCACAGCCCCGACAACACCCGCCCGCACCACGACATCGTGCTGGCTAACTGCATCGCCCAGGCGCAAGCCTTAATGATGGGCCGCACGCCCGACGAAGCCCGCGCCGAAATGGAATCCGAAGGCCTGTCGCCCGAGCGCATCGCCGAGCTACTGCCGCACCGCTGCTTTGCCGGCAACCGGCCGACCAACGTGATCCTGCTCGACGCGCTCAGCCCGCGCACGCTGGGCGCGCTGCTGGCCATGTACGAACACAAGGTGTTCACCCAGGGCGTACTGTGGAATGTGAACAGCTTCGACCAATGGGGGGTCGAGTTGGGCAAGCAACTGGCCCGACGCATCGAGTCGGCCTTTGCCAGCGGGCTGGCACCCGCAGGTGCCGACAGCTCCACATGCCAGCTCATCGACCTCGCCCGCGCCGCGCTGGCCGCGCGCGACGACGACAAGCCGACGCGGTAGCCGCGGGCGATCCGCTATCATGGCGATCTGCGCCATAGCCGGAACCGCTCAATGACCGACACCACCGAATCCACCGAAGGTTTTGATCTCAGCCAGAACGAGGCTCGCGTACTGGCCGTGCTGATCGAAAAAAGTTTCACCACCCCCGACCAATACCCCTTGAGCATCAACGCCATCACCACCGGCGCCAACCAGCTCACCGGCCGCGAGCCGGTCATGCAGCTCGACGAATCTGAAGTCAGCGAAGCGATCAGCCAGTTGCTGGCGCGCGGCCTGATCGGTCGTTACGAGGGCGCGCGGGTGGTCAAGTATGAGCACCGCATCCGGCTGCGGCATTCGCTGCCGCCGGCCGAGCAGGCGATCATGGCGTTGCTGATGCTGCGCGGGCCGCAGACCGCCGGCGAGTTGCGCAGCCGCAGCGAGCGCATGCACCGCTTCGAGGACATCCCCACCCTGCAAGCGGCGCTGGAACACCTAGCCGAAAAATACCCGCCCATGGTCCTCGCCCTGCCACGCGCGCCCGGCACCAAGGAAACCCGCTACGCCCACCTGATGTGCGGCGAGGTCGATGTGGCCAGCGTGATGGCCGCCACCGCCCATGTCGCCCCCGGCGGCCTGGCCGCGCGCGTCGACACCCTGGAATCCGAAGTCGCCGCCCTGCGCGCCGAACTGCATCAACTGAAGATCAGCCTGGGCGAAGCCGACTGAACGCATGCTGACCTACCCGAAAATTGACCCGATCGCCTTCTCGGTCGGCCCGCTCTCCGTTCACTGGTATGGCCTGATGTACCTGGTTGCCTTCGTCCTGTTCATCGGACTCGGGCGACTGCATATCAAGCGCCGACCCGAGCTGGGCTGGACGGCGCAGCAACTCGATGACCTGCTGTTCTATGGCGTGATAGGCGTGGTGGTGGGCGGCCGTCTCGGCGAAGTGCTGTTCTATCAGCCGGGCTACTACTTCAGCCACCCACTGGAAATTCTCGCCACCTGGAAAGGCGGCATGAGCTTTCACGGCGGCTTCCTCGGCGTGCTGATGGCCATGTGGCTGTACGGCCGTAAACACGGCAAGGGCTTCTGGCAACTCACCGACTTCATCGCCCCGCTGGTGCCCACCGGTCTGGCCGCCGGGCGCGTCGGCAACTTCATCAATGGCGAGCTGTGGGGCCGGGTCGCCGACCCCTCGCTGCCGTGGGCAATGGTGTTTCCGCATGTCGACACCCTGCCCCGTCACCCCTCGCAGCTCTATCAGGCCGCCGGCGAAGGCCTGCTGCTGTTTGCGCTGCTGTGGTGGTATGCCCGCGCACCGCGACCGCTGCGTGCCACCTCGGCGGTCTTTTTGATGGGCTACGGTGTGCTGCGTTTCGTGATGGAATTTTTCCGCACACCCGACCCCGGGATTTTCAGCACACTCGGCGCCGGGCTGTCCACGGCACAATGGCTGTGTGTGCCGATGGTCGTGATCGGCATCATGATGATGGCCCACGCCAAGCGCAAACCAGCCAACTGAACCGGCGCGGCGCATGCGGGTCACACTCAACCGGCAACACTGAGCACGAGAGGAACGCATGGGGTCCAATATCGTCACGCGCAGCCTGGAGCGGATGCGCGACATCATTTCCTGGGGCGGCAAGTCCCAGGCGCATCTCGAAGCGCAGGATCTCGATCGCCTGCGCGCGCAGATGCGCGACTGCGCGGACGGCACGGGTGGCGAAGTGTCCACCCGCCAGCGCGCTGCGCGACTGGCCCACACCTATCTGGAGCTGGACGACGACGGCCGTCATGCCTTTCTGCGCATGATCGCGCTGGAGTTCGGGCCCGACCCGAAGCGCGTCGCCGACGCCCATGCGGCCTATCAGGAGAAGGTGGGCACACCCGAACAGTGGGACGCCGAAGCCCGACTGCGCGGCGCCATGCGCTCGCGCCGCATCCGCATCCTCACGCAGTTCAATGCCATCCCCGCCGGGGTGAAATTCCTGGTCGACCTGCGCGCCGACCTGCTGCGCTTTCTCAAGGATGACCCGGAGCTCAAAGCCCTGGACCGCGAGCTCGAAGCCCGGCTCAACGCCTGGTTCGATGTCGGCTTTCTGGAGCTGCGCCGCATCACCTGGGAGAGCCCCGCCGCCTTGCTCGAAAAGCTGGTGCAGTACGAAGCGGTTCACGAGATCCGCTCCTGGACCGACCTGAAAAACCGCCTCGACATCGACCGCCGCTGCTACGCCTTCTTCCACCCGCGCATGCCGCTGGAGCCCCTCATTTTCGTGGAAGTGGCGCTGGTCGATGACCTCGCCGACAACGTCCAGAAACTGCTCGACGAAATGGCCCCGGTGGCCGACAACGCGCGCGCCAACACCGCCATTTTCTATTCGATCAGCAATTCCCAGGTGGGCTTGCGCGGCGTATCGTTTGGCAACTTCTTGCTCAAGCGCGTGGTGGACGATCTCAAGCGCGACCTGCCCGGTCTCAAACAATTTGCCACGCTGTCTCCGATCCCGCGCCTCAAGGACTGGGTGCGCGCGCACCCCGAGGCCCTGGCCGACGCCTTTACCGATGCCGACTGGAAAAAGCTCGCGCCGCTGGGCATCGAAGGGGCCACCTCGGCCGGCTTCCAGAGCCTGCTCGACGACAACTGCCCGTGGCTGGAGCAACCCGGCCTGCCCGCCGCGCTCAGCGCGCCGCTCACCCGGCTCGCCGCGCGCTACCTGTGCCACGCCAAGTCGCGCGGCGCCCCCTTCGACCCGGTGGCCCGCTTCCATCTGGGCAACGGCGCACGCATCGAGCGCCTGAACTGGATGGCCGACACCGCCGAGCGGGGCATGAGTCAATCCTTTGGCTTGATGGTCAATTACCTCTACGACCCCGACCGCATCGAAGGCAACGTCGAGGCCTATGTGGCCGACGGCGCCATCGCGGCCTCGGGCGCCATCAAGCGCCTGGCCAAGCTGTGAGTCGGCGGGGCCGTACGCCCCGCTCAGGTCTCACACGATTCTGACCACCAGCGTCGCCACCCCGGCCACGCCGCCGCTGAGCACGTCGCCGCGCACCACCGCGCCGACGCCTGCCGGCGTGCCCGTCATCAGCAAATCGCCCGGCTTCAATTCAAAGTAGCGCGACAAGCCCGCCACCGCCTCGGCGACCGACCAGATCATGTCGGACAGATCGCCGCTCTGACGCCGGACCCCGTTCACATCCAGCCAGATGTCGCCGGCGGCCGGATGCCCGGTCTCGCTCGCCGGACGCAAGGCCGAGATCGGCGCGGCGTGGTCGAAGGCCTTGCCGATCTCCCAACTGCGTCCCTGCGCCTTCATCTGGCCTTGCAGATCGCGCCGGGTCATGTCCAGCCCCACGCCATAACCCCACACATGCTCAAGCGCGCTGACCACATCAATATCGCGCCCGCCACGACCGATGGCAGCCACCAGTTCGATTTCGTGATGCAGGTCGGTGGTGATCGTCGGATACGGCCAATCGACCGGCGCCTCGCCCGGCACGGCAAAGGCGGCATCGGCCGGCTTGCAGAAGAAGAACGGCGGCTCGCGGTCGGGCGAGCCGCCCATCTCGCGCGCGTGGTCGGCGTAGTTTCGGCCAATGCAATAGATACGGCGCACCGGGAATCGATCGGCGCTGCCAGCGACCGGCAGGCTGGCTTGATCGGGCGCGGGAATCACAAAAGACATGGCGGTTCCTGACAGCAATGAGTGAGGATTTCGACTATACCTGCCCGCCCGCTCGCCCGACACCATGCAACGCGAACACCAGGTAAATGCCGAACGGACTTGACGGCATCGAACGGAAATGTTGAAATGCGAATCGTTCTTGTTTGCATTGAGATGGCATGACCTCCACCCCTTCGCCGGACCGCCCCGCCGACGCACCCGATCAGCCCCGCGCTGACATGCGCTGCGCGCCGGCCATCGCCAGCGAAGCACTGCTCAAGGGGCAAAGCGTCGTCACCATCGAACACAAGGGCGTCAGCTACCGTCTGCAGGAAACACGCGCCGGCAAGCTGATCCTGACCAAATAAGCAGCACAAATGGGAGCCCGTGCATGTACGTGTGCATCTGCAACGCCGTGACCGAGAAAGACATTCACCACGCCGCCGCCAATGGTGCGCGCCGGGTGCGCGATCTGCGCGTGCTGGGCGTCACCGCCGATTGCGGAAAGTGCGCCTGCGCGGCAAAGTGTTGCCTTGATCAGGCCCTGACAAGCACCGTCAATCCAGTACGCCGCCAGACCCCGACCCCGACCCGACACATGGAGGCCTTCGCATGAAAGGCGACAAGAACATCATCAAACTCCTCAACCGCCAGCTCACCCATGAACTGACCGCCATCAATCAGTATTTTCTGCATGCGCGCATGTACAAGAACTGGGGCCTGGCCAAGCTTGGCAAGCACGAATACGACGAGTCCATCGAAGAGATGCACCACGCCGACTGGCTGATCGAGCGCGTGCTGTTCCTTGAGGGCCTGCCCAATCTGCAGAACCTCGGCAAGCTGCTGATCGGCGAGAACGTGCCCGAGTGCATCAAGGGCGACCTGACGCTCGAGAGCACCGCCCGCGGTGATCTGATCGACGCGATTACGCAGTGCGAGGCCAGCAAGGACTACGTCTCCCGCGAGCTGTTCGAGAAAATCCTCGAAGCCACGGAAGAGCACATCGACTACCTCGAAACCCAGCTCGAGCTGATCGACCGCGTCACGCTACCCAACTACCTGCAGTCGCAGATGGACCCCGACCACGCGTCCAGCTGAGCGCAGCACACCCACCCCGGGCGCCCGCGCGGCGCCCCGCCAGCCAGTTCCTGCGGGACCAGCCAGCCAAATCGACATTGCCTGGAGACCCGCATGAACCACCCGCTTCCGGATTTCTTTTCATCGACGCCACGCGGCGTCAGCACCGCCCTCATTCTGCTGGCCATCGGCCTCGCGCTCGACGCCCTGATTGCCGCCAGCCTCGGTACGCCGGTCTGATTCATGAATTTCAGTACGGCCATGCGACCGGTTGTCGCGCTCAACCGGCCAACGCGCGCGGTAAAATGCGCATCGATGCTTGCAACGTCTCTCCCTCTCGCGCCGGTTGTCACCGCGCCGCGCCGCTCGCGTATGCGCGCACGCGTCGTCGCGGGCGCGCGCCTGCTCCTCGTGCTGGCGGCACATGCGGGCGCACTGGCGCTTGGCCTCAGCCAGATCGACACGCCCATTCAAACACCGGTCGCCACCATTCAGGTGGCCCTCATCGCGCCGCCAGCGCCCGCCCCGGTGAGCCCGCCTGCGCCAGAAGTCGTGCCGCCCAAACCGCCGGCGCCTGAGCCGGTCCTCAAGCAGCCGCCCACGCCCCCGAAACCGAAACTCGTGCGCAAACCCGCGCCCAAGCCGACGCTAAAACCCGCGCCTGCGCCCTCACCCACCGCCATCAGCGAGCCGAAGGAAGAAGCCCCGGCCCCGAGCGAGAGTGCACCGCCTCCGCCGGAATTGGCCACCGTACCAGCCGCAGCACCCGCGCCGGAAAAAACCGCCCCCGGCCCGATCGCCGCGGCGCCGCAGCCGATCATTGCGGCGCGCTTCGACGCGGCCTATCTAAACAATCCCAGCCCACGCTTCCCGCGCATGTCACGCCGCGTGGGCGAGCAGGGCAAGGTGCTGCTGCGCGTGCTGGTCAGCGAAAGCGGCGCCGCCAGCGATGTGCGGCTCCACCAGTCCTCTGGTCACAGCCGGCTGGACGAAGCGGCCCGCAGCGCGGTCAGCCGATGGACATTCGTGCCCGCCCGCCAGGGCGACCGGCCCATCGCCAGCTGGGTGATCGTGCCGATAGAATTCAAACTGGAGAACACCTGAAATGGACACCCCCAACGCCTTCGGTCTGAGCCAGCTCTGGGCACAAGCCGACCTCATCATCCGCAGCGTCGCGATCCTGCTGGTCGGCATGTCGGTCGTCAGCTGGTACCTCATTCTCAGCAAGGGCCTGCGCCTGCTCGGCACCCGCCGCCATGGCGACGCGGTCGAGCAATTCTGGCACGCCGCCTCGCTGGACGAAGGTCTGCGCCTGCTCAGCACCCGCGCCGCCGACGCCCCCTGCGAGCGCCTCGCCCACCAGGCCGCGGCCGCCCACACGCACTACACCCGGCACGCCGAGGGCAGCACGCTGGGCGGCACGCTGGACACCGGCGAGTTCGTCACCCGCGCGCTGCGCCGCTCCATTGCCGACGCCACCGCGCGGCTCGAGAGCGGCCTTACCGTGCTCGCCTCGATCGGCTCGACCGCGCCCTTCGTCGGCCTGTTCGGCACCGTCTGGGGCATCTACCACGCGCTCACCAGCATCAGCCTCAGCGGCATGGCCTCCATCGACAAGGTCGCCGGCCCGGTCGGCGAGGCGCTGATCATGACCGCCTTCGGCCTCTTCGTCGCCATCCCCGCGGTGCTCGCCTATAACGGTTTCAACCGCGCCAACCGCGTCGAGCTGTCCGAGCTCGACGGCTTCGCCCACGACCTGCACGCCTACTTCACCACCGGCTCGCGCATTGCCGTGGCCGCGCCCGCCACCCAACAACGCGGCGCCGGCAAGCCGGTGCGCCCGATCACCGAGGTGGCGTAATGGCCTTTGGCGGATTCGACAACACGGGGCATAGCGCCCCGATGAGCGAGATCAACACCACGCCGCTGGTCGACGTGATGCTGGTGCTGCTGATCATCTTCATGATCACCGCGCCGCTGCTCACCCACTCGGTCAAGATCGACCTGCCCACGGCCAGCAGCGCACCCACCGTCGAGACCCCCGACGCCATCACCCTGTCGCTCGACGCCGCCGGTGCACTGTTCTGGAACAACGAATCCCTGCCGCAAGACGCGCTGGCCCTGCGCCTTGCCGATGTTGCAGCGCAAACACCCCAGCCAGAGTTGCATCTGCGCGCCGACAAGGACACCCGCTACGAAGCGATTGCCGAGTTAATGGCCGCCGCGCGCCTCGCCGGCGTCGAAAAACTCGGCTTTGTCACGCTCCCCGCGCGCGAGTAGCCCGGGCGCCTGGCACGCCCGCTACGTGGCGGATGAGCCGGGCGCATCGTTTCAACCAACGCCGATGTCCACGAACCGCAGCACGCCGACCAAGCGCGGCCTCAAACCACGCATCGGCGCGCGGTCCTGACAACAGACCCGGCTACCGAGCCATTCAGCAGCACCCGCACACATCCCACCCTCCGGGCACCACCGATCGCCACAAGCACGGCTATCGACTGTGGTGGCGCCCGCGATGTCGTACCGGCCGCTATCCGAGCGCACGCGTCACCCGAACCCGAAACGGACTTGACTGGCAGCATCACGATCCCGCCTTGATCGCCAGAACCGGCGACACGCCGACACGCGCGGGCACGCCAAAGCAGTGCCCACAGCGCGCCAACCCGCTCAGTCACGAACACGACGCCACCCATCGAACTGACATATCTCACCCCGAACTCCGTAAACGTATTGCGAGTCATTCTCATTCGCGATACTATTCGCGCACTTTTAGATATCGGAGTCTTCTGAATGTCCTTCGCCCGTCACGCCATCGCCCTCGCCCTGCTCGCCGCCCCGCTGAGCAGCCAGGCCCTCGAATATCCCATCGGTACCCCGCAGCACCTGCACGGCATGGAGATCGCCGCGGTGTATCTGCAGCCGGTCGAGATGGAGCCCGCCGGCATGATGACCCCCGCTGCGCAAAGCGATGTGCACATCGAGGCCGACATCCGCGCGCTGGCCAGCAACCCCAACGGCTTTGCCGAAGGCGACTGGATTCCCTATCTGGTCATCAACTACGAGATCAGCAAAAAGGGCAGCACCGAGGTGCTCAGGGGCGACTTCATGCCCATGGTCGCCAGCGACGGCCCCCACTACGGCAACAACGTCAAGCTGATGGGCCCGGGCAAATACACCGTCAAGTACAACATTGCGCCGCCGAGCGCCAACGCCCACGCCCATTTCGGCCGCCACACCGACCGTGAAACCGGCGTGCGTCCGTGGTTCGCCCCCTTCACCGTCGAATACGAATTCACCTACGCCGGCATCGGCAAGAAGGGGGGCTATTGATGCGCCGCTTCGCCCTGCCCCTCAGCGCCGCCGCGCTGACCCTGCTGGTCGGCAGCACGCCGGCCCTGGCCGCGGATGACCCCGGCCTGCGCGCTATCGTCAAGCAACTGGCCGAGCGCATTGCCAAGCTTGAAGCGCGCAACGCCAGCCTCGAAGGCCAGCTCAAGCAGGCGAGCAAACCGGCCGACCTCGAAGCTCGCGTCAAGACGCTGGAGGCCGACAACCGCGCCCTGGCCACCGCACTCGACAGCGAGCGCATCAGCGACACCGAGCCCGCACTGGCCACCCGCCTGAAGGCGGTCGAACAAAAAGCCGTCGCCACCGGCCCGGCCAATGCGCTGGCCGAAGCGCTGGACGGCATCTCGGCCGAAGTCAGCGTCGGCGCCGTGGCGCAGCATCTGTCGAAAGATGGCCGCACCGACGGCAAGAGCGAGACCGTGCTCGGCTGGCGTGGCGATGTCGGCGTCACCCTGCCGGCCGGCCGGGTGGGCGATGGCGAAGGCCAGTTCTTCTTCCAGGCCCGCTTCGGTCAGGACGGCAGCCACAGCGACACCCGCCCCTTCTTCAACGGCGCGACCAACAGCATGGGCTTCGAGCAGGAGAGCGTGCCGAGCGAGAACACCAACGCGGTACTCGCCCAGGCCTGGTACCAGCTCGACACACCGATTGGCGCCAGCGAACTGGACGGTGCACCGGCGCGGGTGGAATTCACCATCGGCAAGATGGACCCCTTCGTGTTCTTCGACCAGAACGGCGCGGCGGATGATGAATCGAGCCGGTTCCTGAACAACGTGTTCGTGCACAACCCGCTGCTCGATTCGGGCGGCCAGGTCGGCGTCGACAGCTACGGCTTCACGCCGGGCGTGCGTCTGGCCTATGTGAGCGAGGAGAACGGCTGGGGGGCGTCCATCGGCCTGTTCGGCGCGGGCGATTCGAGCACCTTCGGCAAGAGCTTCACCCAGCCCTTCGTGATCGCACAGCTCGAAAAGAATGTGCGCGCCTTTGGCGGCTTCGACGGCACCTACCGCGTCTATGCCTGGAGCAACCCGCAGGCCGAAGGCTATGACGGCGAAGAACGTGCCCACGCCGGCTGGGGCATCAGTGCCGACCAGCAGGTGAGCGAGTCCCTGACCCTGTTCACCCGTTACGGCCACGGCATGCGCGGCCGCGCCGCATTCGACCGCGCGCTCACCGTCGGCGGCGAACTGACCGGCAATGCCTGGAAGCGTGGCAACGATGGTCTCGGCTTTGCCTGGGCCTGGCTGCGCAGTTCGAAAGGCTTCCGCGCCAATTCGGCCGGCCTCACCGACTGGGGCTACGACGCCAGCGGCGCCGAGCAGGTGGCGGAAATCTATTACCGCTACCAGATCAACGACCACCTCGCCCTCACGCCGGATCTGCAGTTCATCCGCCGTGCCGGCGCCGATGGCAGCGCCGACCTGGTCACCGCCGCGGGCGTGCGCGCCCTGTATGCCTTCTAAGGCCACCGCTTGACGTCAGCCCCGTCGCTTAAGCGCGGCGGGGCGTCACCGTTTCTGGAGTCTGTATGCACCGCACCGTCCTCGCCCTCTGTCTGACCGCCCTCGCCTGCACCGCCGCGTGGGCCGACAAGCCCACCTTCACGCTCACCGCCGAGAACGGCCGCTTCACGCCCGAGGTAGTCGAAGTGCCGGCCAATACCCGCTTCCGCCTCGAGATCACCAACAAGAACGCCGGCCCGGAAGAATTCGAGAGCGTCGAGCTGCGCAAGGAAACCGTACTCGCCCCCGGCGTGACGCGCACCATCGTCTTCGCCCCGCTCAAGCCGGGCCGCTACCCCTTCTTTGGTGAATTCCACCCCGACACCGCCAAGGGCGAAATCGTCGCCAAATAAGGAGCGCCGCCATGGGTAACGCAACATTCATCGTCTGGCGCGAGAGCGTCGAGGCCATCCTGATCATCGCCATTCTGTATTCATGGATTCAGGCACGCGGCGACGGCCGCATCCGCTTGCGTCACCTGTGGCTGGGCGTGGCCGGCGGCATCGGTCTGGCAGTGGCGCTGGCCGCCGCGATGCTCGGCTTCCACTCGCAACTGGCCGGCACCACGCTGGAGGCCTTTCAGGCCAGCATCATGATCGCCGCCGCCTTGCTGGTCACCCACATGGTGGTGTGGATGCGCCACCACGGGCGCACGCTCAAGCGCGATCTCGAATCCGGTCTGGCCCGCGCCGCGGAAGAAACGGGCGGGCTGTCTGCGGCGCTACTGGCCGCCATTGCGGTCGGCCGCGAAGGGGCGGAAACCGTGCTGTTTCTGTACGGCATCGTCGCAGAGAATGCTGGCGGCGGCTGGGTCGACCTGATGCTCGGGGCCGCCCTCGGCGCCGGCCTGGCGGTGGTGACTGCCGTGCTGTTCATGAAAGGCTCGCGCCTGCTGCCACAGCGGGTGTTCTTCCGCATCAGCGAAGTGCTTTTACTGCTGCTCGCCTCCGGCCTGCTAGTGTCGGGCCTGGAAGGCTTCATCAACATGGAATGGCTGCCGCCGCTGGTGGAACCGGTGTGGGACAGCGGCGCCTTGCTGCAAGACGACGGCCTGCTCGGCACCTTTGCCGGCTATCGCGCCCGCCCGGCGCTGAGCATTCTCGGCCTGTGGGTGCTGTACTGGATCGGCACCCTGTGGCTGCTGCGCGCGCCGCGGAGAAGCGCATGAGCGCCTGCGCCACCGCGCCGGCGCCCACCCGGCTGGCTGCCTTCGGCCGCTGGATGCAGCGCAATCGCCGGTGGGTACTCGGGCTGCAGTGGATCACGCTGTTTGCCTACCTGTTCCTGGTTGCCGTGCCAGCGTTCTTGCCGCTGCCCGACACCCAGGCGCACATCTGGAATGACCTCACCCGCTTTGCCCAGTTCGTTTTCTGGGGCATCTGGTGGCCTTTCGTGCTGGTCAGCATGATGCTGATGGGCCGCGCCTGGTGCGGTGTGCTGTGCCCGGAGGGCTTTGTTACCGAACAGGTCAGCCGCTTCGGGCTGGGCCGGCCGGTGCCGCGCTGGATCAAGTGGGGTGGCTGGCCCTTCGTGGCCTTTCTGGGCACCACGGTGTATGGCCAGTTGGTAAGTGTGTACGAATACCCCAAGGCGGTGCTGCTGGTGCTGGGCGGCTCAACCGTCGCGGCGATCGCGGTTGGCCTGGTGTATGGCCGCAACAAGCGGGTGTGGTGCCGCCACCTGTGTCCGGTCAATGGCGTCTTCGGCCTGCTCTCGCGGCTGGCGCCGCTGCACTTTCGTACCGACCGCCTGCGCTGGGAGCAGACCACGTCGGCGCGCGTCATCCCGGTCAACTGCGCGCCGCTGGTCGACATCCGTCGCATGGAATCCAGCGCCGGCTGCCATATGTGCGGCCGCTGCGCCGGGCATCGCGATGCCATCGAACTGGCGGGCCGTGCGCCCGGCAGCGAAGTGGCACAGCTCAAGGCCGACGACGCCAATCCGTGGGAAGTCCGCCTGTTGGTGTATGGCCTGATCGGCACCGCGATTGGCGCCTTCCAATGGTCAGCCTCGCCCTGGTTCGTGCAAGCAAAATTGGCCGTGGCCGAATGGCTGATCGAGCGCGACAGCTATGCATTGCTCGGCGACAACGCGCCGTGGTGGCTGCTCACTCACTACCCGGAGGCCAGCGATGTATTCACCTGGCTCGACGGGCTGATGATCCTCGGCTACATCGGCGCGGCGGCGGTGGTGATCGGCGGCTGGATCTCGCTGTGGCTGCGCCTGGCGGGCCATCTGACCGGGCGGGCCCGCGCCCATCTGCACCTGGCTTACGCGTTGATTCCGCTGGGCGGTGTGGGCGTGTTTCTCGGCCTGTCAGCGCTGACGGTGTCGCTACTCTCGGCGGAGGGCATCAACATTGCCCATCTGGGCAGCATCCGTGCTGGCCTGCTGGCAGCCGCCACGATTGCCAGCCTCGCCCTGGCGCATCGCATGCTCGCGCGCATGGCGGTCTCACGCACACAAGCGACGGCCATACTGGCCGCCTTTTCGGCCGCCGCAGCCGGCGCTGTCGTGCCATGGGTGATGATGTACTTCGTCTGGTAATACTTGATCTATCACAATTTTGTTGCGAACGATTCGCATTTGCGTTAAAGTCTGCATCCGATGACGGCCACCCAAGGGCCGCCATCGCCCACACCACTTCAGCGATCGGATCAGCCCGCCACCCGCGCGAAGCCGGGAAGCCAGCCACATCCCCAACAAGGAAACTGGCATGCTTCCCGTCAACACCCGCCCGGCGCGCACCGGCGCGATTGCCATCGCGCTCGCCGCCCCGCTCCCCCTGTTTGCCCAAACCGGCACCGCCCCCACACCGGTGCTGCCCACGGTCGAAGTCAGCGAAACGAATCCGCGCGACACGCAAAGCTACCAAGGCGGCACGACTCGGCTCGGCAAGCTCGACCAACTGCCCAAGGACGTTCCGCAAGGCATCACCATCATCAGCGACAAGCTGCTCTTCGAGACCAACGCCGACACGCTCAAGGACGCCGTGCGCCATGTCTCGGGCCTGACCTTCAATGCGGGCGAAGGTGGCCGCATCGGCGACAACATGACGCTGCGCGGCTTCTATTCCTTTGGTGACCTGTACCTCGACGGCATCCGCGATGTGGCGCAGTACAACCGTGAAACCTTCGACATCGAGCAGCTCGAAGTGCTGCGCGGTTCGGCCGCGATGCTGTTTGGCCGCGGCCAGGCCGGCGGCGTCATCAACCGCGTCAGCAAGCCGCCTCGCCTGGTCGACCGGACCACGCTGACCACCACCATCGGCACGCAAGACTACGGACGGGTGGTTGCCGACATGAACAAGGTCACCGGCCAGGACGCCGCGTTGCGCGTCAATCTCATGAAAACCGAGGGCGGCAGCACCCGCGACGATGTGCAGACCAACCGCGAGGGCATCGCCCCGAGCTTCCGCTGGGGCATTGGCACCACCGACGAATTCTCGGTGGGCGCGCTCTACCTCAAGACACGCAACACGCCGGACTACGGCGTGCCCTTCTACAAGAACCGGCCGCTGGACGTCAGCGGCGACACCTTCTACGGCACCACCTCGGACTACGAAGACAACGAAACCACCCTGCTCACCGGCAGCTGGAAGCATCGCGTTTCCAGCGACACCGTCATCCGCAGCCTGATCCGCGCAGCCGACTACCAGCGCGATGTGTGGCTGACCGCACCGCGCCTGCAGAACCCGACCGATGCCACCGTGGCAGATGGCACGGCAGTGGTCCGGCGCAGCGGCAACCACCGCGGCGGCGAAGAGCACACGCTCACCGTGCAATCGGATCTGAGCACAAAATTCGCCACCGGCGCACTCAAGCACGAAGTGCTCGGCGGAGTCGAGTTCCTCAAGGAGCGCGCCGCGCGCTGGACCTACCGACTGGCGAGCGGCGAAACGGCTCCAGTGACCACCGTCGGCAACCCGAACAGCAGCCCGGCCATGCCGGCCTCCTATGGCAACACCGAGAAGCTCTCACGCTCGACCTATAGCGGCGACACGATCAGCGTGTTCGCGCAGGACGCGATCGAGTTCCTGCCCGGCTGGAAAGTCCTGCTCGGCATCCGTCACGACAAGATGAACGCCGACTACAGCAACGGCGCAGTGGTCGACTACGGCGAAAACAGCTATCGCAGCAGCCTGTCATTCCAGCCCGACGACACGCAGCACTACTACCTGTCGTGGACCGACTCGTTCAACCCCACGGCCGACCTCTACCAGTTCAGCACCACCACCGAGACCTATCCGGCCGAGCGCAGCCGCAGCCTCGAACTGGGCGCCAAGTGGGATCTCTACGAAGGCGACCTGTCGCTGCGCGCCGCGGTCTATCGCGCCGAGAAGGACTGGGAGCGCAACACCGACATCGAAACCGCCAGCACCAACGCACTGCTGTCGAAAAAACGCCACACCAACGGCATCGAGCTCGAAGCGGCCGGGCGCATCACCTCGCGTTGGGAGGTGTTTTTCGGCTGGACCGCGATGGACGCCAAGGTCGATGAGGCGGCGCCAGGGCGCAATCCCAATATCGCCGGCATGCGACCGCGCAACACGCCACCCTTCGCCTGGAACCTGTGGACCACCTACAAACTCGACGCCCACTGGAAGATCGGTGGCGGCATTGAAGCCAAGGGGCCGCGCCTGGCCTACGGCGTGGGCGGCAGCAACCCGATCACGCCCAACGTCGCACCGGGCTACCGCCGGGTGGACGCCATGGTGGCCTACGAAATGCCCAAGTACACGCTCAAGGCCAACCTGCTCAACGTGTTCGACACGCTGTACTACAGCTCGGTGTACGAAAACGGTGGCCACGCCGTGCCCGGCACCGGTCGCGCCCTGCAGCTGACCGCCGAAGTTCAGTTCTGATCCCCCGAGGGCGGTCGCCGACGCGACCGCCCGCCCAACTTGCGAGCCACCGCATGCTCTTGCACCTTCCCGACATCCTCGACCGCGATACCGTCGCGCACTGCCGCCAATTGTTCGAAGCCGCCGACTGGGTCGACGGCGCGCTCACCGCCGGCCGCCAGTCGGCCCAGGTCAAATCCAACCTGCAGCTGCCCGAACACGCCACGCAAATCGATGAATTGCGCCAGATCGTGCTCGACGGCCTGTCACGCAGTGCCCAATTTTTTTCCGCCGCGCTGCCCCAGCGCATCCTGCCGCCGCTGTTCAACTGCTACCGCGACCAGAGCAACCACTTCGGCCAACATGTGGACAACGCGGTGCGCAGCCCGGCCGGCAGTGCCGAGCAAGTGCGTACCGACCTGTCGGCCACGTTGTTCTTCAGCGACCCAGGCGAATACGACGGCGGCGAACTGGTGATCGAAGACACCTTTGGCACCCAGCAGATCAAGCTACCCGCCGGCCATCTGGTGCTCTACCCCTCATCCAGCCTGCATTGCGTCACCCCTGTCACGCGCGGCACGCGCCTGGGCTCATTCATGTGGATGCAGAGCATGGTGCGCGAAACCGAGCGCCGCCGCCTGCTCTACGAAATGGACCTGGCCATCACCGGTCTGCGCCAGTGCTCGCTCGCCGCCGACACCCCCGAGGTCGTCCGCCTCACCGCCTGCTATCACAATCTGCTACGCATGTGGGCGCAGGTCTGACCCATCCAGTTTCGCGAGGCATCCATGCCGCGCGTTCCCCGTACTCATCGCCACGCCCTATGTGCCCCGCCATCGAAGCACCAGCACAGCCCTCATCAGCCACGCCGGCATGAAGGCACGCCCATCAAAAACCGCCTAAAATGCCGGCCAAACGACTCTCGGACGCATGGCATGGAAAAGTTTTTCGAACGCACGATGTACGCCTCTCGCTGGCTGCTGGCGCCCATCTATCTGGGCCTCAGCCTGGCGCTGCTGGCGCTGGGCCTGAAGTTCTTCCAGGAGGTCTTTCACGTCCTGCCGCATGTCTTCGACACCGCCGAGACCGATCTCATCCTGCTGGTGCTGTCGCTGATCGACATGGCGCTGGTCGGCGGCCTGCTGGTGATGGTGATGTTCTCCGGCTACGAAAACTTTGTCTCGCAACTCGACATCGGCGATGAGGCCGAGAAGCTCAACTGGCTGGGCAAGATGGATTCGTCCAGCCTCAAGAACAAGGTGGCTGCGTCGATCGTGGCAATCTCATCGATCCACCTGCTCAAGGTGTTCATGAACGCCAGCAACCTCGATAACGAAAAGCTGCTGTGGTACGTCGTCATCCACCTGACTTTTGTCGTCTCGGCCTTTGCCATGGGCTATCTCGACAAGATCACCCGCCACTAAGCGCCGATGCTGCCGACCGCCCGCTTCCGCCAGGCTCCCCTGCGCCATGTCGATGACGCGCAGGCGCTGGTGACGGCGCTCAGCGGCGCGCTCGGCGCCCGCCAGCTCAGCCTGCGCCCCCCGCCGCCCATCCCCGACACCTGCTGTGGCCGCGGCTGCAACGGCTGTGTGTGGGAAGGCTATTTTGCCGCCCTGGTGTTTTGGCGCGACGACGCCTGCACCCTGATCGAGAGCCACGCCTGATGTCCATATCACTTGCCGAAGCCGACGCCGCCGCCGAGCGCGGCGATCACACCACCGCCCTGCGCCTGCTCAAGGCCGCCGCGGCCGAGGCGCCGGCCGACACGGCCGTCGCCTATCGCCTCGGCGCCGAATACGCGCACCTCGAACTCTTCGATGCCGCCGAAGCCGAAATGACCCGCGCGCTGGCCGGCGAACAGGATCATCCCGTCGCCCGTTTTCATCTGGGCTTTCTGCAGATCACGCGCGGTCGCTTCGAGGACGCGCTGCGCACTTGGCAACCGCTGGATGCGTTGCCCGACACCCACGCGCTACGCCGCTACAAGCAAGGCTTCGAACATTTGGCCAATGACGCCTTCGCCCCCGCACTCGAACGCCTGGAAGCCGGCCTGGCCGCCTCGGGCAGCGCCCCCGCGCTCGACCGCGACATGCGTCGCCTACTCGCGAGCCTGCCGTCGGATTGAACACCCCGGCAGGCCGACGCATCACGCCGGATCGAAAATCCGCCCGGGGTTGAGCAGCTGTTTCGGGTCCAGCGCCTGCTTGAGCGCGCGCATCACCGCGATCTCGCCCTCGCTGCGGCAATAACCCAGCCAGGCGCGCTTCTCGGCACCGATGCCGTGCTCGGCCGAGACCGAACCATGTCGGCTTTTCAGCGGCGCATACACTGCCTCGTCGCACACCGCATGCTCGGCGCCATCTATGCCGGGCTGAACGAACAGGTGCAGATTGCCGTCCGCCATGTGACCAAAAACAATGCAGCGCGCCTCGGGCCACTCGGCCGCGATATTGGCGCGCATTTCGGTCACGTAGCTCGTCATCTCGCGAATCGGCAGGCTCACGTCGTACAAAAAGGTGGTGCGCCCGTGCAGCATCGCCTCGAAGTCCTCACGCAAGTCCCACAACGCGCGGCGTTCGCTCTCGGACTTGGGTATCACCGCATCGACGATCAAACCGGCTTCGAAGGCGGCTTCGAGCAGCGTCTCGAAACGCGCGGTATCGGCCACCGCATCTGCACCCTCGGCCTGCAGCATCACGTAAAACGGGTAGTCCCGATCCATCGGCGCGCGGTGCCCGCCCGGCTCGGTGGCCGCCTGAAAGTAGTCGTTCCACATCACCTCAAACGCGCTCAGTGTGCCCGCCAGATCGCGCTGCATGCGCGACAACAGCTCGGTCACCTGATCGAAGCTGTCGAGCGCCACCAGCGCCGCATTGCAACTGGTGGGCAGCGGATGCAGGCGCAGCACCACGCGGGTCACGATGCCCAGCGTCCCCTCGGTGCCGATCATCAATTGCTTGAGGTCGTAGCCGGCGTTGTTCTTGAGCATCTGGTTCATGCTCGAGAGCACCGTGCCGTCGGCCAGCACCGCCTCCAGCCCGAGTACCAGCGCACGCATCATGCCGTAGCGCAGCACGTTGATGCCGCCGGCGTTGGTCGCCACATTACCGCCAATGGTGCAGCTGCCGCGCGCGCCCAGATCCAGCGCAAACAGCAGGTCCTGCGCCCGCGCCGCCTCCTGCAGCGCCTGCAGGGTCACGCCCGCCTGCACCGTAGCCGTGCCACCGACCGCATCGATGGCCTCGATGGCGTTCATGCGCTCGAGCGACAGAATCACTTCCCGCCGGGACGCCACCGCGCCCTGCACACAGCCGGTCAATCCGCCCTGCGTGACCACCGGCTGATCGAAGCGATGGCAGATTGCCAGCGCCGTGCTCACCTCTGCCGTGCTGCGCGGACGCAGCACCGCGATCGCCTGGGTCGGCGCGGCGTCCCAGTAACTGGTGGCGCGGTCGGCCACCGCCGCCCCGTGCATCACCACATCCTCGCCCAACGCGTCGATCAAGACCTGCAACACATCACTCATCTGCCATCTCCTTCCACCTGACGCGCGCAGTCCGTTGCCACACGCGCTGATTTAAACCTGTATGATAGGTTGAGTTAGACTTATAACACCAAATATGCCCCGACACCATCCGCCGAAGCCCCCCGCCGACACCGCGCCACCGACCACCCGGGTCGACGACGCCATCCGCGCGATGACCGATTACATCCATGGCGAAGGCCTCAAGGTGGGCGACAAGCTGCCCAGCGAGGCCGCGTTCGCCGACAGGCTGGGTGTCAGCCGAACCGTGGTGCGCGAGGCCTTCAAGTCGCTGGCCGCCATGCGCATCATCGAGATGCGCGCGGGCCGACGCGCGCAGGTGTGCGCCTTCGACGCCTCGGTCATCGCCTTGTCACTGACTCATGCGCTACGCACCGAGCAGATCAACGCTCAACAGATGTGGGATGCCCGCCGGGCGGTCGAAATGCGCACCGTGGCCCTGGCGGCCATGCGCCGAACCGACGCCGAAGCGGCCGGGCTACTCGGACTGGTCGCTCAGATGCGCAGCAGCGTCGACGACTTGGCGGGCATGACCGAGCAGGACATCGCCTTTCATACCGCCATTGCCGACGCCACCCGGAACCCGCTGTTTCCGGTGCTGGTCACCTCGCTGACCAGTGCGATACGGGAAACCAACCCCATCGTCTGGCGTCACCGCCGCGATACCGACGCCCGACGGGAAGTCGTCGAGGCACACGCCGGCATCGCACAGGCCATCGCCGATGGCGATCCGGAGGCCGCCTGCGCGGCGCTGGCGGCGCATTTTGATCTGGCCTCGCGGGCGCTGGTGACGGCGGGGTTCAACTAGGCCCGCTCGAGGGCGCGACGTCGGGCCGCGCCGTAGATCCTATGAGCGAAGCGCATCCACCGAACAACGCCTCGATGCGGCACCGATGGCGGATGCGCCTGCGGCTTATCCACCCTGCGTCATGCGGGCGCCTCCCGCCGCGCTCGGGCTGAGGCAGCAAAGCCGCCTCAGCCGAGAAACACCGGGTCCGAAAACACCAGAGTGCCATCCGGGCGCACCAGCAAGTTGCCCTCGCTGAGAATATCGGGCATCACCTGATACGTTTCGATGAAATCAGCCAACGCCCGCAGCCCGTCGAACAGGCTGCCAGTCACGCCGACCGGAGGCGTCTTCACCAGATCGAACAACGCCATTCGCCCCATGTCAGCGCCCACGTCGGCCCAGCGCCGACACGCCGCCCAGTAAGCGGCGGCGAGCGCCTCAGCCGCCGCCGATGCCGGTGAGCCGGCCTCAATGGGATAGAGGTGCTCCATTTCGATCAGATGCAGAAGATTGCCGGTCGACGCGCGGCCAATGACGCCATGGTCGGCAAAAACACGCGGGAAATGCGGCCCGGCCGGGCGGTCCTCGGCGGTGTAGTAGAAATGATCCGCCGGAGAACTGACGACCTTCAACACCCGCTCGCCATCGCCTTTGGCGAGCACGATGCTGTACTCGCCGCGACCGATCTCGTCGAGACCGTCGAGCATGGGGTGCGGCGGCACCGGATCGGCAAAGAGGATGTCGGCACGGCCGAAGCGCTCACGCGCGCTGGTCCTGCCCGGTTCGCAAGGCATCCGAAAAGTCTAGCCGACGATGTTGTATCCCGCATCGACAAAGTGAATGCCGCCGGTAATCAGACGCCCGGCGTCCGACACCAGAAAGGCGGTCAACGCACCGATGTCTTCGGGCGTGACCAGCGAGTGCATGGGCGCGCGCTCGATCGCCGAGGCCATCAGGTCGTCAAAGCGGGCAATGCCCGAGGCGGCGCGGGTCATCAACGGGCCCGGCGAAACGGCATTCACGCGGATATTTTTCGGACCCAGTTCGCAGGCCATGTAGCGGGTGGCCGCTTCGAGCGCCGCCTTGCACAGACCCATCACACCGTAGTTGGCAATCACCTTTTCCGAACCGAGATAGGTCATGGTGATCAACGAGCCACCGCCGGCCTTCTCCATCAAGGGCTCGACCATCTTGGCCATACGCACGAATGAGTGGGTGGACACATCCATGGCCATGGCAAAACCGTCGGCGGAGGTATCCACCACCCGACCGTGCAGGTCGTCCCGCTTGGCAAACGCCATGCTGTGGATCGCGAAATCGAGCTTGCCGAAATGCGCGAGGATCTTCGCCTGCACATCGGCCATGGTCTCCGGGCGAGTCACATCGAGCGCGTAGACATGCTCCACGCCCAGACGATGCACCACCGGTTCGATAAACGCCCGCGTCTTGTCATTCTGGTAGGTCACGATCAGCTTGGCCCCCGCCTCGACGCAGGATTCGGCCACGCCGGTCGAGATCGACTTTTCGTTTGCAATACCGGTAATCAGCCCGACTTTTTCGCTCAGATCGACAATTGCTTGCATGATTCACCCTCTCCATCGAGTCAATATTCTGCGTCGCACCAAACGCGGACGCCCACTCAATTAGACGGCCAACACAGGAAAAACCTGAAGAATTTTTTGTGACAAACGCCATGAATTTTTGCAGCGCAGCAGCCGTAGACTAGAATGCGTCCCACAAGGAGGCGGTAATGAACCGATCCGAGATTTATGTCTTTCTGGACTTCGATGGCGTCACCCATCCGCTGCGCGAGGTGGAAGACTTCCGCTGTCTGCCACGCATCGAAGCCGTGCTGCGCGAATTCGACGAATGCCGCGTGGTCATCACCTCCGACTGGCGCACGCTATTTTCCCTGCGCCGACTGCAGGCGCACTTCGCAGACGACATTCGCGCACGCGTCATCGGCGTGACCCCGTTCCGGCTACCGGGCCACAACAGCGACTTCTACGGTCTGCGCGAAGCCGAAGCCCGTCAATGGCTCGCCGACCACGCCGCCGCCGACGCCCCGTGGCTGGCCATCGACGACGCGCCCGGCAACTGGCCGACCCGCGCCCGACTGATCCTCACCGACTTCAAATCCGGCTTCATGGACGACGACGCCGAGCGCATGCGTTCCGTCCTCAAGGCATATCGCGCAGGCCTTGTCCACGACGACGCCCCACGCCACAACCCGCACTGGGGCCAGTCCGGGCTCGCACCGAGCACCTGACCCAACCCGCAGCAAAGCTAGGTTTCAAACGCGCATCGGCCAATGGTCACACACCGGCGCCCCCAGACCAGCCCCCGGCTAACGAGACAGACTTGCTGACGCATCCCCACCAACTTCCGAGCACGTGAGGAACGCCCCGTCAAGCGTCGCACTTTTTTACACTCCCAGTAACCGCTCTTTAAATATGGTTTTATACGTCGGCAAAAAACGGCACAAAACAACATAAATACAAGAACTTACGACGCACAACAAACAATCTGGCCCGATTCATGCTTTGAGCAAACCAAACAATTTGTTACCGAACTTCTCCCACCGAAGAACGGTATTTACGCAACACAAAGGGGGTTCAACATGAAGATCAAGAAAAACGTAGCCGTCGTCTGCGCGGCAATCAGCCTGATGAGTGCAGGTGCCGCAAACGCGGGCGTTGCCGCAATCTGGAGCGACGCATACAGCCCCTCCACGCTGAACAACTTCTACAACGGTCTGGCAGGCCATAGCTCGACCATCGTGAGCGGCCAACTCGACACGATCAACTTGTCGGGCGTCAATCTGCTGTGGGCCATCCAGCCGAACAATGACTATACCGCTGCAGAAATCAGCACCATGAGCACCTTCCTGGCCGGCGGTGGCCGCATCGCATTCATGGGCGAGCACGGGACGTTTGTGCCGGCGTACAACACGCGCATCAACTTTGCACTGGCCGCCCTCGGCTCGACCATTTCGGTCGTGAATACCGTGTCTGACTCAGGCTTCCGTTCCGCATCCGTCGCTGACGGCCAGATCCTGAACCACCCGCTCACCGTCGGTGTGAACACTTACCAGTACGCAGCGTTTGCACCACTGCTGGTCTCCGGCTCGGCCCAGGTCCTGATGGTTGGTGAAGACAACCCGAACGATGTCATGATGGCTTACCAGAATATCGGTCCGGGTAGCGTTTTCCTCATCACTGACCAGAACGTCTGGGACAACTCCCCCACTTGGGGCGCCTTCGATAACGAACGCATGTTCGAAAACCTGCTGGTCGGCAACACCGGCGCACCGCCGGTCAATCCGGTTCCGGAACCCGCATCGCTGGCCCTGCTCGGTATGGGTCTGCTGGGTCTGAACCTGGCTCGCCGCCGCAAGGCTGCCTGATCACTGCAAACCATTGCAGCTGAAACGACAAAAGCGACCGCGAGGTCGCTTTTGTCGTTAACACGGCCAATGCCATCACACCGTTGATGCGGCCTCTTGTGGTACCGAACTGCGGATCAAGTGATCAAACGCCGACAGCGCCGCCTTTGACCCTTCGCCCATCGCGATGATGATCTGCTTGTAGGGCACGGTGGTCGCGTCGCCGGCAGCGAATACGCCCGGCACACTGGTTTCGCCGCGTGCGTTGATCTCAATCTCACCGTGCTTGCTCAAGCCGACCACGCCCTTGAGCCAGTCGGTGTTGGGCAGCAGGCCGATCTGCACGAACACGCCTTCGAGCGCCACGCTGTGCGAGTCGCCGCTGCGACGGTCGGTATAGACCAGGCCATTGACCTTGCCGTCGGCACCCGTCACTTCGGTGGTTTGCGCATCGGTGTGGATGCTGACGTTGGGCAGGCTCTTGAGCTTGGCCTGCAACACGGCATCGGCGCGCAATTCGCTGCTGAACTCAAGCAGCGTCACGTGCGCCACGACGCCGGCCAGGTCGATCGCCGCCTCGACGCCCGAGTTGCCGCCGCCGACCACCGCGACGCGCTTGCCACGGAACAAGGGCCCGTCGCAGTGCGGGCAGTAGGCCACGCCGCGACCACGGTATTCGCGCTCGCCGGGCACGTTCATCTCGCGCCAGCGCGCGCCGGTGGCGAGGATGATGGCTTTGGCTTTCACGGTGGCGCCGCTGGCCAAGCGAATCTCGTGCAAGTCACCAGGGATCAGCGCCTCGGCGCGCTGGCCGTCCATCACGTCCACTTCATACTGCTTCACATGCTGCTCAAGCGCAGCGACCAGCTTCGGCCCCTCGGTTTCCTTCACCGAGATGAAGTTTTCGATCGCCATGGTGTCGAGCACCTGACCGCCAAAGCGCTCGGACACCACGCCGGTACGCACACCTTTGCGGGCGGCGTAGATCGCCGCCGCCGCGCCGGCCGGACCGCCGCCAACGATGAGCACGTCGAAGGTATCCTTGTCGGCGATCTTCGCCGCGTCGCGGGCCTGTGCGCCAGTGTCGACCTTGGCGAGAATCTCTTTCAGATTCATGCGCCCCTGGCCGAAAGCTTCGCCGTTCAGATAGACGCTGGGCACGGCCAGAATCTTGTTGCGCTCGACTTCGTCCTGAAACAGCGCGCCATCGACCATGGTGTGGCGGATATTGGGGTTGAGCGTCGCCATCAGGTTGAGCGCCTGCACCACTTCCGGGCAGTTCTGGCAGGACAGCGAAATGTAGGTGACGAAGTCGAATTGCCCTTCAATCGCCTTGATCTGCTCGATCACATCAGCCTCGACCTTGGGCGGATGGCCGCCCACCTGCAGCAAGGCCAGCACCAGCGAGGTGAATTCGTGGCCCATCGGGATGCCGGCAAAGCGCACACCCAAGTCGGCGCCGGCTCGGTTGAGCCCAAAAGACGGGGTGCGCACGGCCGCATCACGCGTCTCGAACAGCGTGATCTTGTCAGTCAGACCCGCAATGTCGTTCAACAAGGCGAGCATCTCGACGGACTTGGCGCCGTCGTCGACATTGGCCGTGATTTCGATCGGCTGGGTGACGTTCTGCAGGTAGATCGAAAGCTGTTGCTTAAGATTGGCGTCGAGCATGGCGTAGCTCCTGAATCAGATTTTGGGCGTAAAAATGCCCGGCAGCCCCGGGCATGGGGTGAAGCGGTGTCGGAAATGCGTTGGCTGTCCAACGCATTTCCGTCGCCGCCTCGGCAACGGACCGCTTCTCAGCGGTGACCGTGGGGGCCGACCGCCGCACACGCGGCGGCCGTGGAGGCCAATCAGATTTTGCCGACGAGATCCAGCGACGGGGCCAGGGTCTGCTCACCCGGCGTCCACTTGGCCGGGCAGACTTCACCCGGGTGGGCGGCCACGTACTGCGCAGCCTGGATCTTGCGGACCAGCTCTTTCGCATCACGGCCGATGCCAAGGTCGTGAATCTCGGCAACCTTGATCTCACCTTCCGGGTTGATCACGAAGGTGCCGCGCAGGGCCAGGCCTTCTTCCTCGATCATCACCTCGAAGTTGCGTGAGATGGTGCCGGTGGGGTCGCCGATCATGGCGTAGTTGATCTTCTTGATCGTCTCGGAGGCGTCATGCCAGGCCTTGTGCGTAAAGTGGGTGTCGGTCGAGACCGAGAACACTTCCACGCCCATATCCTTGAGCTGCTCGTAGTAGTCAGCCAGGTCGCCCAGTTCGGTCGGGCACACGAAGGTGAAGTCGGCCGGGTAGAAGAACACCACCGACCACTTGCCCAGCAGCGACTGCTCGGTGACTTCCTTGAACTCGCCGTTTTTGTAGGCGGTTGCTTTGAAAGGCTTGATCTTGCTGTTGATGAGGTTCGACATGTGGTTATCTCCAGAGGGGGTTGAGGGTGTTGTTGAAGCACTGGAGCCATCCTATTGCGTCGCACTATATTGATCCAATTGAACGTACAAATTTTCCTGATAGGCGCCACCTATAGGTCAGCGATTGCGCGCCGCGCTTTGCCGAAAACCGCCAATGCGGTAACGTTCAGCCCCATCCGGGGTATGCACCCCGCCTTCCTGTTTTTCAGGCACTGCACATGAAATTCGATCTGGTCATCGTCGGCGCCGGCCTCGCGGGCGCCAGCCTCGCCGCCGCCTTGCGTGGCAGCCGGCTGAAGATCGCGGTGGTGGAGTCTCAGCCACCCGCGCAGCCCACGGGCTGGGACAGCCGCATCTACGCCATCAGCCCCGGCAATGTGGACTTCCTCACCCACATCGGCGTCTGGCCGCACCTCGACAGCGCCCGCCTCACCCCGGTCTACGACATGGCCATCCACGGCGACGCCGGCGGCCGGCTCGACTTCTCGGCCTACGACTGCGGCCTGCGCGAACTGGCCTGGATCGTCGAATCCGGCCTGATGCAGCGCGAGCTGTGGGAAACCATCAAGCGCCAGCACAACCTCACCCTGCTGTGCCCGGCACGGCCGGTGAGCCTGGCCGTCGATGAGGACGCCGCCACGCTCACGCTCGACAACGGCAAGACCCTGACCGCCTCGCTGGTTGTCGCCGCCGACGGCGCACGCTCATGGGTGCGCGAGCAGGTCGGCATTGCCGCGACCACCACGCCCTACGACGAAAAAGGCGTGGTCGCCAACTTCCGCTGCGAAAAGCCGCACCGCAACACGGCCTATCAATGGTTCCGCGAGGACGGCATCCTCGCTTACCTGCCGCTGCCCGACAACATGATCTCCATCGTCTGGTCCGCACCCGACGACGTGGCCGACGCGCTTGTCGCCCTGTCGCCCGAGGCGCTGTGTCAGCGCGTCGCCGAGGCCGGCGAGCACACGTTGGGCGCGCTCACGCCTGAAACGCCGGCCGCCGCTTTTCCGCTGCGCCTGATGCGCGTGCCGCAGCCCACCGCGCCGCGCGTGGCGCTGATCGGCGACGCGGCGCACGCCATCCATCCGCTGTCCGGCCACGGCATCAATCTTGGCTATCAGGACGCCAAGGCGCTGGCCGAACTGCTCGGCCCGCTACCCGCCTGGCGCGACCCCGGCGAAGCCGCGCTGCTCGCCAGCTACGCCCGCGCCCGCGCCGAAGAAACCCGGCTGTTGCAGTCCACCACCCATGCGCTCAACCGCCTGTTCAAACCCGACAACGGCCTTTTATCGGGTTTGCGCAACATCGGACTGAACCTCACCAACCAAATCCCTGTCGTACGCAGCGCGTTGGTGCGATACGCCATCAGCGGACATTTTTGATTCCTGGAGAACCGGATGAACCACCCCCGACTGCGCACTGCGCTGGCCACCCTTACCCTGGCCGCAGGTGTCGCCCATGCCGGCGAAGCCGATGTGCAGAAGAAGGTCGAAGCCTTCATCGGCGCACCTGCCGTCAGCAGCGTCAAAGCCACGCCCTTCAACAAGCTCTACGAAGTGGTGCTCAAATCCGGCGAGCTGGTCTACACCAATGAAGCGGTGAGCTTCATCATCGACGGCCAGGTGATCGACACCAAGACCCGCAACAACATCACCCAGGCCCGCCTCAATGCGCTGTCGGCCATCGACTTCGCCAGCCTGCCGCTCAAGGATGCCGTCAAGCATGTGCGCGGCAAGGGCGAGCGGGTGATCGCCACCTTCGAAGACCCGAACTGCGGCTTCTGCAAACGCCTCGCCGGCGAACTGCAAACCATGGACAACGTTACCGTCTACACCTTCCTCTACCCCATCCTCAGCCCCGATTCGATCGACAAGTCCAAGCGCATCTGGTGTGCCGAAAACCAGGGCACGGTGTGGATGGACTGGGTCGGCGCCGGCAAGGCCCCGCCCGCCGCGGCCGACTGCGACACCTCGGCCATCGAGCGCAACGTCGCCCTCGGACAGAAACTGCGCGTCAGTGGCACGCCCACCATCTTCCTCGCCGACGGCAGCCGCATCGGCGGCTTCCTGCCGGCCGCGCAGCTGAACCCGGCGATCGATGAGGCGCAGGGCAAGCTGAAAAAATAGATCCGCACGTCAAGCACGATCCAGCCCCCTGCAGGCCCAAGGCCGGCAGGGGGCTTTTCCTTTGGGCCCCTGGCGATGAACGCACGATGAACACGCACTTCAGATGATATTCAGGCCCACCTGGCGACAATGCACTCATGCCTGGCGCCGCCGCAACGCGAATCGCCAGACTGACACCACGTCATCAGGACATGCGCGCACGCCGCGCCAAAGGAGCCCGTCATGAAATTCCGCCAAACCGCCTTTTTTCACGAACTTGTCGCCGTCGTCACCGGCTCCGTGCTGGCCGTGGCCACGGTGGCCTTCCTGACCCTGCCCCACAGCATCGCAGCGAGCGCCGTGATGCAGCACCTGACCTGAGCGCGCACCGGGTGGCAATCGACAGGCGCTGCCCTATGCGCCGGCCTTCGCGCCGATCAGGTCCACCCCGTCGCTTTGCAGGAAATTCATCAGCGTCGTTACCGCCACGCTCAGCGGCTGGTCATTGCGCACGACGATGTTCCACTCGCGCTCGACCGGCGTGTCCTGCACGTCGAGTCGCACCAGATGGCCGGCGGCCGCCTCCATGTTGAAGGTGTGATGCGACAGGAAGGCGATGCCCATGCCGGCCATCGCCGCCTGCTTGAGGGTTTCGTTGCTCCCCAGTTCATCGGCCCGCAGGGCGCTGATGCCGTGGCTCCTGAGGTAGCGCTCGATATGGTCGCGGGTGCCGGAGCCGCGCTCGCGCAGCAGCAAGCGTTCTTCGGTGAGGCTGGCCGGCGGAATGTTCTTCTTCGTCGCCAGCGGATGATCGGGCGCCGCCACGAAGCTGAGAAAATGCGGCGCGAAGGGGATGCGTCGCACCGCCATGTTGGTCGGCGGCTTGCCCATGATGGCAACGACGGCACGGCGTTCGTTGAGCATGGCGTACACCTCGGTACGGTTCACCACCGACAGGTGAAAGCGGATGTCCGGGTAGCGCCGGCCGAATTCGGCCAGCAGCCGCGGCACGAAGTATTCGGCCGTGGTGATCGCCACGATGTCGATGGTGCCCGCCGCCACGCCACGCCCGGCGAGGATCTCGAAACCCGCCAGCTCGATCGCCGACAGCGCCTCTTTGGCCCGCCGCACCAAGATCTCACCGGCCGGCGTCAGACGAATCTCGCGGCGCCCGTCCACCAGCACCTCGCCAACGATGGCTTCGAGCTCACGCAGTTGCATGGACACGGCCGGCTGAGTGATATGCAACCGCCGCGCCGCCAAGGTGAAGCTGCCGGTGTCGGCCACCGCCACCAGAGCGCGCAATTGCTTGAGGCTGGCCCGCTGCGCGAGTTTCATCAGAAAACCTTATCTCAAATCTAAAATTTTAAGATTCGACCTTATACAAAAGCCCTCGTATTGTCGAGCCATCACATCGAGGAGACGACACATGGGTGCCAACGAACACGTCGCGATCGACGCAAAAAAACGCTACCAGGCCGGCGTGCTCAAGTACGCGCAGATGGGCTACTGGGATCCGGGTTATGAGGTGAAGGACACCGACGTGCTGGCGGTGTTTCGCATCACGCCACAGGACGGTGTCGACCCCATCGAGGCGGCCGCCGCCGTGGCGGGCGAATCCTCCACCGCCACCTGGACGGTGGTGTGGACCGACCGCCTCACCGCCAGCGACAAGTACCGCGCCAAGGCCTACCGCATCGACCCGGTGCCGGGGCAGGAAGGCCAGTACTTCTGCTGGGTGGCCTACGACCTGGATCTGTTCGAGGAAGGGTCGATCGCCAACCTCACCGCCTCGATCATCGGCAACGTGTTCAGCTTCAAGCCGCTCAAGGCGGCGCGACTGGAGGACATGCGCCTGCCGGTGGCCTATGTGAAGACCTTCCGCGGCCCGCCGACCGGCATCGTGGTCGAACGCGAACGGCTCGACAAGTTCGGTCGCCCGCTGCTCGGCGCCACCATGAAACCCAAGCTCGGCCTGTCGGGCAAGAACTACGGCCGCGTGGTGTACGAAGCGCTCACCGGCGGCCTGGACTTCACCAAGGACGACGAGAACATCAACTCGCAGAACTTCATGCACTGGCGCGACCGCTTCCTGTATTGCATGGAGGGGGTCAATCAGGCCGCCGCGCAGACCGGCGAGATCAAGGGCCACTACCTGAACATCACCGCCGGCACCATGGAGGAGATGTACAAGCGCGCCGAGTTCGCCCGCGATCTGGGCTCGTGCATCGTGATGGTCGATCTCATCGTCGGCTGGACAGCGATCCAGTCGCTCAGCCACTGGTGTCGCGAGAACGACATGATGCTGCACATGCACCGCGCGGGGCACGGCACCTACACGCGCCAGAAGAACCACGGCGTGAGCTTCCGCGTGATCGCCAAATGGCTGCGTATGGCCGGCGTCGACCACCTGCATGCCGGCACCGCGGTGGGCAAGCTCGAAGGCGACCCGATGACGGTGCAGGGCTTCTACAACGTGTGCCGCGACACGGTCACAAAACAAGACCTGCCCCGCGGGCTGTTCTTCGACCAGGACTGGGCGGGCATCAAGCGCGTCATGCCCGTGGCCTCGGGCGGCATCCACGCCGGCCAGATGCACCAGCTGCTCGACCTGTTCGGCGACGAGGTGGTGCTGCAGTTCGGCGGCGGCACCATCGGACACCCGATGGGCATCCAGGCCGGTGCGCAGGCCAACCGCGTAGCGCTCGAAGCCATGGTGCTGGCGCGCAACGAAGGGCGCGACATCGCCAACGAAGGCCCCGACATCCTCAAGGCCGCCGCCGAGCACTGCCGCCCACTGCGCGCCGCGCTCGACACCTGGGGCGATGTCACCTTCGACTACACCAGCACCGACACCTCGGACTTCGTCGCCACGCCAACGGCGGCGTAACGGCGTCATTGGTTATTGGTGATGGGGTGATTCGTCAATGGCGGGCGCTGCGCGCCCGGAGGCACCCCACCAATAACCCATCACCAATCACAAATCTCGGAGACTCACCATGCGAATCACCCAAGGCGCCTTTTCCTTCCTGCCCGATCTCACCGACACCCAGATCGCCGCACAGATCGACTACTGCCTGCGCAATCAGTGGGCAGTGGCCATCGAATTCACCGACGACCCGCATCCGCGCAATACCTACTGGTCGATGTGGGGCCACCCGATGTTCGACCTGCAGGACGCAGCCGGCGTCATCAGCGAATTGAACGCGTGCCGCCAGAGCTACCCGCAGCACTACATCCGCGTTAATGCCTTCGACGCCACGGCCGGCTGGGAGTCGGTGCGCCTGTCCTTCATCGTCAATCGCCCCTCGGACGAGCCCGGCTTCCGTGTCGTGCGCCGCGAAGGCATTGGCCGCACGCTGCACTACACGCTGGAGAGCTACGCCGTCGGCCGCCGTCCCGAGGGCGAGCGCTACGCCACATAGGACTGGCTTCAACCCGCCCTATGCCTGCCAACGACCGCCCGAAGAAGACGCACCGGAGACCGACATGACCCAACCGCTCGCCGCCCCGCCCGACACCATCGACCTGGCCGCCGAATACCGCGAAGCCGGCGTCGCCGATGTGCTCGACCGCCTCGACGCCGAGCTGGTCGGTCTGGCGCCGGTCAAGCGTCGGGTGCGCGAGATCGCCGCCCTGCTGCTGGTCGACCGGGTGCGCCAGCGCCTCGGTTTGAACACCACCCCGCCCTCGCTGCACATGTGCTTCACCGGCAACCCCGGCACCGGCAAAACCACGCTGGCGCTGCGCATGGCCGAAATTCTCCAGCGCCTCGGCTATGTGCGCAAAGGCCATGTGGTGGCGGTCACGCGCGACGACCTGGTGGGCCAATACATCGGCCACACCGCGCCCAAGACCAAAGACGTGCTCAAGCGCGCCATGGGCGGCGTGCTGTTCATCGACGAAGCCTATTACCTGTTTCGCCCCGAGAACGAAAAAGACTACGGCCAGGAGGCCATCGAGATCCTGCTGCAGGTGATGGAAAACCAGCGCGACGACCTGGTGGTGATCCTCGCCGGCTACGCCGATCGCATGGACCGCTTCTTCGAGTCCAACCCCGGCATGAAGTCGCGCATCGCCCATCACGTCGAGTTCCCCGACTACAACAACGCAGAGCTGGGGCAGATTGCCGAACGCATGCTGGCGGACTGGAACTACCGCTTCGACGCCGCCGGCCGCGCCGCCTTCGACGACTACCTGCGCCACCGTCGCGCCAAGGCGCATTTCGCCAACGCCCGCAGCGTGCGCAACGCGCTCGACCGCATGCGGCTGCGCCAGGCGCTGCGCCTGTTCGACGGCGAGTCGCCGGTCGCCACGGATGACCTGCAGATCCTCACCGAAGCCGACGTGCGCGCCAGTCGCCACTTCTGCCCGACGCCACCGACCCTGATCGGTCAGTCGCCGCCGGATGAGGAGATCGACGCCTACGACCCCGACCGCGTACCGGAGCGCAGCGACTATTGATGGCGGGTTGACACCCGCCCTGCGAAAACCACAGCCCCCGTAGGGCGGGTTTCAACCCGCCAACACCTGGCCCGACACACACAAAAAAATGCGAGGAGACGCGCATGTTCAGCCTGGAACGCACCACGCTCACCGAGTACCTGATCTCCCAACGGCGCAGCCACCCCGGCGCCACCGGCGAATTCAACGCCCTGATCCTGCAGGTCGCCCAGGCCTGCAAGGCCATCTCGCGCGCAGTCGCACACGGCGCGCTGGCCGGCGTGCTCGGCGCGCTCGACGCCACCAACGTGCAGGGCGAAACCCAGCAGACGCTCGACGTGCTGGCCGACGACATCTTCCGCCGCGCCACCCACTGGGGCGGCGCGCTGGCCGGCATGTTGTCGGAAGAAAACGAGGCCCCGATCGCCATCCCCGAGGGCCACAAGTGCGGCAAATACCTGCTGCTGTTCGACCCGCTCGACGGCTCGTCCAACATCGATGTGAACGTCTCGGTCGGCTCCATCTTCTCCATCCTGCGCAGCCCGCACCCAGGCGTGGCCGCCACTGAGGCCGACTTTCTGCAGCCGGGCACGCAGCAGGTGGCCGCCGGCTACGCCATCTACGGCCCCTCGACCATGCTGGTGCTCACCGTCGGGCGCGGCGTGGCGGGCTTCACCTTCGATCCCGTCCTGGGCGAGTTCTTCCTCACCCGCGAAGACATCCGTATTCCGGCAGCGACGCGCGAATTCGCCATCAACGCCTCCAACTCGCGCTTCTGGGAGGCACCGGTGGCGCGCTACGTGGCCGAATGTCTGGCCGGCAAGAGTGGCCCGCGCGACAAGGACTTCAACATGCGCTGGGTGGCCTCGCTGGTGGCCGAAACGCACCGCATCCTCACCCGCGGCGGCGTCTTCCTCTACCCGCGCGACCGCAAAGACCCGGGCAAGGCCGGCCGGCTGCGCCTGCTCTACGAAGCCAACCCCATCGGCTGGCTCATCGAGCAAGCCGGCGGCCGCGCCTCCACCGGCGTGCGCCCGGTGCTGGAGGTCACGCCCGAGACGCCGCACCAGCGCATCGGCTTGGTCTTCGGCTCGCGCGAAGAGGTCGAGCGCATCGAGCGCTACCACGCCGAGCCGGTGCTCGGCGGCGAAACGCACGAGCTGCCGCTGTTCCATGCGCGCGGCCTATTTCTGACGACTTGACCATGCGACGAAGACACAACCGTAGGTTGGGTTGAGCAACGCGAAGCCCAACAACCGGCATCCCGAACTCGGCAGGTACACGTTGGGCTTCGCTTCGCTCAACCCAACCTACGCTTCATTCGGGCCCACAAAGATTCCATCCATCGCCAAGAGGGCAACCACCATGTCCGAACGCCATCCCATCATCGCCATCACCGGCTCCTCCGGCGCCGGCACCAGCACTGTGCAGCGCACCTTCGAGGAGATCTTCCGCCGCGAAGGCGTCACCGCCGCCACCATCGAGGGCGATAGCTTCCACGCCTACGACCGCCTGCAAATGCGCGAAAAAATGGCCGAACACGAGGCCGGCGGAGAGAACCGCCTGTCGCACTTCGGCCCCGAGGCCAACCTCTTCGGCGAGCTGGAAAACCTCTTCCGCAGCTACAGCGAGTGCGGTGGCGGCCGGCGGCGCAAATACCTGCACAACGCCGACGAGGCCGCCCCCTTTCACCAGGACGCGGGCACCTTCACCCCGTGGGAAGACCTGCCCACCGACACCGACCTGCTGTTCTACGAGGGGCTGCACGGCGCGGTGGCCGACGGCGAGATCGACGTGGCGCGCTTCGTCGACCTGCTCATCGGCGTGGTGCCGGTGGTGAACCTGGAGTGGATCCAGAAGCTGCACCGCGACAAGTCCATGCGCGGCTACAGCACCGAAGCGGTCACCGACACCATCCTGCGGCGCATGCACGACTATGTGCACTACATCGTCCCGCAGTTCGCCCGCACCCATGTGAACTTCCAGCGCGTGCCGATGGTGGACACCTCCAACCCCTTCATCGCCCGCGCCATCCCCACCGCCGACGAATCGATGGTGGTGATCCGCTTCGCCAACCCCAAGGGCATCGACTTCCCCTACCTGCTCAACATGATCGACAACAGCTTCATGAGCCGCGCCAACACCATCGTGGTGCCAGGCGGCAAGATGGAACTGGCCATGCAGCTGATCTTCACCCCCTTCGTATGGCGGCTGATGGAACAGCGGAGGAAGTTGCTGTGAACCCTGCCCGCCATGCCTCACCCCCCCACCGGCGGCCGGTTGAAACCCGCCAACACCGTATCGAGATGACAAAAGCGGGTTGAACCCCGCCCCCACCGGAGACCGCTCATGACCGCCCGCCTCGCCACCGCCGCGCTCGACAGCCTGCGCGCCAACGCACTGCGTTTCCTCGCCATCGACGCCGTCGAGTCCGCCAAATCCGGCCATCCCGGCCTGCCGATGGGCATGGCCGAGATCGCCGTTGCGCTGTGGACGCGCCATCTCAGACACGACCCCGCCGACCCCGCCTGGGCCGATCGCGATCGCTTCGTGCTCTCCAACGGCCACGGCTCGATGCTGCTCTACGCCCTGCTGCATCTGACCGGCTACGACCTGCCGATCGACGAGATACGGCGCTTCCGCCAACTCGACAGCCGCTGCCCCGGCCACCCCGAGGTCGGCCACACGCCCGGCGTCGAGACCACCACCGGCCCGCTCGGCCAGGGCCTGGCCAACGCGGTGGGCATGGCGCTGGCCGAGAAGCGGCTGGCGGCCGAGTTCAACCGCCCCGGCCACACCGTCGTCGACCACCGCAGCTGGGTGTTCCTCGGCGACGGCTGCCTGATGGAAGGCATCAGCCACGAGGCGGCCAGCATCGCCGGCGTGCAGCGCCTGTCCAAGCTCATCTGCCTGTGGGACGACAACCACATCTCCATCGACGGCGACGTCGCCGGCTGGTTTGCCGACGATACCCCGGCGCGCTTCCGCGCCTATGGCTGGAACGTGGTCGAGCGCGTCGACGGCCATCAGGTCGAGGCGGTGGACCGCGCCATCCGCGAGGCGCTGGCCAACGCCGACAACGACATCGGCCCCACCCTCATCTGCTGCCGCACCACCATCGGCAAGGGCAGCCCGACGCGCGCCGGCACGGCGGGCGTGCACGGCGCCCCGCTGGGCGCCGAAGAGATCGCCGCCACCCGCGCCGCGCTCGACTGGCCGCACCCGCCCTTCGTGGTGCCCGACGAAATCCGTGAGAGCTTCGACGCCCGTGACCGCGGCGCCCGCCAGCATGCCGACTGGCAGGCACGCTTCGCCGCCTACCGCACGGCATACCCCGAACTGGCGGCCGAATTCCAGCGCCGCCAGCGCGGCGACCTGCCGGTGAGCTGGCGGGTGTTGAGCACCGCTTTGCTGCGCCGTGCGCACAACGACGGCGCCACCATCGCCAGCCGCAAAGCCAGCCAGATCGCCATCGAGCGCATCGCCCGCGCCCTGCCCGAGCTGCTCGGCGGCTCGGCCGACCTGACCCACTCCAATCTCACCGACTGGCCCGGCTGCGGCGCGCTGGTCGCCGACCCGCACGCCACGCACCCCGGCCGCCACATCCACTGGGGCGTGCGCGAATTCGGCATGGCCGCCGCGCTCAACGGCATTGCCCTGCACGGCGGCCACCTGCCCTTCGGCGCCACCTTTCTGGTGTTTTCCGACTACGCCCGCAACGCCATCCGCATGAGCGCGCTGATGCGCCTGCGCGTGGTGTACGTGATGACGCACGACGCCATCAACCTGGGCGAAGACGGCCCCACCCACCAGCCGGTCGAACACCTGCCCGCGCTGCGCCTGATCCCCCACCTCGACGTCTGGCGCCCCTGCGACGCGGTCGAAACCCAGGCCGCCTGGAACGCCGGCGTCACACGGCGCGACGGCCCCAGCCTGCTCGCCCTGTCGCGCCAGGCCCTGCCCCACCAGCCGCGCAGCGACGCACAGCTCGACGCCATCGCACGCGGCGCATATGTGCTCGCCGACGCCGACGCACCGCAACTGGTGATGATCGCCACCGGCGCCGAAGTGGCGCTGGCCATGGCCGCGCGCGAGCGCCTGGCCGCCGAGGGCATCGCCGCACGCGTGGTGTCGATGCCCTGCACCGGCGCTTTCGACCGGCAAGACGCCACCTGGCGCAAGGCCGTGCTGCCGCCCGCCGTGCCGCGCCTGGCCATCGAAGCCGCACAGCCGGACCTGTGGTGGAAGACCCTCGCCGGCGCCCCGCGCAGCGCCGTGATCGGCATCGACCGCTTCGGCGAATCCGCCCCCGCCGACGCATTGGCCGAGCGCTTCGGTTTCACCATCGAGGCGATCGTGGCAGCGGCAAAGGATCTCGTCACGTAGGGCGGAAAAGCGCAGCGCCTTCCGCCATCGCGCCTCACGCGGGGCATGGCGGATGACGCGCCTGCGAACGCACGACCACCGAATTCAAAACCACCGGAGAAATCCATGAGCATCCGCATCGCCATCAACGGCTACGGTCGCATCGGCCGCAACGTGCTGCGCGCCTTCTACGAAGGTGGCAAGCGCCACCCCATCGAGATTGTCGCCATCAACGACCTCGGCAGCCCCGACACCAACGCCCACCTCACCCGCCACGACAGCGTGCACGGCCGCTTCGGCCATGCGGTGGCGGTGGCCAACGGCCACCTGGTGGTCGACGACGACGTGATCCACGTCACCGCCGAGCGCGACCCGGCCAAACTGCCCTGGCGCGAGATGGGCGTGGACGTGGTACTCGAGTGCACCGGCCTGTTCACCAGCAAGGCCAGCGCCTCCGCGCATCTGGCCGCCGGTGCCGGCAAGGTGCTGATCTCCGCCCCCGGCGGTGCGGACGTCGACGCCACCATCGTCTATGGCGTGAACCACGACCGCCTTCGCGCCGCCCACCAGGTGGTCTCCAACGCCAGCTGCACCACCAACTGCCTCGCCCCGCTGGCCTGGGCGCTGCACGGCCCGCTGGGCATCGAACGCGGGCTGATGACCACCGTGCATTCCTACACCAACGACCAGGTGCTGACCGACGTCTATCACGCCGACCTGCGCCGCGCCCGCAGCGCCACCTTGTCGCTCATCCCCACCAGAACCGGCGCCGCCGCCGCGGTCGGGCTGGTCATTCCCGAACTGGCCGGCCGCCTCGACGGCTTCGCCATCCGCGTGCCCACGCCCAACGTCTCCTTCACCGACTTCACCTTCATCGCCCGCCGCGCCACCAGCCTCACCGAGGTAAACGACCTGGTGCGCGAAGCGGCGCACGGCCGGTTGGCCAGCATCCTCGCCGTCAACGACGAACCGCTGGTGAGTTGCGACTTCAACCACGACGCCCACTCCTCGATCTTCGATGCCACGCTCACCCGCGTGGACGAAAACCTGGTGAAAGTCACCGCCTGGTACGACAACGAATGGGGCTTTTCCAACCGCATGCTCGACACCACCGTGGCCATGATGGAGGCAGCGCAATGAACATCCTCAAACTCGAAGACCTCGCCCTGCGCGGCCAGCGCGTGTTCATCCGCGCCGACCTCAACGTGCCGATGACGCCCGACGGCGAAGTGGCCGACGACACCCGCCTGCGCGCCGTGCTGCCCGGCATCCGCCACTGCCTGGTCGCCGGCGCCGCGGTGATGATCACCTCGCACCTCGGCCGCCCGGTCGAAGGTGCGCTCACGCATGCCGACTCGCTCGCCCCGGTCGCCGTGCGCCTGTCCGAGCTGCTCGGCCAACCCGTGCCGCTGCTCGGCGACTGGACGCGCGGCAGCTTCCGGATTGAGCCCGGCGAAATCGTGCTGCTCGAAAACTGCCGCGGCAACGTCGGCGAAATGGCCAACGACGCCGCGCTGGCCGGCCGCATCGCCCGCTGGATCGACGTGTATGTGAACGACGCCTTCGCCGCCGCCCACCGCGCCCAATGCACCACCCACGCACTCGCCCTGGCCGCGCCCGTGGCCTGCGCCGGCCCGCTGCTGTGCGCCGAGCTCGAGACCCTCGGCCGCGCCCTGGCCCAGCCGGCTCGCCCGCTGGTAGCGGTGGTTGGCGGCTCGAAAGTGTCCACCAAGCTCACCGTGCTCGAACGCCTCGCCGACCAGGTCGACACCCTCATCGTCGGCGGCGGCATCGCCAACACCTTCATCGCCGCGCGCGGCCATGGCGTGGGCAGCTCGCTGTATGAACCGGCCCTGCTCGACGCCGCCCGCCGCATCACCGCGCGCCTGGCCGAACGCGGCGCCCGCCTGTGGCTGCCCGACGATGTCATCACCGCCGAGCGCTGCGCCGCCGACATCAAACCTCACATCCGCGCCACCAACGCCGTGCCGCCCGGCGAGATGATCCTCGACGTCGGCCCGGCCAGCGACGCGGCCATCGAGGACATCATGCTCGGCGCCGGCACCATCGTCTGGAACGGCCCGCTCGGCGTCTTCGAGCTGCCGCCCTTCGCCGCCGGCACCCGCGCCCTCGCCCGCGCCATCGCCGCCAGCCCCGCCCACAGCATCGCCGGTGGCGGCGACACGCTGGCCGCCATCGCCGCCTTCGGCGTCACCAACGCCATCGACACCATCTCCACCGGCGGCGGCGCGTTTCTTGAATTTCTCGAAGGCCGCGAACTACCCGCCGTTGCCGCCCTCAAGGCCCGCGCCAGCGGACGGCAGCGCCGGCCCACAACGATGGCCACCGCGTAGCTTGGGTTGAGCAACGCGAAGCCCAACAAGCCACGCCAGAGGTGGGCACACCGCCCGCTGGGCTTCGCTTCGCTCAACCCAACCTACATCCGTAGGGCGGGTTTCAACCCGCCAAACCCAATCCCCCAACGGCGGGCACCACCCCGCCAAACAGAAACCCAGGAGACCTCCCATGGCCATGATCGCCCTGCGCCAACTGCTCGACCACGCCGCCGAACACAGCTACGGCGTGCCCGCCTTCAACATCAACAACATGGAACAGATCCAGGCCATCATGGCCGCCGCCGACGCCACCGACAGCCCCGTCATCCTTCAGGCCAGCGCCGGCGCGCGCGGCTACGCCGGCGAAGCCTACCTGCGCAAAATGGTCGAAGCCGCGGCTGAACAACACCCCCATCTTCCCATCTGCCTGCACCAGGACCACGGCGCCAGCCCCGCCATCTGCCAGCAATCCATCCGCTCAGGCTTCACCAGCGTGATGATGGACGGCTCGCTGCGCGACGACATGAAAACCCCGGCCAGCTATGCCTATAACGTCGAAGTGACGCAAAAGGTGGTCGAAATGGCCCACGCCGTCGGCGTCAGTGTCGAAGGCGAACTGGGCTGCCTTGGCTCGCTTGAAACCGGCCAGGCCGGCGAAGAAGACGGCGTCGGCGCCGACGGCGTGCTCGCCCCCGACCAACTCCTCACCGACCCCGCCGAGGCCGCCGACTTCGTCGCCGCCACCGGCGTCGACGCCCTCGCCGTCGCCATCGGCACCAGCCACGGCGCCTACAAATTCACCCGCCCGCCCACCGGCGACATCCTCGCCATCGACCGCATCCGCGCCATCCACCAGCGCATCCCCAACACCCATCTGGTCATGCACGGCTCCTCCAGCGTCCCGCAAGAATGGCTCGCCATCTTCCGCGAATACGGCGGTGAAATTGGCGAGACCTACGGCGTGCCCGTCGAAACCATCGTCGACGGCATCAAGCGCGGCGTGCGCAAGATCAACATCGACACCGACCTGCGTCTGGCCATGAGCAGCGCCATCCGCCGCCTCGCCGTCGAACACAAAAGCGAATTCGATCCCCGCAAATTCTTCAAAGCCGGCCGCGACGCCGCCCGCCAGATATGCCAGGCGCGCTTCGAGGCCTTTGGGACGGCGGGACACGCGAGCCGGATCCGGATCGTGCCGCTGGAGGAGATGGCCAGGCGGTATGCCACGCGGTAATCAGCGCAGCGCCCGCCGTGGCGGCCGCAACTCGGCCCCACGCCCGACCGCCGTACAACCCGCCCGCGTGGCGGGTTTTTGTTACGCTCGCCCCGTGCGCACTGCGCTGTTGGCAACGCCCGCTAGTCGAGCCGGAACCCCACCTTCAGCTTGACCTGGTAATGCGCGATCTTGCCGTCCGCAATGTGGCCGCGCGACTCGATGACTTCGTACCAGTCGAGATGATCGACGGTTTCAGCTGCGCGGGCGATGGCGCTGCGGATGGCGTCGTCGGTACCGATAGCGGACGAGCCGGCCAGCTCGATAATCTTGTACACATGCGCGCTCATGGCGGTCTCCTGGGTCGGGGTGTGTCTGAGCCCAGTATAGGTAGCCATGCCCGGCCTTGCCGCGTGGCGACGATATTCCGTCGGCCTGCGGCACTTTAGCGAAAACCGGCTGTCTTTCATTGAGCCAGGCGGCAGCATCCCGGCCGAGGCGATATACCCACCGAGCCGGACACAACAACAAAGAATGACGCGCGCACTGCCGCGCCCCCTCAAGGAAACACCATGCTAGAAAAACTGGGCCAGGATGCACTCATCATCTGGGCCACCATCGACCCGATCGGCACGATGGCACTATTCACCGCCCTCACCGCGCATCTGTCGGCCGAAAACCGCCGCCGCACCGCCTACAAGACCGTGCTCTACGCGGGCGCGGTACTGCTCGGCTCCATCGTGATCGGGCAGCTGATCCTCGGCGCCATGGGCATTCGTATGGCCTCCTTCCAGCTCAGCGGCGGCGTCATTCTGTTTCTCTTTGGTCTGAAGATGATCTTCGGCTCCGACACGCCCTCGCCGCGGCAAGAACCCGAGCACGACATCGCCGTGTTCCCGCTGGCCATCCCGGCCACCGCCACGCCCGGCGCGATCCTCGCGGTGATCCTGCTGACCGACAATCATGTCCATCCGATTCCGGTGCAGATCGGCACGGCGCTGGTCACCATCGCCATCCTCGGGGTCACCTTGCTCCTGCTGTTGATGTCGACCCGGATCATCAAGCTGATCGGCGTGAGCGGCGCCTCGATCCTGACTCGCGTGATGGGCATGATTCTGGCCGCGTTCTCTGTCGAGCTCGCAATGAACGCACTCGGCATCGGCCAATGGATCTCGCCGCCTCAGTAAGCGCATTGCCCTCCATGCCCCCGGCCACACAAGGAAACCATTATGCCAAGCGCCTCAAAGTTCTGGGACCGGATTGCCGAACGCTACGCCAGGCAGCCGATCGCTGACGAAGCGGCGTATCAAAAAAAGCTGCAGCTCACCCGCGAACATTTCACGCCCGACATGCGCGTGCTCGAATTCGGCTGCGGCACCGGCTCCACCGCGCTCGTCCTTGCGCCCCATGTCGCGCATATCCACGCCATCGACATCTCGCCGAAAATGCTCGACATCGCCCGGCAAAAAGCAGCGGCGAATCACATCGACAATGTCACGTTCGAGCTCGCGAGCATTGATGCACTGGACGCCACCGAGCCGCGCTTCAATGCCGTAATGGGGCACAGCATTCTGCATTTGCTCGACAACAAGGATGAGACCATCGCCAAGGTCTACCGCCTGCTCACACCCGGCGGCGTCTTTGTCAGCAGCACCATGTGTATTGCCGACTCGTTCAAGATGCGGATGATCAAGGCTGTGGTGTCTGTCGGCGCCCTCTTTGGCCTCCTGCCGCAGCTGCGCGCATTCACCCAAAAGGCGCTGCTCAACAGCTTCACCACGGCCGGTTTTGAGATTGCGCATCAATGGCAGCCCAAGCCCAACAGCGCTGTCTTCATCATCGCCAGAAAACCGGCCGGCCCCACACGCCCCTGACGCCAGCCCCTTACACACAGGCGCCACGGCTTTCCTGCCCTACAATGACGGCTCTCCGTTTCAGCCGCCCTCACAAAACACCCAACGCATGCGCATCACTGCCTTCGACCGCCTGGCCTGCCCCCTTGACGGCGCCCCTTTGCAGCGCGACGGCGCCGCGTGGCGCTGCATCGATGGCCACAGTTTTGACGTCGCCAGCCAGGGCTATGTACACCTGCTGCCGGTGCAACAAAAGCGCTCGCGCGACCCCGGCGACAGCAAGGCCATGGTCGCCGCCCGGCGCCGCTTCCTGAATGCCGGCCACTACCAGCCAATCGCCGACGCAGTGAGCCGAACCGTCCTGGCCGGCCTCCCGGCGGACGGCGCAAGCTGCCTGGACGCGGGCTGCGGCGAGGGCTACTACCTGCGCCAGCTCGCCGCGGCGGCGGACGACGACGACCGCACACTGTCCATCCTCGGGCTCGACATCTCGAAATGGGCCACCCTCTCGGCGGCCAAACAGGATGCACGCCCCACCTGGGTGGTCGGCAGCAACGCCCGATTGCCGGTACTGACCGGCACGCTCGACCGGGTGCTATGCCTGTTCGGCTTTCCGGTGTATGCCGAATTCGCCCGCGTGCTCAAGCCGGGCGGCCAGTTGCTGCAGGTCGACGCCGGGCCCGACCACCTGCGCGAACTGCGCGAAATCATCTACCCCACCATCAAACCGGAGCGCCCCGCCGAAACACAGGCGCCCACCGGTTTCACCGCCTTGAGCCCCGAGACACTTCGCTACCCGCTGACGATCACCGGCGAAGCCTCGATTACCGACCTGCTGGTCATGACCCCGCACTTCTACCGTGCCAGCGCCGAAGGCCGCGCAAAGGCCGCCGCGCTGAGCTCAATCTCGCTGACCGTAGACCTGCGCCTGACACGCTATCTGCGGGCCTGAACGGACCGTCGGTCAGTCAAGCCCAACCAAAACGGAGATCGATGCGTTCAACAGAACACAGGTCGTGATTCGATAGACACCACGCCCGCACCACCCTCACCCCCGACAAGGGAGAAACCCAGCATGCGCCACCCGCTCATCGCCGCCCTCCTGGTACTGCTCGCGCTACCAACCGAGGCCGGCCCCCTGCGCGACCGGATCGCCGAGCGCCGCCAGCAGGCCGCGCCGTACGAGCAATTGAGCGACGTCGCCTACGGCCCGCACGAGCGCCACCGCTTCGACATCTATCTACCCAAACCTCGCCCGACCGGCGCGCCGATCATCCTGCTGGTGCACGGTGGCGGCTGGCGCCATGGCGACAAGGCCGCCGACAGCGTGGTCGAACACAAGGTGCGTCACTGGGTGAGCCAGGGAGTGATCCTGGTGTCGACCAATTACCGCCTGCTGCCCGAGACCGGGCCACTCGACCAGGTGCAGGACATCGCTCGCGCACTGGCCGCGGTGCAACAGCAGGCCGCTGGCTGGGGCGGTGATCCGTCGCGCGTGGTGTTGATGGGACATTCGGCTGGTGCACATCTGGTGGCCCTGCTCGGCGCGCGCCCCGACCAGCTCCGCGCCGCCGGCGCGCAGCCGTGGATGAGCACCGTGGCGCTCGACAGCGCCGCACTGGATGTGCCGGCCATCATGCAGCGCAGACATCCGCGCCTCTATGACCAAGCCTTTGGCGACGACCCGGCGCGCTGGCGCGACGCCTCCCCCATCGACCAGCAACGCACTGCCGGCCCGCCGCTGCTGGCCGTGTGCTCCACCGAGCGCAAGGACAGCCCCTGCACCCAAGCCGACGCCTTTGCAGCGGCAACCCGGCCACTCGGCATGCGCGTCGAGGTTTTGCCACAAGCGCGCTCGCATCGCGAGATCAATGTCGATCTGGGCGACGATGCGGCCTATACCGGCGCGGTGGACGCCTTCCTGCGCAGCGTGAATGCGCGCTGGCCCATCGCACGCTGAGCAGCCGCTACCCCTCGGTCACACCCGCGTCCCGCGATTTTTTCACCGCTCCAAGCCCGCCTCGGTGCAGACGCCGAGGCGGGCTTGCTTACGTCCAAATTCATGATTTTTCCTGATGAATCAGTGGCTAAAGAATCGTTTGTTGTGACGAAGGTGGAATTTCATAATCCGCCTCAACCGCTCTGTTCTTGATCTGGATCAGGCGACAACCCCACAACGAGAGTGAAGGAGACATCCCATGAATGCACCGACCGAACCGCAGCGCTTCCCCGTTTTCAAGCTCAACAACGTGCTCAAGCCGATTGAGCAGGCCACGGGCTTGGGCAACGAGTTCTACACCGACGAGACCTACTTCAAGACCGAGCGCGACCAGGTGCTGGGCCAGGGCTGGGCCTGCATCGGTTTCGCCAGCGACGTCGGCCAGAACGGCTTCGTCAAGCCGGTCGACTTCATGGGGCTGCCGCTGCTGCTGATGCGCAACCGCGAGGGCGCCCTGCAGGTCTACCACAACGTGTGCAGCCACCGCGGCATGAAGCTGGTGCAGGAAGCAGGCGAAATCCAGGGCCTGATCCGCTGCCCCTACCACTCCTGGACCTACGACCTGAATGGCGCGCTCAAAGGCACGCCGCACGTGGGCGGCATCAACCAGCACAAGGATTCGCGCTTCGCCTGTGAAAAGCACGGCCTCAAGCCGCTGCGCAGCCAGGTGTGGATGGACATGGTGTTCGTCAACCTGTCGGGCACCGCACCGGCCTTCGAGGAAGTCATCCGCCCGCTGACCGAACGCTGGCAGCAGTTCCTCGGCAACGACGGCATGTCGCTGTTGAGCACCCCGATCAGCGACGGCGCGATGAGCATTGAGGTCAATTGCAACTGGAAGCTGGCGGTGGAGAACTATTGCGAGGCCTACCACCTGCCGTGGGTGCACCCCAGCCTCAATTCGTACTCACGCCTCGAAGACCACTACAACATCATGTTCGACGGCAACTTCGCCGGCCAGGGCAGCTACGCCTACAACCTGGCGGACGTCGAAGGCACCTCACTGCCGACATTCGCCGCCTGGCCGGCCGAGCGCATGCGCAATGCCGAGTACGTGGCATTTTTCCCCAATGTGCTGCTCGGCATCCAGGCCGACCACGCCTTTGCGATGGTGCTCGAGCCGTTGGCGCCGAACAAGACAGTCGAACACCTGCGCCTGTTCTTCGTCGGCGAAGATGCAGCCCGCAAGGACATCTATGCCGCCAGCCGCCACGCCATCCTGAGTGCTTGGCGGGTGGTGTTCTCAGAAGACATCGGCGCCGTCGAAGGCATGCAGGCCGGTCGCCAGTCACCGGGCTACCAGGGCGGCGTGTTTTCGCCCGAAATGGATGTGCCGACGCACTACTTCCACCAGTGGGCGGCGCGCAAGATTCTGGCGGCCAACGCACAGGGCGAGGAGGCCGCGTGATGAAACACGCAATCGCCCCCCATTGGCTGAATTTCATCGACGGTGCCTGGGTGGACGGTGAGCGTGCGCTCACGGTCGACAACCCGGCTACCGCCGAACCGGTGGCCACCATCGCGCTGGCCGGAATTGAGGATGCCGAACGCGTCCTTGATGCCGCCAGGCACTGCGCCGACAGCGGCTGGCTGAGCGCATGCCGGCCGGCCCAGCGGGTGCAGTGGCTGCTGCGCATCGCCGCAGAGATCCGCACCCTGACCGACGAAGGCGCCTGGGTGCTGTGCCAGGAAAACGGCAAGGCCCTGCGTGATGCCCGCGACGAGTTTGTCGAGGCCGCGCGCTATTTCGAGTACTACGCCGGCATCGCCGACAAGGTCGAAGGCATTTCGGTACCACTGGGCAACGGCTATGTGGACTTCACCAGCTACGAGCCAATGGGCGTGTCGGTACAGATCGTGCCGTGGAACTTCCCGGTGTCGATCTGCGCCCGCTCCCTGGCCCCGGCGCTGGCCGCCGGTAACGCGGTGGTGGTCAAATCGCCCGAGCTGTCGCCGTTGGGCCTGTGCGTGCTGTTCCGCGCCATCGAGCGCGCCGGCCTGCCGCGCGGAGCGGCCAATCTGCTGTGCGGTCTGGGCAGCGAGGTCGGTGCGCATCTGGTGAGCAGCCCGAAAACCGATCAGATCGTGTTCACCGGCTCGGTCCCCACCGGCCAGGCCATTCTCGCCGCCGCGGCCCAGTGGGCCACGCCGAGCGTGATGGAGCTGGGCGGCAAGTCGGCGGCGGTGGTGTTCCCCGATGCCGACCGCGAGCAACTGCTGGCCAGCGTGAAGAGCGGCATTTTCTTCAACGCGGGTCAGGTGTGCTCGGCCATGTCGCGGCTGCTGGTGCATCGCGACATCCATGACGAGATCGTGGCCGCAGTGGCCGAGATGGCCGGCGCGCTGGTGAGCGGTGCGGGCGAAGACGACCCGGACCACACGCCGCTGATCAGCCACGGTCAGCTCGAACGCGTGCAGGCGATGTGCAACGAGGCCATCGCCGAGGGCGCCGAAGCCATCATCGGCGGCGACCGCCAGGGCGACCGCACCGGCCATTTCATGCAGCCGACGGTGTTTGCGGGCGTACGCCCGCAGATGAAGATCGCCAAGGAAGAAGTGTTCGGCCCGGTGCTGGCGGTGATTCCCTTCGACACCGAAGAGGAAGCCGTGGAGATTGCCAACGGCACGGCCTTCGGGCTGGTGGCCGGCGTGTTCACCCAGGACATCAACCGCGCGCTACGGCTGACGCGGCGCCTGCGCGCCGGACAGGTGTTCGTCAATGAATGGTACGCCGGCGGCATCGAGACGCCATTCGGCGGCGTGGGTCTGTCCGGCTTCGGCCGCGAGAAGGGCCAGGAAGCCCTCTACAGCTACGTGCGTACGAAGAACGTGGCCATCCGCGTCCGCCAGGACTGAGGAGACAGCGATGAAAAAGTGGCTCTGCATCATTTGCGGCCTGATCTATGACGAGGCCCAGGGCTGGCCCAAGGACGGTATCGTCGCCGGTACCCGTTGGGAAGATGTTCCCGAAGACTGGAAATGCCCCGACTGCGGCGTCGGCAAAGCCGATTTCGAAATGATCGAGATCACCGCACCGGCCACCGCCGTGGCCCAACCGGTGCTGGCCACGGTGCCGGCAATCGCACCGAAGCCTGCCCTGCCGCAGGGCCCGATCGTCATCATCGGCAGCGGCCACGCCGGCTACGCCCTGGCGGCGGCAGTGCGCGCCCAGAGCCCCCAGACCGAGATTGTGATGCTGACCCGCGAATCCGGCCATCGCTATTCCAAGCCGGCCCTGTCAGTCGCCAGTTCGCAGCGCCGCAACGCGAACGATCTGATCGACGAGTCGCCCTTCGAAGCCGAACAGCGACTCCGGATGCGCATCTATCCGCACTGCGAAGTGCGCTCGATCGATCCGGCAACCCATACTGTCCACACCGGCTACGGCGCCATGCCTTATGGGCAGCTCGTGCTGGCGCTGGGCGCAAGCCCGATCCGCCTGGATATCGCCGGGCGCACCGACGCGCTGCTGAGCATCAACAACCTCGACGACTACGCCGCCCTGCAAAGCCAACTGCGCGGCGCCTCGCGGGTGGCGATCATCGGCGACGGCCTGATCGGCTGCGAATTCGCCAATGACCTGGCCGCTGCCGGTTATGGCGTGAGCGTGGTCGGGATTGGCCGCTGGCCGCTGGAGCGCCTGTTGCCTGAAGCGGCGGGCCACCATCTGCAACAGGCACTCACCACGCAAGGCGTCGACTGGCACCTGCGCACCTCGGTCGTCACCATCGACGGCGAACCCGGCGCCTGGCACCTGCATCTGGCCGACGGTCAGACGCTCGAGGTGGCAGCAGTCATTTCGGCCGTCGGCCTGGCACCCAATGTCGATCTGGCTGCGTCATGCGGCGCCGAGGTCGGCCGCGGCATCCGCACCGATGCACAGTTGCGCACTTCACAGCCCGACATCTACGCACTGGGTGACTGCATCGAGATCGACGGGCGACCCGCGCCCTATCTGGCGCCGATCAATCACGGAATCGAGGCTCTTGCCCGCACCCTCACCGGTCAGCCCACCGCGGTGCACTACCCGCCGATGCCCGTGCAGGTCAAAACACCCGCCGCACCGCTGAGCCTACTCCCGGCCCCTGCCGGTATCCCCGGCGAATGGCGCACAACCCCGACCGACGACGGCCTGTGCTGCACCTATCACGACGACACCGGGCGGATGCGTGGCTTCGCCTTGATCGGCCAGGCAGCACAAAGCCAGCGCCGCGGATGGGTGCACGAATGCAGCCTCCAGGTCACCCAAGAAGCCGCCTGACAACATTGAGACCCGACATGAACCTCCCTTACGACGACAAGACCTGCGGCTGGTACGCTGCGCTGCCGCCGCCGCGGCCAGTGAAGACTTTGCGCGGCGATCAGGTCGCTGACTATGTGGTGATCGGCGCCGGCTTTGCCGGACTGGCGGCCGCGCGACGGCTGGCCAGCCACGAACCGGAAGCCCGGATCCTCCTGGTGGACGCCCAGCGCGTGGCCGAAGGCGCCTCGGGCCGCAACTCCGGCTTCGTCATCGACCTGCCCCACAAGTTCGCCCTTGAGCACCCGGACCCGGCCCACAAACAACGGTTGCTCGGCCTGAACCGGGCGGCCATCGCCCAGCTACAGTCGCTCATCGAAGCCCACGGCATCGACTGTCAGTGGTCGCACGCCGGCAAGTACCAGGGTGCCGTCGGCGAGCGGGGCCTCGCCTATCTGGCGCACTTCGAAAAACTGTTGTCGGATCTGGGCGAGCCCTTCCATAGCGTGGACGGTGCGGCGCTGCAAAAGGTGCTCGGCACCTCGCATTACCGTCGCGCGGTATTCACGCCGGGTTGCTACCTGATGCAACCGGCTGCGCTGGTGCGCGGCCTGGGCGACTCGCTGCCCGACAACGTCGAACTGCTGGAGAATTCACCGATCACCCGCCTCGAGCGCGACGGGCGTGGCGGTTATGTACTGCACGGCAGCAACGGTACCATCCGCACCCGGCGCCTGCTGCTGGGCACCAGCATCTTTACCCAGGAATTCGGCTACCTGAAAAACCGACTGCTGCCGGTAATGACTTTCGCCAGCTGGACCGCACCGCTCAACGAAGCACAATGTCAGCGCTACACCGGCCGCTTCGACTGGGGCTTGACTCCGGCCGATCACGCCGGCACCACGGTACGCATGACGCAGGACCGGCGGCTGATCATCCGCAACACCTACAAGCATGTGCCGAAATACGGGCGCAGCATCGACGACGCCGTACGTGCGCGTATCCGCGCCGACCACCGCAAGGCCTTCCTGGCGCGCTTCCCCGACCTGACCGATGTGCCCTTCACCCATACCTGGGGCGGGGTCTACGCCATCTCGCGCAATTTCACCAACTTCTTCGGCCCGCTCGAGGATGGGGTGTTCGCCTCGGCCTGCGACAACGGCGTCGGCGCGGCCTGGGGCACCATCTCGGGCACCTTGCTGGCCGACCTCGCGGTCGGCGCCGACTCGGCGCAGTTGCGCGACATCCAGGCCGTCACCGGCATGCCCTCGCGCAATCCGCCTGAACCCTTCCTCGGCCTGGGGGTGCGCTCGCGCATCAAGCTGGCCGCCTGGAACAGTCGGAGCGAGCTATGAACGCACGCACCGGAACCCGACCCAGCGTACAACGTGTCGATCATGCCGACCTGGGCTTTGTAGTACGTGGCGGCCCGCCCGGCGCCGCCTATGTGGCACGCGCACTGAGCGACGAGGTCTCGCCGAACATGGGCGTTGGCTTCGCACGCTGGGAGGGCGCACGCGTGAGCTGGACCACGCTGTACGAGGAGGTCATCTTCCCCATTGAAGGCTGCCTGACGGTTGAAGCCGATGGCCTCATCCATCAGGTCGGTCCGGGACAGCTCCTGTGGATACCAAAATGCACCGAGCTGGTGTATGCAGGTTTCGCCTTGTTCGGCTATGTGGTCTATCCCGGGAACTGGAAGACGCAGTGCGATGAGGCCTGCCCGGACAAGCCCGGCGATTGCCAGCAAAAACTCTGACGACGGTGGCCTTCCGGCATCACATCCACCCCGCCAGCGGGTATTTTCCGCTTGATGCTGCAGCGCGAACCAGCGCACGCTGGTGTCTGTCCGGCGGCGCCGGCGTTGCCGGACAGACACCGATGCACACGAGGCGACAGGAACACCCGCCCTATGAAGATACAGCCGCTTCCTCCGTTCAAGGCACTGATTGCCTTCGAAGCCACCGCTCGCCTGGCCAGCTTCACCCGGGCAGCGTCGGAACTCAACGTGACTCAGGGGGCGATCAGCCGCCAGATCGCGCTGCTCGAGGACATGCTTGGCGCCCACCTGCTCGACCGTACAACACGCTCGGTGTGCCTCACGCCGACCGGCGAGCAGTACTTCCATGCCTCTCGCGAGGCGCTGCTGGCACTGGCCGAGGCCACTCACCAAGTCAAACGCTGGCATGGCGATCAGCAGGTCACCGTAGCCACCAGTACCGCACTGGCCTCACTTTGGCTGCTCCCGCGGATTCCGGAATTCAACCAGCGTCATGAAGGGGTCGATCTGCGCATCGTCGCCTACGACCATGTCAAGGACTATCGCAAGCTCGAATGCGACCTGGCGGTGTACTACTGCAAGGCGGCACCGCCCGACATCAAGAGCACGCCGATCTGCAGTGAGGCGGTATTTCCGATCTGTAGCCCCGCATACCGCTCCCGCCATCCCATGCTGTCGACGCCGCAGGATCTGGGCCAGTGCACCTGGTTATGGCTTGATGAGTCCGAACGCGACTGGATCAGCTGGACCGAATGGTTCCGGCGCCTCGGCCTGTCGCCGGTCGCTCCGCGCAACAAGATCAACCTCAACAGCTACGCGATGGTGATCCAAGCGGCGCTGAGCGGACAGGGCGTTGCCCTGGGCTGGAGCAACCTGGTGGACCCCTACCTGAAGGCCGGCACACTGGTGCGGCCGATTCCGGATGCGCTCCAGACCGAGGGGCAGTTCTTTGTGCTGGAGCCCACGGGGCCCCATGAGCGGCGCCGGAGCGTGACCAGCTTCAGGCAGTGGCTGTTGTCGCTCGAATAGGTCGTTACGCCCACTCAAAACCGCTTCGGCGGCGCCGAAAGAGGTGCCTGCCGACGCATGTCCATTGCCGTCAAGTCATTGATGGACATTACAAAAAATCATTAATTCGGGCCAAAAAAATCGTTTGTTACGGCCCGGTGAATTCTTAACAATCGAATCATCCAATTGATATGGATCAAGTCCATCCCAGCCGCTCATCCGAGTCGGACGATGTGACCGCAGTACATCCTTCATAACTAGAATCAGGAGACCCCCATGAGAGACATGAGCAGCAGCCTGCCATTGCCCGGCAGCACCAACGCCCGGCTGTTCGGGCTGGATTTTCACAAAGTCGTTTTTCCCGTCTCGGTAATGCTCATCATCGCCACGGTAGCCATCGCGCTGAACGACCCGATCGCATTCGGTGCCAACCTCGAGGCCACCAAGGGCTGGATCCTCAAGCACTTTGACTGGTTCATCATGATCATGGGCAACCTGTTCGTGCTGCTCTGTGTGGCTCTGGCAGTCTCGCCGCTGGGCAAGATCCGCATGGGCGGGGCCAATGCCCGACCCGAATTCGGCATGCTGTCGTGGTTCTCGATGCTGTTCGCCGCCGGCATGGGCGTCGGCCTGCTCTACTGGGGAGTCGCTGAGCCGGTGGCCGCCTATACCGCTTGGTGGAAGACGCCGTTCAACGTGGCGGCCAACACCCCCGAGGCGATGCATGCCGCGATGGGTTCGACGATGTTCCACTGGGGCCTGCACCCTTGGGCAATCTACCTCAGCACGGCCTTAATCGTCGGCTACTTCTCCTATAACAAGGGCCTGCCGTTCTCGCTCAGCTCAGCCCTCAAGCCGCTCATCGGTGACGCCTACAAGGGGCCGATCGGCCATGCCGTCGATGTGTTCACCGTGGTGCTGACCACCTTCGGCCTGGCCACCTCGCTTGGCCTGGGCGCCATGCAGGCGACCGCGGGTATCCACCATGTGCTCGGCACGCCCAACAATTTCCTGATGCAGGCGCTGTTCATTCTGGTGGTCTGTGGCATCGCCGCCGTTTCCGTGTGGCGCGGCATGGATGCCGGCGTCAAGCTGCTGTCGAACATCAACATGGGCCTTGCCCTGCTGCTGCTGATCTTCGCCATCCTCGGCGTCGGCGTGGCGGTGTTCCTGTCAGGCATGTTCAGCACGTCGGCCGACTATGTCAGCATGTTCGTGCCGCTGGCCAACTGGGTCGATCGTCCCGACCAGGACTGGTTCCAGGGCTGGACGGTGTTCTACTGGGCGTGGTGGTGTACCTGGGGCCCGCTGGTCGGGGTGTTCGTCGCCAAGGTGTCGAAGGGTCGCACCATCCGCCAGATGGTCACGGTGGTGATGCTGGTGCCGACAATCGTCGCCATCGTCTGGTTCACCGCCTTCGGTGGTGGCGCCATCGCCCAAGTGGCCGCCGGATCCGGCGCGCTGGCCGACGGCCTCAAGGATGTGAACATGGCCATCTTCCAGTTCCTCGAAATGCTACCGATGTCGGCCATCACCTCGCTGCTGGTGGTCTTCCTGCTGGTGATCTTCATGGTGACCTCGGTCGACTCCGGCGCGCTGGTGGTTGACAGTCTCGCGGCCGGCGGCATCCCCGACACGCCGGTGCCGCAGCGGGTACTGTGGGTCGGCTTGATCGCACTGGTCACCATGGTGCTGTTCGTGATCGGTGGTGACAGTGCGCTGAAGGGCGTGCAGGCCGGCGCAGTCGCCATGGGTCTGCCCTTCATGGCCTTGATGCTCGTACTGATGATCGGCTTCGTCAAAGCCCTGATCCAGGACGCCCGGGCATGAGCGTTCAAGTCTCGAACCGGCCGGCGCCGTTGACCGGCCAGGCCCATGGGCGACGCATCGGACCCGCCGCCTCGCACGCGGTCGCCGATGCGGCCGGCGCGCTCAACATGCACACCCTCGGCCCCGGCGAAGAAGCCCTCGTCGAGTGGGCGCGCGCGGGGCTGACCCCGCCCGACCTGGCCGCCATGCGGCGCCACCGGCTGGCTCGGGTACGCCAGCAGCTGCGCCAGGCCGACTGTGCCGGCATCGTGCTCTACGACCCAGTCAATGTGCGCTACGCCACCGACAGCACCAACATGCAGGTGTGGCTGCTGCACAACGCCAGCCGCTACGTGTTCGTGCCAGCCGACGGTCCGGTGGTGCTGTGGGAATTCGACCACTGCGATTTTCTCAGTGGACACACCGACTCCATCGACGAAATCCGTCCCTGCGTGCCGTGGTTCTATTTCTGCGCCGGCGATCGCATCCCCGAACAGGCCGCGCGCTGGGCTGACGAGATCGCCGCACTGGTGCGCCAGCACGGCGGCGGCAACACCCGCCTGGCCATCGACCGCTGCAACCCGGAAGGGGTCGCCGCACTCGAACGGCTCGGCATCCAGATGCACAACGGTGAGGCGGTCATGGAGCGCGCCCGCGAGATCAAGAGCGAGGACGAGATCCGCGCCATGCGCTGCGCCATCCATGCCTGCGAGCAAGGCATGGCGGTAATGCGCCAACATCTGTCACCGGGTATCTCGGAACAGCGGCTGTGGAGCTATCTGCACGCCGAAAACGTTGCCCGCGGCGGCGAGTGGATCGAAACCCGCCTGCTCGCCTCCGGCCCCCGCTGCAATCCGTGGTACCAGGAATGCAGCAGCCGCACGATCGAGAACGGCGATCTGGTGGCCTTCGACACCGATCTGGTCGGCAGCTACGGCATCTGTGTCGACACCTCGCGCACCTGGCTGTGCGGCGACCGCAAGCCGAGCGCCGCGCAGCGCGACATCTACCAGCGCGCCTGGGAGCAGGTGCAGCACAACACCGCCCTGCTGCGGCCCGGGGTGAGTTACCACGAACTGACTTACCGCGCCCTGCGCTACCCGCCCGACACTTTCCGGCATTACACCTGCCTCTACCACGGCGTAGGCCTGTGCGACGAGGCGCCGATCATCTATTTCCCGGAGGCCTGGCAAAGTTTCGGCTACGACGGCGTGCTTGAGGCAGGCATGGTGCTGTGCGTCGAGAGCTATCTCGGACGCATCGACGGTGGCCCCGGCGTCAAGCTCGAAGAGCAGGTGCTGATCACCCCTGACGGCCACGAGGTACTGACCCGCTATCCCTTTGAAGACATTCTCTTGCGTTAGCCATGCCGGGCAACCGGCACCCCTCACACTTTTGCGCGGGCGGTTTCTTCGGATGCCGCCCGTTTTGCGGAGCTTTCATGGACCTGCCCGACGTGGTCGGACTCATCGGTGTGATCTGCTACCAGATCGCCTACGCCGGCCTGCAACTCGGTCGCTTCCAGCAGACCGACGTGCGTTACATCGGCCTCAACATCCTGGGGCCGGGCTGCCTGCTGTTCTCGCTGTTCTTCTATTTCAACCTGGCCTCGTTCATCACTCAGGTGTTGTGGATCAGCCTGACCGCGATCGGCCTGATCAAGATCCTCCGCTGCCGGCGCAAGACGGACCACACCGCACACGCAGACACCGCGCCGGACGAAAGCCCCCTACCCCTGCCGGGCGCGCCCATCCGGACCGCCAGCTACTCGCCCGAGCAGCGCCAGCATGCACGCCCCAAACGCTCACGGCGCGCCCGAGCTCGCCATCGAAAGCCATCATCGAGACACTGACATCATGGACCTTCCTGCCCACCAACTGACCATGACGGTGCTAATGACACCCGAGATGGCCAACTTCTCAGGCAAGGTGCATGGCGGCGCCGTGCTGCGCCTGCTCGATCAGGTTGCCTACGCCTGCGCCAGCCGCTACGCCACGCGCTATGTAGTGACACTGTCGGTCGACCAGGTGATGTTTCGCGAACCGATCATGGTCGGCGAGCTGGTCACCTTTCTGGCCAGCGTGAATTACACCGGCAAATCATCAATGGAGATCGGCATCAAGGTGCTGGCCGAGAATATCCGCACCCAGGACGTGCGCCACGCCAACAGCTGCTTTTTCACCATGATCGCGATCGATGACAACAGCAAGCCGGTTGCAGTACCACCGCTTCGTCCCTTTAGCCCCAAGGAAAAGCAACGCTTCGCGGCCGCGAAGGCCCGCAGGGCCCTGCGCCTCGAGCTGGAGCGCCGCTTTGCCGAAACCCATGACGCGTGCCCCTCTTGATGAGCATGGCCACTTGCCTGACACCTATTTCAGCGAAAACTCCACCCGGCTGCTCGGCCCGGCGTCCTTGTCCTGCCCTTTCCTGGCTGACGGGGTAACCATGAAAATCCGCTCGGCATTCACCTTGCCGACACCGATCAGCCAGTCGCGCACTGCCTGCGCCCGGGCCTTGCCCAGGGCGGCCAGATCGGCCTCGCTCACCGGCGCATTCTTGAGCATCAGCGCGCGCATCTGATCGGCCGGAATCGATTTGGTCAGACCGACGAAGTTGCGTGGCTTGCCTTCAAAGTCGGCCTCATCGTAGGCCTCGGTGAGCAGTTCCTGGCGGCGATCGGCGGGGATCTCGATGTCCTCCTGCGCGGGTGGTGTCTTGCCGGCATCGAGCAAGGCCTCGCGCTGGCGTTCGCGCATCTGGTTGAGGATCCACTGCTCGCGCAGGCCCGGCTCGTCGCGGGCGGGGTCGACCTGACCGGTCAGCTCGATCTTGAGCGCGGGGCGTTCGGTGAGCGCCTTGGCGAGTGATTCGAGCTTCTTGGTGGTCTCCGCCGACAGGCGATGGGTGCCCGGCGAAAACTCCGCGTAGGCCAGATCTTCGCCACCGCCAAACACCGAGCCGAGCAGCGCAAACGGCGAGGTCACCGCCTTGACGATGAGGTTGAAGAACGCCCGCCACACCAGCCCGCCCACGCTGAACTGCGGGTCGTCGAGCGTGCCGCTGACCGGAATCGACAGGTCGATTTCGCCCTTGCTGTTCTTCAGCAAGGCCACCGCCAGATGCACCGGCAGACTGACCGCATCGGGGCTGTCGACCGCATCGCCAAAGGTGAGCTGGTCGAGCAGGATCTTGTTTTCGGCGGTGAGCTTGCGGTCGGTGATCTTGTAAGTCAGATCGGCCGACAGCTTGCCCTTGGCGATGCCGTAGCCGACATACTTGCCCGAGTAGGGCGACACCGTCGGCAGTTCGAAGCCGCGCATGGTGGCGACGATGTCGAGGTAGCGGTCTTCTCGCAAGGGGTTGAGCTGGCCGGTGATCGTGACCGGCGCCGCGTGGTCGATCGCGGCGGTCAGCGACAGCGTGGCCACGCTGCTCGGATCGGACGACAGGCCGTCGAGCGTGCCGGCCACCTCGGTCAGGTTGGCGTCGTAGTTGGGCCGTACGAATCGGTCGGCAAAGGCGACATTGCCCTTTTCGAGCACGATGCGATCGATACGGATCGGCGGCAGCGCCGGCGATGGCGGCGCCACCGTAGCCGTGGCGGCCGGCTCGGCCGCAGCCGCCGACGAGGCCCCACCGTCAAACTCGCCCGGCATCACCGACGATGAGCTGACAGCGGATGGCGTTGCGGCCTTGGCCGCGGCCTGGGCAGCCGCCGCCTGCTTGCTGTCTTTTTCGGCCGCGGTCATTTCCCGGAAGTTCAAGCGCCCCTCGGCGCTGAGCACCAGCCGCGAGAAGAAATCGCTCAGCGTGATCTCGGTTGCCGCCAGCGACAGCGGCTCGGTGCGCACATCGAGCCCGTCCACCGCCAGCCGCTTCCAGGTAAGTACATCGGTGTTGGCGCGGGTATCGACGGCGATCAGATCGGTGATGCCGGCATCGCCCCGAAAGCGCACCGGTGGCGCGCTCTGGCCCGACGCCGCCCCCACGCTGAGCTGCCCGCCCAGCGACAGATTGGCCGAGCGCAGACTCGCCTCGATGCCCTCCGTCGCGTAGGCCTGCAGCGGGCGCAGTGGCAAATGCTTGACGTCCAGGCGCATGTCCACCGCCAGCGAGGCGAGGTCCACCGTCCCCTTGGCCGCGACATAACCGCCTTTGTTGACCACCGCGCTGAGCGTGAGCGGCACGGGTTTGCTCAGATCGGTGCCCAGCGCGCCCAGCGACAGCTCGGTGCGCTCGACATCGACCACCACCGGCGTCCGCACGGCGCGGTCTTCAAAACGGACATCCCAGCCACTGAGATCGGTTTGCGCGAGGCGCACTTTCCAGGCCGGCCCGGCAGGCGTTTTCGCCTCGGACTCGGCCGACGGCGGCACGATCCGGGCGAGGTCAATGCTGCCATCGCGCGCGCGGTGCAGGCTCACGCTGCCGCCCGTGCTGGCGATCCGCGCCACGGCGACGTTGCGGGCGGCGGTATCCAGTGCGACGCCCGACACCTTCAGCGACGCCACCTGGACCGAGGGCTTTTTCTGCGCATCGAGCTGAAGCGCCAGCTTGGCCAGGTCGACCTGGCCCTTCGCCACCCGAAGCCCCGCCTCGTCGAATTCATAAGGCAAACTGACGCCCACCGTCCCACCCGTGAGCCTGGCGTCGACCAACTGCTGCGCGTAGTACGGCGCGTAGTGTGTCAGCGGCACAGCGCTCAACGTCAGCGTGCCCGAGGCGCGCACCGGCGCAATGGCGAGCTGCCCCTCGTGGGCAATCTGCTCGCCGGCCTCGCTGCGCGCCGCGACCGTCAGCTGAGCACTCTGCGCGCCATCGGTGGCAAAGCCACTGAGGCCGACATTGATGTCGCTGAGCGTCGTCGCAAAGGGCCCGGCAGGCGCTGCTGCATCACTGAAATGAAACTGCCCGCCCGTCAGCTCAAACTGCTCAACGGCCACACGGAACGCAGGCTCCGGCGATGGGTTCGCGGGTTCGGCCGGTGGCGCCGCCGACGCGGGCGGCATCAGTTGCAGCACATCGAGCGAACCATCGGCCAACCGACGCAGATGGATGACCGGCTGATCGACCAGGATGCGATCAATTTTCAGCGACCGGCCAAACACATCGAGCTGGCCAATCGCCACGCCCACTTTCGGCAAGGTAATGACCGGGCGATCATCCCGATGCTGGACATCCAGCGCCGCGAGCGTTGCCGTGCCGGCCAGCGTCAGGCGCGGCCCCTGCCCCTTGGGTTCCGAAAACGCCAGTTCGAGCTGCGTGCTGAGCGCGCCGGACAACAGCTTGAAGGCCGGCTCGAAGGGCAGGTAAGCCATATACGGGGTGATATCCAGCGCATCGAGTTCGATGTCGAACACCGTCTCGAGGTCCTCGCCGAAAGGCCGGGTCCGGCCATCGAGCCGGAAGGCCGTGCCATCGATCCTGGCCGACAAGGCCGGCTGCACGTTGTGCTCCACCTCGGCCGGAAAACCCGAGATGAAAGGCACGCCAACGCTCAGCTCACGCACCGTGTGATTCACGCCCGCGAGACGGTCTTCGAGGTCGAACGCGCCACCGGAGATCTGAATATTGTTGATCGAGAAGCGGGCCGGACCATCCGCCTCGTCAGCCGGAGGCGGCGCAGACTGCGCAAAGCGGGCGATCACGTCCGACCAGTTGTGCTGCGTCTCGTCGATACGCACCAGTCGCAGCGAGGGCGCGTCGATCGTCAGGCGCGAAAATACCAGCCCCCAGTACGCCAGCGAGCGCCACTGCAGATCGGTATCGATCTGGCCAATACGCGCCGCATCGGGCGTGCCATCGGCCTCCGCCACGGCCAGACCGGTCAGCGACACGCTCAGCGTAAAGGGGTTGAAGCGCATGTCGTCGAGCGTCACCTGCCGCCCGAGCTGTTCGCTGGCTTGCTTCGGCAACTGCCATTTAACCAGCGCCGGCAAACCGAAAAAACCGACAAGCGCATACACCGCCACGCCTATGACGATGCGCACCGCCCAAGGCCTGACTTTGCTTTTCCAACCGCTCTTCTGTGTCGCAGACTCGCTCATTCGCAGCCTCCTCGCCCGAACACCAGCTTACCAGCGCCAGCCGCACGCACGCATCCGGGTGAGGTAGCAAGTCGTGTCTGCACGCGCTGGCGCGTCGTCGATGGCGCGCCAAAAAATCGCCGGACGACCAGAAATGTCGGCGCTTTTTACAGCTTGACCGCAGTGCATCCGGGACACCTCGGCCAGAGTCAATCAGGGCAATGGTCTTCAAAAATCGGCGCGAATTATGCTTTGGTTTCTATCGCAATGGAATCCCGATTCCAAACGCCACCAAGACCGAAAATTTGAGGAGCACGCCATGCTGCAGAGGCCACTGTTCGCCGCGCTATTTGCGAGTCTGATGCTCGCGCTGCTCCTCCCTGCCAAGGGCGCGTGGGCACTCCCGTATAGCGTCATGCTCGAGAGCAACGCCGATCGATCAAGCAACGAAATCTATCTCGCCAACTACGGCACCTACGCAGATCTGCTGAGCAATACGCTGGACGCCAGCAGTGCCTACAGCGCGCTCAACGTGTCCTCGGCATTCAGCGTCGGTGGCTTCACCATGGTCGGTACTGGCTACAGCGTGCTGCTCGAAAGCAATGACGACCGATTGACCAACGAAATCTACATCGCCAACTACGCGTCCTACGCGGACCTCCTCAGCAACACGCTGGCACCCACCAGCGCATACAGCCTCCTCAACGTCTCGTCCGCCTTCAGTGTGGGCGGCTTTACATTTGATGGCACGGGCTACAGCGTCCTGCTCGAAAGCAATGCGGACCGGACCACCAACGAAATCTACATCGCCCACTACGCCTCATATGCCGACCTGCTGAGCAACACGCTGGACCCCAAGAGTGCCTACAGCGCGCTCAACGTCTCCTCCGATTTTAGCGTTGGTGGCATCAGCTTCGACGGCGGTGGCTATAGCGTCCTGCTCGAAAGCAACGCCGACCGTGTCAGCAACGAAATCTATCTCGCCAACTACGCCTCCTACGACGACCTTATCAGCAGCACACTGGCCCCCACCAGCGCATACAGCTTGCTCAATGTTTCGTCGGCCTTCAGCGTCGGTGGCCTTGCTATCGACTGGCAGCAAGGCTCGGGCGGCGGCGACACGATAGACGACGATCCTGGCGAAGGCGGCCGCCCTGGCGGAGGGCCGGGCGATAACGGCGGTCCCGGCGGAGGTCCCGACGACCGTCCGGGCGACGGCGGCGGCCCGGGCGGCACCCCCGTTCCCGAACCGACAACGCTCAGCCTTCTCGCACTGGCGGTGCTGTTCCTGGCAAGGCGTGCGCGCCCGGCACGCTAGCGCTCGCCTGATCCAACACCGCGCCTGGATGCGACGCAAAGCTATCCAGGCGCCAGCAACCGCCCTGAACCTGGCCCACGGTCGGCGCGCCTCGTCACGACCACGCCTCGCCCAGCGACGGCCAAACACACTGAATCGATCGGCCCGGCGCCTCACGCCCGGTTTTGACCTGTCAATCTGAATGCCTTATATTTAGACTGATCGATTTAAAACAGCGGCGGCGCGAGGATCGCGGCGTCGCTGTCTGACATGGAAAGCGCCCGCATGACCGGCCCGCCCCAAGTGCTACGCATCGACATCGTGTCCGACGTGGTCTGCCCATGGTGCATCATCGGCTACCGCCAGCTCGCGAAAGCCTTGGAGGCCGCCGGCACGGCGCACGAGATTCACTGGCACCCCTTCGAACTCAACCCGAGCATGCCGCCCGAAGGCCAGAATCTGCGCGAGCACCTGGCTGACAAATACGGCGTCACGCCAGCCCAGTCCGAAGAAAACCGCCTGCGCATCACCGAGATCGGCGCCGAGCTTGGCTTCGCGTTTCGCTTTGCCGACGACATGCGCATGCACAACACGTACAACGTGCACCAGCTGTTGCATTGGGCCAATCAGCACGGCCGCACGCACCAACTGAAACAGGCGCTGTTCGCGGCGCACTTCACCGAGCGCCAGAACCTGTCCGACCCCGCCGTGTTGGCGGATGTCGCCGCAGGCATCGGGCTCGACAAAGACGAAGCCCTCTCGGTACTCGCCGATCAGCGCTTTGCCACCGAAGTGCGCCAAGCCGAGAACGACTGGCTGAGCCAGGGCATCTCGGCAGTCCCCGCGATCGTCTTCAATCAGCGCTACCTCGTGAGCGGCGCGCAGGGCGTCGACAACTACGCGAACATCCTCGAGCAATTGGCCGAACAGCAAGACTAACGGCCACAACTCTCAGCAAGGAACACCCTCAATGTCAGACGCAACGCCCTACACACCACCAAAAGTCTGGACCTGGGACGCCGAAAACGGCGGGGCATGGGCCAAGACCAACCGCCCTATCGCTGGCCCCACCCACGAGGCCACGCTGCCGCGCGGAAAGCACCCGCTGCAGCTGTATTCAATGGGCACGCCCAACGGCCAGAAAATCACCATCCTGCTCGAAGAACTGCTGGCCGCCAGCGAGCGCGGTGCCGAATACGACGCCCACCTCATCCGCATCAGCGAGGGCGACCAGTTCTCCAGCGGCTTCGTCGAGGTCAATCCCAACTCGAAAATCCCAGCGCTGTTTGATACCGAGACCGGTAGCCGTGTTTTCGAGAGCGGTGCCATCCTGTTCTATCTGGCCGAAAAATTTGGCCGTTTTCTGCCCAAAGCCCCGGCCGAACGCACCGAAGCGCTCAACTGGCTGTTCTGGCTGCAGGGCTCGGCGCCCTACCTGGGCGGCGGCTTTGGTCACTTCTACGCCTACGCGCCCGAGAAATTCGAATATCCCATCAACCGCTTCACCATGGAAGCGAAGCGCCAGATGGACGTCCTCGACCGCGAACTGGCCACGCACCGGTATCTGGGCGGTGACGAATACACCATCGCCGACATCGCCACCTGGCCCTGGTACGGCAACCTCGTGCTCGGCCAAGCCTATGGCGCCGCCGAATTCCTCGACGCCGCCAGCTACAAAAACCTGAGCCGCTGGGCCAAGGAGATCGTCGAGCGCCCCGCCGTTCGGCGCGGACGCAAAGTGAATCGCACCTGGGGCGAGCCTTCAGAGCAGCTACACGAGCGCCACGATGCGTCGGACTTCGCGTTGAGAACGCAGGACAAGCTGGAGACGAATGACGCGGGTTGAGGCAAGCGCCTACGCTATAGAAACGCGTCGCCCGGATGCCGCGAAGTGGAATCCGGGCACAGTCCATGCAGCCCGGGTTGAGCCCAGCGTCGGCGGTGCAGGCGTGAGGAGATTGTGGATACGTTCATCTGCACTGCGGCAGGTAGAATTAGCAATCTACCAATTGTTTGGGCATCGCCATGAACACTGAAGCAAATTACACGAACAACCCGCTGCACGGCGTTGGCTTAAAACAGTTGCTCACCGAAATCGTCGACCACTACGGTTTTGAAATGCTATTTGCCTATTTGAATATCAATTGCTTCAACAAAAACCCTGGCATCGATTCCAGCGTGAAATTTCTCAAGAAAACAGACTGGGCGCGCGAGAAGGTCGAAGCGTTTTATCTCTATCAATTCAAGAGCCTGCCGCGAGCATCCGACGAGCAATTTGAATTGCCGCCCAGAGAACGCATCATTCCCCTGGACCAGACACCGGGCGAACCCGCTGAGTTGAGCTTTGAAGACGCCGAGAGGCTGGCCGAAAAGCGCGCCCGGAAAGCCGCTTTGCGAGGCGCTGGCTTCTGATTCAAACCGGATGGACGCGCACAGCGAGCGTAAAGCGTCGCCTGGGCTGACGAAGGCAGCCCAGCACTCAGCCGGCGCTTACCGAACCAGCACACCCACCAGCCACTGTTCAACATCACGAATCTCTTCCATCACGATGCCGTGTTCGACGAAATAGGTCTGCCAGGTAATCGGGTAGCCGGCGGCTTTGAGTTGGGTGAAGGATTGCTGGGCGAAGTCGTGGGGGATGACGCCGTCGTCGCGGCCGTGAGCCATGAAGATGGGTACGTCGCGGTTGGCCTCGCTGGCTTCGGCCGCCAAGGTGTCGGCCAGCGGCAGATAGGTGGAGAGCGCGAGCACGCCGGCGAGGCGCGCGGGGTGGCGCAGCGCGGTGTGCAGGGCGATGGCGCCGCCTTGCGAGAAGCCGGCCAGCACGATGCGCTCGTCGGGAATGCCGCGGGCGTTTTCGCGCGCGATGAGCGCTTCGATCTGCGCGGCGGATTCGTGCACGCCGGCGGGGTCTTCGCGGCGCTTGGCGAATTCCTGCGAGACGATGTCGTACCAGGCGCGCATCACGTAGCCACCGTTGATGGTCACCGGCCGCATGGGCGCATGCGGGAAGACGAATCGGGTGGGCGGCAGCGCGGCTTCGTCGAAGGCGTCGACCACCGGCTCGAAGTCGTGCCCGTCGGCGCCCAGGCCGTGCAGCCAGATCACCGCATGGGTGGGTTGCGGGCCGGTTTCGATTTCAACGCAGGGCAGCAGTTCGGCAGACATCGGCACTCCAGAATCAGATCAAAATGAACAGGCGTGTCACATTACACGAGGCGGGCATGTCATGCCGGCGACGCAGGCAGACCCAACGAAAAACGCCCGGCACTGGCCGGGCGTTCTCGGTACATCGGTTGCGACTCAGAGGCTGGAGACAAACACCACCAGCACACCGATCGGCGCGACGAAGCGGACGATCAGGTTCCACAGGGCGAAGCCACCGCTGCCGAGGTTCAACTCCTCGCGCACGCTGTCGCGGTCGAGGCACCAGCCGACGAACAGCACCGCACCGAGCGCGGTCAGCGGCAGCAGGAATTTGCTGGTCAGCTTGTCGAGCAGATCGAAGATGTTGTTGCCGAAGATCAGCACATCGCTCCACACGTTGAAGGACAGCAGCGCGGCAATACCCAGTGCCCAGATGACGGCACTGGCGAGCAGCGTGGCGCCCACCCGGCCCAGGCGTGTGCGCTCTTGCAGCAGCTCAACCGAGGGCTCGAGCAGCGAGATGGCCGAGGTGAGTGCGGCAAAGGTCAGCAGCAGGAAGAACATCGTGCCGAGAATGCCGCCGCCGGTGATCTCGCCGAACACCAGCGGCAGGGTGACGAAGATCAGGCCCGGGCCGGCGGCCGGATCGAGGCCGTTGGCGAACACGATGGGGAAGATCGCCAGACCGGCGCCGAGGGCGATCACGGTGTCCATGATGGCCACGGTGCGCGCCGCGCGCAGCAGGTCGACTTTCTGGCCCAGGTAGGAGCCGTAGGCGATCATCACGCCCATGCCCAGCGACAGGGTGAAGAAGGCGTGACCGAGGGCGGCCAGCACGACTTCGCCGGTGAGCTTGGAGAAGTCCGGGGCGAACAGGTACTCAAGCGCACGCGCAAAACCGTCGGATGCGGCACCGTATCCGACCATCAGCGCCAGCAACACGCCGAGGGCCGGCATCAGGATCTTGGAGGCGCGCTCCAGACCCCCTGCCACACCCATCGCCACCACACCCGCGGTCAGCGCCATGAAGGCGGTGTGCCAGATGGTGAGCGAACCGGGGTTGGCGAGCATGCCGGAGAAGGCTGCACCGGCGGTGTCTTTGTCCATGCCGCTGAAACCGCCGCTGACGGCGTCGAGCAGGTAGGACAGCGCCCAGCCACCAATCACGCTATAGAAAGACAGAATCAGGAAGCCCGCCAGCGTACCGCTGACACCCACCATCACCCAGCCCTTGCTGCGGCCATTGGCCTCGGCCAGATCGGACATGGTGTTGATGGGGTTCTTCTGACCACGACGGCCGATCATCCACTCGGCGACGATGATCGGCAGACCGATCATGGCGATGCAGACCAGGTAGACCGCCACAAAGGCGGCACCGCCGCTCTGGCCGACCATGTAGGGGAATTTCCAGATATTGCCCAGACCGACCGCCGAACCGACCGCGGCGAGCATGAATCCCATGCGCGACGACCACTGATCGTGGCCTTGTTTGAGTGCTGACATGTGTTGCTGTCTCCTTCCTTGATTGTCATGACAGTTCCCCGCACACGCGCAGCTCAGCGCGGGGAGATTCGGCCGGATCACGCTTCTTTGTGTGGTGTCGTGTTCCGGCCGGCTTCAGATGCTCAGCGCTTGAAGCGGGCTTCGGCCAATGCGTCGGCCACTTCTCCCGTCGGACGCTGTTCGGTGCTGGCACGCTCGAAGATTTCGAGCAGCGTGCCGTAGATGCCTTCGACGTGGGCAAGCAGCGCGGCGCGGTCAAAGCCGGTGCGCTCGTAGTACACGTCGATGATGCCGCCAGCGTTGATGACATAGTCCGGCGCATACAGAATGCCGCGACGCATCAGCTCGGAGCCGTGACGGGCTTCGGCCAGCTGGTTGTTGGAGGCGCCGGCCACGATGCGGGCCTTCAGTTGCGGGATGGTCTGGTCATTGATGACCGCGCCCAGCGCGCAGGGCGCGAACACGTCGACGTCCTGGCCGTAGATCGCGTCCGGCGCGACCACGACGGCGCCCAGCTCGGCTTCGGCACGGCGCAGGTTGTCCTGGTGAATATCGGTCACCCACAGCTTGGCACCGGCGGCGTGCAGTTGCTGGGCCAGGTCGAAACCGACGTTGCCCACGCCTTGCACGGCCACACGAACGCCGTCGAGCGAATCGCGACCGAGCTGTGCCTTCACCGCGGCCTTGATACCCACAAAGGTGCCCAGGGCGGTTGCCGGCGACGGGTCGCCGCTACGGGTGCCACCGCCATCGGTCGGCTTGTCGACGATGCCGGCCACGTGCGCGGTGCGCTCGGCCAGGTACTTCATGTCGGCCACGCTGGTGCCCGAATCTTCGGCGGCAATGTAGCGGCCGTTGAGGTTGTTCAGCGCGCGGGCAAAGGCGTCGAGCAGCGCCGGGGACTTGTCGGTGCGCGGGTTGCCGATGATGACCGACTTGCCGCCGCCCAGCTTGAGGCCGGCCAGTGCCGACTTGTAGGTCATGCCGCGCGACAGGCGCAGCACGTCATGGATCGCCTCTTCCTCGCTGGCGTAGGGCCACATGCGGCAACCGCCGAGGGCCGGGCCGAGGTTGGAGTTATGCACGGCAATGATGGCCTTGAGGCCGCTGGCGTCGTCACTGCAGAAAACAACTTGTTCGTGGTCGGCGAAATCGCGCAAAGAAAATACGGTCATGGTGTGTCTCCTTCCTTCTTGGTATGGGCACCCGTCACGGATACCCGAATGGATGCAGCACGCCCGCCGCCATCTCTTGTGGCGACTTGGGCGGGCGTGCTGCGGGGTTTTAAACGACCTAGGTAGTGGCCTTCGGCGTGTGGCGCAGCACCTGAGCAGCGCCCAACGTGCTCTTGCCTTCGAAGCGCGCCATCAGCGTTTTCTGCTGAATGCGGGCGTGCTCGACGTAGCGCTCACGCACATGGCCGAAGCCACGCATCTGATCGGGCAGGTTGGCCAGTTCGACCGCCACTTCGTGGTTGCCCGGCTTGAGGCCGGCCAGCACGGCGTCGATCAACGCCTCGTACTCGGTAATCAGCGCACGATCGAGCTTGCGGTCGGCGCTGCGGGCAAACGGGTCGAGTGCACCACCGCGCAGATGCTTGAAACGGGCCATCAGACGCATGGCCTTGAGCATCCACGGGCCATAGGCACGCTTCTTCAGATGACCGGTGGTGGCGTCCTTGTCGGCCAGGAGCGGCGGCGCCAGATGGAAGACCAGCTTGTAGTCGCCTTCGAACTGATCCTCGACGCGCTGCAGGAAGTCACTATCGGTGTACAGACGCGCCACTTCGTACTCGTCTTTGTAAGCCAGCAGCTTGTAGTAGCCACGCGCCACGGCTTCGGTCAGCAGGGTGATGCCCGGCGAGACAGCCTCTTCGGCCTTGCGCACGGTGTTCACCAGCGCCAGATAACGATCAGCGTAGGCCGCGTCCTGATAGGCGGTGAGCTGCTCTTTACGACGAGCAATCACTTGATCGACCGTGGTCGACAACTGGTGATGCGCCGGCACCTGCGCCGGCTGGGCAGCCTTGGCCACCACAGCCATATCGACGGCAGCCGCACGGCCCCACTGGAAAGCGGCGATGTTGGCTTTGACCGCCGCACCGTTGATCTCGATGGCGCGGATGATGGCGTCACGGCTCAGCGGCACCAGGCCTTTTTGCCAGGCGTAGCCGAGCATGAACAGGTTGGTGGCAATCGCGTCACCCATGATCGCCGTGGCCAGGCGCGAGGCATCCAGGAAGTCTACCTTGTCCGCGCCGACGGCCTCGGCGATGCGCGCTTCCATCCCGTCCTGCGGGAACTGCGGGTCCGGATATTTCTGTACATCACCACTGCGAGCCTGAGCGGCAAAGCCACGCACGAAGTCACTGGTATTGCTCTTGTCGCTGTTGATGACCACGCGGGTGTGCTCGTTGCGCATCTTGGCAATGGCGTCGTCAGAGGCGGCTACCACCAGATCGCAACCGATCACGGCATTGGCTTCACCCGCGGCAACACGGGCCGCATAGAGCGACTCGGGCTTGTCGGCGATGCGAACATGCGAGAACACCGCGCCGCCCTTCTGGGCCAGACCGGCCATGTCGAGTACCGACACGCCCTTGCCTTCGAGGTGAGCGGCCATCCCGAGCAGCGCACCGATGGTCACCACGCCGGTACCACCGACGCCGGTGATCAGCATGCTCCACGGCGCGGCCGTACCCGGCAGGGTCGGCTCGGGCAGATTGGCGAACATGGTCTCGGTCGGCGTCGCGGCCTTGCCTTTTCTGAGGGCGCCGCCTTCGATGGTGACAAAGCTCGGGCAGAAGCCCTTGATGCAGGAGAAGTCCTTGTTGCAGGCGGACTGGTCGATGGTGCGCTTGCGACCAAACTCGGTCTCGACCGGCATCACCGACATGCAGTTGGATTTCTCCGAGCAGTCGCCACAGCCTTCGCAGACCAGGTCGTTGATGACCACACGCTTGGCGGGGTCCGGGAAGGTGCCACGCTTGCGACGGCGACGCTTTTCAGCCGCACAGGTCTGGTCGTAAATGATCGCGCTGGTGCCGGCAACTTCGCGCAGCTCACGCTGGACGGCGTCGAGCTCGTCGCGATGGCGGATCGGGGTGTGGGCCGGCAGGCCAACGTCACCGGCGTACTTCTCAGGCTCGTCGGTCACCACCACCATGTTGTGGATGCCTTCGGCAGCGATCTGGCGGGCGATGATCGGCACGCTCAGCTGGCCGTCATGCGGCTGGCCACCGGTCATGGCGACGGCGTCGTTGTACAGAATCTTGTAGGTGATGTTCACGCCCGCAGCGATCGACTGACGAATCGCCAGCAGGCCGGAGTGCATATAGGTGCCGTCACCCAGGTTGGCAAACACGTGCGGGGTATCGGTAAACGGTGCCTGACCGACCCAGGGCACACCCTCGCCGCCCATCTGGCAGAAGGTCTGCGTCGATTCGGGCGACAGCCAGGTGGCCATGTAGTGGCAACCAATACCGGCCAGCGCCTTGGAGCCTTCGGGCACCTTGGTGGACGAGTTGTGCGGGCAGCCCGAGCAATAGTGCGGAATGCGGGCGATGGCACGGTTCGGCTTGGCCAGCGCGGCCTCCTTGGCTTCGAGGAAAGCCAGACGCGCAGCGATGCGATCCGAGGTGTAGTAACGGGCGATACGCGCGGCGATGACGCGGGCGATCATCGCCGGGGTCAGCTCACCGGCGGCCGGCAGCAGCCAGTCGCTGTGCGGCAGCGACCATTCACCTTTCTCGTCGAACTTGCCGATCACGCGCGGGCGGGCCGACTCGCTCCAGTTGTACAGGCCCTCTTTGAGTTGGTACTCGAGGAACTGACGCTTCTCCTCAATGACCAGCACTTCTTCGAGCCCCTCGGCGAACTCGCGCACGCCTTCGGCTTCGAGCGGCCAGACCATGCCGACCTTGTACACACGCAGGCCGATCTTGGCGGCCACGGCCTCGTCGATGCCCAGGTCTTCGAGCGCCTGACGCACGTCGAGGTAGCTCTTGCCGCTGGTCATGATGCCCAGACGCGCGTTCGGGCTGTCCATCACGACTTTGTTCAGCTTGTTGGCGCGGCAATAGGCCAGCGCGGCGTACAGCTTGTGATGCAGCAGACGCTTTTCCTGCACCAGCGGGGGATCGGGCCAGCGAATGTTCAGGCCGTCGGCCGGAATCGGGAAGTCGGTCGGGATGATGGTTTCGACCGCGAAGGGGTCGACGTTCACCGAGGCGGAGGTCTCAACGGTATCTGCCAGGGCCTTGAAGGCCACCCAACAGCCGGAGTAACGCGACATGGCAAAACCATGAATACCCATGTCCAGGTATTCCTGGATATCGGCCGGGGCCAGCACCGGCATCATCAGCGCCTTGAACACATGCTCGGTCTGGTGCGGCAGGGTCGAAGACTTGGCCGCGTGGTCGTCGCCGGCAATCGCCAGCACACCACCGAACCTGGACGTACCCGCTGCGTTGGCATGGCGGAACACGTCACCCGTGCGGTCCACGCCCGGGCCCTTGCCGTACCACATGGCAAACACGCCATCGTACTTGGCGCTGGGGTCGAGGTTGACCTGCTGGGTGCCCCACACTGCGGTGGCGGCGAGGTCTTCGTTGATACCGGCCTGGAACTTGATGTGGTTCGGTTCGAGGAATTTCTTCGCCCGCCAGAACTCATGGTCCACGTTACCCAGCGGCGATCCGCGATAGCCACTGACGAAACCGGCGGTGTTCAGCCCGTCGCGCTCATCGCGTGCACGTTGCAACATCGGCAGGCGAACCAGCGCCTGGGTGCCGTTCAAATAGACGCGCCCGCTGGGCAGCGTATATTTGTCGTTCAGGGTTACTGCGCGCAGTGCGCTCGCTTCTGCATCCTTGTGGGGTGCGTTCATGGACCGTCTCCTCCATTGTATGGGTTGGCCTTGTTTTACAGATGATAGGAAAGGATTCCGTTATCGTAAAATCACAAGAATTCTATTTAGGTATCAATAAAAGTAATGGCAAGTGAAATCACGCTCCGCCAGCTGCGCTACTTCACCGCCGCCGCCGAAACCGGGCAGTTCTCGATGGCGGCGGCAAAGATGTTTGTGTCGCAGTCGGCCATCACCAATGCCATCTTGCTGCTCGAAGAGCGTCTGGGTGTAAAGCTGTTTGATCGCCTGCCCCACGGCGTTGTCCTCACCGCCGAAGGCCACCGCTTTTATCAGCACGCGGGAAACATCCTCGACTCGGTGCGAGACGCCCTGCGCGAACCGCGTTTCTGCGCCGACAGCCTCAGCGGCAGCATCCGCATCGCCGCCACCTACACCGTGCTGGGCTACTTTCTGCCGCCCTTGTTTTCGCGCTTTCGCGCCACCTACCCGGAAGTGGACCTGGACCTGCACGACATGGGCAGGCTGGAAGTGGAAGCCGCCGTAGCGTCCGGCAAGCTGGAATTGGGCGTGGTCGTACTCTCAAACGTAGAGCACCCCGAGCGCTTCGGCCACCATGTATTGATGCGCTCACGCCGACAGCTGTGGGCCGCGGCCGGCCATCCGGTGTTGCAAACACCCTACCCCTCGCTGGCCGACATCGCCAGGCAGCCTTACATTTTGCTCACCGTCGACGGCGGCGAAGACGCCAACCGCCGCTTCTGGATCAACAACGGCCTGGAGCCCCGCGTGGCCTTTCGCACCAGCGTGATGGAAGCCGTGCGCGGCATGGTGGCTCACGGCTTTGGCGTCACCATCCTCAGCGACATGGTCTATCGCCCGTGGTCACTCGAAGGCAAAAAGATCGAAGCCCGGCCGATTCTCGATGCCGTGCCGCACATGGAAGTCGGCCTGATCTGGCCGAAAGACGCCAAGCTCTCAGAGCCGGCCGAGGCGCTGCGGCAGTTTCTGATTCAGGCCTGCGGCAGCTGAGTTCGGCGGCGGCGCCACTATCGTTACCCCCGGCGTAGGGTGGTCAGCTTGTCTGCCCACCATTCACCGGTTGTTTGGGCTTCGCTGGTGGGCAGCAAAGCTGACCACCCTACGGCCCGGAGCCGGAGCGGGGCCGTAGGGCGGGTTTCAACCCGCCATGGCCGGCTGAAGCCGGCCCTACGAAAGCACCGTCCTCAGGGCCGGCCGGGTGACTCAACGCATCTCGAAGGCTTCCTGATGAAAGCGCACCCGCCAACGACCGAGCCCCTCGCGCAGCGCCGCCCCGAAAGCTTTCGGGCCACAGAACCACACATCGGCCGCGCCGCTCACCTTCATGCGCTCGGCACTCAGCGGCGCCTCGCGATCGGTGCTGATAACGGTCAGACGCACCGCTGGCAGGTTCGCGCATAGCGCCGTCACACGCGACACAAAGGGATCGGTGTCGCGGTTGTGCACGCAGTAATACAGATCGGCTGCGGCCGCCGTCTGCGGGGTGCCCTGCATACTCTCCAACCAGGCCAGAAACGGCGTCACCCCCACGCCTGCTGCCACCCAGATCTGGCGCGCGCCGGAACGGGCACGACGGTGGTCGAAACAGCCATACGGTCCCTCGACCGTCACCGGCTGCCCTGCCTGCACACGGCGAGCCAGCGTCTCGGTGTAGTCGCCAAGCGCCTTGATCTCGAAGCGCAGCCGGCCATCGCCGGCGTCGGCGCTGGCAATGGTGAAGGGGTGCGGCCCCTCGAAGCGATCGAAGTTGAGAAACACGAACTGCCCCGCCCGGTGCCCCGGCCAGTCACCAAGTTGGCAAACCACCTCGGTCACACCCGCCGCAGGCGTCGACACCGACTCGACCGTGCCCACATGACGCCGCCGCTCGCCGATGCGCCCAAGCAGCGACATCAGCGCGGCTACCGAACCCGCCGCCGCCATGACCGCCAGCATCCAGCCGACCGGCTGCGACCAGTAGGCCACCGGCGCCAGAAAGGCCGCGTGGATCACCAGCGCCAGATACAGCACCGGCATGGCCTTGTGCAGATAGCGCCACAGGTGGAAGGGAAAGCGCTTCCACAGTGTCAGCACCAGCATGGCGAGCAAGGCGTAGATCGCCCACTCGCCAAGTTCTTCCGCCATATCGCGCAGCGCCTCCAAGATTCCGTCACCGTGCTCCTTGGGCAGGCGCCCGGCCCGCCCCCACAGTGCCTTGATGACGTCGTCCGACATCTCCACCAGCCAGTGCAGCGCGGCAAAGCTGATCGCAAGAATGCCCGCCCACTTGTGGGTGCGGTACATCTTGTCCAGCCCACCAAAGGCGCGCTCAAGCCAGGCCGGTCGGGTCGCCAGCACCATGATCAGAGACATCAAGGAGAAGGCCCAAAGACCGGTGAGGTACATCGCCTGATGGCGAAGCATCCACGGCAGGCTGCCGGCACCCTGGCCGGGCTCAGCACCGGCCAGCGCCCAGATCAGGGCGACGCCGGCGACATAGAGTGCGAGGAAGGTTTTCATGTCTTATCTCTCATTGCCGCTACGAAGTTGTGAAGAAATCGTAGCGAGCGCAGGCAGGTCGGGCGCGGCCGGCGCGCAGCAAGCGGAATGTATATACATACATGAGCATTGCGAGCACCGCCCAAGCCCGAGATGCCAAGCGCAGTAGATTTATTCACAACTTCTCAATCGTCTTCGAAGTAACCACGCTCAGCGTCCACATGACAGGCCACGCAATTGACCTTGCTGGCGATCTCCTTGCGCGTCCACTCGCGCGGCGACACCTCGCGATGCTCGCGCACCCACTTGGGCAGTTCGGTGATGCGCTGGGGCGCGGCCGAGGCCGGGACGCGACGCAACCAGCGGCGCATATCGCCATGGCCGGCGCTGTCGGCGGCATGGGCGACCAGGTAGGTGGTGATCTGTCTGGCGGTGGCGGCGTCCACGCTGGCGTCGTCGCCAAAGTGATTGTCCAGCTCGCCCATCATCTTCTGCCACGAGCGCGCCGGCAGCAGCCCCGCCGGAAAAGCCATATGGCAGCTGCCGCACTCCTGGCGCGTGAGCGGATCGGTGACGGGGGGGAAGAACTCATCGCTGCCGGCCTTGGCGCGTTCGAGCATCACGGCGCCGACGGCAAACAAGGCGGCGCCCACGGCGATTGATCGGATCAAGGGTTTCATGGACTGTCTCCTGGGTTTATTGGGTGATCATGAAGGCGAGCCAGTCGCCTTTTTCGCGGGCGCTGCATTCACGCCCCAGCACTTCGCGGCAGTTGCGGCGGAACCACTTCTCGACCTTGGCCGCATCGGTGTAGCGCGTGGGCGCCACCGACACAGCCACCGGATCGATGGTCTTGCCGACCGGCGTGCGGCCCGCGGCGCGCGTGTTCTCGCCGTGGCAGCTGGTGCAGCTCGGCGAGTCCGCCTTGCCGCCGGCGTGGCGGTCGCGGTGCAGCGCCTCGCCGCGTACGGCCGAAACCCCGGCAAAAGCGGCATCCCCGGCTTTGGCCTGGGCGGCATATGCGGCGAGAATGTCGTCTCGCGGGGCGGCCTGCGCGACCGACATCACCGTCAGCGCGGCCAGAAACATGAATCGGGAAAGTGTCTGCATTATCGTCTCCGCAGGAAATGGCACATCATTTGTCATGGCTTGCAGTGTGCACAGCGGCGCCTGAACACTTGCTGAAGCGCCCGTTCACCTCCCGTTCAGCCGCACAGGGGTAGAAAATAGGCATGACGACACTGACAACCGCGAGGCCCACCATGCGCTGGATGCTTACCCTGCTGCTGAGTACCGCCCTGATCGCCCCCGCCCTCGCCGACAGCGACCACGACCGCGCCCGCCGGGCACGCGACGCCGGCCAGGTGCTGCCGTTGCCGGCCATCCTCGAGCGGGTCGCGCTCGACTACCCCGGACGGGTAGTCGAGGTGGAGCTCGAAGACGATGACGATCACTGGACCTACGAGATCAAGCTGGTGCAGACCGACGGGCGCATGCTCAAACTCGATGTAGACGCCACCGACGCGCGCATTCTGAAAGTGCGCGGCAAGCACCGTGAAAGGGGGGACCACTGATGCGCATTCTGGTCGTCGAAGACGAACACACCCTGGCCCAACAACTGGCCGACGCGCTGACCGACGCCGGCTACGCGGTCGACCGCGCCGACAACGGCCTCGACGCGCACTACCTGGGTGACACCGAACCCTTCGACGCGGTGGTGCTCGACCTCGGTCTGCCGCAGATGGACGGGCTCACGGTGCTCGGCAAATGGCGCAGCGCCGGGCGCACGATGCCGGTGCTGATTCTCACCGCGCGCGACGACTGGCACCAGAAGGTGGCCGGCATCGACGCCGGCGCCGATGACTACCTCACCAAGCCCTTCCACATGGCCGAACTGCTGGCCCGTCTGCGCGCCCTCATCCGCCGCGCCGGCGGCCACGCCAGCGCCCTGCTCAACTGCGGCCCGCTGTGTCTGGACACCCGCAACAGCCAGCTCACCAGCGACGGCCAGCCGGTCTCGCTCACCAGCCATGAATACCGCCTGCTGAGCTACTTCATGCACCACCCGGGCAAGGTCATCTCACGCACCGAACTCACCGAACACCTCTACGCGCAAGACTTCGACCGCGACTCCAACACCATCGAAGTCTTCGTCGGCCGCCTGCGCAAGAAACTGCCCGAGGGCATGATCGAGACCGTGCGCGGCCTCGGCTACCGGCTGGTCGCACCGGCATGAGTGCTCCGGCGGCCATCCACCGCTCGCTGCGCCTGCGCCTGCTCGCCGGCTCGCTGGTGTGGATTGTCGCCGCCGTAGCGATCACCGGCTTTCTCCTGGCCGATCTGTTCGGCCAGCATGTGCGTGAGCGTATCGACGCCGAACTGCACGGTCATCTCGACCAGCTCACCGCCGTACTCGAGGTCGCCGCCGACGGCAGCGCCACGCTGCGCCTGCCGCTGTCCGACCCGCGCCTGAGCCGCCCCTACGCCGGGCTGTACTGGCAGGTCGACGGCGGGCCGGCAGGCACGACCGCGTTGCTGCGTTCGCGCTCGCTATGGGACACCGCGCTGGCCGTTCCCGCCGATGCACTGGCCGACGGCGAGGTGCATGTGCACGACGTTGCCGGCCCCGACGCCAGCCGTCTGCGCATGATGGAACGCCTCATCCGCCCGGCCGAACACCCCGACACCGCCTACCGCCTGATCGTCGCGCTCGACACCCGGCAGATCGACGAGCCGGTCGAAGAATTCTCAACCCTGCTGAGCATTGCCCTCGGCGTGCTCGCCCTCGGCCTGATCGCGGCGGCGGTGGTGCAGGTCGGCGTCGGCCTCGCCCCCCTCAAACGCATGCACGCCGCGCTCAGCGCGGTGCGCGATGGCCACACACGCCGGCTCGAAGGCGACTACCCGCAAGAGGTGCAGCCGCTGGTGGACGAACTCAACACCTTGCTCGCCCACGACGAAGCCATGGTCGAGCGCGCCCGCACCCAGGCCGGCAACCTCGCCCACGCGGTCAAGACGCCGCTCACCATCCTTGCCAACGCCGCCCGCAACGAGCCCAGCGCGCTCGCCCGGCTGGTCGACGAGCAAGTCGGCGACGCCCGTCGCCAGGTCGACTACCACCTCGCCCGCGCCCGCGCCGCCGCCGCCGTGCAGCAGCCCGGGCTGAAGACCGCACTGCGGCCGGTGCTCGACGGCCTCGTTCGCGTCATGAGCCGCCTGCATGCCGACCGCGATCTGCACATTGCGCAAGCCGATATGGATGAGACGCTGAGCTGTCGCGGCGACGCGCAAGACTTGCAGGAGATGCTCGGCAACCTGCTCGACAACGCCTGCAAATGGGCCCGCCGGCAGGTGAACATCACCGCGACCGTCAATGACGGCCTGATCACCGTGCACATCGACGACGACGGCCCCGGCCTGTCTGAAGCGCAGCGCAGCACGGTGCTGGCGCGCGGCGTGCGCGCCGACGAGCACACCCCCGGCACCGGGCTGGGGCTGGCCATCGCGCATGACCTGGCGCGTGCGTATGGCGGCGATCTGCGCCTCGACGCCGCCCCGCTCGGCGGCCTGCGCGCCACGCTTCAACTCCCCGCGGCCTAGCCTCACCTCGCCGGAAACCCCACAGCCCAAAGGGTTTCAGCCCGACGGCACTGAACAGATTTTTGGTGCACAGACTTGACGCATTAAAATAGGACCAATATAGTTCTATTTAAAACCACAACACGCATGGAGCCGCCCCAATGATTACCGCTACGGCCATCCACCGCCTGCTCACCGACTCGGCCCACTACTTTGGTCTGTTGCCCACGCCGGCACGCACCGTCGCCCTGCTTCGCACCGCCCGACGCCAGGTTCAACCAACCCGGCCCCCGGCCAACGATGGCCGCCATCTGCTCAGCCCGATGGGCGACGAGGACCAATCATGCTGCGCGTAAGCAAACTGACTGACTACGGCACGCTGGTACTCACACACATGGCGGGCTTTCCCGACCACTTGTTCAGCGTCGCCGAGCTGACCCAGATCCTGCATCTGAACGCCCCGACCATCAGCAAGGTGCTCAAGGCGCTCGGCCGTCATGAGCTGGTCAGCAGCGTGCGCGGTGCGCGCGGCGGCTACGCCTTGGCGCGCCCCGCCACGCAGATCAGCGTCGCCCAGATCATCGACGCGCTCGAAGACCAACCCTTTGGTCTCACCGAGTGCAGTGCCACGGCCGGCACTTGTGACATCGAAGGCGATTGCCGCATCCGTGCCAACTGGCAGCGTATCAACACCGTGGTCCGCCGCGTGCTCGACGACGTCTGCCTCGCCGACATGGTGGAGCCCTTGCCGCCGGCCACCGAGGCCCGCATGGTGCGACACGCCACCCCCGCCATCAAATGCACCCCGCAGTAACCAGGAGATGTCTTCCATGAAAACCGCAACCCCCGCACGGAAGATCGACAGCTTTCTCGATCAGGAATACGCCGCCGGCTTCGAAACTCTGCTTGAGGCAGACACCCTGCCCAAGGGCTTGTCGGAAGACGTGATCCGCGTGATCTCGGCCAAAAAAGGCGAGCCCGAGTTTCTGCTCGAATGGCGTCTCGAAGCCTATCGTCGCTGGCTGACCATGACCGCCCCCAAATGGGCCGCGGTCGACTTCCCCGACATTGACTTCCAGGACATCGTCTACTACTCCGCGCCCAAGAAAAAGGACGGCCCGAAGAGCCTCGACGAGGTCGACCCCGAGCTGCTCAAGACCTTCGAGAAACTCGGTGTGCCGCTGCACGAGCGCGCCCGCCTGGCCGGCGTGGCGGTCGATGCGGTGTTCGACTCGGTGTCGGTGGCCACCACCTTCCAGAAGGAACTGGGCGAGCACGGCATCATCTTCTGTTCCTTCTCGGAGGCGGTCAAAACCCACCCCGAACTGATCCGCCAATACCTCGGCACCGTCGTGCCGCCGAGCGACAACTTCTACGCCGCGCTCAACTCGGCGGTGTTTTCGGACGGCTCCTTCGTGTTCATCCCGAAGGGCGTCAAGTGCCCGATGGAGCTGTCGACCTACTTCCGCATCAACGCCCGCGACACCGGCCAGTTCGAGCGCACGCTGATCATCGCCGAAGAAGGCGCCTCGGTCAGCTACCTCGAAGGCTGTACCGCGCCGATGCGCGACGAGAATCAGCTACACGCCGCCGTGGTGGAGCTGATCGCGCTCGACGACGCCAAGATCAAATACTCCACGGTGCAAAACTGGTACCCGGGCGACAAGGACGGCGTCGGCGGCATCTACAACTTCGTCACCAAGCGCGGCGACTGTCGCGGCGCGCGTTCGCACATCTCCTGGACGCAGGTGGAGACCGGCTCGGCCATCACCTGGAAATACCCCAGCGTGATCCTGCGCGGCGACGACTCGGTGGGCGACTTCCACTCCGTGGCGCTGTCCAACCACCGCCAGCAGGCCGACACCGGCACCAAGATGATCCACATGGGCCGCAACACCAAGAGCACGATTCTGTCGAAAGGCATTTCGGCCGGCCACGGCAGCAACACCTTCCGCGGCCTGGTGCGCATCGCCCCCAAGGCCGAGGACGCACGCAACTACACGCAGTGCGACTCGCTGCTCATCGGCGACCAGTGCGCGGCCCACACCTTCCCGACCATCGAGGCGCGCAACCCGACGGCGCATGTCGAGCACGAGGCGACCACCTCGCGCATCGGCGAAGACCAGCTCTTCTACGCCATGCAGCGCGGCCTCACCGCCGAAGACGCGGTGTCGATGATCGTCAATGGCTTCTGCCGCGAAGTGTTCAAGGAACTGCCCATGGAATTCGCCGTCGAGGCGCAAAAACTGCTCGGTGTCAGCCTCGAAGGCAGCATCGGTTAAGGACGGGTGTCGGGCCTTGCGCCACACCCCGCCAACAGAATCTCAGGAGAACTCACTATGCTAGATATCAAAAACCTCAAAGCCTCGGTTGAAGGCAAAGACATCCTCAAAGGCCTCGACCTGCAAGTGAAGGCCGGCGAAGTGCACGCCATCATGGGCCCCAACGGCTCGGGCAAGAGCACGCTGTCGCAAGTGCTGGCCGGGCGCGACACCTTCCAGGTCGACGGCGGCTCGGTCACCTGGGACGGTCAGGACCTGCTCGCCATGCCCATCGAAGAGCGTGCCCGCGCCGGCCTGTTCCTGGCTTTTCAGTACCCGGTCGAGATCCCCGGCGTGTCGAACGCTTACTTTCTCAAGGCGGCGGTCAACGCCATTCGCAAGCATCGCGGCCTGCCCGAGTTCGACGCCATGGACTTCCTCACCCGCGTCAAGGCCGAGATGAAAGCCGTCGGCATGAAAGAAGAATTCCTCTACCGCGCGGTGAACGAAGGCTTCTCCGGCGGCGAGAAAAAACGCAACGAAGTGCTGCAGATGGCCCTGCTCGAACCGCGTCTGGCGATCCTCGACGAGACCGACTCCGGCCTCGACATCGACGCGCTCAAGGTGGTGGCCGACGGCGTCAATCGCCTGCGCTCGCCCGATCGCGCGCTGATCGTCATCACCCACTACCAGCGCCTGCTCGACTACATCGTGCCCGACCATGTGCATGTGCTGTCGCACGGGCGCATCGTGCGCTCCGGTGGCCGCGAACTGGCGCTTGAGCTGGAAGAAAAAGGCTATGGCTGGATCGGCGACGCGGGCCAAGTGCACGCCGCCCCGCCGGCCGCAGGAGGTGCCCAATGAGCGCTGTCGACACCTGGGTGTCTGCCTTCCACGCCGGCTCCGCCGTGCAGCCGGGCGCGGGCCTGCCGTGGCTGGCCACGCTGCGCCGCGAAGCGCTGTACCGCTTCGCCGACGAAGGCTGGCCCACCCGCCGCCACCCGCGCTGGCAGCACACCTCGCTGGCCTTCATGGACCAGCAGGACTTTGCCGCCAACACCGTTGCACCCGACGCCGCGGCCGCCCTCGCCCGCCTGCGTGGTGACGACGCCGGCCACTGGCTAGCGTTTGTCGGCGGGCGTTTCCATGCCGGGCTATCCGACATCGGCGCCCTGCCCGCTGGCGTACAACTGACGAGCCTGGCCGACGCGCTGGATCAGCACCCCGAGGCCGTGCAAGCCGCCTTCGGCTCCGCCACCGACGGCGACAGCCCGGCCGCGCTCAACCTCGCGCTGGCCACTGAGGGCGCCTGGCTGCGCCTGCCGCGCGGCGTCGCGCTGGATGCCCCGGTGCACCTGGTGTTCATCGCCGGCGCCACTGACGCCAGCCAGCACCTGCGCAACCTGATCGTCGCCGAGGCCAACAGCGAAGCCACTATCGTCGAGCACTATCTGGGCGAAGGCGACGCCACCACGCTGACCACCGCCACCACCCGCCTGCAGGTCGATGCCGACGCGCGCATCACGCATATCAAGCTGCAGCAGGAAGCCGAGCCGGCCATCCACCTGGCCAACATCGACGCCGTGCAGGCGCGGGGCGCGCACTTTGCCTCGCACTCGCTGTCTTTCGGTGCCCGGCTGGCGCGCAATGACATCCACACCCGCTTCGACGGCGAAGGCTGCGACACGCTGCTCAACGGCCTGTATCACCTCGACGGCCGGCGCCATGTGGACCACCACACCAGCATCAACCACGCCCAGCCGCGCGGCAGCAGCCGCGAGTTCTACCGTGGCCTGCTCGACGGCAATTCGCGCGGGGTGTTCACCGGCCGCATCATCGTCGCCAAAGATGCCCAGCGCAGCGACGCCATGCAGCGCTGCGACAACCTGCTGCTCTCGCGCCAGGCCGAAGCCGACGCCCGGCCCGAGCTGGAGATCTACGCCGACGACGTCAAATGCGCCCACGGCGCCACGGTGGGCCAGATGGACGAAGACAGCCTGTTCTACCTGCGCACCCGCGGGCTGGACGACGCCCACGCCCGCCGCGTGCTCACCTACGCCTTCGCGGCCGAAGCGATCGACCGCATCGAGCTGTTGCCGCTGCGCAAGCAAGCCCGCGCCGCGCTGATGGCCCGCCTGCCCGGCGGCGAACTGCTGGAGGAACTGTTGTGAACACCGTCGCTGACCTGCGCCACACCGCGTCGGCCACCCGTCTGCCGGTCGCTGACGACTTCCCCATCCTCGCCCGGCCGGTGCATGGCCGTCGGCTGGCCTACCTCGACAACGGCGCGACCACGCAAAAGCCGAACGCGGTGATCGAGGCCGAGGCGCGCTTCTATCGCGAGTCAAACGCCAACATCCACCGCGGTGTGCACTGGCTGTCGCAACACGCCACCGAGCTGTACGACGACGCGCGCGCCACAGTGCAACGCTTCATCGGCGCGGCGCGGGCGGACGAAATCGTCTTCACCCGCGGCACCACCGAGGCCATCAACCTCGTCGCCAACACCTGGGGGCGCAAGCAGCTCACCGCGGGTGACGAGATCCTCATCACCACGCTGGAGCATCACTCCAACATCGTGCCCTGGCAGATGCTGTGCGAGCAGACCGGCGCGGTGCTCAAGGTCGCGCCGGTCAATGAAATCGGCGAGGTCGAGCTCGCGGGCTTCGACGCGCTGCTGAGCCCGCGCACCCGGCTGGTCGCCATCACGCACATCTCGAACGCACTGGGCACGATCAACCCGGTGGCCGAGATGGTCGAACACGCCCACGCCGTTGGCGCCGTGGTGCTGGTCGATGGCGCGCAAGCGGTCGCCCACCAGGCGGTCGACGTGCAGGCGCTGGGCTGCGACTTCTACGCGTTCTCGGGCCACAAGCTCTACGGCCCCACCGGCATCGGCGTGCTTTACGGCCGTGCCGAACTGCTCGCCGCCATGCCGCCGTGGCAAGGCGGCGGCGACATGATCCGCACCGTCAGCTTCGAGCGCAGCACCTACGCCGAGGCGCCGCAGCGCTTCGAGGCCGGCACGCCCAACATCGCTGGTGCCGTCGCGCTGGCCGCCGCCATTGACTATGTGCAGGCGCTTGGCATGAAGCGCATCGTGGCGCATGAGCACGCCCTGCTCGAACACGCCACCGCCGCGCTCCGCGCCATCCCCGGCCTGCGCATGGTCGGCACCGCCGCCAACAAGGCGGGCATCCTGTCTTTCATGATCGAGCACATCCACCCGCACGATCTGGGCACCATTCTGGACAGCGAAGGCGTCGCCATCCGCGCCGGTCACCACTGCGCCATGCCGCTGATGACGCGCTTCGGCATCCCCGGCACGGCACGCGCCTCGCTGGCAATCTATAACGATGAAACCGACATCGCCGCGCTGGTCACCGCCATCGAGAAGGCGCAAGCGCTGTTCGGCACGAGGAAAAAAGCATGAGCGCCATGGACGGCAACCTGCGCGAGCTCTATCAGGAGGTGATCTTCGATCACAACCGCCAGCCGCGTAACTTCCACGAGATGCCCGAGGCCGACCACCACGCCGACGGCCACAACCCGCTGTGCGGCGACCAGCTCACGGTGTATTTGCGCATCAACAATGATGTGATCGAAGACGTGAGCTTTGTCGGCCACGGCTGCGCCATCTCCACCGCCTCCGCCTCGCTCATGACCGAGGCCGTCAAGGGCAAAACGGTGGCCGAAGTCGAGGCGCTGTTCAAAGACTTCCACGCGCTGCTCACCGACACCCCGCCCGAGCGCGACTTCGGCAAACTCGCCGTGCTCACCGGCGTGCGTGAATTCCCCGCCCGGGTCAAATGCGCCACGCTGGCCTGGCACACCCTGCACAACGCGCTGATCGGGGACCACTCCCCGGCGCACACCGAATAAGGAGCGCATCATGGGCGACGCCTTCGGCGAAACCGACTCCCGCACGCTGCTGCGCGACTGCGCCGCAGTCAGCGTGCCCTGGGGCAACCCCGAAACCCTTGAGGCCGGCAACTACGCGCTGGTCACCCAGCGCCTGGGCGGCTCCATCACCGTCATGTGCGGCGGCAACCTCTACCGCATCGACGAGCGCAACGCCGACGCCCTCGGCCTCGAGCCGCAGCTGCCCGCCACGCCACCGCCTGCCGACGCCGGCGAGCGCAGCGTCGACAGCATCGAACAGGCCGCCTGGGCACAGCTCGGCACCTGCTTCGACCCCGAGATCCCCATCGACATCGTGAACCTCGGTCTGGTTTACGCCTGCACTGCCGAGATGGTCGAGCCCGACACCTTCCGCCTCACCGTCAACATGACGCTCACCGCCCCCGGCTGCGGCATGGGCACCGTTATCGCCGACGAAGCGCACGCCAAGCTGCTCGACATTCCCGGCGTCAAAGAGGCCGAAGTCAATCTGGTGTGGGACCCACCCTGGTGCCGCGAAATGATGAGCGATGCCGCCCGCCTCGAAATGGGCATGTTCTAGCACCAAGGGCAAGCCGCTTTACGACGGCAGCATTACCGGTCAATACTGACAGCCCCGATCGATACCCCCGCCCAGCCACGCGACACCACTCGGTAGCGCCGCCGGGCGGGATACAAGCCGCCACACCGTACCAGGGCCGGCCAGACGTAGGGCGGGTTTCAACCCGCCAAACCACGCCACCGCCGGGCACCGAGGTCAACGCAAACGAAGCACCCGACAACACCACCGGAGCACGCACCATGATCGACGAAGCCTTCCACCCCGACACCATGCACTGCGTTCTCCTCGAAGGCATCCACGCGTCCGCGGTCAGCGTGTTCACCAGCCACGGCTACACGCGTGTCGAAGAACACGCCACCGCCCTCTCGGGCGACGCGCTCGACGCCGCCATTGCCAAAGCCCACTTCATCGGCATCCGCTCGCGCACCCGCATCACCGAGGCCGTGCTCGACAAAGCCCCGCACCTGCTCGCCATCGGCTGCTTCTGCATCGGCACCAATCAGGTCGACCTCACCGCCGCCGCCCGACGTGGCGTCCCGGTCTTCAACGCCCCCTTCTCCAACACCCGCAGCGTCGCCGAACTGGTGCTGGCCGAAATCATCATGCTGCTACGCGGCATCCCCGAAAAGAACGCCGCCCAGCATCGCGGCGGCTGGATGAAACACGCCACCGGCGCGCACGAAGCCCGCGGCAAAACCCTGGGCATCGTCGGCTACGGCCACATCGGCACGCAAATCGGCATCCTCGCCGAGCTGCTCGGCATGAACGTGCTCTACCACGACATCGAAAGTCGCCTGGCGCTGGGTAACGCCCGCGCCGTGCCCACGCTGGACGCCCTGCTCGCCGACGCCGACGTCGTCAGCCTGCATGTGCCCGAAACCCCCGCCACCCAAAACCTCATCAACGCCAAACGCATCGCGCAGATGAAACCCGGCAGCCACCTCATCAACGCCTCGCGCGGCACCGTGGTCGACATCGACGCCCTCGCCAAAGCCCTCGACAACGGCCACCTGCGCGGCGCCGCCATCGACGTCTTCCCGCAAGAGCCCGGCGGCAACAGCGACACCTTCACCTCGCCGCTGACCCGCTTCGACAACGTCATCCTCACCCCGCACATCGGCGGCTCCACGCTCGAAGCACAAGAAAACATCGGCACCGAAGTGGCCACCCACCTCATGCGCTACGGCCAGAACGGCTCCGTGCTCATGGCCGTCAACTTCCCCGAGCTCTCGCTCCCCGCCCAACACGGCACCACCCGCATCCTCCACATCCACCGCAACGTCCCCGGCGTCCTCGCCAAAATCAACGACATCTTCTCCGCCGCCGGCATCAACATCGCCGCCCAATACCTCATGACCGGGCCGCATCTTGGGTATGCGGCGATTGATATCGATGCGGTGCTGTCGGTCGAAGATCTCAAGCGGCTGCGGGGGGTTGAGGGGACGCTGCGGTGTCGGACGCTGGTGCGGTAAGCGGCTAGTCGCACTGGCTGTGGCGCCACCCGAGGGGGATGTGTACATTCCTTGTGGGTGGCGCTTGCCGTTTACGGGGCGGTCTGGCTGAATCTCTTCGGGTATTCAATTGGGACGCACAGACGCCAGACCCGGATCGTTCGGTGAACCTCACTCACGCACGACCGCGTGCTGGGCCAAAACGGCAAAAATAGTATGCAAATAGTGCCATCCGACATCACGACGGCGAAATCAACATGCAAAAAATGGATTATGACAACCAGCCAGATTGCGCACCTGTCGTACAAGTCGTGTACACGCCGTTTTGGTATCTTCCTAAAAGTTGGGCATTACCATGAACACACATCCGATTACGTGCCCATATTGCGGTTTCAAATTCGATGCTATGCCGCGGCGCAGACGCAAGTGCCCTGGATGCGATTGCGTAGTTTGTCCGAAATCCACACCGGAGAACCGTGACAAGCGGCTAATGACAGAAACCGAGGCTAAAGAGGCTGAAATTTTATGGGGGCGCGATCAACAAAGACAGCAAGCGGTCTCGACATTAAGTGCATTTGGGCTTACGGAGCAAGCTATCGACAATCAGTTGAAAGCAGGAGCGAAGACTGATGCAGAGGCGCTAAAATCTATTCTCCTTTCCGTAGCCGATTCAGGTGCCAGCTCACATGACCGAAAGATGGCGCATTTCCAACTCGCTATCGAAGCGGAACGCAACGGTCTTCCGTTTCTAGAGCACTTAGCATGCGCAGCGAGGTACGAACTACTTCGGCACCAGGAGCAGGGTGTACAAAAGGTGAAAATTCTTGCTGCGGGTGAGGCCAATTCGTGCCCGTCTTGCCAATCGCAAAACGGCCGAGTTTTTACGATCACAAATGCACTACATCAAATGCCGATACCTTGCGCGGGTTGTACGCGAACACTTTGCGGAGATGTACCAGGGTTCTGCAGATGCGGCTACGTTGCAGCGTTCGACTAAATGCGGCCCAACCAATCGCTCCATCCGACCGTCAATTAAGACGATTACGCGGCGCATGTGGATTACGTTCATATCAATCCGCTCAAACACGGACGGGTCGACGCGATAGGCAATTGGCCGCACTCATCATTTCATCGCTGTGTCGCTCGGGGTGTCTATCCGGCCGATTGGGGTGGAGCCGACACTATTGTTGTTGAGCATGGCGAAAGGCGTGCTTGATTGCGGGCTTGTGGAATGGCGGAAGGCGCTTCGCTTTTCCGCCCTACGCAAACCAGCCGATGACTGCTGCTTCAATAATGTGCGCCGCACCAATAGAATGGGCGCACGAGTTCGTCCGACGGCCTTGCTGGCGGGCCGCATCTCTGGATTGGCTGCGCATGAGACATATTCGAGAGTCTGACTGGAAAGTACTACGCCGTTTGCATCCGATTGCGCTGGAGCGTTTCTGTGAGCGAACGCTAGATGAATGCGTTCAGGCGGCAACATGTGACGGCCAATCGGCACACGAACGCTATGGCGCGCTATACCGCCTGATTAAGACGCGCGACAAAACACTGGCTGCGGCCTTTAATGATTTGCGCCGCTCCACCGCGACCATGACCCTGATTGCCCTGGCCAGCCTGGATCTGCTGACGACGTCGGAGCTTGATGAATTAACCGACGACACCCGGGCAGCTGGTCGCCGGGCGCTTGAACCGCTGGACACCTGACGAACGCAACGACGACGGCCCGACAATGGCGTTTTTTCGTGCCCCGTTTGTCACCGGAGGCTTTATGCATGAATTGGGAGGACTGCAGTGGCATTGAGCGAACTGGAAATCGCACGGGTACACAAGATTGTCGGGGCCTATGTAACGGCTCGACGGCCGCCGCCGCATGTTCGCCCCGAACTGGATCTTGCGTACCGGGTGACGGGACAAAGTTTTGTGCTATTTGAGGTACGCCCGGTGTGGCGCGGGGCGCCCGGCGAGATGACCGAGCAGCCCATCGTGAAGGCGACCTATGTGAAGACGGTCGAAGCCTGGCGGGTGTACTGGATGCGGGCCGACCTCAAATGGCACGGCTACGACCCGTATCCGACGGTCCGCACAATCGACGAGGTGCTGTCGATCGTGGACGCCGACGAATACGGCTGCTTCCGCGGTTGACTCAAGGGTCGGGCATCGGGCTCAGGTATTGAACTACGACATTCTGATCTGCACGATGAATCCATCTGATCCCTCGTTCGAATACAGAAATATTGAATTTCAAGAGCCGATCCCGGTGCTCTTTAAACGCGCTTGAGCAGGAAAATGGTTGCGAGCGATCCGGTCACGTTTGATGAAAGCGGACAGATCTGCTGTCACCGCCTTCAAAAAAGATCATTTTTCTGCATCCTTTTGCGTGTGTGTTCGTCTCCATAAATGAGGAGTCCCAACCGATCAGGCGCCGGGGTCAGGTCTTGAAATACGACATTCCTGATTGCCAGATGGACCAATCTGAACGGCAAAGAAAAATGGGGGACAGACCACGGTTTATGGGCGTAAACCCTTGGTCTGCCGCCTATTTCCTCTGGAATGGCGGAAGGCGCTTCGCTTTTGCGCCCTACGTAAACTCGCCCCCTTCCCTCACACCCGGCAGGACGTGAGCGCCAGCTCCAGCGCGGGGCTCAAGCGGGATGGGGTGCACCGATGCAGACGGACGGTGCGGCAGCCGTTGAACACCATGAATTCGGACAGCGCTTCGGACAGTGCCGCGGTGAATTCGTCGGCCTTCGACAATCGGGGTTCAAGCACCAGATGATGGATGTGGAGCACCGCGGCGCGGCGCTCGGCCTTGCAGTCCATGCGCGCGACCAACGCCCCACCCCACAGGATGGGAAGCGAGAAATAGCCGTGCTGGCGCTTTGCCGCCGGCACGTAGCACTCCAGCAGGTAGTCAAAATCGAACAGCGCCTGCATGCGCTTGCGCTGGATGAGCAGGTTGTCGAAGGGTGAGAGGATGCTGAGCCGGTTCCGGCGCAAGGGCTTGTTCAGCAGGGCCAGCGACGCCGGCAAGGCGTAATAGGTGTGTTTGCCGACACGTACCGGCACCACCTCACCGCTCGACACCATGTCTTTCAATGCCGCGGTCACATGCGGTTTGATGTTTTTCTGCAGATAGCAGATCTCCGCAGCCTGCCCCACGCCGTTGGCATGCAGATAGCGCGTAATCATGAAGCGGGCGTGCTCTTCGGGTGTGGGCAAGCGGGTGTCGATGCCTGCGGGCAGCACGCGCTCGGTCAGGTCATACACCTTCTGAAAGCTGACCCGCCGCGGAAGCATCAGCTCGCCCATCATGAACAGGTATTCGAGTGCACGCTTCGCCGGCTTGGTCTGCCACTCGCCGAGCTTGCGGCCGCTGTGCTCAAAGTCCTTCGCCATCAGCGGCCCTTCATCGGTGATTCGCTTCAGCACCGCTTGCATCAGCGGCGCGTCGGGCGCGTACCAGTGCCGTTGGGCGCCGCTGGCGATGGCGTGCTTGCGCGGCAGGCTGAACCGATAGTCGCGCATCGGCAGGTAGGCGGCGGCATGCGACCAGTATTCGAAGACCTGTTTGTCGGCCACCAACTGGTCGAGATGCGCTGCGCCATAGCGGGGGTTGCGATTCCACAGCGTGTGATGATGCGCCCGCTGGACGGCCGAAATGGTGTCGATCTGGACATAGCCGAGATGCTCAATGGCCGCCAAGGTCGCGGCCACAGGCGAACCGACCGGCTTGCCGGGCGGCAGCCGCTGGGACAGCAGCACCAGCTTCTGGGCGTGTTCAAGTGAGAGCGATTCGGTCATGGCGTGCTTGAGGCGTCCCCTGTTGCGCTCGCAACACCTTACCCCGCCAGCGCGCCCACTGCCTCCCCCGAAGCTTTCCACGCGGCGATGCCACCGGCCAGATAGCGCGCGTCGACACCCATCGCGCACAGCGCCGCCGCCAGCCCCTGACTGACTTCATGCCCGTGAACGCAATAGAGCACGGTGAGGCGATCCGCTGCGACGTCATCTTTCCAGTCCAGCCACTGCGCCGGGTCGTGCCATTGAGCGCCGGCAATCTCGGTGCCGTCGCTTTGGCGAGCCGCGTGGCGGCGGACGTCGATGAGGGTGTGGGCCAGGCCGCCGCGTTGCCACAGGGCGAGTTCGGCTAGGGTGATGTGGCTCATGGTGGTCTCCTATCGAACGAATGAGAGCGCAAGGCCGATCACGGCGCAGGCGCCGATGACGGGAATCACGCCGACTCTGAAGCGCAGCAATGCGACGGCTGCGCCAACCGCGATGAGTGCGGCAATGCTGTCGAAGCGGCCACTGAGCCCCTCGGGCCACAGCACGTGGTAGCCAAAGAACAGCGCGAGATTGAGCACCACGCCCACGACTGCGGCGGTGATGGCGGTGAGCGGCGCGGTGAGGCGGATCTCACCATGCGTGGATTCGACCAGCGGCCCACCGGCAAGGATGAACAGAAAGGATGGCAAGAAGGTGAACCAGGTCACCAGACACGCGGCGACCGCGCCAGCCAGAAAGAGCGAGTCCGGCCCGTAGAAGGCTTTGACGTAGCCGCCGATAAAGCCCGCGAAGGCGACCACCATGATCAGCGGGCCGGGGGTGGTTTCGCCCAGCGCGAGGCCGTCGATCATTTGCGTGGGGGTGAGCCAGCCGTAGTGGCCCACCGCGCCTTGATACACATAGGGCAGCACGGCGTAGGCGCCGCCGAAGGTGAGCAGCGCGGCTTTGGTGAAGAACCAGGCCATCTGCGTGAGGGTGTGGTCCCAACCGAGGCCGGCGGTGAGCAGGCCCATGGGCACGATCCACAACACGGCACCCACGGCGAACACGCCGACGAGGCGCGGCCACGCAAAGCGCGCATGGGCGGGCGGCGGGGTGTCGTCGTCGATGAGCGCGCGGCCATAGCCGGCGCCGGTTTTGCCGTGGCCACCGCCTGCGCTGAAGTACTTGGGCGCGACGCGACCACCGATGTACCCGATTGCCGCCGCGCCGAGCACGATGGCAGGAAACGGCACATTGAGCGCAAAGATGGCCACAAACGAGGCGCCAGCGATGGCCCACAGCACATTGTTTTTGAGCGCGCGTGAGCCAATGCGGTGCGCCGCCTGCAGCACGATGGCCGTCACCGCCGGCTTGATGCCATAAAACAAGCCCGCCACCAGCGGCACATCGCCAAAGGCGATATACACCCACGACAACACGATGAGAATCAGCAGCGAGGGCAGCACAAACAGCGCGCCGGCCACCACGCCGCCCCAGCTGCGATGCATGAGCCAGCCAATATAGGTGGCGAGCTGTTGCGCCTCGGGGCCGGGCAGCACCATGCAGTAATTGAGCGCATGCAAAAAGCGCCGTTCGGAGAGCCAGCGACGGCGCTCGACCAGCTCTTGGTGCATGATCGCGATCTGCCCGGCCGGCCCGCCAAAGCTGATGAAACCAAGCTTAAGCCAGAACAGCAGCGCCTCGCGAAAGCTGACCGACGCGGGCGGCGCGTCGTCGGCATCGACAGTGCGCGGGGTCGGGTTCATGCCGGTTTTGCGCCGCTGTCAAAGCTGGTGAGCAAGGCGTCGAACACGCCACCGGCCACGGCGAGCAGTGCGTCGTCGTCGGCGATGGCATCGCGCAGCCCCGCCAGCACGCTCTCTACCCCCGCCGCTTCGGGCGGTTGCACGCCGCCGACGTCGAGGTAGTGCACCAGCGCGGCGACGCGCGCCAGCGCAGGCTGAGTGAGGCCAAAACTGGCCATCAAGACCTCAACGCTGACCCGGCCACCGATATGGCTGAAGCGCGCGCCGTCGAAGTCGAAGCCGAGCGCAACGGCCGGGCAGTCGGCCGGCGTGGCCAGCCACACGAAGCGCGCGGCTGGGTCGATGAAGCGGCGGATCAGCCACGCACAGGCGAGGCGGTCGACCCACGGCCGCTGTCGGGTGGCCCAGACGCGGCCCTGAAAATCAGCCGTATTCAGCGCCTCGACCTGCCCCGCCACGGCATGCGGCTCGTCAGGCGCCAGCACGCGGGCGGTGTCTTGCTCCAGCGCCAGCAAGGCAGCATCCACCTGGCGCTGCGCTTCACCGGGGTAGAAGTCGATGGCCGCCAGTTGCGCAAAGTTTTTGCGCAGCTTGCGCGCCTGCTTGATCGCAGCGGCCACCGTGTCGGCCGTCAAGCCCTCACGCGCCGCCGCAACCTCGGCCAGCAGCGCGGCGTAGTCGTCGCGCCGATCAAACAGCGCCGAAAAATCGCTGCCATCGGTGGCACCGACGCTCAGCACATGCGCGCTGCCGCCGCCCTCGCGCACATCGGCGGCAATGGCGGCAAGCGTCTCGATGCAGGCTTCGCGCTCGGGCATGAGGTAGACCCCGTCGCGCAACACGGCCGCACCCGAGTGCTTGAGCGCGCGCCAGGCACGCATGCGCACCGTGGCGTTTTCGGTGGGCAGGCTCAGAATGAGGGCAATCCATTGATTCATGAAGCGTACGCTACATCTATGTAGCGTTTACTGCAACAATCATTCAATGTGCTGAAAAAGATGATCCGCCCAGCGAAACACTGAGTTCCACCTACGATAAGAGGGCTGGCTGACGGCTGCACGCATCGGCACGACGACGAAGCTTGTTGCCCAAAACCATCTCATTGAACGAGGAGCGACAAGACATGCCTACGACCCCGCTAAGCGATTTCCATGTCGCGTCCAAGGATCTGCCCTGGAAGGTCCTGCGCGACGGCTACCACTTCAAACTCCTGCGCACCTGCCCCGTCACCGGCGCCTGGGTGGCCTTGTTTCGCACCGTGGCGGGCGCGTCCGTGCCCTCGCACAAACACATCGGTGCGGCGGAATATTTTGTATTGAAGGGGAAGATCGAGATCCGCGGTGGCGTCGAGCACGGCGGCGTAACCGCCCACGCCGGTGACTACGGCTACGAGCCGAACGGCATCATTCATGAGAGCACCCACTTCCCGGAGCCCTGCGAATACCTGTTCATCAACCACGGCCCGCTCCAGTATCTGGACGCCGACGGCAAGACCACCCTGGTGCTCGACTGGATGGGGGTTCAAGCGAAATGGGATGAGGCGCCGGTGGCCGAATAGGCATCGCAGTCGCGCGGCTCGCGCAAAGGCTGAAGCAGGGCTCGCCACCTCGCATCGATTCACTCGAAAACCCGAAATGATTAGCCTTCAGGGTGGATGCGCCTACCCATTAACGATACAATTTTCGCCCACAGGATTTCGTCATGCCGCCACTGCGCAAACCAAAGAACGACCGCCAGTCTCCGCGCATTTAAAAAAGAGGAACACCACCTTGAACCGCACTACTTTCCTGACCGCGACTTTTTTTGCACTTACTTTGAGTGCTTGCGCCAGCGTTCCGCAACAGCCTATTGCTTTCAACATGCAGGCAGTTACCAGCGGCCCGAGTCGAATTGCCATCTACATGGATGAGCTCCCGCCGACGGACACGGACTTCCCCGGCGCGGCCTGTTTGCTGTGCATTGCGGTCGCACGCGGCGCGCATAGCGACTTGAGCACGCAGGTGCAATCACTCCAGCCTGAAGGCCTTGACGCCATTCCGATGAGAATGGCCGAAGTGCTGCGCGCAAAAGGCGCGCACGTCACGCTGGTCACCGACCGCCTCAAGATAGATGAGCTCGAGAACAATCCCACCAAGGAAGACGGCGCCCCAGTCCACGCAAAAGATTTTCGCCCCTTGGCGAAGCGACTGGACGCAGACAAACTGATCGTGCTGAGCTTTTTCCGCCAGGGCGTCATCCGGTCGTACTCGTCGTATGTCCCGACCGACGCGCCCAAAGCCTACGTCACAGGCGTTGGCTACATGGTGGATCTGCGCACAAACAGCTACGACTGGTACTCGCCCCTCGAGGTCTACAAACCCGCTGACGGCGCTTGGAACGAACCCCCGACCTTCCCCGGGCTGACCAATGCGTACTATCAAGTGCTGGTTGAAGCCAGCGACACGATGGTCAGCCGATTGACGCAAAACGCAGCACCAGCGGCGGGTGCGCTCGCCAGCCAAAGCAGCGCGCCACAACCGAAGTAAGGCCATGCATATTCATTCACGCATCCGGAAAGCTTGCTTCCGATGGGCCGCCGCGCTGCTGATTACGACGGCACTTGGTGCTTGCACAACACCGATTGTCGGCCCCCAGGTCCGACCCATAAGTGCTGACCTGGGTGCGCGTTTGAATGGCCCGTGGAGCGCAGTGCTTGGTGAAGACCGGCCACTCAAGTTCATGGGCGAGTACCGGGACAACGCAAGCACCCATAGCTACGCCATGATGTACCCAGCCGCCGACTTGGCTTCATTTGTCGCGGTCATCGCCACCCATGCCGCAATTCAGGGCGCCCAGACAGATGCCCGCGCAGCCGCACTGCAAGATCAGGCGAACAGCATTCTCCGCCCCTATCAGGACATTCTTGGAGAGCTCAGGGTCCACGATCTGTTCCGAGAGTCGCTGATAGCCCATGCGCCTCAGGCCCGCCTGGTAGCCGCACCGGATGCCACGGCAGCGCGGCCACAGATCGGACTCGCCGCCCAGGTCACGATGACACAGGATCAACGCGCACTCGTGCTGGATCTCGTTGCCACGGCAAACGATCGCGCCACAACAGACGCTCAAGACGCATACATCCACAAGATTCGTGTGGTTTCCGACCCCGTCTCTTCCGCTCATACCGACGTGCAATCTTACTGGCGTGCAGACAACGGCAAGGCACTTAGGGCGAGCGTGAAACAGATTCTTGGCCAAGCCATTGATCTATTTGTCGCGGATGCGACCGCGACACTGCCACACCAGGACACGGTCCAGATGACAGCCCGGTATCAACTTGGCGGCGAGCTCGCGACCGAACGCGCAAACCTGCTCATCGACACCTGCGAACGAAAAACACTGCGCACCTTGCGTGGCTGGGTGCTGTCAACGCCGACGGCGGCGCCCCATCAACACCAGGGCGCCTGCATGAAAGACTCAGAGACCCCGAACGCTGTTGCCCGCACTGGCCGCTAAGCCGAGCGCCGCAAAGCGCTGGGATCAGGTATTGAACTACGACATTCTGATCTGCACGATGAATCCATCTGATCCATCGTTCGAATACAGAAATATTGAATTTCAAGAGCCGATCCCGGTGCTCTTTAAACGCGCTTGAGCAGGAAAATGGTTGCGAGCGATCCGGTCACGTTTGATGAAAGCGGACAGATCTGCTGTCACCGCTCTCGAAAAAGATCATTTTTCTGCATCCTTTTGCGTGTGTGTTCGTCTCCATATATGAGGAGTCCCAACCGATGGCTCTGCCAAGGAGTGTTTAGATGACCACGCGATTGCGCGAGATGTACACCAGCAACTCTCGTGAAGGCAACCTGTTGTTCTTCATGCTGGCGGCTTTTGTGCTGATCTATTTTGTTCCGGCAGGCACGGCGCGCTTCGATAACGCGGTGCTGGAGGCTGTTCGCCTGACCAATTGGTACGCCAGAGAGCACGTTATTCTGTGTTTGCTGCCAGCCTTCCTGATTGCCGGCGCCATGTCGGCGTATATCAGTCAGGGCGCGGTGATGCGCTACCTTGGGCCCGAGGCGTCCAAACCGGTGGCGTTTAGCGTGGCATCAATATCCGGGACGCTGCTGGCAGTGTGTTCCTGCACCGTGCTGCCCTTGTTCGGTGGCATCTACAAGCGTGGCGCGGGCCTTGGGGCGGCGATCGCATTTCTGTATTCGGGGCCTGCCATCAATATCATGGCCGTTGTGGTCACGGCCAAAGTGCTGGGCGCTGAGATCGGCATTGCCCGCGCGGTCGGGGCCATCCTGTTTGCGCTGGTCATCGGCACGATCATGCACCTGATCTATCGCAAGGAAGAGGCGCAGCGAACGGTCAAGAACAGTCGCGGTTTCGGTGGCGATGACACAGACAAGCCGATGAGTGCGATTGTCACTTTTTTCGCACTGATGGTCGGAGTGCTCGTATTCGCTAACTGGGCGGCCGCCGACAGCGAAACCTGGATGCAGATCTACGCGTGGAAGTGGCAGATTACGGCGCTGCTCTCCGCCGCGCTGGCACTCTTGCTGATCTGGCGCTGGCACTGGCCGGCGAGTCAGCTGCTTATGCTGACGGCTGCTGTCATGGCTGCGGCGGTGATCGTACCGACCGCACCCGAGTTGCCCTTTGCCATCGGTATTGCCGGCCTGATGATCATCTCGACATTGCGCGAGCAGGATCGCGAGTGGTCTGCACAAAGCTGGGATTTCGCCAAGCAGATTCTGCCGCTGCTCCTGGGGGGCGTGTTCATAGCCGGCTTCGCGCTGGGTCGTCCCGGTCATGAGGGGATCATTCCGTCGGAATGGGTCGCGATGGCAGTGGGTGACAACACACTGAGTTCCACAATCATCGCTTCCGTATTGGGCGCACTGATGTACTTCTCGACCCTGACCGAAGTGCCCATCGTTGACGCGCTGATGGGCGCCGGCATGGGCAAAGGGCCGGCACTGGCGCTCCTGTTGGCCGGGCCCGCACTGTCTTTGCCGAATATGCTGGTGATCCGCACCATCCTGGGGACGCAAAAAACAGTGGTCTATTGTGCGTTGGTTGTGGTGATGGCCACCATCACCGGATTCGTTTACGGCAACTGGTGGTAATTCCATCAGTCAGACTTATTTCACGCGGGAGGAGAAACCATGAAATTCACGATCTATGGCAGCGGTTGTGCCAAATGCAAACAACTGACGGCGAATGCAGAAGCGGCGGCAAACGCCAAAGGGCTCGACTACGAGGTCGAAAAAGTGACCGACACCAACGCCATCATTGATGCCGGCATCATGCGCACGCCGGCACTGGCGATTGATGGTGAGATCGTCATTGAAGGCAAGGTAGCCAATGCAGACGAGATCCAGCAGTTGCTGGCTTGAACCGACCGGGGTCTGGCGGAGGTTGTTTCGCCTGATGACGATCGGTTTGAGTGTTCAAAAAGAAAGCGCCTCACTCAATGTCATGGAGTGAGGCGCTTTCTTTTGTGGCCAAGCACGGATTGGTGCGTCGTGCGCCCCAACGGTCCCATTCGAGCCATCGACGCTGACGCTCCGACTCGCGCACTGTGCTGCGTCATGTCGAACATCGGGGCTGCTTCCGTCGCCTGCGGGTTTAAACTCAGTCATTTTGGGACTACCCGATGCGACCAAGCGGCCGGGCAGTTGGCTGCATCGCCTTCGGCAAGCGGCACACGACTCACCGGCATCCTCGACCTCATCCACCAACACCACCAGCCTCAACCATGACCGCTAGCGAAATCACCTTGATTGGCGTGGCCGCCTTCTTGGCCGGCGCCATGAACTCAGTTGCTGGAGGCGGAACCTTCTTTTCCTTCCCTGCACTCTTGGCCGTTGGCGTGCCGCCCGTCATGGCCAATGCCAGCAACGCGGTTGCGCTTTGGCCGGCGAGTCTGGCGGGTGCGCTGGCAAGCCGCGACGCTTTGTATAAATACCGCGACCGCCTGCTGCCGCTGTCGATCGTTGCGTTTCTGGGCGGACTGCTGGGCGGCTTGCTGCTGCTTAAGGTGCAAGACCGAGTATTTACCCAACTGATCCCGTGGTTGCTTGGCGTAGCCACACTCATGTTTGCCTTGAGCGGCTCGCTATCGCGCTTGCTGGCACGCCTGCGCGGCACCACAGGCCCGAGCCATGGCCTGGGGGGCACGGTGTTCCAGTTCCTGGTATCGGTGTATGGCGGATTTTTCGGTGCGGGCATGGGCATTGTCATGATCGCGGCGCTGGCCATTCAGGGCCACACTGATCTCAACGAAATCAATGCGCTCAAAAACTGGCTGTCTGCGGTCATCTACAGCGTTGCGGTGGTCACTTTTGTGATTGCAGGTGCGGTCAGTTGGCCGCACACCTGGATCATGCTGATCACCGCGGTCGCCGGTGGTTACACGGGTGCGCGCCTCGCCCGGCGCTTGCCGGCCATCTGGCTGCGGCGCATGGTGATCGCTATTGGTTGTGGGCTCACGATCTACTACGCACTGCCTCGTTGACACAATAAAACAATCCAGCGCACCCCGTAGCCCCTCAAGAAATCCGGGGGGCACTCGTTAATTCCCTCGACGGCCAAACGCAGAGGAACGAACACTATGGCGGAGGGGGAGGGGCAGTTCGTCTTCGCTGACGAAATGCTGCCCAAAAACGGCGCTCTGACACCACCACAACCGCCGTGGCGAATTCTGGTGGTGGACGACGATGCCGACGTCCACGAAGCCACACGTTTCGCGCTCAAGGGCATCCCCATTCTTGGCCGCCCGGTTGAGTTCCTCCATGCCCACTCGGGCGCCGAAGCCCTCGCGGTCCTGCGCCGCGAGCAAGACATCGCCGTCCTGCTGCTCGACGTCGTGATGGAAACGCCTGACGCGGGGCTGCGCATCGTCGACGCCATACGCGAAGAGTTACAGCTGACCAACCTGCGCGTTGTCTTGCGCACCGGGCAACCCGGCCAAGCGCCTGAAATGGACGCGATCAGCCGCTACGACATCAACGACTACAAAACCAAGAATGAACTGACCCGCAACAAGCTGTTCACCACCGTGACGGCCGCGCTGCGCTCCTACGACCAATTGCGCAGCCTTGACGCCAGCCGCCGCGGGCTGGAAAAAGTCATCGCCGCCAGCAACGACATGATGACCCGCCCGGGGCTGCGCAATTTCGCCGAGGGCATCATCATCCAGATCGCCAGCCTCATCGGGGTGCCTCCCGAGGGCTTGGTCTGCGCCGGCACGCCGCCGTTACCGCCTCAGAACGGCCAGGCTCCCGAGTTTGCGATCATCGCCGCGGCTGGTCGCTTCAGCGGGCTGACCGACAAGCCGTTCGATACCATCGACGAACCGGGAGTCGCCGCGGCCTTGCAACAAAGCCTGCTCGAACGCCGCAACCTCGTCGAGCCACACAGCGTCACGCTGTTCTTCGAAACCCAGGATCAGCACGCCTACGCAGTCTTCGTCGACTCCAGTGAACCCATCCGCGAACTCGACCAAGGCCTGCTGCACATGTTCTGCACCAACATGTCCTTGTGCGCGCAAAACATCCAGCTGGTCAGCGCCTTGCGCGACCAGGCCTATTTTGACCGCCTGGTGGGGCTTCCCAACCGCTCAGCCATGCTTCGAGAGCTGGACCGCGCCATTGACAGCACCAGCTGCAATGAACAGGCCTTGGCCCTCGTCGATATCGATCAATTCTCGGCCGTCAACGATCTCCTTGGACACCCCTATGGCGACCAACTGCTGCGTGCCATTGCTCAGCGATTGGGCACTGAATTTCCCGGGTGCTTTGTCGCCAGAGTCTCTGGCGACGTATTTGGCCTGCTGGGCCGACGCGAACATCTCACGCCGGACGCAATCAGCCGACTGTTCAGCGCACCGTTCAATATCGACCAGGTCGACCATCCGCTCACCGTCAGCACCGGCATCGTGCATTTGCGTGATGTTCAGGGCAGCGGCTCGGACGGCATACAGAACGCTTACATCGCACTGAAACGTGCAAAAACATCCGGACTCGGCCATCACGCCTACTATTCCGAGTCCATCGCCAATGAAACGCATGACCGCAACCGGATGCGGATTGCATTGCACCGGGCACTGGCCCGTGGCGATCAGCTCTACCCGGTCTTTCAGCCGCAGCTCGACCTCCTGTCGGGACGGGTGGTGGGGCTGGAAGCGCTCACGCGCTGGCGGATCGACAATGGCACACATGTGTCGCCCGACCGCTTCATCCCGGTGGCCGAACAAACCGCCCTCATTCTCCCCATTGGTGAATGGATTCTTCACCAATCGATGCGCGTGCTGGAGTCACTCCAGCAACACGGCCATACCGGCTTGCGCATGTCGGTCAACGTCTCCACCGTGCAACTGCGCCAACCCAACTTCCTGGGCATCCTCGACCACGCGCTGGACACCTCATCCATTCGACCCGAGTGCCTGGAGCTCGAAATTACCGAATCCGTCGCGGCTTTGGGCATCAACCAGGTCCGCACACTCCTCGAAGCCATCCGTGCCCGCGGTGTCTCCATTGCCATTGATGACTTCGGCACGGGCTTCTCGTCCTTGTCCTACCTGCACCGACTGCCCGCCAACCGGCTGAAAATCGACCGTTCCTTCATCCATACGCTCGAACATGCTCAAAGCGGACGGATTGCCGAGATGATCGTCCCGCTCGGCCATCAACTCGGCATGAAGGTGCTGGCCGAAGGCGTCGAAACCGCCAGCCAGCGCGACCGTTTGCGCGCCCTCGGCTGCGACGAGATGCAAGGCTACCTGCTCGCCCGCCCGATGATCGCCGACGATCTCGCCGCCTGGCTCGACGCCTACCGCCCCGACGCCGGATAGGCAGTCATGATCGCGTAGAATACGGGCGGCCTGGAGCACTGGCGTGTTCGCACGAGATTCGCCACACCGCCTGTGTACGCACGATTCAGGTTGCGGCCGCGCACAGATGGGCACCATCTGTGCCGGTTATCGTCGGAAGTCATCTGCCATGCATGCTGAACTCCGGCCACCCTGGTGACGGGCGCTCCGTCGCTCCCGCATTCCTACGGACTCTCCGAGAATGGTCGAAATTTTCGATGTTGTGCTTCGCGCCGGCCGCGCGGGCGTCGAGCTTGCCCTGTTTGTTCTGCTGCCCGTGATGGTGGTCATGTTGTCGCTGATGCGCCTGCTCGAAGCGCGCGGCGTGCTCGACTGGCTCGTCCGCCAACTCGCGCCACTGCTACGTCCCGCCGGCCTGACCGGCCTCGGCGTGTTCGCAGCCCTGCAGATCAACTTCGTCAGTTTCGCCGCCCCGGTGGCCACCTTGGCCATGATGGCCCAGCGGGGCGCCTCGCCGCGCCATATCGCCGCAACGCTTGCCATGGTGATGGCCATGAGTCAGGCCAACGTCCTGATCCCGATGTCCACCATGGGGCTGGCGTTCGGCACCACCCTCCTCCTGTCGCTGCTTGGCGGCCTGGCTGCTGCCGCGACGACCTATCACGTGTTCGGCAAACACCTCTCCGACCAGGATGACAGCATTGACGAAACCCTGCGCCACCCGATCGCCGAAGACGCCAAAGGTGTGCTCGATGTCATCAACCGGGCAGGTGCTGAAGCCTTCAAGATCACCATCGGCGCCATTCCCATGCTGGTGCTGGCGCTGGTCGCCGTCGCCGGCTTGCGCGCCAGCGGCATCATCGACCTGCTCACCAGTGTGCTGGCCCCCACGCTGGTGCTGCTCGGCATCGACCCCGCACTGATCCTGCCGACCCTGACCAAATTCATCGGCGGCGGCACCGCCATGATGGGGGTCATGGATGACATGCTGCGCGCCGGCACGGCCAGCGTCACCAGCCTCAACAGCAGCGCGGGCTTTCTGGTGCATCCGCTGGACATTCCCGGCATCGCCGTACTGATTTCAGCCGGGAAACCCGTCGCCGCAGTGTGGCGTGTCGCAGTGCTCGGCGGGGCCGTTGGCATCGCGCTACGCACCGTCGGGCACATACTGCTCACCTGAACAGGAGGCGCCCTCCATGCTCAACGCCATCACCCTGCTACTGGTGTTTCAACTCGCCGGCGAAGTCATCGCCCGTGGCCTGGGTATTCCCTTGCCGGGCCCGGTGCTCGGCATGGCGCTGCTGTTTGTCGCGCTCATCCTGCGCGGCGGGCCCGGCAAGAATCTGCAGGACACCGCCAACGGACTGCTCGGCCATCTTTCGCTACTCTTCGTCCCCGCGGGCGCCGGCATCATGCTCCATGCCGACCGCCTCGCCAGTGAATGGCAAGCCTTGCTGGCCGCGCTGGTGATCAGCACGCTCGCCGCGCTGGCCGTCTCTGCACTGGTACTGACGTTCATCTTGCGCCGCCGGGGGAGCGGCTCATGATCCGTCACGATTTCACCGGCCTGTGGGTCTACCTCTCCGCCTCACCCCTGCTCGGCCTGACGCTCACCCTGGTCGCCTACCTCGGCGCCTGGCAGCTCCATCGCCGCACCGGCGGGCATCCGCTGGTCAATCCGGTACTGATCGCCGTGCTGGCCCTGGTTGGCGTACTCTGGGCCACCGGCACGGCCTACGAAACCTATTTTGACGGCGCCCAGTTTGTTCACTTCCTGCTTGGCCCCGCCACAGTCGCGCTGGCCGTACCGCTCTACGGCCAGATCCAGCGGTTGCGCGCCATGGCCATTCCGCTCGGCGTCACGCTGCTATGCGGCGCGGCAACCGCCATCATGGTGGCCTGGGGCACCGGCGCACTGCTCGGTGCCAGTGAAGCATCACTGATATCCCTCGCCCCCAAAAGCGTCACCACGCCGATCGCCATGGCCGTCGCCGAAGCCCTTGGCGGGCTGCCCTCGCTCACCGCGGCGCTGGTCATCATGACCGGCATTTTCGGTGCCATGGTCGCGCAAGGTCTGTTTCGCCTGCTCGGCACCCGCGACCCCGCGGTGCAGGGCTTTGCCATGGGTCTGGCCGCACACGGCATCGGCACCGCGCGCGCCTTTCAGATCAGTGCGGAGACGGGCGCCTTTGCCGCCTTGGCCATGGCGGCCAATGGCCTGCTCACGGCCTTGCTGACGCCATGGCTGCTGCCATGGCTCAGTCGCTGGTTCGCCTGAAACAGCGCAACACACGCCGCTTGCGAAGATTGCCCACCGGCGCGATCTGTCCGATACTCGGCCTGGAGGCGAGCGATGCAACCGAGACCCGCACAACGCACTTACTGGCAACGCAACACCCGACTGACGGCAGCGCTACTGTGCGTCTGGTTTGCAAGCACCTTCGTCGCCGGCTACTTCGCCGATGAGCTCAACCACTTCACACTCTTCAATTTCCCCTTCGGCTTCTATCTGTTCGCCCAGGGGTCTTTGCTGATCTACCTGATCATCATCGGAATCTACGTCAGCTACATGAACCGGCTCGATCGCGACTGGGTGCGTGAATCCGCCCCCGGCGAGCCGCGCACCCGCTTCCCCGCTTCCGGCGAGTGAGCCGCTGCGGCCGACATCCGCGATCAAATTTATGCCTCGATAAAGCGCGTTAAGGTTTCTGTAAGCTTTCCTCTCGATACTCCACCTGCCCGTCACTTTCCGGCAGCGCGTGGTTTGTCCACTCACTGATCCGGTGTGCTGGTGGAGGGCGCCAGTAAATACGCTGGCTACCGCCATCGGACACCGTCCGGAAATGGCATTCAACAATATTTGAGAGGAGATAGGCGATGGAGAAGCCACAAGGGTCAGGCGACGCATACTGGCGCGCCACGCTCGGCCTGCTGACCACCGTGCTCATTATCTGGTTTGTCGTGTCCTTCGGGTTCGGCATCATCCTGCAGCCGATGCTCGACAGCATCATGCTGGGCGGCTACCCGCTCGGTTTCTGGTTCGCACAGCAGGGTTCCATCTACATCTTCGTGGCGCTGATTTTCTATTACGCCCACCGGATGGGACAGATTGACCGCGAACACGACGTTCACGAAGACTGAGGAGACCTGACGAATGGATCTGAAAACACTGACCTATATCGTCGTCGGGGCAACCTTTGCCCTGTACCTCGGTATCGCCTTCTGGGCACGCGCTGGTAGCACCGGCGAATTCTATGTCGCCGGCGGCGGCATCCACCCGATCGCCAACGGCATGGCCACCGGCGCTGACTGGATGTCGGCAGCCTCCTTCATCTCGATGGCCGGCCTGATTGCCTACAACGGTTACGGCGCTTCGCTGTTCCTGATGGGCTGGACGGGCGGCTACGTGTTGCTGGCCATGCTGCTGGCACCGTACCTCCGGAAGTTCGGCAAATTTACCGTGCCGGAATTCATCGGTGATCGCTTCTATTCCAACACGGCCCGTATCGTTGCCGTCATCTGCCTGATCCTGGCTTCCATCACCTACGTGATCGGCCAGATGAAAGGCGTTGGCGTCGCCTTTTCGCGCTTCCTGGAAGTGGATTACGACACCGGCCTGTACATCGGCATGGCGCTGGTGTTCTTCTATGCCACCCTGGGCGGCATGAAAGGCATCACCTACACGCAGATCGCACAGTACGTGGTTCTGATCTTCGCCTACACCATCCCGGCAATGTTCATCTCCATGAACCTCACCGGCAACCCGCTGCCGCAGCTGGGCCTCGGCTCGACGATGGCAGACGGTTCAGGCATGACACTGCTGGCCAAGCTGAACCTGGTGGTGACGGAACTGGGCTTCAAGGAATACACGACACAGACCATGGCAGGACGATTTGACATGTTCGTCTACACCATGTCGCTGATGATCGGTACCGCCGGTCTGCCGCACGTGATCGTTCGCTTCTTTACCGTGCCGAAGGTTTCCGACGCTCGCTCCTCCGCTGGCTGGGCACTGGTGTTCATCGCGATCCTCTACACGACCGCTCCGGCAGTCGGCGCCATGGCTCGCCTGAACCTGCATGCAACCATCCAGACGGGTGAAATCGGTTCGCCCGAAGGCAACCTGTCGTACGAAGCACGTCCGCAGTGGTTCAAGAACTGGGAAAAGACCGGTCTGCTGAAGTTCGAAGACAAGAACGGCGACGGCCGCATCCAGTACTACAACGATGCCAACCCGGAAATGGCCAAGAAAGCCGAAGCCTTCGGCTGGAAGGGCAACGAGATGGTCAAGGTCGACCGCGACATCATCGTGCTGGCCAACCCGGAAATCGCCAAGCTGCCGCACTGGGTGATCGCCCTGGTCGCAGCCGGTGGTCTGGCCGCTGCGCTCTCCACAGCTGCTGGTCTGCTGCTGGCCATCTCCTCCGCCATCTCTCATGACCTGCTCAAGGGCGTGTTCATGAAGGGCATTTCGGAGAAGTCTGAGCTACGTGCAGGTCGTATCTCGATGGCAGGCGCCATCGTGGTCGCCGGCTACCTCGGTCTGAACCCCCCGGGCTTCGCTGCCGGTACCGTGGCCATCGCCTTCGGTCTGGCGGGTGCATCCATCTTCCCGGCGCTGATGCTCGGCATCTTCTACAAGCGCATGAACAAGGAAGGTGCGATCGCCGGCATGATCGCGGGTATCTCGGTCACCATGCTGTACGTGTTCCAGCACAAAGGCATCCTGTTCATCAAGGGCACTGAGTTCCTGGGTGACCTGGGCCCGAACTGGTTCCTCGGCATCCAGCCGAACGCCTTCGGTGCCATTGGTGCCCTGGTCAACTTCGGCGTGGCCATCATGGTCGCCAAGATGACGACTGAGCCGCCGCAGCACATTCAGGACCTGGTCGAATCCATCCGTACCCCGCGCGGTGCTGGTGGTGCGACCCACTAAGTAGAAACACCGCTTAGTGTTTGGACAACCCCCGCCTCGGCGGGGGTTTTCTTTTTAGGCACCCCGAATGCTCTGTCGAGATTCGCACCTCGCCTTGGGGAAAACGCCGATAACGGCCCCCGCCTTCTCGGTGGTACGCTGCACAGCACCAATACTTCCCACCCCGAAACCCACCCAATCCGAGGCCCCAGATGTACAAACACATCATCGTTGCCGTTGACGACAGCCCCACCTCACAGCGCGCCATTGAAGAGGCCGCCACCTTGTGTGCCGCCACTGGCGCCCGCCTGACCGTGGTGCACGCCGTGGATGAAGCGCTGTTCGCGCATTTCAACCGAGTCACCCTGGCCAGCCGGGATGCCGTCCAGCAAGCGCTCATCAAAGAAGGCAAGAGCGTGCTCGATAGCGCCGTCGCCGCCGCGACTGCCGCCGGCACCAAGCCGGAAAGCAAACTGCTCGTCTCCGAGCATCACTCGACCTCCGATCAGATCGTCCAGACCATCGCCGAATCCGGTGCAGATCTGCTGATCGTCGGGTCGCACGGTCGTCGTGGCGTACAACGCCTGCTGCTCGGTAGCGTCGCCGAAAAACTGCTCAAGAAAGTGGGCATTTCGATGATGGTCGTACGCGGCACCGCATAAGGCCCGCGCACAGACAGCCTGCTATCATCCGGGGGTGCCGCCTTCCACAGGGGAGGCAGCACCCCCGTTTCTCATTGCGCAGCGAGCGGGGCAGGCCTGCAACCGCCCGCTGCACTCGTCCTCCATCGCACTAGTACCCCACGCATACTCATGGAACTTCTGACTCACTGGCTGACGACCCTGGGCTTCGACGCCGCGCAGAGCGGTCTGACCTCTCAGGTGTTTCTCGTCGTCCTCGCCGTCGTGGTGGCCAATTTCGTGATTGGCCGCATTCTCAAGCGCTTGATCGCGGCGGCCCGCACGACAGCATTGGTCTGGGACGATGCCGCGCTTGAAGCACTCGGCAAACCGCTACGGATGCTGGTGTGGCTGCTCGGCATCGCCTTTGCGGCCGACATCGTCGGTCAGCACACCGACGCGCCGATCTTTGACGCGGTCGATCCGATGCGAAAAATCGGCGTCATTGCACTGATTGCGTGGACACTCACCCGCCTGATCGGCAACACCGAGCACGCCATCATCGCGCGCGGCGAAGCGCTCGGACAACCTGCCGACCTCTCCACGGTAGCCGCCATTGGCAAGCTGCTGCGCATCACCGTCATCATCACCACGGTACTGATCGCCCTGCAGTCGCTCGGCTTCAGCATCTCGGGGGTTCTCGCGTTTGGTGGTGTCGGTGGCATCGCGATCGGCTTTGCCGCCAAAGACTTGCTGGCCAATTTCTTTGGCGCGCTGATGATCTATCTCGACCGCCCCTTCGCCATCGGCGACTGGATCCGCTCCCCCGACAAGGACATCGAAGGCACCGTCGAAGACATTGGCTGGCGACTGACCCGCATCCGTCGCTTCGACAAGCGGCCGCTCTACGTCCCCAACGCCATCTTTACCCAGATTTCCGTCGAAAACCCCGCCCGGATGACCCACCGCCGCATCAACGAAACCATCGGCATCCGCTATGACGATCTCGACAAGATGCAGGCGATTACCGACGACGTACGACAGATGCTGATCGATCACCCGGACATCGCCGACGATCAGACCATGATCGTGCACTTCAACACCTTCAACGCCTCATCGGTCGATTTCTTCGTATACACCTTCACCCACACCACCAAGTGGGTGGAGTTCCATCGCGTCAAACAGGATGTCCTGCTGCAAGTGGCGGCCATCATCGACAGCCATGGTGCCGAAATCGCCTTCCCCACGCGTACACTGCATCTGCCCGATGGTGTTCACGTCGACAACGCGCCAGCGCTGGAGTGCGCGGCGAAGGCGGTCAAAACATAAGTGGCTTAAACAAAAAACGCGCCCGAGAGCGCGTTTCTGTTTCAGACAACGACGTATTAACGACTGCCAAACAGCCCGCCAAGCATCGACAAGCCCTGCTGAAGCATCTCCGAGTTGTCATCGACCTGCCCGTTCGGCGAGAGCATGTCGATCAATTGCGGCAAGGCGCCGGCCAGCCCTGATGCAGCCTCCGGCTGGCTCATCCCGGCCTGACTTGCCACCTGGGCCAGCACGTCCGGACCAATCGCCTGGCTCAAGGCATCGGCACCCACCGGCTGATTCTCGCCCTGCCCCAACCATGACGCCACCTCGCCACCCAATCCGCCCGACTGCAGACGCGACAGCAAGCCAGGCAAGCCACCCTCGCTGTTCTGGATCAGTCCCTTGACGATATCCATCATCGGGTTCTCTGCGCTACCGCTACCGCCACCGAGCACCTGTCCGGCCAGTTGATCAAGCAATCCCATGCTGCGCCCTCCTTCATCCTGTTCGTGTCGCACCATCATGGCCTGTTGAACCACGCACAACAAGGCACGTGACAGGGTTTCACAAGATCGGCTGTCGCGCATTTCGGTAGAATGCAGGCATTCAACAGCCCGACCCCAGGCCCACCATGACGCAAGATGAACTGAAACAAGCTGCCGCCGAAGCCGCCCTCGACTTTGTGATCGATGGCAGCATCGTCGGCGTTGGCACCGGCTCGACGGCCAACTTCTTCATTGACGGCCTGGGCCGCATGAAGGACCGGATTCGCGGCGCGGTCGCCAGCTCCGAAGCCAGCGCCCGGCGTCTGGCCGCACATGGCATCACGCTGTTCGACCTCAATGACGTCACCGAACTGCCCGTCTATGTTGATGGCGCAGACGAAATCGATGCCTCACTGGCCATGATCAAAGGCGGTGGCGGTGCGCTGACTCGCGAAAAAATTGTCGCAGCAGTGGCCACGCGCTTTGTCTGCATCTGTGACGCCTCCAAGCAAGTCAGCACACTGGGCCGCTTCCCCCTGCCGGTCGAAGTGATTCCCATGGCCCGCGCCCAGGTCGCGCGTGCATTGACGGCACTCGGCGGGCGCCCGATGCTGCGTGAAGGCTTCGTCACCGACAACGGCAATCTGATTCTTGATGTACATGATCTGCAAATCACCGACCCTGTTGCCTTCGAAAGCGACCTCAATCAGATCGTCGGCGTGGTCACCAACGGGCTCTTTGCGCGTCGCGGTGCAGACAGCTTGTTACTCGCTGCGCCCGGCGGTGTCCGTCGCATTGATGCGCTGTGACATCAAACTGTCATCTAGATTAAGTATTTTGCCTCCTTCGACTCCCAGCCCGACTTCCTTCCCATGACTGAACACACCTCCAAGCAATTTGAATTCGAGCTTGAAAGCATTCGCACCCGCGTTCTACAAATGGGCGGCATGGTGGAACTGCAAATTGCCAAAGCCATCGAAGCGCTCGCCACAGGCGATATCGATGCGCTGGAAGAAGTCATTGACCAGGACCACCGAATCAACCTGCTGGAGTTGGAGCTTGACGATGCCTGCGTTCAGATCGTCGCCAAACGCCAACCGGCAGCCAACGATCTGCGCATGGTGATGTCTGTTGTCAAAGTCATTACCGATCTGGAGCGCATCGGCGACGAGGCCAAAAAAATCGCGAAAATGAGCAAACGTCTGCACTCGAGCGACTCCGCCTTTGTGCCCCGAATCGAGCTGCGTCACGCGGCCAGCCTGGCGGTCGACATGCTGCGCAAGGCCCTCGACGCCTTTGCCCGTCTCGACATGAGTGCCGCCGCTGAAGTGGTGCGTCAGGACCGCGAGGTCGATGCTGAATTCAAAGGCATCATCCGTCAGCTGATCACTTTTGTGATGGAAGATCCGCGCACGATTTCGCGTGGCATCGACATCCTGTTCATGGCCAAAGCGATTGAGCGCATTGGCGATCACGCCAAGAACGTGGCCGAATACGTGATCTACATGGTCAAGGGGCAGGATGTTCGCCACACCGGTCTGGCGAACATCGAGCGCACGGCAAACACCGACTGAGCCCGAACAATACGCACAAAAAAGGGACGGCATCGCCGTCCCTTTTTGTTTTGACCGAAACCGCCTCAATCGGTCGGCGGCACATAGCCACCAATCGCATCGGCACCACCGCCAAAAAAATAACGCTCCATCTGCTCGGCGAGATACTTCCGCGCGCGCACATCCATCAGGTTCAAGCGGTTTTCATTGATCAGCATGGTCTGGTGCTTGACCCACTGCCCCCAAGCCTCCTTGGAGACATTCTCGAACACCCGCTTGCCCATTTCGCCGGGCACCGGGGGGCGTTCCAGCCCTTCGGCCTCACGACCGAGTTTCACGCACTGAACCATTCTTGCCATTGTCTTCACCTGTGTCGAAATCGATGGGTCATCAAGGCAGCATTTTAACGGAAAAGACGCTGCCGCCCGTCAGGAGCGATGGCGCCCGCGTGCCGCACAGGTTTGCCAGCAGTTCTTGCCGGCCGATTTCGCCCGATACATGGCCGAGTCAGCCGCCGCCACCAAGGCGTCCACCGACGACGCGTCTTCGGGGTAGCAAGCGTAGCCGACACTCGCGCTGATCGATGCGCCGGCAACCTTGATTCCCCCGACCTCCGTCACCACCCGTTGAGCCAGCTCCTGCAGGGCCAACTCGTTGGCCTCGGCAATCAATATCGCGAACTCGTCACCGCCCACGCGAAACAATTGCTCGTTACGCCGCACCACGCGGCGAATCGACACCGCGACCGCCACCAGCACTTCGTCGCCGGTCTGGTGCCCGAGTTCATCGTTGATCGGTTTGAAGCCGTCGAGATCGAACATCATCAAACCGATCTGCGTCTGCCCGCGCTGAGCGCCGGCCAGACTCGATTCAAGCGCATCGTGGAAGCGTCGGCGGTTATATAGATTGGTCAGCGGATCGCGCTCGGCCAGGCGCACCAGATCTTCCGACGCGCGGCGCTGTTCAGTCACATCCTCAAACACCCAGAGGCGCCCCAGCGAGCGTGTCGAGCCCTCAGCCGTGACCATGGCTGAGACCTCCTGAACCCGGCGACCATTGAGCAGACGCAACTCAAAGGGCTCAGACCGACCGCGCTGCTTTTGTACCGCATCGACGTGAACGCGATAAGCCTCAGCCGCCTCGATCTGTGCCATGGCTTCAGCCAGCAGGCGCGCGTCTCGCACGCCGAGCATATTCTCGCCCGTGCCGCCGAAGCCCCAGATCCGCAACAAGGCCGGATTGGCATAGCGGACCCGCCGGTCGGCGTCGACAAACAGGATTCCCAGTTCGATGACATCGAGCAAGGCCTGGAGTCGCTGACGCTCATCGCGATTGCGCGACAGGTAGTGCTCACTCAGGCCCTGCGCGCGACGCAAGGCCGCGACGGTCTCAAGCAACTGGAGTTCTGTCGCCTTGCGCGCCTGGTCACTGACAATCGACATCCGGATCATCTGGAGGCGAGCGGCATCGTCTCTGACCGGACGCCAGAAACACGTGACCCACACCGTGCCACCGTGCCGGTGACGCAAGCGCATTTCACTCTGACCGGTTTCTCCCGCCATGGCGCGCGCACATTGCTCACGGGCATAGCCTCGGTCCAGTTCGTCGACCAGCAAATTGATCAGATCCGGCGCCGCAACACATTCGTCTGCCGAATACCCCGACAACGAGGCGATGGCGGGGCTGACCCACAGCAAGCGGCCCTCGGGCGAAAAGGCCATTTCGGCCCCCGCGCCGGTTTCGGCAATCAGTTGCAGGCGCTGAGCGGCGAGGCCACGCCGATAGGCCGGCCCAAGGAAGAGCAAGGCCGTAACACTGCTCACCAAGGCAGCTACCAGGCCTTCGGCCGTGCCTCCGGCACCTGCACTCTTGGCCAACCCCGCCCCCAGCAGCGCTGCAAAACCCACCAGCAGAGCCTGCCACAGCGGAATCGCCCAATGCCTCTTCCCCGCCCTTCGCGCCATGGCCGCCTCCGATGGGGAGTACACGGTCGTTGGTTGTGGTCTCTACTTGATACTCTTGACCAGCACTTTCGACCGACGCTGAAAGTTGTACAGATCGCGCTTTTGCGACGGCAAGCGCTCCGGCCCGACTTCGACAAACCCACGCTCGCGAAACCAATGCGCCGTGCGCGTGGTGAGCACAAACAAGGCTTCGAGCGACTGCTCGCGCGCGCGTCGTTCCATGCGCCGCAACAGCATCTCGCCCAAGCCGGCCTCCCGGTACTCCTGCATCACGGCAAGGCAGGCCAGCTCCGCAGCACGCTCTTCACTGAACGGATACAAGGCCGCACACCCGACCAGCATGCCATCATGCTCCACAACTGAGAAACGGGTAATTTCCTGCTCCAGCAACTCCCGCCCCCGCCGCACCAGAGTGCCATCGGCCTCAAGCGGCGCGAGCAGGCTGACCAGCGCGCCGACGTCATCCACCGACGCCTCGCGCAAGCGGAACAGCACGTCGCGCGACACTACCGTACCCACGCCCTGGTGAGTAAAAAACTCAAGCAACAAGGCGCCATCGCGGTCGCGGTCGATCAGGTGCACCCGATTGACGCCTTTGCGCACCGCGCGAATCGCACACGGCAAGTAAAGATCGAGGTCTTCCGTCATGCCCTGCCCCGCCTGAAGCATGCGCTCGGCCGCATCGGCGGTGATGGAGTCGATCAGTTGTCCGTCAACATCGAACAAACCCGGCGCATCGCACAAGTACAGCAGCTTCTCGGCCGACAGGGCAACAGCCACCTCCTCGGCGACGTTTTCGACAGTCAGGTTGAAAATCTCCCCCGAGGGCGACACCCCCAGTGGCGAAATGAGCACGACGTTCTGCTGGTCGAGGTCAGCGGCAATCTCTTCGGCCAGAATCTTGCGAACCGATCCGGTAAATTGCAGATCGATACCGTCAACCACGCCCTCCGGCCGGGCAATGATGAAGTTGCCGCCCGTCACGCGAATGTAGCTGCCGGCCATCGGCGTATTGGGCAAGCCCTGCGATAACAAGGCTTCGAGCTCCAGGCGCGTCACGGCGATCGCGGCTTTCACACCGTCGAGCGCGTCGGCGTCGGTCACACGTACGTTGTTGTGAAAGCGCGATTCGACACCACGGCGCGCCAGTTCGGCATCAATCTGCGGCCTGGCGCCATGCACCAGCACCAGACGGATACCCAGCGCGGACAGCAAGTTGCAGTCGTAAGCGAGTTTCTGGGCCTGTTCCCCGGCGGCAATCTCACCCCCAAAGCCGATCACGAAGGTTTTGCCGCGAAAGGCGTGGATGTAAGGGGCAGCACCGCGCACCCAGGCCACAAAATTCTGGCTCAGTTCATCAGCGGGGTCGAGGTCGGTGAGTGTGTCCTGCACGAGTGCTCCATCATGGGGTGCGGCCGCCGCGAATCGCAGCCAATACAATTATTCTAGCGTGATCACCCGCTCTGATGCTGCATCGGTCAATACGACGCAAGGCTCAGTCCAGCGCGGCCTCCAGCCGGTTGCAGATGGTCTCGAGCACCTTGATCCGCGCAAAGCGCTTGTTGTCCGCTTCGATCAGTGTCCAGGGGGACACTTCCGTGCTGGTCCGGTCGATCATGTCGCTCACCGCGCGCGCATATTCTGGCCAGCGCTCGCGGTTGCGCCAGTCTTCATCGGTAATCTTGAAGCGCTTGTGGGGCTCGTTGGCCCGTGTCTCGAAGCGCACCAGCTGTTCATCCTGGCTGATCGCCAGCCAGAACTTGACCACCACCGCTCCGGCGTCAGCCAACTGGTCTTCGAAATCGTTGATCTCCTGGTAGGCCCGCATCCAGTCAGCTTCGGCGCAGAAGCCCTCGACCCGCTCGACCAGGACCCGGCCGTACCACGACCGATCGAAAATGACCGCCTTGCCACGACGCGGCAAGTGCCGCCAGAAACGCCACAAATAGGGCTGTGCACGCTCCTCCTCGGTGGGCGCACCAATGGGCACCACTTGATACTGGCGCGCATCCAGCGCCGCGGTCACCCGCCGAATCGCACCGCCCTTGCCAGCCGCGTCCATGCCTTCGAACACCAGCACCAGCGCGCGCTTGCCAAAACCCGCCCGACGGGTGAGCAGGGCCAGACGGCCCTGCAAGCGCTCGAGCGCGCGCCCATAGGCCTTCTTGCGCATCGGCTGATCGAGCACCAGAGCATCCAGCAAGGAGCGCCCGTCCTCGGCCGGCGCCATCGGCGCCACACTCAGCCGTGCCTGCCACTGTCGTGCTACGCCGAGTCGTTTGCGGATCGACGCCAACAGCGTACGGCCCACGCGCAAGGCGCGATAACGGGCGTCGGAGCCATCAACCACGATCCACGGCGCCTCGGCCGTGTCCGTATGGCGGAGCACATGCTCGGCCACGTCACGCAACTTGTTGTATTTTTTGTAATTGCGCCAGTCGGCCTCGGTCACACGCCATCGCGTCGCCGGATCTGCCGCCAGCTTTTTGAGTCGTGCCTTTTGCCGGTCGCGTGACAGATGAAACCAGAACTTGACCAGCAACACGCCCTCACGCGCCAGCATGGCCTCGAAGTGGTTGATTTCGTCCAGACGTTGATCCAGGCGCGATGCCTTCATCTGACGCGCGGCCCGCCGCTGAATCGGCTCGTGATACCAGTTGCCAAACAAAATGCCGATGCGCCCCTTGGGCGGCAAACTGCGCCAGAAACGCCACATGGGCGGCCGCTGGCGTGCCTCATCGCTCGGGCTGTCAAAGGCGCGGATGACCAGATGACGCGGGTCCAGCCACTCGCCGAGCAGATTGACCGTTTCGCCCTTGCCCGCGGCGTCGACGCCATTGATCAACACCACAACGGCGCATTCGGCCAACTCACGCAAATCGAACTGCGCATCGAGCAACTCGGCGCGCAAGAGCGGCACCTCCGCCTCGTACTCGGCTTTGCCGGTGCTGTGTCCCAACTCTGCGGATTCAAACATGCCCCCTCCCGTCAAATGCGGCGACCGATGCTGGCTCTCACGCGATCAGTAGTCACCCCATAATGCCTGGATGGCTGCCACGGCCGCCAATCCGGCGGTTTCAGTACGCAACACCCGCGGTCCGAGTGATACCGCCTCGATACCACGCGTGGCCATGGCGGCCAGTTCCGTATCGTCCCAACCGCCTTCCGGCCCGACCAGCAAACTGATCTGTCCGCTCTCGGGCGCCTGTCGCGACCGCAAAGCCTGCGGGGCGGCCGGCGCCAGCACCCACCCCCCTGATGCGCCTTGCAACCAGTGCGTCAAAGACACGACCGGCATGACCTGCGGCAGGCGGTTTCGGCCGCATTGCTCACATGCCGACACCGCCACTTTCTGCCAGTGTGCCAGCCGCTTTTCGGCGCGCGCACCCTCCAGCCGCAGCACCGAGCGCTTGGCCGCGACCGGCTGAATCACGTCCACGCCGAGTTCCACGGCTTTTTGCACCACCCAGTCCATCTTGTCGCCACTGGCCAGTGCCTGCACCAGAGTGATGCGACAACGCGGCGCGGGCTCCTCCGGCAGGGCCGGCCCGAGCACGGCGGTCACCGGCGAGGCGACAGACGACAAGGTGGCAGGGTGAGAACGCCCCTGGCCATCAAACACCTCGATCGCGCTCTCGGCGCGCAGGCGCAAAACCCGCGTCGCATGGTGAGCGGCATCGTCCGGCAACACGACGGAGGCGCCCGCGGACAGGGGGCCGGGGCAAAAGAATCGATGAGTCATCATGCTATTATAAGGTTGGCTTTGCCTGGATATTCCAGTGCTCGGCGCTTCGCCCGAATCACCCGATTGTCGCCTCCAATTCAACGATGTCGCTCGCCCGGTTCGCCAGCGTAGCGGCAACACCTCGGGGCACCCGGCCAGCCTGATCGCCGCTGCGCCCCGACAGCAGGAATTTTGCGCATGAATACCGCCGCCAAGCGTCTGTCCCGTGCCCGCGCCCTCGAATCCGTCGTACGCGATATTGCCCGCGACGTAATCCTGCCGCGCCACCTCAATACAGCACGCCATAAGAAAAGCGACGGCTCCCTGTTCACCGAGGCGGATCTGGAATCCCAGCGCATGTTCTCGAAAGCCTTGCCGGAACTGGCGCCCGGCCCGGTACTGGGTGAAGAAATGAGCCCCGAGCAGCAAGCCCGCCTGTGGGCCGACGGCAAGCGCGGACTATGGTGCATCGACCCCATCGACGGCACCACAAATTTCGCCAACGGCGTCCCGTTTTTTGCCGTCTCCATCGCCTACATGATGGACCACGAACCGCGCTTCGGCGTGGTGTACAACCCGGTCACCGATGAGTGCTTCTACGCCGCGGCCGGCGCTGGCGCCTATCTGAACGGCACCGAACTGCCGCTGCGCCAACCGGCCGAGCGCCTGAGCGAAGCCGTCGCCGGCGTCGACTTCAAGCGTGTCAGTCACCACCTGGCCGATGAACTGGCCGTGCGCCCGCCCTACTATTCGCAGCGCAACTTTGGTTCGAGCGCGCTGGAATGGTGTTTTGTGGCGGCGGGCCGGCTCGACGTTTACATTCACGGCGGCCAGATGTTGTGGGATTACGCTGCAGGGCGGCTGATTCTGCAAGAGGCCGGCGGCGAATGCGCGGCCCTCGACGGCGGCGACCTGATGGCCGGCCCGGCGGTCAAACGCGGCATCATCGCGGCGGCAAGCCCTGGTCTGTTCCAGCAGTGGCGCACCTGGGTGTCCAGTCATTCCTGATTTTTGCCAGACTTTCTCCGGAGCACTTTCATGTCGATGAAGCATCCGATCATTGCCGTCACCGGCTCGTCGGGCGCAGGCACGACCACGGTCAAGCACACTTTCGAGGCGATCTTTCATCGCGAAAACGTGAACGCCGCGATCATCGAAGGCGACAGCTTCCATCGCCATACCCGCGACGAAATGAAGCGCCTGATCGATGAAGCCGAAGCCCGTGGCGAGCGCGGCATCAGCCATTTCGGCCCAGAGGCCAACCTGATCACCGATCTGGAGCAGATCTTCCGCGCCTATGGCGATTCGGCCACCGGCCGGCGGCGCCATTACGTGCACAACGAAGCCCAGTCCCTGCGCTGGAACCTGCCGATGGGCACCTTCACCGAGTGGGAAGACCTGCCGGTGGGCACCGACTGCCTGTTCTACGAAGGCCTGCATGGCGCCATGGTGACCGAAGAGGTCAATATCGCCCGCCATGTCGACCTGCTCATCGGCGTGGTGCCGACCATCAACCTGGAATGGATCCAGAAGCTGCATCGCGACACCCGCCTGCGCGGCTACTCCAAAGACGCGGTCCAGGACACCATCCTGCGGCGCATGCACGATTACGTGCACTACATCGTTCCGCAGTTCTCGCACACCCATATCAACTTCCAGCGCGTGCCGGTGGTCGACACTTCCAACCCCTTCTCGTCGCGCGACATCCCCACGCTGGAAGAATCCATGGTGGTGATCCGCTTCAAGGATCCACGCGGCGTCGACTTTCCTTACCTGCTTAACATGATCAGCGGCTCCTTCATGTCGCGCGCCAACACCATCGTCGTTTCGGGCGGTCGACTCGACCTGGCCATGCAGCTTGTGCTCACACCGCTGATCTGGAAACTCATGGAGCGCCGTCGTCAGTGGGTCTGATTTTCACAGCAAGACAATGATTCCATGATGATAATCAGGCGGAAACCACACCGACCGCCGGGCTGCTGCGACGCACAAGCGGGTACCCAAGAAGCCCCGTTTCGAGGATAATTCCGCCTTTCCCCAATCTGGCCCACGAGCCGCGAGAGAGCGATGTCGTCTGAGCGCAACGTCACACTGCCCCAGTTCAACCCCATCACCGGTGCGATTCGCGCGCTGGCCATGGATGCGGTTCAGAAAGCCAAGTCCGGCCACCCCGGCGCCCCCATGGGCATGGCCGAGATCGCCGAAGTGCTGTGGCGCCACAACCTCAAGCACAACCCGGCCAACCCCAAGTGGGCCGACCGCGACCGCTTCGTGCTGTCCAACGGTCACGGCTCGATGCTGATCTACGCCCTGCTGCACCTGACCGGCTACGATCTGTCGATCGACGATCTGAAGAATTTCCGTCAGCTGCACAGCAAGACGCCCGGCCACCCCGAATACGGCTACGCGCCGGGCATCGAAACCACCACCGGCCCGCTCGGCCAGGGCATCACCAACGCCGTCGGCATGGCGCTGGCCGAAAAAGTGCTGGCGGACGACTTCAACCGCCCCGGCCACGCCGTCGTCGACCACCGCACCTGGGTTTTCCTCGGCGACGGCTGCCTGATGGAAGGCATTTCGCACGAAGCCTGTTCGCTTGCCGGCACCTGGGGCCTGGGCAAACTGACCGCCTTCTACGACGACAACAACATCTCCATCGACGGCCATGTCGACGGCTGGTTCACCGACGACACGCCGAAGCGCTTCGAAGCCTACGGCTGGCAGGTGATCCGCAATGTGCAAGGCCACGACAGCGCCGCCATTCAGGCCGCCATCGAGCAGGCCCGCGCTAACACCATGCAGCCGACGCTGATCTGCTGCAAGACCGTGATCGGCGCCGGCGCCCCCAACAAGCAAGGCGGCCACGATGTGCACGGCGCGCCGCTGGGCGACGCCGAGATCGCCGCCGCACGCGAATATATTGGCTGGAATCACCCGCCCTTCGAAGTGCCCGACGACGTCTACGCCGCCTGGAACGCCCGCGAAGCGGGCGCAGCCGCCGAAGCCGAGTGGAACGCGCGCTTCGCCGCCTACCGCAGCGCCCACCCCGCGCTGGCCGCCGAATTCGAGCGCCGCATGAGCGGCACGCTGCCGGCCGACTGGTCCGCGCATGTCGACGCCGTGCTGGCCAAGATCGGCGACAAGGCCGAGACCATCGCCACCCGCAAGGCCAGCCAGAACGCCATCGAAGCCTTCGCACCCAGGCTGCCCGAACTGCTCGGCGGCTCGGCCGACCTGGCCGGCTCCAACCTCACGCTGTGGTCGGGCGCCAAAGGCGTGAGCCGCGACACCGGCGGCAACTACGTGTACTACGGCGTGCGCGAGTTCGGCATGGCGGCAATCGCCAACGGCGCCAGCCTGCACGGCGGCCTGATCCCCTACACCGCCACCTTCCTGATGTTCAGCGAGTACGCGCGCAACGCCCTGCGCATGGCCGCGCTGATGAAGCTGCGCCAGATTTTCGTGTTCACCCACGACTCCATCGGCCTCGGCGAAGACGGCCCCACTCACCAGCCGGTTGAGCAGACCGCCACGCTGCGCTACATCCCCAACATGGATGTCTGGCGCCCCTGCGACACCACCGAATCAGCCGTGGCCTGGGCGCACGCCATTGAGCGCGCCGACGGCCCGTCGACCCTGTGCTTCTCGCGTCAGAACCTGCCCTTCCAGGCGCGCAGCACCGAGCAAACTGCAGCCATTCGCCGTGGCGGCTACGTGTTGTCAGAAGCCGGCAATGTGTCACGCGGCGAAGCCCCGCATGCGGTTATCATCGCAACGGGCTCGGAAATCGCCCTGGCCATGGCTGCGCAGCAAACGCTGGCCGACCTCGGCACCTTCGTGCGCGTGGTGTCGATGCCTTGCACCAACGTGTTCGACCGTCAGGAGTCATCCTACAAGGCGACCGTCCTGCCCGCCGGCATCCCGCGCGTTGCGGTCGAAGCGGGCGTGACTGATTTCTGGCGCAAATATGTCGGCCTCGAAGGCGCGGTCATCGGCATCGACAGCTTTGGCGAATCGGCCCCGGCCGGCGAGCTGTTCAAGCTCTTCGGTATCACGGCCGAGGCCGTGGTCGATGCCGTGCGTGCCCGTGTGGGCTAAGGCAAGAAAACACTTACCGGATTCAAACTAGAGAACGAAGGACGCTATCCATGACGATCAAAGTTGCCATCAACGGTTTCGGCCGCATCGGTCGCTGCACCCTGCGCGCCATCTTCGAGCAAGGCCTGCAAAACGAGCTCGAGCTTGTCGCCATCAACGCCTCGGGCGACCTGGCCACCAACGCGCACCTGCTCAAGTACGACACCACGCATGGCCGCTTCGCTACCTCGGTTGAAACCGAAGGTGAAGACACGATCATCATCGATGGCAAGAAGATCCCCTTCTACTCCACCAAAGACCCGAAAGGCGTCAACTGGGGCAGCCACGGCGTCGACGTGCTGCTCGAGTGCACCGGCGCCTACACCAGCAAGGCCAAGGCGCAGCAGCTGCTCGACATGGGTGCCAAGCGCGTGCTGATCTCCGCCCCGGGCGGCGATGACGTCGATGCCACCATCGTCATGGGCGTGAACGAAAATGTCCTGGGCGAAGGCATGACCGTCGTCTCCAACGCCTCGTGCACCACCAACTGCCTGGCACCCGTTGCCAAGGTGCTGTCCGACAGCATCGGCATCAAGCAAGGCCTGATGACCACCATCCACGCCTACACCAATGACCAGGTGACCGTGGACGTGCGTCACAAGGACTTGCGCCGTGCGCGCGCCGCAGCCGCCAACATCATCCCGACCAAGACCGGCGCCGCCAAGGCCGTCGGCCTGGTGCTGCCGCAACTCAAGGGCAAGGTCGACGGTTTCGCCCTGCGTGTGCCGACCATCAACGTGTCGCTGGTCGACCTGACCTTCACGGCCGAGCGCCCGACCACCAAGGAAGAGATCAACGAGCTCATGACAGCCGCCGCCAACGGCCCGCTCAAAGGCATCCTCGCGGTCAACAACGAGCCGCTGGTCTCCAGCGACTTCAACCACACCACCGTGTCGTCCACCTTCGACGCCACCCAGACACGCGTCATCGACGGCACGCTGGTCAAGGTGCTGGCCTGGTACGACAACGAGTGGGGCTACTCCTGCCGCATGCTCGACGCCGCGCGCGTCTTCGCGCAGACCAAGTAACCCGACCCGACCACGGGGGCGCCCACAGCGTCCCCGTTTTCGTTCACGCCTGCCGGACCCGCACATGACACTTCGCCTGGCCATCAACGGATACGGTCGCATCGGCCGCTGCTTGCTGCGCGCGCTGCACGAATCAATCTACCGCGACAGCTATCAGGTTGTGGCGATCAACGAACCCGCCGATCTGGCCAGCATCGAATACCTCACCCGCTTTGATTCGACCCATGGCCGCTTCCCCGGCCTTGTGGAAACCGGGCCAAACACACTCGTGATCGACGGCCATTCAATTGCCGTTACGCATGAAACAACGCCCGAAGCGGTGGACTGGGCCGGCATGAACATCGATCTCATGATCGAGTGCTCGGGTCACTACGGTACGCGAGCGGAGCTACAGCGCTTCATCGACGCCGGTTGCCCGCGCATCCTCCTGTCACACCCAGGCAATAGCGCCGAGGATGTCGACGCCACCATCGTCTTCGGCATCAACCACGACACCCTTAGCGGTCGAGAGCGTATTGTCTCCAACGCCTCCTGCACCACCAACGCCGTCGTCCCGGTGCTAGACCTTATCGATCAAGCCTACGGCGTCGACCAAGCCATCCTCACCACCATCCATTCGGTCATGAACGACCAGCCCCTGATCGATGCCTATCACCACACCGATCTGCGCCGCACCCGCTCCGCCATGCAATCCATCATTCCGGTCGCCACCGGGCTGGCCCGCGGCGTCGAGCGCCTGCTGCCACGGCTCGCCGGCCGGGTTCAGGCAAAAGCGATCCGCGTGCCGACACTCAACGTCTCGGCAATCGAACTGGCTCTGACCGTGCAGCAACCGGTCGACAGCGCCGAAGCAATCAATCAGCTGCTCGCTCATGCCGCGCATACGCGGCACCACGCGCGACTCGCCTACACCGAACAGGCTCACGCCTCGATCGATTTCAACCACGATCCCCACTCCGCCGTCATCGACGGCGGCCAGACACGCATCGGCGGCGAGCACCTGCTCAGCCTGCTGATCTGGTTCGACAACGAATGGGGCTTCGCCAGCCGCATGGTCGACGTGCTGCATCACTGGCACCCGAGCTGGCCAAGCACGGATTCTTTGGATTCACTTCTGGAAAACCCGCAATGAAAGTCAAAAAACTCAACGAGCTCGATGTCTCCGGCAAACGCGTCTTCATTCGCGCCGACCTCAACGTCCCGCAGGACGACGCCGGCAACATCACCGAAGACACGCGCATCCGGGCGTCCATCCCGTCCATCCAGTACTGCCTGGATCAGGGTGCAGCCGTCATGATCACCTCGCATCTGGGCCGCCCCACGGAAGGCCAGCTTGGCGCCGACGACTCGCTTACGCCCGTCGCCGTACGCCTCGGGCAACTCATCAACCGCCCGGTGCGCCTCATTAACGACTGGGTCGACGGCGGATTCGAAGTCAAAACGGGTGAAGTCGTACTACTCGAAAACTGCCGGGGCAATGTCGGCGAAAAGAAAAACAACGAAGAACTTGCCCGCAAGATGGCCGCACTATGCGACATCTACGTCAACGACGCCTTCGGCACCGCACACCGGGCTGAGGCCACCACGGAAGGCATCGCCCGCTTCGCGCCGATCGCCTGTGCCGGCATGCTTATGGGCGCCGAAATTGACGCGCTGTCCAAAGCGACCGAAAACCCCGCCCGTCCGCTGGTTGCCATCGTCGGCGGCGCAAAAGTGTCGAGCAAACTCACGATTTTGCGCACGCTAGCCGACAAGGTCGACCAACTCATCGTCGGCGGCGGCATCGCCAACACCTTCCTGCTCGCCTCCGGCAAGCGTATCGGCGAATCGCTCGCTGAACCCGAACTCGTCAAAGAGGCGCAGGCCATCATGGACATGATGAAGGCCCGCGGCGCTGAAGTCCCCCTCCCGGTTGACGTGGTCGTCGCCGACGAAGTCTCTGCCCTCGCCAGGGCCAACCGGATTCCCGCCGACGAAGTCGGCGCACACGACCGCATCCTCGACGTCGGCCCCAAAACCGCCGCTAAACTCGCAGACATCATCGCCCACGCCGGCACCATCGTCTGGAACGGCCCTGTAGGCGTGTTCGAACACGCTCAGTTCGCCGGCGGCACAAAAATGATGGCCTCCGCCATCGCCCACTCCGAAGCCTTCTCTATCGCAGGCGGCGGCGACACCCTCGCTGCCATCGCGAAATTCCATATCGCTGACGATATTGGCTACATCTCAACCGGCGGAGGCGCCTTCCTGGAATTCCTCGAAGGAAAAACACTTCCCGCTATAGCCGCACTCGAGGCACGATTCGACAATTAGATCGTGCGAACGCAACATCAAAGGCAACCTAGGAGGTTGCCTTTTTTTATTTTGATTATTAAAACGTTTATGGAGAATGCGACGTCCCCCCGGTTTGAGTAGCACTTGAGATTAGAGTCCAATCCGAAGCATGAAGGAGATTGGACATGAAGAAGCGGTTCAGCGAAGAGCAGATCATCGGCTTCCTGCGGGAGGCAGAGGCGGGACTTCCGATCAAGGAGTTGTGCCGTCGGCACGGTTTCTCCGAGGCCAGCTACTACCTCTGGCGCAGCAAGTTCGGCGGGATGAAAGAGGTGGCCGGGGAAATCAGGACTGGTTGTTAAGTGAAGACTCTGCTCTGATGGGCGATGGACTCGCCCGATGGAGGAGCAGCAATGAGAAGGCCCAGAAGGAACCACACGGCAGCGTTCAAGGCGAAGGTAGCGCTGGCGGCGTTGAAAGGCGACAAGACGCTGGCAGAGTTGGCGGAGAAATTTGATCTGCATGCCAACCAGATCACTCAGTGGAAGACGCAATTGCTGCAGGGGGCGACGGGGGTATTCCTGACGCCCGCCGAGAAGCGAGAGGTAGTCGGTCCGAGCGTCAAGGACATGCAGGCAAAGATCGGCCAGTTGGCGCTGGAGAACGATTTTTTGTCCGGCGCGCTCGATCGCATGGGCGATGCGAGCGCAAAAAGATGATTGATCCGCGCCATGGGCTGCCGATTTGTCGGCAAGCGAAGCTGGTGAGCATCTCGCGCTCGAATGTCTATTACTTGCCCCGGCCCGTGGCCGATGCCGACCTGGCGGTGATGCGCCGTATGGACGAGCTGCATCTGAACTATCCGTTCGCGGGCGCCCGGATGCTGCGCGACATGCTCGGGCGCGAAGGCATCCAGATCGGGCGCAGGCATGTGGGCACCTTGATGCGCAAGATGGGCATCGAGGCGATCTACCGCAAGCGCAACACCAGCGCCCCACACCCCGAGCATCGCATCTACCCGTACTTGCTTAAGCATCTAGCGATCGAGCGGCCCAACCATGTCTGGGCGACCGACTTGACCTACATCCCGATGAAGCGAGGTTTCGTCTATCTGGTAGCCATTGTCGACTGGGCTACGCGCAAGGTGCTGGCGCATCGGCTCTCTATCACCATGACCCCAGATTTCTGCGTTGAAGCGCTCGAAGAGGCCATTGCCCGGTATGGCGTGCCGGAGATCTTCAACACCGATCAGGGCAGCCAGTTCACCAGCGTCGATTTTACCCAGGTGCTCAAAGACCACGACATCAAGATCAGCATGGACGGCAAGGGCCGCTGGGTCGATAACGTCTTCGTCGAGCGGCTGTGGCGCAGCGTCAAGTACGAACACGTCTATCTGCATGCCTACGAGAGTGTTACCGACGCGCGTGCGAAGTTGGCCGGCTACTTTCGGTTCTACAACACCGAGCGGCCGCATTCCTCGCTAGGGAAGCGGACCCCCGATGAGGCATACTCGGAGTCCTTGGCTGCATGACAAATATGCCGATCTGCGCACCGGGGGTACGTACCCCCGGTGCGCAGATCAGAACCGCAGAGCGTTCACTTAGAAAACGGACAACGCTGTCCTAACTGACGGGGCCACCTCTGCGCTTTACCCCGAAAGCGACCTTGAGCCCTCAATATCCAGATGCGCCTCAGCCAGCAGTTTCTTGAGCTTGGCGTTCTCGCTCTCCAGATCCTTGAGTCGACGCGCCTCCTCGGCATCCATGCCGCCGTACTTCGCGCGCCATTTGTAAAACGTCGCGTCGCTGAAGCCTCCTTGGCGACATAGCTCCGCGACCGGCATGCCAGCCTCGGCTTGCTTCAGGAATCCGATGATCTGCTGTTCGGTAAATCGACTCTTTCTCATGTCCGTCATTCTCCATCGTGACGGACCTCACTTTCAATCAGCTGGTACGGCTGTGGGGGTGCAGGTCAAAAGGGCTGGACGCCTTCACTCGAGCAGGCATTGACGTGGGAAGGTGAATCGGACTAGATCCGGACTGTGTATTTATTATTTTCTGTATTTTGTTGTTGCAATAAAAAACCCCGCAATCGAGCGATTGCGGGGTTTTTCTTTGGTTAGTCTGACGATGACCTACTTTCACACCCGTATGGGCACTATCATCGGCGCTGTTCCGTTTCACGGTCCTGTTCGGGATGGGAAGGGGTGGTTCCAGAACGCTATGGTCGTCAGACTTGACGGTTGGCGTCGCAGGGCTTTGGGTGTCTGCGTCGCCGCAACAGGAAGAAGTCGAAGTAAGTAGTGTTGTGCGATTGCTTAGCACATGTTCTCAAGGTTATAGGATCAAGCCTCACGGGCAATTAGTACTGGTTAGCTTAACGCATTACTGCGCTTCCACACCCAGCCTATCAACGTCCTGGTCTTGAACGACCCTTTAGCGTGATCGAGTCACGGGGGAAGTCTCATCTTGAGGCAAGTTTCCCGCTTAGATGCTTTCAGCGGTTATCTCTTCCGAACTTAGCTACCCGGCGATGCCACTGGCGTGACAACCGGTACACCAGAGGTTCGTCCACTCCGGTCCTCTCGTACTAGGAGCAGCCCCTCTCAAACTTCCAACGCCCACGGCAGATAGGGACCAAACTGTCTCACGACGTTTTAAACCCAGCTCACGTACCACTTTAAATGGCGAACAGCCATACCCTTGGGACCGGCTACAGCCCCAGGATGTGATGAGCCGACATCGAGGTGCCAAACTCCGCCGTCGATGTGAACTCTTGGGCGGAATCAGCCTGTTATCCCCAGAGTACCTTTTATCCGTTGAGCGATGGCCCTTCCATACAGAACCACCGGATCACTATGACCTGCTTTCGCACCTGCTCGACTTGTCGGTCTCGCAGTCAAGCACTCTTTTGCCATTGCACTATCAGCGCGATGTCCGACCGTACCTAGAGTACCTTCGTACTCCTCCGTTACCCTTTGGGAGGAGACCGCCCCAGTCAAACTGCCTACCATGCACGGTCCCCGACCCGGATTCACGGGCCTAGGTTAGAACCTCAACGACACCAGGGTGGTATTTCAAGGTTGGCTCCACCGGAACTAGCGTCCCGACTTCAAAGCCTCCCACCTATCCTACACAAATCCCGTCAAAGTCCAATGCAAAGCTGCAGTAAAGGTTCATGGGGTCTTTCCGTCTAGCCGCGGGGAGATTGCATCTTCACAAACATTTCAACTTCGCTGAGTCTCAGGAGGAGACAGTGTGGCCATCGTTACGCCATTCGTGCAGGTCGGAACTTACCCGACAAGGAATTTCGCTACCTTAGGACCGTTATAGTTACGGCCGCCGTTTACCGGGGCTTCGATCAAGAGCTTGCACCCCATCACTTAACCTTCCGGCACCGGGCAGGCGTCACACCCTATACGTCCACTTTCGTGTTTGCAGAGTGCTGTGTTTTTAATAAACAGTCGCAGCCACCGATTCTCTGAGACCTCCTTCTGCTCCGCCCGCAGGGGCTTCACATACAAGAGGCACACCTTCTCCCGAAGTTACGGTGTCAATTTGCCGAGTTCCTTCTCCTGAGTTCTCTCAAGCGCCTTGGTATTTTCTACCTACCCACCTGTGTCGGTTTGCGGTACGGTCACTCTTTAACTGAAGCTTAGAGGCTTTTCCTGGAAGCATGGTATTAATCACTTCAGGCTCAATGAGCCCTCGTCATCACGCCTCGTCTAAGCCCGGCGGATTTGCCTACCAGGCACGACTACACGCTTAAACCGGGACGTCCAACACCCGGCTGATCTAACCTTCTCCGTCCCCCCATCGCATTAAAGAGTGGTACAGGAATATTGACCTGTTTCCCATCGACTACGCATTTCTGCCTCGCCTTAGGGGCCGACTCACCCTGCGCCGATGAACGTTGCGCAGGAAACCTTGGGTTTTCGGCGAGGGAGCTTTTCACTCCCTTTATCGCTACTCATGTCAGCATTCGCACTTCTGATACCTCCAGCATCCCTTACGAGACACCTTCGCAGGCTTACGGAACGCTCCCCTACCACGTGTCAAAGACACATCCGCAGCTTCGGTTCATGGCTTGAGCCCCGTTACATCTTCCGCGCAGGACGACTCGACTAGTGAGCTATTACGCTTTCTTTAAAGGGTGGCTGCTTCTAAGCCAACCTCCTAGCTGTCTATGCCTTCCCACCTCGTTTGCCACTTAGCCATGCATTTGGGACCTTAGCTGGCGGTCTGGGTTGTTTCCCTCTTGACACCGGACGTTAGCACCCGATGTCTGTCTGCCGTATATCACTTTCCGGTATTCGGAGTTTGCTATCGCGGGGTAAATCGCAATGACCCCCCCAACGATGACAGTGCTCTACCCCCGGAAGTGTCCGTACGACGCACTACCTAAATAGTTTTCGGGGAGAACCAGCTATTTCCGGATTTGTTTAGCCTTTCACCCCTATCCACAGCTCATCCCCTAACTTTTCAACGTTAGTGGGTTCGGACCTCCAGTACCTGTTACGGCACCTTCATCCTGGCCATGGATAGATCATCCGGTTTCGGGTCTACGCCCAGCGACTAAGTCGCCCTTATCAGACTCGCTTTCGCTACGCCTCCCCTATTCGGTTAAGCTCGCCACTGAACGTAAGTCGCTGACCCATTATACAAAAGGTACGCAGTCACCCCTCAAGGAGGCTCCCACTGTTTGTATGCATGCGGTTTCAGGATCTATTTCACTCCCCTCCCGGGGTTCTTTTCGCCTTTCCCTCACGGTACTGGTTCACTATCGGTCGATTACGAGTATTTAGCCTTGGAGGATGGTCCCCCCATATTCAGACAGGATTCCACGTGTCCCGCCCTACTTGTCGTACGCTCAGACCCGCCAGAAACACTTCACATACAGGGCTATCACCTTCTATGGCCGGGCTTTCCATCCCGTTTTGTTGAATCTCTGGTTTAGTCGTACAGGCTGGTCCCATTTCGCTCGCCACTACTTTGGGAATCTCGGTTGATTTCTTTTCCTGCGGCTACTTAGATGTTTCAGTTCGCCGCGTTCGCCTCCACGTGCCTATGTATTCAGCACGGGATGACCCTGAAAGGGCCGGGTTTCCCCATTCGGACATCTGCGGATCAAAGCTCTATTGCCAGCTCCCCGCAGCTTTTCGCAGGCTTACACGTCCTTCATCGCCTGTAATCGCCAAGGCATCCACCACATGCACTTATTCGCTTGATCCTATAACCTTGAGCTCTGCCCTTTCGAGCAAAGACACATGTCAAGACGAACTTCATGCTGTTGTGCGCTTCTCTTCGTCGCTGGTTCGCAAACAAAGATAGGCGCGATGCAATCACACATTTACTACTTTACTGTGTGTGCAGCCAATCATCTCTGACTGACTGCGTCGACTTCTTCCAAATTGTTAAAGAGCGCTCTGACGCTTTCGCGTCAGTAAAACGTCAGCACTATCGAGCACTCGCTCAACACTGCTGACGCTTCACTTGCGTGAGCCTGACACGGGCC
>JACKLZ010000002.1:367500-677500 GCA_024235675.1 Zoogloeaceae bacterium
GGTCATGAGCTGAATGTAGTCGATGACAATCAAGCCCAACTTGCCGCACTGCCGATAGAGGCGGCGTGCCCTTGCGCGAAGATCCGTCGGATTCAGTCCGGGGCTTTCATCAATGTAGATGGGGGCTTCATGCAGCTTGCCCAAGGCAAACGTCAGCCGCTGCCATTCTTCGTCGTTCAGCTTCCCGGTCTTGAGGCGGTGCTGGTCCAATCTGCCAACCGAAGAAATGAAACGCATGGCGAGCTGAGTGCCTGGCATCTCCATCGAAAACACTGCGACTGGCAGGCCGCATTCAACGGCCACGTGTTCGGCAACATTGAGCGCAAAGGTGGTCTTACCCATACCCGGACGCCCGGCGATCACCATCATGTCCGTCGGCTGCAACCCCGACGTCATCTCGTCGAGATCGGTAAAGCCGCTAGGAACACCGGTGATATCGGTCGGTGTATCCCGGTCGTAAAGCTCCTGAATGCGATCAACGAGCTGCCCGAGAATGGGCTGGATAGGGACAAAGCCACTCGTGTGACGCGATCCAGCCTCGGCAATTTCGAACACTTTGGCCTCGGCTTCATCAAGCAGCGTTTTTGCATCTTTACCCGAAGGCGTGAGCGCCGAAGAAGCAATCTCGTCACCTACCGACACGAGCCTGCGCAGAATCGCACGCTCACGGACGATCTCGCCATAACGACGAATATTCGCCGCGGACGGTGTACTGTTCGCGATCTCGCCCAAATAAGCCAAGCCGCCAGCCTGCTCCGACTCACCGTTCTTTTCGAGGGACTCAAAGACCGTAACAACGTCCGCCGGTTTGTTCAGCTCGATCAGGCGGGAGATATGGCTGAAGATGCGTCGATGATCATCCCGATAGAAATCGGTACTCGTGACCAGATCGGCGATCCGATCCCAGGCTGTGTTGTCGAGCAGCAATCCGCCAAGCAGCGATTGCTCGGCCTCGAGCGAGTGCGGCGGCAGCTTGAGCGCGGCCATTTGCGGGTCTGATTGCATGGTTACTTCCTGGCAGCAGCGTCGGGGCCAATCGACGAAATCCATCGCGCGGCGTCAGGCGCCTCGGCCCCACAAAAAGAGCAACATCATGACACGGCGCGGCCAATGCGCCGCAAAGCATTCGACCAAAAACAAAAGGGCTGCACGCGCAGCCCTTTTGTTCAGTCAACAACGTACAGGTCAGCTATGGTCGCCCAGCACCGAGACCGTGATCGTCGTCACGACATCGGCGTGCAGACCAACTTCCAGCTGGAAGTCGCCCACTTGCTTGAGCGCGCCATCCGGCATGCGAATGGTGCTGCGCTCGATTTCGTAGCCCTGAGCAGCCAGCGCTTCAGCCACATCGGCGTTAGTGACGGAGCCGAACAGGCGTCCGTCCATGCCGGACTTGCGCGTGATCTGAACCATCAGGCTCTCAAGCTTTTCAGCCAGCGCCTGGGCGCCTGCCAGCTTTTCGTTCTGCAGCGCCTCAAGCTCGGCGCGACGCGTTTCGAACTCAGCCATGTTGGCTTCGGTCGCGCGCTTGGCCTTGCCTTGCGGGATCAGGAAGTTACGGGCGTAGCCATCCTTGACCTTAACCACATCACCCAGAGCGCCGAGCTTGCCGACTTTTTCCAGAAGAATAATTTGCATGTCTGGGCTCCTCGATTACTTGTGCAGGTCGGTGTAGGACAGCAGCGCCAGGAAGCGAGCGCGCTTGATCGCGGTGGACAGCTGACGCTGGTAACCGGCCTTGGTCCCGGTGATACGAGCCGGCATGATCTTGCCGGTTTCGGTCACGAAGTCCTTGAGCAGATCGACGTCTTTGTAATCCACTTCTTCGATTTTCTCTGCAGTGAAACGGCAGAACTTGCGGCGCTTGAACAAACCACCGCCACGACTACCGCGATCACCTTTTTTCTTCGGCTTAAAGGCCATGTTCGTTTCCTTCTACAAATTTGATATTCGTTAGGTGCAACACCGGCATTTTGCTGCGCTGATTTTTTGCAGCCAGAAACCCGGTGGCTTCCATTTCCATTCCCGCGACAGCAGAGGACAGTGTTTTGGCGATATCGCCCAATGCCACCCCCTGCAACTCACACAACACACTACGTTCGATTCCGTTCTCGACCTGGCGGGATTCATGCCCCAGCACAAAGCCGACCATCGGCACGCCAGCTGGCGTGTATCGCATCGGCGCCAACTCCATCAAGCATCCGACGATACGCAGCGTGTTGCACACGCAGGCTTAATCTTCAGTGGTCTCTTCTGCCTTGGCGTCGTCACCATCAGCATCCGAACCAGCGGTCAGCGAGCGGGACTTCTCGTCCTTCATCATCGGGGACGGCTCGGTCATGGCCTTGCTGGCAACAACGGTCAGGTGACGCAGGACAGCGTCGTTGAACTTGAATGCGTGCTCAAGCTCGGCCAGCGTTTCCTGGTCGCTTTCGATGTTCATCAGAACATAGTGGGCTTTGTGGATTTTCTGGATCGGGTAAGCCAGTTGGCGACGGCCCCAATCTTCCAGACGGTGGATCTTGCCACCTTTGGTTTCCACCAGCGCGCGATAGCGCTCGACCATGGCGGGCACCTGCTCGGACTGGTCAGGGTGGACGATAAATACGATTTCGTAGTGGCGCATGCACACTCCTCAAGGTTACGTTAAGGCGTAGCCCCCCGGTCATGCGGTCCCGGTGGAGCAAAGGAAAGCTCGCTAGTCTAGCAAGATTAGTTCGCCGCTTCAATAGGGCGAATCGGCCAGAAACACACTGAAGACGTTGCCGGCCGCCAAACGGTATCCTACGCGCGCGCCTTTCTTTATTGGTCACGCCCTTGACGACAACCGACACTGCGACGCGTCCCACGCTCGACGCATTTGAACAACGCTGGCTGGCCGAAGCGATGCGATTACGCGAGAACACAACCGGCCCGGCTGACGACGCCGTGGCGGTCAGGCGGGCGCGCACGGCCGGCGGTGACGTCGAACAACGCATCATCGTGCGCGCCACGACGCTCGCAGACACCAATGGACTGCTGGCGGCGATGACCAATCTCCGCCAGCACACCGCGCTCATCGGCCTGATTGCACTCGCGCTGGCAATCATCGCCGGCGCAGGCACAGCGTCCGCCGTACTGGGAGACGGCGCGCGACCGGTCAACGTCATTTGGGCGATCAGCGGCCTCCTCGGCTTCCACGTCATCAGCTTGCTGCTCTGGCTGATGGGGCGCTGGCTACCGCTCGGGACCTCCGGCAGTTTGGCGGGACAACTGTGGCTACGCGCCCGGGAGCGCTTCGGCGCAAGTCACGCCTTGGCCTGGATCATCCAGGCACAGGGGTCGATCGCGCGGCAAACCGGCGCAAGCTATTGGTGGCTGGGGCGCATCAGCCACGGACTTTGGCTTGTCACGCTGATCGCGGCGTTGATGACGCTCGTTTTCCTGCTGGCAACGCGACGTTACGGCTTTGTCTGGGAAACCACGATTCTCCCGGCGAATGCATTCATCCAGCTAACGCAAGCCCTCGGTGCACTGCCTGCCATGCTCGGTATTGGCATGCCCGACCCCGACATGGTCCTGAATGCGGGCGGCGCCAGCGGCATCGACGCTGACCGCCAAGTCTGGTCCGCCTGGCTGGTCGCGTCGGTACTCTTCTACGGCGCCCTGCCCAGAGCGGCACTACTGCTCATTTGCCACCTCCGGTGGCGACGCGCGCAAGGCGCATTCCGGTTGGACCTCAGCCTCCCGGGCTACGCCGTTTTGCGAAATCGGCTGACGCCCGACGTCGAACACTCGGGCATTCGCAGCGCAGCGCCAGCCAGCCTGCCATCCTTTCATACCGCTCATCGCACAATAGCCGCAGGTGCCCGCCGCTGCTTCATGGCACTCGAACTGGCTGACGACCTCGCTTGGCCGCCAGACGGATTCCCGACCGCACTCGACGCCGGCCGGATCGACAGCCGCGAAGCCCGCCACCAAGCGCTGGATCGCCTCGCCCAGCACGGCGCCAGTCGGCTGCTGATTGCCGTCGACGCGCGTCTCTCACCCGATCGCGGCGCACTCGCAGTCATTGCGGAGCTCAGTCGCTACGCAGACGACACCGCCATATGGTTCTACGGCCAAGCGGCCGACACCGCCCGTATCGACCATTGGCGCGAAGCCCTGCACCAGATCGGCCTGGCCAGCGACCATATCGTCAACACCACAGACATCGCCCGCGCCTGGCTGGAGGCTGACCATGACTGATCCGATCCGCATCGCCGTCGTCGGCCACACCAACACCGGCAAGACGTCGCTGCTGCGAACCCTGCTGCGTGACACCCGCTTTGGCGAAGTATCAGACCGCCCCAGCACCACGCGCCACGTCGAAGGCGCCCGCCTGCTGGCCGACGGCACGCCCATCCTCAGCCTCTTCGACACCCCGGGCATGGAAGACGCCATCGCCCTGCTCGACTACATCGACACGCTGGCGCCAGCCAATGCCCGCAGCGACGGCCCGGAACGCATCCGCCGTTTTCTCGACAGCGCCGAAGCCCGAGCCCGCTACGAGCAAGAAGCCAAAGTGCTGCGCCAGCTGCTCGACAGCGATGCCGCGTTCTATGTCGTCGATGTGCGCGACCCCGTGCTACCCAAGCACCGCGACGAGCTCACCCTGCTGGCCGACTGCGCCCGCCCGATTCTCCCGGTGCTCAATTTTGTCCACGCCCCCGAATCGCGTGAAGCACAATGGCGCGAGGCGATGGCCCGTGTCGGACTCCATGCCCAAGTCCGCTTCGACACCGTCGCCCCCGAACTTGGCGGCGAACGCCGCCTCTACGAAGCCCTCGCCACCTTGCTCGACAACCGTCGTGGCGAACTCGAACACCTCATCGCCAGCCGCGAACGCGATGCACGCTCACGTCACACCGCCGCCGCACGACTGGTCGCAGAGCTGCTGATCGACGTCGCCGCCACGCGCCAACAGATTGACGCCGACGAGCGCGCCATCCAGCAAGCCGTCGACGCCCTTCACCAGGCCGTGCGCGCGCGCGAACAGCGCTGTGTCGACGCCTTGCTCGCGCTCTATGGTTTTTCAGAAAACGACCTTAGCAGCGCACCACTGCCACTGCTCGACGGACGCTGGGAAGATGACCTGTTCAACCCGGAAAGCCTCCGGTCGATGGGCATTTCGCTGGGTAAAGGCGCTGCGGCCGGCGCGGCCGCTGGCGTCGGCATCGACTTGCTCGCAGGCGGCCTCACGCTGGGCGCCGCGGCGGCGCTCGGCGCAATCATCGGCGGCACCTGGCAAAGCCTGAGCGACTACGGCGACCGACTCCTCGGCAAACTCACCGGTAGCCGGGAGCTCACGGTGGACGACGCCACCGTCCGCCTGCTCGCCCTTCGCCAGCAACACCTGCTGCGCGCACTCGCCGGTCGCGGCCATGCCGCCCTCACCCCCGTCGAACTCAGCGCTCAAGAAGTCAGCCGCTGGCGCGACGCATCCCTGCCCGATGCACTTGAGCTGGCCCGCGCCCACCCCGACTGGTCCGGCCTGATTGGCAGCCCTCGCGACGACATGTCAGATCGCCAGCAAGCCATCGACACCCTGGCGGCTTCAGTCGCCGCCGACAAGACAGACCCCGACGCTCGATAGCACACCGCGGCCACACGACACAACTGAGACCGCGCAGTGAAAACCAAGCCATAAGCTCTTGGTAACAGACAAAAGAAAAGCCGCTTAAAATCAGCGGCTTAACTTAGATGTACTGGCGGAGAGGGCGGGATTCGAACCCGCGTTGGGATATTATCCCAAACACGCTTTCCAGGCGTGCGACTTAAACCACTCATCCACCTCTCCGTGGAAGAGGCGGAAGTCTATCAGAATCCTGGCGCGTTGAAACCCCTGCCGGGCGACAATTTCAGCCGGATTCCGTTTATCGGTCCGGCGTCTCGGTGACGCTGGGGTAGCGTACGAAATCGACCAGTGCCTGAACCTCAACTGAAGGCGGCGGCGTCAGCAAGCTGACGACAATAGTGACGAGAAAGCCCAGGGGGACACCAAAGACGCCGGCGGAGATGGGGTCGATATCGAACCACGCATGCGCCATGGATCCGTGAAAGAAGGGATGGGTGATCGAAACATAGTAGAGCGTCACCGCCAACCCCGCACCCATGCCGCTCACGGCGCCCCATTTGTTCGCCCGCTTCCAGAAGATGCCGAGCACCAGCGCAGGGAAAAACGACGCTGCGGCAATGGAAAAGGCCAGGCCCACCATGAACAGGATGTTGTCGGGACGCATCGAGGCGACCCAGGCAGCAATGGCTGCGACCAACAAGAGTTGCGACTTGGAGATGACAAGCCGGCGCTGGGTAGTGGCGCGCGGGTTGATGACCTTGAAGTACAGGTCGTGCGATAGTGCGTTGGAAATCGTCAGCAGCAAACCGTCTGCCGTGGATAGCGCGGCGGCCAGACCGCCTGCCGCGACGAGCCCGGAGACCACATAGGGCAAGCCGGCAATCTCGGGCGTGGCGAGCACGATCACGTCGGTGTTGAGCGTGAGTTCGGCGAGCTGGAGCAAGCCATCACCATTGAGGTCTTCAACGCTGACCAGGCCGATCTTGCCCCAGGAAGCGACCCAGTCGGGCAGAAAGGCGATGCTGCTGCCAACCAGATTGTTGTAGACCTCCCACTTGGCGAACACCGCGTAGGCCGGCGCGGTGACGTAGAGCAGCGAAATGAAGAACAGCGACCACATCACTGATCGACGCGCCTCGGAGACGCCGGGGGTGGTGTAGTAGCGCATCAACACATGTGGCAATGCGGCGGTGCCGACCATGAGCACGAACATGAGCGCGAGGAAATTCCGGCGCGAGGCGTTGACCTCTTCGGGCGTGTCGCCGGGAAAAGCCTCGGCGTGGCGCGGTGGTGCGCGAGATTTCTCCAGGGCGGCGGCGCGCTCGGCATCCCACCGAACACGCGCTTCGGCCTCGGTTCTGGGCAGGTCGCGCATGTCGCGTTCGGCCATGGCCACTTCGCGCGCTGAGGCGTCTTCGTTGCGCAATTGCTTCACGCGCTCACCCAAAGCCAGCCGTTCGGCTTCCATTGAGCTGGGCAGATCGGCAATCTTCTGCTCGAAGGCTTGTGCCCGGAAGCGATACTGGTTACGCACATCGATCTCGACCGGATCGGTCAGCAGCTTTTGTTCTTTTTCGCTGATTTTCTGCAGCACGGTGCCGTAGGCTATCTGCGGCACGGGCACCCCGGTCACCTTCCAGGAGAGCAGCACCACCGGGGCCAGGTAAGCGATGATGAGAATCACGTACTGGGCCACCTGCGTCCAGGTCACGGCGCGCATTCCCCCCAGGAAGGAACACACCAGAATGCCCGCCAGCCCCACAAACAGGCCGATCTCGAACTCGACGCTGAGAAACCGGCTGGCGATCAGGCCGACGCCGTAGATCTGCGCGACCACATACACAAAGCTGGCGAGGATGGTGGCCGCCAGACCCACAAGGCGCGCGGTGTTGCCCTCATAGCGGGCACCGAGAAAATCGGGAATCGTGTACTGGCCAAACTTGCGCAGATACGGCGCGAGCAGCAGCGCCACCAGCACATAACCGCCCGTCCAGCCGGTGACAAAGGCGAGGCCCTGAAAACCCGAGAAGTAGAGCGTGCCGGCCAGGCCGATGAACGACGCGGCGCTCATCCAGTCGGCCGCTGTGGCCATGCCGTTGAACACCGCCGGTACACGCCGCCCGGCGACGTAGTATTCGGCCACATCGGCGGTGCGGCTCATGACGCCGATCGCGGCGTAGATGGCGATGGTCGCGAACAGGAACAGGTGGCCGATGATGCGCTGGGACAGCCCAAGTTGCTCGCCCACCGCCAGCAACAGCACAAACACGGCGAACGAGCCGGTATACCAGCCGTAGTACCGACGCAGTTGCTGCGAAAATCCGGAATCCGCCACGCGTGCCGCCTCTCCCCTGTTGCCAAAGCGCACCGAGCGCCCGCCTGTTCGCGCAAGTATAGCCTGCGCGAACAGGCCGAACGCCGGGGGTTGGCACTCGGCTACCGCACGCCCGTGGCTGAACCACCAGGGCGTTTGCGACGCCTCAGTACTTCAAGCGCGCGTAGTAGGTCTTTTGCGCGGCCTCGCGAGCCTCGCCGAGCGTGCGCACGCCTTTCTCCGCCAGCAGCGGGATCATTTTGAGAAAGACTTCGGCGGTAACGATGGCGTCACCCATCGCGGTATGCCGCCCGATCACGGTCACCCCGAAACGCTCTGCAATGGCTTCGAGCCGGTGGCTGTCCTGATTGGGGTGAATGATGGCCGACAACAGCAGGGTGTCGAGCACCGGATGATCAAACTTCATCCCCGTCACCTCCTCCTTCAACTGCAAAAAGCGCATGTCGAAGGCCGCGTTATGCGCCACCAGGACGGTATCCGCCGCAAATGCGTGCAATGCGGGCAGCACCTTGGTGATATCGGGTTGACCGACCAGCATTTCAGGCGAGATGCCGTGGATCTTGGTGGACTCGGGCGGCAGACTGCGTTTGGGATCGACCAGTTGCTCGAAGCCGTCGCCTTGCAGCAACTTGCCGTTCAGAATGCGCGTCGCGCCGATCTGGATGATCTCATCGCCTTGCGAGGGATTCAGCCCCGTGGTCTCGGTATCGAACACCGTATAGGCCAACTCGGACAACAGCTGGTCGTCATGCTCATGATTGCGTTCGGACCAGCTGAACAGATCGAAGTCGTAGTATTCAGGCCGGCTGTCGCCCTTCAGATACACATCCGAGGTCACCTCTTCCTGCGGCGTTGCCGACGGCAGCACCAGGCGGAAAAAGGCCCGATGCTTGACCTTCTCGCGCTCCAGCCACATCTCGCCATCGTGTCGCTCGATCACGTCGCGCACGGTCAGCGGGCTGTTTTCGCCGGCAAAGCGCATTGGCTCAAGCTCCCAGTTCATGACGGTTTCGGTGCTCATCGCCTGACCGGACCAGATCAGATCCAGGTGCACCAGCCGCCCGGCCGACACCAAGCGGAAACGCAGCTCCCGGATTTCGAACTCGTCCGACAATCGGCTCGCCAGATAGGTGACGGCTTGCAGCAACGAGAAGCTGTCGACCTTCACCCACAGCGCCTCGTCGACCTCTTCGATCTTGGTGCGCAGTGACAGCCGGCTCTCGATGCGGCGCTGGGCCGCTGCCACCAGGTCGGCGCCCAGCATGTCTTCGAGCTGCCAGCGCGCCTTGAGAGAATCGGCAAACGCCGATGCGCTGTGATCGAGTCGGTCGCTCATGGCTTTGACTTCGTCGCGAATCACGCCGCGGAAGCGGGTGCGCAACTCATCGTCCAGATCCGGAAAATCGAGCATCTCGGCCGCTGCCCGCACATTGGCCAGCGAGGCACGGTTGCCTTCGGTCAGGGTGTGCAGAATCTCATCCCGGCGCGCTTCGTTTTCAATGGTGCGGGTGATGTTGTCGAGCATCAGGATGAAACCGGATACCGGACGATCGGCACCGTCTTCCGGCGCCACGCCGAGCACCGGCGCCATCTGCACGCGCAGCAACTGGCCGGCGCGCGTGGTGGTCACAAAGTTGGTGACCGGCTGCGCCGCGCTCTTGCGCAAACGGTGCTGGATGTTTTCAAGCGCATGCGCGATCAGGTGGCGGTCCATCACCGCGTAGATCGAGCGCCCCAGGCCGATCAGCTCGCCACCACCGGCAGCCCCCGGCGCGTCGGACATGGCACGAAACTGCAGCCGTGCACGGTTGTTGTACAGCAGGATGCGCCCATCAAGGTTGCACACCACCACGCTTTGCGTGAGCTCCGACATCAACGCACCGAGGCGGTTCTTTTCTTCTTCGACCGAGCGCCGCGCGTCGGCAACACGGACTTCCACGTCGTCCTGCAGACTCTGGCGCTGATCGGCCAGCGCATTGATGATGTCGACAAACGCACAGGTTTCGGCATTGCCGTCGGCCGTCAAACGACGTGTGGGCTCGGCCTTGAGCAGCGTCCGTCCATCTTCGGCCAGACGGGCCGGCACGGCAACATAACGGCGATGCAGATCGCGCAACACGATTGCGCTGACGGCCATGGCCATCACCAGCATCGCGCCCAGCAACGCCCCGCGCGGCGAAATGATGGGCACCAAGGCCTCGCGCTCATCGGGCGAGAGGTCAACCCACACCACCCAGCCGCAGACGCCGACAACAATCAGCAACCAGGCACAAACCAATGCAACGCTGACGAGAAGTCGATTCTTTGGGCTCATGCATTCAACCCGAGCAGTTCGTGCACCCGATCGACCAGCTCCTTGGTCGAAAACGGCTTGGTCATGTAGGCATCGGCGCCGAGCGCCAACCCCTTGGCCATTTCGGTGTCCCGGCCTTTGGCAGTCAGCATCAGAATGCGCGTTGCGGACAAGGCCGGATCGCCCTTGACCTCCTGGCAGACGTCAAAACCGCTCTTCTTCGGCATCATCACGTCGAGCAGCACGAGGTCAGGCGAGTCGCTGCGGATCTTGGCAATCGCCTCTTCCCCGTCACCCGCGATCGAGACGTCAAAGCCCTCGCGCTTCATCAGGAATTCCAAGGAGATGACGATATTCGGTTCGTCGTCGGCGATCAGTATTTTTTTTGATTGTGTCATGTATGTTCCCTCCCCCTCACATCACATTCTAAGTCATTGTCCTGCGATCAATGCATCAGGTCGGCTCACCCATTTCGCTGGCGGATACCGCGAGTTTTTGGGGCAGCTCGAACGAAAACACCGCCCCGTGACCGGGTTCGCTGGTGACCCACAAGGTCCCCCCGAAATGTTCGATGATCTCCCGGCTGATCGGCAGCCCCAGACCCGTGCCAGTCGGCTTGCCGCCGCTCCCGCTGGCTTGACGAAATTTCTCGAAAATTTCGCCCTGGGCATCCTGCGGAATCCCCGGGCCGTTGTCGCACACATCGACACGCACGCCCGTTTCACTCTCACTCAACACGACCCGAACCACGCCCTCGTGCTCTGGCACGAAGCGCGCCGCATTGCCTATCAAATTGGTCAGCACCTGGATCAATCGATCGCGATCCACCCGCAACACCGTCACCGCGGGCGGCAGCACCAGTGCCAGCTCCGCCTGGCGATTCCGGACCAGTTGCCCCGCCGTGGTCGCCACATGCTCGATCAAGTCGATCAGATCCACATCCGTGTCGTGCCACTGTGCATGGCCTGACTCGATCTTGGCCAGGTCCAGCACCTGATTCACCAGGCGGGTCAGACGCTCCGTTTCTTCAACAATGATGCCCAGAAAACGTTTTCGTTCGGCCAGATCGATCTTCGGGTCGTCCAGCAACAGTTCCGAAAAGGCGCGAATCGACGTCAGCGGCGTGCGCAACTCATGCGTGACCGAGGACATGAAGTCGTCCTTCACCCGATCGAGTTCCTGCAAGCGCTCGTTGGCGGCGCGCAAGTCTTCTGTCGCCGCCTGCAAGGCCTGCGACTTCTCTTCCAGCTCGCGCGAATAGGCGCGCACCTGCGAGGCCTCGTCGAGGATGTTCATCACCTCTTCGATGCCGAGCGTTTCCTCTTGCACCACCGAGGCGATCATCACCCGCGCCGACACACTGCCGATCGCGCCGGCCAGCTGCGTTTCGGCAAAGTGCACCAGATCGCCGTCGGCCTGCAGGTCTTCAATTTGCTCAACGCCCTGACTGTGCGCGTAGGCCGAGAAATTGACGCGAACCCGCTCCGCCCCGAGAAAACGTGCGAGCAAAGCGAGGAGGTCGTCGATCTTTGCCTGGCCGCGCCAGAAGCGCGCCGCACCGCGCGGCTCACGCTTGAGAATGTCGACAAACACGCTGGCCTGTCCGGCCTCCACCGCAGTCGGTGGCCGCCACAGCGAGACCGCCACAAAAGCGCCGATGTTGGCAAACATGCTCCAGAACAAGGCGTGCGTCGTGGCGTTGACATCGCCAAAGCCAAAGAGCTTTTCGGGCATCAGCAACTCGATGCCAAACACACCCGATTCGACAAAGGCCATCGGCAACCAGCCCGACTTGGCGAACGAGGGCAGCAGCAAGGTGTACAGCCACACCCCAAACCCGGCCGCCAGGCCAGCGACCGCGCCGTTTCGCGTCGCGCCCCGCCAATACATGCCACCGAGCAAGGCGGGGGCAAACTGCACCACCGCCGCAAAACTGATCAAGCCGATCGACACCAGTGCATAGGCTTGCCCTGCGAGCCGGAAATAGAGGTAGCCCAGCAGCAGGATCACCACAATCGCGCCACGCCGGATGAGCAGCAGCAGCCCGGTGAGGTCATGCGGTGCCCATCGTCGAAAGCGCGGGCTCGACAACAACAATGGCATCACCAGGTCGTTGCACACCATGGTCGACAGCGCAATGGTCTCGACAATCACCATGCTGGTTGCCGCCGACAAGCCACCAATGAAGGCCAGCAACGTGAGTGTGGAATAGCCCTCTGCCAACGGCAATGTAAGCACAAAGGAGTCCGGATCGATGACATCCGACGGGAAGCGCAACATGCCGCCCAAGGCAATCGGCAACACAAAAATGTTGATCAGCAACAGATACAGCGGGAACAGCCAGGTGGCGCGCTTGAGATGGCGCTCGTCGACGTTTTCGACCACCGCGATCTGAAACTGCCGCGGCAGCATCAAGAACGCCAGCGCCGACAACACGGTCAGCGCAAACCAGTCCGCCTTGCTGCCCGCGACGTCGAGGCTCAGCAGCGATGAAAGATCCGGAGAGATGGCGGCGCGAACGAATAGATCTTCCCAGCCATCAAAAATGAAATAGGTCGCCACGACGCCCACCGCCAGAAAAGCGATCAGCTTGACGATGGACTCAAAAGCGATGGCTGCGACCATACCTTCGTGCCTTTCGGTGGCATCGAGGTGGCGCGTGCCGAAAATCATCGTAAATGCAGCCAGCACCAGCGCCATATAGAGCGCCGTGTCGCGATACCAATCGCCGCTGGAGCCCGGATGCGCGCCGGTCAGCAAGCCGTACTCGCTGGAGACCGCTTTGAGCTGCAAAGCGATATAGGGAACGATGCCGATCACCGCCACCAGCGTGACCATGCTCGCCAGCAGCCGGCTCTTTCCGTAGCGCGAGGCAATGAAGTCGGCGATCGAGGTGATCCGGTAGGCCTTGCTGATCCGCACCATCTTCAGCAGCACCAGCCAGGAGACGCCCATGACCAGCGTCGGTCCGAGATAGACCGGCAAGAAGCCGAGGCCGGAGGTTGCCGCGCGCCCCACGCTGCCGTAGTACGTCCAGGCCGTGCAATACACCGCCAGCGACAACGCATAAACCCAGGGGTTGGAAATCAGCGAGCGGCCCGCGTCAGCGCGGCGATCGCCGTAAAGGGCCACACCAAACAGCACCACCAGGTAGGCAAATGAGGCGCCAACGATGACACTGCTTGACAGCATGGCGCGCTCCTACCGAAAACCGCTTTCGACGATCCAGGCAAGCACCGCAATTACGGCGGCCCAGATACCGAACATGAAAAGGAATACGAGCGGAACGCCAAACACGGCAACGGCGGCGTCGAACAGCCAAAGAAGCGGCGCATTGAATGCCAGCGCCGCAAACAGGGTGCAGGCGATCAGGCGTTGCCGCGCGAGCGCTTTGCGCATCACCGCACCTCGTCCGGAAAACGGAAAACCATTATAGCCCGCTCCCAACGCCCGCCCCGACAGCTTCAGCGGTCCGATTCAGCAAAAAAAGAAGGCGCGTTCCCGCGCCTTCGTCTCCTCATGTATTGGCCCACTCTATGGCAGGCTCCCCTCATTATTCTTTTTGCGTGGCGCCGTCAGTGCAGCGCCTCCGCGGAGATCAGGCGCTTACCCCTTGAGCTGATCCAGAATGGCCGGATTCTCGAGGGTAGAGGTGTCCTGCGTGATCTCCTCACCCTTGGCCAGTTGGCGCAGCAGACGGCGCATGATCTTGCCCGAACGCGTCTTGGGCAGGTTCTCGCCAAAACGGATGTCCTTCGGCTTGGCAATCGGCCCGATTTCCTTGGCCACCCAGGCCGACAACTCCTTGATGACCGCCGGCGCATCGGCGGCCGACGGACGCGCCCCCTTGAGCACCACGAAGGCAACGATCGCCTCACCCGTGGTGTCATCCGGACGACCCACCACCGCCGCTTCGGCGACTTTCTCGTGAGCGACCAGCGCGGATTCGATTTCCATCGTGCCCATACGGTGGCCGGAGACGTTCAGCACGTCATCGATACGACCGGTAATGGTGAAGTAGCCCGTGTCGATGTCGCGGATCGCACCATCGCCCGCCAGGTAGTACTTGCCCTGGAAGTCCGCCGGGTAGTAAGACGTCTTGAAACGCTCGGGATCACCCCACACGGTGCGGATCATGGCCGGCCACGGACGCTTGACGACCAGAATGCCGCCCTGCCCCCAAGGCTGCTCGAGTCCGGTTTCATCAACCACCGCAGCCTGAATACCCGGGAACGGGAGGGTGCACGAACCCGGCACCATCGGCGTGGCGCCCGGCATCGGGGTGATCATGTGAGCACCTGTTTCGGTCTGCCAGAAAGTGTCGACGATCGGGCAACGGCCACCGCCAATGTTCTCGTAGTACCACTCCCAGGCCGCCGGGTTGATCGGCTCACCGACCGAACCCAGAATGCGCAGGCTGGTGAGGTCGTACCGCTTCGGATGCACGCTCTCGTTGGAGTCGGCCGCCTTGATCAGCGAACGGATGGCCGTCGGCGCGGTATAGAAGACACTGACTTTGTGATTCTGGATCATCTTCCAGAAACGACCGGCATCCGGATAGGTCGGCACACCTTCGAACACCACCTGTGTGGTGCCGCAAGCCAGCGGACCGTAGGCAATGTAGGTGTGACCGGTGACCCAGCCGATGTCGGCGGTGCACCAGAAGACGTCATCCGGCTTGATATCGAAGGTGTATTGCATGCTCAGCAAGGCCTGCAGCAGATAGCCGCCGCTCGAATGCTGAACGCCTTTCGGCTTGCCGGTCGAGCCGGAGGTGTAGAGCAGGAACAGCGGATGCTCGGCACCCACCCATTCGGGCTCACAGGTATCGGGCTGCTCGGCAAGGATGTCGTTCAGCCACACGTCACGACCAGCAACCATATTGACATCAGTACCGGTGCGCTTGACCACCAGCACTTTCTTGATCGACTCGCAGCCGCCCATACCCAGCGCGTCATCCGCGATCGGCTTGAGCGGCAGCGCCTTGCCGCCGCGGAACTGGCCGTCGGAGGTAATCAGAGCGGCTGCACTGGAGCTTTCGATACGATCACGCAGCGATTGCGCAGAGAACCCGCCAAACACCACCGAGTGGGTTGCGCCGATGCGGGCACATGCCTGCATGGCCACAATGCCTTCGATCGACATCGGCAGATAGATCACCACGCGGTCGCCCTTGGCGACGCCGACGCTCTTGAGCGCGTTGGCCATCTTGCTGACGCGGCCGAGCAGGTCCTTGTAGGTCACCTTGGTGACCTGGCCGTCATCGGCCTCGAAAATGATCGCGACCTTGTCGCCCAGACCATTGTTAACCTGACGGTCGATACAGTTGTAGGAGACGTTCAGCTCGCCGTCGTCAAACCACTTGAAGAACGGCGCATCGCTTTCATCCAGCACCTTGGTGAAGGGCTTTTTCCAGTCAAGCAGCTTACGGGCGTGATTCGCCCAGTAACCTTCGTAATCAGTCTCGGCCTGTTTGACCAGTGCCTGGTAGGCTTCCATGCCGGGAACTGCGGCATTCTTGACCAGCGACTCGGGGGGGTAGTACAGCTTCTGGGCGTTGTCGGACATCTCTCACCTCTCCTCAATTCACGGAATCGAAATTCGGTTACTTGCTCCGGCGTTCGCCGAAACAATCAACAGACATTACCATCAGCGGCGACGCTCAAGAAAACCCGGCCACTGAAAACAGATCACATTTAATAAAACCTATCTTACACAAGACTTACACCTTCGTGGCACTGCAACACAAAGCAGCCCACTCCTCGGTGTTAGAATCTCGCCCGACGCCACGACGCCAGTCAACCGATTCGTGGACGCATCATGGCAGGGGCTGCTTTGCCCGCGGCGCCTGCCTTTCTCTGTGAGGGAGCCCACCATGAGCACAATCAAGCAGGAAGACTTCATCCAGTCCATCGCGGACGCGTTTCAGTTCATCAGCTACTACCATCCGCTAGATTACATCCAGGCGCTGGGTGAAGCCTACGAACGCGAAGAATCACCCGCCGCCAAAGACGCCATCGCCCAGATTCTCACCAACAGCCGCATGTGCGCCGAAGGGCACCGCCCCATCTGTCAGGACACCGGTATCGCGGTGGTCTTCCTCAAGGTGGGCATGAATGTCCGCTGGGACAGCACGCTCAGTGTGCAGGAAATGGTCAACGAAGGCGTGCGTCGCGCCTACACCGACCCGGACAACAAGCTGCGCGCCTCGGTCCTGCTCGACCCCGCCGGCGCCCGCAAGAACAGCAAAGACAACACCCCGGCCGTGGTGCACTACGAAATCGTCGAGGGCGACACCGTCGACATCACCTGTGCGGCCAAAGGCGGCGGCTCGGAGAACAAATCCAAGCTGGTCATGCTCAACCCCTCCGACTCCATTGTCGACTGGGTGCTCAAGACCCTCCCGACCATGGGCGCCGGCTGGTGCCCGCCGGGCATCCTCGGCATCGGCATTGGCGGCACGCCTGAAAAAGCCATGTTGCTGGCCAAAGAGTCGCTGATGGGCCATGTCGACATCCAGGAACTCCAGGCCCGCGCCGCCAAGGGCGAGACGCTGACCCGCGTCGAAGAACTGCGCCTCGAGCTCTTCGACAAGGTCAACGCGCTAGGCATTGGCGCGCAAGGCCTGGGTGGCCTCACCACCGTCCTCGACGTCAAGATCCTCGACTACCCGACCCACGCCGCCTCGCTGCCGGTCGCGATGATCCCCAACTGCGCCGCCACCCGTCACGTCCACTTCGAACTCGATGGTTCCGGCCCCGCCCACCTCCAGGCCCCGCGCCTCGAAGACTGGCCGGCGGTCACCTGGCAGGCCGACACCGACGTCGCCACCCGCGTCGACCTCAACACCCTCACCACCGAGCAGGTCTCGTCGTGGAAGCCGGGTCAGGTGCTGCTGCTCAACGGCAAGATGCTCACCGGCCGCGACGCCGCCCACAAGCGCATCGCCGACATGCTCGCCAAGGGCGAGAAGCTGCCGGTCGACTTCACCAATCGCGTTATCTACTACGTCGGCCCCGTCGACCCGGTGCGCGATGAAGTCGTCGGCCCGGCCGGCCCCACCACGGCCACGCGCATGGACGGCTTCACCCGCATGATGCTCGAGAAAACCGGCCTCATCGCCATGGTCGGCAAAGCCGAGCGCGGCCCTGTCGCGATCGACGCCATCAAGGACAACAAGGCCGCTTACCTCATGGCCGTCGGCGGCTCGGCCTACCTCGTCTCCAAGGCCATCAAGGCCTCCAAGGTGGTCGGCTTTGCGGACCTCGGCATGGAAGCCATCTACGAGTTCGACGTGGTCGACATGCCGGTGACTGTCGCGGTGGATGCTACCGGTGAGTCGGTGCACAAAACCGGTCCGAAAGAATGGCAAGCCAAGATCGGCAAGATCCCGGTTGTCGCCGGCTAAAGCCCGACCATTGTTGTTCGCAAAAATGCCCGGCAGTGCCGGGCATTTTTTTGGTCGAAATTGAATCATGCGTCTGGTGCTGCCCTGCCAGACGCGCGCGCCTCTCGGCGAACAGGATGCCGCCGCATCGATCAGCGACAACCCAAAGCGAACGGGCCACGCGGTCAGCGGACAACATCGCCGAGGCGCCACAAATGAATGAACCCAAACACGCCAAGTCCAAAGAAAAACGCGGCTCAAGGCCGCGTTTTGTCTATGTTACTGGCGGAGAGGGCGGGATTCGAACCCGCGGTAGGCTCGCACCTACGCCTGATTTCGAGTCAGGTACATTCGACCACTCTGCCACCTCTCCGCTCGAAGGACGGCATTATAGAAAGGTTCTGGAAAAAAAGCACCTTCGACTTGCGTTAGACGTTTTTCGGCAACATTTCGTCGTAGGCGCGAACGGCCTCTGCGGCGTACATCAGGGTTGGCCCGCCGCCCATGTAGGCGCAGATGGCGAGCGTTTCCATCAGTTGTTCGCGGGTCATGCCGAGGCGGATGAGGGCCTTGATATGGTAGCCAATGCATGCATCGCAACGCGACGACACGCCAATGGCCAGCGCGATCAATTCCTTGTGAAGCGCGTCGATGGTGCCGCCGGCCAGGGCGGCCTTGGCCATGGCGGAGAAGCCCTTCATGGTGTCAGGCACCTCTTTGTGCATGGCTTCCAGGCCTTTTGATACATCGCTGGTGATCTGTTTGAACGACTTGCTCACGGCCAACTCCATTCATAAGCGTTTTTGAATATTCATTTTATCGAATTTTCAGAAAACATACCACTGCGTATGGATTGCCTTGATTCAATCGATTTGCGGCACGCACACACTCCGGCGACAATCGGTTCCCTGAACGGGAGTTTGTCCATGCGCGCCCTGCTTCTTGTGTTTATCGCCGTCCTGCTCACCGGCTGCCCGCGCGGCGAGGCGCCGCTGATTGTCGACTACAGAACGCTGGGCGAGTTGCGGGTGGCGACGCGTATCGATGCGGTCACCTACCGGAAGGAACCTGAAGGCGGCGCGAGCGGCTTCGAACATGACTTGCTCGAAGAGTTGGCCAGCGAATTGGGCGTGCCGGTGAAATTCATCGTCTACCCGACTGCAGCACGCGCGCTGGAAGCGGTGCAGCGCGGCGACGCCCATCTGGCGGCGGCATCCCTGGGTCGCAATGACAAGGCGCGCCATGTCCGGTGGTCGCCCATCGTGCGAGAGCTCAAATTGCTCATTGCGGGCACCGGCGAGGCGGCATCGGCCATCCAGTCCGTTCAGGATCTCGCGGGCAAGACGGTGACGGCACGCAAGGGCACGCTCGCGGCGCGGCGCCTGCGAGAGTTGCAACACGAGGTTCCGGCGATGCGCATCAACACTGTGGCCGGCCAACCGGACCAAGTCTTGCTGACCGCCGTCGCGGACGGGCGCATTGCACTGCTGGCCACCGATGAAGCGCACCTGGCGCTGGCCGCCGAGTTACGCCCCGAGTTGCAACAGGTGAGCGCCCTGCCGGGCACGGCCGCCATGGCCTGGGCGATGCCCGACACCGCCGCATCGGCTGAACTGTTTGACACCGTCGGCCGATTTCTTATTCGGTCGCACGAAGACAACACCATCACCCGCCTGGAAGACCGCTACTTTGGCCACATTCAGCGCCTGAGCTCGATCGATATCGCAGCCTTTGTGGATCGAATCCAGACCCGGCTACCGCGCTATCGCGCCATGTTCGAAGAGGCGGGAGAGAAAACCGGACTCGACTGGCGACTCCTGGCCGCCATTGGCTACCAGGAGTCGCAATGGGACCCGTTCGCCATCTCCCCCACCGGAGTGCGAGGCTTGATGATGCTGACGGACGAAACCGCAACGCGCATGAGGGTACGCGACCGACTGGACCCCGCGCAGAGCATTATGGGCGGCGCAAAGAACTTCAAACTCATGCTCGACTCCATCGACCCCGACGTCCAGGCGCCCGACCGCACCTGGATGGCAGTGGCGGCCTACAACCTGGGGCTTGGGCACCTGCGCGGTGCGCGGCAGATCGCCAACACCATGGGGCGTGACAACCTGACCTGGGTGTCCTTGCGCACGCTGTTGCCGTTGATGTCTCGCCCCAGCTTTGCCCGCCGCCTGAAAGCGGGCCCGGCGCGTGGCGGCGAAGCGGTACACATGACCGAGAACGTGCGCGCCTACTTTGACATCCTGCGCCGCCTCAACGCCGCCGAAGCCGGCGCCGGCGCGCTGCTTCCGCTGACGCCCCCAATGCCCAAGCTTGGTGCTCAGGGCGCCGGGGTCAATACCTCCAGCCCGCCCATGTAAGGGCGCAGCACCGCCGGCACCACCACCGAACCATCGGCCTGTTGGTAGTTTTCCAGCACGGCCACGAGCGTGCGGCCCACGGCGAGACCCGAACCATTGAGCGTGTGCAGCAATCCCTTCTTGCCTTGCGCATCCTTGAAGCGCGCCTGCATGCGACGTGCCTGGAAAGGGCCGCAGTTCGAGCAGGACGAGATCTCGCGATAGGTCTGCTGTGCCGGCAACCAGACTTCGAGATCGTAGGTTTTGGTGGCCGCAAAGCCCATGTCGCCGGTGCACAGCACGATCTTGCGATACGGCAATTCGAGCTTCTGCAAAATCGCTTCGGCGTGACTGGAGAGCTCTTCAAGCGCAGCGGCGGAATTGTCCGGATGCTCAATGCGCAGCAACTCGACCTTGTCGAACTGGTGCTGGCGGATCATCCCGCGGGTGTCACGCCCGTAGGAGCCGGCTTCGGAGCGGAAGCATGGCGTGTGGCACACAAACTTGAGCGGCAGCGTGTCGGCGGCAACCATTTCGCCGCGCACGATATTGGTGACCGGCACTTCCGAGGTCGGGATCAGGTAGAACTTGCCACCGTCGGCCTTGGGGACGGAGAACAGGTCTTCTTCAAACTTGGGGAGCTGCCCGGTGCCGTACATGCTCTCGGCGTTGACCAGGTAAGGCGTATAGATTTCGGTGTAGCCGTGGTCGGCGATATGCGTGTTGAGCATGAACTGCGCCAGCGCGCGGTGCAGGCGGGCCACGCCGCCGCGCATCATGGCGAAGCGCGCGCCTGAGATCTTGGCTGCGGTTTCAAAATCCAGCCCGCCGAGACCGGCGCCGAGGTCGACATGATCCTTCACCTCGAAGTCGAACTCGCGCGGAGTGCCCCAGCGTGAGACCTCGACGTTGGCCGACTCGTCCGCGCCGACAGGCACATCATCGGCCGGCAGGTTGGGCAACGCGGCCATGAAGGCGTCGATGCGTGCCAGCAGATCGGCCAGCGCCACCTCATTGGCCTTGAGTTCATCGCCGATGCCACCCACTTCAGCCAGCACGGCCGTCGCATCCTCGCCCTTGCCCTTGAGCATGCCCACTTGCTTGGACAGCGTATTGCGCTTGGCCTGCAGCTCCTGCGTACGCGTCTGAAGTTGCTTGCGCTCGGCCTCCAGGGTGGTGAAGGTAGCGGTGTCGAGCGTCACACGGCGGCTCACAAGAACCTTGGCCACGGTGTCGATGTCAGAACGGAGTTGTTGAATGTCGAGCATGTCTTCAGCCCGCGCAAGCGCGCAGGACGCCGGAATGGAAACGTCTATTCTAAACCGCTGCGACGCACCATTGAAGGGTGCTATGGCAGGAAACAAAACGAGAGAAAAACGAAATTTGCTAAGCCCCGCTGGTGGCTTATCCCGAGTAGATAAGAACCAAAATAGAACGGGCCAGGTCAGAGCCCAAAAAAAGGACTGGAGGAGAACGCCATGCTATCCATGCGTGACTGCTTGGACTATTGCGATATCACGGACGATGAAGTCGCCCTTATCGCCGAACACGAAGGCATCCCGGACGTTGCGGCTGCGCAGGTCGCCTGCGGACTGGTGCAAACTCCCGAAGGCGTTTTGCTGTTGTCGCGCTATATGTCCGATCTGGTAGATCGGGCCGAGCGCACCGGCCAGCACGACAAGGCCGTGCGTGCCCGCGCTGTCATTGCCCGCTTTATCGCCGATCATCCAACGACGCACTGATCGGCCAACGCCGACACGGAGTCAATCGCGACCGGGCTTGCCTGCGCCGCGATCCAGTGACCGCAGATGGTCGAGCTTGTCGCGAATGCGGGCTTCCATGCCGCGATCGGTGGGCTGGTACCACTGCTGCGCATCGACGCCGTCGGGCAGATAGTGCTCGCCCGCGGCATAGCCGTCGGCCTCGTCGTGCGCGTAGCGATAACCGTCGCCGTGGCCCATGCTTTTCATGAGCTTGGTCGGCGCGTTGCGTAAATGCATGGGCACCGGTCGTGAGCCGTCCTCGGCAATGAAGCGACGGACGGCCTTGTAGGCGGTATACACCGCGTTCGACTTGGCGGCGCAGGCCAGAAACACGGTTGCCTGCGCCAGCATCAGTTCACCCTCCGGCGAGCCCAGCCGCTCATAGGCCGCGCAGGCCTGCAGCGTCATCTCCAGCGCACGCGGGTCGGCCAAACCGATATCTTCACTGGCCATACGCACCAGGCGCCGACCGATGTAGCGCGGATCGGCGCCGCCATCGAGCATGCGGCACAACCAGTAGAGCGCGGCGTCGGGGTCCGAGCCGCGCACCGACTTGTGCATGGCCGAGATCTGATCGTAAAAAGCATCGCCGCCTTTGTCGAAACGACGAAGATTGCGTGACAGCGCCTGATCGACGAACTCAGCCGTCACCGGATTCACGCCAGCCGTCTGCGCGGCAACCGTCAATTGCTCTACCAACCCGATCAGACGCCGCCCGTCGCCGTCGGCAAAACCGATCAGACGATCACGCGCGGCGTCATCAATCACCAGCGAGGTATCGGCCGCTTGGCGGGCGCGCTCGAACAGCGTGGTCTGCTCGGCCTCGTCGAGCGACTTGAGCACATACACCGCCGCCCGCGACAGCAGGGCCGCGTTAACTTCGAACGAGGGGTTTTCGGTGGTGGCGCCGATAAAGGTCAGCAGCCCCTGCTCGACAAAGGGCAGGAAGGCATCCTGCTGTGCCTTGTTGAAGCGATGCACCTCATCCACGAAAAGAATCGTGTGCCGCCCGAGATCGCGGGCAACCTGCGCTTTTTGCACTGCCTCGCGGATGTCCTTGACGCCCGAAAACACGGCCGACAAGGCGATAAAATCGGCCTCGAAGGCTTCGGCCATCAGCCGCGCCAGCGTGGTCTTGCCCACGCCCGGCGGGCCCCACAGAATCATCGAATGCAGCCGCCCCGAGGCAAACGCAAGCCGCAGCGGCTTGCCCTCGCCCAGCAGGTGCGCCTGACCGACCACATCGTCGAGCGTTGCGGGGCGCAGGCGCTCGGCCAGCGGAACACTGCCCGTCGACGGCTGAGCCATGGGCGGCTCGGCGGAGAACAGGTCTCCGGAACTCACCGGTGGCGTCGCCTACTCGCCAACGACGTCCACGCCTTTGGGCGGCGTGAAGCTGAACAGGCTGGCATTGAGCGCCGGGTTGGTTTTGAACTCGGTGAAGCGCAGCAAGGTCGTCTGACCGAAGTTGTCCTGAATCTCCATCGCCGCCAGTTGTCCGTCGGCAAAGCCCATTTTCATGCGGGCAAAGCTGCTGTCGGTAGCGCGCGGCGTAGCCACCGCCCAGTCGAGCTCATTCATTCGCCCGCCATCTTCGAGGGTAAAGTTTTTGTCGAGCTCGTCCTTGCCAGCCAGAATCGCGGCGGGCGTCGCGCCCAGCGCATCGTCCAGCGTCTTGACCGTCACCTGCTGAAGCTCGGGGTCGTAGACCCACAGCTTCTTGCCATCGCCGACGAGCAGTTGCGGATAGGGCTTGGTGTACTCCCAACGAAACTTGCCCGGCCGCTCGAAGGCGAAGCTGCCGTCAGACTGCTCGCCGCGGCCGCCGTTTTGCCGATACACCGACTGCACGAACTGGCCCTGAGCACGCTCGGTCTGCTGCACGAAACGCTTGAGCAGCACCACGCCCGACTCGGCCATCGCGGCGCTCGACAAACCCAGCGCCACCAATACGACGAGCCAGCGGCCCGCGCCTTTACGCAACTGCTTCAATCAATTCTCCTCGCGCGCCGGGGCGAGCACTTCGCGGTTGCCATTGCTGCCCATCGAGGACACCAGCCCGGCGCGTTCCATTTGTTCAATCAGTCGGGCCGCCCGGTTGTAACCAATCCGCAGATGGCGCTGCACCAGCGAAATCGACGGGCGACGTGTTTTCACCACCACTTCGACCGCCTGATCGTATAAAGGATCCGCTTCCACATCGTCGCCATCGACACTGCTCATGCCATCGCCGGAGTCTTCCTGCGCGTCGAGAATGCCGTCGATATAGTCGGGCTCGCCCTGCTTCTTGAGGAATTCGACCACGGTGTGCACTTCGTCGTCGGCCACGAAAGCGCCATGCACCCGCATCGGCAGGCCGGAGCCCGGCGGCAGGTAGAGCATGTCACCCATGCCCAGCAGGCTTTCGGCGCCCATCTGGTCAAGAATGGTGCGCGAGTCAATCTTGGAGGACACCTGGAAGGCCATGCGGGTCGGGATATTGGCCTTGATCAGGCCGGTAATCACATCCACCGAGGGACGCTGGGTGGCAAGAATCAGGTGGATACCGGCCGCCCGCGCCTTTTGCGCCAGGCGGGCGATCAACTCTTCGACCTTCTTGCCGACCACCATCATCATGTCAGCCAGCTCGTCGACAACCACCACGATGTGCGGCAAGGTGTCGAGCGGCTCGGGGTTGTCCGGGTTGATGGCGAAGGGGTTGGTCAGCGGCTTTTCAGCCTTGCGGGCCTCGGTCACCTGCTTGTTGAAACCGGCCAGATTCCGCACACCGACGGCCGCCATCAGCTTGTAGCGTTTTTCCATCTCGGCCACGCACCAGTTGAGCGCGTTCGACGCGTGCTTCATGTCGGTCACCACCGGCGCGAGCAGGTGCGGGATGCCTTCGTACACCGACAGTTCGAGCATCTTCGGGTCGACCATGATCAGCCGCACCTTGTCGGGCTCGCTCTTGTAGAGCAGCGACAGGATCATGGCGTTGATACCCACCGACTTGCCGGAACCGGTCGTGCCCGCCACCAGCAAGTGCGGCATCTTGCCCAGATCGGCCACCACCGGGTTGCCGGAAATATCCTTGCCCAGGCCGATGGTCAGCGGCGAGTGCATATCGTGATAGGCCTTGGAGCCGAGAATCTCCGACAGGCGCACGGTCTGGCGCTTGGGGTTGGGCAACTCGAGCGCCATGCACGACTTGCCCGGCACGGTTTCGACCACCCGGATCGAGATCAGCGACAGCGCGCGCGCCAGATCCTTGGCCAGATTGACCACCTGCGCACCCTTCACGCCGACCGCAGGTTCAAATTCGTAACGGGTGATGACCGGGCCCGGATAGGCGGCGATCACCTTCACCTCGACGCCAAAGTCGGCCAGTTTCTGCTCGATGAAGCGAGAGGTGAATTCCAGCGTTTCGGCACTCGGTGGCGTGACATCCTGAGAGGCTTCGTCAAGCAGCGACACTGGCGGCAAACTGCCATCGCCGTCCGCACCAAACAAATTCTGCTGACGCTCTTTCTGCACACGCTCGGAGGGCGCGACCACGGCCACGGCCGGTTCGATACGCACCGGCGACGCGGGAGAGCGCTCCGCCTTTTCGCGGCGTGTTTTCACCACTGCCTCGCGCTTCTGCGCCAGCTCACGGCCCGCGCGACGATCCCGCCAGGCCTGGCCACCGCGCTGCAGCGTCAGCCAGGTCTGCTCAAGCCACAGGCCGAGGCGCTCGGTCGCCGCCAACCACGAAATACCGGTAAACAAGCTCAAGCCACCGGCGATCAAGGCCAGCAGCACCAATGTGCCGCCGGTAAAACCAAGATAGCGCAAGGCGGCGGCGCCGAGCTCCGACCCCAGCAAACCGCCAGGCGCCAACGGCAGGCCCGCACCGGTGGAATGAAAGCGCAAGGCTTCGAGCGCCGCACTGGCGAGCAAGACCACAAGGAAGCCCGCCATCACGATGAAGAAGGAGCGCTTGTCGGCATTGAACTCGTGGCGAAAGCGACGGAAGCCCCAGGCAATGCCATAGCCGAGGAAGATCACCAGCCACCAGGCCGATCCGCCAAACAGATAGAGCAGCACATCGGCCAGCCACGCGCCAAAACGCCCGCCGGGATTGGTCACCCGCGCCACTTCGGTGGCATGCGACCAGCCCGGATCGGCCTTGTTATAGCCGAGCAGAATCATCGCCACATAAATGGAGACGACGCCCAGCACAATCCAGCGGGTTTCCTGAAGCAGATGGGCAATACGCTCAGGCAGCGGCTGATTGCGGGAACGGGTTTGAGACGGAGACGCCATGGGGGAGCACACACACGCTGTGCGACACAGCGGCCAGAAGACACTGCCGCATTATACGAAAACGGCCCGCCTTTTGCGGCGGGCCACGAAACGAAGCGTAACGGGGCTTGACCCCGCGACCGCAAGAGTGGTGATCAGAGTTCCTGGATGCGATCGCGCAGGATGATCCCGTTCGGCGTTTCCTCGATCAGGCCTTGCAGCCCGAGATCCTTCATGACCCGGCTGACCATCTCGCGCGAGGCGCCGATCATCTTGGCAATATCCTGCTTCGAGATCTTGCGCACCACCACCATCTCGCCTTCGTGCTCTTCGCCCATTTCGAGCAGCAGATGGGCGACACGGCCATAGACATCCATCAGCGCCAGGCTTTCGATCTTGCGGTCGGCGTTGCGCAGGCGGTCGGCCAGGTTGCTCATGATGCGCCAGGCGATATCAAAATCGTCGCGCATGAGCTGTTTGAAATCGTGCTTGGAGATCATCACCAGGTCGGACGGCATCACCGCCACCACCGAGGCCGAACGCGGCTGCTCTTCAAAGATGCCCATTTCGCCAAACAGCTCGCCCTGCCCGAGAATGGTCAGAATCACCTCGCGCCCGTCTTCGTCACTGACCAGCACCTTGAGACTGCCGGTGAGCACGAAATACACATAGTCCGGCGGATCGCCCGCGCGCACGACGGCTTGACCGCGCGGTATCCGGCGCATCATGGCGCAACGGGCCACGCTGCTCAGGCGCTCATCCCCGAGCCCCTGAAACAACGGAAAAGTACGCAACGCGATATTTGAAACCGCAGCCGTCTGGACCATTCAATTCTCCTGTCGGTAAGACTGCACCGGCGCTAACACCCTGAGACCACGGGCGATTTACTGCTGACGGGCAACTGCGACACTATCACGTTCTCATACAAACGTAACGCCCCCCTGAGCTGTTACGCCACGCGTCACAACAAATCCATGCCTTGAAATGCCTCAGCGCCAGCTCCAGTTATAATCACCCGCTACTCCATTCCACCACCGAGAAGACCCATCACCATGAGCACCCGTCACGACAAACTCCTCATCCTCGGTTCCGGCCCGGCCGGCTACACCGCCGCCGTCTATGCCGCACGCGCCAACCTCAATCCGGTGCTGATCACCGGCATGGCCCAGGGCGGCCAGCTGATGACCACCACCGACGTCGATAACTGGCCGGCCGATGCCGACGGCGTGATGGGGCCGGACCTGATGACGCGTTTCCAGAAGCATGCCGAGCGTTTCGACACCGAGATGGTGTTTGACCACATCCACACCACCCACCTCAACGAGAAGCCGATCCGGCTGGTCGGCGATCAGGGCGAGTACACCTGCGACGCGCTGATCATCTCCACCGGCGCCACCGCCAAGTACATTGGCCTGCCCTCCGAAGAGGCTTTCATGGGTAAGGGCGTCTCGGCCTGCGCCACCTGCGATGGTTTCTTCTATCGCAACAAACCGGTGGCCGTGATCGGCGGCGGCAACACCGCGGTCGAAGAGGCGCTGTATCTGGCCAACATCGCCAGCAAGGTCACGCTGGTGCACCGTCGCGACACCTTCCGCGCCGAGAAAATCCTGATCGACAAGCTGATGGCGCGCGTCGACGAAGGCAAGATCGAGCTCAAGCTCTTCGCCACCCTCGACGAAGTGCTGGGCGACAAGATGGGTGTGACCGGCATGCGCCTGCGCAACATGCAGACCGATGCCAAAGAAGACATCGAGCTGATGGGTGTGTTCATCGCCATCGGCCACAAGCCGAACACCGACATTTTCGAAGGCCAGCTTGAGATGGAAGGCGGCTACATCGTCACCCACGGCGGCCGCGAGGGCAATGCCACCGCCACCAGCGTGCCCGGCGTGTTCGCCGCCGGTGACGTGCAAGACCATATCTACCGCCAGGCTGTCACCAGTGCCGGCACCGGCTGCATGGCTGCGCTCGACGCCGAGCGCTACCTCGACAGCCTGACGCAGGCAGGCTGACACCATGGCTCGCAAGCGTCGCCCCGCCGCCGCGCAAGCGGCGTTGCCGGCGCGCTTGCCCGACACCCGTTTTGCCTCGCTCAAGCAAATCAAGGCGGCCAAAAACAAAGCGTCTGAACGCACACCCTCGTCGACGGCACCCGAGACCCCGCCCGTCGACGACACCCTGCCCCCGCCCGACCTGTTTCGCGCCTGCGTCGGCGACATCGTGCCGATCGCCGACAGCAACCGTGCCGAGCTCACGCCGCCGCGTCCGCGCCCAGTGCCCAAAGCCAAACCCGTCGAGGCCGACGAGGACCTGCCGCCCCGTCATGCGCCACCACCGGAACATGACGAAATCGCCTGGTTCCAGCATCACATGCAGGACGTTGTCCCGCTGCCGCAAGACGACCGTGGCGGGCTCGACAAAGCCTCGCCTGCCGACACCAAAACCCCGCGACCGGGCACGTCGCTGCCCACCGACATCATGTCTTGGCTGGCCAGCGGCACGCAGCCAATCAAACCCGCCAACCGCGCCGACATCGCCACGCCGCCGCCGGTCGCCGCACCCCGTCTGAGCGAGGCAGACGAGCAAGCCGCCCTGCGCGAGAGCATGGAAGCCCCGCTGAGCTTCGAAGACCGCCTCGACATGGGCGATGAAGCCGTATTTTTACGTCCCGGCCTGCCGCGCCGCGTACTCACCGATCTGCGCCGCGGTCGCTGGGTGGTGCAAGGCGAAATCGACCTGCACGGCCTGACCCGCGACGAAGCCCGCGCCGCGCTGGCCGAATTTCTGGCCGGCGCACTGCGCCGTGGCCAGCGCTGTGTGCGCGTCGTGCACGGCAAAGGCCTGCGCTCGCCGGGCAAGGTCGGCATTCTCAAACAGCTCTCAAAAGGCTGGCTGTCGCAGCGCGAGGAAATCCTGGCCTTCTGCCAGGCCCGCGCCAACGAAGGCGGCAGCGGCGCGCTGCGTGTGCTGCTGCGCGCGCCCGACAAGATCCGCCCGGCGTAAACGGCACAACGGCCACCCTTGGGCGGCCGTTGCATGGCAAAACGAAGCGACCGATCAGATCGCGTCTTCGTTCAGCTCGCCGGTGCGGATACGCACCACCTGTTCGACCTGCGTGACAAAAATCTTGCCATCACCGATCTTGCCGGTACGCGCCGCCTTGATGATGGCCTCAATGGCCTGCTCGACCACGTCGTCGCCGATCACGATTTCGATCTTGATCTTGGGGAGAAAATCCACCACATACTCGGCACCGCGATAGAGCTCGGTATGCCCTTTCTGGCGGCCAAAGCCTTTGACTTCGCTCACCGTCAGTCCGGTGATGCCGACCTCCGACAATGCCTCACGCACTTCATCCAGCTTGAACGGCTTGATCACCGCTTCGATCTTCTTCATGCATCGCTCCTGTGTCGTATCGTTCTTGTGCCTAGTACGGATCCTGATACCGGGCCGTAATCGGGAAGCGCCAGTCCTTGCCAAAGGCGCGCCGGGTCAGGCGAATGCCCACCGGCGACTGACGGCGCTTGTATTCGTTGCGTTTGAGCATGCCCACCGTACGTCGCACCACCGCCTCATCATACCCTTGGGCAACAATCTCCCGCGGCGACTCATCGCGCTCCATGTAGGCTTCGATGATCGCATCGAGTACCGCATAGGGCGGCAGGCTGTCCTGGTCGACCTGGTCCGGCTTGAGTTCAGCCGACGGCGGCCGGGTAATGATGTTCTCCGGAATGATCGCACTGCGCGCATTGCGCCAGACCGACAGGCGATACACCAGCGTCTTGTAAACATCCTTGAGCACCGCAAAGCCCCCCGCCATGTCGCCATACAAGGTGGCGTAACCGGTCGCCATTTCGCTCTTGTTGCCGGTCGTCAGCACGATGCTGCCGGTCTTGTTCGACAAGGCCATCAGCAACATGCCGCGGATCCGGCTCTGCAGGTTTTCTTCCGTCGTGTCTTCGGCCAGGCCCGCGAACTGCGCTTCAAGCATACCGGCAAACACCTGCATCGCCGGTTCAATTGGCAGCACGTCGTAGCGCACGCCCAGAATCCGCGCCATCTCGGCCGCATCATCCAGACTCATCTGCGCCGTATACGGCGAAGGCATCATCACCGCGCGCACCTTGTCGGCACCGAGCGCGTCGACCGCCACCGCCAAGGTCAGCGCCGAATCGATACCCCCCGACAAACCAATGATGGCGCCGGGAAACCCGTTCTTGCCCAGGTAATCACGCACGCCCACCACCAGCGCGGTGTAGGCCTCCTCTTCGACCTCTGGCAGCGGCGACACGGTCGCCGGCAGCCAGGCGCCGTCATTGAGTCGTACCACACTGGCGTGCGCGTCAAACGCCGGCGCCTGCCAGGCGATTGACCCGTCGGCCTGCATCGCAAAAGACGCGCCATCAAACACCAATTCGTCCTGCCCGCCCACCATGTTGGCGTAGAGCACCGGCAGACCGCTTTCGCTGGCCCGTGCCTTGGCAACACGATAACGGTCCTGCTGCTTGCTCAAATGACACGGCGAAGCGTTGATCGTCAAAATGACATCGGCGCCCGCTTCGATCAGCCCCTTGGTCGGCTCGGCGCCCCAGAGATCGGCGCAGATCAGCAGCCCGCAGCGCACGCCATCGACCTCGAACACACACGGCTTGTCGCCCACACCAAAGTAGCGCAGCTCGTCGAACACTTCGTAGTTCGGCAGTCGCTGCTTGCGGTAATGCGCCACGATGCGGCCATGACGCAATACCGCGGCCGCGTTGTAACGGGTATCTCCATCGGCCTCGGGATAGCCAACCACCACCGCCAGCTCACCGCTCTGCAAGGCCAGCGACTCAACCGCCTTGCGACAGCTGTCGTAAAAATCGGGACGCAGCAGCAGATCCTCTGGCGGATAGCCACAGATCGACAATTCCGGCGTCAGCAGCAGGCGTGCGCCCTCGGCCGTGGCGGCATTCATGGCCGCACGGATTTGCGCCACATTCCCGGACAGGTCGCCCACCACGGGGTTGAACTGGGCGACGGCAATAGCAAGCGATGTTTTCATAGGCGTGTAACTATACCGTCTGACCCCGGATTTGTGCGGAGTGCGGCGCACTTCAAGCTATCCACAATTCCGGTGCACAAGCCTGTGGATAAACCGTGGATAAGCCCCACAGGGCCGGAGACCCCGTCAGGCGGGAACACTCTGCCCCATCATGCAGCAGCCGGCCCGGGCAACCTTGACGGCGTACGGCCAGCGCAGCGAAGAATGCCAACCCATGAGCGACAGTCTCCGATTTTTCAGCCATATCAACGACATTCCGGCGCCCGCCTGGAACGCCCTGGCAGGTGACCACGCCGGGCTGCAGCACGCCTTTCTGCACGCCCTCGAAGCCAGCCATTGCGCCAGCGCCAACACCGGCTGGACGCCGCACCACGCCACGCTATGGCGCGGACAGCAACTGCTTGCCGCAATGCCGCTGTATCGCAAGACGCACTCTTGGGGCGAATATGTTTTTGATTGGGCCTGGGCACAGGCCTACGAGCAGCACGGCCTCGACTACTACCCCAAATGGCTGTGCGCCATTCCCTTCTCACCCCTGCCGGGCCGCCGCCTGCTGGGCATTGATGTCGCCGCCCGCAGCCAGTTGCTGCACGACACGCTGGCGTGGATCAGCGCCGGCGACGGCAGCTCCTTCCATGTACTCTTCCCCAATGCGGAAGACGCCGAGCTGCTCGCCGCCGCCGGAATGCAGATTCGCCACGGGGTGCAGTTTCACTGGCGTAATCGCGACTACACCGATTTCGCTGACTTCCTCAGCCATCTGACCCGCGACAAGCGCAAGAAAATTCGCCAGGAGCGCCAGCGAGTGGCCAAGGCCGGCGTGCACTTCGTCTGGAAGACGGGGGACGAGATCAACGACACCGATCTCGACTTCTTTCACCACTGCTACTGCCTCACCTACGCCCTGCGCCGCTCAACGCCTTATCTCACGCGCGACTTCTTTGCCCGGCTCAACGCCGAGGCACCAGCTTCGGTGCGACTGCTGACCGCCTTTCGCGACGGCCGCGCGGTGGCCTGCGCGTGGTTTCTGGCCGACGCGAACGCGCTCTATGGCCGCTACTGGGGCGCCGTGGAAGACATCTCCTGCCTGCACTTCGAAGCCTGCTACTACCAGGGCATCGACTACGCCATCACGCATGGACTCTCGCGCTTCGAAGGCGGCGCCCAGGGCGAACACAAGCTCTCGCGCGGCCTGGCCTCGACACCCATCACCTCGGCACACTGGATTCGCGACGCGCGCTTTGCCAACGCCATTGCCGACTACCTGCGCCGTGAACGCGACGGCATCGCGGGCTATCTGGACGAACTCGACGAACGCAGCCCCTTCCGCCCCAAATCGCCAGAACCATGAAAAAAGCCCGCACGAAGCGGGCTTTTCCAGACAACAGCGCGCAAATCAGCCCGCGTTGGCGATACCGGTCAGGATTTCCTGGCGGGCGTCTTCCACCGTGCCCCAACCCACGACCTTGACCCACTTGCCGGGTTCCAGATCCTTGTAGTGCTCGAAGAAGTGAACGACCTGCTTCATCAGCAGCTCGGGCAGGTCATCCGTGGTCTCGACCTTGTTGTACAGCGGCGTGAGCTTGGACACCGGCACGGCGACCACTTTGGCATCCTCGCCCGACTCGTCTTCCATCTTCAGCACGCCGACCGGACGGCAGCGAATGACCACGCCCGGCTGCAGCGGAAAGGGCGTGACAACCAGCACGTCCACCGGATCGCCATCGCCGGCGACGGTGTGCGGCACATAGCCGTAGTTGCAGGGGTAGCGCATGCTCGTGCCCATGAAGCGGTCGACGAATACGCAGCCACTGTCCTTGTCCACTTCGAACTTGATCGGCTCGCCCTGCGCCGAGATCTCGATGATGACATTGACGTCGTTCGGCACATCCTTGCCGGCATTGACTTGATCAAATCCCATACAACCCTCCCCTTGGAAAAATTTGAATGATTATAGGGGTTTTTGCGGATGGCAAAAAACCTTACCGCCAAATCATTGCCCGCGCGCCTCAAGCCTCGGCCCTCACCGCCGTTAATTCAAACGATTGATTGGTCCCGATGCGCCGGCCATGTCCCGGCGCCGACAAGGAGACATTCCGGCAGATGCCCAAGCCACCCAAAGACGTCGCCAGCGCCCACAGCGCCGGCAAACCGTCAGCACGCGCAGAGCGATGGCTGCCGCGCGCCATGCTGAGCGGCATGCTGGCGCTCGTCCTTGGCCTGCTGATGAGCATGGGCAGCTACTACATTTACCGACACGAACAGGCGTACCAGATCCGCATCGATGACATCGAAACACAAGCCTTGGCCCGCCTCGATCAATCGCTCCAGGAAGAGGTCAGCCACCTCACCAACGACCTGAACGAACGCCGCAATGGGTTTGAGCCTGATCTGGCCCTTCAGCTCGAACAGGAAGCCCGGGTTGCGCTCCAGGCCATCGAGCACACCTATCGCCGGCTCAATGGCACAGTCAACGACGCGCAGCTGAGGCTCATCCTGACCGAGCTCTTGCGCCCCATGGGTCGTCCGACCCAAGGCATTACCCCCTTCATCGCCGAGGCCGATGGCAGGCTTCGCCTGTTTGCACCCGACCCCGACCTGGAAGGGCAATCGCTGGCCGGTCGTATCGACGATATCGGCCAGGCCCTGATGGAACGCCTGACAGCTGCTGCCTCGCTGGGCGACGGGCACACGCGGCTTCGCTGGCGCCCCACGAACGACGCCACGACGATGACCGACCTCTACGCTCACGTGATCCGGTTTGAACCGCTCGGCTGGATTGTGGGTGTCGCCACGCGCAAGCAACAGGCGCATGCCGCAGCCCGCGCGCAAGCGCTTGAAGCCCTCTCTCGCTACAACCCGCTCAATGAGCGGATCATTGTGGTGGTCAATCAACACGGGCAGATCCTCGCCAACAGCGCCGGCGCAATGCTGCCCGCGCCGGCAGGGCCGGCGCCCGAATGGGTCCGCAAAATTGCCCGCGCCGGGCGCCAGGGTGGCAGTACCTTGCGCCTTGCGCTCGACGCGGGCGTAACAGCGGGCTCACCAAAAACCGAGCGGCATCTGGCCTACATCGCCGGCCAGGATCCATGGGGGTGGACACTGGCGGCCATTGCCCGGCTCGACAACATCGCACCCACGCTCGCCGCCGAACGCGCGCGGATGGAAGCCAACAAACGCGAAGACTTCACGGTGACCGTCTTCACCATGCTGCTGGCCACCGCCGTGGCACTGCTCGTGTCGATCATCTTCTACCGCTGGATTGACCAGCGCTTTCAGTATTACCAACGCGACATCGACGAGCGCAAACGTGCGCTCAAGGAAAGCGCGCGCGAACTGCAGCTCTCAGCCCAGGTTTTTGAAGCCAGCAACGAGGCCATCGCAATTCTCGACAATCGCTTCCGGATCGTCTCGGTCAACCCGGCGCTGGAACGTATCAGCGGATATCGCCAATCCGACGTGGTCGGCCGCCACTGTGCAGAACAACTCATCGGTGAGCCCGCCGACGGCGAAAGCTGGCGCCGAACGGTCGCCCGCCTGCGATCGACTCGCCACTGGGCAGGCGAAACACAATTGCAGCGCGCCGACGGCACTCACTACCCCGGCTGGATCTCGCTGGGCGCCGTCACCGGTGACGCAGGACGATCCACCCATTTCGTGGTCTCGATTTCGGACATCTCCGAGCGCAAACTCACCGAGCAGCGCCTGCGCCACATGGCCGAATATGACGCCCTGACCGGACTGCCCAATCGCACGCTGCTCCTCGATCGCATGGGCGGCGCACTTGAGAGTGCCCGGCGCAATCAAAAACACCTCGGCATACTGTTCATCGACCTCGACCGCTTCAAGAACATCAACGACTCCCTCGGCCACGCGGTCGGCGACGGCCTGCTGCGGCAGGTCGCCTCCCGCCTCAGCGCCGTCGTTCGCAGCTCCGACACGGTCAGCCGCCTGGGCGGCGACGAATTTGTCGTCTTGCTCACCGAACTCGACACGGCCGGGCGCGCAGCGGCGGTCGCCAGCAAGATCCTCAAGGCGCTCGCCACCCCCTATGAAGTGAGCGGCCACGAGCTATCGATCACACCCAGCATCGGCATCACCGTCTCACCGGAAGATGGTGACAACCGCGACCTGCTGCTGAAGAACGCCGACGCCGCAATGTATTCGGCCAAGGAGAACGGCCGTAACAGCTACCAATTCTTTACCGAAGAACTGAACGAACGCGCCCAGACCCGCCTCGCACTCGAAAACGAACTGCGCCGGGCCCTGCTGCGCGAAGAGTTCTCACTGCACTTCCAGCCCCAGTTCGACCTGGCAAGCGGTCGCCTGGTGGGGGCCGAAGCCCTGCTGCGCTGGCAGCATCCCGATCGCGGCATGATCCCGCCCGACCAGTTCATTCCCATTGCCGAAGAAACCGGCCTGATTCTGCCCCTCGGCGCCTGGGTGCTGCGGCACGCCTGCAGCGTTGCGCAAACGTGGCGCGACGAAGGTCTTCAGGCGGTGTCGATCGCGGTGAATATCTCGGCGCTTCAGGTGCGCCGCGACGTTCTCGAAACCACCGTGCTCGACGCCCTCGGCAACAGTGGCCTGCCCGCCCATCTGCTCGAACTGGAAGTCACCGAAAGCGCGCTGATGGCGAACCAGGATGAAGCCACCAGTACGCTGGCCGCCATTCATAGCCTGGGCGTCAAGCTCGCCATCGATGACTTTGGCACCGGCTACTCGTCGCTGGCCTACCTCAAGCGCTTCAAGCTCGACAAGCTCAAGATCGACCGATCCTTCGTGCGAGGGCTCCCCGATGACGGCGAAGACGCCCATCTGACCAAAGCGATCATCGGCATCGCCCACCACATGGGCATGGCGGTGGTGGCCGAGGGCATTGAAACCGAAGCGCAGGCCGCCTTTCTGTCGCACCTCAAGTGCGACCTGGCGCAGGGCTACCTCTATGCCAAGCCACTGCAGCCCGACGCCTTCCGTCAGCTACTGGTCAAGCTGGGCAATCATCCGGCCTCGAAGCCCGCGTCCTCGACCGCCTGATTCAGCGACGCCACCGTGGCCTGCTGCGGATCAAAATCAACACGCGCCTCGCCCGCGCCGAGATCCACACTCACCGCCGTCACCCCCGCCACGGCTTGCAGCGCGGCGCTCACGCCTTTGACACAACCTTGGCAGCTCATGCCGCCCACCTTGATCGTCACCTGCTCCATGTCTTTCTCCTGACCATCTGTTCATGAAAAATTACTTGCTCGGCCGCCACCGCTTGAGCAGCAGCGAATTGCTCACCACCGATACCGAACTGAGCGCCATCGCCGCCCCCGCCACCACCGGATTGAGAAACCCGAAGGCCGCAAGCGGAATACCGAGCACGTTGTAGATAAACGCAAAAAACAGATTCTGACGAATCTTGGCCAGCGTCGCGCGCGACAATTCGACCGCATCGGCCACCCCGTTCAAGTCACCCCGCATCAAGGTGATATCCGCTGCCGCCACCGCCACATCCGCACCGGTGCCAATGGCGAAGGACACATCGGCCGCCGCCAGCGCGGGCGCATCATTGATGCCATCCCCCGCCATGCCGACCCGATGCCCCTCCGCCGCCAGCGCCTGCACGGCCTTCGCCTTGTCCGCCGGCAGCACGCCGGCCTCGAAGCGCGATATCCCCACCGCCTCGGCGACGGCACGCGCCGTCGCCGGATGGTCGCCCGTGAGCATCACCACCGAGATCCCGGCCCGCTGCAAACGCGCCACCGCTGCCGCCGAGGTACTGCGCAACGGATCGGCCACACCGATCACGCCCGCCAGGCGGCCATCGACGGCCACCGCCACCAGCGTGCGCCCCTGCGCCGCCAGCGCATTCACGGCGCCGTCCGGCACGTCCACGCCCTGGTTGCGCAAGAAAACCGGGCTCCCCACCAACACCGAACGCCCGCCAAGCATCCCGCGCACACCCAGCCCCGGCACGGTTTCAACCCCCTCGGCCGTGGCGACCTGCCCCGCCGCCGCGACAATCGCCCGCGCCAGCGGATGGCCACTGGCCGACTCCAGCGCCGCGGCCCAGCCAAGCACCTCGTCCCGCGCAAAACCGTCGGCCGGCACCACATCGGTGACCGCCGGGCGCCCTTCAGTCAAGGTGCCGGTCTTGTCGACCGCCAGCACCGTCAGGTTCTGCGCGCGCTCCAGCGCTTCGGCATTCTTGACCAGAATGCCGTGATTCGCCCCCAGGCCGGTGCCCACCATGATCGCCGTCGGCGTCGCCAGCCCAAGTGCGCAGGGGCAAGCAATCACCAACACCGCCACAGCATTGACCAAGGCCTCGGTCACCGAGCCGCCCCACCACCACCCGCCAAAGAAGGTCAGCACGGCGATCGCCACCACCACCGGCACAAACACCGCGGCCACCTGATCGGCCAGACGCTGCACTGGCGCTTTGCTGCCTTGCGCCTGTTCAACCAGGCGGATGATGCTCGCCAGCATCGTTTCGCTGCCCACCCCGGTCGCTTCGCAATGCAGGGTGCCATCGCTGTTCACCGTTGCGGCAAACACCACATCGCCTTCGGTCTTGGCCACGGGCAGGCTCTCGCCGGTGAGCATGGATTCATCCAGTGCTGAATGCCCGCCGCGCACCACCCCGTCGACCGGCACACTGTCGCCGGCACGCACCACAAAGCGATCGCCCGGTGACAGCGACCCAACCGGCACCTCCTGCAACACGCCATCGCGCTCCACCCAGGCAGTGCGGGGCTGGAGCCGCACCAGCGCTTCGAGCGCCTCGGAGGTGCGCGCCTTGGCCCGCGCCTCCAGCAGTTTGCCCATCAGCACCAGCGTGATGATGGTGGCCGAGGCTTCGAAATACACATGCAGATCCATTCGCCCGAGCACGGTCACGACCAGGCTGAAGCCATAGGCCACCGACGTACCCAGCGCCACGAGCACATCCATGTTGGCGCCGCCACCGCGCAAGGCCGACCAGGCGCCGCGATAGAAGCGCCAGCCGATCCAGAACTGCACCGGCGTTGCCAACACCCATTGCACCCAGCGCGGGATGAATTCGTGCCCGCCCGAACCGAAGAACATGGCCGGCATCTGTGCCAACAACGGCGCGGTCAGCGCAAGGGAAATCAAGAACCGCTTGCGCTCCGCGCGCCACTCGGCCGCTTTGCGCGCCTTTTCTTCTGCGCGGGCGCCCTCTCCCCGCGGGCGGGCGACAAACCCCGCGCCATCGATGGCGGCGATCAGTTCAGCCTCGGTAACGCCGCCCGGCGGCAAGCGGATTTGCGCAGTTTCAGTCGCGAAATTCACCGTCGCGCTCACCGACGGCAGACGATTCAAGACCTTTTCCAGCCGGGTCGCGCAGGCCGCGCAGGTCATGCCGGAGATCGCAAAGTCAAATCGCGCATCGGGCACATCGAAACCCGACTTGCGAATGGCCGCCACCACCGCGTCTGCGCCGGCGGCGTCCGGGCCGGTCAGCTGCACCGTGGCGCGCTCAGTGGCGAAATTGACCTGTGCCTCGACACCGGGCAGGCGCTTGAGGACGCGCTCGATGCGACTGGCGCAGGCGGCGCACGTCATGCCTTGGATGGGCAAGTCAAGGCGCTGGGGATGAGCAGGATTTTGCGTGTTCATGATTGACCTTGTGAGTCTGACAGGCGCAGTCTAAGGCCTGTAGTCAGGTACGGAGTCAAGCATGACATCAATGACCATTGGCCGCCTTGCCGCGGCCGCCGAGGTGGGCGTCGAAACGGTCCGCTATTACCAGCGTCGCGGCCTGCTCGCGGTGCCTGAGCCAACGCACGGACAGGTCCGCCACTACGGAGACGGCGCCTTGGCGCGCTTGCGATTTATCCGCCGCGCGCAACAACTCGGCTTCAGTCTGGACGAAATCGCCGATCTGCTGGGCCTGGACGAGCACACAGACCGCAACGCCGCCCGCGCGCTGGCCAAGGAAAAGCTCGCCCAGATCGACGAACGCATGGCCCGGCTGAGCGCCATGCGCAGCGCCCTGACCGAGCTGGTGAGCTGTTGCGAACACACGTCGACGACACAACCCTGCCCGATCCTGCATACGCTCGCCCATCCGGACGAGCGCCAGAGCACGGCTTATTCGAAATCGATCGCGGCGGGTTGATCCACCGGCAGGCCCGCGCCCGCCCACGCGTCGAAGCCCCCGGCCAGCGACACCGCGCAGGTGACACCCATGACCTGCATGACGGCGGTCGCCAGCGCCGCGCGACCGCTGGTTTTGCAGTACACCAGTATCGGTCGGTTCGGGGCGTTGAGTTGGGGCACCGAAGCCAATTTGAACTCAAGCAGGCCGCGCGGAATATTGACCGCACCCGGCACATGCCCGGCAGAGAACTCGTCCGGCTCACGGACATCAAGCACCACAGCACCGTCCTGAATCAGTTGCCGGGCACCCTCGAGACTCACTTCTTGAATGAGGCCTTTGGCCTCGATGACCAGGTCATGGCTGGACTTGCTCATTGTCAGACTCCAAATGCGTCGCAGCGCCACCTCGGCGCAAAAAGAACATCAGGATAGCCTGATGCTTCCTGATCGCGCTATGTCACGCACAACACACCATTCCACAGCCGGCTCCCCAGCGTCGACGCGTGAAGCAAGCCGAACACGCCAAACCCAAGCACCACCGCCCCGGCGAAGGTACGCACCCAGGGGCGACGGGTAACGCCCTGCAGCCGTTTAAGCAGCATCCCGGCCAGCATCAGATTGGGCAAAGTGCCCAATCCGAACGCGAGCATCAGGCTTGCACCTCCGGCGGCCGAGCCCGTCACCAGCGCCGTGGCCAGCACGCTATACACCAGACCGCAGGGCAGAAAGCCCCACAACAGGCCCAGCGGCAAAGCCTGGCGCAAACCGCGCACCGGCAGAAAACGGCGAGTGAGGGGTTGCACGCGCCGCCACAGCGATTGCCCGGCCCGTTCGAGCGGCGCGAGCAACCGGGTAAAGCCGGTCAGGTACACACCCAGCGCCACCAACATGAGATTGGCCATGATGTACAGGCCCATCTGGATCGGCAGGAAGTCTTCGAACAACAGGCCAAGCGTCCCGATCGCGCCAAACAGCGCGCCGAGCATGGCATAAGTGGAGATCCGGCCGAGGTTGTAAGCCAGATGAATCGGCCACTGTCGCTTGACCTGACCGGGAATCTGCACCGTCAACGCGCTGACAATGCCGCCGCACATGCCGACACAGTGCGTGCCGCCAAGCAGGCCGATCAGAAAGACAGCGATATAGCCGGTTTCAGGCATGTGTCAGCTCAATGAATCAGCAAACAAAAAAACAGGGGGCGAGCCTATCACAGCCCGCCCCCTTGCCTGTGTCGCTGACACCCATCGGGCACCGCCGGACTCAAATCACCTTCGAGTAGCGGGCGCGCTCACGGTCGGAGCGCAGATAGCGGTCGAACACCATGGCAATGCCGCGCACCAGCATGCGCCCGGCCGGCAGCACGGTGATCCACTTGTCTTCAAGCTTGACGAGGCCGGCAGACTCCATCGTGTGCAAATCGGCGATCTCCTCGGCGAAGTAGCGCTTGAAGTCAATCATGTGGGAGACCTCGATTGCATCGATCGACAGTGCGAAATGGCACATCAGCGCCTGGATGATCGAGCGGCGCAGGATGTCATCCGGCGTGAGTTCAATGCCGCGCAGCACCGGCAGGCGGTCCTGATCGAGGATGTCGTAGTACTCGTCCAGCGTCTTGACGTTCTGTGCGTAGGTGGGACCCACCTTGCCAATGGCCGACACGCCAAAGGCCAGCAGATCGCACTCGGCGTAGGTCGAATAGCCCTGGAAGTTGCGGTGCAGTCGCCCCTGACGCTGAGCCACAGCCAACTCGTCATCCGGCTTGGCAAAGTGATCCATGCCGATATACACGTAGCCCGCATCGGTCAGCCGACGAATGGCCAGTTGCAGGATCTGCAGCTTGGTGTCGGCCGAGGGCATGTCCGAGGGCTCGATACGGCGCTGGGGCTTGAACAGGCCCGGCAAATGCGCATAGCTATAGAGCGAGATGCGATCGGGTGACAGCTCGAGCACGCGCTCCAGCGTATTGTTGAAGCTGATCACGTTCTGCTTGGGCAGGCCGTAGATCAGGTCCATACTCACCGACTTGAAGCCGGTCTGGTGAGCGGCATCCTGAACCAGCTTGGTTTCTTCGAAGCTCTGCACACGATTGACCGCGCGCTGAACGTCAATATTGAAGTCCTGCACGCCGATGCTCATGCGATTGAAGCCGAGCTCGGCCAATAGCGCCACGGTTTCGAAATCCACTTTGCGCGGATCGACCTCAATGGAATATTCTCCATCAGGCAGCAAGGTGAAGTGCTCACGGACGGTGGCCATCAACTGGCGCATTTCGTCATGCGACAGGAAAGTTGGCGTACCACCGCCGAGGTGCAGCTGAATGACGTTTCGCCCGCCATCCAGGCTTGCCGCCTGCATGGCGACTTCCTTGGCCAGATATTTGAGGTACTTCTCTGAACGCCCGTGATCCTTGGTGATGATCTTGTTGCAGGCGCAGTAGTAGCAGATCGTGTTGCAGAAGGGGATGTGGAAGTATAATGACAGCGGCCGGCCAAAACCGCCGACCGTGCGCTGTCCCAACCAACTCTCCAATGCATCAGCATTAAACGCCTCGACGAAACGGTCTGCCGTCGGGTACGAAGTGTACCGTGGGCCATTGACGTCGAATCGGCGGATCAGTTGCGGGTCGAAAACGAGTTCTTTCTGGTTGTCCATAATCTGGCTTTAACGTAATAGCAGTCACGATCTCAAAAAGCCGAACCAAGCGGGTTGACGTGGATCAAACGCCCCATAGCAGCGCAAAAAACGAATCAAGGAGAACGCAGGCTATGCCTCATCAGGCCGTTGTGCCAATTACCGCCGAAGGGCTGAAAACCGCCTGCTCACAATGCAACCTGCAGGAGTTGTGCTTGCCTTTTGGCATGAGCGATGGGGACATCGACCAGCTGGACGGACTGGTCGGTGGGCGCCGGAAAGTCAAGCGCCACCAGCATCTGTATCGCGTTGGTGACACTTTCGAAGCCATTTTTGCCGTGCGTACCGGTTCATTCAAGACGGACGTGCTGCTCGAAGACGGTCGCGAGCAGGTCACCGGCTTTCAGATGTCGGGGGAGATTATCGGGCTCGACGGCATCAGCACCGATGCGCACACCTGCAACGCGGTCGCGCTCGAAGACAGTGATGTGTGCATCATCCCGTTTGCCAATCTGGAAACGCTGTCACGCGAGGTCGAATCGCTCCAGCACCAGTTTCACAAAGTGATGAGCCGCGAAATCGTGCGCGACCATGGCGTGATGATGCTCCTCGGCTCAATGCGCGCCGAAGAACGGCTGGCAGCCTTCCTGATCAACATGTCGCAGCGCTTTACCGCACGCGGCTTCTCGGCGGCCGAATTCCATCTGCGCATGACACGCGAAGAAATCGGCTCCTACCTGGGACTCAAGCTTGAAACGGTCTCACGGGCGTTTTCGCGTTTTCAGGAAAACGGCCTGATCAAGGTGCAGCAAAAACACATCCGCATCGTCAACATCGGCGGCCTCAAAGCACTGCTTAGCCACCTGCCCAGCGTCTGATCAGCGCGGCAGACGCCGACGTGCCACCATCTGCTCACTCAAGGCCGTCAAGTCGGCGGGAGTGAGCAACTGGGCGGCGTAGGGAAACAGCTCGTTGTCTTCCCGATCAATATGGCTGTGATAGCGCGACGCAAAATTCGCGACTTCGTCGGCGCACAATTCGGCCGACTCGCCTGCCGCAATTGCCATCAGCTGACGACGCAAGCTCGCCCACGCCGCAGTCATCTCGGCATGATCCTGATGAATCCAGTCGACAAGCCTCCGAAGACGCGGCCGACCGGCGGTGGACACCCGCTCGAACAGGAGCGGGAACAGGCTATCTTCTTCGTCCTGGTGATGATTCACCGCCGCAGTATCGAAATACCGCACGACATTCGTCGCCGCGCGGCAGGCGTCTGCATCGGCCCCATGATCGGGTAACCAGCGCACCAGACGATCGAGCGTCTGCAGTTGCGACATCATCCGGCCATGACAGGCGGTCAGCACTTCAAGCGGCTGATCCAGCCCCGGCGCCAATGGTTTCGACAACAACGATTCGCTCATCCAGCCCCCTTCAGATACACGCTAAAAATGCCGGCGGGCGATTTGGTCAGCGCCACCGAAACAATCCAGCCAAATGTCAGCACGGCCGCCACGAGCGCCATGCGCCTCACACCCGCACTGCGGCCACGCTTGAGCGCGACAGTGCCAAAGCCGATATAGGCCAGCAATCCGAGCACCTTGGCGCTCACCCAGCCATGCACAAATGGATACTGCGCCATCATGACCGACAGGGCAATCGCGGTGCTCAGCAGCAACGTGTCAATGACGTGCGGCAGGATACGGGTCAATCGGTGCTGCAAGCGCGGTGAGTCGTTCAGCATCCACCAGGCGCGCAACAGAAAGCCCAGACCGCTCAGCGTGACGCAGGTGATGTGAATATGCTTGATGATCAGGTACATCGTCGTCACCCCGCCTTCCCGTCAACGCGTGGGCGCAGATAGATCGGCACATACCGCCTGGCCCACAGCCCAAAAACCACCAGCCAGCCCATAACGGTCAGCATCAGCAAAACGCCGTGCGCCGACGACCACAACTCGGCCGCGATGCGCAGCACCGCCACGCCCTGCACCGCCCAGCACAAGCGCCAGGTCATCGCATCGGCCGACAGTGCCTGCCCCGAATGGCCGAGCGTCACCCGCGACACCATGCTCATCGCCACGACCGTAAACATGCCAATCACCAGCGCATGCAGCGGCGCCAGCCCCAACACCGCGACGCCCTGCCAGGCCGCGAGACTCTGCACGCCAAACAGCGCCAATGCGATCCCCAGCCACATGAAGCCGAGATGAAGCATGGCCAGCAGTTGCACGGCAAAACTCCGCACCAAACCCCAGCGTATCGTCAGGAAAATCGCCAACGCCGCGGCAGGCAGATCAATCACCCAGGTCATCGCCGCCCCATCGAGCAGCGCCAGCGCGCCATGCCCCAAAGCGGCACCAAGCATCATGAACAAGGCCCAGGGCGGACGAAAGGCCTCGTAGTCCGGCAACACGGCGCTGGAGAAAAAGGGAATCATCCGATGGCTGACGGTGAAAAACACCGGCAGCAAAAAGCACCAGACACCCAGCTCGATCGCCGCACGCGCCCATATGCCATCGCCGGTGGCAGCAAACAGCCCCCACAGCCCCCAACCGATCAGACCGACCACCGTCGCCCCCCAGGCCGGCACGGCATGCAGGCGCCCACTACCGGCACGAAACGCAATGGGCGCGAGCATCACGACAAGCCACGCCCAGCCGACAAAAACCAGCGCCACCCCAAGCAGGCGCAGCGACGGCAAGACCATGCTCAGGTAGATCACGCACCACCCGGCGAGCAGCAAATACCACGGCCGCTGGCATGCCGAAGCGGGCAAATCACCATAGCCTTGCCAGCGCGGCATGGCGGTCAGCAAGAATCCGAAGACAAAGAACGGAAAGATGCCGTACACCGCCAGCATCGCGTGCCACCAGCCAGGCGGCCATGCCCACGGCAGGGCCACGCCAAGCAGCCGCGCGAACATTTCGGCCGCCCACGGCAGCATGACGAGCAATAGCTGCATGGCCCCCGAAAAAAACATGGCGCGGTGAGGCGCCGCCAAAAGCCATCGAAAGTGAGTTGTCGGTATTTGCTGATTCATCATGAATTTCTGATATGTGCCGACCCATTACGCTGGGCTTGGGAGCGTGGTACATTCTGCCGCTACTGGTGACGTTTGCTCAAAAATGAGTCAAGAAAAAATCGATATTCACGGATTGCTGGGCCGCATGCCTCTGTTTAGCGCGCTGTCGGCGGACGACTTGCAACATGTCGCCGACGCCACGCGCGAAAAACGCATCCAGAAAGGCGAAATGCTATTCCAGCGCGGCGACCAGCCCAAAGGGTTTTACTACGTCATCTTTGGCCAGATCAAACTCGCCTTTTCGTCGCCCAACGGCAACGAGAAGGTGGTCGAGATCCTTGGCCCCCACCAAAGCTTTGGTGAAGCCGTGATGTTCATGGATCGACAGTACCCGGTTTTTGCCGAATCCCTGGCCGACACCTTGTTGCTGCACATCACGCGCGACGCGGTTTTCAACCTGATCGATCAGGACTCGGGTTTTGCCCGCCGAATGCTGGCAGGCATGGCCATTCGTCTGCACAGCATCGTGCGTGACGTCGAGTCCTACTCGCTGCGCTCGAGCACGCAGCGTGTCGTCGGCTACCTGCTCCAGCAGGTGCCCGACGCGCCTTGCGCCAACGCTCAGGTCGACGTCGATCTTCCGACCAGCAAGCAGATCATCGCCTCCCGCCTGAATCTCACGCCCGAGACGCTGTCACGTATTTTCCACGACCTGAGCGATGCCGGCCTGATTACCGTGCAAGGCAAGCACATCGCCCTGCACAACGTCGACAAACTACGCAACTACGAAGGTTGAGCCAGGCGCAAGGCCGTGCGAGCGCGGCTCACCACGCGCAGCAATTGCCCCCCCAGCAAGGCCGCAGACACCACCATCAGGCTGCCCGCCAGATAGACCGCGGGCCACCACACCGTCGCCAGCAGCGCCGCGCCGATCATCACCACGTGAACGCGCCAGTGCCACAACACCCAGTGCTCATTGAGCATGCGCGTCATCGGTGGCACACCCCGCACCCTGGGCTGAAGATAAAGCCAGAGGATGAAGGGCACGATCTTGTAGAGCATGCCTGAGATCACCGACACAAAGCCGCCCAGAATGGCCAGCACGCCCACCGCAAACGGCAGCGTATTGCCACCGATATTGAAAATCATCAGCACCGCCCCCACGCAAGCGAGCAGCACACAGCCCATTGCGAAACACCAGAAGCGGAAGGTCGCATCCAGCTTGGCGCGTCGCCGACGCTGCTGCCGATCCAATGTGACGCCGGCAAACAGAGCAACCAAGCCAATCAGCGGCAGCCAGGCCGTCGGATGCGAAACCACCATGCCGAGCCCGATCGCCAGCGCCATCAGCGGCGCAAAGCTGCGGGCAAACCATCGGGGATACGCCGGCGTGAGCTGAAACATCGGCACCACCAAATACCCCACCGCCGCCACCAGCACACACCCCCATCCCGCAAGCCCGAGCGCGACATGACTGGATGAAAAGCGTAGCCACCAGGTATCGATAAGACCTGCCCGCGCCAGGGCCATTGTGGCGCCCGCGAACACGGTAAAAAAGAAAGCCAGCAGCGCGATCCGCAGCGCAATCAGCGAATGGCTTGTGCCAGGCGTACGCCACAGGGCGAGCATGCCCGCCGGAACAAACGCCAGCACACTGCAGCCGATCGCCACCACCGCCAGCTGATATGCCCACGCGATCTGATGATGAAATGCCGCCACCAGCATTACCGCGCCGATGGCAGACAGCAAATGCACCGGTAGCGCCAGCACGCGGGGGCGCCAGAGGTTGGCGCCCGCGGCAACAGGCATGAGTTGAAACAGTGCACCGAGCATCACCTGGAGCATGAAGCCGGCCGTCATCAGGTGCGTCAGCGCGAGCGCGGCGGGCGTCCAACGCGACGCCATCACCGCCTCGCCATCGACCAGCAAGAGCAGTCCGGCAAGGAGCAGGAACAACGGCGCGGTCAGGAAGAACCGTATCGGCACCGACGGGGGCGGCGCCTGTTCGAAGGACAAAGCCTGCATGGCTTAAGCGCTAAACGTCCGTCGCCGGGTCGCGCGCTGACCGCACTGCCCACGGGCTGAACACGTGCAACTCAATCGCCCGAGGCCTGACGAATGGTGATGTGAAACACCCCGTCCGGCTGCGGCTCGACGGTATAGGCGTAGCCGTTGTTACGCAGCATGTCGAACAAGGGCGCCGGCTGGCGCGGGATCATCAGCAACACTTCCTGGCCGGGCTGCATCTCGTCCAGCGCTTCCAGCGTGCGCTCCATCGGCTCCGGCGGCAGCAGGCGGCGCGCATCAACAACAATGGGGGGAAGACGATCCGTCATGGCATTCCTTTTAAACAAGCCCCTCTACCGCAGAGCAGACGCCGGGATCATTTCCGACGGTCTGGTCGCACATGGGATAAAGGATGTTCTCTTCTTTCATGTTGTGTTGCTGCATCAGAATCAAGAGGGTTTCGGCAGCATCGGAAAAGGCCTCGGCGTCTGATGCCGCAGCGGCGGCGACCAGCGCGGCCATCAGGTCGCGCATCTGGACATGCTCGCCGCGCATCACCCGTGTCGGCCCCTCGGTCATGCCCGTTACCGCTTCAAATGCGGGAAAAATCGTGTCCTCTTCAACCGCAAAATGCGCCAGCACATCGTCGCGAAACGCGTTCGCGTCCAGCGCGCAGGCAGCCCAGTCACCGCGTTCAGCCGCAGCCTCAGCACGCGCAAAAACATCATCACAATGAGTGTGATGTGCTGCCATTTTTTGGGATAAAGCTGCCATACCGTCCGATACTCCGTGAATGCTGTCGATGTGTCGGATTGATTGTCTCGCACTAACAGGCCACCGCATTGACACGCATCAACCGATGATTTCGGCCATATCGAATGACTTTGTAAAATCATGGAAAAACGCCTCACCGCAAAGCGCTGAGGCGTCAGCCGGCACACCATGCCGACTCGAGTGTGGTTCTGCCGGCATGAACGCCTGTACGTTTTTGTACCGTTGCCCGTGAACCTCAGGCCACCGGTCAATGCTTGGGACCGCTATCGCGCTCCTCGCTCCCGTTTAGTGCTCCTGCACATACAGGCCTGGCGCCGGTGCGAGACTGGGGTGTGCGGCGTCCGCTGCCGGGCGGGCCCGAACCAGCGCGCCGCTGCGCGGCTTGAGCCAGCGCATCCAGTCATCCCACCAACTGCCGTCGGTCGGCGTAGCGCGCTCGCGCCACGCCTCCCAACGATCTGCCCGATGGGCCGTTTCCGCCCAGTAGCGGCGCTTTGCCGGCTTGGTGGGCGGATTGACAATGCCAAGAATATGGCCGGAACTCGACAACACAAACCGCTTTTCGGCAGTCACGAAGTGAACGATGCGGAAGGTCTGCTGCCAGGGCGCGATATGGTCATCCTCGGCCGACACCACATACATCGGCTGGGCGATCTGGTTCAGATCGATCGGCTCGCCGGCAACGGTGAGGGCGTTGGGCTCGATCAGTCGATTGTGCAGATAGAGCTCTCTCAGATACCACGAATGCATGCGATACGGCATGCGTGTGGTGTCCATATTCCAGAACAATACGTCGAAGGCCGGCAGCTTTTCGCCATACAGCCAGCTCTGCACCGCGAAGTGCCAGATCAAGGAATTGGAGCGCAGAAGCCGGAAAGCCGACGCCATCTGCCCACCATCGAGATAGCCCTTGCGCGCCATGCCGGACGTAATGAAATTGACGCTCGCCTCGTCGACAAAAACCTCGATGTCGCCCGGCTTGCGGAAATCGACCAGCGTGGTCAGCAAGGTCCAGTCGGCCACCGGCATCGCGTCGGCGCCGAAACGCCGATTGGCCCAGGCCATGTAGGTGGACAAGGCCGTTCCGCCAATGCAATAGCCCACCGCGTGCACCGTCGGCTGCCCGCTTTGCGCGCGCGCGGCCTCAATGGTGGCGTGTACGCCATCGACAATGTAGTCGTCAAAACTCACATCGCGCTGGTCGGCACCGGGATTCTTCCAGCTCGTGATGTACACATCCAGGCCCTGGTCCAGCAGGTAGCGCACCATGCTTTTGCGCTCGTTCAGATCAAGGATGTAGAACTTGTTGATCCACGGCGTGATGATGACCACCGGCCGGGCGCGTACCCGGTTTCGGGTCGGCGCGTAGTGAATGACCTCGACCAGGGCATTGCGAAACACCACCTCGCCCGGCGTCGTCGCCAGGTTGCCGCCGACCTGGAATCCGTCCGGATCGCTCATGCGCACCATGCCGGCCTGCATGTCATCGACAAAGTTCTGCCAGCCGGTATGCAAGCTGCCGCCCAAGGTTTCGGCAGCCTTGCGCAATGCCACCGGATTCGTCATCAGAAAATTTGTGGGTGCGACGGCGTTGAGCCAGTTGCGCCACCAGAACGCGGCGCGTCGGCGCTCGGCACTCGACAGCCCCGGCGTGGTGTAGAGCATGTCCTGGGTGTGCCGGGTCGTCATCAAGTACCAGGACTTGACCAGATCCCAGGTGGCCGAGTCATGCCAGACAGGGTCGTTGAAGCGTGTGTCGTCTTCATGCGGGCGAACGGGGTCGATGCTGGGCGCACCAATCATGCGTCGCAGACTGTGCCACTGCAGCGCCCACAGTTGCCCGGAGAAGCCCACCATCGACTCGGCCAGCTCCTGCGGATGCGACCACCAGCCAAGCTGAGCGTGCACCAGGGGCGCAAACACACCCATGGGGTCGACCATCGACTCCCACTGCACATGAAGTTGCCGAAGCGCCTGATCCGCCATCTGGACAGGTGCGAGTTTGTGGTTTGCGCCGACCTCGGTGCCTCGCCGCGTATTCATAGGTGACTCCTCTCTTGCACACCGAACCCCAGAGTCCCGCCGGCATGCTCAAGGAATCATTGTGCGCTGCTATACCCCGTAGTGTTTGATCGGCATCAATCACGGTTTCCTTCATGCGACGACTATAATCAGTACGATCTTCCGAAAAGGAGCAAGGCCATGTTCAAGCACCTGCTGGTCCCTACCGACGGCTCCGATATCTCCGAGGCCACGGTCAACCGCGCCATTTCGTTTGCCCAGGACGCGGGCGCCAGAATCACCTTTTTTTATGCGCAGCCCGATTTCCCGATGCCGATCTATGGCGAAGGCGCGCTGATCGACCCAACAACGCCGGAACAGTTCGCCAAGGGCGCCGAAGAAGAGGCCCAAAAGATTCTCGACAGCGCACGCAGCAAGGCAGAAGCCGTTGGCGTCACATGCGATACCGACACCGTCGTCAATGAAGTGCCCTACGAAGCCATCATCGCCGCGGCTGAACGCCATGCCTGCGACCTGATTTTCATGGCCTCGCACGGTCGACGCGGTCTGGCCAGCCTGCTGCTGGGCAGCGAAACACAGAAAGTGCTGACACACACCAAGATCCCGGTGTTGGTCTTCCGCTAAGCCCCGGAGACACGCCATGTTCAATGCCGCCATCAACATCATTCAGGAAGAGCACCGCTCACTGGCAGCGATTGTTCATGGCCTGAAATACCTGGTCAATGACGCCCGCAGCAACGGCGCACGCGCTGACTTCAAGGTGCTGCGGGCGATGCTGCACTACATTGACAACTTCCCCGAACGGCTGCACCACCCCAAAGAAGATGTCTATGTCTTCGCACGTTTGCTGACCCGGACACACGAAGCCGATGAGGTGGTCGACGAGCTGACCAAGCAGCACCAGGAAGGCGCGCAACTGGTCACCGCTCTCCACACGCAACTGGACGCCTACGAAGCCGGCCAGCCGGGCGGGCTGGCCGCCTTTGGCGAAGCGGTTGACGCCTTCACGGAAGCCATGTGGCAGCACATGGCCCTCGAAGAAAAGGTCTTGTTGCCACTGGCGAAAAAATATCTGACCGAGGCGGACTGGGTGGAAATCGCCGAGGCATTCGGCGAAAACGGTGATCCGCGCTTCAGCGCCGATGCCGGAAATGAATTCAGCGCCTTGTTCTCGCGCATCGTGACACTCGCGCCGCCACCGATCGGGGTCGGCCCGTCCGCCGAAAGCTAGCGAGCACCGCGCAGGCGCTCGATTTTCTAGCAGACTTCAGTCACTGGATTGCCCATGGCGCTTTTGGCAAGCTCTTGCTTGTCAGTGTGCCTGTCCTGCCGGTCGCAGCAATGACCGCTATCTGCGGCACGCGTAAGGGTCGGCCGGCCGATCCAAGGAAATGACGAACGTGCTCACTGCGCACTCACTCAAGCGTTGCCGCACTCGCCAGCGCGCACCTGAAGCCCCAGCGCCTCAGAGCCGATTGATGTCATCAGCCGAGCGCTGAAAGAACACCGTCAGCATGCTGGAAGCAGCACACACCAGCCAGAAGCCGAAGAAACCGATCGAGTAGGTCGCGATCGGCGAGAAGTCGACGGGCTGTCCGAACAGATACAACTGCTGCGGATCCATCACTGTAAAAAACACCATCTCAGCAATGCCGGCCACCAGAAACGACGGCCAAAATACGAGAATCTGTTTCATGCTTGATCCCTGTCTGATCCGCAGCGGCCCTGGCGTTTACTGCCCCTGACCGTGGGCGCGCTCATCTTCGTCGACATGCTGCTTGACGTAGCGCCCGATAAAGATCGCCATGCCGATGATGAACGCAATGGTAAAGACGCTCAGCAAACCAATATCGGTACTGAACAATTCCTTGAAAGCCATGGTGCTTCTCCTTCAGTTCACAGGTTGTTGCGCCGCCAGGCGCACTTCTGTCTCTGCGGGGAGTTCTATGGTCCCGGTCAAACGCCATGCACGGGACTCGTCTTCGAGCAAGACTTGCCAACGCCCATCCAGCGCGTCGGTGCTTGCTGTGTAGTTTCCGTTGTCGCCCACCAGCGAAATGGCGCGATCCATGTCGGGGCGGGTCGGGTGAATCAGTCGCAAAAACACGGTGGGTGGCAGCACCGTTTCGGTGCTGGACAAGTTCAACATGACTTGCCCGCCCTCGAACCGAAGCTTCGCCGCCAGTCCAAGGCGTGCCGCCTCGTGATCCCGCACGATCGACTGCTGAAGTGCGAGGCCTTGTTTGTAGTAGTCATCGGCCACCAGACCGTCATCCGACACCACCGCCAGCCAAAGCGTAATGAACCCTGCAATCACGGCAGTCGCCGGGAGCGATACCAGAAACCAGGGCCAGGCCTGACGGAACCAAGGGGCGGCAGATTTATTCAGAGCCATGCTCATACTCAACGGGGCAGCAGGAAAGTGGAGGCTTCTCGCACGCCCACGGAGGGGTCGTCGCTCGCCTTGATTTCAAAATGGATGACGTTCGACGAGCCCGGCTCACCCGTATCGACCGGCACCTGAACCCGCAGGGTTACGGCCTGCATCGTGGCTGGCGCCACCTCAATCTTGCCGTCGAAATCAGAAATCCGAATCCCTTCGAGCCCGTCAACGGTGACATCGAAGTTCCGCGGCGCCTCAGTCATGTTCATGATCTGGAGCTGATACACGTTCTCGATGTAACCCCCGGCCACCTCACGTGACAGGGTCGCGCGGTCACGGATGATGTCCATGCGCAGGGGCTCGCGCGTGGCCAGGCCCCATACAAAGGCCAGACACACCACGGCCAGAATGCCGCCGTAAATCAAGGTACGCGGCCGCATCACATGGCCAACGATCTCCTTGCGCCCCCAATGCTTCTTGATCGCGTTTTCGGTCGAATAGCGGATCAGGCCGCGCGGGTAATCCATTTTGTCCATCACCTGATCGCAGGCATCGATACACGCCGCGCAACCAATACACTCGTATTGCAGGCCATCGCGAATGTCGATGCCGGTCGGGCAAACCTGAACACAGATGCCGCAATCGACGCAGTCGCCCTTGCTGACCGAGGCCGGATCCACGCCTTTCTTGCGCGCGCCACGCGGCTCGCCACGCTCCTCGTCGTAGGTGATGACCAGTGTGTCCGGATCAAACATGACGCCTTGAAAACGGGCGTACGGGCACATGTACTTGCACACCTGCTCGCGCATGATGCCAGCGAAGAAGTAGGTGAAAGCACCGTAAAACAGAATCCAGAAAATTTCCCACCCACCGAACGTAAAGGGCGAAAAGGCGCCCAGCAATTCCTTGAGGGGGGTGAAGTAGGCAACAAAGGTAAAGCCGGTCCACAAAGCCACGGCCACCCAGATCGCATGCTTGCTTGCCTTGATCCGGAACTTGCGAGCGTCCATGGGCGCTTTGTCCAGCTTCATACGCTTGTTCCGGTCGCCCTCGATCTTCTCCTCGATCCAGAGAAAGATTTCGGTATAGACCGTCTGCGGGCAGGCGTATCCACACCACAAGCGACCCGCTACGGCGGTAAAGAAGAACAACGCATACGCCGAAATGATCAGCAGGATAGCCAGGAAAAACACATCCTGCGGCCAGAACACCCAGCCAAAAATATAGAACTTGCGCTCAACCAGGTGGAACAGCACCGCTTGCCGGCCGTTCCATTGCAGCCAGGGCAGCCCGTAGTACAGCAGCTGCGTTACCCACACCAGAATCCATCGCCAGTTGGTGAACGCACCACTGATGGCCCGCACATAGATTTTCTTGCGCGCCTCGTAGAGCGAACCTTCCTGACCTTCTAACGGAGCCGATTTTTTGGAAGGCACAATTTTGATGGGCTGGGGAGCGGGGTTTGTCATGATCGCTATATCAATATGTTCTAATTTTGACGCGGCAAATATCCCCGGGCATGCCCGGGGACAGATGCTCGTCCAACTGACAGACTGACAGTACTGCCTGGCTGCAGATTACTTGGCTGCAGTCTTGTCTGACAGCCCATACACGTAAGCCGCCAACAGGTGCGCCTTGTCGTTGCCCAGGAAGGCTTCGAATGCCGGCATCCGGTTGCTGCGACCCTTGGTAATGGTCTCGATGATCGTTGCCTTCGACGAACCATACAGCCAGGTTTCATCGGTCAGATTCGGCGCGCCGACGGCGTGCGTCCCTTTCGCGTCCGCACCGTGACAGGCCGCGCAGTTCTGCTCGAACAGCTCCTTGCCCCGACCGGCACGCAGTGAGTCATGAGCCAGACCGGAAAGCGAACGCACATAGTTGGCAACATCTTCGGTGCCGTCGCCACCCAGCGCACCGCCCATCGGCGGCATCATGCCCTGACGACCGCCAAGGATCGTGGTCTTGATCACGTCGGGCTCGCCGCCATACAGCCAGTCATTGTCGGCCAGGTTCGGGAAACCCTTGGCACCGCGCGCGTCGCCGCCATGACACTGCGCACAGTAGGTCAGGAACAAACGACGCCCCATCGCCTTGGCTTCTGGATCCGCAGCAACGGCAGCCAGGTCCATTTCGGCATACTTCTTGAAAATCGGCGCGTAGGTGGCCTCGGCTTTGGTCATTTCGCCGTCGTACTGCCCGGCGGACGACCAACCCAAGAAACCTTTGACATTACCGAATCCCGGGTAAGCCGCCATATAGAAGATCGCGAAAAACACCGTGATCCAATACAGATACTTCCACCACTGCGGCAGCGGGTTGTTGTACTCGGCCAGCGTTTCATCCCAAATGTGCCCGTGCAGTTCAACCTTTTCGCCCTTCTTGGCGCCTTTTCCTTCGCCCATATTGGACATCAGAATGAATACACAGAACGCGATGCTCAGGCTCACAAGAACCATCACATAGGCGTTCCAGAAGCCGCTCACAAAGTCAGCCATATCCTTATCCTTCCTTCCGTTGCTGACCCGGATCCTTCCGGGCCGGCAGATCGTCATCGGTGAAGGGCAGTTGCGCCGCTTCGTCAAATCCTTCCTTGGCCGACTTGCTGTACGCCCAGAAGCAGATGCCCAGGAAGCACACCAGACCCGCCACGGTCAGGATTGAACGCATAACGTTGATATCCACGACGCTACCTCACCCTCTCACTGCACGTTCTGAAGCGCAAGACCCATACCCTGAAGGTACGCGATCAATGCATCCATTTCGGTCTTGCCTTCGAGGGCCGCCTTGGCGCCGGCAATCTCCTCGTCCGAGTACTTGTGCAGACCAACCTTGTTCAGCGCGCGCATCTTGTCTTCGATGTCGCTCACCGAGGCCGGACGCTCCAGCCAGGGGAAGGCCGGCATGTTCGACTCGGGCACCACATCACGCGGGTTATGCAGGTGAATGCGATGCCATTCGTCCGAGTAACGACCGCCGACACGGGCCAGGTCCGGCCCCGTGCGCTTGGAGCCCCACTGGAAGGGGTGGTCATAGACGAACTCGCCTGCGACCGAGTAGTGACCGTAGCGCTCGGTTTCTGCGCGGAAGGGACGAATCATCTGCGAGTGGCAGTTGTAGCAGCCTTCGCGGACATACACGTCACGCCCGACCAGCCTGACCGGGTCGTAGGGTTTGACCATTTCATTGGCCGGTGTGGTCAGCGACTTCTGGAAGAACAGCGGAACGATCTCCACCAATCCACCAATGCTGATCACCAGCAGCGTCAGGACAATCATCCAGCCGACGCTGCGCTCGATAAAATCGTGTTTCGATTGAGCCATTTTCGTCTCTCCGGATTAGGCGTGTGCGGCCTGAGGCGCGACCACCGGTGCGCTATAGGCTTTCTGACCAGCGATCGTCTTCACCATGTTGTAGAACATGATGAGCATGCCGCTAAGGAAGAGCACACCGCCGAGCAGGCGGATCGACCAGAACGGATAGCTGGCCTTCACCGACTCAACGAAGGAGTAGGTCAGCGTGCCATCCGGGTTGGTGGCGCGCCACATCAGACCCTGCATCACACCGGCAATCCACATCGAGGCGATGTACAGCACGACGCCAATGGTCGCAATCCAGAAGTGGGTGGTGATCAGCTTGGTCGAGTACATCTCGGTTTTGCCATACATGCGCGGCAGCAGGTAGTACATCGCGCCGATCGACACCATGGCCACCCAGCCCAGCGCACCCGAGTGCACATGGCCAACCGTCCAGTCGGTGTAGTGCGACAGCGCATTCACGGTCTTCACCGACATCATCGGACCTTCGAAGGTCGACATGCCGTAGAAGGACAGCGAGGTAATCAGGAACTTGAGGATCGGATCGGTACGCAGCTTATGCCAGGCACCGGACAGGGTCATGATGCCGTTGATCATGCCACCCCACGACGGTGCGAGCAGAATCAACGAGAAGACCATACCCACGGACTGGGTCCAGTCCGGCAGCGCGGTGTAGTGCAGGTGGTGCGAACCGGCCCACATGTACGTAAAGATCAGCGCCCAGAAGTGAACCACCGACAGACGATAGGAGTACACCGGGCGATCGGCCTGCTTCGGCACGAAGTAATACATCATGCCCAGGAAGCCGGCGGTCAGGAAGAAGCCCACCGCGTTGTGGCCATACCACCACTGGATCATGGCGTCCTGCACACCGGCATAGGCCGAGTAGGACTTGGTCAGGCTGACCGGAATCGCTGCGCTGTTGACGATGTGTAGCAATGCCACCGCCAGGATGAACGCACCGTAGAACCAGTTGGCCACATAGATGTGAGACGTCTTGCGCTTGGCAATCGTGCCAAAGAAGACAATCGCGTAGGAAACCCACACCACCGCAATCAGGATATCGATCGGCCACTCGAGCTCGGCGTATTCCTTGCTGGAGGTAATGCCCAGCGGCAAGGTAATCGCGGCAAGCACGATGACGAGCTGCCAGCCCCAGAACGTAAATGACGCCAACTTGGGTGCAAACAAGGGCACATGGTTCGTGCGCTGCACCACATAGTAAGACGTTGCAAACAGCGCACAGCCGCCAAAAGCGAAAATCACGGCGTTAGTGTGTAGCGGGCGCAGCCGACCAAAGTGGAACCACTCGGCGAAGTTCAGTTCGGGCCATACGAGCTGTGCTGCGACGATCACGCCGACCAGCATGCCCACAATCCCCCACACCACCGTCATGATGGCGAACTGGCGCACGACTTTATAGTTGTAAGTCGCTTGCGATTGCATGTGAGTCACCTCTTAGAATTAAAACCTGGAACCCCCCTGCATACTGGCATGGCTGCCGAATATGCACCGGACGAAGAATACGCTTAGACCGGGACGAGCTTTTGATACAGGTCAATATTGTATTGCACTGCAAGATACGCGCAAAGCCTTGACGTAATGGAGGTTAAGGGTATACGAGGCGCAAAAAAAAGGGTGCGTTTGCACGCACCCCCAACCCCAACAGAGAGACTTGAAACCGTTTGATTGGCAGTCCCACGCCGCGCTGCCGCGGCCCTTGCCAATACCCATGTGCGTAGTATGACTTTGCGCAAAGCAGGGGCGTTGACATGGATCAATCTGAAAAAATTGAGCGCCACAAGGCGGTCAGTCTCCGTCTCGGCTGTCTGGCTCAGCAGGGGTATCTGCCTTGGAATCACTGGCTTTTGTCTCCGACGGCGGACGGTCGTCATCCATCATCAGTCGATAGGCCGGCCCCTCGAGATCGTCAAACTGTCCCGAACGCACCGACCACCAGAACAGCAGTCCGATCACGAAGACCAGCAAAACTGAAAGCGGAATCAGCAGATACAGACTATTCATGGTCACTCACGCGCCGATCGCCCACGCTGCAAGCGCAACGCATTGAGCACAACAAAAAGGGAACTGGCCGACATGCCGATACCTGCCATCCAAGGGGTCACCCACCCGGCAACGGCCAGCGGAATGGCCAGAAAATTGTAGCCGAACGACCAATACAGATTTTGCCGAATGATCTTCAGCGTGCGCCGTGCCAGCACGATGCCCTCGGTCAGCGCCATCATCTGGCCGCCCAGGAGCACGATGTCGGCGTGCGTCCGCGCCAGTTCCGTGCCCTCGCCCATCGCAATCGACACATGGGCCTTGGCGAGCACCGGCGCATCATTGACGCCATCACCGACCATCGCCACCACATGCCCCTGCGCCTGAAGCGCTTCGATGGCCGCATGCTTGTCCTGCGGCGAGAGCCCGCCTGCGGCATTCGCCACGCCAAGTTTGTCAGCAAAGGCCTTGACCGTCTGCGGCGCATCGCCGCTCAGGATGCCCAAGGCCAGACCGTGAGACGCCATCCACTGCAGCGCCTCGCGCGCCTGGGGTCGGGTTTCATCTTCCAGTAACAAGATCGCCAGCCAGCCCTTGTCGCCCCCCAAGAACACGGGCGTACGGGCGTCGTCCGGGGCCGGGCGGAGAGCCGCTGGCAGCGGCGACCCCGCCAGCTCGCCAACAAAATCCTCACGACCGATGCGGTAGCGCCCGCCATCGATCATGCCTTCGACGCCTCGCCCGGTCTGCGCCATGACGGCCATGGCCTGCTTGCGCACACCCTGCGACGCCGCCCGCACGCCCGACGCAATGGCATGTTCCGAGCCCTGCTCCAGCGCAGCGGCGATGGCCAGCGCGGTCTTGCGATCAACCCCTTCGGCCGTGTGAATGTCAGCCAGACGCACCGCGCCTTCGGTCAGCGTCCCGGTCTTGTCGAACATGATGGTGTCTGCGCTCGCCAAGGCTTCAATCGCGTGACCGCGGGTGACCAGCACGCCGCGCCGGGCCAGCGCGTCCGACGCCACGGTGAGCGCCGCCGGCGTGGCCAGCGACAGGGCGCAGGGACAACTCACCACCAGCACCGACACAAACACCCACAGCGCCCGATCGGCATCCACCAGATACCAGCCAATCCCCGCCGATACCGCCAGCACGATCAGCGCTGCAATGAAGTAGCCGGCGATGCGGTCCGCGTGCCGCACCAGTTGGGGCTTTTCGGTGGCGGCGCGCTCCATCAATCGCAAAATGGCGGCCAGGCGTGTGGCGTCGCCGACCTGCTCGACTTCGACCACCACCGGACTGCTGATATTCAGGCTTCCGCCGGTCACCACTGCGCCCACCGCCTTGGGCACCGGCCGGCTCTCGCCGGTCAGCAAGGATTCGTCCGCGGCGCTTTCGCCGTCGACCACCCGACCGTCGGCGGGAATCGCCTCACCGGGCTTGACCCGGACGCGATCACCGGGCACCAGCGTCGACACAGGTACGCGCTCATCGCTGCCATCGGGCAGCACGCGCTCGGCAAAAGCCGGCAAGACCTTGCCCAAGGCCTCCACCCCGCGCACCGCCTTCTGCCGGGCGATCATTTCGAGATAGCGGCCGCACAGCAAAAAGAACACGAACATCGCGACCGAATCGAAATACACCTCGCCCGACGCGATCACCGTCGCGTAGCAACTCGCCGCAAACGCGCTACCAACCCCCAAGGCCACCGGCACATCCATGCCCAGACGCATCAAGCGCACGTCGCGCCATGCCCGCTGAAAGAAGGGCGCAGCCGAGTACAGCACCACGGGCACGGTCAGCACCAGACTGGCCCAGCGCAAGAGCTGGTCGATATCAGCGGTGATGTCGCCCTCGCCCGCCACATAGGCCGGGATGGCATACATCATCACCTGCATCATCCCGAAGCCGGCCACAAACAGGCGCCACAAGGCGCTGCGGCGCTCGCGCCGGGCGATCTCCTCCGAGCGCGCTTCGTCGTAAGGATAGGCGCGATAGCCGATAGCCTGGATGGCGCCGAGAATGTCTGACAGCTTGACCCGCTCGGCGTCCCAGCGGACGCGGGCGCGACGGGTCGCGTAGTTGATCTCGATCGCCTCCACACCCGGCAGCCGCGCCACATGTTGCTCGTTCAGCCACACGCAGGCCGCACAGGTGATGCCCTCGAGCAAGAGCGAGGCCTCGCGGCTGTGCTCGCCGAGGGGGCGGACAAAGGACTTCTGGAAATCGGGATGATCAAACAGACCGAGCTCGCCGAGCGCTTCGGGCAAGGCTTCCTTGCGCGACTCGGGCAAGGCATCCCGATGGCGGTAGTAGTCGGTCAAGCCAGTGTCCACAATCGCCTGCGCCACCGCCTGACAGCCCGCGCAGCACATGTGACGGCGCTCGCCGCCAATCACCACGTCGTACCGCGCGCCATCGGGCGCAGGCAGCCCGCAGTGGTAGCACTCGCCGCCGTCATCAACCGCTGCGTCGGATCGATCAGACACCATAGACCTCGATGAAAAACCCGGTGCACATTGCGCCGCACCAACCGACGCCTTGTATCACACTTGCGCGGGCGCCCCAAACCAAGCGCCCATGAAAAACGCGACCACCCGGGTCGCGTTTTTGTCCGGCAACACCGCTCAATTACTTCGGCGCCATGCGGATCGAGCCGTCCAGACGAATCACCTCGCCATTCAGATAGCTGTTCTCGGCAATATGACGCACCAGCGCCGCGTACTCCGACGGCTTGCCCATGCGCGAGGGGAAGGGCACCATTTTGCCCAGCGCATCCTGCACCTCGGCCGGCATGCCCATCAGCATTGGCGTTTCCATGATGCCCGGAGCGATGGTCATTACCCGGATTCCCGAGCGCGCCAGTTCGCGTGCCACCGGCAGGGTCAGCGCCACCACGCCGCCTTTGGACGCCGCATAGGCCGCCTGACCGATCTGGCCATCAAAAGCGGCCACGGAGGCGGTGCTGACGATCACGCCACGCTCGCCCATGGCGTTCGGTGCGTTCTGGCTCATCGCTTCGGCGGCCAGGCGAATCATGTTGAAGGTACCGACCAGATTGATCCCCACCACCTTGGCGAAGGAATCGAGCCGATGCGCGCCATCGCGCCCGACCACTTTTTCTGCTGGCGCCACGCCGGCACAGTTCACCAGGCCGGTGACCGGGCCAAAGGCTTCGGCGGCCGCGGCGAAGGCGGCTCGCGCGCTGGTCTCATCGGTGACGTCGGTTTTCACAAAGCGCGCCTTGGCACCGAGCTCGGCCGCGCGCGCCTCGCCGGCGTCGACGTTCACATCGGCCAGCACCACGCTACCGCCGGCCTCGACCACCATCTGTGCCGTCGCGGCGCCCAGTCCGGACCCACCACCCGTCACAACAAATACGCTGCCTTTCAAATCCATTGCCCTGTCCTCGCGAAAGTTATCCGGAACACAATAGGCGACGTTGACGTCAACGTCAACAACAGAACCCCGCCGCCGATTCACCGACTCAGCATGCCACGCGTATCACGCACTGTCGCGGCGCGAAGACGACCGGTCATCGCCACCCGGGCCGCTGCTGTCACACGACCGAGGTGTTTGAGACGAGCGCAGCCGCTAGAATAGAGCGCTTACGTCGCCCACATCACAACAACAGGACGCCACATGTCACGCCACACCAAGATCGTCGCCACGCTCGGCCCCGCCTCCTCCGACCCCGCCGTCCTTGAAGCCATGGTGCATGCCGGCGTGGACGTGGTGCGCATGAATTTTTCGCACGGCACCGCTGAAGACCACATTGCCCGCGCCAACGCCATTCGCGAGGTCAGTGTGCGAACCCGCCGGCCGGTCGGCATTCTGGCCGACTTGCAGGGCCCCAAGATCCGGGTCGGCAAGTTTGCCGACGGCAAGGTCACGCTCGTCAAGGACGCCGCCTTCATTCTCGACGCGACCTGCGAGCTGGGCGATGAGAACCGCGTCGGCCTCGACTACCCGGACCTGCCCGGCGACGTCGGCCCCGGCGACATCCTGCTGCTCGACGACGGCCGACTAAAGGTCCGCGTCGAAAAAGTCATCGGCACGGCCATTCACTGCAAAGTCAGGGTTGGCGGCCTGCTCTCGAACAACAAGGGCATCAACCGCCAGGGCGGTGGCCTCTCGGCGCCGGCACTGACCGCCAAGGACATGGACGACGTACGCACGGCGGCCAAGATCGGCGTGGACTTCATCGCCGTGTCTTTCCCCAAGAGCGCGGCCGACATGTACATGGCCCGCCAGCTGATGCGCGCCGCCGGCGGCAAGGCGCTGCTGATTGCCAAGATCGAGCGCACCGAGGCGGTCACCAACCTGGAAGAAATCCTCGACGCCTCGGACGGCATCATGGTGGCGCGCGGCGATCTGGCGGTTGAAGTCGGCGACGCGGCCGTACCGGCGCTGCAAAAGAAAATGATTCGCGCCGCCCGCGAGAAGAACAAGCTGACCATCACCGCCACCCAGATGATGGAATCGATGATCACCAGCCCGGTGCCCACCCGCGCCGAGGTGTCGGACGTGGCCAATGCGGTGCTCGACGGTACCGACGCGGTCATGCTGTCGGCCGAGACTGCCGCCGGCAGCTTTCCCGTCGAAGTGGTGGAGGCGATGGCGCGGGTGTGTCTGGAGGCCGAAAAATCGTCCGAGGTCACGCTCGACCGCGATGTGCTCAACCGTACCTTCACGCGCATCGACCAGTCCATCGCCATGGCGGCGATCTGGACCGCCCACCACCTCAAAGTCAAGGCCATCGCCGCCCTCACCCAGACCGGCTCAACCGCACTGTGGATGAGCCGCCTCAACAGCGGTGTGCCGATCTACGCCCTCACCCCGGAGAAGGCCGCCCGCAACCAGATGACGCTGTATCGCGAGGTCTATCCGCTGCTCATGTCGCAGCCACACCAGGACCGCGACATGCTGCTGTGGGAAGCCGAGCAGATTCTCATCGACCAGGGCGTGGTCACGCACGGCGACCTGATCGTGCTGACCGTCGGCGAGCCGATCGGCAGCGCGGGCGGCACCAACACGCTGAAGATCGTTCGCGTTGGTGAGCACGCCGCCCCCGAAGGGCATTGATTTAGCTTCAGCATTCACGGTCGCCCGCTCTGCTAGACTGGCGGCCGTTTTCAGTTCGCGCTCCGGTGTCCGTTGCGAAACGGAAGAATCGGGAATGCGGTGAAGTGGTCGGGACTTTCTACGGTCACCAAGTCCGCAACGTGCCCAACGCTGTGAGGGGGATGTCTGCCGCAACATGCCACTGCCCAACCGGGCGGGAAGGCGCGGCAGACGCTGAACCCGAGTCAGAAGACCGGCCGGAGTGCGTTTTCATCGGCAGCAAGGCCCGGCTGTCGTGCACTACGCTTGAATCAAGGGGACTCCATGCAAGCGACCCAAGGTCATCAGACCGTTCATCAATTCAGCGACGCCGATCGCGCCGTCATCTACCGAAACATCCTCGCCCGCCGCGATGTGCGCGGCCAGTTCCTGCCCGACCCGGTGCCGGACGACATGCTGGCGCGCATTCTCACCGCCGCGCATTTCGCGCCCTCGGTCGGCTTCATGCAGCCGTGGAGCTTTGTGCTGGTGCGCGACACGGCAGTCAAGCAGCGCGTGCACGACGCCTTCACCCAGGCCAATGCCGAGGCCGCCGACATGTTCGAAGGTGAGCAACGCGAGACCTACAAAACCCTGCGCCTCGAAGGCATCGTCGAAGCGCCGATCAACCTGTGCATCACCTGCGACCGCGACCGCGCCGGCCCGGTGGTGATCGGCCGCACGCACATCAAGGCAATGGACATCTACAGCTCGGTCTGCGCGGTGCAGAACCTGTGGCTGGCCGCACGCGCCGAAGGCCTCGGCGTGGGCTGGGTGAGCATTTTCCGTCAGTCCGCAATCCGCGAGATCCTGCAACTGCCCGAGCGCATCATCCCGGTCGCCTACCTGTGCATCGGCAAGGTCAGCCACTTTTTCGACAAACCCGAGCTCGAAGCGGCCGGCTGGCGTCCGCGCCTGCCGCTCGAAGAGCTGCTGCACTTCGACACCTGGGGCGGCACCGACGACCATGCCGATGGTCTGAACGCTGAAATCCGTGCCTGCCAGACCAAAGCCTCGCAAGGCATTCCGCCCGTGTGACGCCTGACGCACCGCAACAGCGGTACTCACGGTAAAATAGTTGCGTTTTGCCGGCGCCCGGTGCGCCGGCACGCTTCGACCCCATTCAGGAGACACCCATGCCGCTCGTATCCATGCGACAGCTTCTCGACCACGCTGCAGAGCACAGCTACGGTCTGCCCGCGTTCAACGTCAACAACCTGGAACAGGTGCAGGCGATCATGGAAGCGGCCGCCGAGCTCGACAGCCCGGTGATCATGCAAGCCTCGGCCGGCGCCCGCAAATATGCCGGCGAAGCCTTCCTGCGCCACCTGATCGACGCCGCCGTCGAAGCCTATCCGCACATCCCCGTCGTCATGCACCAGGATCACGGCCAGTCGCCCGCCGTCTGCCTGGGGGCCATCCGCTCCGGCTTCTCGTCTGTGATGATGGACGGCTCGCTGCTCGAAGACGGCAAGACCCCCTCCTCTTACGACTACAACGTCGAAGTCACCCGCAAGGTCGTCGAGATGTCGCACGCCATCGGCGTCACCGTCGAAGGCGAACTGGGCTGCCTCGGCTCGCTCGAAACCGGTGAAGCCGGCGACGAAGACGGCCACGGCGCCGAAGGCACGCTGGATCACTCCCAGCTGCTCACCGACCCCGACCAGGCCGCTGACTTCGTCAAGCGCACCGACTGCGACGCGCTGGCCATCGCCATCGGCACCAGCCACGGCGCCTACAAGTTCACCCGCAAGCCCACCGGCGACATCCTCGCCATCGACCGCATCAAGGCCATCCACACCCGCCTGCCCAACACCCACCTGGTGATGCACGGATCGAGCTCGGTGCCGCAGGAGTTACTGGCCATCATCCGCGAGTTCGGCGGCGACATGAAGGAAACCTACGGCGTGCCGGTCGAGGAGATCGTCGAAGGTATCAAATACGGCGTGCGCAAAATCAACATCGACACCGACATCCGTCTGGCCATGACCGGCGCGATCCGCAAGTTCATGTTCGAAAACCCGTCCAAGTTCGACCCGCGCGAATACCTCAAGCCCGCCCGCGAAGCCGCCAAGCTGGTGGTCAAAGCCCGCTTCGAGGCCTTCGGCTGCGCCGGCCAGGCCAGCAAAATCAAGCCGATCTCGCTCGACAAGGTCGCCGCCCGCTACCTGTCCGGCGAGCTCACCCAGGTCGTGCGCTGAGCACCGCGCACTCGGCACGATCGACGGCACCTGCGGGTGCCGTCGTCACATCCGGCCCGGCATGACCATCCCGACCGCCTGCTTCACCTACGGCTCCTTGATGTACGCAGACATTTTCCGCGCCGTCACCGGCCAGCCCTGCCTGTCCGAACCCGCACAGCTCGACGGCTACCGCCGCCACCCGGTGCGCGGTGAAGACTACCCCGGCATCCGCCCCGCCGCCGGCGCACGCGTCTCCGGCGTGCTCTATCGCAACATCACCCCGGAAACATTGGCGCGACTCGACGCCTTCGAGGGCGGGCAGTACCAGCGCAAGATCGTCGACGTCCGCCCAAACGAGGGCGCAGCGGTCTGCGCCTGGGTCTACGTCTTTCACCCCGCCCACCTCCACCGCCTGGACGATGGCGACTGGGACGCCGAGCATTTCCTGCAGCACGGCAAGGCCCGCTTCATGCGCCGCCATTTTCCGACCGACCGGTCAGACGTGTAACCCGCACCGTCACCGCCCTACCCGGACGTGAATCAGGCTGCTAAAGTAGGCCGCTTCCGGCGCTACGCCGCTCGCATTCCGGTGCCTACGCCCATGACCCTGTTTGAAGAACACCCCCTCCGACAGAGCCTCAACGACGAGGTCCACTCCCGCCCGCCGATTCCGCTGCGGGGCCCGACCCGCATCAGCTACCTGGCCTTCGTACACGACAGCGGCAGCAGCGATCAGGAACACCATCACCTCCAGCAGCTCGCCCGCCAGCTGCAAATTTCGCTACCCGAAACGGCCAAGGGCCACCTCCTGCTCGACGCCGGCGACTTCCGTCTCAAATGGGAGCGCCACAACGAATTTTCCAGCTACACCTTCCTGCGCGACGTCGACGACGCCGAACCCGAAGACAGCACCGCGCTGCTCGCCGTCCCCGCCGCATGGCGCAAGGCCATACCGGGCAAACTGATGGTCGCCTCCAACGTGGTCGTCCTCTCGGCGGGTCAGCACCCCGCCGAAGCGCGCGCCGCGCAACTGGCCGACCCCGACCGCTCGATCATCGTCTCGCGCTTTGCCGACGGCGCCGGCTGGGTGTTCACCGACTTTCAGATCCACGATGGTTTTTCACGCTTTACGATCATCGACGACGGGCTCGACCGCCGCCAGGCCGGCCGTAACGTGCAACGCATTCTCGAGATCGAAACCTACCGGATGATGGCCTTGATGGCCTTTCCGGTCGCCAAGGCCATCAGCAAGACACTCAAAGCCGCCGAAGACGAACTGGCCGACCTGATGGACGCCATGGCGCAAACGGACACCGTTCCCGACGAGCGCGACATCCTCACCCGCCTCACCCGCCTGGCCACCGAAGTCGAGCACGCCGTGGCGCGCACCACCTACCGCTTCGGCGCGGCCGCAGCCTACTACCGGCTCGTCCAGCAACGCACCGCCGAACTACGCGAGACACGCCACGCCGGCTACCCCAACATCACCGACTTCATCGAACGCCGCCTCGCGCCGGCCATCAACACCTGCGCCGCCATCGCCCGTCGGCAAGAAGAACTCTCGGCCCGCATCGCCCGCAGCAGCCAGCTGCTGCGCACCCGCGTCGACATCGCCCTGCAGCAGCAAAACCAGGAACTGCTCGGCCAGATGAACCGCCGTGCCAAGCTCCAGCTACGCCTGCAAGAAACCGTCGAAGGCCTGTCGGTGGTCGCCATCACCTACTACGCCTCGCAACTGATCAACTACGTCGCCAAAGGCGTCAAGCACCATATCGAACCGCTGACACCAGAAATCCTGACGGCCATCGCCATCCCAGTCATTGCCCTGGCGGTGGCGCTGGGCATGCGAAGAATGCGCAAAGCCTTGGCAGCCGAAGAAGGTGATCACTCATGATCGTGTGAGCACTGTTCGCGCGTGAGCGCGAGCGACCGCGCCATCGAAAAACACCTTGCGATGGCGCGGCCATACTACTTGCCCACCTGATCCCCGACGACGCCACCGACCGCCGCGCCACCAATGGTGCCAAGCACCCCACCGTCGGTCACGACGGCACCGGCCACCGCACCCACACCGGCACCAATCGCCGCGCTACGTTCACGGGCGGACAGGTTGTCCCATGTACTGCATGCGCTCGCACCCAGCAAGACGACCCCGGCCAACACACCAAGCATCTGCTTTTTCATACGACCTCCTCGGACGAACGGACATGTCGTCATTCGTCTCCGGTAGACCGCGATATCGCACGAGATTGCATCACAGATGTATCCGCGCATGTCGCCACCGCCCCACGTCGGCGCAGACACCCCAACAAACCCGCCCATGTCACGCCATCGGAGGAGACAATGCCGTTACATCCAATTACCGTCGATCGACCGCGCACCGCCGAGTCCACGACTGCCCCCCAGCCCCGCTATAATCCCGCTTTGACCCGTTCTGGCCGACTTCCATGACCACGCCCCTGTTCCAGTCCAGCATCACCTCCCTGCCCCTGCTCGCCCGCGGCAAAGTGCGCGACATCTACGCCGTCGATAACGAAAAGCTGCTCATCGTCACCTCCGACCGCCTGTCCGCCTTCGACGTCATCCTGCCGGACCCGATTCCGCGCAAGGGCGAAGTGCTCACCGCGCTGGCCAGTTTCTGGTTTGACCGGCTCGCCCACGTGGTGCCCAACCAGCTCACCGGTATCGCGCCGGAATCTGTTGTCGCGCCGAACGAGCGCGATCAGGTCGTCGGCCGCGCGCTGGTGGTCAAGCGCCTCACCCCGCTGCCGATCGAAGCGGTGGTGCGTGGCTATGTGATTGGCTCGGGCTGGAAGGACTATCAGCAAACCGGCGCCATCTGCGGCATCACGCTGCCGGCCGGGCTCAAGCAGGCGGCCAAGCTGCCCTCACCGATTTTCACCCCGGCCTCCAAGGCCGAAGCGGGCGATCACGACGAGAACATCTCCTTTGCCGAGGCGCAGACCCGCACCGCCGCCGCGCTCAGCAGCCTGCTCGCCGGCACCGGCAAGAACGGCGCACAACTGGTTGAAGAGGCGCGTAAAGCTGCCGTCCAGCTCTACACCGAGGCGGCCAACTACGCGGCCGGTCGCGGCATCATCATTGCCGACACCAAGTTTGAGTTCGGTGTCGACGCCGCCGGTACGCTACACCTCATCGACGAAGCGCTCACGCCCGACTCCTCCCGTTTCTGGCCGGCCGATCAGTACTGCGAGGGCATCAGCCCGCCGTCCTACGACAAGCAATATGTGCGCGACTACCTCGAGACGCTCGACTGGAACAAAACCGCTCCTGGCCCGCGTCTGCCCACCGATGTCGCCGCGCGCACCGGCGCCAAGTATGTCGAAGCCTACGAGCGCCTGACCGGACGCCAACTGGGCTGAGCCCGCCCTGCGGCGCCGATGCCGCAGTGCAGCTTTCCTTCGCCGTGAATGCGTTCTAGATTGATGGGACGGCCCATTCGATCTGGAGCGCATCCATGGATAGACATGCCGACTTTCTGTCGCAGCATTTCGATCTCCCCCGCATCCGCGAAGTCCCCCCGCAACGCCCGCTCGACTGGCTGCAACGCGGCTGGTCCGACATGCGCGAGAACCTCAGCGCCAGCCTCGCCTACGGCATTTTCTTTGCGGTGGTCGGCTATTTGCTGCTGATGTTCGCCGCGCCGCGCCCCTATTTGTTCTCAACGGCCATTTCCGGCTTCCTGCTGATCGGCCCGCTCGCCGCCGCCGGGCTGTATGAGATTTCGCGCCGCCATGAAAACGGCGAACGTACCAGCCTCATGGCCTCACTGAGCGGCCTGCGAGCGCGCGCCGATGTACTCTTCCATTTCGGCATTTTGCTCGCGCTGATGCTGATCGTCTGGGAGCGGGTGTCTGCCGTGGTGTTCGCGCTGTTCTATGCCGACAACGTGCCCGACCTGAGCAACTTCTTCCAGTCCATCTTCTTCTCCGGGGAATACACCACGCTGGTCATCGCCTACCTCGCCGTGGGTGCCATCCTCGCCACGGTGGTGTTCAGTGCGACGGTGATCGCCATCCCCATGATGATCGGCCGCGACACCGACATGATGACGGCCATGGCCACCAGCATCCGCGCGGTCGCCATCAATCCGCTGCCCATGCTGATCTGGGCCGTACTCATCGTCGTGCTGATGCTGCTCGGCTTTGCCACCCTGATGGTCGGCATGGCGATCTTGCTGCCGCTGCTTGGCCACGCCTCCTGGCACGCCTACCGCGACCTGGTCGACTGATCGCTTACCCCAGCGGGCCCACCCGGCCCGCCACCCCCGGCCATCGCGCCGGGGGTTCTTGATTTCCCGCCTTCCGCCCCGACCTGAACCCTGACCGGCAACGCGCTCGCCGCGCAGCCGGGCCGGAGTTTGCCTACAATCGGCCCATCCTCTTCTCTGGAAACCTCATGTCCGCCGTCTCCGACAACCCGCTTCTCGATTTCACTGACCTCACGCACTTCGACCGCATCACGCCTGCGCATGTGGCGCCGGCCATCGGCCACCTGCTCGACACCGCGCGCACGACCCTGGCGACACTCGAAGCGCCCGACACCCCGGCCACCTGGAACGACTTCGTCATCCCCATGACCGAAGCCACTGAGCACCTCGGCCGCGCCTGGGGCGTGGTCGGCCACATGCACAGCGTGATGGACACCCCCGACTGGCGCGCCGCCTACAACGATTTGCTGCCCGAGATCAGCGGCTTCTACGCCGATCTGGGGCAAAACGAAGCGCTCTACGGCAAATTCCGCGCGCTGCACGACAGCGCCGAATACGCCAGCCTGTCGCCGGTGCGCCAACGCATCATCGACCACGAACTGCGCGACTTCCGCCTCTCCGGCGCCGAACTGCCCGAGGCACAAAAACCGCGCTTCAAGGCCATCTCCGAGGAACAGTCCGCACTGACGGCCAAGTTCTCCGAGAACGTCCTCGATGCCACCAATGCCTTCGCCGAATGGGTCACCGACGAGGCCGAGCTGGCCGGCCTGCCCGAAGATGTGGTCGCCGCCGCCCGCGCCGCCGCCGAAAAAGAAAACCGCCCCGGCTGGAAGTTCAGCCTGCAGATGCCGTCCTACCTGCCGGTGATGCAACACGCCGACAGCGCCCGTCTGCGCGAGACCCTGTATCGCGCAAGTGGCACGCGCGCCTCCGAGTACGGCAAGCCTGAATGGGACAACGGCCCGATCATCGGCCGCCTCCTCGCACTCGCCGCCGAAGAAGCCAAAATGCTCGGCTACGCCAGCTACGCCGAACTGTCACTGGTGCCCAAGATGGCCGAAACGCCCGAACAGGTGCTCGACTTCCTGCGCGAACTCGGCACCAAGGCCAAGCCCTACGCCGAACGCGATCTGGCCGAGCTCAAAGCCTTTGCCGCCAAAGACCTCGGCATCGCCGAATTGCAGCCCTGGGACCTAGGCTACGCCAGCGAAAAGCTGCGCCAGGCGCGCTACGCCTTCTCCGAAAACGAGGTGCGCCAGTACTTCCCCGAACCGCGCGTGCTCGACGGCCTGTTCCGCGTCATCGAATCGCTCTACGCCGTGCAGCTCAGCCACGACACCGCCGCCGTGTGGGACCCGTCGGTCAAAGTGCTGCGCATCGAGCGCGCCGGCCAGCTCATCGGCCAGCTCTACCTCGACCTGCATGCGCGCGACACCAAACGCGGCGGCGCCTGGATGGACTCGGCCCGCAGCCGTCAGCGCACGGCCGGCCGGCTGCTCACGCCGGTCGCTTACGTGGTGTGCAATTTCTCGCCGCCGGTCGGCGACAAGCCCGCCACGCTCACCCACGACGACGTGGTCACGCTCTTCCACGAGTTCGGCCACGCCCTGCACCACCTGCTCACCGAAGTCGATGAAGTCGCGGTCTCCGGCATTCATGGGGTGGAATGGGACGCCGTCGAGCTGCCCAGCCAGTTCATGGAAAATTTCTGCTGGGAGTGGGATGTTCTCAGCGGCATGAGCGCGCATGTCTCCACCGGCGAGCCGCTGCCGCGCGAGCTCTTCGACAAGATGCTCGCCGCGCGCCACTTCCAGAGCGGCATGCAGATGGTCCGCCAGATCGAATTCAGCCTGTTTGACCTGCGCCTCTACCACGAAATCAAAGCCGATCAGCCGGTGCCCATCGCCGCCGTGCTGGCCCTGCTTGAAGAGGTGCGCAAAGAGGTCGCCGTGCTTGTCACGCCGGCCTGGCACCGCTTCCCGCTGAGCTTCTCGCACATTTTCGCGGGCGGCTACTCGGCCGGCTATTACAGCTACAAATGGGCCGAGGTGCTGTCCGCCGATGCCTTCGCCGCGTTCGAAGAAGCCGGCGAAGGACGCGGCAGCCTGCTCGACGCCGCCACCGGTCAACGCTTCTGGCAAGAGATCCTCGCCGTCGGCGGCAGCCGCCCGGCGCTCGAGTCCTTCATCGCCTTCCGTGGTCGCGAACCGCAGGTCGATGCCTTGCTACGTCACAGCGGCATGCTCGAAGCGGCCTGAGCCGAGCGAAAATCCGAAGGGGCGGCCTTCCACACCCCTTCGGAAACCCGCCGAAAAGACCGCCCCCCGCCCAGCCCGCCAACTGAATGCCCGACCACGCCCCCATGAAGATTGCCACCTGGAACGTCAACTCCCTCAAGGTTCGCCTGCCGCACGTGCTCGACTGGCTGGCCACCGAACAGCCCGACGCGCTGTGCCTGCAGGAACTGAAGATGGAAGACGCCGTCTTTCCGCTCGCCGAGATCGAAGCGGCCGGCTATCAGGCGGTGTTCAACGGGCAGAAGACCTACAACGGCGTGGCCATTCTCAGCCGACAAGCGCCGACTGACGTGGTCAAAAACATTCCCGGCTTTGAAGACGCGCAAAAGCGCATCATCGCCGCCACGATCGGCGATGTTCGCGTCATTTGCGGCTATTTTCCCAACGGACAGGCCGTCGGTTCCGACAAGTTCGTCTACAAGCTGGACTGGCTCGCCGCCCTCACGGCGTGGGTCCGCGAGGAGCTCCGCCAACACCCCCGCCTGGTGCTCACCGGCGACTTCAATATCGCCCCTGAAGACCGCGATGCGCATCCGGCGTGGAAGGACGAAATCCACGTCTCGGCGCCCGAGCGTGAGGCCTTTGTCGCCCTCGAACTTCTCGGCCTCACCGACGCCTTCCGCCTGTTTGACCAGGACGACAAGGCCTTTTCGTGGTGGGACTACCGCATGAACGCCTTCGAACGGAACTTCGGCCTGCGCATCGACCACCTGCTCATTTCCGATCCGCTGGTGGCCGAATGCCGCCGTTGCTGGGTCGACACCGCCCCGCGCCGGCTTGAGCGCCCGTCCGACCACGCCCCGGTGCTGATCGACCTGATCAAGTGACGACAGGCGTCGTTCTGCTTCACGGCAAATGGGATCGGCCGCCTTTTGCCGTTGCTGCGCTGAGCGGCGCACTGACATCCGCCGGCCACCTGTGGCGTCTGCCAAGCCTTCCGTGGGCGCTGCGCCGCCTGTACGACGCTTCATTTGAGGCGGCGCTCGATCAGATTGCCGACGAGGCGGCCGCCCTGCGCGAGGCCGGATGCACCCGTGTCATCCTCTGCGGCCACAGCCTCGGCGCCTGCGCCGCGCTGGCCACCGCCGCCCACCGCGGCCACATCGACGGCCTGATCCTGCTCGCCCCCGGCCACTTCCCCGAGCGCCTCGCCGCCGACGGCCACACCAGCGCATCGCTGGCCACCGCCGCCAATGCACTGGCCGCAGGCCGCGGCCACGAACGCATCCCGCTCATCGACGTGCATCAGGGCCAGCCCCGACGTCTGCGGATGCGCCCCGACCACTACCTGGGCTACTTCGCGCCGGACGGCCCCGCCGTCTGGCCCGACAACTGCCGCCGCCTTACCGCGCCCCTGCCCATGCTGTGGCGGGTAGACGCCGCCGCGCCCGGAATCGACTATGCTTTCCGGCAGGCGCCGGCCCATACTGCAAGCACCTGGCAGCGCATTGCCGCATCCCATCACGAAGTGCCCGCCCAGAGCGTGGACGCCGTGCTCGACTGGTTACACACACACGACGGCTAATCCGACCATGACCGCCACCACCGAACTTGCCGACCGTTACCCCGTCCTCACCGAACTGCCGCCCGCGGTGCGCGAGTCGGTCATGGCGCGGCTGCACACCCTGCAAGTGCCCGCCGGCACGGTGCTATTCGACGACCACCAGGCCTGCGAAGGTTTTCCCTTTGTGGTGCGCGGCTCGATCCGCGTGATCAAGGCCTCGGCCAGTGGTCGCGAGTTGCCGCTCTACCGCGTCGCGCCGGGCGAAACCTGCGTGATCTCATCCTCCTGCCTGCTCGGCCACGAGGACTACAACGCCCGCGGTATCGCCGAGACCGACACCGAACTGGTGCTGCTGCCCAAGGCGGTGTTTGACGAGTTGCTGGCAGAGCCCGCCTTCCGCGGTTTTGTCTTTCACCTGTTTGCCGATCGCATCGCCGACCTGATGCAGCTGATCGAAGAAGTCGCCTTTCACAAACTCGACCAGCGCCTGGCCGCCCTCCTGCTCGGCAAGGGGCGCCTGCTGCACACCACTCACCAGCATCTGGCTGACGAGCTCGGCAGCGTGCGCGAGATTGTCAGCCGCCTGCTCAAGGGCTTTGCCGCGCAGGGACTGGTCAAGCTCTCACGCGAGCAGATCGAGATTATCGACGCCGCCGGGCTGCGGCGCATGGCCGGCGGCTGAGCGCCTAGCTGGCCGGCGAGGCCAGAAACACCATGGGCGGTGGCGACTCAAAGCCGCCAGCGGTGCTGTAGCGCACCTTGAGTTGTTCGCCCTCGCGGGTGATGAAATAGCGATGCGTGCTGGTTCGGGTTTCGCTGCCCATTGTCGACTCGGAATGCGTCACAAAGATGAGCTGCCCGTCGCGCCAATCGGTCTCCTCGAGGGCGTGGGCGCGGCCCAGAAAGCTGGCACTACCGAGCACCGCGTTGCCCGCGAGCTCGAATTCGAAGCGCTCCTGATAGGTATCGCCCCAGTGATAGCGCACCTCGGCCTGCCAGACGCCGGCCGGAAACGGCGGCGTTTTCGGCCCCAGCCACCACCACGCCCCGCCCGCCAGCACAACCGCGACGCCGGCCAGCGCGGCGCGACGATGCATTGATGGCGGTCTGCGCTGCTCGCCCAGTTCGGCAGTCAAGGCGGCGATCAGTCGCGCCACATCATCGGCCCAGCCGGCATCCGACACCCGCACCGCGTGCCGCTGCACCAGCGGCCGCAGATCGGCCGGCAACTCGTCTTCAGCCGGCAGCACAGCGTCATCGAGCAGCACGGGCACCACCGGGATGCCCCGGCCCAGCGCCCGCGACACCTCCATGCGCACATAGTCATCGGACAGGCTCAGGCGCTGAACACCGTCGCGCTCAGCCGTCAGCCAGCGCGGGCCGATCAGGACGAGCGCCAGATCGGCGCTATGCAGACGCGCCTCAAGTGCGGCCGGAAAAGGCTGGCCCGGCGGCAGGTCTTCAACATCGCGAAACACGCTGTGCGCGCCAAAATGGCGCTCCAGCGCTTCTTCCAGGCGACCGGCATGGCCTGCGCTGTCTTCGCGTCGATAGGAGATGAAGATCTGGCTCATGGATTCCAATGCCATACGATCACCTCTTCACTGTAGAAGAGTGGCCGGCGCCTCGCCAGACGGGCATCGATCTCAGGCGTCGATGCCGTGACGCTCATGGGCAAGAAAACGCTCGAAATCTGCCGCGGACAGACCGGGGCTGACCAGGTAACCCTGGCAGGCATTGCAGCCGAGCCCGATCAGGAAATCGAGCTGCTGCTGCGTCTCGACGCCCTCGGCCACCACGCGAAGCTTGAGGTTTCGTCCCATGGCGACAATGGTGGCGACAATCTCGGCATCACTGGCGTTGTCGGGCGTATCGCGCACAAAGCCGCGATCGATCTTCATTTCGTCGATCGGGAAGCGCTTGAGATAGGCCAGGGACGAATAGCCGGTGCCGAAATCGTCAATCGACAGGCTCACGCCGAGCGCCTTGAGCGAGTGCAGCAAAGCGATGGCCTCGTCGCCATGATCCATGATCATGCTTTCGGTCAGCTCCAGCTTGAGCCGATCGGGCGGCAGGGCGCTGCGCTCGAGCGCCTCGGCCACTACCGACACCAGGTCGCGTTGCTGCAGCTGGCGGCCCGACAGGTTCACCGCCATCACCAGATCGGCGACCCCCGCCTCGCGCCAGGCTTGCGCTTGGGCGCAGGCCGTTTCAAGCACCCAGCGCCCCAGCGGCACGATCAGCCCGGTATCTTCGGCCAAAGGAATGAAGTTGGCGGGTGGCACCAGCCCTCCGTCGGGGTCCTGCCAGCGCACCAAGGCTTCGCAGCCGACAACCTCTCCCGTGGCCGCAACAAACTGCGGCTGGTAGTGGACGACGAACTCGCCCGCCTGCAGAGCTCGACGCAATCGCCCCTCCATGGCCAAGCGCTGATCGGCGGCCTCGGTGAGCGCCGCGGTATAGAAGCGGAAGGTATTGCGCCCCTGACTCTTGGCCTGATACATGGCCGCGTCGGCCTGACGGATCAGCTCGGTGGTGGAGTCGCCGTCATTGGGATACAGACTGATGCCGATGCTGACCCCGACATACACTTCGTGGCCGCTCGGCAGACGGATCGGGGCATCCTGCAGGCGGATCAGGCCCTGCGCCACCTCGGCCGCGTCTTCGGGCCGGTGGATGTCTTCGAGCACCACCAGAAATTCATCCCCACCAAGCCGGGCGAGCGTATCGGACTCGCGCAAGCGAGCGCGCATGCGCTGGGCGATCGCCACCAGCAACTCGTCGCCCACCGGATGGCCGAGGCTGTCGTTCACGTCCTTGAAGCGATCGAGATCGATGAACAAGACCGCCAACCGCCCGTTTTCGCGTTGCGCCGTATCCAGCGCATGATCGAGCCGGGACTGCACCAGCAGGCGATTGGGCAAATCGGTGAGCGGGTCGTAGTGCGCCAGGTGTGCGAGCTGCGCTTCGGATTGGCGCAGACGGCTCAGATCGGTCAGCAACGCGACATACTGCGTCGGCTGACCGGCCGGGTCGCGCACGGTACTGATCGTGAGCAATTCGGGAAACAGCTCACCATTCTTGCGACGATTCAATACTTCGCCCTGCCAATGGCCAAGCACATGAAGGCTCTCCCACATACCTTGATACAGCTCCTCGCTCATGTGGCCAGACCGCAGCATGGCAGGCGTTTTCCCAATGGCCTCTTCGGCGCTATACCCGGTGATATCCGAAAACGCCGGATTCACTGTCTGAATGCGTCGCTGGAGATCGGTGATGATGATGCCTTCGCGGGTGCTTTCGAACACCGCCGCCGCCTGCTGACGCGCCACCGCCAGCCGATGCTGCTCTGAGATGTCTTCAACCACAGAGATGAAGTAATCGGGCTGACCATCGGCGTGCCGCACCAATGACACAGTCAGCTTGATCCAGATGGTGTGCCCATCGCGATGAAAGTAGCGCTTCTCCATGGTGTAGCCGTGGATCTCACCTGCCAAGGTGCGCTTCAACTGCTGTAAATCGGCTTCGAGGTCGTCGGGGTGAGTGATGTCTTGAAAGGTTTTGCTCAGCAACTCTTCCGGCAAATAGCCGACGATCTCGCTCAGGCGCCTGTTCACCCGGATTCAGTGCCCGTCCGGCGCCACGTGTGCAATCCCCACCGCCGCTTGCTCGAAGGTGGCGCGGAACCGCACCTCGCTCTCGGCCCACGCCCGCTCACGCCGCGCCAGCTCATGCTGCAATTTGCGATTCATCAACACCATCGCCAAGGCCGCCAGGACCACAAGCGCCCCCGCGCCCAGCACCCATGGCCAATAGCGCTTCAGTAGCGGCGTGTAGTCGATGATCGCGACGCGCTCCGCCGACACCGAGATCCACGGTTGATTGAAGTCCGCTCGCTCTTGCGCCGGAATGGTCTTGAGCGCCCGGTCGATCAGACTCGCGAACTCGCCCCAATCACTGCGTACCGCAAAGCGCTGGCCATTGTTGCGCATGTCAATCGCCGCATTGACCTTGAGATTTGAAATACCTTGCTGTGCGGCGAGATACGTATTGACGCCCAGCACCCCCACATAGGCATCCACCTCTCCGGCCGCCAGCGCGCGCAAGCCGTCGAGCGGCGTTTCCACAAAAGAGGGGGCCAGAGACGGATAACGGCTCATCACCTGCTGACTCGACGAATACCCCTTCACCAGCGCCAGACGCAGATCCGACAGTGCGTTGACCGTATCCAGCTGAGGCGCGTCCTGTCGCGTCATGACCACCAGCGGCGTCGGAAGATAAATCTCCGAAAACGCGGCAAAGGCCTCTCGCTCGGGAAGCTTCACCATTGTTGCAATCGCATCGATCCGGCGAGCCTTGAGCGCCTCGACCAGCTCGGGCCAGCTCAGACTGACGACCGGCTCGAAGCGCACGCCCAGCGCTCCGGACAGCCGCGCAGAGAACGCCGCTGCAACCCCGGAAAACTGACCGTTGGCATCAACAAACGAATACGGCGCATACGCCGGGTCGACGCCCAGACGGATCACCGGATGCTCTGCCAACCACTGCCTGTCGGCATCGCTCAAGACCAGCGAAACCGCCACGTTGCCCGCGAAAGCACCCGACGCGCCACCTAGCGCGGCGACGCACAAGGCGAACACGGCGAGACGGCTCAAGCGATGAAGGAAAGCGCCAGCCCGCATGCTGATCTTCGCTGCAAGCCCAGGCGCAATAATCCTTTTCATGCGTTGAGTATCGACCAAACGCGGCCTTACTTAAACAATGGATGCGACGAGCCACCACAGAATGATGCGAAATGCCGCGCAAGGCGGACGCAGCACCGCCGTCTGAGCGTCGACGCCACGCACTTCGGCTGTGTAACCAAGGTTACAGACGCGCCACATGCCGAGCAGGTCTAATAGCCCCACTTTCGCAATTCAGATCAAGGAGCTGGCCATGAAAATCAACGTGGGTGGAATCGACAAAGTGCTGCGTATCGTCGCAGGAATCGCGCTGATCGCCTGGGCGCTGATGGGTGGGCCGGTGTGGGCCTGGATCGGCATTGTGCCGCTGGCCACCGGCGCGCTGGGCTGGTGCCCGGCCTACTCGCTGCTGGGCATGAACACCTGCCCGATGAAGAAGAGCTGATCTCGCCCTTCTGCAATGCAACAGGCCGGGCATGCCCGGCCTGTTGTGTTTACGCAGTGCGCTTTGCGCAGCAGGCGTTGGTAATGGCCACGTAGTTGGCGACCGACAGGCGCTCCGCGCGCTGGCCCGGATCAATGCCCAGCGCCGTCAGACCGGCTTCGTCGATGTAGTCGCGCAACGTGTTGCGCAAGGTCTTGCGTCGCTGCCCGAAAGCTGCGGTAACGATCTTGCGCAGCAACGCATCGTCTTTGGCTTCCAGTGATTCGGTCGGGCGCGGCACCAGCCGCACGATGCTCGACATCACCTTGGGCGCCGGCCTGAACGCCCCCGGCGGCACATCAAACACCCGCCCCATGCGGAAGCGGTACTGCAGCATCACCGACAGGCGACCGAACTCGCTCGTGCCCGGATCGGCCACCATGCGCATCACCACCTCCTTTTGCAGCATGAAGGTCATGTCGCGCACCTGGTCAGCAAAGTCCGCCAGGTGAAAGAGAATGGGCGTCGAGATGTTGTAGGGCAGATTGCCGACAATGCGCAGATCCGGCCCCAGTGTGCTGAAGTCGAACTTGAGCGCATCGCCTTCGTGGATGGTCAGCTGCTCAGAGCTGTAGCGCTCCTTGAGCAGCGCAATCAGGTCGCGGTCGATCTCGACCACGTCCATTTTTCCAAGTCGCGCCAGCAAGGGGTCGGTCATGGCCGCCAGCCCCGGCCCGATCTCGACCATGCGCTGCCCGGGCTGCGGTGCGATGGTGTCGACAATCTTGCGGATGATGTTCGGGTCGGACAGAAAATTCTGGCCGAAGCGTTTGCGGGCCTGATGAATCATGATCGCGCCCCTCCGGCCGCCATCTCGAAGGCCAGCGTCACGGCGGCAAACAAACTGCCAGGGTCGGCCCGGCCGGTGCCGGCCAGATCCAGCGCCGTGCCGTGATCGACGGAGGTGCGAATGATCGGCAGCCCAAGCGTGACATTCACGCCGCCACCGAAACTGGCGTGTTTGAGCACTGGCAGTCCTTGATCGTGATACATCGCCAGCACGGCGTCGCCGCGCTCCAGCGTATGGGGAACAAACAGCGTGTCGGCCGGCAAAGGACCGATCAATTGCATGCCCGTCGAGCGCAGCCGATCGAGCACCGGCTCAATGACATCGATTTCTTCTCGCCCCATATGACCGCCCTCACCCGCATGCGGGTTCAGGCCGGCCACCAGGATACGCGGCGCGGCCAGGCCGAAACGGGTGCGCAGATCGTGATCGAGAATCGCCAGGGTTTCGGCCAGCGCGGCGGGGGTGATCGCGCCCGGCACGGCCGACAGCGGAAGGTGCGTGGTGACCAGCGCCACGCGCAGACCGCCCCCGACCAGCATCATCACCACCCGGCGGGTGGCGGTTGCCTCGGCCAGATAATCGGTATGCCCCGAGAACGGCACACCGGCATCGCAGATGATGCCTTTGTGTACCGGCGCCGTGACCATGGCCGCGAACTCACCACTCACGCAGCCTTCAATGGCCCGATCGAGCATGCTCAGCACCGGGCGGGCATTGGCCGTGTCGAGCTGCCCGGCCACCGAGGCCACCGACAAAGGCACATCGAGCACTTCGAGCACGCCCGGCGGGGGCGCAGCGTCGCGCTGATAGGCCTGCAGCAAAGTAGTCTGGCCCAGCGCCCCAAGGCGCGCTTCGAGCAGATCAGTATCGGCGAGCACAACAACGCGCCCGGGCCAGGGCTGCGTGGCCAACTGCAGGCACAGCTCCGGGCCGACGCCAGCGGGTTCGCCGCTGGTCACCGCCAGCACCGGCATGGAGCGTTCGTTCATAAATTGCTGATCAGTACAGTTCTTCGAGGCGATAGTCGACGAAGGTGGCGTCGCGCAGCTGACGCAGCCAGTCTTCGTAGGCCTCATCCGCCTTGCGCTGGCGCAGCGTGTTGCGGGCCACGGCGCGCTTGCGCTCTTCGGACACATCCTGCGTGCGGCGCTCTTCGACCCGAACCAGATGCCAGCCAAAGGGCGACTTCACCGGCGCGCTCAGCTCGCCGACTTTCAAGGCATCCATGGCGCGTTCGAATTCCGGCACCGTGTCGCCGGGATACACCCAACCGATCTCACCGCCCTTGGCGGCAGACAGGTCGGCGCTGTTGGCGCGCGCCAGGGCAGCAAAATCTTCGCCGTTGAGCACCCGCGTACGCAAGGTCTCCAGGCGCTGGCGGGCGTCGGTATCCGAGACGACTTCGGTGGTTTTCACCAGAATATGGCTGACCCGGGTCTGCTGCACGGCCACCACGTCCGTCGCCTTTGCGCCGCGCACATCGTTGACCTTCACCAGGTGAAAGCCGGCGGGACTGCGCATGACCGGCGACACTTCACCCGGCTTCAAGCCCTGCAGCGCCTCGATGAACAGCGCCGGCACACTGCTGGTCGGCCGCCAGCCGAGTGCGCCACCTTGCAGCGCGTCCGGCGCGTTGGAAAACTCGGCCGCCAGCTTCGCGAAATCCTCGCCCGCCAGTGCGCGGGCACGAATGCCCTCTGCCTTCTGACCCAGGGCATTGAGTTGCTCCGGGCTCGGCCCTTCCGGGGCGCGCAGCAAGATATGCGACAGATCGTATTCACGACTGTCGGCCGCATCGGGCGAACTTTTCAGGAAGTTATCGATCTCGGCGTCAGTCACCACCACGCGGGAGTCAACCTCGCGTTCGCGCAAACGGGCGATCAGCATTTCCTGACGAATGTTCTCGCGAAACTCCGACCAGTCGACGCCATCCTTTTCCAGCGCTGCACGGAACTGAGCCGCACTCAGCTTGTTGGAAGACGCGATACGGTCAATCGCGCCGCCCAGGGCGGTGTCGTCGATGCGCAGCCCGGTCTCGCCGGCCAACTGCAGTTGTGCCCGCTCAACCACCAGGCGCTCAAGCACCTGTTTGCGCAAGACCTCGTCAGGCGGCAACTGCCCGCCCTGACGGCCGAACTGGCGCTTGATCTGCGCGGTACGCTCGTCCAGGCTGGACTCGGTGATGGCGTCGTTATTGACCACCGCGACGATACGATCGACGAGTACCGTGCGAGCCGCACCGGAAACCGCCGGCAGCGCCGCCAGCACAGAGAAGAGCAGCGTGGAAAGGAGTCGGGGAAGCGCCGTTTTCATAGATATCCTGTTGCAATAAGTAACTGCTGCAGCATCACTCTCGGCCAAACACCGGGTCTGCCATGGGTTGATTGATGGTGCCATAACCGCCCACCGTTCGGCGTAGCAGATCCAGCGGACTGGAGCCCACACTGGCCAGACCGTCGAGCTCGAGTTGCAGGAAAATGGCCTGGGTCACGTCTTCATCGTTGGTCGCATAGCGATGCACCACCACCCGGAACACCCAGCAGTCAGCATCGTATTCCAGGCCGCCGAGGGCTTCGGTCACGCGGTGGTCGCGCAGCGAGCGATTGTAACGGGCCACGCCGTACCAGCGCCCACCCAGCGGCCACTGGGCGGCGATGTCGACATCGCGCAGCACATCGCGGGTGTAACGGTAGCCGAGGTTAACAACCTTGGCGAAGCCCGGCTGGAAGCGCAGGTCGGCGCTGAAGCGCTCGGTCTGGCTATCTTCCGGGTTGTATTGCCAGGCAGTGTCCAGGGTGGTGATCTTGCCGATCCGGCCGCCCAGGCTGGCGAGGAAGTCGGAGCGGCGGTTGGTGCGCTCGCCGGAGTCGGACGTGGTATTGAGCGCGACGCGCTGATCCTCGAAGTAGAAACGCTGGCCAAGTGCGACTCGCAGTTGCTCGGCACCGCTCTCGGCGTCGATAAAGCGCGAGGTGACCGCCGCCGTCAGCTGGTTGGCGTTGGCGATCCGGTCACCGCCGCTGAAGATGTTCTCCGAGAAGATCTGGGCGAAATTGAAGTCGAACAGGCCGGAGTCGAAGTTGGGAATGTCGGACTGATCGCGATACGGCACATAGGCGTAGTAAAGCCGCGGCTCCATCGTCTGGATCATGTCGCGGCCACCCCACACCGTGTCGCGCTCGAAGATCACCGAGCTGTCGAGCGAGAAGGTCGGCACTGCGCGGGTGATGCTGTCCTGCCCCACGGTCAGCGGCGTGGTCAGATCGTAGCGGGTGTAGTGCACCCCGAGTTTCGGCGTCAACGTATAGGACGAGGTACCCAGGGGCCATTGGATGGTCGGATTGAGCGTCGTCCGGCTGCCCTCGGGCTCACCCGCATCGGGGTGGGCAAAGCGGACGTACTCGGTATTGAGATTGAATTCCCCGCCGCCCCAGACGGTGCGCTCGCCGCCCAGGCCCAGCCGAGGCAGCCGACGATAGGGCCGGTCACCCGACAGGGTCTGGAAGCTCTGCACCATCGCCGAGGCCGACCACCAGTCGCCCGAGCTGTAACTCAAGACCGCCTGGCGCAGCAGATTAGTCTGCGCGGCCACGGCCAGCCGGGAGCTGAGATCTTCGAAGTATTCATTGTCCGACACGCCGTTCAGGTCCAGCGCGCCGCTCAGACCGTAGCCGAAATTCTGCTGGTGGCGGATCGAGCCGGCTGCCCGGTTGGACTGGCCGGTCACACTGTCGCTGCTCAACCATTCGAGCGAGGTTTCGCCGCTCATGGTGTCGGTCAGATAGCGATACTGTCCGCCCAGCTGCAGACCACGACGACTGATATAACGCGGCACCAGCGTGGCGTCGTAGTTGGGCGCGATGTTCCAATAGTAGGGCACGGTCAATTCCACGCCGCTCTTGTTGGAGGTGCCAAAAGTCGGCGGCAAAAAGCCCGACTTGCGCTGCGCCACCAGCGGGAATTCCACCCACGGCATATAGAAGATCGGGGTGTCCTTGAACACCACCGTGCTGTCACGTGCCACGCCGACTTCGCGGTCGTAGTCCAGATCCAGCTCGCCGGCCTTGATGTACCAGTCGGGATTTTGCGGCTGACAGGTACTCCAGGTCGCGTCTTCGAGGCGGTACTGATTTTCGCCCTCGAAGCGGATCACGCTGGCCTGACCGCTGCCGGTCACCGGACGCTCGATACCGCCCTTGCGCGAGATGCGGTGGATTTCGTAAGACGGCGTCTGCAGCTCGCCCGTCTGCTCATCCATCCGCATCTTCACTTTTGGGCCGGACAGTCGATCCTCACCGCGACGCAACTCGACATTGCCCTCGGCCTCAACCTCGTCAAGCGCTTCGCGGTATTTGATCTGGTCAGCCTTCAGTACCGCACCGTCTCGACGCAGCACGGCATGACCCTCGGCAGTGAGCTCCACATCCTGCTGCCCGACAATCCGGTCCGCGTCGATGGTGGTCACGCCGAGCGCTGCCGGCACCGTCGCCGCACTGGTCGTCAGCGCGCCAACGGCTTTGGGCGCAACCGGTTTGCCCTTGGCTGGCGGGGTCTGTGCTGCCTTGGCGCTACCGCGATTCGACGCAGGCGATGCGCGACGCGACGGCGCCTTCGCTTCGGGCACAATGGGTTTGGGCGCAGCGGCAGGCGTGCCCATCAGATCGGCGGGGATCACCAATGCCGGCAGCCCGGCAGCGGTCCCGGCGGCCGGCAAAGTGGCCAGCAGCAAGGGGATGGCCCGCAAGGTCCAACGCGTGGCAGTCGGCAATGCGTGTCTCCGTTTGAATAGCGGCGGATCGGCTGCACACCGGCAAACAGCGTTCCGGCTGCGGTCTTTGATAAAATTCGCGATTTTACACGAACATCGGACGGCACCCGTGGAAAGACTCGCGCAACTCAAGCACTGGCTGGGCACCCGTTACCCGGGCCGCCAGATCGACCTCGCGCCCGCTTCGGCCGACGCCAGCTTTCGCCGCTACTTCCGGGTGCATGTCGAGGGCGAACCCGCCAGCCTCATCGCCATGGACGCTCCGCCGGAGAAGGAAGACACCGCCCCCTTCATCCGCATCGCCAAACTCTTCGGCGACAGCGGTGCGCAGGTGCCGACGGTACTCGACGCCGACACCGAGGCGGGTTTTCTGTTGCTCACCGACCTTGGCGACACCACCTACCTGAGCGCCCTCGACGCCGATAGCGCTCACGCACTCTACGCCGACGCCCTCGGCGCGCTGATCTGCATCCAGAAGGCCAGCGCCCCCGACGTGCTGCCCGACTACGACCGCGAACGCCTGCTGGCCGAGATGCAACTCTTCCCCGACTGGTATCTGGCGCGCCACAAGCACATCACGCTCGACGACACAGAGCGCAAGACGCTCGACACCGTGTTTGAGCGCCTGCTCGACGTGCACCTGGCCGAGCCCAAAGTCTTCGTGCATCGCGACTTTCACAGCCGCAACCTGATGGTCACCGAGCACGGCGCCGGCGTGCTCGATTTTCAGGACGCCGTGTATGGCCCGATCACCTACGATCTGGCCTCGCTGTTCAAGGACGCCTACATCGACTGGGACGAAGCCTTCGTGCTCGACATGCTCGCCCGATACTGGGAGGCGGCGCGGCAAATCGGCCTGCCGGTGCGCGAGGACTTCGCCGAATTCCACCGCGACTTCGAATGGATGGGCGTGCAGCGCCACCTCAAGGTGCTCGGCATCTTCGCCCGCCTGTGCCACCGCGACGGCAAGGCCGGCTATGTCGACGACATGCCACGCGTCTCCAGCTACCTGCGCAAGACCTGCCAGCGCTACAGCGAACTGCGGCCGCTGATCCGCATCCTCAACCGCTGCGACCCGGTCGACGAAACCGTCGGCTACACCTTCTGAGAGCCGCCATGCGCGCCATGATCCTGGCCGCCGGGCGCGGCGAACGCATGCGCCCGCTCACCGACACCTGCCCCAAGCCGCTACTGTCGGCGGGCGGGGCGCCGCTGATCGTTCATCATCTGCGCCGGCTGGCGGCCGCCGGCATCGACCAGATCGTCATCAACCACGCGCACCTCGGCGAGATGATCGAAACCGCGCTCGGCGACGGCAGCGCCTTTGGTCTGCACATCCGCTACTCGCCCGAGGCCACCGCGCTCGAGACCGCCGGCGGCATCCGCCAAGCCCTGCCGCGGCTTGGCGACGCGCCCTTTCTGGTGGTCAATGGCGACGTGTTCTGCGACATCGATTTCGGTGCGCTCATCCACCGCGCCGATGCACTGAAGGCTGACCGCGCCCACCTCGTCCTCGTCCCCAACCCGCCCCACCATCCGGCCGGCGACTTTCACCTGCGCGGCGGCCGCGCCAGCCTGAGCGACGGCGAGCGGCTGACATTCTCGGGCATTGGGCTCTATCATCCCGACATGTTCGCGTCATTACCCTCCGGCCAGGCCGCCCCACTCGGCCCGCTGCTGCGCCAGGCGATCACCGCCGGGCAGGTCAGCGCCGAGCGCTTCGACGGCCTGTGGATGGACATCGGCACGCCCGAACGCCTGGCCGAACTGGACGCCCGGCTACGCCCGAACGCTCCGGAAAACGCATAGTCTTAACGACACCGACTCATAGGAACGTCGCCTTGAACCCAGCCTTCGCGCCCTTTCACAACCGCCGTCAGCGCCTGCTCGACACCCTCACGCGTCGCGGCGGCGGGGTCGCCATCGTCCCGACCGCGGCCGAAGTCACGCGCAACCGCGACACCCACTACCCCTTCAGGCCCGATAGCTACTTCCACTATCTGAGCGGCTTCCCCGAGCCCGAGGCCGTGCTGGTACTCGTCGCCGGCGACACCCCGCGCAGCCTGCTGTTCTGCCGCGACAAGAACATCGAACGCGAAATCTGGGACGGCTTCCGTTTTGGCCCCGAAGCGGCCGCCGATGAATTCGGCTTTGACGAAGCCCACCCCATCGCCGACCTCGACACCCAATTGACCACCTTGCTGGCCAACCAGCCGGCGATCTACTTCGCCCTCGGCCACGACCTCGCCTGGGACAAACGCCTGGTCGACGCCCTCAACCGGGTGCGCGAGCAAGTGCGCACCGGCATCACCGCCCCGGCGCGCATTCAGGATCTGCACGCCGAGCTCGACGAGATGCGCCTGATCAAGGACAGCCACGAAGTGCTGACCATGCGCCGCGCCGCCGCCATCTCCGACGTCGGCCACCGCCGCGCCATGCAAGTCACCCGGCCGGGCAGGCACGAATACGAAGTCGAAGCCGAACTGCTGCACGCCTTCCGCCAGGGCGGCGCGCAATCGCCGGCCTACCCCGCCATCGTCGCCGGCGGCGCCAATGCCTGCGTGCTGCACTATGTCAGCAACGCCTGCCGCCTGGCCGATGGCGACCTGCTGCTCATCGACGCCGGCTGCGAGCTCGACGGCTACGCCTCCGACATCACCCGCACATTCCCGGTCAACGGCCGCTTCAGCGGGCCGCAGCGCGATGTGTACCAGCTGGTGCTGGCCGCCCAGCAGGCCGCTATCGACGCCACCGCGCCCGGCATCGCCTGGAACGTCCCGCATGACGCCGCCGTCGCCGTGCTCGCCCAGGGCATGCTTGACCTCGGCCTGCTCAGCGGCACGCTGGACGGCGTACTCGAAGCCGGCGACTACCGCCGCTTCTACATGCACCGCACCGGCCACTGGCTGGGCCTCGACGTGCACGACGTCGGCGACTACAAACGCGACGGCGACTGGCGGCCACTACAGACCGGCATGACCCTCACCGTCGAACCCGGCTGCTACATCCGAGCCGCCGACAAGGTGCCCGAAGCCTTCTGGAACATCGGCATCCGCATCGAAGACGACGTGCTGATCACCGCCGACGGCTGCGACATCCTCTCCGCCGCCACGCCCAAAACCATCGACGACATCGAAGCCCTGATGCGGGACGCGCACGCATGAAAACGCCCGACATCGCCATCATCGGCGCCGGCCCGGTCGGCATGGCGCTGGCGCTCGCGCTGCACGGCGGGCCGCACACCGTCACCCTTATCGACGCCCGCGGCCGCGGCGCCTCACGCAAAGACCCGCGCGTGCTCGCGCTGGCCCACGGCACCCGCCTCACGCTCGAACGCCTCGGCGTGTGGGAGCACCTGCCCACCACGCCGATCCGCCACATCCACATCTCGCAACAAGGCGGTTTCGGTCGCACCCAACTCAACGAATCCGACTACGCCCTCGATGGCCTCGGCCATGTGGTGCGCGCTGGCGATCTCGCCGCCGCGCTCGACGACGCCATCACCGCTGCCAACATCCCGGTCATCGACCACAGCGACGCCGAGGTCGACCCCGAGCTGCACGGCCGCGTGCGGCTGCGCCGCGCCGACACCACCGAAGCCCTCGACTGCCAGCTCGTGGTCTGCGCCGAAGGCGGCATGCGCGCCGACGACCCGGCCATCCGGGTGCGCGACTACGGTCAGCACGCCGTCATCTGCATGGCCACGCCCGCCGTCGCCCATGGCAACACCGCCTACGAGCGCTTCACCCCCAACGGCCCGGTCGCCCTGCTGCCCTGCGGCACCGACTTCGCCGTCGTGCACACCGCCGCCCCCGAGCAAGCCGACACCTGGCTGGCGCTCGACGACACCGCCTACCTCGCCGAGCTGCAGCAAGCCTTCGGCCACCGCGTCGCGCTTATCGGCGTCAGCCCGCGCGAGCGCTTTCCGCTGCAACTTCGCGTACGCCACACCCCCGTCGCCAACCGCCAGGTCTGGCTCGGCAACGCCGCACAAACGCTGCACCCGGTCGCCGGCCAGGGCCTCAACCTCGCGCTGCGCGACGTCTGGGCGCTGGCGCGACGCCTCAACGCAGCCGACGACCCCGGCGACGCACAAGTGCTCGCCGCCTACCTGCGCGACCGCCGCCTCGACCGCGCCAGCACCGTCGGCTTCACCGACACCCTGGTGCGCCTGTTCAGCAACGACCTGCCGCCCCTGCGCGGCCTGCGTGGCCTCGGTCTGCTGGCGCTTGATCTGGCGCCACCGCTGCGGCACTTTGTGGCCAAACGGATGATGTTTGGCGCGCGGGCCTGGCCATAGGGATTGGGTTGCGCGTTCGCGCTATCGATTAAATCGGTTGGTATTTTCGGGCAGCTTTCCCGAGTGCATGCAGGTGCTGGCCGGGTCTCGCCCCGGCGGGCGACTTACTTTCTTGCTTGTGCAAGAAAGCTAGGCAAAGAAGCACAGCCCGCTTTCGCGTCGCCTGCGGCGATTCCCGCCCTGCGGTGGTGTCGGGCGGGGTGCTTCGCGAACTCGCCCTTCGGGCTCAAACAAGCGAAGCCCCTTTTTCCGCCCGCCACCGCCTCCGGTTGGCGCGGCAGAGGGCGGATCGGTTGTGCCCGAATCGGCCAGTCGTGATGGTTTTGTAGGGTGGGTGGCTTGCCACCCACCAGGCAGCGTTTGTCGTCCGGCACAATGGTGGGTTCGAGCGATGGCGAAGCCGAGCCCGCGCGCCCATCCCCTTCTGTGCCGCCGAACGAAGCCCGGGGGCGGCGGGAATTGTCGTGTCGCCTGTCTGAGCCCGGAACGGGCGAGTTTGCGACGCGACCCGCCGCCACCGGGCGCAGTGAGGGCACCGGCGAAGCCGGCGGTACAGCGGGGGCGCTTTCTTGGTGACTTCTTTGTCGCCACAAAGAAGTGACTCGCCCGCCGGGGCGAGACCCGGCCAACGGCTGTCACCAACGGGCACCCAAGAAACCGGCCCCGCGGTGCCGAAACCGCCCTCCACTTTCCGATGGGCGTTACGTTTTTAGGCTTCGCCGACTCCCCCCCATCGGTTAGAATGGCGGCTTTGTCGCTTTCGCCCGCCCCCCATGCAGTTCGCCGGTTTTTCCCTGCCAAACAATCTGTTTGTCGCACCCATGGCGGGCGTGACAGACCGGCCTTTCCGCCAGTTGTGCAAGCGGCTGGGCGCAGGGCTGGCGGTGTCGGAGATGGTGTCGTCGAACACGCTGCTCTACGCGACCGACAAGACCCGCCGACGCACCGACCACACCGGCGAGACCGAGCCGATTTCGGTGCAGATCGCCGGCGCCGACCCCGAACTGATGGCGCAGGCCGCGCGCTTCAACGCCGACAACGGCGCACAGATCATCGACATCAACATGGGCTGCCCGGCCAAAAAGGTGTGCAACAAGGCGGCTGGCTCGGCGCTGATGCGTGACGAAGCCCTGGTGGCGCAGATTCTTGCCGCCGTGGTCGCCGCCGTGCCCGACACACCGGTCACGCTCAAGATGCGCACCGGCTGGGATCGCGACAACCGCAACGCGCCCCGCCTCGCCCGCATCGCAGAAGACTGCGGCATCCGCGCGCTGGCCATCCATGGCCGCACCCGCGAAGACAAATACATGGGCAATGCCGAGTACGACACCATTGCCGCCATCAAGACGGCGGTGGGCATTCCGGTGATTGCCAACGGCGATATCGATTCGCCCGAAAAGGCCGCCGCCGTGCTGCGCCACACCGGCGCCGATGGCGTGATGATTGGCCGCGCCGCCCAGGGCCGGCCGTGGATTTTCCGTGAGATAGCGCACTACCTCGCGACCGGAAAAACGCTGGCGCCGCCACCCGTGACCGAGATTCGCGACATATGCCGCAGCCATCTCGACGATTTATACGCATTCTATGGCGAGTGGTCTGGCGTACGGATCGCGCGCAAGCACATTGCCTGGTACACCAAGGGCCTGGCCGGCGCGCATGTGTTCCGCCAGGCCATGAACACCGAAGACAGCGTGACCGGGCAACTGGCCGCCGTCGATCACTTCTTTACTCAGCTCAGTCATCAGGGTGTCGCCGTGCACTATCAGGCATCCTGTTTCGAGGAACTGGCCGCATGAGCCAACATAACGAAATCGCCAGCGCCGTGACGCGCACGCTCGACCAATATTTCAAGGATCTGGACGGCGAATCGCCCGTCGCGCTGCACGATCTGGTCATTCGCAGCGCCGAACGCCCGATGCTTGAATTTGTCCTGCGTCAGACCGACGGCAACCAGACCGTCGCCGCCCAGCTCCTCGGTATCAACCGCAATACCCTGCGGCGCAAACTGACCGAATACGATCTTCTCTAAACCAATCGCCGCAAGGCGCGTCCCCCACATGCAAATTTCCACTGCCCTGATCAGCGTCTCCGACAAGACCGGCGTCGAAGCCTTCGCCCGCGAACTCCACCAGCTCGGCGTCAAGCTGCTGTCGACCGGCGGCACCGCCAAACTGCTGCGCGATGCCGGCTTGCCGGTCACCGACGTATCGGACCACACCGGCTTCCCCGAAATGCTCGACGGCCGGGTCAAGACGCTGCATCCGACGGTGCACGGCGGCATCCTCGCCCGCCGCGACCTGGCCGAGCACATGGACACCATCGCCGGCGCCGGCATTGAGCGCATCGATCTGGTGGTGGTCAACCTCTACCCCTTCGCCCAGACCATCGCCAAGCCCGACTGCTCGCTCGAAGACGCCATCGAAAATATCGACATCGGCGGCCCGACCATGGTCCGCGCTGCGGCCAAGAACCACGGCAACGAAGCCGGCGGTGTCGGCGTGCTGACCGATGCCGAGGACTACGCCCCGGTGCTGGCCGAGATCAAGGCCAATGGCGCCCTGTCGGCCAAGACCCGCTTCGCCCTGGCAGTGAAAGCCTTCACCCACACCGCCCGCTACGACAGCGCCATCTCCAACTACCTGACCGCGCTGGCCGAAGACGGCAGCCGCATGGCCTACCCCGATCGCCTGCAACTGGCCTTCGACAAGGTGCAGGACCTGCGCTACGGCGAAAACCCGCACCAGAGCGCCGCCTTCTACCGCGAACCCAATGCCGCCGAAGGTGGCGTGGCCGGCTACACCCAGCTGCAGGGCAAAGAGCTGTCCTACAACAACATCGCTGACGCCGACGCGGCCTGGGAGTGCGTCAAGGCCTTCAATACCACCGCCTGTGTCATCGTCAAGCATGCCAACCCCTGCGGCGTGGCCCTCGGCCTGTCGCCGCTCGAAGCCTACAAAAAGGCCTTCTCGACCGACCCGACCTCGGCCTTCGGCGGCATCATCGCCTTCAACTGCGTGGTCGACGCGGCCGCTGCCGAAGCGGTCAGCGCCCAGTTCCTCGAAGTGCTGATCGCCCCGGCTTACACCGACGAAGCCCTCGCCCTGCTGCTCGCCAAGAAGAACGTCCGCGTGCTGACCTGCCCGATGGGCTCGGGCGACGGCGCGCTCGACTACAAACGCGTCGCCGGCGGCCTGCTGGTGCAGTCGGCGGATGTGGCCCGTATCGGCGAAGGCGACCTCAAACTGGTCACCGCCCGCGCCCCGACCCCCGAAGAAATGGGCGACCTGCTCTTCGCCTGGCGCGTCGCCAAATACGTCAAGTCCAACGCCATCGTCTACTGCAAGGGCGGCATGACCGTCGGCGTCGGCGCCGGCCAGATGAGCCGGGTCGATTCAGCCCGCATCGCCAAGATCAAGGCTGAAAACGCCGGCCTCTCCATCACCGGCACCGTGGTCGCCTCCGACGCCTTCTTCCCCTTCCGCGACGGCCTCGATGTGCTGGCCGAAGCCGGCGCCACGGCGGTCATTCAGCCCGGCGGCTCGATGCGCGACGAAGAAGTGATCGCAGCCGCCAACGAGCACGGCATCGCCATGGTCATGACAGGCTTCCGCCACTTCCGTCACTAATTCACTTTTTCAGCCGGCGCGCACACTCCGCGCCGGCGCTCAGGTAACGGCAACACACATGAAAGTACTCGTCATCGGATCGGGCGGACGCGAACACGCGCTGGCCTGGAAAATCGCCCAGTCACCCCGCATCACCAAGGTCTTCGTCGCCCCCGGCAACCCCGGTACGGCCAACGAGCCCATGGTCGACAACGTCGCCATCACCGCGATCGACGATCTGCTGGCCTTCGCACGCGATGAAGACATCGGCCTGACTGTCGTCGGCCCCGAGGCGCCACTGGCCGCCGGCGTGGTCGACGCCTTCCGCGCTGCCGGGCTGCCGATCTTCGGCCCCACCCAGCAGGCGGCCCAGCTCGAAGCGTCCAAGGATTTCTGCAAACAGTTCCTGATCCGCCACAACATCCCGACCGCCAAATACCAGACCTTCACCGACGCCGACGCAGCCCATGCCTATGTCGCCGCCGAAGGCGCGCCGATTGTCATCAAGGCCGATGGCCTGGCGGCCGGCAAGGGCGTGGTCGTGGCCATGACGCTCGACGAAGCGCACGCCGCCATCGACATGATGCTGCGCGACGCCGGCATGGGGCAGGCCGGTGCTCGGGTGGTGATCGAAGAGTTCATGCAGGGCGAAGAGGCCAGCTTCATCGTCATGGCCGACGGAAAGCACGCGCTCGCGCTGGCCACCAGTCAGGATCACAAGCGCCTCAAGGACAATGACGAAGGCCCCAACACCGGTGGCATGGGCGCCTACTCGCCCGCGCCGGTGGTCACGCCGCAGATCCACGCCAAAGTCATGCGCGAGATCATCCATCCGACGCTAGCCGGCATGACCGCCGAGGGCACGCCCTACACCGGCTTCCTCTACGCCGGCCTGATGATTGACACCGAGGGCAACCCGCGGGTGGTCGAGTTCAACTGCCGCATGGGCGACCCGGAAACCCAGCCCATCCTGATGCGTCTCAAGTCCGACCTGGTCGAACTGTTCGAGGCCGCCGTCAAAGGCAAGCTCGACACCGCCGAAGCCGAGTGGGATCGCCGCATCGCGCTGGGCGTGGTGCTGGCGGCCGAGGGCTACCCGGCCAATCCGCGCAAGGGCGACATCATCACCGGCCTGCCCGAAGAGAGCCCGGATGCGCATGTTTTCCATGCCGGCACCGTCCTCGACGGCGACAAACTGCTCACCAGCGGCGGCCGCGTCTTGTGCGTCACCGCGCTCAGCGACAACGTCCGTACCGCGCAAACCCGCGCTTACGACATCGCCGACCGCATCGAATTCGCCGGCAAGCAATATCGCCGCGACATCGGCTACCGCGCCATCAAGCGATGATCGACACCGCCGCCATCAAGTCCTATTTCACGGGCCTGCAAGACAGCATCGTCAGCCGGCTCGAAGCCGTCGACGGCACGCCCTTCCGCGACGACTGCTGGACGCGCGAACACGGCGGTGGCGGTCGCACGCGGGTACTCGAAGAGGGCCAGGTGTTCGAGCGCGGCGGGGTCAATTTCTCGCATGTGATGGGCGGCAACCTGCCGGCATCGGCCACCGCCGGCCGGCCCGAGTTGGCCGGTCGCAGCTTCGAGGCCATGGGCGTGTCGCTGGTGCTGCACCCGCGCAACCCCTACTGCCCGACGGCCCACATGAACGTGCGCTGCTTCATCGCCAGCAAGCCCGGCACAGAGCCTGTCTGGTGGTTCGGCGGCGGCATGGACCTGACGCCCTACTACCCGTTTGAAGAAGACGTGCGCCACTTTCACGGCAGCTGCAAAGCCGCACTGGTGCCCTTCGGCCCGGACGTGCATGCCCAGTACAAAGCCTGGTGTGATCGCTACTTTCACCTCAAGCATCGCGACGAAGCGCGCGGTGTTGGCGGTGTGTTCTTCGACGACCTGAATGAAGGCGGTTTCGAGCGCTGCTTTGCCCTCACCCGCGCCGTCGGCGACGCCTTTGCCGAGGCCTATGTTCCGCTCGTCGAGCGCCGCCTCGACATCCCCTATGGCGAGCGCGAGCGCGACTTCCAGGCCTATCGCCGCGGGCGCTATGTCGAGTTCAATCTGGTCTTCGACCGCGGCACGCTGTTCGGCCTGCAATCGGGCGGGCGCACCGAGTCAATTCTCATGTCGATGCCGCCGCGTGTGCAGTGGCGCTATGACTGGCACCCCGAGCCGGGCAGCGCCGAGGCCAAACTCTACGAAGACTTCCTGCCGCCTCGCGACTGGGTCTGAGTGCACAAACAAAAAGCGCGCCGCGGCGCGCTTTTTGTTGGGTCAGGTCAGGCTCACTCCGGCGCGGGCAACTGCACCAAGGCGGGCCCGGCTTGTGCCGCGCCGGTCAATTGGGCCGCCCGACGGAAATGGCTCTGCGCCTCTTCAGGTCGCTCGAATTGCTCTGACAATTGCGCCAAGGCCAGATGCGCATCCACCGTCGGCGCAGCCGACACCGAGGCCTCCAGATAGCTCTGCGCCTTGCCCCACAGCTGGGCGGACAGGCAGAGCCGACCCAATGCATACAGCAACCCGCCGTCATTCGGGTGCGACTTGAGCCACTTTTCGCCACGGTTCAGGCAGGCCACCGCATCATTCTCGCCGCAATACCCATACAGCCGCGCCAACTCGCTTTCCCACTGCTCGTCGAGCAGCTTCTCGAGCATCTTGCGCACCGTCGCGCCCTGGCCATTGGCGACCAACAAGGGCGCGGCTTTCTCGACCAGACGCCGGTCCTGCTGCTCATCGGACGGAATATCCTGCCAGTAACGGGCAATCGCATCATGCTGACCGTCGCGCTCACGCAAGGCGGCCAGGTGCGCCCGACGCAGCAGCGGCTCGGCCTGCTCCTTGCTCAGGGCCTTGTGCTTGCGAAGCTGGCGGGCGATACGCACCAGCTCTTCCCACTTTTCGAGCGCATGCGCTGTCTTCAGTGCCAGACGAAGCGTCGCCACGGGGCGATTGTCGCTGCCCTTGAGCGCACGAATACGCTCGGCCGCTTCGTCGAAGCGGCGGCCTTCGACCGCCATTTCGGCTTCGGTCATGATGCGCGCCGCACGCAAACGCTCATCGGTAGCCGCTTTACCCAGCCAGTCGCGATAGCGGGCGTCGTCGCGCAGGGCATGCGCGGCGCGCGCCGCCATCAGCGCGGCCACGCCATCTTCGTCCGCCAGGTCATACGCTTTTTTGGCCTGTTTCAGCGCGTGGGCATAACGGCCCTCAAGGTGCAACCGGAAAGCCTCGCGCAGCGCCAGTGCCGACTTTTCCTTGCGACGGCGGCCGCGATAGGCCACGACCTGGCCCGGCAAACGCACCGCGCGAGTGAGCACACGCAGCAGAAAGTAGCTCGACAGGAACACCGCCACCAGCGCCAGGACCATCAGATTCAGCGAAATCTGCACCCGGTAGGGCGACAGCACCAGGAGGGCGTAACCATCGTTGGCCCGTGCCAGCATGGCCACACCGACGGCCGCGGCGAACAGGGCGATCAGCCAGAGCAATCCTCGCATGGCGCTTACTCCGCTGCTTTGGCAGGCGCGACGGCCGGCACATCGTCGTCGGGCTTGCCTTCAGGTGCGTCCGCAGCAGGCTTGACAGCCTTCGGCACAGCCGCTGCCTTCGTCGCTTGCGGCGCCGGCCCGGCGCCACTAACGCTCGGCTTGCCCTGCAGCGTCTTGAGAACCGCCAGGGTTTCGGTCAGGGCCGGCTGGGTCGGTGCGATCTGTGTTTCGGCCAGGGTCTTGAGCGAGGTGAGGGTTTCGGTGACGCCCTCGTCGCGCTGATCGAAGTATTTCCCGAGCCACTCGGCCGCCTGACGCATGTCGGCTTCGAAGGTGCGGTGATCGCGGCCCAGCAGCGCCAGACGTGCTGTCAGCAAGCGGATCTTGAGGTTTTCGCGCAGATAGGTCGATTGTGACGGCGACAGCAGCACCGGCTCGGCGGAGCGGTCGAGACGCTCGACCCGCACCAGTGAGCGGATTTCGGCCCACCAGTCGTGCAGCACCGCTTGAGCGAATCCGAGCGGGTCGTCCATCGGCGAACCGGTAGCGGTCTTCTCGGGCGCCTCAGAACCCACGGCTTCGCCAGTGAAGGCCAGGGGCAGGCGATCGACGGATTCGAGCAGCCCTTCGAGGCGCAAGGTGATACCGGCGATATCGACCCGCGGCGCGGCGCGCAGGCGCTCGATGTCGCGCTTGAGACTGCGGCGCAACGGGCCGAGGCGAGCCTCGTCAAAGCCGGACAACCGGGCATCGGCCGCCTGAAGCGCGATCAGCGCGGCTTCGACATTGCCGGCGAGCTGAAGCTGCTGACCGGCGATGGTCACGGCCTGCTCGATCTCGGCCATGGTCCGCTCGTCACGGGTGCGGGAGAACTCCTGGTACAAGGCGTCCAGCGCGGCCGCCTGGCCACCCGCTTCTTCTGCCTTGGCTTCGAGCAGGCCGACTTTGCCCTGCACGGAAGTCAGCGTATCGATGGACTGGCGTGCGCTGGCGCGTGCCTCGCGGGCCATGTTGTCGCTCTCGCTCAGGCGTCGGGTCAGCTCTTCCTGCGTCTTCGCCAGTTCGCCGCGCATGGCCCACCATTGCCAGCCGAGACCGGCAATGGCCAGCAGGCAGATCACCAGCAGCACGGGCACGACAATGCCGCGGCGCTTGGCCGGCTCGTCTGCGACAGGCGGGGTCTCTTCCGGGGTCGCCACTTCGTCGTCGCGAATCGGTTCGATGGTTTCAGGGGCGTCCGTGTCGGTTTGAGCACGGTTAAGGGCAGGAGTGTCTTCGCTCATATCGTCTTGTCTGGATCAAGCGTTGCGGCAACCGCCGAGAAAGTAGCGTGCGAGGCCATCGACCACACCGACATCGCCGGGCGCGGTCTCCACGACCTGGGTAAAGCCTGCAGCCGTCGCCCGTGCGCAGATGCGCGGGTGCGGTGCAAACACCGGGATGTGGGCCAGTCGGCTCATCTGTGCTCCCAACATGGTCATCAGGTTGGAGACGCCCTCGCTACTGGTCAGTATCAGAGCATCCATCCGGTCGGCTTCGGCCAGCAAGCTGGTCGCCCCCTCCGGTGGAACCCTTCGTGCGTAGCATGCGGCATAGCTGACCGCCGCACCTCGCTGTGCCAGTGTATCACCCAGAAGATCGCGTCCGCCGTTGCCACGAAAAATGATGATTCGCTTATCCGCCACGGCACGCGGCGAAAACTCGGGCAGCGCGAGCACCGCTTCGCTGTCGAATCCGGTCTCTGGCGCGATGACCTGATCGAAACCCAGCGCACGCAGCGCGCGCTCGCTGCCCTTACCCACCGTTGCCACGGCCAGGCTGGCGGGCCAGTCGCGACGCGCACGCACGGCGGCCAGGCCATGTTCAGCGGCGTTCGGGCTGACAAAGAACGCGAGCTGAAACTGGTCGAGTGTGTCGATCAGCGCGCTGAATTCATCACTGACCGGAACAGCCTCAATACGCATGACCGGAATGCACAAGGCATCACCGCCCGCGGCGGTGATGGCATCACACAGGCTGCCAGACTGTGCCTGGGGCCGGGTCACGACAATGCGCTTCCCGGCCAAGGGCAAGCTTGGCGACTGGTTCATGGCGTCGGCTCAGAGGCTGGCGAGGATCTCGGCCGCGCCGCCAGCACGCAGCTCGTCGGCCAGGGCCTTGCCCAGGCTCTCGGCTTCGACCAGCGCGCCACGGCGCTCGGCGCGCACGATCTCGCTGCCGTCGGGCCGGGCGACAAAGCCGCGCAGCCACAGGCCATCGTTTTCGACCACGGCGTAGGCACCCAGCGGCACTTCGCAGCTGCCGGCAAGGGCGCGGGCCACGGCGCGTTCGGCGAGCACGCAGGCGGAGGTGTCGGTGTCATTGAGCGGGGCCATCCAGGCCGCCACTTCGGGCCGGTCAGACAAGGCCTCGATGCCCAACGCGCCTTGCCCGGCGGCCGGCAGCGACACCTCGGAGGCCAGGGTACTGCGAATACGTTCGGACAGACCGAGGCGGGTCAGACCCGCCGCTGCCAGAATGATCGCGTCGTACTGACCTTCGTCAAGCTTGCGCAGACGGGTGTCGAGGTTGCCGCGCAAACTGGTGACCGCCAGCGTCGGGTAATTGGCATGCAGCTGCGACTCACGGCGCAGGCTGGAGGTGCCGACCACAGCCCCCGGCGGCATGTCGTCCAGGCTTTCGTACTTGTTGGAGACAAACGCGTCGAGCGGCACTTCGCGCTCGGAGATGGTCACCAACGCAAATTCAGGACCCATTTCCATCGGCACGTCTTTCATCGAGTGCACCGCGATATCGGCGCGACGATCGAGCAAGGCGGTTTCCAGCTCTTTAACGAACAAGCCCTTGCCGCCGATCTTGGCCAGCGGACGGTCAAGAATCTGGTCGCCACGGGTGGTCATGCCCAGCAGCACGACTTCGCACGCCGGATACAGCGCCTCAAGACGCGCCTTGACATGCTCGGCCTGCCACAGGGCAAGGCGGCTTTCGCGGGTGGCAATAACAATGCGCTCTGGGGCGGCGACAGCGGGCTGGGACGGATTCACGATGGGCGACTCGCTCGGACAGGTGCTTGAAATGGGTTGGCTGGCGTCGGCGCATATTGCATGGCAGCATGCGGGATGCCCCCGATAGCGCCAGCGCCGGGGGCGATTCTAGCATGAGCCCCGGCCCCACTTTTTGTGCCAGGGTAAGCGACGCTCCCCAGGAACAGACGATGGATATCACCATGGATCAGGACAAAGACCTCCCCTTGCGCGAAGACATCCGCCAGCTCGGCCGATTGCTCGGCGACACGGTGCGCGAACAGCGCGGCGAGCCGGCCTTCGAACTGGTCGAGCGCATTCGCCAATTGTCGGTGCGCTTCCACCGCGATGACGACGAAGCGGCCCGCGTCGGGCTGGAGGCGACACTCGACGCGCTCTCGCGCGAGGAGACCATCGATGTGGTCCGCGCCTTCAGCTACTTCTCGCACCTGGCCAACATTGCCGAAGACCAGCACCACATCCGACGCACCCGCGCCCACCTCATCGGCGGCTCGGCGCCGCGCGCCGGCAGTCTGGCGCATGCCATCGAGCGGGTCTTCAGCGACGGCGCCAGCGCCGACGACCTCGGTGCCTTCTTTAGTAGCGCGCTGATCAGCCCGGTGCTCACCGCCCACCCCACCGAGGTGCAGCGCAAGAGCATTCTCAACTGCCAGACCGCCATCGCCCGCCTGCTCGACGCGCGCGACCGCATGGCGCTCACCCCCGAAGAAGCCGAGGCCTCCGACGCCGCCTTGCGCCGCGCGGTGCTCACCCTGTGGCAGACCCGCATGCTGCGCCCGACCAAGCTGTCGGTCATCGACGAAGTCGCCAACGGCCTGTCCTATTTTGATTCGACCTTTCTGCGCGAAGTACCGCGTCTGTACGCCAAGGTTGAAGACACCCTCGCCGGCCTGCACGCCCCGTTCGCCGGGCAGGATTGGCCCGCTTTCGTGCAGATCGGCAACTGGATCGGCGGCGACCGCGACGGCAACCCCTTCGTTACCGCCGAGGTGCTCGCGCAAGCGCAACTGATGCAATCGACGGTGGCGCTGTCCTTTTATCTCGAAGAGCTGCACACACTGGGCTCGCAGCTGTCGCTGGCCGACGGCCTCGTCACGCCCTCCGACGCGCTTCACCGCCTCGCCGAGGCCAGCGTCGACCGCTCGCCGCATCGCGCCGACGAACCCTATCGCCGCGCCATTGCCGGCATGTACGCCCGCCTGGCCGCCACCCATCAGGCCCTGCTCGGCAAACCCGCCACCCCACCGCCGGCAGGTGAAGCCCCGGCCTATGCCGATGCCGCCGCGCTGACGGCCGATCTCGACATCCTCCACGACTCGCTGCTCGCTCACGGCTCCGCGCCACTCACCCAGGGCCGGCTGCGCCAGCTGCGCCGGGCGGTCAAGGTGTTCGGATTCCATCTGGCCCCCATCGACCTGCGTCAGAACTCCGATGTGCACGAGCAGGTCGTGGCCGAGTTGCTGCAGGCCGCCGACCCGGGCATCAACTATCTCGCCCTCGACGAAGACGCACGTATCGCGCTGCTCATGACCGAGATGGTGTCCACCCGGCCGCTGCGCTCGCCCCACATCACCTACAGCGAACTGACCGAGGGCGAGCTGGCCATCTTGCGCACCACCCGCACGGCGCATCTGCGCTACGGCACGGCCGCGCTGCCCAACTACATCATCTCCAAAACCGACGGCGTCTCCGATCTGCTCGAAGTCGCGGTGCTGCTCAAGGAAGCCGGCATTTTGCGCCCGCACGAGCAGGCGCTGGACATGAACATCATCCCGCTGTTCGAAACCATCGACGACCTGCGCGCCAGCGGCGACACCATGGACCGCATTTTTGCCCTCGCCCCCTATCAGCGCCTGCTCGACAGCCGCGGTCGGGCGCAGGAAGTGATGCTCGGCTACTCCGACAGCAACAAGGATGGCGGCTTCCTCACATCCGGCTGGGAGCTCTACAAGGCGGAAGTGACGCTGGTCGAGGTGTTCCGCAAACATGATGTGCGGCTGCGGCTGTTTCACGGTCGCGGCGGCTCGGTCGGCCGCGGCGGCGGCCCGAGCTACGAAGCCATCCTGGCGCAACCGGGCGGCGCGGTGCAGGGTCAGATTCGCCTCACCGAGCAGGGCGAAGTCATCGGCGCCAAGTACGGCAACGCCGATGTGGGCCGGCGCAACCTCGAAGTGCTGGTCGCCGCCACGCTGCAAGCCAGCCTGCAGGCAGACGCCTCGCCCGCGCCGCGCCCCGAGTACATGGACGCCATGCAGGCGCTGTCCGACTACGCCTTCGAAGCCTATCGCGGCCTGGTGTATGAGACGCCCGGCTTCGAGCGCTACTTCTGGGAATCGACCGTCATCACCGAAATCGCGGCGCTGAACATCGGCTCGCGGCCGGCCTCGCGCAAGAAAAGCACCGCCATCGAAGACCTGCGTGCCATTCCCTGGGTGTTCAGCTGGGCGCAATGCCGGCTGATGCTGCCGGGCTGGTACGGCTTCGGCTCGGCGGTGCGCCGCTTCCTGGCCGAGCGCCCGGACGATGGAATGCCCCTGCTGCAAGCGATGTGCCGCGACTGGTCTTTCTTCTCGACCACGCTCTCCAACATGGACATGGTGCTGGCCAAGTCTGACACCGCCATCGCGGGCCGTTATGCCGCACTGGTATCCGACGCGGATCTTCGCGAAGCCATCTTCCCGCGCATCTGCGCAGAGCATGCTGCCACCATCGACGCCTTGCTCGCCATCACCGGCCAGCAAGCGCTGCTCGACGGCAATCCGCTGCTCGCCCGCTCGATCCGCAACCGCTTCCCCTACCTCGACCCGCTCAACCATGTGCAGGTCGAGCTGCTGCGCCGCCACCGCAACGGCGCCGAGGACGAACGTATTCGCCGCGGCATTCATATCGCCATCAACGGCATTGCGGCAGGTCTGAGAAATAGCGGGTAGGCCCGCCAAACGCCTGGCTGACTTTCATTGAGCCTATATCGAAGGTCAGTCCGGCGCCTTGCAGCACACTGCTCACCGCTGCGCGAAACCCCGCGCCCGGCGTTCATTCGCAGCAACGCGGCCGTGGTTCTAACCTTTTGATACAAAATCCCATTGTGCTTTTTCGGCGCAGTCGCTGCACTGCCGCGCTGCAGCAGCCATACTGGAAGGAGGCAAAACCGAAAGAGAGCGAAGCTTATGTCGATCGAATGGTTTGCAGTCGTGCTTGCCGTCATGGCAGCGGTCGCTTGGTATGTGATGCGCAGCAGGCCGGCCAAAAACGAGGATGAGCCCGAAAATACCTCACACCCTTATCACTGCGTCACAATCAATCCGGGCCAGGGCGCCTGTCGCACCGCCCAGACACTCAAGGGCATCCGTTTTCTCTCAGAGGAAGCCCCGCTGTTGCCGCTGGCAAGTTGCGACGCCACGCGTTGCCGCTGCACCTTCAGTCACTACAAGGATCGGCGGCGCGGCGATCGGCGCAATCCATATCGACCGGAAAACCACTCGCACGTATCTCAGGGAAATGAAGAGCGCCGTGACCGGCGCGGGCGACGCACGACCGACGGTATGCATCTGTCGAATATCTAGCCGGGCCCCGCTCAAATATCGAGGATCGCCTTCACGCTTGGCCACTGACGGCGGCTGATGGGCAGATGCTCGTCCAGCCCCGCCAGCACCACCAGCCAGCGCCCCTCACCTTCGCCGGCTTCGCGCTCGATGCCGGCGATCGCCTTGCGCGCCACCAGACAATTGCGATGAATGCGCAGGAAGCGGCCGGGGTAGCTCTCTTCCAGGCGCACCAGTGAATCATCGAGGAGATACTCGCGCTCAACGGTGCGCGCGGTGACGTACTTCTGCTCGGCCCGCAAATACAGCACGCGACCGATGTCGACCAGCAGAATGCGACCACGCTCGGTCACGCTCAGGGGTTTTTCGTCTTCGGTCCGCGCCTCAGCACCCTGGCACAGCTTGCGCGCCTTCTCGAGCGCCTCAACCAGCCGAGACGCCCGCACCGGCTTGAGCAGATAATCAGCCACCGCCAGATCGAAGGCCTGCACCGCGTATTGATCGTAGGCCGTGGTAAAGATCACCACCGGCGGGTCGGCGCGGCCGTTCAGATGCTGCGCCAGCGACACACCATCCATACCCGGCATGCGGATATCGGCAAGCACCACATCCACCGCCTCGGCTTCGATCAGTCTCAGCGCCTCTTCACCGTTGGCCGCAAAGCCCACCACCCGGGTGGGCTGCTCCTGCCTGACATCGCCCAGCACATCACGCAAACGCGCGCGCGCGGGCGCTTCATCATCAACGATGAGGACACGGAGTTCGGCTTGCGTCATGTATTGAGCCTCCGGTATGGCAGACGGATTCGCACGCTGTAGCGGCCACCGCTGCGGTCAATTCGCATGTCCGCCTCGAGATCAAAAAACAGGGACAGACGTTCACGGATGTTCGCTTGGGCAATCTGGTTGCCTTTTTGGGCGCGCGGCGTATCGACGATCGGGTTACTCACTTCGATCAGTACCTCATTGCTGCGCCGTGCCACCCGCACGGCGATATCACCTGGCAGCTGCGATGGTTCGATACCGTGATAAACGGCATTTTCCAGCAAAGGTTGAAGCAACAATGGCGGCACCAGCGCCTGCGCCGGTTTGCAGCTCAGGTCCCAATTCACCACCAGACGCTCCCCCAGGCGCAAACGTTCAAGATCAAGATAGCGCTCGCAAAGACTGATCTCACTATCGAGTGCCACCAGCTCCTTGTGCTCTTTCATCAGCACCCGAAACATGTCTGCCAGTTCTTCCAGCGCCACTTCGGCCCGCCGCGGATCTTCGCGCATCACGCCAAGCACCGCATTCAAGCTGTTGAACAGAAAGTGCGGTCGAATGCGCGCTGTCAGCGCATGCAGGCGCGCCTCGGTCAGGGCCGGCGAATACAGACGCCCTCGATAATCAAAGTAGCCCATTACGGCGCATGACGCCAAGATACTCCACCCCATCCAGCGCCACAGCGCCACGTCCGACGGCGAGCCCAGGGGCGGATAGGCGAACAAGGCCACCAAAACACTGACCGCCATCACCGCCGGCCAGAAACGCCCTGGATCAAGGCGCACCAGCACGGGCTGGACCACGTAGAGGAGCAGTATGGTGATGAACAGCGGCAACTCCAGCCACCCCGCCCAAGCCACAGCAGCCGGGACAATTTCGGCACCCGCACGGCTGTGCAGCACCACCGTAGCGGCGGCCAGGGCATTGACGAGCAGAATCACGCGCAGGATGACGCCGATGTTGCGAAAGTCCGGCAAGGCGCCGTGGATGGCAAGCGCCTTGGGCTTTTGACTTATACTTTGCGTCTTTCCGGGGGACACCACGGCCATGCGCTCTCAAGTGAGATCAGCGGCCGCCGGGGTCGCCGCCGAACCGGCGGGCAACATCCCATCGAACCACTTTTCATAAAGTATTCTGGGCATTATGGCAGATCAGCAATCCAATCGGGATGACGCCAGCAAGGCGTGGTCCGGCCGATTTTCCGAACCGGTATCGGCACTGGTGATGCGTTACACCGCATCCGTCTTCTTCGATCAGCGCATGGCGGCACAAGACATCCGCGGCTCGCTGGCGCACGCCAGGATGCTGGCGCGCCAGGGCATCATCGGCACCGATGACCTCGCCGACATCGAGCGCGGGCTCGGGCAGGTGCGCGACGAAATCGAGCGCGGCGAGTTCGCCTGGTCGCTGCAGGACGAAGATGTCCACCTCAATATCGAAAAACGCCTCACCGCGCTGATCGGCGACGCCGGCAAACGCCTGCACACCGGCCGCAGCCGCAACGACCAGGTGGCCACCGATATCCGCCTGTGGCTGCGCGACGCGATTGACCAGATCCTTGCCCTGCTCACCGACTATCAGCGCGCCCTGCTCGACCTGGCCGAAACCCATGCCGCCACGCCGCTGCCGGGTTTCACCCACCTGCAGGTGGCCCAGCCGGTCACCTTCGGCCACCACCTGATGGCCTATTACGAAATGAGCCGCCGCGACGCCGAGCGCTTTGCCGACTGTCGCAAGCGGGTCAATCGTCTGCCGCTGGGCGCCGCCGCGCTGGCTGGCACGTCTTATCCCATCGACCGTGAATTCGTCGCGCGCGAACTGGAGTTTGACGGCGTGTGCGAAAACTCGCTGGACGCCGTCTCCGATCGCGACTTCGCCATCGAGTTCTGCGCCAACGCCGCGCTGCTGATGATTCACCTCTCGCGCTTCTCCGAAGAGTTGATCCTGTGGATGAGCCCGCGCGTGGGCTTCATCGATCTGGCCGACCGCTTCTGCACCGGCAGCTCGATCATGCCGCAAAAGAAAAACCCCGACGTGCCCGAGCTGGTGCGTGGCAAGACCGGCCGCGTCAATGGCAGCCTGATCAGCCTGCTGACCCTGATGAAAGGCCAGCCCTTGGCCTACAACAAGGACAACCAGGAAGACAAAGAGCCGCTGTTCGACACTGCCGACACGCTCATCGACACCCTGCGCATCTACGCTGACATGATCACCGGCATCCGCGTCAAGGCCGACGCCATGCGCGACGCCCTCAGCCAGGGCTTTGCCACCGCCACCGACCTGGCCGACTACCTGGTCAAGAAGGGTCTGCCCTTCCGTGACGCGCACGAAGTCGTCGCCCGTGCCGTGCGCTCGGCCGAAGAGCGCGGCTGCGATCTGCCCGACCTGCCCTTGCCCGATCTGCGCGGCTTCTCCGAGCTGATCGAAGAGGACATCTACCAGGTGCTCACCGTCGAAGGCGCGCTCGACAGCCGCAATCACATCGGCGGCACCGCGCCCGCCCAGGTGCGTGCCGCCATCGCCCGCGCCCGCGCCGCGCTCGGCTAAGCTGCGCTCGACCATGGACCGCATCGGCAAGTACGAACTCCGGGAACTGCTCGGAGAGGGTGCCACCAGTGCGGTCTATCTGGCCTATGACGCCTTCACCCAGCGCGACGTCGCCGTCAAGCAGCTCTACCCCGAAGTCCTCAAAGACCCGGAGCGCGGCCGCCTCTACCGCCACCTGCTGATCAACGAAGCCTCACTCGCCGGCCGCCTGTTTCACCCGCACATCGCCCAAATCTACGATGCCACCGTCGAGGGCGAGCAGGGTTACATCGTCATGGAATACGTGCCCGGCGGTACGCTCGAACCCTTTTGCCGGCCCGACCGACTGCTGCCCTTCGACCGCGTTATCGAGATCATCTTCAAGGCCACCCGCGCCCTCGACTACGCCTACCACCAGGGCATTACCCACCGCGACATCAAGCCGGCCAACATCCTGCTTCAGGACCCCGACGGTCAGGACATCAAACTCTCCGACTTCGGCGCCGCCTTGTTCAACGCCGCCGACACCACGCAAATTTCCGGCGTCGGTTCCCCCGCCTACATGTCGCCACAACAAGTGCGCGAAATGCCGCTCAACCACCAGACCGACATCTACTCGCTCGGCGTGGTGATGTACCAGCTCCTCACCGGCCGGCTGCCCTTCGAAGCCACCAACAACTACAGCCTGCTCTACCGCATCGCCCACGAAACGCCGCCGTCACCGATGACCCGGCGCGCCGATGTGCCCGCCGAACTCGACGCCATCGTGCGCCGCGCCATGCAAAAATCGCTCGACGACCGCTATCAGAACTGGGTCGAGTTCTCCCACGATCTCGCCCACGCCTTCCGCAACATCGGCCTCAGCAGCCGCAAACGCGCCGTCTCCGACACCCAGAAATTCCAGACCCTGCGTCGCCTGCCCTTCTTCCGCGAATTCACCGACGTCGAAATCTGGGAGATCGTGCGCTTCTCAGAATGGCGCTTCGCCGAACCCGGCACCACGCTGCTCAAGGAAGGCGAGCCCGGCGACCACTTCTGCTTCCTCGCCAATGGCGAAGCCCGCGTCAAAAAACACGACCGCCTGCTTCACCTGCTCACCCCCGGCGACTGCTTCGGCGAAATGGCCGTCTTCGCCCCAGGCAACGGGCTGCGCACCGCCTCGGTCGAAGCCACCACCGAAATCGAAATCATCACCATCCGCGCCCGCGCCCTGCAGCGCGCCTCCGACACCTGCCGCATGCACTTCTACAAGGCCTTTCTTGAGGTGCTCGCCGGGCGCCTGTCGATGACCAGCGCACGCGTGGCCAACATCTGATCGTCGTACCCAGTGAGATTCATCACGGCATGCCAGAGACAAGGCGAGGCGACCAACGGCCTGCTGCTACCATCAAGGCCGAATAATTGAATTCGCCTTGGTATGTCGACGCTTTTTACACAAGCCCTGCGACGGGATAGCAAGAAAAGAACACTTAGTTCAATATCAATGACTTAAACACCAAAAAACTCTTGGCGCGGAATTTGCTAGATAACAATCAGGCTATTGGTCGCACTGTTGCATCAATCGTGGCCACCACGCAGATGCACCCACGGGAACCAGCATGAAAAATCTTGAGAACATCACCCACGAAGAACACACCGCCGATGTCGCGCAAACGCCGCAACTGAAGCGACGGCGCATTCTGGGCGCGGCCGCTGGCGGAGTCGGCGTCCTACTTTCCGTTCAGGCGAAGACAGCTCTCGGTACCGGTGTCTGCAAAAGCCCATCAGCAATGATCAGTGGCAACACCAGTCCACGCCCTGGTGGTCCGCAAATGTGCTCTGGCGGCCGCTCACCGGGATTCTGGCGGAATCCGCAACACTTCTCCGCCTGGCAAGGCGCGAGTCCTGCGACACTCAAGGACGTCGACGCATGCCCGACCGGCCTCGGAAAGATTGGCCCCGAGAATATTGCCGATCAAGGCACCCTTGTACGCGATATCTTTCCAAGCGCTCCCGTACAGAGCCATTGGGGGCTTTGGGGCGTTCTGGCGTTCCCCAAGGACGCCGGCATTAACGAGGGTGATCTGCTTTGGCACCTGATCGCGGTATATCTCAACTCCCTCGCCTTTAACGATTATGCGATGACGCCTCAGCAGGTTATCGACATTGGGGAAACACTCCTTACTGGCGGCGTCTACTGCCCCTCAGGGATGAGCTGCGGCGCCAATGCCATGCTCCCTGCGGACTTTGTCGCCTACGTCAGTCAAATGTATGACATCAACGCTGATGTCGAATTGCAGATGTGCAAGAAGAACCCGTAATTGATGACCACCCTGGCGAGTGATGAGTATGTTTTATTGGCCAGCGGGCGGAGCCTTCTGCTTTCACCCGCATGGCCAGACGACGACGCCTCGGTTTTGTTTGACAGAAATTCCGGTGACTACTGGGTTGTTACCGCCAGCGCTCGAGCTCTCGTAGATCGCCTCATCAACGCAGAGCAGCCCATGCGACTGAGCCAGCTTGACGTCGATGGCGTCGATGCTGCCACCAAACTTCGGCTCACGGAGGAACTTTCCGCACTTGGCATTTTGGCAATGGGATAGTATCCAATGCCAAAATGGTCCTCCCGGAGTCGCGTGTGCTTGATACCACGCTGAGAATTGCCCCGTTCGTCGTCCGTGTTCGATCTCCCTTTGCTAGCGTGCTCGCACATCTAGAGTTTTTCTACCGCGATTGCGAAAAGCCGCAGAAAGCCTTCATTGACTTCGACATCCGCCTGCTGCCAGGCCTGGGCGCGCACCGCTTTTGGCGACCGCAAGCCCGCTTTCTGGTCGACGACCAAAACCCCTTCCTCCCATTGCCGGTCAACCAGGCCGCCCCCATGTTCGAGTGGGGCTTGAACTGGACGATCGCGAGCCGCTCGCTCGGTTTTGTCGTATTTCACGCCGCCGTCCTCGAGAAGAATGGCAATGCCATCATTCTTCCCGGATTCCCCGGCGCGGGGAAAAGCACCTTGTGTGCGGCACTGTGTCACCTGCGTGGCTGGCGGCTGCTGTCGGATGAATTGGCCATACTCGATCCTGTCAGCGGCATGCTGATCGCAAACCCGCGCCCCATCAGTCTCAAAAACGCGTCCATCGACATCGTCGGTCAATTCCCGGGCGCACGCGTCGGCGAGCGCTATCTGGACACACGGAAGGGGACGGTCGCTCACGCGGCGCCCAATCTCGACGCAATTGAGAACGCCAGCCAGCCAGCCCTGCCACGCTGGTTGGTCTTCCCCCAGTTCGCGCCCGGAGAGGGGCATCAGGTGTCGCCTGTTAGCCATGCCGAGGCCTTCGCCCTCATCGGAGAACAGTCTTTCAATCAAGAGCGCATGGGAGAGATCGGTTTCCGTGCTTTGTGCACCCTGCTTGGCAACGTCGACTGCCATCAGATCGAATACGGATCAACATCCGATGCGCTTGAACTGGTGGCGCAAGTCACGCAACAGGACTGACGCATGAACCGCGCTTCGCTTCTCGAGCTGCTTAAGCATCCGCAACGCACCACGGCACTGTCGCCGAACGGCTGGACCGAATTTATTGCCACAGCCCGCAACGCCAACTTGCTCGGCAAAGTGGCGCAACGCCTGCATGAAGCGGGCGTTGCTGTTCCCGCGGCCCCCTTGCGTCACCTCGAAGGCGCGCGTCTGCTGAGCGAACGCCAGCATCACTCGGTCGCCTGGGAGGCTCAATGCATCGATGCCACGCTGGCTCAAACAGACGAACCCGTTGTGCTTCTTAAGGGTGCCGCATATGTACTGGGCCGGAAGGCCGCCGGGGTCGGACGACTCTTCGGCGACGTCGACGTCCTGGTACCGCCCGGCAGTCTCGGCAAAATCGAGATCCGCCTGATGGCCGGCGGCTGGACCCAGATGAAATCAGAGGAGTATGACCAGCGCTATTACCGGGAATGGATGCATGAGCTTCCGCCGATGATCCACGTCCGCCGGGGCACCGTCATCGACGTCCATCACACCATCCTGCCGCTGACGGCTCGCAGCCACCCCGACGCCGACGCCATCATTGCACACTCGATACCGTTACCCGGCTACCGGTCACTCAGGATTCCCTGCGACGAAGACCTGATCATCCACAGCATGTGCCACCTGGCCCATGAGGGCGAATTGCACAATGCACTCCGCGACCTCGATGACATCAACTCCCTGCTGAGCGAACATGCTGATTCACCCGATTTCTGGGGCCAGCTTGGTGACCGCGCTGAGCACCATGACCTCGCCGCGTCGGTGGCCCTCTGCCTGATGCTGGTGCGACAGTTCTTTGATACACCGGTCCCAGAATCGCTCGTCCTGCGACTTGCAGGCGCCGATGCCACAGCGATTCGACGACTTACACGGCTCTACGATGTGGCGATCGTCCCAGACCCAGAAGGCCGCCCCCCCCTGCGAAGCCTTGCCGCACAATTGCTTATCTACATTCGCTCACACTGGCTACGCATGCCACCCCGACTTCTGGTCCAACATCTGTCACGCAAGGCCTGGCAACGCCTGACCCTTGCGTCGGGTACAAGCCCGAAAAACAAACAGGGGGCCTGAGCCCCCTGTTTGTACAAATCAGTGGCTTCAGCGGTTTATTTCACTGACTTCAGCATCTCCTGCAACTCACCGTTTTCGTACATCTCGCGCAAGATGTCGCAACCGCCGACAAACTCGCCGTTGATGTAGAGCTGCGGGATGGTCGGCCAGTTGGCGTATTCCTTGATGCCCTGGCGGATCTGTTCGTCGGCCAGCACGTTCACTGACGCATAGTTTTGCAGGCCACAGAGCTTGAGGATCTGCGCCACGGTCGCGGAAAAGCCGCACTGCGGAAACTGCGGCGTGCCCTTCATGTACAGCACAACCGGGTTGGAGGTAACTTGCTCGCGGATCTGGTCTTGGACGCTCATGGGGACGCTCGAATAGTTGAGTTAATAAGTCGGGAAATTTTAAGCTTCGTCCGCCGAAGCGTCAAGCCAGCCCCCGGTGATGCGAGGAATACCTGCCAAGTCGGGCCAGGTCTGCACGCGCTTGAGGCCCGACCGACCCAGAATGGCACTCACCGCCTCTGCTTGATCGTAGCCATGCTCGATGAAAAGACAAGCACCCGGTGCAAGCCTCGGGACGCTCTGGGCGGCAATTCGCCGGATATCGTCAAGCCCGTCCGGCCCGGCAGCCAGGGCAGACACGGGCTCGAAACGCACATCGCCCTCGGCCAGATGCGGATCGCCTGCGGCCACGTAGGGCGGATTGGACACTATCAGATCAAAGCGCATCTCAGCCGGCACCGCTGAGAACCAGTCGCTTTCGGCGAAGCGGACCCGTGCGCCCAGTCGATGCGCATTGCGCCTCGCCACGGCCAAGGCGTCAGCGGAACGATCCACCGCCATGACCTCGGCGTCGGGCCAGAGCAAGGCCAGCGTGATGGCAATCGCGCCGCTACCCGTCCCCAGGTCCAGTACAGCGCTCGGCGCATTCGGGAAAGTCTCTTTTGCCAGCTCAACAAGGCCTTCGGTTTCCGGCCGCGGTATCAGCACCGCCGATGAGACCTCAAAGCGCCGGCCATAGAATTCACGCGAGCCCACCAGATACGCGACCGGTTCGCCCTGCGCGCGCCGCGTCACCCAGTCGGCAAAGCGGCACTGCTGCTCGGCCGTTAGCGCCACCTCGGGATGGGCGACCAGATAACTGCCAGGCCGGCCGATCGCTTCGGCCAGCAGAATGCGGGCGTCGACACGGTCAATCCGGCCACGACAGGCGGCCAGCGCGCTGCCGATGGTCTCAGCGTTCGTCATCGGCCAAGGCGGCGAGCTGATCGGCCTGGTGCTCGGCGGTCAGCGCATCGACGATCTCGTCCAGCGCGCCTTCGAGGATGGCGTCGAGCTTGTAGAGCGTGAGATTGATGCGGTGATCGGTAACCCGGCCTTGTGGAAAATTGTAGGTGCGGATGCGCTCGGAGCGATCTCCGCTGCCCACCAGCGACTTGCGGGTGGCCGCCTCGGACTCATGACGCGCCCGCTGTTGCACATCCCGAATCCGCGCCGCCAGCACCGACATGGCCTGTGCCTTGTTGCGGTGCTGCGAGCGGTCGTCCTGACACTCGACGACGATGCCCGTCGGCAGATGGGTGATCCGCACCGCAGAGTCCGTCTTGTTGATGTGCTGGCCGCCCGCGCCGCTGGCGCGATAGGTGTCGATACGCAGGTCGGCCGGATTCAGCGCCACCTCTTCGATCTCATCGGCTTCGGGCATCACCGCCACGGTGCAGGCCGAGGTGTGAATCCGCCCCTGCGTTTCGGTCGCCGGCACGCGCTGCACCCGGTGACCGCCCGACTCGAACTTGAGCCGCGCATAGGCGCCGTCGCCCAGTATGCGGACCACCGCCTCCTTGACGCCGCCCAGTTCGGACTCGGACATCGACACGGTCTCGACCTTCCAGCGCCGGGACTCGGCGTAGCGCAGATACATGCGCAGCAAATCGTTGGCAAACAGCGCCGCCTCCTCGCCGCCCGTGCCTGCGCGCACTTCGAGAAACAGATTGCGGCCGTCGTCAGGGTCTTTGGGCAGCAGCGCTGCCTGCAGCGTTTTCTCGAGGGACGCCAGACGCGCCTCGCAGGCCTCAATTTCTTCGCGCGCCAGCGCCGCCATTTCCGGGTCGGACAGCATCTCGCGGGCAGCCTCGGCATCCTGCTCGGCCTGGCGAAAATCGGCATAGGCCTGCACCGCGGGCTCAAGTTCGGCGCGCTCCTGGCCGAGCCGGCGCAAGGTGGCACCGTCGAGCGGCACCGAGCCGTCAGACATCTGGCGATCCAGCTCTTCAAGGCGGACCGCCAACTGCTCGAGTTTGTCGCGAATTGATAGCTTCATAGGGGTCCGGTGCGCCGTTGCCGGCACGCCACAAAAGAGTTCAGCTAGTGACGATCGTTGCGATCGAGCTGAAACAGGGTGCTGACCACGCGTCCGGCTTCAGCCAGCGCATCGCCTTCGGCCTGGTTGAGATAGCGCGACGGGCCGTGAATCAGCTTGTTGGTGATGCCCTGACTCAAGGCCTCGAGCACCTTCTGGGGGTCGTCGCCCTTGGCCAGGCGTTTGGCCGCGCGCATCAGTTCCTGCTGACGCACCCGCTCGGCCTCTTCGCGCAGCGCCCGGATCACCGGCACCGCGTCGCGCCCTTCAAGCCACGAGAAAAATCCGCGCACACGCTCGTCGATGATGCCCTCGGCCTCGACCACAGCCGACTGGCGCGTTTCCTTGCCAGAGGCCACGAGCTGGGCCAGATCATCAACGGTGTAAAGAAACACGTCGTCCAGATCGCCGATTTCGCGCTCGATATCGCGCGGCACCGCCAGATCGACCATCACCATGGGGCGGTGGCGACGCGCCTTGAGCGCCCGCTCAACCATGCCCAGGCCAATGATGGGCAAGGGCGCTGCCGTACAGGACACAATCACGTCGTACTGGGCCATGACGTCGCCGATCATGTCGAGCCGCAAGGTGTCGCCGCCAAAGCGGTCGGCCAGGCCCTGCGCGCGCGCTTCGGTCCGGTTGGCAATCGTCACGCGGCGCGGCTTGGTGCCGGCAAAGTGCGCGGCGCACAGCTCGATCATTTCGCCGGCGCCGATGAACAGCACCCGCTGATCCGACATGCGCTCGAAAATGCGCTCGGCCAGATGCACCGACGCCGCCGCCATCGACACCACATTGGCGCCAATCGCCGTGCTGGAGCGCACCTCTTTGGCCACCGAAAAGGTGCGCTGGAACAGCTGATGGAGCGTGGTACCCAGCGTGCCCGCCGCTTCGGCGTGGCGAACGGCCTCTTTGACCTGACCCAGAATCTGCGGCTCGCCCAGCACCATCGAATCGAGTCCGCTGGCCACCCGAAACACATGGCGGACCGCGTCGTGTGCGGGATAGGTGTACAAATAGGGTGCCATGTCTGCCAGCGGCAGATCGTGGTAGCGCGCCAGCCAGTCGGCGGCAAACTCGGGCGTATCGGTAGAGAAGTACAGCTCCGTCCGATTGCAGGTCGACAGAATGGCGGCCTCCTGCACCTGCACCGACGTCAGATCCTTGAGCGCGCCCAGAAGACGCTCAGGCTGAAACGACACGCGCTCTCGAATGGCAAGCGGTGCCGTGTGGTGATTCAAGCCAAGCGCGAAAAGAGGCATGCAGCGGATGATCTGGGGCGGACGGAGCGCGAATTATATCACCCGGCCCTACTGCCAAAGCTTGAGCATTGTCAGCCGAGTCGGCCATGGGGTCGGCTCACGCCGTCTAGCGCAAAGCCGGCCGCTGAAAAGAAAAACGCCGACCCATCGGATCGGCGTTTTTGGTGTTTTGGTGGCCAGTCTCGGAATCGAACCAAGGACACGCGGATTTTCAATCCGCTGCTCTACCAACTGAGCTAACTGGCCCAAAAGAGGGCGCATTATAGCCGAATAATTTGCCGCGTCAAACACCCCCACCCTGTTTTTTGTGGGCGGCGTTCCGCATCAAGATGACTCGGCCGTCGTGCGCCGTGTATAGCTGCGCGGGAAGATCACCTGGGCCAGCGTACCGGTGCCCGTCGGGCTGGACTTGAGCGTCACGGTAGCGCGATGCAACTCGGCAATTTCGCGCACGATCGGCAAGCCGAGGCCGGAGCCATCCTCACCGCTGCCCAGTACCCGGTAGAAGCGCTCGAACACCCGCTCCCGATCTTCCTCGGGAATTCCGGCGCCAGTGTCCTCGACCTCAAGAATGGCGAACTCGGTGGCCTGGGTTCGCGCGGTCACACGCCCCCCCAGGGGGGTGTATTTGATGGCGTTGTCCATCAGGTTCATGATCATTTCGCGCAGCAAGACCGGATTGCCGTCAATCAGCAGCGGCCAGCCGGTGTCCTCCACACCCAGGTCGATATTCTTGATCTGCGCACGCGGGTAAAGATCGAGCGCCACCTCACGCACCAGCATTTCCAGGTCGACCCGATCGACCGCGTAGATTTTTTCCGAGCTGGATTCCGCCCGGGCGAGCGTGAGCAACTGGTTGATCAGGTGGCTGGCGCGATGCGTGCTCAGCGCGATGCGGGTCAGCGCCTCGTGCAGCATCTCGGGGTCAGACTCGTTCAGCGCCAACTCGGTCTGCATGCGCAGGCCGGTGAGCGGTGTTCGCATCTGGTGCGCGGCATCGGCAATGAAGCGTTGCTGCGCCTGCAGGTTTTCTTCAAGACGCGCCATCATGTCGTTGAAAGCGACGATCAGCGGGCGCAATTCTTCGGGCACCCCGGCGGTCGAGATGGGCGCCAGATCGGTTGGCCGGCGGCGACGAATCACGCCCTGCAAGCGATTCAATGGCGAAATGCCGCGCGACAGCCCCACCCAGACCAGAATGACCGCCAGCGGGATGATGGCGAATTGCGGCAGCAGCACTCCGGTCACCACGCGCGAGGCCAGCTCGGCCCGTTTGTTGCGCGTCTCGGCGATCTGCACCAGCACGAGCGGACTGCTGGGCTCGGGATAGGCGCGCATGAACTGATAGGCGACGCGCACCTCTTCGCCCTGGATCACCGCGTCGCGATAGAGCACATCATCCGGCAACAGCCGGATCGGTGGCGGCACCCAGGGAATCTCCCAGTCACCGGCAACGACCTCGCCTTGATGGTCGGCGACCTGGTAATAGACCGTATCGTCACGGTCTGCACGGAACAGCACCCGTGGCGGGGCAGGAAAATCGACCCGAACCGCCTTGTCGTCCAGCACCACCAGGCGCGCGAGCGTGCGCACGCTCTCGGCCATGGCGCGGTCGTAGGGCTCGTTGGCGATGTTATCGGCGACGTTGTGGGTGACGATGATGGAAATCGGCCACAGAAACAGCAGCGGCGCGAGCATCCAGTCGAGGATCTCGCCAAACAGCGAATTGAATTGCCCGCCCTTGCGCTCGTCCCTGGATGCCGCCTTGTCGGCACGCATCGCCCGGGCAGCTTTGGAGATCACCGCGCCACCCCGCTGCGGCGACCGCCTCCCTGGCTGCCGACGGTACCGGTCACGCGGCGTCCTCGGGCTTTTCCAGGCAGTAGCCCAGGCCACGCACTGTCACGATGCGCACGCCACTGGCTTCGAGCTTCTTGCGCAAGCGATGCACATACACCTCGATGGCATTATTCGAGACTTCTTCACCCCAGCCGCACAGCTGATCGACGAGCTGATCCTTGCTGACAAGCCGCCCCGCGCGCAGGATGAAAATCTCCAGCAAGCCCATTTCGCGTGCCGAGAACTCGACCACTTGCGCAGCGATCTTGACCACCCGGTCGGCCTGGTCATAACTCAAGGAGCCCAGCTCGATGCAACGCGGCTGGCCGGTGCCCCGGCGCGTCAGCGCACGCACGCGCGCCTCAAGTTCGGGCAGTGCGAAAGGTTTGGTGAGATAGTCGTCCGCCCCCGCGTCCAAGCCTCGGACGCGGTCGTCGACACCGTCCTGCGCGGTGAGAATCAACACCGGCGTGGCCGATTTCCGGCCGCGCAAGCGCTTCAGCACCTCGATGCCCGGCAGCTTTGGCAGGCCGAGATCGAGAATGACAAGATCGTAGGACTGCCCCAACAGGGCCGTATCCGCCTCTGAACCGGTCGCCACATGATCGACGGCATAGCCCGCGCGCTTAAGCGCCCTGATCAAGCCATCGGCGATGACCGGATCGTCCTCCGCTAGAAGTATTCGCATGCTGGACTGAATGTAAGTTTGACGTAAGCGGGAATCGATAACGTCAATCCCGCTGTTCTCCTTTACACGGTCTTAGGGAGCCAGAAATCTTCCGGATTTCTCGCTCCAGGGAGCATCCGCGAACAAGCATCGGTTCGCTCCCTGCCGCTTTTTTCCGATCGATTATCCCACGCTTGCGGCCCCCCGGGCGGTTCGTCTTTGCACGTGCGCGTTTTGTTGCGGCACAACACCCTTGTGACGCGACGGCCGTCAACGAAAAAGCCCCGCCGAAGCGGGGCTTTCGAGGCGAATGGCGCCTGGGCAATTACATGCCCATGCCGCCCATACCACCCATACCGCCCATACCGCCCATGTCAGGCATGGAGGGCTTGTCTTCGGGCAGCTCACCAACCATGCAGTCGGTGGTCAGCATCAGACCGGCCACCGAAGCGGCGTTCTGCAGCGCAGTGCGGGTCACCTTGGTCGGGTCCAGCACGCCCATCTCGACCAGGTCGCCGTACTCACCGGTACCGGCGTTGTAGCCGAAGTTGCCCGAACCTTCCGACACCTTGTTGACCACCACCGACGGCTCATCACCGGCGTTGGCGACGATCTGGCGCAGCGGCTCTTCCATGGCGCGCAGCACGATGGTGATACCAGCGTCCTGGTCATGATTGTCGCCTTTCATGCCGGCCAGGTTGGCGCGGGCACGCAGCAGCGCAACGCCACCACCGGCCACAATGCCTTCTTCCACGGCAGCACGGGTTGCGTGCAGTGCGTCTTCAACGCGCGCCTTCTTCTCTTTCATTTCGACTTCGGTCGCTGCGCCAACCTTGATGACGGCCACGCCGCCAGCCAGCTTGGCGACACGCTCCTGCAGCTTCTCGCGGTCGTAGTCAGACGATGCTTCTTCGATCTGAACACGGATCTGCTTGACGCGCGCTTCGATGGCTTCGGTGTTGCCGGCGCCGTCGATCAGGATGGTGTTTTCTTTGCCGATTTCGATGCGCTTGGCCTGACCCAGATCTTCCAGGGTGGCTTTTTCGAGCGACAGGCCGACTTCTTCAGCGATCACCTGACCGCCGGTCAGGATGGCGATGTCTTCGAGCATGGCCTTGCGACGGTCACCAAAACCCGGGGCCTTGACGGCGCAGGTCTTGAGGATGCCGCGCATGTTGTTCACCACCAGGGTGGCCAGGGCTTCGCCCTCGACATCTTCGGCAACGATCAGCAGCGGACGGCTGGACTTGGCCACTTGCTCGAGCACCGGCAGCAGATCGCGGATGTTGGAGATCTTCTTGTCGAACAGCAGGATGAACGGATCTTCCAGGACGGCGACTTGCTTGTCCGGGTTGTTGATGAAGTAGGGGCTCAGGTAGCCGCGGTCGAACTGCATGCCTTCGACAACGTCGAGCTCGTTCTGCAGGGACTTGCCGTCCTCAACCGTGATCACGCCTTCCTTGCCGACTTTTTCCATGGCGGTGGCGATGATCTCGCCGATGTCGCCGTCGGAGTTGGCCGAGATCGAACCGACCTGAGCGATTTCCTTGGTGGTCGAGCAGGGCTTGGACAGGTTCTTCAGCTCTTCGAGCGTGGCCAGCACAGCCTTGTCGATACCGCGCTTGAGGTCCATCGGGTTCATGCCGGCGGCAACGAACTTCATGCCTTCGCGGACAATGGCCTGGGCCAGCACGGTGGCCGTCGTGGTGCCGTCACCGGCCACGTCGGAGGTCTTGGAAGCGACTTCCTTGACCATCTGGGCGCCCATGTTTTCGAACTTGTCTTTCAGTTCGATTTCCTTGGCAACCGATACGCCGTCCTTGGTCACGGTGGGGGCGCCGTAGGAGCGCTCGAGCACCACGTTGCGGCCTTTCGGGCCCAGCGTCACTTTGACCGCGTTGGCCAGAATGTTGACGCCTTCGACCATACGGGCACGGGCGGAATCGCCGAATTTAACTTCCTTAGCAGGCATATTTAACTCCTAGCTGAATACTGTGAATTGCGTTGAACGTGGTAGCGGACAGGCCTCAGGCCTCGATCACGCCCATGATGTCTTCTTCGCGCATGACGAGGACTTCCTCGCCTTCGACCTTGACGCCCTGGCCGGCATACTTGCCGAACAGCACACGGTCACCGACCTTGACGGCCATCGGACGGACTTCGCCGTTGTCCTGGATCTTGCCGTTACCGACCGCCAGGACTTCGCCCTGATCGGGCTTCTCGCCGGCGGAATCCGGAATCACAATGCCACTGGCCGTGGTGCGCTCGGCTTCAATACGCTTGACGATGACGCGATCATGCAAAGGACGAATTTTCATCGAGTTCTCTCCTTGGAACAAATTCGATTGCTAGCGGCGTAGTGCCGCGCTTAGGGAAAACAGAAAACCAGAGGCTTGCCGCCCCGGTTGTTAGCACTCCCTGCCAACGAGTGCTAATAATAGGGACGGCACTGGGTGATTTCAAGTCGGGGCATGAAAAGAATTTTTCGGGTCGGTGGCTGCACGGTGTCGGCTTGGCGGCACCAAGCGGTCAGGTCGGCGGCGCGGAACGTCCGGTGGTCTGTCGGTAGCGACGCGCCTTAACGCATCAACTCACCCGGACTATAGAGCAGGCCGCGCTCCGACAGGCTCTTGCGCCGCTGCTGACAGTTGTCGCCCACCCGCCCTTGCGGCACCCCGCCTTCGTAACCCCAGACGCCCGAACGCATGTCGATCCAGTAGCGCCCATCGGGAATGCGCGCACAGGCCGCACGGTCGAGCCGCGCAACGGCGGCCGGGCCGAGCACCTGACCATTGACCACCACATAGCGCCCGCGCGCGCTGGCGGCCATCGGCAGCGCAAGCACACACACCAACATCAGGGAAAGCACACGGCAGGACACGGCAAGCACTCCCCACGGCCAAGATGCCGTGGCACTTTTACCTTAGCTGCCCGTCGGGCCGACCGCCACCTTCCGCCCGACGGATCGCCACGGAAGGCCGTGGCCGTGCCGGTATAATCGCAGTCCCCTAAAAGGAAACGCCCCCGAATGTCGCTGCGCACGCCCGAACTGCTCGCCCCCGCCGGCTCCCTGACCATGCTCGACACCGCCTTCGCCTATGGTGCGACGGCGATCTACGCGGGCCAGCCGCGCTACTCGCTGCGGGTGCGCAACAATGATTTCGGCGACATCGACGTGCTGGCGCAAGGCATCGCGCGCACCCACGCGCTCGGCCACCGCTTCTTCCTGGTGTCGAACATCTATCCGCACGGCGCCAAACTCAAGACCTATCTCGACGACATGGCCCCGGCCATCGCCCTCAAGCCGGACGCCATGATCATGTCAGACCCCGGCCTGATCATGCTGGTGCGCGAGACCTGGCCAGAGATGGAAATCCACCTCTCGGTACAGGCCAACACGGTCAATGCGGCTGCGGTGCGCTTCTGGAAGCAGGCCGGGATCAGCCGGGTGATTCTCTCGCGCGAGCTCTCGCTCGACCAGATCGCCGAGATCCGCCAGGCCTGCCCGGACACCGAACTGGAGGTATTCATACACGGCGCGCTGTGCATCGCCTACTCGGGCCGCTGCCTGCTGTCGGGCTACTTCAACCATCGCGACCCCAACCAGGGCTCGTGCACCAACTCCTGCCGCTGGGACTTCAACGTCAAGCCAGCCACCGAAGATGCCAGCGGTGATGTGTATGTGATTGAAGAGCGCGAGAAACGTCAGGGCAGCTACATGCCCATCGAAGAAGACGAGCACGGCACCTACATCCTCAACTCCAAAGACCTGCGTGCCATCGAGCATGTGCAGCGCCTGGTCGAGATCGGCATCGATTCGCTCAAGATCGAGGGGCGCACCAAGAGCCCCTATTACGTCGCACGCACCTGCCAGACCTACCGCCAGGCCATCGACGATGCCGCCGCCGGGCGCGGCCTCGACCCCGCCCTGCTCGGCCAGCTCGAAGGCCTCGCCAACCGCGGCTATACCGATGGCTTCTACCAGCGCCACACCCCGGCCGAGACGCAAAACTACCTGCGCGGGCACTCCGAATCGGATCGCAGCCAGTATGTCGGGGATGTCGTCGCCTACGACGCAACGCGTGGTCTGGTCGAGGTCAACGTCAAGAACAAGTTCGGCGTCGGGGATCGCATCGAGCTGATTCTGCCCAGCGGCAACCGCGACATCAGCATCACGCAAATGGAAAACGCTGCCGGCGACGCGGTCGAAGTCGCCCCCGGCAGCGGTCATCGCGTGTGGCTGCCGCTACCCGCCGAGAGCGTCGGCGCCTTTGTGGCGCGCTACGTCTAAACCATATTCTCCGGCCGCACCCAGCGATCGAAATCCTCGGCGCTGAGCTGGCCGGAGCGCACCGCCGCCTCACGCAAGCTCAAACCTTCGGCATGCGCCTGCTTGGCAATCGCGGCTGAAGCGTCGTAGCCGATATGCGGGGTGAGCGCGGTCACCAGCATCAGGGAGCGCGCCAGCAAGTCATCGATGCGCTCTCGGTTGGCCGTCAGCCCGGCCACGCAGTGCTGCTCGAAGCTGCGCATGCTGTCAGCCAGTAACTCGATGCTCTCGAGCACCGCGTGGGCGATCACCGGCTTGAACACGTTCAACTCGAAATTGCCCGCCGCGCCGGCCATGCCCACCGTCACATCGTTACCAAAGACCCGGGTGCACACCATGGTCAGCGCCTCGCATTGGGTCGGATTCACCTTGCCCGGCATGATCGAGCTGCCCGGCTCGTTCGCCGGCAAGCTCAACTCACCGATACCGCAGCGCGGCCCGCTGGCCAGCCAGCGCAAGTCATTGGCAATTTTGTAGAGCGCGGCCGCCAGCGTCTTGATCGCGCCATGCAGCGCCACCAGCGGTTCGTGTCCGGCCAGTGCGGCGAAGCGATTGTCGGCACACACAAAAGACAGTCCGGTCACCTCGGCCAGACGCGCTGCCACCGCCGGGCCGAAAGCCTTCGGCGTATTCAGCCCGGTGCCGACGGCAGTCCCGCCGATCGCCAGCGCAAGCACGGCGGGCTGCGCCTGCGCAATCGCCATTGCTGCCAGATCCAGCTGCGCGACATAGCCCGAAAACACCTGGCCGAAGGTCAGCGGCGTGGCGTCCTGCAAGTGGGTGCGGCCGATCTTGACGATATCGGCAAACTCAACGGCGTGACTCGCCAGCGCCACACGCAGCTGCGCCAAGGCCGGCAAGACCGCCTCGGCCACCGCCACCGACACCGCGACATGCATGGCCGTCGGGAACACATCATTCGATGATTGCCCGAGATTCACATGGTCATTCGGATGCACGCGACGCCCGGCGCCGCGCTCACCGCCAAGCAGTTCGGACGCGCGATTGGCCAGCACCTCGTTCATGTTCATATGCGTCTGGGTGCCCGAGCCGGTCTGCCACACCGGCAGTGGAAAATGCGCGTCGTGCTGGCCAGCGATCACTTCTTCGGCAGCCGACACAATCGCCGCGGCCAGCGACACATCGAGCCGGCCGAGTTCGGCATTGGCACCGGCCGCCGCCGCTTTGACCTGCGCCAACGCGCGAATCAAGGCCAAGGGCATGCGCTCATGGCCGATCTGAAAATGTCCGCGTGCCCGCTCGGTCTGGGCGCCCCACAAGGCGGTGTCAGCGACCTCAACCGGGCCGAGGCTGTCGTGTTCTGTGCGTGCCATGGTCTTGCCCTCCGTGTCTGCTAAAAGCTTGGAGGGCCAAAGCCTGACTTCGTTCGGCCCGACACAAACGCAAAGCGGGCCCCGAAGGGCCCGCTCGCTAATCGTTGCCGTGCGCGCTTATTCAGCGATTTCGCGCTGGATGGTCCACTTGCCATCGACCCGGGCCCACTCCAGACGCTTGGCGACCACGTCTTGATAGTCGTTGGCGCGGTAGGTCTGACGGAAGACCGTCGCGGCCACATCCGGGCCCAGCTTCTCGACCCGCAGTTCAGCCACGCCCACCGAGATGTCGCCTTTCTTGGCCAGACGCACCCGGCGCTGCTTCTCCCACGCGGCCATCGACTGGCCATCGGCCGGCACGAATGCCTTGCCATAGAAGGCACGGTACGCCTCGTAATCCTTGGCAGCCCAGGCGGCAGCCCACTTGGCGGTCGCATCGGCCAGATCGCCGGCAACGCTCTCGGCTTTCGGCTCGGGCGCGACGACGGCAGCGGGCTTGGTTTGACCCAAGAGTTTCAACACGGCGCTGGGCTCGGGCGCTTCGGCCGGGCACGCCGCCGACGGCGCCACGGCCTCGCGGTCCTTGGCCAGATCGCTCAGCGCCGGCAGGTCTTCACGCGCGACCTGCAGACTGGGCAGGAGTTTGCCCATGCCGCCCAGCGTGCGCGCCTCGGCCACTTTGTGGTCGTAGTCGCCATTCACATAGGCGCGACGGGCCTGGAAGTATTCGTTTTCGGTGTCGAGCAAGTCGAGCAATGTCCGCTGGCCGATATCGAACTGCTTGCGATAGGCCTCGCGGGCCTTGGAGATCGACAGCTGGTGCTGGTTCAGATACTTGAGCTGCTCAGCCAGACGCTGCACATCGTTATAGGCAATCGACAAGGTCTGCCGAATGTCGCGGCAGGACTTGTCGCGCAGATCCTTGGCCTGGTTCAGGCGCTGCGCAAACTGGCGTACCGCGGCGCGATCGGAGCCGCCATTGAACAGGTTGAAGTTCATGACCAGCTCGACCACGCTGTCGCCATGCCGGCCCGTGTCGCCATCGGTGTTGTAGTCAACGCTCTGGCGGGCACGCAGATCGAGACGCGGCTGATAGGCGGCTTCTTTGCCCTTGGCTTCTTCGGTTGCCGCGCGCACGCTCTCGACCGCGGCATGAAACGCCGGATGGCCTTCATAGGCCAGACGCAGTGCATCGGCCACCGAGGGCGGGAGTTGCTCGGCCAATCGGCCGATCGGCTGCAATGCATCGCCCGGCAGTTCGCCGACGAGGCGCTGATAGCGGGCGCTTACGTCATGCAGATTGGACGCCTCGGTGAGCAGATTGGATTCGGCCAGGGCCAGACGGCCAGCGGCTTGTTCGAGGTCGACCCGACGGCCAACGCCGGCACTGGCGCGCTCTTCGATCTGATCAAACACTTCTTTGTGACGCAGGAAGTTCTCTTGCGCCAGTTCCACCAGGTCGCGGTAGCGCAGCACGTCGGCATAGGCGCGCACCGTCTCGCCGGCGACCGACTCAGAGGCGTCGAGAATTTCAAAGTAACGGGTGAGCTTGGCGTGGCCCAGGCGGGCGACTTCACTCTGCGTGGCAAAGCCGTCATACACCATCTGGTTCAAGGAGACCGTCGCGCCGCGACGGGTGTAGTTGCGATCGGCCACGCCGGGGTCGCTCTGGCGCTCACGCCCCACACCCGCGGTGAGATCAACACGCGGGTAATAGCCACCGCGCGCCACATCCTGCTCTTCTTCGGCAGCGAGGTAAGCATGCCAGCGCGCCTGCACTTCCGGGTTGCTGACCACCGCGCGCTGAACCGCTTCACGCAGCGACTCGGCGGGCACGGCCTGCAATGTCAGCGGCAATAGCGCGAGGGCAAGTGTCAGCGGCAGTCGGGTTATTTTTTTCATGGCCTAAAAGTTGTCTCTGTTAGTCCGTTATCAAGTTAACGCGCAAAAAGCGCTAGCGGGCGATGTTAGCCGAAGACTTTGAAGGAAACCGTAAAAAAAATCGCGGTTCGGCCGACACTAACAGCACTCGCTCGCATCAAGATACTAAAGTTTTCATTTGGCATTATCCATGCAGCGCTTTGGAAAAACCTCATTTCGGTGACGGACAAGATCGCGCCCGACGGACACATTGCACTTGCTGGCGCTATCAGGCGAGGTGTCTTGCGTGCACTGCTCGTGGCGGCAGCCTGCTTCGCGGCCCTTGCCGACCCCCGCCTTGACCGGGTCGAAGAAACGGCGCGCCAGCGCTACGACAGCGCGGTCGTCGCACGCGTCCAATCCTGGCGCGCGGCGCTGTCGCACATGCAAGGCAAGTCCGACACCGAGCAATTGCGCGAGGCCAACGACTTCTTCAACCGGCAGGTACAGTTCCTCGACGATACGGTCGTGTGGCAGCAAAAAGACTATTGGGCCACACCGCTCGAGACGCTGGCCAAGCGCGCGGGCGACTGCGAAGACTTCGTGATTGCCAAGTATCTGTCATTGCGCCAGCTCGGCATGGCCGACGAAAAATTGCGTCTGATCTATGTCCGCGCCAAAATCGGCGGCGAACGCAGCTCGCTGACCCAGGCGCACATGGTGCTCGGCTACTTTGAGACGCCAACCAGCGAACCGCTGGTGCTCGACAATCTGGTGGGCGACATCCAGCCGGCCTCGCGCCGTACCGATCTGTTCCCGGTTTTCAGTTTCAACAGCAGCGGCCTGTGGGTCGCGGGCGCCAGCACCGCGGCCGCCCGCCCTTCAGAGCGCCTGTCTCGCTGGCGCGACTTGATCGCCCGCTTGCACGACGAAGGATTCGAACAATGATGTACGCACCTTGCAAAAGGACCCGGCCATGTCTCTGATCAAACAACTGTGGCTCGCCATTGTGGTGGTGATGCTTACCGCATTCGGCGCCAGCTTTGTCGTCAGCACCTTGTCGGCCCGCGACTACCTCCAGCAGGAGTTGCACCGCAAGAACCTCGACAACGCCAACGCGCTGGCGCTGGCCATGACCCAGCTGCCGAAAGATCCGACCACGCTGGAGCTGCTGCTCGCGGCGCAGTTCGACAATAGCCACTACGAGTTCATTCGTCTGGTCGAACCGGCCAACAAGACCGTCATCATCGAGCGCAGCATCGACACCGCCGCCATCGCCAGTGCGGCGCCCGGCTCGGCCGATGCGCAAGCGCCGGCGTGGTTCCGGGCGCTGGTGCCGATCCGTTCGGAGCCCGCCCGGAGTCTGGTCAGCGATGGCTGGACGCCGTTCGCCACCTTGTTGCTCAAGAGCGACCCGGCCTTCGCATACGGCAGTCTGTGGCAAGGCACGCTGCAACTGCTGAGCTGGTTCGTCGCCGGTGCGCTGCTGATCGGCGCGCTGGGCAGTGTGTTGCTGCGCACCCTGCTTCGGCCGCTCGGCCGCGTCGTGGAGCAGGCACGCGCGATTGGCGAGCGCCGCTTCATCAGCACCGACACCCCCGACACACCGGAGTTTGCGGCGGTCGTGACCGCCATGAACACGCTCAGCACCCGCGTGCGCACCATGCTCGAAGAGGAATCCGCCCGGCTCGAAGGGCTGCGTCAGGCGGTGCAGCACGATTCGGTCAGCGGCTTGCTGAACCGCGAGCATTTCCTGGCCCAGGTGGCCGACACGCTCGAAAGCGACACCGCCCCTCGCCACGGCGCATTGGTCATCGTGCGGCTGACGCACCTCATCCAGCTCAACGAATCGCTCGGCCGGGCAACCACCGACGCGCTGCTGCGCAAGCTGGCGGATGGCCTGCAGGCGATGCTCCCCGACGATGGCGCCTGGCTGCTCGGGCGTCTCAACGGCACGGATTTCGCCATCCTCGCACCCGCGCTCGATACGCCGGAGGGGCTCGCCAACACGCTCACCGAGCAGCTCGAACTGGCCGTCAGCAACAGCCTGCCCGACGCTTACCGGGCCCTGCCTGTCGGCATCGCCTGCTATCAACGCGGCGACGCGCTGCCGCAGTTGCTCGCCCATGCCGACGTCGCACTCGACCGCTCCGAGCTACTCCCCGACACGCTGCCGCAGATCGAGCATGTCAATCCGGCAACCCACCCGGCAACCGACCTGGCCGGCTGGCGCGCGCTGATCGAGCAGGCACTGGACACCGGGCGCTTCCATCTGGCGCAGTTCCCGGTCATGGACCGCCACCGCCAGCTCCTCCACACCGAAACCCCTGTACGCATGCAACACCCGACCGATGGCGTAGAGCTCACCGCCGGCGACGTGCTGCCCTGGGCCACCCGCTGCGGCCTGCTCTCGCGCATCGATGAGACCGTGGCCGAACAGGCCCTGGCACTCATCACCAGGCAAGGCACCGGCGTGTGTATCAACCTCTCCGCCGAATCCATGTGTCACGCGCCGACCATCAGCCGAATAGCCGAGCTGCTGAGCGCGCAGCCGGCCGCAGCAAGACAGCTCTGGATCGATCTGCCCGAAGGCGCGGCCTTCCGCCACAGCGTCGAGTTCCGCGCGCTGTGCCGGCGACTCAAGCCACTGGGCTGTCACATCGGTCTGGAGCATGTCAGCCAGCAGGTGTGCCGCATCGGCGAGTTGCATGATGTCGGCCTCGACTACCTCAAGATCAGCGCGGCCGTCATCCGCGGCATTGACCAGAACCCGGGCAACCAGACCTTCCTGCGCGGCCTGGCCACCATCGCCCACACCATGGGCATGCAGGTCATTGCAGAGGGGGTCGCCACGCACACCGAAGCCGAGCAACTCGACGCGCTCGGTTTCGACGGGCTCACCGGGCCGGGCATCCGCGGCTGATCGTGGCGCGCCAAAAGAAACACCCCCGCCGCGGCGGGGGTGTTTCTTTGATAAGCACGGCTTTTGCCGGTCAGACGAAGTCGTCGCCACCGAGCAGATTCAACCCACCGCGGGACTGACGCATCGAGCGGCGCTCCATGAGCTTGGATTGCGCCGCCTGCGGCAGATCGGTAAACCGGATCACGTCCCGACTGATCAGCAGGTCAATCACGTCTTCAAGCACCCGCACCAGGCGCATGTCCGAATCGGCGAGCGGATCTTCGCCCATCAAGGCGCGGGCAAAACCCGCCACTGCCGGGTCGGCCGGATCGGCGAGTTCGGGATGGCCAGCATCCTGAGTCAGACTCGCCGAGACGATCTGTCCCTCTGCATCGCGTTTGACAAAAACCATAGATGGCTCCTTGGCGGTGACAGCCCGGCACCGGCCGGGCTGCGCCTCATCAGTCGGTGATCAGCTTGCCCTTCGACAGCAGATCCTGGATGACTTGCTGGTCGGAGCTCAGACCGCCGCTGAACAGGTTGACCCCGTCGAGCATGATCGTCACATCTTCCTTGCCGGCGCTATAGCCACCGGTGAAGCCGCCGTTGCTGCTCACATGCACGATGGTGTTGCCGCCACTTTGCTCAAAGTGCAGATAATTGAGCAAGGAGCCCGCGTCGTTGCCGACGTGTTGCTCGCCCTGCAGCAGATCGCGCAGATCCAGCGCATCGCCGCCCGAGGCCACCGAGGCGGTGTCGAAGTCGGTGACACGATCCACCGACGGCGTACCCGACACGCCACGTGCAGCCAGCGTCCATTCGAACACGTCAGCGCCCAGACCACCGGTCAGCACGTCATTGCCCTCGCCGCCCGACAGCACATCGTTGCCAGCGCCACCGATCAAGATGTCGCTGCCCGTGCCGCCGCGCAGCACGTCATCGCCATCCCCACCATTGAGCGTGTCGTTGCCCGCGCCCCCTTCGAGAATGTCATGACCCGCACCGCCGTTCACGACGTCGTTTCCGGCACCGGCGACAATGCGATCGTTGCCCGTGGTGCCCGTCAGGGTGTCATTGGTGTCATCCCCGAAGATGCTGTTGGAGATGATGCGCGTCGTCAGCACGGCGCTGCTGGTGTCGCCGTCCGTATCGGTCAGCGTGTAGCCGATTTCAACCGGTGCGACGGCTGCCGCGGTGTTGGGCAGTATATGCTCGAAGGTCACGCTGGTGATCCGCGCGTTCGCCGCACTGTTGGCCTCGATCTCAATCCAACCGATATTGCTGTACTCGGACGGCAGCGTCACGACGCCTTCGTCTGTGCTGTAGAAACGACCCAGCAGATTGCCTGCGACGTCGAAGACGCCGTAGGTCAGCGCACGGACCGTACCGCTGGCCGAGCCCAGGTTGCTGGCATTGGTTGCCACCACAAAGCTCACATCTTGAACGCCTTGCGGATGGGTGCCCTGATTGAAGCGAACCACCAGTGTTTCAAGGTTGTCGAGCAGGCTGCTTGAATCCCCACCGCTGACGCCGACACCATCGCTGGTCGTGCCGCTCGGGTTGTTATAGCTCAGCGTTTGCGCGGCACCGGTGCGGCTGACACCCGACAGCAAAACGCCGTTGGCGGTCGCATTGCTCGAGGTGTTGAACAGTGTCGTCACCGGCGCACTGGTCGGCGTGACCGGCACATCGGCGGTGGGCGGCGTGTAGTCGTAGAAGCCCGTCTTGCTGAACACCAGGGACGAACCGCCGCTGGTCGCCGACCAGGTCAGCTGGCCGTTATTGACCGTCCAGGTAAAGCCCGCACCGCTGCCGGAGGCATTGGTGGTCAGATCGTAGGAGACGCCCTTGAAGGTAACGGAGGTGACTTCGGCGCCATCGACGGCCTTGTCCACCCCGCCACCGGCGGCCGAGAAGCTGGCCACTTGCGTTCCTCGCGGCAAGCCTCCGTCGGTGCCGAGCCCGGAGATCACGTTGCCCTCGAAGTGCGTCTGGTTGGCCATCAGCGTATCGGAGTCCGGCCGCGCAATCGGCTGGCCATCGGCGACTTCAACGCGCAGCAGCGTCGGTGGCGAGACATCGCCGTCGTTGTCGCGCGCCACAAAGCGCAGCTCGAAGCTATCGCCTTCGGTTGCGGAACCGTTGGTGAAGAAGGTGTAATCACCGCTCCTGAAGTTGAAGGTCAGCGTCCCCAGGTCAAAGCCCTGGCCTGCAGCCAAGGTGACCAGATCCCCAGAGACCGGGAAGCCGGTCAGGAAGCTGCTGTTCTGCGACACCTGGTTGCTCACCGAGTTGTAGGTGAAGGTGACCAGTTGATCGGGCGTGCCGTCATTGTTGCTGTCGAGCATGATCTCGATGGTCTGGATATAGCCACCGTCGGCGCCCAGCACGTTGCCCACGTTGGCGTTGCTCACCACGTTGCCACCGTAAGCGGTCGGCACGGTGGACAACAGCGCAGAGTCCAGATCGTTGAGGTCGGGCACGATGATCGCGTTGTCGATCACGCCGTCGCCATCGGCGTCGACGTTGTGGATCGAGTTCAACGGGCCGGTGTTGGCGATACCGGTGCCGATACCGACGGCATAGGCATCGACCGGGTTGTTGGCGATCCAGGTGGTATAGCCTGAGGCGCCGGCCGGATCGGTGAGGTTACCCACGGAAGGCTCGCCGTCCGAAATGAAGTACAGCGTGTTCTTCAGACTCGGATCAATGGTACCGAAGGCGGTCTGCACCGCGCCCAGCGCGCTCTCGTAGTTGGTACCGCCGGAGCCGTCCAGCCCATCGATCGCCGCCAGGGTCGCTGCCTTGCTTGCGTAAGGTGCACCCGGATTGACGATGGTCGCCGTGCTGGCAAAGGTGATCAGCGTCACTGACACGCTCTGGGCCTGGTTGTAGTACTCCGCCACCAGTTCCTTCATGGCGTCCTTGGCCATCTGCAGACGGGTGGTGATGGTGATGGTGCCGTCTGGATTCAACTGACGCACCTCCCCGGCTGCCGACGCGATGTCCATCGAACCGGACACATCGAGCACCAGCACCAGGTTGTAATTGGGCACCTGGTCTTCAGACACCTGCACCGTGCGGTCAAACGACAGGGGTACATCGTCAATCACATTGATGCGCAGCGCGGCCGAGGTGACATTGGAGGTGTAGTTGAACACCTCGGTCACGCTCAGATCGTTGCCCGCGCCACTGTTGTCGGCGCGATCGAGCAAGGTGTAGGTGTAGTCGCCCGCACCGGCCCCTGCCGTATCGACGATCAGATTGCCAATCGCAGTGTCGATGGAAATGTAGCCAGCGCGCGAATCCATATCGCCTGCGCCGCCATCGGTAACACCACCAATGCTCAGCAGCGTCGTGCCACCGCCGTCATTGGCAAACAGGTTGCCCGACACGATGGTGGCACCACCGCCCGAGCCCGCCGCCAAGCCACTTTCATACACGGTGGCAATGTCATCACGCGCGCTCACCACGGTCAGATTCACCGTCGCGGTGCTGGTCTGGCCATCATCATCGGTCAGCGTGTAGGTGAAGCTGGCCGGGCCGGCAGTCGGCGACAGATAGGTCCAGGTGCCGTTACCGTTGTCGGTCAGCGTACCGCTGCTCACCGGGCTGACGCTGGTGATGGTGGCGTGGTCGCGCAAGACATCGTTCGCCAGCAATTGGCCTGCGGTAATGATGATCGGCGTATTCGCGGTGGTCATGAAGGCGTCGTTGGCCGCGAGAGGCGCGCCGTCGTCGACCGGCGTCACGTTGACCGTCACCTTGTTCGGCGCCGGATCATACAGCCCGGAGCTATCACGAACGCTGAAATCAAAGTTCGCGTAGTTATTGCCATTGGCCTGCGCTGCAGGCGTAAAGACGAGCTGCCCGGCGCTGATGCTCGCGCCGCTCAGCACCTGACCAAGCGCTACGACGACGCCATTGAGCGTCAGCCTGCCATCGGCCGGCAGGGAATCGATCCGCACCGAGGTCGGGTTACTCGGGTTGCCATCCTCCGCATCATTCATCTGGAAGTTGGCCAGCGAGAACACATAGGGCACATCTTCGGCCGTCGTCACCGTCTCGTCACGGCCGAGCGGCACATCGTTGACGCCAGTGACCGTGATGGTCAGCGTCGTCTGCGCAAAGCCGCCGTTGCCGTCGCTGATGCGATAGGTAAAGACATCATTGGCCGTCTGCCCTGCCGACAGCGCCTGCGCACCAGCGCCCGGCACATAGGTGTAGCTGCCGTCGCCGTTGATGGTGACCGCACCATACGTGCCTGCGACCGAGGTCCCCACGCTACCCGACGGCGGCGTGCCCGGCGTACCGGCAGCAACACCAACCACGGTCAGCACATCACCATCCACATCTCGGTCTTGCGTCGGCGTCCCCGGCGTCACATCGCCCGACACACTCACGGCGTCTTCGCTCACCGTGTTGGTGTCGGCGACCGCGATCGGTGCGTCGTTGACCGAGAGCACATTGACCGTCACGGTTGCCGTGTCGAAGCCGCCGTTGCCATCAGTGATGGTGTAGGTGAAAGTATCCGGGCCGAAGAAATTGGGGTTCGGCGTATAGATCGGGTTGCCGGTCGCACCATCGATGATCACGGTCCCGTTCGTCCCCTGGGTCACCGCAGTCACCGTCAGCGGATCACCGTTGGGATCGGTGTCGTTGCCCCTGACCGCAATCACCACCGGCACATCTTCATTGGTGCTGATCACGTCATTCACTGCATCCGGATCGTTATCCAGAATCTGCGTGGTCTTGCTGCCCGAGCCAATCACCAGGTTCTCAAAACCACCGCCCGGCACGCCAGGCAGCGAGATCGACACACTGTAGCGTTCGCCCGGCTCCTGCGTCGCATCATCAAAGGTGTTCACATCGAAGGTGGCGCTGGTCGCACCCGCAGCAATGGTCACCGTCGCGGGTACGCTGGTGATGTCGCCAGACACCGTGTCGATGTGGGTGAGCGTTACGTTCAGCGTCAAGGCCGTTGCCGGCGCTTTGTCGAGCGTGACCGTATAGGTGGCGTTCGCCCCTTCGGCGACAACATCCGGACCACTTAGGTTGATCGTGGCGGTGTCTTCGGCCCCCGGAGGATCGTCGCTGCCGACCTGATCGAGGATGGTAGTCGTGACACTGCTGGTGCCAACGACCAGATTCTCGTAGCCACCGCCGCTGGTGCTGGCGATGCTGGCGGTGAAGGTCTCGCCGCTGTCAGCGTAGGCGTCATCGAGCGTCGTGACGTTGAACGTCGCGCTGGTCGCACCGGCGGCGATGGTCACCGCCGTGGTGACCGGAACGAGGTCGCCGTTGTCAGTGGTCACATGACCCGTCACCACATTCACGGTCAGCGCGGAGGCCGGGGCCTTGTCGACACTCACGGTGTAGGTGGCGACTTCGCCTTCGACAACAGAGGCTGCACCGCTGATCGAGATCGTGGCGGTATCTTCCGCTCCCGGCGGGTTGTCGCTGCCGGTCTGGTCGAGGATGGTGGTCGTGACGCTGCTCGTGCCGACGACGAGGTTTTCGTAACCACCGCCGCTGGTGCTGGCGATGCTGGCGGTGAAGGTCTCGCCGCTGTCGGCGTAGGCGTCGTCAATCGTGCTGACGTTGAACGTGGCGCTGGTCGCGCCGGCGGCGATGGTCACGGCCGTGGTGACCGGAACGAGGTCGCCGTTGTCAGTGGTGACGTGACCGGTGACGACGTTGACCGTCAGGGCCGTGGCCGGGGCTTTGTCCACGCTCACGGTGTAAGTGGCGACTTCGCCTTCGATCACACTGGCCTGGCCGGCGATGCTGATCGTGGCGGTGTCCTCGGCTCCCGGCGGGTTGTCGCTGCCGGTCTGGTCGAGGATGGTGGTGGTGACACTGCTGGTGCCAACAACCAGGTTCTCGTAGCCACCGCCCGAGGTGCTGGCGATGCTGGCGGTGAAGGTCTCGCCGCTGTCAGCGTAGGCGTCATCGAGCGTCGTGACGTTGAACGTCGCGCTGGTCGCACCGGCGGCGATGGTCACCGCCGTGGTGACCGGAACGAGGTCGCCGTTGTCAGTGGTCACATGACCCGTCACCACATTCACGGTCAGCGCGGAGGCCGGGGCCTTGTCGACACTCACGGTGTAGGTGGCGACTTCGCCTTCGACAACAGAGGCTGCACCGCTGATCGAGATCGTGGCGGTATCTTCCGCTCCCGGCGGGTTGTCGCTGCCGGTCTGGTCGAGGATGGTGGTCGTGACGCTGCTCGTGCCGACGACGAGGTTTTCGTAACCACCGCCGCTGGTGCTCGCGATGCTGGCGGTGAAGGTCTCGCCGCTGTCGGCGTAGGCGTCGTCAATCGTGCTGACGTTGAACGTGGCGCTGGTCGCGCCGGCGGCGATGGTCACGGCCGTGGTCACGGGGACCAGGTCGCCGTTATCGGTGGTGACGTGACCCGTCACCACATTCACGGTCAGTGCAGAGACCGGAGCCTTGTCGACGGAGACCGTGTAAGTAGCTTGCTCGCCTTCGACGACACTGGCTTGGCCAGTAATCGAAAGTGTCGTGGTGTCTTCCGCTCCCGGAGGATTGTCGCTGCCGGTCTGGTCGAGAATGGTGGTCGTCACGCTGCTGGTGCCAACGACCAGATTCTCGTAGCCACCGCCGCTGGTGCTGGCGATGCTGGCGGTGAAGGTCTCGCCGCTGTCAGCGTAGGCGTCATCGAGCGTCGTGACGTTGAACGTCGCGCTGGTCGCACCGGCGGCGATGGTCACCGCCGTGGTGACCGGAACGAGGTCGCCGTTGTCAGTGGTCACATGACCCGTCACCACATTCACGGTCAGCGCGGAGGCCGGGGCCTTGTCGACACTCACGGTGTAGGTGGCGACTTCGCCTTCGACAACAGAGGCTGCACCGCTGATCGAGATCGTGGCGGTATCTTCCGCTCCCGGCGGGTTGTCGCTGCCGGTCTGGTCGAGGATGGTGGTGGTGACACTGCTGGTGCCAACAACCAGGTTCTCGTAGCCACCGCCCGAGGTGCTGGCGATGCTGGCGGTGAAGGTCTCGCCGCTGTCAGCGTAGGCGTCATCGAGCGTCGTGACGTTGAACGTCGCGCTGGTCGCACCGGCGGCGATGGTCACCGCCGTGGTCACGGGGACGAGGTCGCCGTTGTCGGTGGTGATGTGACCGGTGACGACGTTGACCGTCAAGGCCGTGGCCGGGGCCTTGTCCACGCTCACGGTGTAAGTGGCTTGCTCGCCTTCCACAACAGAGGCTGCACCGCTGATCGAGATCGTGGCGGTATCTTCCGCTCCCGGAGGATTGTCAGAGCCGGTCTGGTCGAGGATGGTCGTGGTGACACTGCTGGTGCCAACAACCAGGTTCTCGTAGCCACCGCCCGAGGTGCTGGCGATGCTGGCGGTGAAGGTCTCGCCGCTGTCCGCGTAGGCGTCATCCAGCGTCGTGACGTTGAAGCTGGCGCTGGTCGCGCCGGCGGCGATGGTCACGGCCGTGGTCACGGGGACCAGGTCGCCGTTATCAGTCGTGATGTGGCCGGTGACGACGTTGACCGTCAGGGCGCTGGCCGGGGCCTTGTCGACACTCACAGTGTAGGTGGCCACTTCGCCTTCGACGACCGAGGCCGCGCCGGCGATGCTGAGCGTGGCGGTGTCTTCCGGACCGCTGGTGGGCTCGTCCGTGATGGTGCCCAGGCCCGTGCCGTCGGCAATGCCGGCGTTGGTCGGGTTGCTCAGCACGATGGTGTAGTTTTCGCTGCCCTCGGCGAAGGCGTCGTCGGTGATCGGCACCGTGATGGTCTGCGTCAGTACGCCCGGGGCGAAGCTGAGCTGGCCGCCGACGTTGCCGTAGTCCACACCGCCCGTGGCCGTGCCGCTGGCGCTGGTGAAGTCGACCGTGACCGTGCCGGTCGAGGGGTTCGACAGGCTCACCGTGAAGGTGGCCGTGCCGGCGTCTTCATTGACGCTCACATCATTGATGCTCAGCTGCGGCAGACCGTCGTTGTCGACGATCTGCGTGGTCTTGCTGCCCGTGCCGATCACCAGGTTCTCGAAGCCGCCGCCCGGGGTCGCCGGCAGGCTGATCGCGACGCTGTAGTTCTCGCCCGGCTCGGAGGTGGTGTCGTCGAAGGTGCTCACATCAAAGGTGCCGCTGGTCGTGCCCGCAGCGATGGTCACCGTCGCCGGTACGCTGACGATGTCACCCGAGACCGTATCGATGTGGGTGAGCGTCACCGTCAGGGTCACGTCGGTGGCCGGGGCCTTGTCGAGCGTGACGGTGTAGGTGGCGTTACTGCCTTCGGGCACCGTATCGGGGCCGGCAATCGATACCGTCGCGGTGTCCTCGGCTCCCGGAGGATTGTCGCTGCCGGTCTGGTCGAGGATGGTAGTCGTGACACTGCTGGTGCCGACGACGAGGTTCTCGTAGCCACCGCCGCTGGTGCTGGCGATGCTGGCGGTGAAGGTCTCGCCGCTATCCGCGTAGGCGTCATCGAGCGTCGTGACGTTGAACGTCGCGCTGGTCGCGCCAGCGGCGATGGTCACGGCCGTGGTGACCGGAACGAGGTCGCCGTTGTCAGTGGTCACATGACCCGTCACCACATTCACGGTCAGCGCGGAGGCCGGGGCCTTGTCGACACTCACGGTGTAGGTGGCGACTTCGCCTTCGACAACAGAGGCTGCACCGCTGATCGAGATCGTGGCGGTGTCCTCGGCTCCCGGCGGGTTGTCGCTGCCGGTCTGGTCGAGGATGGTGGTGGTGACACTGCTGGTGCCAACGACCAGATTCTCGTAGCCACCGCCGCTGGTGCTGGCGATGCTGGCGGTGAAGGTCTCGCCGCTGTCAGCGTAGGCGTCATCGAGCGTCGTGACGTTGAACGTCGCGCTGGTCGCACCGGCGGCGATGGTCACCGCCGTGGTGACCGGAACGAGGTCGCCATTGTCAGTGGTCACATGACCCGTCACCACATTCACGGTCAGCGCGGAGGCCGGGGCCTTGTCGACACTCACGGTGTAGGTGGCGACTTCGCCTTCGACAACAGAGGCTGCACCGCTGATCGAGATCGTGGCGGTATCTTCCGCTCCCGGCGGGTTGTCGCTGCCGGTCTGGTCGAGGATGGTGGTCGTGACGCTGCTCGTGCCGACGACGAGGTTTTCGTAACCACCGCCGCTGGTGCTCGCGATGCTGGCGGTGAAGGTCTCGCCGCTGTCGGCGTAGGCGTCGTCAATCGTGCTGACGTTGAACGTGGCGCTGGTCGCGCCGGCGGCGATGGTCACGGCCGTGGTCACGGGGACCAGGTCGCCGTTATCGGTGGTGACGTGACCCGTCACCACATTCACGGTCAGTGCAGAGACCGGAGCCTTGTCGACGGAGACCGTGTAAGTAGCTTGCTCGCCTTCGACGACACTGGCTTGGCCAGTAATCGAAAGTGTCGTGGTGTCTTCCGCTCCCGGAGGATTGTCGCTGCCGGTCTGGTCGAGAATGGTGGTCGTCACGCTGCTGGTGCCAACGACCAGATTCTCGTAGCCACCGCCGCTGGTGCTGGCGATGCTGGCGGTGAAGGTCTCGCCGCTGTCAGCGTAGGCGTCATCGAGCGTCGTGACGTTGAACGTCGCGCTGGTCGCACCGGCGGCGATGGTCACCGCCGTGGTGACCGGAACGAGGTCGCCGTTGTCAGTGGTCACATGACCCGTCACCACATTCACGGTCAGCGCGGAGGCCGGGGCCTTGTCGACACTCACGGTGTAGGTGGCGACTTCGCCTTCGACAACAGAGGCTGCACCGCTGATCGAGATCGTGGCGGTATCTTCCGCTCCCGGCGGGTTGTCGCTGCCGGTCTGGTCGAGGATGGTGGTGGTGACACTGCTGGTGCCAACAACCAGGTTCTCGTAGCCACCGCCCGAGGTGCTGGCGATGCTGGCGGTGAAGGTCTCGCCGCTGTCAGCGTAGGCGTCATCGAGCGTCGTGACGTTGAACGTCGCGCTGGTCGCACCGGCGGCGATGGTCACCGCCGTGGTGACCGGAACGAGGTCGCCGTTGTCAGTGGTCACATGACCCGTCACCACATTCACGGTCAGCGCGGAGGCCGGGGCCTTGTCGACACTCACGGTGTAGGTGGCGACTTCGCCTTCGACAACAGAGGCTGCACCGCTGATCGAGATCGTGGCGGTATCTTCCGCTCCCGGCGGGTTGTCGCTGCCGGTCTGGTCGAGGATGGTGGTGGTGACACTGCTGGTGCCAACAACCAGGTTCTCGTAGCCACCGCCCGAGGTGCTGGCGATGCTGGCGGTGAAGGTCTCGCCGCTGTCCGCGTAGGCGTCATCCAGCGTCGTGACGTTGAAGCTGGCGCTGGTCGCGCCGGCGGCGATGGTCACGGCCGTGGTCACGGGGACCAGGTCGCCGTTATCAGTCGTGATGTGGCCGGTGACGACGTTGACCGTCAGGGCGCTGGCCGGGGCCTTGTCGACACTCACAGTGTAGGTGGCCACTTCGCCTTCGACGACCGAGGCCGCGCCGGCGATGCTGAGCGTGGCGGTGTCTTCCGGACCGCTGGTGGGCTCGTCCGTGATGGTGCCCAGGCCCGTGCCGTCGGCAATGCCGGCGTTGGTCGGGTTGCTCAGCACGATGGTGTAGTTTTCGCTGCCCTCGGCGAAGGCGTCGTCGGTGATCGGCACCGTGATGGTCTGCGTCAGTACGCCCGGGGCGAAGCTGAGCTGGCCGCCGACGTTGCCGTAGTCCACACCGCCCGTGGCCGTGCCGCTGGCGCTGGTGAAGTCGACCGTGACCGTGCCGGTCGAGGGGTTCGACAGGCTCACCGTGAAGGTGGCCGTGCCGGCGTCTTCATTGACGCTCACATCATTGATGCTCAGCTGCGGCAGACCGTCGTTGTCGACGATCTGCGTGGTCTTGCTGCCCGTGCCGATCACCAGGTTCTCGAAGCCGCCGCCCGGGGTCGCCGGCAGGCTGATCGCGACGCTGTAGTTCTCGCCCGGCTCGGAGGTGGTGTCGTCGAAGGTGCTCACATCAAAGGTGCCGCTGGTCGTGCCCGCAGCGATGGTCACCGTCGCCGGTACGCTGACGATGTCACCCGAGACCGTATCGATGTGGGTGAGCGTCACCGTCAGGGTCACGTCGGTGGCCGGGGCCTTGTCGAGCGTGACGGTGTAGGTGGCGTTACTGCCTTCGGGCACCGTATCGGGGCCGGCAATCGATACCGTCGCGGTGTCCTCGGCTCCCGGAGGATTGTCGCTGCCGGTCTGGTCGAGGATGGTAGTCGTGACACTGCTGGTGCCGACGACGAGGTTCTCGTAGCCACCGCCGCTGGTGCTGGCGATGCTGGCGGTGAAGGTCTCGCCGCTATCCGCGTAGGCGTCATCGAGCGTCGTGACGTTGAACGTCGCGCTGGTCGCGCCAGCGGCGATGGTCACGGCCGTGGTGACCGGAACGAGGTCGCCGTTGTCAGTGGTCACATGACCCGTCACCACATTCACGGTCAGCGCGGAGGCCGGGGCCTTGTCGACACTCACGGTGTAGGTGGCGACTTCGCCTTCGACAACAGAGGCTGCACCGCTGATCGAGATCGTGGCGGTATCTTCCGCTCCCGGCGGGTTGTCGCTGCCGGTCTGGTCGAGGATGGTGGTCGTGACGCTGCTCGTGCCGACGACGAGGTTTTCGTAACCACCGCCGCTGGTGCTCGCGATGCTGGCGGTGAAGGTCTCGCCGCTGTCGGCGTAGGCGTCGTCAATCGTGCTGACGTTGAACGTGGCGCTGGTCGCGCCGGCGGCGATGGTCACGGCCGTGGTCACGGGGACCAGGTCGCCGTTATCGGTGGTGACGTGACCCGTCACCACATTCACGGTCAGTGCAGAGACCGGAGCCTTGTCGACGGAGACCGTGTAAGTAGCTTGCTCGCCTTCGACGACACTGGCTTGGCCAGTAATCGAAAGTGTCGTGGTGTCTTCCGCTCCCGGAGGATTGTCGCTGCCGGTCTGGTCGAGAATGGTGGTCGTCACGCTGCTGGTGCCAACGACCAGATTCTCGTAGCCACCGCCGCTGGTGCTGGCGATGCTGGCGGTGAAGGTCTCGCCGCTGTCAGCGTAGGCGTCATCGAGCGTCGTGACGTTGAACGTCGCGCTGGTCGCACCGGCGGCGATGGTCACCGCCGTGGTGACCGGAACGAGGTCGCCGTTGTCAGTGGTCACATGACCCGTCACCACATTCACGGTCAGCGCGGAGGCCGGGGCCTTGTCGACACTCACGGTGTAGGTGGCGACTTCGCCTTCGACAACAGAGGCTGCACCGCTGATCGAGATCGTGGCGGTATCTTCCGCTCCCGGCGGGTTGTCGCTGCCGGTCTGGTCGAGGATGGTGGTCGTGACGCTGCTCGTGCCGACGACGAGGTTTTCGTAACCACCGCCGCTGGTGCTGGCGATGCTGGCGGTGAAGGTCTCGCCGCTGTCGGCGTAGGCGTCGTCAATCGTGCTGACGTTGAACGTGGCGCTGGTCGCGCCGGCGGCGATGGTCACGGCCGTGGTGACCGGAACGAGGTCGCCGTTGTCAGTGGTGACGTGACCGGTGACGACGTTGACCGTCAGGGCCGTGGCCGGGGCTTTGTCCACGCTCACGGTGTAAGTGGCGACTTCGCCTTCGATCACACTGGCCTGGCCGGCGATGCTGATCGTGGCGGTGTCCTCGGCTCCCGGCGGGTTGTCGCTGCCGGTCTGGTCGAGGATGGTGGTGGTGACACTGCTGGTGCCAACAACCAGGTTCTCGTAGCCACCGCCCGAGGTGCTGGCGATGCTGGCGGTGAAGGTCTCGCCGCTGTCAGCGTAGGCGTCATCGAGCGTCGTGACGTTGAACGTCGCGCTGGTCGCACCGGCGGCGATGGTCACCGCCGTGGTGACCGGAACGAGGTCGCCGTTGTCAGTGGTCACATGACCCGTCACCACATTCACGGTCAGCGCGGAGGCCGGGGCCTTGTCGACACTCACGGTGTAGGTGGCGACTTCGCCTTCGACAACAGAGGCTGCACCGCTGATCGAGATCGTGGCGGTATCTTCCGCTCCCGGCGGGTTGTCGCTGCCGGTCTGGTCGAGGATGGTGGTCGTGACGCTGCTCGTGCCGACGACGAGGTTTTCGTAACCACCGCCGCTGGTGCTCGCGATGCTGGCGGTGAAGGTCTCGCCGCTGTCGGCGTAGGCGTCGTCAATCGTGCTGACGTTGAACGTGGCGCTGGTCGCGCCGGCGGCGATGGTCACGGCCGTGGTCACGGGGACCAGGTCGCCGTTATCGGTGGTGACGTGACCCGTCACCACATTCACGGTCAGTGCAGAGACCGGAGCCTTGTCGACGGAGACCGTGTAAGTAGCTTGCTCGCCTTCGACGACACTGGCTTGGCCAGTAATCGAAAGTGTCGTGGTGTCTTCCGCTCCCGGAGGATTGTCGCTGCCGGTCTGGTCGAGAATGGTGGTCGTCACGCTGCTGGTGCCAACGACCAGATTCTCGTAGCCACCGCCGCTGGTGCTGGCGATGCTGGCGGTGAAGGTCTCGCCGCTGTCAGCGTAGGCGTCATCGAGCGTCGTGACGTTGAACGTCGCGCTGGTCGCACCGGCGGCGATGGTCACCGCCGTGGTCACGGGGACGAGGTCGCCGTTGTCGGTGGTGATGTGACCGGTGACGACGTTGACCGTCAAGGCCGTGGCCGGGGCCTTGTCCACGCTCACGGTGTAAGTGGCTTGCTCGCCTTCCACAACAGAGGCTGCACCGCTGATCGAGATCGTGGCGGTATCTTCCGCTCCCGGCGGGTTGTCGCTGCCGGTCTGGTCGAGAATCGTGGTCGTGACACTTGCGGTGCCGACCACGAGGTTTTCGTAACCACCGCCCGAAGTGCTGGCGATGCTGGCGGTGAAGGTTTCGCCGCTGTCGGCGTAGGCGTCATCCAGCGTCGTGACGTTGAAGCTGGCGCTGGTCGCGCCGGCGGCGATGGTCACGGCCGTGGTGACAGGAACGAGGTCGCCGTTGTCGGTGGTCACATGACCAGTGACGACGTTGACCGTCAGCGCCGTGGCCGGGGCCTTGTCGACACTCACGGTGTAGGTGGCCACTTCGCCTTCGACGACCGAGGCCGCGCCGGCGATGCTGAGCGTGGCGGTGTCTTCCGGACCGCTGGTGGGCTCGTCCGTGATGGTGCCCAGGCCCGTGCCGTCGGCAATGCCGGCGTTGGTCGGGTTGCTCAGCACGATGGTGTAGTTTTCGCTGCCCTCGGCGAAGGCGTCGTCGGTGATCGGCACCGTGATGGTCTGCGTCAGTACGCCCGGGGCGAAGCTGAGCTGGCCGCCGACGTTGCCGTAGTCCACACCGCCCGTGGCCGTGCCGCTGGCGCTGGTGAAGTCGACCGTGACCGTGCCGGTCGAGGGGTTCGACAGGCTCACCGTGAAGGTGGCCGTGCCGGCGTCTTCATTGACGCTCACATCATTGATGCTCAGCTGCGGCAGACCGTCGTTGTCGACGATCTGCGTGGTCTTGCTGCCCGTGCCGATCACCAGGTTCTCGAAGCCGCCGCCCGGGGTCGCCGGCAGGCTGATCGCGACGCTGTAGTTCTCGCCCGGCTCGCTGATTGCGTCGTCGAACGTGCCGACGTCGAAGGTGGCGCTGGTCGTGCCCGCAGCGATGGTCACCGTCGCCGGTACGCTGGTGATGTCACCCGAGACCGTGTCGATGTGGGTGAGCGTCACCGTCAGGGTCACGTCGGTGGCCGGGGCCTTGTCGAGCGTGACGGTGTAGGTGGCGTTACTGCCTTCGGGCACCGTATCGGGGCCGGCAATCGATACCGTGGCGGTGTCTTCGGCTCCCGGCGGGTTGTCGGAGCCGGTCTGGTCGAGGATGGTGGTCGTGACGCTGCTCGTGCCGACGACGAGGTTTTCGTAACCACCGCCGCTGGTGCTCGCGATGCTGGCGGTGAAGGTCTCGCCGCTGTCGGCGTAGGCGTCGTCAATCGTGCTGACGTTGAACGTGGCGCTGGTCGCGCCGGCGGCGATGGTCACGGCCGTGGTGACCGGAACGAGGTCGCCGTTATCGGTGGTGACGTGACCCGTCACCACATTCACGGTCAGCGCGGAGGCCGGGGCCTTGTCGACACTCACGGTGTAAGTGGCGACTTCGCCTTCAACAACAGAGGCTGCACCGCTGATCGAGATCGTGGCGGTATCTTCCGCTCCCGGCGGGTTGTCGCTGCCGGTCTGGTCGAGGATGGTGGTGGTGACACTTGCGGTGCCGACCACGAGGTTTTCGTAACCGCCGCCGCTCGTGCTCGCGATGCTGGCGGTGAAGGTCTCGCCGCTGTCGGCGTAGGCGTCATCCAGCGTGGTGACGTTGAACGTGGCGCTGGTGCTACCTGCGGCAATCGTGACCGCCGTGGTGACCGGAACGAGGTCGCCGTTGTCGGTGGTCACATGACCCGTCACCACATTCACGGTCAGCGCGGAGGCCGGGGCCTTGTCGACACTCACGGTGTAGGTGGCGACTTCGCCTTCGACAACAGAGGCTGCACCGCTGATCGAGATCGTGGCGGTATCTTCCGCTCCCGGCGGGTTGTCGCTGCCGGTCTGGTCGAGGATGGTGGTGGTGACACTGCTGGTGCCAACAACCAGGTTCTCGTAGCCACCGCCCGAGGTGCTGGCGATGCTGGCGGTGAAGGTCTCGCCGCTGTCGGCGTAGGCATCATCCAGCGTGGTGACGTTGAACGTGGCGCTGGTGCTACCTGCGGCAATCGTGACGGCCGTGGTGACCGGAACGAGGTCGCCGTTGTCGGTGGTGATGTGACCGGTGACGACGTTGACCGTCAGCGCGGTGGCCGGGGCTTTGTCCACGCTCACGGTGTAAGTGGCGACTTCGCCTTCGATCACACTGGCCTGGCCGGCGATGCTGATCGTGGCGGTGTCCTCGGCTCCCGGAGGATTATCAGAACCGACCTGGTCGAGGATGGTCGTGGTCACGCTGCTGGTGCCAACAACCAAATTCTCATAGCCGCCACCGCTCGTGCTGGCGATGCTGGCAGTAAAGGTTTCGCCGCTGTCGGCGTAGGCGTCGTCCAGCGTCGTGACGTTGAACGTGGCGCTGGTGCTACCTGCGGCAATCGTGACGGCCGTGGTGACCGGAACGAGGTCGCCGTTATCGGTGGTGATGTGGCCGGTGACGACATTGACCGTCAGCGCGGTGGCCGGGGCTTTGTCGACACTCACGGTGTAAGTGGCCACTTCGCCTTCAACAACCGAGGCTGCGCCAGCGATCGAGATCGTCGCCGTGTCCTCGGCTCCCGGAGGATCATCGCTGCCGACTTGGTCGAGGATGGTGGTCGTCACGCTGCTGGTGCCAAGCACCAAACTTCCGTATCCACCACCCGAGGTGCTGGCAATGCTCGCCGTGAACTGCTCACCGCTGTCGGCGTAGGCGTCGTCGAGCGTACTCACCGTAAAGGTGGTGCTGGTGGCACCGGCCGCAATGGTGACGGCCGTGGTCACGGGAATGAGGTCGCCGTTGTCGGTAGTGATATGACCGGTAACGACATTGACCGTCAGGGCCGAGGTCGGCGCTTTGTCGACCGAGATGGTGTAAGTGATTGACTCGCCTTCGATCACACTGGACTCGCCACTGATAGAGATGACGGCCGTGACGCCGGCGGTTTCCACAGCGCTGACATTGTCGTCACCTGTGCCGCCATCAAAAACAAACTCCGGCCCCGGACGTGCCGTGCCAAATTCGAACTCGAGCGGATCCACGCCTTCGGTGATGCGCAGCAGGCGGACGAAGCTGTTGCCGTCGCCGCCGGCGCCACCGTTCAGACCGGCAGCCGGGGCGTCGATGGCGTCGTCGATGTCGCCGCCGTCGTTGATGGCCTGGATGACGCGATCAATGGTGGCGTCGCCCACAGCGGCTTCTTGCGGCGTCGGGCGGGTGGTATCGGAGAGCTCGGCGGTGATGGCGATGGTCTCGTTCGGCTGCACTTCGAGCAGCTGGCCGTCGCTGGTGGCCAGTTCGACACGGCCGCCGTTGCGCGTGATGACCACCTCACCTTCGTAGAGGGCGTCGCCGGCCTTGAGGACACGCATTGCGCCATCTGCGTTGCGGGCATAGGCCTCGCCGATGACTGCCACTACGGTCGCTACGGGTTGATTGATCGCCATTTGAGTTCTCCGCTGGGCCGGCACAGCGCCGACCTACACTGATTCGATAGTGAAAGATTACGGTCGCAACGCGGCGAAGCCTATTGGACCGGTGGACAGGGTGGGCCGCGCGATATGGCGCAGCGGCCGGCGCTCAGGCCGCGTGATCGACATCGACCGGCACATATTTGAGTGCCAGCACGAGTTGGAGCCGATCGCGCACGCCGAGCTTTTCGAAGGCGGCGCCGAGGTGCGCCTTGACGGTGCGCTCGGTGATGTCGAGCCGGCGGGCGGCTTCCTTGTTGGTTGCGCCGCGGGCGACTTCGAGTGCCACGGCTCGCTCACGCGGGGTCAGCAGATCCAGTCCGGGATCGACGTCGGGCGCTTGCTCGCCCAGCAGTCGCTCGCTGGCGGCGCCCATCACCCGGCTCATCAGCTCGGGGCCCAGCCACAGGCCGCCATGCGTCACGGCGACGGCCACCTGCTGCAACATGCTGGGGGTGGCGTGACTGTGGCAATAGCCGCGCGCGCCGAGCGCGATGGCGTGCATGGCGTCTTCTTGCACCGGCTCGGGCGACAACACCACCACCGGCACACCCGGCACGGCGGCGATCGCCGATGACAACTCGGCGGAATTCAGCGGCACGCGAGCCCACCACAGCACATCTGGCCGCTCACCGCCAGGCTCGGTGCGCACGACGGCATCCGGAAACGCGCTTTTCCAGCGCGCCTGGAGTTGGCCTTTCGATGAGATGAATGTGTGCTTGGTCATCGTTCCGTCAGCGCATTGGCCTTAGCCCGCAAGACCGGTTTGAGCAAATAGGACAAAATGGTTTTCTTGCCGGTCAGCACATCAACTTGCGCGACCATGCCAGGAATAATCGGCAGGTTCTGCCCCAAACTTGACTCCGTTGTGCGCACTCGCACGATATAAAAGGCATTGCCGCGGTCGTCCATCACCGTGTCGGCGCCGATTTGCTCGACCGTGGCCTTGAGTCCGCCATAGATGGAAAAGTCGTAGGCCGTGAATTTGACCTCGGCCGGCTGCCCCGGACGCAGGAAGCCAATGTCCTTGGGGTTGATCTTGGCTTCAAGCAACAGCGCCTCGTCCAGCGGCACCACTTCGGCCACTTCCTTGCCGGGCTGCACCACACCACCGACGGTGTTGATCAGCAAGCGCTTGACCGTGCCGCGCATGGGCGACTTCACCTCGGCATGCTTGACCCGATCCACCAGCGCCAGGCTGCCTTCGGACAGGCTGTTGAGCTTGGCACGCGTATCGGCCAGCTCGTTGCGCGCCGCATTGCGGTAGCTGAGCTCAACGTCCTGGATATTGCGATTGGCTTCGGCAATGGATGACTGGATGCGCGCGATCTGCGCACTCGCCTGATTGCGCTCGCCACGCAGCCGCGCCACGTCGCGCTCAAGGCGCAGCAGCTCGACTTCGGACACGGCGCCCGACGCGAGCAAGGGTTTGGTCACATCGAGCTCTTGCGACACCAGGTTGAAGGTCTGCGTGGCTTGCGCCAGGCGGGCCTGCACCTCGACCAGCTCCTGACTGCGCTGCGCCATTTGCTGGCGCGCAATGGCCAGTTCGCCATCGAGCTTGGCCTGCCCCGCGTCGTACAGCGCGCGCTCTTGCTCAACCAGTTCCGGCGCCGCCTTGGCAACCTCGGGCGGCGGGATGAAGGCCGCGCCTTCGGACATGGCCACCAGCCGCGCAGCCTTGGCCACCAGGGCGTAGTACTGCACCCGGTTTTCGCGCAGGGAGGAGACAAAGCGTGTCGGGTCGATGCGCACCAGGGTCTGACCGATGTCGACCACATCGCCTTCCTTGACCAGAATCTCCTCGACCACCCCGCCGTCGAATGACTGCAAGACCTGCAACTGGCTGGACGGAATCACGCGCCCTTCGCCACGCGTGACTTCATCAATTTCGGCAAAGCCGGCCCACACCACCAACAACAGAAGTACGATCAGTGAGCCGCGCAGCAGCGCACGCGCACGCAGCGGCTCCTGCTCCATCACGGCGCGATCGGCGTCGCCGCCCCAATCGACATCGGTCTCGCGCTGCTCGGGCACCAGGCGTCCGAACAAGCGATCGAGCAGCGGGCGGGTGCGGGTGGACACGGCCGTGGACGCCTGACCAATTCGCTTGAACTGCTGGGCATTGAGACTCATGCGGCCCTCCCGATTCTGCCTTGCCGCAAGGCTTCGACCACTTGAGACTTCGGCCCGTCGGCGACGATCTTGCCGCCATCGACGACGATGATCCTATCCACCAGTTCGAGCAGGGAAGTGCGGTGAGTGATGACGATCATCGTCTTGCCGGCGGCGCAGGTGCGCAGCTGTTGCTTGACGTGCTCCTCGCTGGAGTGGTCCATCGAGCCGGTCGGCTCGTCCATCAGCAAGATCGGCGGATCATTGATCAGCGCGCGGGCAATCGCCACGCCTTGCCGCTGTCCGCCCGACAGCGACTCACCCCGCTCGCCCACGAGCATGTCGAAGCCCTTCGGGTGGCTATTCACGAACTCTGCAATGCCCGCCAGTTCAGCGGCGCGCACCACATCGGCGTCGTCCGCATCACGCGAGGCGATGGTGAGATTGTCGCGCAGGCTGCCATAAAACAAGGTCACGTCCTGCGGTACATAGCCGACGTGGCGGCGCAACTCGGCCGGGTCGAGCTGGCGCAGGTCGATGTCGTCGATCAGCACCGCGCCCTCGGTGGGCCGGTACAGACCGAGAATCAGCTTGTGCAAGGTCGTCTTGCCCGAACCGACCCGCCCGAGAATGGCCACCCGCTCGCCCGGCTCGATGCGCAGCGACACATTGCGCAGGGCCTCGACGTCCTGGCCCGGGTAGACAAAATGCACATCCTTGAATTCGATACGCCCGACAAAATTCTGCCGGCTGACAAAACTGGAGTCCTCGGGCCGCTCGATGGGCCGCGAGAGGATCTCGTCCAGCGAGGTCAGCGCCGTCGCCGCGTTGTGATACTGCGTCAGCAAACCGGCGACCTGACTGATCGGCGCCAGTGCGCGCGAAGACAACATCGAGCAGGCGATCAGCCCGCCCATGCTCAGCTCGCCTTTGGAGATCAGATACACGCCGAGCACGATGATCACCACGTTGGTGGTCTGCTGAACCCACAGCGCGCCGTTCATGGTCGAGGCTGACAGCAAGCGCAGCTGGGCGCTGGTGCGAGCCAGAAAGACCGCGCTCTGCTCCCACTTGCGTTGCATATAGCCCTCGCAACCGAGCGCCTTGACCGACTCCAGCCCAACCAGGCTTTCCACCAGCGTGGCATTTCGCTGCGCGCTGGCCCGATAGGTGGTTTCAGACAGCTCGTGCATGCGGCTCTGCACCGTCATGGCGTAGAGCAGCACGATCAGGACACCCACCACGATGGGGATGATCATCGGCCAGGCGATCCAGCCGATCACCACCAGAAAAATCAGCGCAAACGGCAGGTCCACAAAAGCGCTCACCGTGGCCGAGGTGATGAAATCGCGCACCGTCTCGAAAGAGCGCAGGTTGGCGGCAAACGAGCCGGCCGACACCGGCCGCTGCTCCATCTGCAAGCCGAGCACCCGCTCCATGATGTAGGCCGACAATTTGACGTCGACCCGGTTGCCGGCCAGATCGATGAAATAGCCGCGCATGGTGCGCATCACCAGATCCGCCACCATCACGATCGACACACCGATCGCCAGCATCCACAGCGTATCGACCGCGTTGTTCGGCACCACGCGGTCATACACGTTCATGGTGAACATCGGCAGTGCGACGGCGAACAGGTTGATCATAAAGGCCGCGATCAGCACATCGCGATATAGCGGCCGGTTATCGTTGATCGCGCCCCAGAACCAGTGGCGATGGCGCACCGCGCCGACTTCCGGCGTGCGCGCGTCAAAACGGAAGCGCGGCCGGACGAAGATTGCGTGACCGGCGTAGCGCGCCGCCAACTCGGCGATCGGCAGTTCGGCTTCGGCGTCGCCCAGATCGGGGAAGATCACCCGCGCGGACGAACCATCCTCGCTCCAGCCCAGCAGCACACAAGCCTGCTCGTCGGCCAGAATCAGCACCACAGGGAACAGTGCCGCGTTCAGCCGCTCAAGCGGGCGGCGGGCCAGATTGGATGTCAGCCCGGCGCGACGGGCGGCGCGGTCGAACAAGGACGGGGTGAGGCGGTGATTGACCAGCGGCAAGCCCGCCGTGGCCGCGTCACGTGTCAGCGTGCAGCCATGCGCGCGTGCGAGCACCAGCAAACATTCAAGCAAGGCGTCGGGACGATGCACATCCGCGCCAGGCGCCGCCGCGTCTGCAGCTGCCGCGGCCGGTGGCGCAATGTCGACCTGAGAAATGTCGTTGTCAGTCATGTGATCCTGTCGCAGCTCCCGTTCGTCGGGAAAGAAGGCGAGTCTCGCAGATCAGTAACGGCAGCACGTACGCCGACTTTATGCGAAACGCCAATATTGGCACAGGCTCAGGTTAAATCAGGTGACGTCATCCTGCCGGGCGGCGATGAGCAGGAATTTTCCCTCAAGCTCACGGAACTCACTCCGTTGTTAGCACTCCTAGTACGCGAGTGCTAAAATAGCCGCAACTTTTTGGGAGGACATCGTCAATGACGCACGCTTTGTCGCTACCGATCCCGACCACCGTCGGCAGTATCGACCAGTACATACAGTTCGCCAACCGCATTCCCCTGCTGACCGAGCAGGAGGAAAAGACCTACGCCCACCGCCTTTACGACGAAGGCGATCTGGACGCAGCGCGCGAGTTGGTGCTGTCACACCTGCGCCTCGTGGTCGCCATTGCCCGCGGCTACCTCGGCTACGGCCTGCCGCACGCAGACCTGATCCAGGAAGGCAATCTCGGACTCATGAAGGCCGTCAAGCGCTTCGACCCGCGCCGCGGCGTGCGCCTGGTGTCTTTTGCCATTCACTGGATCAAGGCCGAGATTCACGAGTACATCCTGAAAAACGCCCGGCTGGTCAAAGTGGCCACCACCAAGGCCCAGCGCAAGCTCTTCTTCAACCTGCGCAGCATGAAAAAAGACCGCAACGCCTTGAGCCCGGACGACGTCTCAGTGGTCGCCGCGCAGCTTGGCGTCAAGCCTGAAGAAGTGGTCGAGATGGAAACCCGTCTCGGCGGGCAGGATGTGCCGCTCGACAGCGGCCGTGACGACGAAGACGATCACTTCGCGCCCATCGCCTACCTGCGCGACCCCTCGGCCGAGCCGAGCGAGTTGCTGGCCAATGCCGAGCAAGCGCAACTGCAAGCCGATGGTCTGGTCAACGCCATGGCCGCGCTGGATGACCGTAGCCGTCACATCATCTCGGCTCGCTGGCTCACCGGCGACGACGGCAAGGCCGCCACGCTGCATGAACTGGCCGACGAGTACGGCGTGTCCGCCGAGCGGATTCGTCAGATCGAAGCCAAGGCGCTCAAGCAGATGCGCGGCGAGCTGGCCGCACTAGCCTGATCGCAGACGCAAGCCAAAAAAAGAAGGGCGACCCGCGGGTCGCCCTTCTTATTGCGCTCAGCGCGCGCCGGGTGCCGACAGCCGTTTAACGCCCTCGACAAAACGCTTGAGCGTCGGCGACAGCTCTCCGCGCGGAATGCTCACATCAATCAACTGGAAGCGACCCCGCGTGGCGACGGCATGCTCGAGCGCCGCGGCCAGCTCGGCACGCGTCTCAACCCGCAGACCATCGCCGCCCAGCCCCTTGGCCATGCCGGCAAAGTCCCAATGGCTCAGGTCATTGAATGACGACTCGGGCTGGAAGGTGCGCAACATCTCCCACGAACGGTTGTTGAACACCAGCACGATCGGGTCCCAACCGAAGCGACTGCAATTACCCAGCTCCCAACCCGTCATCTGGAAGGCACCGTCGCCCACCAGAATCAGCGGCCGTTCGCCAGTCGCGGCTTGCAGACCGAGGCCGGCCGGCACGCCGAAACCCATGGTGGCGTAGTAGCCAGGGGCCACCAGCGCCTGGTGCGCGATGTCCATGGCGGTGAACATGCAGTCGCCCATGTCGGCGGCTATCGGCATCACGCCGTGGCGTGCCATCAAGTCGTTAATGCCGCGCGCGATGTCGCCGGGCACGATGGGCGCGTCGTCGGCCACCATCCCGTGCGGATAGCTCGGTGGCGGCAGCGTCGGCACTTGCCGGGCGGCGGGCGCACGCTCGAGCAGCCGACGCACGACCCGCCCGAGCGGCAGATGCGTGTAGGTGTGATAGCCGAGCGTGACTTCGCTGTCGCAGGCCACAATCGCCTTGCGCAGGTCAATCTGCCGCGCCGACACGCCAAAGTTGGTGTCCGACACCAGCACGCCGAGCATCAGCAACGCGTCCGAGTCCTCGACCATGGTGGTCACCGACTCGGCGCCCGCGACGCCCAGGTAGGTGCCGGCCAGCGGTGCATCGTGCCCCGCCAGCAGACCACGACCGAGAATACTGGTCACCACCGGAATGCCCAGCTGACGCGCCAGCGCGGCCACCTGCGCCTCCAGATCAAAGCGCCGCACTTCGACACCCGCCATCAACACCGGCCGCTCGGCCGCCGCGAGGCGCGCGAGGATTTCATCCGCGCAGGCATCGAGCGCTTCATCATCAACCTCCGGCTCGCCCAACGCGACGACCGGCTCGCACGGCTCGGCCACCATGTCGCGCGGCAGCTCGATATACACCGGTCGCGACTCGCGCAAGCAGCTGGCCAGCACGCGGGCAATCTCGGCCGGGGCGGTACGTGCATCCGTCAGGCGGGCCTGGTCGCAGGTAATTTCCTGGTAGATGGCGAATTGCGAATCGAGCGTCTTCGCTTGGTGATGCAGCAACAGGCCGGTACTCGATTCGCCCTTGCCCGGCGCGCCGGAGATGACCACCACGGGCGACTTCTCCGCGTAGGCGCCGGCCACCGGGTTGACCATGTTGAGCGCACCCGCGCCGTAAGTCACGGCAGCCACTGACAGCGTGCTGCGAATGCGCGCCGAGGCGTCGGCGGCAAAACCGACGCCCGGTTCATGGCTCAGGGTGTAGAGCGGGAGGATGCCGGCGTTTTCGATTTCCCGGAAAAACGGGAGGGCGAAATCGCCGGGAATGCCGAACACTTCGCGCGCGCCATGGGCCTTGAGCGCCGTCAGCAGAACTTGGGACAGATTCATGACGAATCTCCGGGACAGGAAAGCGCCCAGATTACCGATTCGCCAGACTCAGTTATTGCGTAATGCGGCCCATCTTTGGCAGATCCTGCTTCGAGTCATTTCTCGGAAAACAGGGTCTGGATGTCCTCGGCGATATCCTGCGCCGATGTGCCGTGCTTTACATACAGGCGCAACCGGCCCTGGGTGTCGAACACATAGGTGCCGGCAGAGTGATCGATGGTGTAGTTCGGCCCCTCGGCGTCGCCGCTCTTGCGGAAGAAAACCTTGAAGTCCTTGGCGACGGCTTCAGTGGTGCCCATGTCGCCATACAGGCCCAGAAAGCGCGCATCAAACGCCGGCACATACTGCGACAGCAACTCCTGGGTATCGCGCTCGGGGTCCACCGTCATGAACAGCACCTGAGTACGTTCGGCATTGGGGCCAATCAGGCGCATGACTTCGGTCATGGTCAGCAGGTTGGTGGGGCACACGTCCGGACACTGGGTGAAGCCAAAGAACAGCGTCACCACCTTGCCCTTGAAGTCGGTGAGCGTGCGCGGTGCGCCGGTGTGGTCGGTAAGCGAGAAGCCTTTGCCGTAGTCGGCGCCGGTGATGTCGGTGTTCTTGAAGCTCTTGGGTGGTTCGGCAGGACTGCAGGCGGTCAGCGCAAGCGCGGCGACCACCAGGAGGGTTCGAAGCATCGTGGCCTCATCAATAGGGGAGGTAGTGATCCACCAGCAAGGCGGCAAACAGCGATGATAGGTACACGATGGAGAAGCGGAAAGTCTCTTGCGACAATTTGTCGCTGTAATCCACATACAAACGCCATGCGTAGCGCAGGAAGGCCACGCCAAGCACCACGGCCGCCGCCAGATAGGCCACACCGCTCATGCGCGTGGCAAAGGGCAGCAAGGTGACGGCAAACAGAATGATGGTGTAGAGCAGCACCGACAAGCGGGTGTAGCGCGAGCCGTGGGTAACCGGCAGCATGGGCAGACCGGCGCGGGCGTAATCGGCGCTGCGGTACAAGGCCAGCGCCCAGAAGTGCGGCGGCGTCCAGGCGAAGATGATGAGGAAGAGCAGCAAGGCATCGCTGCCGACTTCGCCGGTGACCGCCGCCCAGCCGAGCACCGGCGGCATCGCGCCGGAGGCGCCGCCGATCACGATGTTCTGCGGCGTGCGCGGCTTGAGAAACACGGTGTAGACCACGGCATAACCCACAAAGGTCGCCAGCGTCAGCCACATGGTGAGCGGGTTCACCGCGTTATAGAGCAGCAACAGGCCGGCGCCGCCAAGCACCAGTGAAAACGCCAGGGTCTCGGTGGATGTCAGCTCGCCGCGCGGCAAGGGGCGCGCCCGGGTGCGCGCCATGCGCGCATCGATCTGTTGTTCGATCAGGCAGTTCATGGCCGCCGCCGCACCGGCAACACACGCGATTCCGAGTGTGGCGAACAGTACGATCTGCGCCGAAGGCAGCCCTTCCGGCACCGCGAGGAACATGCCGATCATGGCGCAGAAGACGATCAGCGTATTGACCCGCGGCTTGGTCAGCACATAGAAGTGCCGCAGGCGGCGTAAGGCGTCGGCGCTATCAAGCGTAAGCGTTTTCATGTTTTTTACTCCCTGCAACGCCCCATGCCCGCCCGGGCATCAGCCGTGTATTGATCATTACCATCACCAAGAGCAGCAGCGCCGCGCCGGCGTTATGCGCCACCGCCAGCGGCAGCGGCAGACTCATCACCACATTGGCAATGCCGAGGCCGATCTGCCCCGCCAGCACCAGCGCCAGCAGCGCGGCCAGGCGGCCAAAGCCCTGCTGCTTCAAACCCAGCGTCAAGAGCAGCAGCCCCACCGCCACCGCGAGTGCGCCGAGACGGTGCGCCCAGTGGATGGCCGTCAGCGCTTCGTGAGAGAGCAGATCGCCAGTCGCGGTCATGCCCAGTTCGCGCACCACATGAAACGCATTGCCCGCGTCCATGGCCGGCCACCAGCTGCCGTGGCAGGTCGGAAAGTCGGCGCAGGCCAGCGCCGCGTAGTTGGTGCTGGTCCAGCCGCCGAGCACGATCTGGCCGACCACCAGCAACACACCGAGCCGCGCCATTCGCACCAGGGCCGGGGACGCGAAGCGCCGCCTCAGCCCGCCCGCACGAATCGCCAGCAGCGCCAACAGCGACAGGGTTGCCAGTCCGCCCAGCAGATGCCCTGTGACAATGGCCGGCTTGAGCAACAAGGTGACGGTCCATTTGCCGAGCAAGCCCTGAAAGATCACCACGGCGACGAGCAACATCGCAATGCCGGGCCGCACGTCAGGGTCGCGCCGCTGCCGCCAGGCCAGCGCGGCAATCACCAGGATGATGAAGCCCAACGTGGCCGCCAGATAGCGGTGGATCATTTCCTTCCAGGCCTTGGGCAGCGATACCGGCCCGTCCGGCGCGGCCGACTCGGCCACGGAAATATGTTCGGCCGCATGCGCAGGGGTCACCTGACCATAGCAGCCGGGCCAGTCGGGGCAACCGAGGCCGGCATCGGAGAGCCTCACATAGGCGCCAAACACCACCACCACCAAAGTGAGGGACAGCGCGAGAAAGACCAGGCGGCGATACATGCCTAGCCAACCTGCGAGTATTTGAGGAGTCGCGCCAGATCCTTGATCATGCCTTTCGGATCCAGTTCGGTGGGATAACGCATCATCACCTGCCCGCGCGGGTCGGCGAGCCAGACCTGCGCCACGGCAGTGCCATCGAGCTGCTCAAGCCATTTGCGATCCGCCCGCGCGACAAGCAGCTCGGGATGCTTGGCGAGCAGTTCGGCATCGGGCGTGCCATCATCAGACAACAGCCATACCCGCGCAACACGCGTCGACTCCTTGGCCTGCGCGGTGCGTACTTGACGCGTGAAGTAGAGCGCCTGCTGACAGGCTTGGTCGCAGGCAGCGGGCGACACCACGACATAGGTCCAGAAACCTTTGATGTCCTCACGTGCAAACTGACCGCCATCCGCGGTGGCGAGCGCGCCATCGGGCAGCAAGGTCGGCGTTACCAGGGCGCCGTAGTTGCTACGCCCGCTCGGTTGCCAGACGTAGAACGCAAAATACGATGCCGCCACCGGCAACACACACACAACAATCAGGGCCATCAGCGTGAGCCGTGCTTTACGAGTCATTTGAGCCACTGCCATGACGCCTCCAGCGCCGCCATCCAAACCATCCACACAGGCCCGCGGACAAAGCCGCCAGACCAAACCATTGCACGGCATAGCCGCGGTGACGATCCACGCCCAGATCGGGACGCGGCCAGTCGCGAATGAGGCCGTCGGTCGAGGGGTCGGTCTGCTCAAGCATCTCGTCAATCACCGCCAGCTTCGACCACACACGATAGGCCGCCATATCCACATACTGCCAACGTGCGCCCTCGCCCGGCGTATCCGCCAAGGTATAGGGCTTGGCCTCGGGCAAGCGGACTCGCCCGTTGATTGTCACCTCGCCGTCCGGCGTATTCACGACCGGGAGCTTGCTGCGATCCAGCCCGATCCCCGTCCAGCCCCGCTTGACCAGCACCGCCGTGCCGTCGGCCATCTGCAAGGGCGTCAGCACGTGATAGCCCGGCTGGCCGTACTGCACCCGGTTGTCGAGGTAGATCGTCGCGTCGCTGCGCCACTGCCCCGTCAGGCGTACCAATTGCCACTCCGACAGATTCGCCGCGACCGTAGTCGAGGGTGCGGTCGCCGCGGCTTCGATACGCGCACCCAATGCCAGCTTTTCTTCCGCCCGGTCGGTTTGCCACAGCCCGAGTTTGATCGTCAGCCCACAGACCAGCGCACCCACCACGTAGGGCACCGCGCCCATCACCCGCATGCTCACCCCTGCGACAGAGCCACTGGGCTAAACTGGCGTGACATCTCAGCGGAGTCTCGCATGCGCATCGTCGTCGTTCTCTTTCTGGTCGCCATTCTGATCAGCCTGGGTTCTGCCCTTACCTTCTTGTTGCGCGACAACGGCAAGGGGCCGCGGGTGGTTCGTGCGCTCACGCTGCGGGTGGGGTTATCGATCGGCTTGTTCCTGTTGCTGATGGTGGGCTTCGCGACCGGCATCATTCCCGGCCGCCTCTGACACCTGCCAGGGCCATCACAGCCAATAGACCACCACGAACAGCACCAGCCAGACCACGTCGACAAAGTGCCAGTACCAGGCCGCCGCTTCGAAGGCGAAATGGTGGTCCTTGGTAAAGTGGCCCGCCATCACACGGAACAGCATCACCAGCAACATGATCGCGCCAATGGTCACGTGCAGACCGTGGAAGCCGGTCATCATGTAGAAGGTCGATCCGTAGATACCTGAAGTCATCTTCAGGTTCATCTCGCCGTAGGCGTGCATGTATTCGTAGATCTGGAAGCTCATGAACAAGACGCCGAGCAGCACGGTGAGCAGCAAACCCAATTTGAGCTGCGCCCGGTTGTCTTTCATCATGCCCCAGTGGGCCCAGGTCAGTGTCGCGCCAGAAGTGAGCAGAATCAGTGTGTTGAGCGCAGGAATGCCCCACGCAGCCATCGGTGAAAAAGCCTCTTCGGCACGCGGACCCGCCGTCGGCCATACGGCCTCGAACCCCTGCCACAGCACGCTGACGCTTTCTTCACTGCCCAGTGACGGCACCGCGATTACACGAACATAGAACAACACGCCAAAGAAGGCGGCGAAGAACATCACCTCTGAGAAGATGAACCAGCCCATGCTCCAGCGGAAGGAGGCGTCAACATTCTTGCCGTATTGCCCGCCTTCGGATTCGCGGATCACCTGACCGAACCAGCCGAACAACATGTAGATCAGCGTCGCCAGGCCCACGAAGAACACCAGCGGCCCCGGGCCGGTATGGTTCAGCCACATCACCGACCCCGAACCAATGCAAAGCAAGGCAAAGGCGCCGAAGATGGGATACTTCGATGGCTCGGGTACGAAGTACTTCTCGAAAGTCGGACTCATGTTGAAGTCTCCGGTCAGTTAATTCCGGGATCGCGCATACGCTCGATCCTCAATTCATGCGCCCACGACGAAGCGTACGAAGGCCACAATACTCAGCACGAACACCAGGCCGGCCAGCAAACCGGCGACGATGACCGCCTTTGGGTTCAGCGAAGTGGCGTCGTCGTCGTAGTGACGCCGCTTGCGAATCCCCACGAAGGACCACAGCACCGCACGCAAGGTCGCCCAGAAGCCGGCGCGTGGCGTATCGGCCATCAGCTGCGCCCGGCCGGCGCCGTTTTCTGCGCCTGCGTGCCCTCAACCTCGAAGAAGGTGTAGGACAAGGTGATCGTATGCACATCATTCGGCAGCTTGGGATCGACCACAAACAACACCGGCATGACCCGCGTCTCGCCTGCGGCCAGCGTCTGCTTCTCGAAACAGAAGCAGTTGAGCTTTTTGAAGTAATCCCCCGCGATCTGCGGCCCGTAGCTTGGCACCGCCTGCCCGGTCACCGCCACGTCACGCGTATTGGTGACCTCGTAGGTGATCTCCACCAGTTGACCGGGGTGGATATCAACGGAGTTCTGCGTCGGGCGGAAACGCCAGGCCAGATCATGTGTATTGGCATCGAGCTCGATGGTCAGCTGCCGGCTCGGGTCGACCTGGGTGTTCTCCACCACATCGGGCTGCAGGATGTTGCGCAAGCCGGTGACCTGGCAGATGGCCTCGTAAAACGGCACCAGCGCAAAGCCAAAGCCGAACATCGCCACCGCGGCAATGCCGAGGCGCACCAGCAGGCGACGGTTGTCGTTCGCCCGGGTGCTCATTGGCCCAGCCAGCCGATCTTGACCACGATGGCGAAGAAGAACACCAGCGCCATCAGCAACAACAACAGCGCGGAGCGAATGTTCTTCCCTTTGGTCATGGCAGCGGCGATCACTTGACGACCGGCGGGATCTCGAAGGTGTGGTGCGGCGCCGGCGACGGCACCGTCCACTCGAGGCCCTGCGCGTCTTCCCACGGACTGGCCGCGGCCTTCTTGCCATCACCGCGCACGCACTTGACCACGGCGACGATGAAGATCAGCTGCGACAGACCAAAACCGAAAGCCCCGACACTGGCCAGCGCGTTGAAATCTGCGAACTGCAGCGCGTAGTCGGGAATCCGGCGAGGCATGCCGGCCAGCCCGAGGAAGTGCATCGGGAAGAAGGTGATATTGAAGAAGATGATCGAGCACCAGAAGTGCAGCTTGCCGATGAACTCGGAGTACATCACCCCCGTCCATTTCGGCAACCAGTAGTAGGCGCCGGCAAACAGGGCAAACAGCGAGCCGGCCACCAGCACGTAGTGGAAGTGCGCCACCACGTAGTAGGTGTCCTGCACCTGGATGTCGATCGGCGCAATCGCGCAGATCAGGCCGGTAAAGCCGCCCATGGTGAACACGAAGATGAAGCCGGTGGCCCACAGCATCGGTGTCTCGAACGTCATCGAGCCGCGCCACATGGTGGCCACCCAGTTGAACACTTTCACCCCGGTGGGCACCGCGATCAGCATCGTCGCGTACATGAAGAACAACTGCGTCTCGGCCGGCATGCCGGTGGTGAACATGTGGTGCGCCCACACCACAAACGACAGGATGGCAATCGACGCCGTGGCATACACCATCGAGGCATAGCCAAACAGCGGCTTGCGGGCAAAGGTCGGGATGATTTCACTGACAATGCCGAAGGCCGGCAAAATCATGATGTACACCTCGGGGTGCCCGAAGAACCAGAACACGTGCTGATACAGCACCGGGTCACCGCCGCCGGCGGCATTGAAGAAGCTGGTGCCGAAGTGACGGTCGGTCAGGATCATGGTCACCGCACCGGCGAGCACCGGCATCACCGCGATCAGCAGGTAGGCGGTGATCAGCCAGGTCCAGCAGAACAGCGGCATCTTCATCATCGTCATGCCGGGCGCGCGCATGTTGAGCACCGTCACCACGATATTGATGGCACCCATGATCGAGCTGATACCCATGATGTGCACCGCAAAGATCGTCAGATCCATGCCCATGCCCATCTGTACCGACAGCGGCGCATACAGCGTCCAGCCCGCGGCAGTGGCCCCGCCCGGCACAAAGAAGGAGCCGATCAGCAAGATCGCCGCCACCGGCAGCAGCCAGAAGCTCCAGTTGTTCATGCGCGCGAAGGCCATGTCGGAGGCGCCAATCATCAGCGGCAGCATCCAGTTCGCGAAGCCCACAAAGGCCGGCATGATCGCGCCGAACACCATCACCAGACCGTGCATGGTGGTGAGCTGATTGAAGAACTCGGGCTGCACGATCTGCAGGCCCGGCTTGAACAGCTCGGCCCGGATTGTCAGCGCCATCACCCCCCCGGAGAGGAACATGATGAAACTGAAAATCAGGTACATCGTGCCGATGTCCTTGTGATTCGTGGTGGTGATCCAGCGCATCAGGCCGGTCGGGCCGTGATGGTGATGATCGTCGTGCACTTGATCCGGGGTGACAGCAGACATGCAGCCTCCTCTACCTGAACTCAGTTATGCGCGGCCGCGATTTCGGCCGGCTGGATGGCTTCGCCCGTCTGGTTACTCCAGGCATTGCGGGTGTAGGTAATGACGGCGGCCAGATCGGTGTCCGACAACTGCTTGCCGAAGGCCGCCATGGCGGTGCCCTCTCGACCGTTCAGCACGGTCTGGATCTGCTCCGCTTTGGGCCCCTGCACAACCGCCGAACCGTCGAGCGGCGGGAAGGCCGGCGGCATGCCCTTGCCATCGGCCTGATGACAGGCCGCGCAGTTGGCCGCAAACACCTGCTCGCCCTTGGCCACCAGCTCCGCCAAGGCCCATTCCTTGGTCGGATCTTCCTTGGTGGCAGCGAGTTTGCTCTGCTGGTCGGCGACCCAGGCGCTGTACTTTTCAGCCGACAGCACATGCACTTCGATCGGCATGAAGCCGTGATCCTTGCCGCACAGCTCGGCACAGTTGCCACGATAGACGCCTTCCTTGTCGGCCCGGAACCAGGTGTCGCGGATGAAGCCGGGAATCGCATCCTGCTTCACACCAAGCGCCGGCACCCACCAGGCGTGGATCACGTCATTGGCGGTCAGCAAGACTCGCACCTTCTTGCCCACCGGCACCACCACCGGCTTATCCACCTCCAGCAGGTAGTGTTCGCCCTTGGCCGCCCGGCCCTGAATCTGCTCCTGCGGGGTCGACATGTTCGAGACGAACTGGATGCCTTCGCCCTCGCCCTTGATGTAGTTGTAACCCCACTTCCACTGATAGCCGGTGGCCTTGATGGTGATGTCGGGGTTGGAGGTGTCCTTCATGGAGATCACCGTCTTGGTGGCCGGGTAGGCCATGCCAAGCAGGATCAGCACCGGAATCACGGTCCACGCGATCTCCACCATGGTGTTTTCATGAAAGTGCGCAGCCACCGCGCCTTTCGATTTGCGATGGTGGAACACCGACCAGAACATGACACCAAACACCGCCACGAAGATCACCAGACAGATGATCATCATCAAGGTGTGCATGTCGTAGATTTCGGTGGCCACTGCGGTCACCGGCGTCTGTAGATTGACGCTCGACTGCGCCGCCCACGCCCCGACTGCAGGCACGGCGGACAGTGCGGTTACTGCGAAACGAGCCAACACGCTCATGTGCAACCCCCATCCAAGTCTATGTGGGGCGCAAAAACTAGCGTTCCCGGTCAGCCAAAACGGCGCCGTCGAATCTGTGCGGGGCTCCGGCCATCCGAAACCCGCCTTGCGCCGGTTGCGGTCTCTCTCCCCCGAAATCCGCTGTGTGATTTGTTTTGCGCGGAATCGGTCTCTGCGCGGCATAGTGCCACAGCCGTTTTAAACGTCGCAAGGAGATTTTTGATATGGATCAACGTGCTGCGGTGCACTATAGGCTAGCGCGCCGCAACACATTTCCGCTTCAAGCGCCCGGGGCTCAAGCGCCGCCTTCGCCAGAGGCGGCTTATTCCATCGTCGTTTGCGGTGCGGCCAGACGCCGCCGGAGCCATCGCATCATGCCGCCCATCAGCGGGAGTTTTTCATACACCCCGCCGGCCGCATCCCAGAAGTCCCGATGCGCCGTGACGCGCCCCTCGTCGTCGAAGCGCAGATGGCTGGCGCCGGCAATCTCGATATCCCGGCCGCCCATGCGACAGTGCAGCACCCAGATCAGCATGGCCTGATCACCGCGCTCGAAGCGCTCGACCACCACGAAGCGCGGCGCACCGAGTTGCTCGAACATATGACTGAAGATGCATTTGATCGCATCGACACCGTGCACGTCATTGAACGGATCAACGAAATGCACGTCCTCCGCGTAAAACGCGGCAAAGCCGTCGACGTCCGCCGGCGTCAGTGTTTCGTAGAAGCGCACCAGCGCATCGAGCGTCACCATCACAGCCCTCCCCCGCCGGTCAAACGACGAACCAAAGGAAAATAGAGCCCATAGGGCAGCAGACGCAACAGTTTAAGCACGCGCGAGAAGCGCTTCGGAAAATGAATGTCGAAGTCGCCACGGGCAAAGCCGTCGATCACCGCTGCCGCCGCCGTCGGCGGGTCAATCAAGGCCGGCATGGTGAAATCATTCCCGGCGGTCAGACGTGTCGACACAAAACCGGGGTTGATCACATGAACGCCCACGCCAAGCGGGCGCAGTTCAAGAAACAGACTCTCCGCAAAATTGATCAGCCCCGCCTTGGTGGCGCCGTACACACAGGCGCGCGGCAGCCCGGAATAGCCCGCAACACTCGACACCACGGCCACATGACCCTGCCCCCCAGACAGCAGGGCCGGCAGCACCGCCGCCACCCCTGCCATGGTGGCCGACAGGTTCACCGCCACCGTGTCGGCAATCGCCTCGGCGCGCAGCTCGGTCGCGGGCGTCGGCGGATAGGCGCCGGCCAGAAATATCACCACATCGCAGCCGCCCCAGCGGCCCAGCAAGCTCAGCCAGGCCTCGGCGACCGCGCCGTCCGTCGTGATATCCAGCGGCAGCACCTCGGCACCGCCGATCGCCTCGGCCACCGTATTGAGCGCTTCGACCCGCCGCCCGCTCAAGGCCAGTCGCGCGCCCTGCGCCGCGAAGGCATGGGCCAGCGCTTCGCCAATACCGGAGGACGCACCGACCAGCCACACCCGCCGGCCGCGCCAGTCGCGAATCGGTCGATTGAGACTCATTGCCCTGTCGCCCGCTTGGTAAAGCTCAGCGTGACCTCGCCCAGATGGATGCCGAACTTGCGCATCGCCGAACGATTGAGCATCACGCGCTCATCCATCAGGAACATCCAGTCATCAAAGTCCACCTCGTAGACCTTGCCATCGACCGGCAAGGCCAGCACATAGCGCCAGCGCAGCGCATTGCCGCTCGCCTGCCCCTCCGCCGTGCCGACCACGTCATCGGCCGTTCCGGTGTAACGACCGCCGCCCTCGGCGCGAATCGTCCACACCCGGCGCTGGGTCGTGCCGTCGGCGTAGGTAAAGCGCTCATCCAGCGTCCCGACCGGCCCGTCCCAGGACGCATCGATCACCACATGAAAGCGCTTGATCACCTCGCCGCTTCGATCCTGGAACATGCCCCAGGCGTCGAGCGTGCCGTTAAAGTAGGACTCCAGCACCAGCGGCGGCGTGGCCGCGGCATAGCGCGTCACCTCGGTACCCGCGCACCCACCCAGTCCAATCGCGCCAATCAGCGCACATAGCCAGCGTTTCATCGTGCCTCTCCCAATTCATTGCGCCAGCGCCACAGCAAGACGGCGGCGATGAGCTTTAGACCGACCGGCACGCCGGCATACACAATCGCCAGGGCCCGCAACGCCGCCTCATCCTGACCGCCAGGCGCATAGCCCAGCAGCGCCAGCAAAGGCAAGGCAACACCGGCCGCCAGCGCCAGGTTGGCCTTGGTGACAAAGTTCCACCAGCCAAAACATGCACCATCGCCCGCGCGCGACTCGGCAAGCTGATCGGCCAGAATCGCCGGCGGCAGCGTCAGGTCGGCCCCCAGCGCCAGCCCCGAGGCCAGACAGATGACAAAAAAGGCCGAGCCATCGCCCGCGCCCAGCCCCGCCGCCCAGGCAAAGGCCACAATGCTCACCAACATGCCCAGCAGCCAGGCGCGCACCTTGCCCACGCGGCGGGCAAGCGCCACCCACAGCGGCAGACTCATCGCGCCGGCAACGAAATACGCCGCTAAAAACAGGCCCGCGCGCGCGCCCTGCCCGATCACGTCATCCACAAAAAACAGCACCGTCGTCGCCGGCACCGCCGCGGCGATGCCACCGACCGCAAACACCGTCAGCAGCCGCCTGAACGCCGGATTGCCCAACACGCTGATCAGCATCGACAAAGGCGGCACGCCGTCGCCGGCCGGCACCGCATCCCGCCCGACACTGCCCAGCGTCAGCAGGCCGGCAATCAGCAGCACCGGCACAAACACCAGCGCCAGCGCCGCCAGGCCGTCTGCCGCATCGGTCGCCAGCATCGCCGGCAAGGTCGCGGCCAGCACCACCCCCAACAGCCCAAAGCCCTCCCGCGACGCCACCACGCGTGTGCGGTCCAGCGGTGTCGGCGCCATTCGCGCGCCCCAGGCCTGGTAATTGATATTGGCCAGTGAATAACCGGCATAGGCCACGGTGAGCGCCGCGATCAGCCACAGCGCACCGGCCGCCTCCGGCGGACGCAGCAAGGCCAGCACGCCCAGGCCCAATGGCAGCAAACCGAAGGCAATCAACCACCGCCGGCTCCGCGCCCGGTCGCTGAGTTGCCCGATCAAGGGGTCGGAGATTGCATCCAGAATGCGCGCGCCCAGCAGTGCGCCGCCCACCAGCGCCAATGGCAGGCCCAGCGAATCGGCATAGAGCTTGGGCACATGCACGTAGATGGGCAGGGCGGCAAAGGCGAGCGGCAGGCCGAGCACGCCGTAGGCCAGCACCTCGCGGCGCGGCAACACGGCGGCGCTCATGGCCGCGTCTCGCCCAGAAGTTGCGCGCGCAGCGCCGGCTCACGGGTGCGCGGATCGAGCCAGATGCCGAAGAAGGCCTCGCCAAACGCGGCCTCGACAATGCGCCCCACCGGACGCCCCTGATGAAAGAACGCCACGCCTTTACCGGCCTCGCGCAAGGCGACCAGCACCTCGCCTTCTTTCACGTCGGGAAAAATACCCGCCAGCGGCGCACGCCAGCGCTCGGCGTCGCTCACCCCGAGGCGGGCCATTTCATCAAAGGTGGTATCGACCAGCGCCGCGCCGGGGATGTCCCGCGCGTAGCGAATCGCCAGGGCTTCGCCGCGCGCGCCGCGCCACAGGGTCGCGTCATAGACGCGCAGCACAAACCAGTCGAGGCTGCCGCTGCCAACGCGCTGCCACGCCGTGTTGTCCAGCGTGCCCGGCAGGGGCACATCGGCCCGCACGGCCAGCGCCCAGACCAGCATCAGCGCGGCCAGCGATGCGCGTTTCACCGCGCCGCCTCGCTGTGCGCCAGACAAAAGTGGTGCACATCCAGATCGCCGGCGCGAAAACCCGCTTCGCAATAGGCGAGGTAGAACTGCCACATGCGCACGAAGCGGTCGTCAAAACCCTGCACCTGTACCGCCGACCGCTGGCTATTGAAGGCCGTGGCCCAGCGCTGCAGGGTGCGGGCGTAGTCCAGCCCGAAGTCGAAACGCGCCAGCGTGTCGAGACCGGCCTTGCCGGCATCGGCCGACACCCGCGAGGGCGTGGGCAGCATGCCGCCCGGAAAGATGTAGCGCTGGATAAAGTCGGTGCCCCGCCGATAGCCGGCAAACAGCGATTCATTGATGGTGATGGCCTGGATCACCGCCCGTCCGCCCGGCGCCAGACACTGCTTGAGCTTTGCGTAATAGGTGGGCCAGAAGGACTCGCCGACCGCTTCAATCATCTCGATCGAAACGATGTGGTCGTAGCGGCCCGCCACGTCGCGATAGTCCCGCAACTCGAAATGCACCTTATCTGCCCAGCCACCGGCCTCGGCCCGCGCCTGCGCCAGATCGCGCTGGCGTGGCGACAGCGTGATGCCGTGCACCTGGCAGCCATAGTCGCGCGCGGCAATCTCGGCAAAGCCGCCCCAGCCGCAACCGACTTCGAGAATGCGTTGGCCCGGCTGCGCGTCGAGACTGTCGAGGATGCGGCGATACTTTCGGGTCTGGGCATCGAACAGCGATTCCTCCGGCTGCGCAAACACCGCGGCCGAGTAGGTCATCGACGGGTCCAGCCACAGCCGATAGAAATCATTGCCCAGATCGTAGTGCGCCGAGATATTGCGACGCGAACCGCGACGCGTATTCGAGCGCGCCAGATGCATCAACCGATGCAGCAGCAGCGACCAGCCATTGCCCCGCACCGCACGCCCCAGCGCCTCCCGGTTGGCCGCCAGCAGACCGAGCAGTGCGCTCAGGTTGTCGCAGTGCCATTGCCCGTCCATCCAGCTCTCGCCAAGGCCGATGTCACCGCTGGTGATGACCTGGTCAAACATCGCCAGATCGGTCACCGTCCAGCTCGCCACCACCTCGCCCTCGCCCAGCCGCAGCGACGACGCACCAGGCAGTTGCAGCGCAATCGCACCGCCACGCAGGCCCTCCAACAGCCGCAGCACGGCGCGCACCCGCCGCGGCACACGAGCCTCTCGAGCGTTCAGACGAATGGCCAGTGACTGTTCATTGGTGTTCATGAGCTGATCCTCTCTAGCGGGGGTTCGGGTTTGCGGAAAAACGGCACGCGCTTGCGCCACAACTTCAGGGCCTGCACATGAATGCGCCACATCACGCCGAACGTCATGAAGGGGAAGCGCATCGCCCAGCCGGCGAGCGCCCGCCCGCCCAGCGGCGCGAGTCGCCCGGTCAGGCGGGTCGACAGCTGCGGCTGACCGTTTTCGAAGTAGTCGATGCTCACGGCGCTGCGCTTCTGCGACAGATCAAAGCGGAATCGATAGACCCCGGAGACCGGGAAGAACGGCGACACATGAAAGACCTTGGCCACCTCGAACACATCGGTCGACGCAATCGGTCGGTGGTCCGGGTGGGCCACCACATAGGTGTGGCGCTCGCCAAAGGTGTTGTTCACCTCCGCCAGCACGGCGCGCAACTGCCCTTGCGCGTCGTGGCAGAACCAGAAGCTGACGGGGTTGAAGACATAGCCGAGCAGGCGCGGAAAGGTCTGCAGCACCGCCTCGCCGTCGGCCACCGCGTCGAGACCATGGGTGCGCAGCACGCCGGACAGCCAAGCCGCCAGATCGCCCCCGTCGCGCGCGCCGTGGTCGGCGCGGCGCAGGCTGAACAGATTGGGCCGATCGACCCCCAGCAGGGGCACACTCAAGGTGGGCCAGACTGAGAGCGGCACACGCACGAAGGCAATCGGGTAGACAAACCGGTGGCCTACCGGTGTGTGGCGCACATGCACCACCGACCCGGTCCCGACGCTGGTGCTCAGTGGCATACCCATTACGCGCTCATCGCCATGGTGGTGTCGGCCGAGGCGCCCCACGGAATATCGGCACCGAGGCGGCGCGCCACATCCATCGCCGAGCGCAGGCCGTCTTCATGAAAACCGTAGCCCTGCCACGCGCCGGCAAACCAGGTGCGATGCCGCCCCTGCACCGCCGGCAGCCAGTCCTGCGCCTCGATTGCCAGCTGATCGAAGACCGGATGGGCATATTCGATGCGCTTGATCACGTGTTCGTCACGCGGCGCCCGGAAGGGGTTGAGCGACACCACCACCGGCCGTGCAAACGGCAGCGGCTGGAGCTTGTTGATGAGGTAGGACACCGACACCGGCGCATTGCCCTCGGCCGGCACGGCCCCGGCCATGTAGTTCCACGCCGACCACAGTGCCTCGCGACGCGGCAGCAAGGCCCGGTCGGTGTGCAGCCAGGCCACATTGGGTTGATAGCGCACCGCGCCAAGAATGGCTTCCTCCGCACGACTCACCTGGCGCCCGAGCATGTCCAGCGCCTGATCGCTATGACAGGCAAGCACCACGCCGTCGAAATCCTCTGCGCCGGCCGGCGTATGCAGGCGGACACCGCCTTGCGAGCGGACCACGCGCTGCACCGGCGAGGCCAGGCGCACATCATCGAGATCGGCGACCATCCGCGCCACATAGCGCTTGGCGCCCCCCGCCACGGTCAGCCATTGCGGGCGATTCGTCACTTGCAGCAAACCGTGATTGGAGCAGAAGCGCGCAAAGGTGCTGACCGGATAGGCGAGCATGGTGCGCATCGGGCACGACCAGATCGCCGCCGCCATCGGTAGCAGATACCAGTCGCGAAACGCCTGGCCGTAGCCATGCGCATCGAGGTAGTGCCCGAGCGAGTCGGACGACACCTCGGCGGACGCCGCCATGGCGGAGGCCTCGCGATTGAAGCGCATGATGTCGGCCACCATCCGCCAGAAGGCCGGACGGACCGCATTGCGCGGCTGACCGAACAGCGTCGCCAGCGAAGTGCCTGCCCACTCCATGTCGGGCTCGGAAAGGCTCACCGAAAACGACATCTCCGACGCGACGGAATCGATCCCGAGATGCGCGAACAGCGCGCACAGATTCGGATAGGTGCGCTGGTTGAACACCAGAAACCCGGTATCGACCGCGGCCACCTGCCCATCGAGTTCGATGTCCACCGTATTGGTGTGCCCGCCCTCATAATCGGCGGCCTCAAACAGCGTGACCTGATGCGTCTTGCGCAACAGCCACGCCGTCGCCAAGCCGGAGATTCCCCCGCCGACCACGGCAATCCGTTGCCCCGGCGGCGGTGTAAAACGATTCTGTTCGGTCATGTCCATGATCGACTCCTTTTCAATGGCGGGCAGCCAGGGCTATTTCGCGGCAAGCAATGCTTCGATTTTTTCAAACAGCGCCGGATCGTCGGGCTCAACGCCACTGGCAAACGCCGTCACAGTCGCGCCGCTGCGGTCGATCACATACTTGTGAAAATTCCAGCGCGGCGGCTGCCCGGTCTGCTCCGCCAGCTGGCGGTAGAGCGGATGCGCCTGCGCACCGACCACCGATGTCTTTTCATGGAGCGGAAACGTCACGCCGTAGGTGGTCTCGCAGAACTCGGCGATCTGTTTGCCCGAACCCGGCTCCTGGGCACCAAAATCGTTCGAAGGAAATGCCACGATCGCCAGCCCCTGGTCGCGGTAACGCTCATGCAAACGCTCCAGCCCCTCGTATTGCGGTGTCAGTGCGCACTGACTGGCGGTATTGACGACCAGCACCACCTGGCCGGCGAACTGGCACAGACGCTGCGGCTCGTTGGCCATCAACGGCTTGAACGCGTGATCGAGCACCGCCGGACAGGCCTTTTCAGCCCACGCCGGCGAGGTCAGCAGCCAGAGCGCGAGCGCGCTGGCCGCGAGCGACCACAGTGAGCTTGAGGATTGCTGGGACATGTTCACCACCCCCGGTGCAGGACGATCAGGCGCTCGAGTCGCGCGGCCGAATCGGCCGATTTGTCCACGACAGATGTGGGCAAACGCTGTACACCTGAGCGCTCAGCCTCGCCCTCACGGGCCGGGCCGAAAATCAAAAGGGCGACGACGCCGGCGGCTGCCAATGCAGCAGTGGCCTTAACGGTCTGGGGGTGGGTTTTGTTCATATCTTTGTCCTGGACAAATTAGAATCACAACCCTAAGATAGAGGCATCAGAGAAAAACGTCAAGCATTTGTCCAGGACAACTTATGACTGCACTCCCCATCGCCGCCGTCGAACGTGATACCGGCATTCCCAAAGACACCCTGCGCGTCTGGGAGCGGCGCTACGCCTTTCCACTGCCCTTGAGAGACGACAAGGGCGAGCGCCTCTATCCCATCGAGCAGGTCGAAAAACTGCGACTGCTGCGGCGACTGCTCGACCAGGGCCACCGACCGGGCAGCATCGTCTCAGCGCCTGCCGAAGCGCTCGCCGCGCTGCTCGAGCCGACCGGCCACATGGGCGGTGAATCTTCGAATGCGGCCATCGACCCATTGATTGATCTGGTACGCATGCATCGCAACGCCGAGCTTCGCGCCGCGCTTCAACAGCACGCGGTCAAGCTCGGGCTGCAGCGCTTTGTGGCCGAACTTGTCGCCCCCCTGAGCCAAGCCATTGGCGAGGCATGGCTGCGCGGCGACATTGGCGTCGCCGAAGAACACCTGTTTACCGAGCAGGTCCAGAATCTGCTCCGGAGCAGCATCAACAGTCTCGGGCCCAGTGCCCGCTCACCGCGCATTTTGATGACCACGGTGCCGGGCGAAGAACATATTCTCGGACTGCTCATGGTCGAAGCGACGCTCGCGCCCGAGGGCGTGCAGTGCATTTCGCTGGGCGCACAAACGCCTGTTGCGGACATCGCCCAGGCCGCCCGCGACGGTCAGTTCGATATCGTCGCCGTGTCCTTCAGTGCCGCGTTCCCCGCACGCCAGGCCTTCCTCGCGCTCGAACAACTGCGCAATGCGCTTCCTGTCGGTATTTCCCTGTGGGCCGGCGGCGCGGCACTGAACGGCAAGCGCAAGCGGATCGACAATGTGCGGCAGATTGACCGGCTCGACGCATTGCTCGACGCGCTCGCCGAATGGCGCCAGACCAACTGATCCGCCAGCTGCGGTATCCTGCGCCTTTGCCCGCCGGACGCTGCAATGGCCCTCATGCCCCCCGATTTCGAAGCCAAGATCTGCCCGCCCGAGGCATTGGCCGAACGCGTCGCCGCCTTGCCGTCATCGCGCGTATTCACCAATGGCTGCTTTGACATTCTTCACCGTGGCCATGTGACCTGCCTGGCCCGCGCCCGCGCCCTGGGCGCGTCGCTGATCGTCGCGCTCAACACCGACGCCTCGGTACGACGCCTGGGCAAGGGGACCGATCGCCCCATCAACCCGCTGGCCGACCGTCTGGCGGTCATGGCCGCACTCGGCAGCGTTGATCTGGTGACCTGGTTCGACGAAGACACCCCCTTGAATGCCATCCTTGCGTGTCGGCCGGAGGTGCTGGTCAAGGGCGGCGACTGGCCAATCGAGTCCATCGTCGGGGCGAGCGAAGTCATGGCCTGGGGCGGCCAGGTTCACGCCATTGCGTTCGAACATCAGCGCTCGACAACCCGGCTGCTCGACACCATCCGCGGGCGCCCGGACACACCGCCTGCCGAGTGATCAAGGCGCCGGGTTCGTGACATGCGTCACACACCCGGCCGGTTGCACTCAAGCCGGGCGCGCCTGCGCCGTTAGCAATAGAAGCGATTGATGTGCAATCGACACTCGGCTATCGACTCCATGCGGATCCACTCAAGCAACCCGTGCACGCAAGGCCTCGGCGAAAACTTTCGCCGCCTTGCGCGACTGTGCGCGCTTGTGGCCTTGCTACCGATCTCCGCCGACAGCATTGCGCAATCGCACATGAGCGCTGCCAGCGCCGAAACCACCACCTCAAGCATGGCAATTTCGCCCCCCGCACACGGGCTCAGCCCAACGCTCAGCGCCGCCGCCATTGTGCTGTTCGCCGCGCTTACCTTCGGCCTGCTATGCATCAACCGCAAGCGCACCCGGGCCTTGAAAAACGCCGAGAAGCAAAGCGCGCTGCTCGAAGCCCTGATTGACGCCAGCGACGACATGATTTTCTTCAAGGACCGCGACAGCCGCTTCCGGATGATCAACCGCGCGGCCGCTCACGTCCTGGGTCGCACGCCAGAGGACATCCTTGGCCGCGACGACAGCGAATTTTTCTCACCAGAAGAAGCTGACGCGTTTCACGCCGCCGATCAACGGGTACTCAGCAGTGGATCGACGCAACGGTTTGAGGAGCGCGTCAAACAGCCTGACGGACACTACGAGCGCTACGAAACGCTCAAATCACCGGTAACCCTTCCCGACGGGACTGTGCTTGGACTGCTTGGCGTGGCGCGACGGCTCAGCACGGAACGCCAAAGCGCCGACCGGCTGCGACTCGCCGCACAGTTTTTTGACAACGCCGCCGAGGGCATCACCATCACCAGCCCCGACGGGGTGATCGAGATGGTCAACCCCGCCTTTACCCACATCACCGGCTACAGCGCGAAAGAAGCCGTCGGCCAGACACCCAAACTATTGCACTCGGGCCGGCACAGTGAAGCCTTCTACCAGCGCATGTGGGACAACCTTGCGCAGCACGGCCGCTGGCAGGGCGAAATATGGAACCGGCGAAAATCCGGCGATATCTATCCCGAGTGGCTCGACATCTCGCCGGTTCGGAACGAACAGGGTCAGCTGATTCACTACCTGGGCATATTTTCCGACATTACCGCAGCCAAGACCTCCGAGGCGCAGCTCGAACACATGGCGCAACACGACGCGCTGACCGACCTGCCCAACCGCAGCCTGCTCAATGATCGCATCGCCACCGCCATTCGCCGTGCAAGCCGCGACAAACGCACGGTCGCAGTCATATTCCTCGACCTCGACCATTTCAAGGACATCAACGACTCCTACGGTCACGAGACCGGCGACATGGTGCTCAAGCATGTCGCCATGCGACTGCACGAATGCGTGCGGGACGAGGACACCGTGGCTCGCCTCGGCGGCGACGAATTCGTGGTGCTGATTGAAGACATCGCCGATGCCCAGCAGGCCGATCAGGCTGCCGAACGCATTCTGGCCAGCCTCATCCCGCCCATCGGTCAGAACGACCAGGAGTTCTTCATCGGCGCGAGCATCGGCGTCAGCCTCTACCCCCGCGATGGCGACTCGGTGGAGGCGCTGCTTCGCAACGCCGACACCGCCATGTACCAGGCCAAGCAACTCGGCCGAAACAACGCCCAGCGCTATTGCGCGACGCAAACCGAGGCCACCCGCCAACGGGTCAAGCTCGAAAACGCGCTGCGCCATGCCATCAGCCACGAGGCGCTCGACGTCTGGTTTCAACCTCAGGTCGACCTCCAGTCCGGCGAATTGATCGGCTTTGAAGCCCTGTGCCGCTGGACTGACCCCGATCATGGCCCGATCCCGCCGAGCACCTTCATTCCGCTCGCCGAAAACAACGGCATGATCGTGCCACTGGGCACGCTGGTGCTTCGCAAAGCCTGCGCCCAGATCCGGCAGTGGCGGGAGGCCGGCTTCATTCCGCCCCGCGTTGCGATCAATGTGTCCGGCCGCCAGTTGCGACGGCTCGACTTCCTGGGTGACCTCTGCTCGATCCTCGAACAGGAGCAATGCCGCCCGGAATGGATCGAGATCGAAGTCACCGAATCGGACATTCTGAAAGACGCCGAACCCGCCATCGCCACCTTGCACGGCATCCGCGAAATGGGCATTGCACTGTCGCTCGACGACTTCGGCACCGGATTTTCGTCGCTGTCCTACCTCAAGCGCCTGCCCATCAATACGCTCAAGATCGACCGCAGCTTCATCGACGGCCTGCCCGGCGACCCCAATGACCGCGCCATTGTGCAGGCCATTCTCGCCATGGGCCGCAGCCTCGGCATCCAGGTCCTGGCCGAGGGCGTCGAAAACCCCGCACAGGTCGCTGCGCTGCGTCTGATGGGCTGCAGCACGGCCCAGGGCTACCACTTTGGCCGACCGGCCCTTGCCGAAACACACCTCGACCGCCTCGCCTGCGCCTGACAAAGCGCCCCGGTGTTATGTGCTTATTCCCAAATTGCCATGCGTTTCGCCACCCGCATCGCCTAGAATGAATAAGTCAAACCAGTCAGGACGCTTCCATGAAAATCGCCAACTCCGTCACCGATCTGATCGGCAACACCCCGCTCGTTCGCCTCAACCGTCTCAACGCAGGCATTGACGCGACCATCGCGTGCAAACTCGAATTCTATAATCCGGCCCACAGCGTCAAGGACCGCATCGCCGTGTCCATGATCAACGCCGCCGAGGCAGCCGGCAAAATCAAGGCTGACACCATCATCCTTGAGCCCACCTCCGGCAACACCGGCATTGGCCTGGCCATGGTCTGCGCCGCGCGCGGCTACAAATGCGCCTTCGTGATGCCCGAGACCATGAGCCGCGAACGCCGATTGCTGCTCAAGGCCTACGGCGCCGAGCTGATTCTCACCCCCGGCCCCGACGGCATGCCCGGCGCCATCCGCAAGGCCGAAGAACTGGCCGCCGCCGATTCGCGCTACCTCATCCCGCAGCAATTCGCCAACCCCGCCAACCCGGAAGTCCACCGCAAGACCACGGCTGAAGAAATCTGGAACGACACCGACGGCCAGGTCGACATCGTGGTCTCGGGCATCGGCACCGGCGGCACCATCACCGGCGTCGGCGAAGTGCTCAAGGGGCGCAAGCCGGGCGTGCAGATCATCGCCGTCGAGCCCGACGCCAGCGCGGTACTCTCCGGCGGCCCAAAAGGCCCGCACCCGATCCAGGGCATCGGCGCCGGCTTCATCCCCGAGGTCCTCAACACCGAGATCTACGACGAAGTCGTGCGCGTCAAGAATGACGACGCCTTCCTCTTCGCCCGCCGCATGGCCGCCGAAGAAGGTCTGCTGGTCGGCATCTCCTCCGGCGCCGCCGTCAGCGCCGCGCTGGCCGTAGCAAAGCGTCCCGAAAACAAGGGCAAGCTGGTCGTCGTGATCATCCCGTCCTTCGGCGAGCGCTACCTGTCGACCGCGCTGTTCCAGGATCTTGAAGTCTGAGCGGACCGACCAACGGCACGCAAAAACGGTGATCTGCGGGTCACCGTTTTTCGTTCACCCACGCTCCCCGGTAGAATGTGCCCCCATGTCTCGCGCCCACGAAATCCTTCAGCACGTCTTTGGCTACCCCGAGTTCCGCGGTGAGCAAGGCGCCATCGTCGACCATGTCGCCGGAGGCGATGATGCCCTGGTGCTGATGCCCACGGGCGGTGGCAAATCCTTGTGCTTCCAGATTCCGGCCTTGATGCGCAGCGGCACCGCCATCGTCATCTCGCCGCTGATCGCGCTGATGCAGGACCAGGTCAGCGCCTTGCAAGAGGCCGGTGTCGCGGCGGCCTATCTCAACTCCAGCCTGACGCACGAGGCGGCCGACGCAGTGGAGCGCCGCTGGATGAGCGGTGGGCTGGACCTGCTCTATGTCGCGCCCGAGCGCCTGCTCAACGCCCGCACCCTGGCCCAGCTCGATCACACCCACGAAAACGGTGGCATTGCGCTGTTCGCCATCGACGAGGCGCATTGCGTGTCGCAGTGGGGGCACGACTTCAGGCCCGAATACCTGCAACTGTCGGTGCTCTCCGAGCGTTTTCCGAATGTGCCGCGCATCGCGCTGACGGCCACGGCCGACGCCCAGACGCGCGAAGAAATCGCCCTCCGGCTCAACCTCACCGAGGCGCGCCGCTTTGTCGCCAGCTTCGACCGGCCGAATATCCGCTATCGCATGGTCGAGAAAGACGGCCCGCGCAAGCAGCTCTTCGACTTTGTCCAGGAACACGCGGGCGAGGCCGGCATCGTCTATTGCCTGTCACGCCGCAAGGTCGAGGAGACCGCTTCGTGGCTGGCCGAACAAGGCGTCAAGGCGCTGCCCTACCACGCCGGTCTGCCGCAGGATCAGCGCGCCGAGCACCAGCGCCGCTTCCTGCGCGAAGACGGCGTGGTGATGGTCGCGACCATCGCCTTCGGCATGGGCATCGACAAGCCCGATGTGCGCTTCGTCGCCCACCTCGATCTGCCGCGCTCGATCGAAGGCTACTATCAGGAAACCGGCCGCGCCGGCCGCGACGGTCTGGCCGCCGAAGCCTGGATGGCCTGGGGCGCGGCCGACGTAGTGCAGCAACGCCGCATGATCGTCGAGTCCGAGGGCAACGAAGCGTTCAAGCGCCTGGCCAACAACCGCCTCGACACCCTGGTCGGGCTGGTTGAAGCGACCGACTGTCGCCGCCAGCACCTGCTCAGCTATTTCGGTGAGGCCGCCCAGCCCTGCGGCAACTGCGACAACTGCATCGACCCGCCCAAGACACTCGACGTGACCGACGCCGCCCGCAAGGCGCTGTCCTGCGTCTATCGCACCGACCAGCGCTATGGCGCGGCCTACCTCGTCGACGTGCTGCGTGGCGAAGCCACCGACAAGGTGCGCGATCGCGGTCATGAATCACTCACCACCTTCGGCATCGGCGCCGATCTCGACGACAAGCTGTGGCGAAGCGTGTTCCGGCAACTGGTCGCGCGCGGTTTTCTGGCCGTCGATCATGATCGTTTTGGCGCACTGATGCTCACCGAAACGGCGCGCCCCCTGCTCAAGGGCGAAGCGGCCTTTGAAATTCGCCAACCGGTCAAGAAAACCAAGCGCCTCAAGGCCGGCCGCGGCCGCATCGTGCCCACCGGCGCCGAGGCCGAGCTCTACGACCGCCTGCGCAGCTGGCGAGCCGACACCGCCCGCGAACGCAACGTGCCGGCCTACGTCATCTTTCACGATGCCACCTTGCTCGAAATCGCCAACCGCAAACCGGACTCGCTCGAAGCACTCGGCGCGGTCTCCGGCATTGGCGACCGCAAGCTCGACGCCTACGGCCCGGCCCTGCTCGAACTGCTGACGGCCTGAGCCCGCGCCTGCTGCAATTTGTTTCAGTTCAGGGGGTAGCGCACGCGCGCCGGTGCCGACATCATGGAGGCCAATGAGCCGGCATCAAAGCCAGCCTCGCCATCACACAAAGGCAGCCATGACCCCACTGATTCGAACCCTCTTGCTCGGCGCCAGCGCCTGCCTGGCCACCGGCGCCGCCCACGCTAACGCCACCGGCGTTGAACTGCTGGTGCCGGCCTACTTCTACCCCGGCACGCACACCGCCGAGTGGCAGCAACTCACTGACACTGCAGCCCGCCAGCCCCTGAGCGTGATCATCAACCCCGACAACGGCGCCGGCACGGCCATCGACGCCAGCCACAGTACTGCCATCAACGCACTGCGCGCGGCCGGCGGCAAGGTCTATGCCTATGTGGGCACGGACTGGGGCGCACGCAGCTTCTCCGAGGTCACCCAGGAGATCGACCGCTATCTCGACTGGTACGCCCTGGACGGCTTCTTCGTGGATGAAGTGTCCGAGTACGCCAAGGATCTGGGCTACTTCACCGACCTCGGCAGTCATGTGCGCGAGTCCAACCCGGCGCTCGGCCTCATCGGCAACCCCGGCACACCGGCCGACATCGGCTATCTCGACATCTTCGACACCCTGGTGATCTTCGAAGAGTTCGCCCACAACCTCGGCCAGTTTGTCGCCCCGGCCTACCAGAACCAGTTCGACGCCTCGCGCTTCGGCATGCTCCTGCACGGCGCCGATGCGGCCACCATGCAGTCGGTAATTGGCGGCGCCCCGGCGGCCAACTTTGGCTACGCCTTTGTCACCGACGGCCAGCACAACGTCAATTTGTGGCAAGGCCTGCCGAGCTACTGGAATGCCGAAACGCTGGCCGCACTGCCGGCCGTCACCGCGCCTGTCCCGGAACCGGCGCCGACGGCGATGTTGCTCGGCGGACTCGCCGTACTCGCGGCCTTCCACCGCCGCAAGCGCCCATGAAAAACGGCCGCACGCAGCGGCCGTTTTTTTGAAGCACCGCGCCTTACGCGACGTCCAGCAGTTCCACTTCGAACACCAGCGTGGCATTCGGCGGAATCACACCGCCAGCGCCGCGGGCGCCGTAGCCCAGTTCGGGCGGAATGGTCAGCTTGCGCGTGCCACCCACCTTCATGCCCTGTACGCCCTCATCCCACCCGGAGATGACATGGCGCTGGCCAAGCGGGAACACGAAGGGATCGTTGCGATCCTTGCTCGAATCAAACTTGCGCCCGTCCGTCAGCCAGCCGGTGTAGTGCACCTTCACGTGCTGACCGGCTTCGGCGGTTGCGCCTTCGCCAACAACCAGCTCTTCGATGATCAGGCCGCTGGCCGTGGTGGTTTGCTCAGTCATGTTGCCTCCTTGGAAATTGAATGCCGATTGTACCGTCTCAGGCCGAACGCAGCGCCGCAAAGCGCGCACGGAACTTCGCCAACTTGGGTGACACCACCGCCTGGCAATAGGGCTGGTGACCGTTGCGGGCGAGGTAGTCCTGATGGTAATCCTCCGCCGGCCAGAAGCGCTCGGCGGCGACCAGCTCGGTCACAATGGGATCAGCGAAGGCGCCGGTCGCACGCAACTCATCCATCACCGCTTCGGCCTCCGCCCGTTGCGCCGGGCTCTGAGCGAAAATCACGGAGCGATATTGCGTACCCGCGTCATGACCCTGACGGTTGAGCGTGGTCGGATCGTGGATGACAAAGAACACTTCCAGCAGCTGGCGAAAACTCACCATCGCCGGGTCGAAGTCGATCTGCACCACCTCGGCATGGCCGGTGATGCCCTCGCACACCGCGTGGTAATCCGGCGCATCGACCGCACCGCCGCAGTAGCCCGACACCACCCGGCTCACCCCACGAATATCGCGGTACACCGCCTCCAGGCACCAAAAACACCCACCCCCGAATACGGCTGTCTCAGTTGCCGCCATGGCGCTCTCCTTGCTGTGTTGTGACTGAATTCGACCCTCAGACGGGCGTGTCGTTCGCGCCCTCGGGGAAAACGGTCCGGTTCCAGTGGATGCTGGCGAAGGCCACGACGGGCAACACCACCAGCAAGGCCGGCAACAAAAACACGCTCGCCATCACCGTCAGCGCCAGCACCACCGCCCATACCAGGTGCGCAATGAGCGAGCGCCCGACCGCGCGCACGCTGGCGGTGACGGCCGTGACCAGCGTGCCCTGCCCGCGAATCAGCAAAGGTACGGAATGCACGGTGACGGTGTAGACGATCAGGGACAGTGCGCCCCCCATGATCGCCGCACCCGAGTGAAAACGCAGCAGTTGCGACGAATGCGGAATCACCGACATCCAGTCGTGGCGCCACTCGCCCACCATGAAGCTGTACAAGGTGCCCGCATCGGTGAGCCACAACAAGACCATGAAGCAGCAAAACACGCCCATCACCCACACCGGCCGCGGGGTGTGCCGCATCGCGCCATACGCCAGGCCCAGGCCGACCGGCCGGCCGTCTTGCCGCGCCGAGAACAAGGCGTAATAGCCCACCATCGACACCGGACCGAAGAGCATGAAGCCACCGATCAGCGGCGGCACCATCGGCCCCATGCCAATGGTGACAAAGCCCGTCATCAGCACGACCCCAATCACCACAAAGCAGGCGGCAAAGCCCATGCTGACCGTGGCCATGCCGAGAAAGTCATGCCAGCCACGACGCAGTGACTGAGCAACCAGGCCGACCGACACTTTCTCTGGAACACCATGAACAGACATGCAGACCTCGTCGAAAGACAGATAGCTGTCCATTCTGCCGCGCCTGGGTCACGACTCAACACGACAAATATCAAGCCATTGGCAGACGGCGCCGGCTCAGCGGAAGCTCATGCTCCACTGCAGATCGACGGCGTTGTCGGTCCCGGCGCGACCCACCACCGACAGGCTGCGGGTCAGTTGATGGGTGAGCTTGACGATCTGCGCCACGCCCGACAGGCTTTGCTCGAAGGAAATGGTGGTGGTGGCCGAGAGCCGTTTGCCGAGCGTGAGCACCCGGCCGCTGGTCGTCGCACCGCTGTCGATACGGCTGCCACCGCCGACCACCGAGCTGGTCGCCCCGCGGCTGACGCTGTTCAACTCGCCCTGCCCGAGCGAGATCTCATCCAGGCCGAGCCCGCTCGCCAGTTCCTGGGTCACGCCGCCGCCCGGCCCGCCAAGCAAGGCCTGCGCCGCCGGCAGCAGCAAGGCCAGATCGGCGCCGCCGGAGTCGTCCGGCTTGCGCCCGAGCACGATCCAGCCGAGTTTCTCAGCGTCCGGCACATTCGGCGTCGACACCAGCTGAATGCGTGGGCGGCGCACCGTACCGGTGATCGACACGCCGGCCTCGACCTCCAGGCCGGAGCGCACCGCCAGTACATCGAGGCCCGGGTTATCCAGCGGACCGATGAAATTGACCTGGCCGCGGGTGATGTCCAGCTTCTGCCCGTAGCCCTCAAAACTGCCGCCGACCGTCTTGACCGTACCGGTGGCGCGTAGCGCATCGCCGGCCTTCGCCTGCAGCAGCAACTTGCCCGCCAAGCGGGTGTCGAGCCCCAGCGCCGACAGATACAGCTGCTCGCCCAGATCGACCTCGACGCGCGCCTTGAGCGCACGGTTCGACACGGACGGCTCGTCGCCGAGAATCACCACGTCGTCGGACAGGCTCGGCGCCGGCGACTTGGCAAACTCAAGATACCCCCCGTCAGCACGGAAGCTGGCTTCGAGCGACGGCGCATCCCAGCGCGTCTCGATCTTGCCCGTGCCGCTGACCGCCAGCCAGCGGTCGGCGCGCTGGAAGATCGGCAGGCGGTCGGCCTCGAAACGAATCTGGCCGTCGCCGTCCTTCAGGCTCATCGCGCCGCTGGCGGTGAGCTGGCCAGGCGTTTTGGTGAGCGCGGCATAATTGACGCGCCGATCACGCGGCGCCACGCGGCTGGGCGAAATGAAGCTCAGCGTATCGATGCGCAATTGATTGACATCGAAATCGGCAATCAGCTTGCCGCCCGTCAGACGCAGGCCCTCATCGGCGATTCCGATCGCCAGGTCATCGCCAGTGACCCGACCCACGCCCACCGGCGCGTCGGGCGTGCCGCTGAGCGAAAACTCGGTGCGCAACTTGCCATCAGTGCGCACCGCCGGACTCACCAGCGCGCCAAACCAGCCAATCGCCGGAATATCGAGCACGGCCGAGCCCAGCAGCGGGCCCTGCCCATCCAGCTGCCAACCGGTCGCGCCCTTCTTGAGCCGGGCCGTCGCCGAGCCGGCCAGCGTGCCGAGGGTGTCCCCCTTGGCATTGAGACTGAGCGCCAGCTGTGTATTGTCGATGTTGGCCAGTACATCGAGCTCGGTCAGGCCAAAGCGCAATACCGTGTCGCCGGTGAGCACCAGATCACCCGACTCGCGGAACACATGCACCGTGCCACGCGCGGTCTCTCCGAGCTGTACATCCCAGTCGCCGCCGAGCTGCAATTCGCCCTGACCGCGCTTGGGGCGCTGATCGGGGCGGGTCTCGAGGCCCAGCATCAGGCCACTCATCCGGCCCTTGGCCGTGACCGTGCCCGGTGTCCAGTCCGTCTGTTCGAGGATCAGCTGCCCCCCGTCGTCGGTGCGCAGCGCCGCGCGTGAGAGGCGCACCCGTTTGTCGCTCGCCTCCAGTTCCGCCGAGGCGGTCAGCTTCAGCGGCAGGCGTCCGGCCAGCGCGAGCGACTCGACGCTTCCGCGCCAGGCCATGGCCTCGCTCAGGCCGCCGCGCAGGCGGGCATCGATGGCCTCGCCGCTGCCCGCGGCCACCGACAATTCGATCTCATGCTGCTGACGACGACCGTCGGCGGTCAGCGCAAAACGCTCCAGCAGCGCCGGCCCTTTGGCCTGCGTGCGCAAGTCCTGTCCGCCAATGGCCAGCGAGATCGGCCCGTCCAGCCCTTCGCCCAGCGACACATCGGCCGTCAGGCTCTGCAGCCGCAGGTCGCCCGGCAGGCGCAGCTTTTCGGCCGACGCAGTAAAGCGCCCCGCCGGTGTCTTGAGACCGCCACTGACCTGCCCGTCGAGCCGCGCCACGCCGGAGACATCCAGCCCCAGCGCAGCCAGCTCCGGCGCATCCACGCGCACCGCCAGCACATCGGCCTTGGCGCCCCAGGCGCCCGAGGCGTCGACCCGGTTGCCCGCCAGACGCAACCACGCCGCCACCTCCGACATTCGCTCGCCCCGCCAGCGCAGCGCACCTTCGCCGGCCAGCGGCTTGCCGTCGAGCAGGCTATCGACCAGCCGATAGCTCACCCGCCCCTGCAAATCATCGAGTTGCCCCGCGACTTTCAGATCGCCGTTGATGCTGGCCGTCGGCGCGTCCGCCCACAGCGGCTTGGGGTCGAGCGCGGTGAGTTTGAGATCGAGCTCGAAGGTCTGCGCGCCGGTGGTGTTCAGATGCCCGGTCGCCACCACCCGGCTCTTGTCGCGCTTGAGCGCCAGCGTCTCGATGGTGACGCGATCGTCGGCGTGATTGACCGCCAGCGTTGCCTGCAGGCGCGGGTCGCTGAGCGTGCCGGACACGGTCTGCCTGCCGGCACTGGCGACGGCCTCGAGCTGCCCTTTCATGCGTGAGTCCGGCAAGCGCGCGTCCAACGCCTGCAGGTTGATGTCGGCCAAAGTGAGCCTCGCATTAAGCTTGCCGGCCGGATCGTCCGACGGTGCCCAGTCAATCGCGCCGGCGATGCTGCCCTTGCCGGCGAGCAGCGCGCGCAGCTCGCTCACAGTGACCTGCGCGGCGCTCAGTTGCAGTTGCGCGTCGAGTTGCTGCAGCGGCAGTTTTCCGGCATCCCAGGCGCCGCTGTCGGCGTTGCTCAAACTCAGCGGGCCACTCAACTGCGGAGCCGTCATGTCGCCAGTCACCGTCAGCGTGCTCTCGACGCGCATCAGCGCCGCCGGCGCACCCGCCGCCCACTGCGCCGGGTTGATGCGCTCACCAATCAGGGCGATCCGCTCGACCGGCATGGGTTCGAAAGGCTTGAGCTGCGTGGCGACCACCACTTCCGTCGCCTCACGCGAGATTGTTGCGGTGGTGTCCAGCGCGGCCAGCGGACCGCGCGCCGCCAGCGCCACGTCCATCGCATGCGCGCCAAACTGGCCGGCCAGCGTGACGGCCAGTTCGGTCTGATGCGGCGCCTCGACGCCAAGCGTGAGAGCCCCCTTCGCCGGACCGGCCGGCGTGCTCACGGACTCGAGCACGAGGCGATGCACCTCAGCGCCGGTGGTGAGACTCAAGGCCAGGGCGTCGATCAGCGCCGTGGCGGCGGGTGCGGCGGGGTCGAACGGGAAGGTTTCCTGCGCCAGCCGGCCAAGCGTCAATCGATCAATCTGAACGGTGACCGGCAGCGCCAACGAATCGGGCAACGCAGGCGGTGTGCTCGCCGCGTCGGAGGGCGCTGTCGCGAAGCGCACGCTGTCGAGCGACAAGGCACGGATATGCAGGCGGCGATCGAGCAAGGCCGCGGGCGACCAATCCAGCGCCAACGCATCGAGCTGCAACTGAAGTGTTGGCGTATTGAGCGACAGGCTGCGAACCTGCAGCGGGCCGGTCAGGCGCCCCTCGGCGCCCTCGATACGCAACTGCCCGTCGCTATAGTCCACCGCCGTACGCGTCAGCCGCTCGAGGCCGGAGGGCGTCGCCAGCAACCACACAAGCACGGCCAGCGCCCCGCCGATCACCAGCACGACGCTACCGAGCAGCACCCACGGCCAGCGGCGGCGTTTTTTGATCGGCGGCGCGTCGGCGGCCATGCTCAGCCCTTAGCCAAACAGGCTCTGCAATGCCACGCCCGGATCGTCTGCGCGCATGAAGGCCTCGCCCACCAGGAAGGCATTGACCTGATGCTGGCGCATACGCTGCACATCGGCCGGCGCGAGAATGCCGGATTCAGTGATCACCACGCGATCGGCCGGAATGCGCTCGAGCTGGTCGAGCGTGGTGTCCAGCGACACTTCAAAGGTGCGCAAATTGCGGTTGTTGATACCGATCAGCGGCGTGCGCAGTTGCAGCGCCACGTCCAGCTCGCCAGCATCGTGGCTCTCGACCAGCACCGCCATGCCGAGCGACTCGGCCACCGCCTCCATCTCCTGCATCTGCGCCAGCGACAGCGCCGCGACGATGAGCAGGATGGCGTCGGCGCCCATGGCGCGGGCCTCGAAGACCTGCCACGGGTCGATCATGAAATCCTTGCGCAGCACTGGCAGCGCGCAGGCGCCGCGGGCTTCGCGCAGGTAATCGGCATGGCCTTTGAAAAACTGCTCATCGGTCAGCACCGACAGGCAGGCCGCGCCGCCCGCCTCGTAGGCACGGGCGATCTCGGCCGGGCGGAAGTCCTCGCGGATCACGCCCTTGGACGGGCTGGCCTTCTTGACCTCGGCGATCACCGCCGACTGGCCGGCCGCGATCTTGGCGCGCAGCGCGCCGGTGAAGTCGCGCGTTGGCGCCATGGCCCGCGCAGCGGCGGTCACCTCGGCCAGCGAGCGCGCCTGTTTGCCGGCGGCCACTTCGTCGGCCTTCACGGCGAGGATTTTTTTCAGCACATCACTCATACGAACCTCAGGCGAAACGCTGGGTCGCGCGCGCAAACGCGTCGACCTTGGCCCGTGCCGCACCGCTCTCGATGGCCTCGCGTGCCTTGCCAATACCATCGGCGATGTTCTCGGCCAGCTTGGCGGTGTACAAGGCGACACCCGCGTTGAGCACCACGATGTCACGCGCCGCGCCCGGTACATTGTCGAGTGCGCCCAGCAGCACGCCTTTGGACTCGGCGGCGTCGTGTACCCGCAGTTGCCGGGCCGACTGCATCTGCAGGCCAAAGTCTTCGGGGTGAACTTCGTACTCGCGCACCGCGCCGTCCTTGAGCTCGGCAACCATCGTCGCCGCGCCCAGCGACACCTCGTCCATGCCGTCGCGGCCATGCACCACCAGCACATGATCGGCGCCGAGGCGCTGCATGACGCGCACCTGGATGCCGACCAGATCGGGGTGGAAAACGCCCATCAGGGTGTGCGGCGCGCTGGCCGGGTTGGTGAGCGGGCCGAGGATATTGAAGAGCGTGCGCACGCCCATTTCCTTGCGCACCGGCGCGACGTTTTTCATCGCGCTGTGGTGGTTGGGCGCAAACATGAAGCCGATGCCGACCTCGGAGATGCACTCGGCCACCTGCTCGGCGTTGAGGGCAATATTGACGCCCAGCGCTTCGAGCACATCGGCGCTGCCCGACTTGCTCGATACGCTGCGCCCGCCATGCTTGGCCACGCGCGCACCCGCCGCTGCCGCAACAAAAATGGTGGCCGTCGAGATATTGAAGGTGTGTGTGCTGTCGCCGCCGGTGCCGACCACATCGAGGAAATTGTCGTTCGGCGGCGGCACCACCACCTTGGTGGACAGCTCGCGCATGACGGTGGCGGCGGCGGCAATCTCGCCGATGGTTTCTTTCTTGGTGCGCAGGCCAGCGAGGATGGCCGACAGCATCACCGGCGAGACCTCGCCAGCCATGATCTGGCGCATCAGCGAGACCATCTCGTCAAAGAAGATTTCGCGGTGTTCGATGGTGCGCTGGAGCGCTTCCTGGGGGGTGATGGACATGCTGCCTCCTGGGATCGACCGGCGATCATCCGGGCGCCCGGACGATCGCCAACCGGCACTTAAGCCGTGCGTTGCAGAAAATTGCGCAGCAGGTCGTGCCCGTGCTGCGTGAGGATGGATTCGGGGTGAAACTGCACGCCCTCGACGTCCAGCGTCTTGTGGCGCAGGCCCATGATCTCGCCGTCGTCGGTCCAGGCAGTCACTTCCAGACAGTCGGGCAGGCTCTCGCGTTCCACCGCCAGCGAGTGGTAGCGGGTGCTCACCAGCGGGTTGGGCAAGCCCTTGAACACGCCCTGGTCGAGATGATGCACCGGCGAGGTCTTGCCATGCATCAGGCGCTTGGCGTGCACCACCTTGCCGCCATAGGCGGCGCCAATGCTCTGATGGCCCAGGCACACACCAAGAATCGGCAGCGTGCCGGCGTAGCGCTTGATGGCCTCGACCGAAATGCCGGCCTCGTTCGGCGTGCACGGCCCCGGCGAGATCACCAGATGCGTCGGTGCCATGTGGCCAATCTGCTCGACGGAGATTTCGTCGTTGCGGAAGGTTTTCACCTTGGCGCCCAGCTCACCGAAGTACTGGACCAGGTTGTAGGTAAAACTGTCGTAGTTGTCGATCATCAGCAGCATGCTGTGGTGCTCCTGCAAGGCGCAGCTCAGGGCGCGCCGTTCATCCGGGGTGTTGCCGCGCGGCGCTCAGGCCTTGGCGCGGCACGCAGTCAGGCAAAGTGCCTGAAGTTGTGAAGAAATCGTAGCGAGCGCAGGCAGGTCGGGGGCGGCCGGCGCGCAGCAAGCGGAATGTACTTAAGTACATGAGCATTGCGAGCACCGCCCAACCCCGAGATGCCAAGCGCAGTAGATTTATTCACAACTTCTTAGTCCAGGTCGGAGTCGAGACCCCGCTCGGCCATCTCGGCGGCGCGCAACATGGCACGCGCCTTGTTGCGCGTCTCCACCCATTCGGCGTCGGGGTCGGAGTCGGCCACGATGCCGGCGCCGGCCTGCACATGCATTTGCCCATCCCTGAGCACCGCGGTGCGGATGTTGATGCAGATGTCCATGTCGCCATGGAAGCCGATATAGCCCGAAGCGCCCGCGTACATGCCGCGTTTGACCGGCTCGAGCTCGTCGATGATCTCCATCGCCCGCACCTTGGGCGCACCCGATACCGTGCCGGCGGGGAAGGACGCCCGCAGCACCGCCAGCGCATTGAGCTCGTCGCGCAGACGGCCTTCAACGTTGGACACGATGTGCATCACATGCGAATAACGCTCGATGCCGAACTGATCGGTGACCCGCACCGAGCCCACCTCGGCCACCCGGCCGACGTCGTTGCGGCCCAGATCGAGCAGCTGCACATGCTCGGCACGCTCTTTTTCGTCGCCCAGCAATTCCTTTTCCAGCGCCAGGTCTTCGTCCTCGTTGGCGCCACGCGGTCGGGTGCCGGCGATGGGGCGCAGCGTGACCTTGTCGCCCTCCAGGCGCACCAGAATTTCGGGCGAAGCGCCGACCACATGGAAATCTTCGAAGTTAAAGAAGAACATGTAGGGCGAAGGGTTGAGCGTGCGGATGGCGCGGTACAGCGCCAGCGGCGAGGCGGCGAACGGCTTGCTCATGCGCTGCGAGAGCACCACCTGCATCACGTCGCCTTCGACGATGTAATCCTTGGCGCGCTGCACGGCAGCCTTGAAGGCCTCTTCACCAAAGCTCGACACCTCGGGCTGCGGCTCGCAGCGCACGTCTTCAGGCATCGAAACCGGTGCGCGCAGTTTGTCGATCAGTTCGCGCAGGCGGCGCTTGGCGCGACGAAACGCGCCCGGCACTTCAGGCTCGGCATACACCACCAGGGTGAGCTTGCCGGAGAGGTTGTCGACAATCGCGATCTCTTCGGAGAGCAGCAGCAGGATGTCCGGCGTGCCGATCGGGTCGTCTTTTTTGGTGCCGGCCAGACGCGGCTCGATGTAACGCACCGTGTCGTAACCGAAGCAGCCGACCAGGCCGCCGGCAAAACGCGGCAAGCCCTTGTTGGGCGGCACCTTGATGCGCTCCATGAACTCGGCCACGTAATTGAGCGGATCGCCATAGTCGCGACGCTCGACCAGGCGGTTGCCGGTGAGCAGCAGCGCGCTGCGCTCGTACACTTCGATACGCGTGTTGGCCGCCAGGCCGATCATCGAATAGCGACCAAAGCGCTCGCCGCCCTGCACCGATTCGAGCAGGTAGGTGTAGGGCTCGTTGGCCAACTTCAGGTAAATGGACAGCGGGGTGTCGAGATCGGCAAAGGTCTCGAGGGTAACCGGGATACGGTTATAGCCTTGCGCGGCAAGCGCATTGAATTCGGCTTCTAGCATGTGAGCTCCACAAAAAGCAGGGGGTCGTCAGGACGGCGCGGGGCTGGCCCGCGAGGCATCAGGGGCGCAGGCGCCAGGGCCACGACCGCCAGCCACGCGGGACGGCGTTTAAGCCGGCGCAGGCCGATGCGATCTCCTTCGGAAAAGACGGGCTTTCGTGGGTCACGGATAAGGTCTTTGTCGAGTCAGAAAAGTGCTGCATTTTCAAGGCGCTCGCGGCGCAACGCGCTGCAGCAGTGCGTTTGCGCTCGATAGTAGCCCATCGCATTCAATGGTGTCCACCGGCACCCCCTCGGTGTAGCCCCAGGTCATGAGCAGCACCGGACAGCCCGCCGCGCGGGCACTTTGGGCGTCGTTGGCCGAGTCGCCGATCATCAGCACATGGCCGATCTCCACCCCGAGTTGTTCGCAGGCGTGCAGGAGCATGCCGGGGTGCGGTTTTTTCACATCGAGCGTATCGCCACAGACCACCGCATCAAAGAACGACGCAATCCCGGTCAGCTGCAGGAGCGGCTCGGTAAACGCTGCCGCTTTGTTGGTCACGCAAGCCATCGGGATGCCCTGCGCGCGCAGCGCGGCCAGCATGTCGGCCACGCCGGGATAGGCCTGCGACACGCGGCCGTTGGTCTCGGTGTAATGCCGCTGGAACATCTCGAGCGCGGCATCGAAATCGGCGCCGGCCATTGGCGCATCGGCCAGGCAGCGCTCGACCAGCTTCGGAATGCCCTTGCCCACAAAGCAACGGACCTCCTCCAGCGAGCGCGCCGGCCGGCCCAGCTCGGCCAGCATGGCATTAGCCGCCAGCGCCAGATCGCCGATGCTGTCGACCAGCGTGCCGTCCAGATCGAACAGCAGGGCATCGACCGCAAAGCGCGTGCTCATACGCCAGCCAGCGCCTTGCGCAGATCGCCAATCACGGTGTCGTAGTGATGCGGATCGCTCTCGCGCCCGGCACCAAACACCGCCGAGCCGGCCACGAAGGTATCGGCCCCGGCGCGCGCGATGTCGGCGATGTTGTCGGTCTTCACCCCGCCGTCGATCTCCAGCAAAATCTTGCGGCCACTTTGCGCCTCATACGCATCGAGCCGGGCACGCGCCGCGCGCAGCTTGTCGAGCGTGCCGGGGATGAACTTCTGCCCGCCAAAACCGGGGTTCACGCTCATCAGCAAGACCACATCGATCTTGTCCATCACGTGATCCAGATAGTGCAGCGGCGTGGCCGGGTTAAACACCAGCCCAGCCTGACAGCCCGAATCGCGAATCAGGCCGAGCGTGCGGTCGATATGCTCCGACGCCTCGGGGTGAAAGGTGATGACATTGGCGCCTGCCTTGGCGAAGTCGGGGATAATGCGGTCCACCGGCTTGACCATCAGATGCACATCAATCGGCGCCTCGGTATGCGGACGGATCGCCTCGCACACCAGCGGCCCGATGGTCAGGTTGGGCACGTAATGGTTGTCCATCACGTCAAAGTGAATCCAGTCGGCGCCGGCGGCGATCACGTTGCGCACCTCCTCGCCGAGGCGGGCAAAGTCGGCAGACAACAGGCTGGGGGCAATTCGATACATGGGGGCTCCGGCGGAATTGAGCTGAACAGACCGGCATTTTACCGCCGCCCACCGCTGCGCGCTTGCGAGCACCGGGAGATTCCGTTTCAATGAGTCGATTGTCTCGCCCTGCGGGAAACACCGACATGACCGAATACGAACATCCCTACCATATTGAAGTGACCGCCGAGTCCTTCTACCTGCCCGACCAGTCCGACCCGGACGAGGCGCACTACGTGTTCGCCTATCGCATCACCCTGCGCAATGTCGGCTCGGTCAGCGCGCAACTGGTCAGCCGCCACTGGATCATCACCGACGGCAACGGCGATGTGCAGGAAGTGCGCGGCCTTGGCGTGGTCGGCGAGCACCCCGAACTCGCCCCCGGCGAAAGCTTCGAATACACCAGCGGCAGCGCGCTCACCACCCCGGTCGGCTCCATGCGCGGCACCTACCAGATGGTCGCCGCCGACGGCGAACGCTTCGACGCCGAGATCCCCGAGTTCGCGCTGCTCGTGCCCAACGTGCTGCACTGAGCGCGGGTGAAGCCAACCACGAGACAGATCAAATGGACAGGCGAGGCGTGAGCGAATGAGCAAGGCAGCAAGCGGACCGCGCCGCCCATTGATTCACAAGCGCTGAGCACAACCATGTCACTGCGCCACAGCTACACCCTCATCGCCCCCTTCTACGACGCGGTGCTCACCGCCGCCACCCGCCAGGCCCGCATCCGCAGTGTCACTCACCTCGCCGCGCAAACGCCCGGCACCGTTCTGGTCGCCGGCGTCGGCACCGGACTCGACCTGCCGCACCTGCCACCGCAACACCACTACATCGGCATCGACCTCACCGCCGCCATGCTCCGCCGCAGCCTGCCGCGCGCCCAGCGGCACAATTACCACGCCGTGCAAGGCAGCGTGCTCGCCCTGCCCTTTGCCGACGGCCACTTCGATCACACCGTGCTGCACCTCATCCTCGCCGTCGTGCCCGACCCGCTGCGCGCCCTGCAAGAAGCGATTCGCGTCACCCGGCCGGGCGGCAGTCTGCTGGTGTTCGACAAGTTTTTGCGCCCCGGACAGCGGGCGCGCCTGCGCCGCTGGCTCACACCGATCTCGGGGCGGATCGCGACGCGGATGGATGTGGAGTTCGAGACGCTACTGGCCGGAGCGCCGGGGGCGCAGGTGGAGAGCGACGAGGCGGCGCTGGCTGGGGGGTGGTTTCGACGGGTTCGACTCACCAGGCTGTGACACGCCTCGTAGGGTGGGCGGCTCGCCGCCCACCGTCGTGCCTCACAACATACACCGCTTGGTGGGCGGCAAGCCGCCCACCCTACGCCACTGCATGCCAGATCGGCTTCGAGCCCCAATCCGACGGGAAGCCCATATCTCCGATGAGATCATCGTCGAGCCTGTGCATGTGCTCACGAAGCCGTTGGGACCAGCATGACTGAGGCTCGATGCACTGAATCAAATGCTGCAACAGCACAAGAGTGTTATAGAGCTGTCGCTCCTTCCCCGTACCGTTCAATTCCGCAGCATTGAAGTTCTCCCAAAGATACGCCGGTTTTTTTCGCGGAAGCTGAAAAGTTACGACAAACCTTCGATTCCAAAGCCTGCTGTGGTGCGCCGCCGTATTGCGCACCACGCTTAAGTGGTGCACCAACGAACAAAAAGTCTTCTCGTCCAACTCAAAACGATCAGCTATCGATTGCCTGAGTGCGGGCGGCTCCAACTGCCCCAACAGACTCGAAACAGCGCCAAAGGACGCGACCTCTACCAAGACCCAAATGGGCGGCCAGCGCATACCCAGCGTTGACCGATGATGCTTAATAAACACTTCCTTGCTGCGTTGCATCTCCGAATCGAGAGTCGTCAGAGTCTTTGCGTGTACTAGCGGATCCCTGAAGTGCTTATTCTCCAGATAGGCAACCGGGCCAAGTTGGTGACCGACCTCGTAAGCGAGCAGCGAGCGCACAGATATCTCTATTCGCTTAGTCGCCTCCAGGACCAGTTGCCGCAAACCTCGATCAAAGTGGTACAGATCCCATATCTGCTCGAAGCGAGTCCCCGGATGAAAACGATCAGCCTCCCCGTCTAAGGTAAAGGGAAAGCGATAAGCGGACAATCGATAGTAGTTGTGGTGTGCGAGGCAGCGCTCAGCAAACTCGGCATCGCCTACAACAAGCCCGCGGCTTCTGAGTATCTCGATCTGCTGAGCGTAAGTATGGGCGGGCTTGCTCACGAGAGGGACGCCCATCGATAGGCAAGAAGGGAGCCCGCCCAGCAAAGAGAAACCCCCCTGGTGCGCATCGTTGAGAGGCGTGGGGGGTGTTGTTGGAGAGAATGATGACAAATAAACCTATAGCTTGTCCAATAGAAATTCACTATCCGGCCTATCCATTCAGCGAGTCGACCACAATAACTTTGTCATACCAACATCCAAAAAAAATATATATTGCATATTCTTTTTGGGATCTCGGGCATTCTATCTCAGAACAGCCAACGTAGCCCAGCCGCAAAGCGGTACCCGGTGCGCATCGCTCGATCAAGCGCACGCCCCATTGCAGTCCTTCGCCTGCTTCCCGGGCGGCACCCCAGCCATCAACTCCGATAATCCGCGTTGATCTTCACATAGTCATACGAGAAATCGCAGGTCCATACGGTAGCGTCGGTCTGGCCGCGGGCGAGGTCGACGGTGACGTCGATTTCGGCTTCGGCCATGACGCGGGAGCCGTCTTCTTCGCGGTAGCTGGCGGCACGACCGCCGTGTTCGGCGACGAGAACGTCGCCGAGCCAGACGCGGATCTGGCTGACGTCGAGGTCGTCGATGCCGGCGTAGCCAATGGCGGCGAGGATGCGGCCGAGGTTGGGGTCGGAGGCGAAGAAGGCGGTCTTGACCAGGGGCGACTGGCCGATGGCGTAGCCGACTTTGCGGCATTCGGCGCGGTCGCGGCCGCCCTTGACGGCGATGGTCATGAACTTGGTGGCGCCTTCGCCGTCGCGCACGATGGCCTGGGCGAGTTCGATGGAGACGGCGATGACGGCTTCGCGCAACGCAGCCCAAGCGGGCGAAGTGTCGTCGGTGATTTCGCTGTGGCCGGCTTTGCCGGTAGCCATCAGGATGTAGGAGTCGTTGGTGGAGGTGTCGCCGTCGATGGTGATGCTGTTGAAGGACAGGTCGGCGGCTTCGCGCACCAGACGCGCGAGCAGCGCCTGCGATACGGCGGCGTCGGTGGCGACGAATCCGAGCATGGTGGCCATGTTGGGCTTGATCATGCCGGCGCCCTTGCTGACGCCGGTGATGGTGACTTCCTTGCCTTCAATCTGGATGCGGCGCGACACGCCTTTGGGCACGGTGTCGGTGGTCATGATGGCGTGGGCGACGTCGAACCAGCCGTCGATGTGCACATTGGCGGCGGCCTTGGGCACGGCGGCGGTGAGGCGGTCCATGGGCAGGTGTTCGAGGATGACGCCGGTGGAGAACGGCAGCACTTGCTCGGGCGCGATCGACAGCGCGGCAGCGACGGCGGCGCAGGTGGCGTTGGCATCGGTCATACCTTGCTCGCCGGTGCCGGCGTTGGCGACGCCGGTGTTGATGACCAGGGCGCGGATGTCGCCGCTGGCGAGGTGTTGCTTGCACACTTGCACGGGGGCGGCGCAGAAGCGGTTTTCGGTGAACACGCCGGCCACGCGGGTGCCGGCATCGAGGGCGATGACGGTCACGTCCTTGCGGTTGGCCTTGCGGATTCCGCCCTCGGTCACGCCGAGGCGGACGCCGGCAATGGCGTGCAAATGATCGGACTTGAGGGGCGGCAGATTGACAGGCATCGAGGCGTCTCCGAACGAAATCAGCAGAAAAGGACTGTGCGCGTGGCGCGGGCCACGGCATCGGCTGAAATGATACCGGAGTTGCGCCTCAGGGCGCGGCGGCGCCCCCTGCCCGGCTGGCGGTGACGAGCGCCATCGACATCTGCTGGACGAAGTGCACGAAGGCGAAGAAGGCTTCGTCATCAATCGCCGCGGCGCCCCCGTCGCGCTCGGCGTAGACCAGACCGATCACCCGGCCATTGCCCATGATCGGCGCCATGGCGGCCGGGCCCTTGCCGACGATGCCGGCCAGACGGCCACGCGAGGCGGTCAGCCGCTGCGGCTGGGCGGTGTTAACCAGGGTGTCGACGGGGTCCTTGCCCCCCGACTCCAGCGTCAGCACAAAGGCCTTGCGCAGGGTTTCGCCGCCGGCGCCGAGGCCGTATTTGCCGACCAGCTGATGGCGGTTCGGGGCCAGCAGCGCAACCACCACGCGTGCGAAACCTACGCCCTGCAAAATGCCTTCGGAAGCGAGATAGACCGCATCGGAGAAGCGCCCGCCCGACATGATCAGCGCTGTCAGCTCGCGCAAAATGGCGAGCTGCCGCTCGGCCGGCGAAACGGTCGGCAGCGGTTCGGCCACCGTCTCGACCACCCCGGACGAGGCCGGAATGCCTCGCGCCGCGGCAGATGCACCGTATTCGCTCGCCAGACGCGCCGCTTCGTCGGCGAGCGCTGATACCGTGTCGCGCACATCTTTTTCGGGGCGATCAACATAGCGCGCCAGCGCCGTCAGCGCGGCTTTGGCGGGCGGGCTGTCCCAGCCGCCCATCACCGCGCGCGCGACCTGGTGGCCGTGAGTAATAGATGTTTCAAGCGCCGTCGGCCGGGCCGTGGGTTCGAGCACGGCGTGCAACAAATTCCCCAACCGCCACTCACGCGCCAGTTGTACCGACAGCTGACGCAAACGGAAGCCGAGCACAGCCGTCTGAGTTGAGGCTTCTTGCTCTGGCGTGCACTCGGGCGGCAGTTGATCGGCCAGCAGCTCGGCCTTTACGCCGCCGAAACACCAGAATGCCATTTCGCCCACGCGAGTGAGCAGCGCGGCGATGAAGACTTCTTCTGCCCGCCCGTCGCCACGCATTCTGGCGATGCCACGCGCCAGGGCCGCGGCAAAGAAACAATGCGACAACTCGGCCTCGACACGCTTGCGCACGCCGCCCGTCAGCAAGCCGTCGACCAATGCAATGCCGATGGCCAGGTCAGCCACCACGTCGAAGCCGAGCACGACAATGGCCCGGCTGATGGTGCCGACGCCCTGACGGGCGCTATTGAAATAGGCGCTATTGGCCAGGCGCAAGACCTTGGTGGTCATGGCCGGATCTTTGAGGATGACCGCGGCCAGCCGGCCGGCCGAGGCGCTGTCGTCGCCCATGATGGCGCGGATGCCGTCGACCGTCGAACCGAAGGCCGGCATCTCCTGATCACGAATATGGGCCACCCACTCGCTCAAACCCTCTGGCGTCGCGCCGGGCAGCGGGGGAACTTCGTCGAAAGAGAGTTCTGGAAACATGCCGGATTTAACGGCGCGGGAGAGCGCTGGCTTGAGCCCCGCGCCAAATATGACAACGGCGCCCTCGGGCGCCGTTGCGTGATGCTTGAACGATCAGGCCAGTCGGCCGTGGCAGTGCTTGTACTTCTTGCCCGAGCCGCAGGGGCAGGGCTCGTTGCGGCCAACTTTGGGGCCGGCGTCGGCGGGGGCTGCGCCATCGCCGTCGGACCCCTTGGTGCCCAGAACCTCATCATAGTCGGCGTGGTGGTATTGCACGTTCTCGACGCCCGCCGCCTCGACTTCTTCGAGCGGCGCTTCGGTACGGATCTGCACCGTCATCAGCAACCGGGTAACGTCGGTGCGCACGGACTGCAGCAGCGTTTCGAACAGCTCGAAGGCTTCGCGTTTGTATTCCTGCTTGGGGTTCTTTTGCGCATAACCGCGCAGATGGATGCCCTGACGCAGGTGGTCCAGCGCCGCCAGATGCTCGCGCCAGTGGTTGTCCAGGCTCTGCAGCATGACGCTGCGCTCGAACTGGTGCCAGGCGGTGGCGTCGACCATGGCGACCTTGGCGGCAAAGTGCGCATCGGCCGCTTCGACTACGCGCTGGGCGATGGCGTCGTCGTCGAGACCGGTTTCGGCCGCGATCCATTCACCCACCGGCAGCTTGAGCTGGTACTCGCCTTCGAGCGCCTGCTCGAGTGCGGCAATTTCCCACTGCTCCTCGACGCTGTCGGCCGGCACATACAGGCGGAAGCAATCGTGGATCACGCCCTGACGCATGGCGGTGATGGTCTCGGAGATGTCGGTACTTTCGAGCAGCTCGTTGCGCTGCTGGTAGATGACCTTGCGCTGGTCGTTGGAGACGTCGTCGAACTCCAGCAACTGCTTGCGGATATCGAAGTTACGCTGCTCGACCTTGCGCTGTGCGGATTCGAGCGAGCGGGTCACCATGCCGTGCTCGATGGCCTCGCCTTCGGGCATCTTGAGGCGAACCATGATGGCGTTGAGGCGGTCGCCGGCAAAGATGCGCATCAGCGGATCTTCGAGCGACAGGTAGAAACGGCTCTCGCCCGGATCGCCCTGACGACCGGCCCGGCCGCGCAGCTGGTTGTCGATACGGCGCGATTCGTGACGCTCGGTACCGATGATCTTGAGGCCGCCCGCAGCAATCACCTGTGCGTGCAGCGAATCCCACTCTTTGCGCAGCGCTTCGGTCGCGACGGCTTTTTGCTCATCCGACAGGGACTCATCGGCCATCACCGAATCCACTTGCTTCTGGACGTTGCCGCCGAGCACGATGTCGGTACCGCGACCGGCCATGTTGGTGGCGATGGTGATCACGCCGGGTCGGCCGGCCTGGGCGACGATCTGCGCTTCCTTTTCGTGCTGCTTGGCGTTGAGCACCTGGTGCGGCAGCCCGGCCTTGACCATCAGCTCGGCCAGCAACTCGGAGCTCTCGATGGAGGTGGTGCCCACCAGCACCGGCTGGCCGCGCTTCTGGCAGTCCTTGATGTCTTCAATGACGGCGTCGAACTTTTCCTTCATGGTGCGATAGACCTTGTCGTTCTGGTCTTTTCGCTGCATCGGACGGTTGGTCGGAATCACCACCGTCTCGAGGCCGTAGATCGACTGAAATTCAAAGGCTTCGGTATCGGCCGTACCGGTCATGCCAGCGAGCTTGCTGTACATGCGGAAGTAGTTCTGGAAGGTGATCGAGGCCAGGGTCTGGTTCTCGGCCTGGATCTTCACGCCTTCCTTGGCCTCGACGGCCTGATGCAGGCCTTCGGACCAGCGACGCCCCGGCATCAGACGGCCGGTGAATTCGTCGACGATGATGATTTCGCCGTTCTGCACCACGTACTGCTGATCCTTGTGGAACAGCGAATGGCCGCGAAGGGCGGCGTACAGGTGGTGCATCAGCAGAATATTGGCCGGGTCGTACAGCGAGGTGCCTTCCGGCAGCAAGCCATGCTCGGTGAGGATGTCTTCTGCGCGCTCGTGACCGGCTTCGGTCAGCAGCACCTGATGCGCCTTGAGATCGACGGTGTAGTCGCCCGGCTCGGTGATGTCGTCGCCCTCGCCGATCTGCTTTTTGAGCAGCGGGGCAATGGCGTTCATCTTGAGGTACAGGTCGGTATGGTCTTCGGCCTGGCCGGAGATGATCAGTGGCGTGCGGGCCTCGTCGATCAGGATCGAGTCCACTTCGTCGACCACCGCGAAGCTCAGGGCGCGCTGAACGCGCTCTGCCGCTTCGTACTTCATGTTGTCGCGCAGGTAGTCGAAACCGAATTCGTTGTTGGTACCGTAGGTGATGTCGGCGGCGTAGGCGGCGAGTTTCTCAGCCTCTCCCAGCTGCGACACGTTAACCCCCACCGTCAGACCGAGGAAGCCATACAGCTGCCCCATCCACTCCGCATCACGACTGGCCAGATAGTCGTTGACCGTGATGACATGCACGCCCTTGCCGCTCAGCGCGTTGAGGTACACCGGCAGCGTGGCCACCAGGGTCTTGCCCTCACCGGTGCGCATCTCGGCGATCTTGCCGTTGTGCAGCACCATGCCGCCGACGAGCTGGACGTCGAAGTGGCGCATGCCGTGGACCCGTTTGCCGGCTTCGCGAACCACCGCGAACGCTTCGGGCAGAATGCTGTCCAGAGACTCGCCCTCGCCAATGCGCGCCTTGAAGACGTCGGTCTTGGCTCGCAGGTCGGCGTCGGACAGTGCCGCCATCTCGGGTTCGAGCGCATTGATCGCCCGAACCGTCTTCGAATATTGGCGAATGAGCCGATCGTTGCGGCTACCGAATACTTTCTTTAGAAGGCCGGAAATCATGTCAGGGGCGTGGGAGATGGGGCAAAATGCGAATACTAGCACGGTCAGCAGAACTGCCTCCGTCCCGTGCACACCGCCATCACCAAGCCTTGAGGTGCATCAATTCAACCCATGACGCAACGGCTTGATCGCTTTGCTGGAGAAGGCTCCGCCCTCGACCGACTGCGCGCCCACGCCAGCCGCCTGGGCCGGCTTCAGCAGATCGTGCTGACCGAGCTGCCGCCCTATCTGGCCGACAGCTGTCATGTGGCCAACCTCAAGGAAGATGTCCTGCTGATTCACGCCGCCACCGGCGCCGTCGCGGCCAAGCTGCGCCAGGCCACCCCGCGCCTGCTCAACACGCTGGCGATGCAGGGCGTGATGGTCCGCAGCATCAAGATTGCCACCCGGCCGGTCAACCCCGCGCCCCCGCCCAAACCCCCCGAACAACGAACGGTCAGCGGTCAGACGCAGGACGCCTTGCGCTCGCTCGCCAGCGGTCTGCCCGCCGACGACCCGCTACGCGCGGCGCTGGAGCGCTTTGTGCGGCGCAGCCGCGGGGAGTGAGCGCCGGCTCTGGCGCCGCGGACGACGCTAGAAAATCGGCGCCAGCACGCGCTCGATCAGCAGCAGCGCCATGAATACCAGCAGCGTCACCAGCCCCACGCGGGTGAACACCCAGGCCCAGTGCCGATAACGCGGGTTGCCCGACAGCAGGTAGAGGATCAGCGATCCGCCGACCATCAACAGCGCCAGCACGCCCGCCAATCTGAGAACGAACATCGCCGCTTAACCCATCACCGGTTCAAACATGCCGGCGACGCCGGGGGCGGCCTGGGTGTGATCCTCGAAGGTGACGACCTCCCAGGCACTTTCGTCTTCGAGCAGCACGCGCAACACCTGATTGTTCAGCGCATGACCTGATTTGTGGGCCGAGTAGGCGGCCAGCAGGGGCTTGCCCGCCAGATAGAGGTCGCCGATGGCGTCGAGCACCTTGTGTTTGACGAACTCGTCGTTGTAGCGCAGGCCGTCGGAATTGAGGATGCGGTACTCGTCCATCACGATGGCGTTGTCGAGGCTGCCGCCCAGCGCCAGGCCGTTGGAGCGCATGAACTCGACGTCCTGCACGAACCCGAAGGTGCGCGCGCGTGCGACGTCCTGCACATAGGACAGGTCGGCAAAATCGACGGTGGCGTCGGTTTTTGTGCGGTTGATGGCGGGATGATTGAAGACGATGGAGAAATCCAGTTTGAAGCCATCGTAAGGCTCCAGGCGCACCCACTTGTCGTCCTCACGGTATTCGACCGCCTTCTTGACGCGCAAAAACCGCTTGGGCGCGGCTTGCTCTTCGAGCCCGGCGGACTGGATCAGGAACACGAAGGGGCCGGCACTGCCATCGAGAATCGGCAACTCGGCGGCGTCGACATCGACATGCACGTTGTCCACACCCAGGCCGGCCAGCGCCGACATCAGGTGTTCGACCGTGCCCACCTTGGCCTCGCCTTGCTGCAGGCCGGAGCACAAACGGGTATCGACGACGGAGTATGGATTTGCCGGCAAATCGACCGGCGGGTCGAGATCGACGCGGTGAAACACCACGCCGGTATCGGGCGCGGCCGGACGCAGCACCATGGTCACCTTGCGGCCGCCGTGCAGGCCGACACCGGTGGCCGAAATCGTCGATTTGAGCGTGCGTTGCTTGATCATGATCCGTCGCCGTTCAGAGTCGGGGCGCCCGAACAAACGGCTCGGGCGAAACAAGCTGAAGTCTAGCATGCGGTGCACAACGCCCTTTTCAATAGCGACGGGCGCCTTGCGCGCGGACGGGAGGCATCGTCCATGCGCAAGACGCCCGTCGGGGCGGTACAAAGTCCGATCAGTCTGCCTGCTTGCGCAAGAAGGCCGGGATATCGTAGGTGCCCACACCGCTGGCGCTCATCGCCTCGACCGTCGTGCGACGACCGCTGCGAATCACGGCCGGCACATCGCTGTCAGCCGCGCCGCTGGACGGGCCATACGTGCCCGTACCCTGCACCACTTGCATCACAGGCTTGCTGGCCGACACGGCCGGGTTGCCCAGGCCGGTCGCGACCACGGTGACACGGATGCGATCTTCCATGGCTTCGTCGAAGACGGTGCCGTAGATCACGAAGGCGTCCTTGGCGGCGAAGGCGCGCACGGTATTCACGGCTTCCTTCACTTCCGACATCTTCAACGAGCGGCTGGCGGTGAGGTTGATCAACACACCACGGGCGCCGGAGAGCTCAACACCTTCGAGCAGCGGGCTGGCAGCAGCCTGTTCGGCGGCGATGCGCGCGCGGTCGATACCGGCGGCTTCGGCCGAGCCCATCATGGCGCGGCCCATCTCGGCCATCACCGTGCGCACGTCCTGGAAGTCGACGTTCACCAGACCGGGGATATTGATGATTTCGGCAATCCCGCCGACGGCGTTACGCAGGACGTTGTCGGCCGCGCGGAAACCGTCTTCGAGGCTGGCGTCATCGCCCAACACTTCCATCAGCTTGTCGTTGAGCACCACGATCAGCGAATCGACATGGCTGGAGAGCTCTTCGATGCCGCTGTCGGCAACGCGGTCGCGGTTCTCGAAGTCGAAGGGTTTGGTCACCACACCGACGGTGAGGATGCCCATTTCCTTGGCCACTTCGGCCACCACCGGCGCTGCGCCGGTGCCAGTGCCACCGCCCATACCGGCGGTAATGAACACCATGTGCGCGCCCTTGATGGCTTCGGCGATCTGCTCACGCGCTTCCTGCGCGGAGCAACGACCGGCCTCCGGTTTGGCGCCTGCGCCCAACCCGGACGTCCCCAATTGCACCTTCTGGGACGACAGATTGCGCTTGAGTGCCTGCGCGTCGGTGTTGGCGGTGATGAACTCAACGCCATGCACGCTCTCGCGGATCATGTGATCGACGGCATTGCCGCCGGCGCCTCCGATGCCGACCACCTTGATGATGGTTCCGATCGGTTCCTTTTCAACGATTTCAAACATGTGCCTCGCCTCCTTGAAAAACGGCTTTAACGCCACTTTCTCGTCTGCGCTATCCGGTATCTAGTATTAGATTGGCATTCTATAACTAAATACCGGATAGCAACAGACGAACTACAAATTCATACAAACCCCGCCCGAGGGCGAGCCCTAGAAGTTCCGTTCAAACCAACCTTTCATCCGGTCGAACATCTGGCGCAGGTTGCGCGTCTCGCGCGCCTGGATCCCGCGGCGACGCTGCGCCATGGCCTCGACCATCAATCCCATCGCAGTGGCATAGCGCGGCTGACAGACCACGTCAGCCAGGCCACCTTTGTATTGCGGTGCGCCGATGCGCACCGGCATATGGAAAATTTCTTCGCCCAGCTCGATCATGCCGTCCATCACCGACGCGCCGCCGGTGAGCACGATGCCGGACGAGAGCAGCTCTTCGTAGCCGCTGCGACGCAGCTCTGACTGCACCAGCTCGAACAGCTCGGAGACGCGCGGCTCGATCACGTCGGCCAAGGCCTGACGCGAGAGTTTGCGGGCGCTTCGATCGCCGACACCGGGGACTTCGATCATCTCGCTCGGATCGGCCAGCGAGCTCATCGCCACGCCGTGGCGAATCTTGATTTCTTCGGCTTCGGCCGTCGGGGTGCGCAAGGCCATGGCGATGTCGTTGGTGATCTGGTCACCCGCGACCGGAATCACCGCCGTGTGGCGAATCGCGCCTTGCGTAAACACCGCCAGATCGGTGGTGCCGCCGCCGATATCGACCAGGCACACGCCCAGGCCTTTCTCGTCGTCCGACAGCGTGGCGTAGCTGGAGGCCAGCGGCTGCAGGATCAGGTCCATCACCTCCAACCCACAGCGGCGCACACATTTGACGACGTTTTGCGCCGCCGACACCGCACCGGTCACGATGTGCACTTTTACTTCCAGCTTCACGCCGCTCATGCCGATCGGCTCGCGTACGCCGTCCTGACCGTCGATGATGAATTCCTGAGTGAGGATGTGCAGGATCTGCTGGTCGGCCGGGATCGGCATGGCGCGCGCCACTTCGATCACCCGCTCGACGTCCATGGTGGACACTTCCTTGTCCTTGATGGCCACCATACCGTTCGAGTTGAAGCTCTTGATGTGACTGCCCGCGATGCCGGTGTAGAGGTCGCCGATCTTGCAGTCGGCCATCAATTCGACCTCCTGGATCACCCGCGAGATCGCATCGACGGTGGCCTCGATATTGACCACCACCCCGCGGCGCAGGCCGTTGGAGGGCTGCGTGCCGAGGCCGATCACGTTGAACTGTCCATCGGGGCGCACCTCGGCCACCATACAGGTGGTCTTGGATGTGCCGATGTCGAGCCCGACGACGAGATCTTTGTATTCCTTGCTCATTTTTTGCTTTCCACTGACTTCTTGTCGCCCACCGGCAAGAGGGCGAAACCATTCGGATACCGCAAATCCGCCACTGCAATCGTCATCGGCGACTTGGCCAATGCCTTGGGATAAGCCTCGACGAAGCGCGCCATCCGTTCTTCGACATGCGCTTTCTCACGATCCCGGCCGAGCCGGATCACCAGCCCATCGTCCAGCGTCAGCTGCCACGCTTCGCGCGCCGACAAGCTCAACTCGACCAGTTCCCGACCCAGCGGCGCGACCAGCTTGGAAAACTGCGCATGGCTGGCCAGCACGTAGCCGGCGTAGCCTTCCGGCCCGATGAAGGCCGGCATGTGCGCGTTGCTGGCTGCCACAAAGATCTCGCCCTGACGATTGACCAGGCGCGTCTCGCCGCTGTCATTGACCGTCCAGTAGGCCACGGCCTGATGCTCTTCGAGGCGCACTTCGAGCATGTCGGGCCAGTGCCGTCGCACTTGGGCGCGGCGTACCCACGGCAGCTTCTCGAAGGCCTCGCGCACCGACACCAGATCGACGGTGAAAAAGTTGCCCTTCACCGCCGAGCGCGCGGCGTACTGCAGCTGCTCGGCCGATACCTGCGCCGGCGGCGTCAGCACCGTCACTTCGCGCAACTGGAAGGCGGGCCGCGCGGCCAGCCAGGTCACCGCGGCGTAGCCGATCATCGCCGTGGCAATCAGCATCAAGGCGTCCGACACCAGATTCAGTACCGCCGGCCGATGCCACACGCCCACGCGCACCCGCCCGCCACCGGCAGCGCGGTTGGCGAGCTTGCGTGCAGCAGGGCGCGTGCGTATCTCAGCCAAGGCGTGCTTTCTCCAGAATCGACAGGCACAGGGCGGCAAAGTCATACCCGGCCACGCGGGCCGACATCGGCACCAGCGAGTGGCCGGTCATGCCCGGCGTGGTGTTCATTTCGAGCAGATAGGGTTTGCCATCGGCGGTCAGAATCAGGTCACCCCGCCCCCAGCCGCGGCAGGCCAGCACGCGGGCGGCGCGCAGCATCAGCGCCTGCAGCTCAGCCTCTTGCGCCTCGGGCAAGCCGCTGGGGCAGAAATACTGGGTGTCGTCGGTGAAGTATTTGTTCTGGTAGTCGTAATTGCCGCCCGGCGCCACGATACGCACCACCGGCAGCACTTCGTCGCCCAGGAAGGGAATGGTCAGCTCCTGGCCTTCGATGAACTCTTCGGCGATCACCAGGGTATCGAAGCGCGCAGCGAGCGCCCAGGCATCGGCCAACTGGCTGGCCTCGGTCACCTTGGTGGCGCCCATGCTCGAGCCTTCGTGCACCGGCTTGACGAAGATCGGCAAGCCCAGATCGGCGGCCACGGCGGCCCAGTCGCTGGTCTCGTCGATGATGTGGAAGCGCGGCGTCGGCAGGCCGGCAGCCAGCCACACCATCTTGGTCCGCCACTTGTCCATCGACAGCGCCGAGGCCATCACGCCGCTGCCGGTGTAGGGAATGCCGAGCATCTCGAGCATGCCTTGCACCGTGCCGTCTTCACCGCCCCGGCCATGCAGCGCCAGGAAGGCGCGGTCATAGCCTTCATCCTTGAGTACATGCAGATCGGTGTCGGCCGGGTCGAAGGCGTGTGCATCCACGCCAGCGCCTTGCAACGCGGCGAGCACGGCCTTGCCGGACATCAACGACACCTCGCGCTCGGCAGACGCGCCGCCCATCAAGACCGCAACTTTTCCGAATCGTGTTTGCATGCTTTCTGTCATTTCGCTCATCGCCTTAGCCCCGCGCCCCGACGAAGCGAAGCCGGCAATTCACCGCCCGCCCCGCCTGCTGGCTCGCAGCCGCGCACAATTGTTCAATCGCCGACTCGAGGTCTGCCGCCTCGGCCGTCGCGTCCAGATGGAGCTGCGCCGTCTCCTTGTCGAGCCGCACCGCGCCCGCGAGAACCGGGCCTGCGGCCAGCACATGGGGCAGGCTGTCGATCGCAAACAGTTGCGTGACTGTCCGCGCACCGGCCATGGCCACCGGCGTGTGAGTCTTCTCGCGGCCGCCGTTCATCCAGACGCCAAGCACGATCTCGTCCGAGTGGCGCGTGGCGCCAGCCCAGGTGCTGTCGATACCAAACTCAGTCACCTGGCGCTCATGGGCATGGCCGTGCCGATCGACGGTCTTCACCGCCCGCACTTTCGACCACACGCTGTGCTTGCCCACACCAATATTGGTGCGCAAGGCGCCGCCGACAGAGCCCGGCACACCGGCCAGCCACGCCAGCGCACCATGGTGATGCTGGGCGCAGACATGCCCCACCCGGGCACACAGGGCGCCGGCTTCGACATACACACCCACGTCCGTGAATTCGATACGGCTCAACTTGGCAGTACTGATCACCACGCCTTGCAAGCCCCCTTGGCGAACCACAACACGCGATCCTGTGCCACTCACCAGCATCGGCTCATCCAGACGCAGCGATGCGAGAAAGCGGCGCAAGTCGTCGGCGTCGGCGGGCGTATAGACAAACTGCGCCGTGCCGCCCACGCCCCAGGCACTGCGCTCGGCCATGCCGGCATCACGCAACCAGGTGCCCTGGGCGCTCATACGCTTTCCTCACCGGCCAGCTGGCCGGGCACCGCGCCGATGGAGCCGGCGCCCATGGTCAGCACGACGTCGCCGTCCTGCACCACATCGAGCACGGTCTTGCTCATGTCGTCGATCTGTTCGACAAACACCGGTTCGATGCGCCCGGCCACGCGCAGCGCACGCGCCAGGGCGCGGCCGTCGGCGGCCACCAGCGGTGCCTCGCCGGCGGAATACACCTCGGCAAGCACCAAGGCATCGACCGTGGACAAGACTTTGACGAAATCTTCGAAACAATCTCGGGTGCGGGTATAGCGGTGCGGCTGGAAGGCCAGCACCAGGCGCCGCCCCGGGAAGGCCCCGCGCGCCGCCTCGAGGGTGGCAGCCATCTCGACCGGATGGTGACCATAGTCATCGACCAGCGTGAAGCTGCCGCCGGCGGGCAAGGCGACTTCACCGTAACGCTGGAAACGCCGCCCCACGCCTTTGAAATCTGCCAGCGCCTGAATGATCGCCTCGTCTGACACGCCGACTTCGGTCGCCACGGCGATCGCGGCCAACGCGTTGAGTACGTTGTGCATCCCCGGCATGTTCAGGGTGATCGACAGGCGCGACACGCTGCCATTGATGCGTAGCACGTCGAAGAGCATCCGGCCGGCCTCGGCGCGTACGTTCTCGGCGCGGATATTGGCGTTTGGCGAGAAGCCGTAGCGCACGATCTGCTTGGACACCAGCGGCATGATCGAGCGCACATGCGGGTCGTCCTCACACAGCACGGCCACACCGTAGAAAGGCAGGCGCTGGAGGAAGTCGATAAAGGCCTGCTTGAGTCGCGCAAAATCGTGGCCGTATGTGTCCATGTGATCGGCATCGATGTTGGTCACCACCGAGATCACCGGATTGAGCAGCAAGAAGGACGCGTCGGACTCATCCGCCTCGGCGACCAGAAAGTCGCCCTTGCCAAGCCGCGCGTTCGCGCCGGCGGCGTTCAGCCGGCCACCGATGACGAAGGTCGGGTCCAGCCCGCCTTCGGCCAGAATGCTGGCGGTCAGCGAGGTGGTGGTGGTTTTGCCGTGCGTGCCGGCAATCGCCACGCCCTGCTTGAGACGCATCAGTTCGGCCAGCATCTGCGCACGCGGCACCACCGGCACCTGACGCACCCGCGCGGCGCGCACCTCGGGGTTGTCGTGCTTGACCGCAGTCGACACCACCACCACATCGGAATCCGCCACGTGGGCCGCATCATGGCCACGCATGACCCGTGCGCCCATGGCCGTCAGGCGGCGCGTCGCTGCGCTCTCGCCCAGATCCGAACCGCTCACGGAAAAGCCCTGGTTGAGCAACACCTCGGCGATGCCGCTCATGCCAGCGCCGCCGATGCCGACGAAATGGACGCGTTTGACTTTGTGTTTCATGACTTTTTGGACTCCTTCTCGCCGGCCAGCTCGCGGCACACCTGCGCCACCTCGGCCGCCGCGTTCGGGCGGGCCAGGGCGCGGGCTGCGTTGGCCATATCACGCAGACGGCGGCGATCGAGGCCGCGCAAAATGCCGGCCAGGCGCTCGGAACTCAGCTCGCTCTGCGGCAACAGATAGGCTGCTCCGCGGTCGGCCAGGAAGCGCGCATTGCCGGTCTGGTGGTCATCCACCGCGTGCGGCAGCGGTACCAGAATGCTGGCCACGCCCGCGGCGGCCAGCTCGGCCACGGTCAGCGCACCGGCGCGGCAGATCACCACATCGGCCGCGGCGTAGGCGGCGGCCATGTCTTCAATAAAGGGGCGCAGATCTCCCGCCACCCGCGCCATGGCGTAGCCCTCGCGCAAGGCGTCGACATGGGTGGCGCCCGCCTGATGCACCACCAGCGGCCGAATCGATTCGCTCAGGCTGGCGAGCGCTTGCGGCACGGTCTCGTTCAACACTTTGGCGCCCAGGCTGCCACCGATCACCAGAATGTTCAGCGGACCTTCACGCTCGGCGAAACGCTCGTCCGGGCTCGGCAACGCGACGATGTCGGCGCGCACCGGGTTGCCCAGCCAGCGGCTGCCTTTGATCACTTTCGGAAAGCCGGTGACGATCCGGTCGGCGACCCGCGCCAATACCCGGTTGGCCAGTCCGGCCACCGAGTTTTGTTCATGCACCACCAGCGGCCGGCCAATCAGTGCGGCCATCATGCCGCCAGGAAAGCTCACATAGCCGCCCATGCCAAGCACCACGTCGGGCTTGGTGCCACGAATTGCCATCAGCGCTTGCCAGAAACCGCGCAGCAGATTGACCGGCAACAGCAATTTGGCCATCACGCCCTTGCCGCGCAGCGCACCGAAACGGATCCATGCCGTTTCGTAGCCACGCTCGGGAATCAGGCGTCCTTCCATCCGGTCGGCATTGCCGAGCCAGACGATGCGCCAGCCCTCGGCGCGCAGCGCCTCGGCCACCGCGATGCCCGGATAGATATGCCCGCCGGTGCCGCCCGCCATGACCATCAATGTCTTCATGCGCCACCTCCACGCATGATCTGGCGGTTTTCCCAATCGATCCGCAACAGGATCGCCAGCGCCAGGCAGTTGGCCACGATGCCCGAACCGCCAAAGCTCATCAGCGGCAGCGTCAGCCCCTTGGTCGGCAGCAGGCCCATGTTGACACCCATGTTGATGAAGGACTGCACACCAATCCACAGGCCGATGCCTTGCGCCACCAATCCGGCAAAGAACTTCTCGAGATCGATCGCCTGCCGGCCGATGGCGAAGGCGCGATGCACCAGCATGGCAAACAAGGCGATCACCACGAGCACGCCGACCAGCCCGAGCTCCTCGGCGATGATGGCGAGAATGAAGTCGGTGTGGGCTTCAGGCAGGTAGAACAGCTTCTCGACACTGGCGCCCAGGCCGACGCCAAACCACTCGCCGCGACCGAAGGCGATCAGCGCATGCGAGAGTTGGTAGCCCTTGCCGAAGGCGTCCTGGAAGGGGTCCATGAAGCCGAAGATGCGATCGCGCCGGTAGGGCGACAGCCAGATCAGCAGCATGAAGCCGATCACCGCCACCACCGCCAGCAAGGCGAACACGCGGACGTTGATGCCGCCGAGGAAAAGAATGCCAAAGGCGATCGCGGTGATCACCACGAAAGCGCCGAAGTCTGGCTCCTTGAGCAGCAAGAAGCCGACCAGCAACACCACACCGGCCATGGGCAGGAAAGCGCGCTTGAAGCTGGCCATGTGCGGCAACTTGCGCACGGTGTAGTCGGCGGCATAGAGCGCGGCGAAGAGTTTCATGGCCTCGGAGGGCTGGAAGTTCAGCGGGCCGAGTGGCAGCCAGCGACTGGCGCCATTGACCTCACGGCCGACGCCGGGGATCACCACCAGAAGCAACAACACCACGCCACCGACAAACAGATGCGGCGACATTTGCTGCCAGACCCGCATCGGCATCTGAAAAGCCACCACGCCGATGATGGAGCCGATCATCAGAAACACGCCGTGACGCACCAGGTAGTAGGTGCTCTGGTGGCCGGTATATTTCAGGCCTTCGGCCGTGGCGATGGAGGACGAATAGACCATCACCAGGCCGATCATCAGCAGGCTGACGGCCGACCAGATCAGCATCGGATCGAGTTCGCGCTGTTGAACCTCCGGCGCGCTGAGGCGATGCACCGCACGTCGCGCCGCCGGATTATCGGCCTTGCGACGGGGCAGCAAAGAAGGGAGCGAGAGGCTCAGCTTCATGCCGGCACCACCCGGGGCAAGGCGCGCACCGCCTCTACAAACACATCAGCGCGGTGTGCGTAGTTGCGGAACATGTCAAAGCTGGCGCAGGCGGGCGAGAGCAATACCGCGTCGCCGGGTTGCGCCAGGGCATCGGCACGCAACACCGCGCGCGGCAAGTCGTCGGCAAATTCGATTGGCACACCGGCGCCATCGAGCGCCGCGGCAATCTGCGGGCCGTCGCGGCCGATCAGGATGACCGCGCGCGCATGGCGGGTTACCGGCTCGCGCAGGGGCGAGAAATCCTGCCCCTTGCCATCGCCGCCGGCAATCAACAGCACCGAGCGCTGCAAGCCGGCCAGCGCGGCAATGGTGGCGCCGACATTGGTGCCTTTGGAGTCATCGTAGTAGGTGACGCCGTCATCGCGGTCGCCGACGCGCTCGACCCGGTGGGCCAGCCCCCGGAATCCGCGCAAACCATCGAGCAAGCGCGCCATCGGCAAGCCGATGGCCTCGCACAAAGCCAGCGCGGCAAGCGCATTGGCCGCGTTGTGCAGGCCAGCGACGGGCATGTCGGCGATCGCCAGCAGTGCCTCATCGCCACGCACCAGATGACCGTCGCGGATGCCGTAGTCGGCCACCCGGCGCGGCGCATCCAATCCGAAACTGCAGCCGGCGGCATCACCCAGCATCGACGCAACACGGGCATCGTCGCGGTTGGCCACGGCAATTCGCGCCCCGGCAAAGATGCGCGCCTTGGTCGCCGCGTAATCGGCCAGCGAGTCGTAACGGTCGAGGTGGTCGTCGCTGATATTGAGCACCGCCGCTGCATCGGCGTGCAGGTCGGTCACGGTTTCAAGCTGAAAGCTCGACAGCTCCAGCACCCAGCAATCGGGCAGCGCGGCACCGGCAACCACCCGATCGAGCAGCACCGCCAGCGTGGCCGGGCTGATATTGCCGGCGGCGACGGCATCCATACCCGCCGCACGGCACAGGGCGGTGCTCAGCGCGGTGGTGGTGGTTTTTCCGTTGGTGCCGGTGATGGCGATGAGGCGGCAGTGTTCGCGTGCACCGAGAGTGGTCAGCGCATCGACAAACACCTGAATCTCGCCAGTCACCGGAATGCCGCGCGCGCGCGCCGTCTCGACGATCGGCTGGCGCGGGTCCAGCCCCGGGCTGATGGCCAGCACATCGACGCCATCGAGCAGGCTCAGTTCAAACGCACCGGCCGTGAGCGGCACATCGGGCAAGGCCGCGCGCAAGGCGTCGGCGCCCGGCGGATTGGCACGGCTATCGGCCACGCGCACCGATGCCCCCTCTCGCGCCAGCCAGCGCGCGAGGGCCAGGCCGGATTCACCCAGCCCGAGCACCAATACGTGTTTGCCTTGCCACATGCCCATGTTTTCCTCAGCGAAGTTTCAGCGTGGACAACCCGAACAGCACCAGCATGATGGTGATGATCCAGAAGCGAACCACCACCTGCGTCTCCTTCCAGCCACCCAGTTCGTAGTGGTGGTGCAGCGGCGCCATGCGGAAGATGCGCTTGCCACCGGTGGCCTTGAAATAGATCACTTGCAGCATCACCGACAAGGTCTCGGCCACAAACAGGCCGCCCATGATGAAGAGCACGATCTCTTGCCGAACCACCACCGCCACCGTGCCCAGCGCGGCGCCCAGCGCCAGTGCGCCGACGTCACCCATGAACACTTCAGCCGGGTAGGCGTTGAACCACAGGAAGCCGAGACCGGCGCCGGCGATGGCACCGCAGAACACCGCCAGCTCGCCGGCACCCGCGATGTAGGGCACACCGAGATACTTCGAGAACCCGGCATGGCCCGCCACATAGGCGAAGATCGCCAGCGCGCCGGCGACCATCACTGTCGGCATGATCGCCAGACCGTCAAGGCCGTCAGTGAGGTTGACCGAGTGACTGGTGCCGGTGATCACGAAATAGCTGAGCAGCACGAAGCCACCGAAGCCGAGCGGATAGGCCACGTCCTTGAAGAAGGGCACGATCAGCGTGGTCTGCGCGGGATCGGTCGCCGTCAGGCCGAGCACCAGTGCGCCGGCCAGCGCAATCACCGAGGTCCAAAGATACTTCCAGCGGCTGGCCAGCCCTTTCGGGTCGCGGTGCACCACCTTGCGCCAGTCATCCACCCAGCCCACGGCGCCAAAACCGAGCGTGACCAGCAGCGTCACCCAAACATAATGGTTGCGCAGATCACCCCACAGCAGTGTGGTGAAGCCGATGGCGATGAGAATCAGCGCGCCGCCCATGGTCGGCGTACCCGCCTTGGTGAGGTGAGACTTGGGGCCATCGTCGCGCACCGCCTGACCAATTTTCTTCGCCGCCAGCCACCGGATTACCGCCGGCCCGAAAATGAAGGAGATCGCCAGCGCCGTCAGCGCTGCCAGCACCGCACGCAGCGTGATGTAGCCGAACACGTTGAAGGTTCGAACGTCCTGGCCGAGCCACAGGGCGAATTCAAGCAGCATGCGTTCCCTCCCCGGCCTCGATCGTGTCGTTCGCGACCGCATTGGCCACCCGTTCCATGCGCATGAAGCGCGAGCCCTTCACCAGCACCACCGTGTTCTCATCCATCAGTTTTTTCAGCGCGACGACCAGATCGTCGGAGCGCTCGAAATGTTCGCCGCCAGCGCCGAAGTTGCGCGCGGCCACGACGCTGGCCTGTCCGAGCGCCAGCAAGTAGTCAATGCCCTGGCTCTTGGCGTAGCCGCCGACCTCGTCGTGCATCTGGGCGCTGGTCTCGCCCAGCTCACCCATGTCGCCCAACACCAGCACCTTGCGGCCCGGCGTGGCGGCCAGCACGTCAATGGCAACGCGGGCCGAGTCGGGATTGGCGTTATAGGTGTCGTCCAGCACGGTCGCGCCGTTCAGACCGACGCGCTGAGTGAGGCGCCCGCGCGTGCCCTGGTAGGCCGACAGCCCAGCCACCACATCCGCCAGGCTCGCACCGGCCGCGATGCAGGCCGCCGCCGCCGCGCAGGCGTTTCGGGCGTTGTGCAAGCCGGGCACGCGTAGCGGAAAACTCGCCGCCTCGCTGCCCACGCGCAAGGTCATGCGCACACCCAGGCCGTGCAGCACGCAGTCAGCGCGCACATCGGCCGAGTCGCCCAGACCAAAGGTGAGGATCTTGCGATGCGTGTTGATGCCGCGCCAGTAGTCGGCAAAGCTGTCGTCGGCGTTGATCACGGCGACACCACCATCCACCAGTCCGCCGTAGATTGCACCCTTCTCCTCGGCCACGCCCTCAAGGTCACCCAGACCGGCCAGATGGGCCCGCAGTGCGTTACTGACCAGCGCCACGGTAGGCGCAGCCAAGCCGGTGAGATAGGCGATTTCGCCAGGGTGGTTCATACCCATCTCGATAATCGCAACACGGTGCTCGGCGCGCAGACGCAGCAGCGTCAGCGGCAGGCCGATGTCATTGTTGAAGTTGCCGGCCGTCGCCAATACGGCAGTGGTCGGGTCGCCGCCCTCGCGTTCGACACGCGCAGCCGCAATGGCAGCGCACATTTCCTTGACCGTCGTTTTGCCGTTGCTGCCGGTCACACCGATCAGCGGAAGATCGAACTGCCGACGCCACCACGCGGCCAGGGCGCCAAGCCCCAGTCGGGTGTCGTCAACCACCAGCCAGGGCAGGTCATCGCTCGGCGTATGCGCGTCGGCATAGGCACGATCGACCATCGCGGCGGCCGCGCCGGCGAGTCGGGCGGCATCAAGAAAATCGTGACCGTCAAAACGCTCGCCCCGCAGCGCCACAAACAGGCAGCCAGCGGCGAGCGCACGTGTGTCGGTCAGCACCGCGTCAAATTGCGCGGCGCCGGTGGCCTGTGCGCCGATCGCGCGAGCCGATGTCTGCAAATCCATCATAGGTGCGCTCCGTGGTCACTGACCCATTGCGCCAGGGCGGCACGACCGTGCTCCACATCGGAAAACGGATGGCGCACGCCCTGAATCTCCTGATACGGTTCATGTCCCTTGCCGGCAATCACCAGCACGTCATCGGCACCGGCCGCAGCCACCGCAGCCCGAATCGCACGCGCGCGATCCACCATGCGATGCATGCTGTCGCCCGCGGTGAGCGCGACCTGGTCGAGAATCTGCTCGGGGTCTTCACTGCGCGGGTTGTCGCTGGTGAGCCAGAGCACATCGGCGAATCGCGCGGCAACCGCACCCATCAAGGGTCGCTTGCCTGCATCCCGGTCGCCGCCGCAGCCAAACAGGCAGAACAGACGGCCTTTGCGCGCCTCGGCGGTCTTGCGTGCCGCGGCGAGGACCTTTTCAAGCGCATCGGGCGTGTGGGCGTAGTCCACCAGCAGCAGGGGCTCTCCGATACCGCCCAACATCTGCATCCGCCCTGCCGGCGGGCGCAAACGCAGACAGGCCTGGACCGCCTCCGCAAGTGACGCGCCATGGGCAATCAAGGCACCCATGACCGCCAGCAGATTGGAGACATTGAAGTCCGCCACCAACGGCACATTGACCGGCTCACGCTGAGCTTGCCAGCTGGCCACAAAACGCACGCCGGAAGCAGTGGTGCACAGATCTTCGGCCACCAAGGTGCGGCCGTCCGGCGCGTGCGCCGCGTTCTGCGCCTGCAGGGTATAACCGATCACCGAGGCACCTTTGGCCACCTGGCGCTTGAGCAATTCCACACCAAAGGCGTCGTCGAGATTGATGACCGCGTGGTCGATATCCAGGCGGAACAGGTCGGCCTTGGCCTCACCGTAGGCCTGCATGTCGCCGTGATAGTCGAGATGATCACGCGTCAGATTGGTGAAAATCGCCACGTCAAAGCGCACACCGGCAACCCGGCCCTGATGCAAGCCAATCGAGGACACCTCCATGGCGACGGCCCGCGCGCCTTCGTCGCGCAGCCAGGCCAGGGTGCGATGCACCGCCACCGCTTCGGGCGTGGTGTGCAGGCCTTCGACCAGTTGATCCGGAAATCCGCTGCCGAGTGTGCCGATCACACCGCAGGGTGCGCCCCGCAATGCCAAAGCCCGCGCCAACCATTGGCTGACCGTGGTCTTGCCATTGGTGCCGGTCACGCCGGCTACCCACAGCTTGGCCGAAGGCGCATCAAACACCGCATCGGCCAGATAGCCGGCCATGGCACGCAGCCCACTGGCTGGCAGCATCGGCACACTGGCCGCCGGCGGCACAAAGCCGTCGACAGTGTCGTAGACCACCGCCACCGCGCCAGCCTGAATCGCCTGCGCAATATAGTGGCGACCATCGGCGCGCAAGCCGGGGTGCGCGAGAAACACGTCGCCCGGCGCCACAGCCCGCGAGTCAACACTCAGGCCGCGCACGGCCACGCCTGCGCTTTGCAGCGCGTCGAGAAGGCGGCGTGCCTCAACCTGGCTCACATGCGCCCCCGTGCGGCGATTTCTTCCTTGCTACGCGCCACCTGCAAAGGCGTGATCGGGGCATCGGGCGGCACGGACAGGGCACGCAAGGCGCCGGCCATGACATTCGAGAAAATCGGCCCGGCCACCTGACCGCCGTAGTATTGCTTGCCGGCGGGCTCATCAATCATCACGGCGACGATCAGACGCGGATCACTCACCGGCGCCAGACCGACAAAGGAGGCGATGTACTTGCTGGTGTAGTGCGCCCCTTCCAGCTTGTGAGACGTACCCGTCTTGCCCGCCACGCGGTAGCCCGGCACCTGACCATGAACCGCGGTGCCGCCGGCCTGGGTCACCATTTCCATCATGGCGCGGGTTTCGCGCACGGTTTGCGCCGAGAACACGCGACGGCCCGTTACTTGCGGCACCTCGCTGCGCGTCAGCGTCACAGGAATCACGTCGCCATCGCGCGCAAACGCCAGGTAGGTACGCGCCAGTTGCATCAGGCTCGCCGACACACCATAGCCATAGGCCATCGTGGCTTGCTCGATCGGACGCCAGGTGCTCGCCGGACGCAGCCGTCCCGAGGCTTCACCCGGGAAGCCCAGCTGCAGCGACGAGCCCAGGCCCAGGTCGTCGTAGACCTGCCACATTTCCTCAGGCTTGAAGCTCATCGCCATGCGCACCGCGCCGATATTCGACGACTTCTGAATCACCTCGGCAACCGTCAACCGGCCATGTGGCTTGGTATCCGTAATCGTCGCATTGGCCAGCGTCATGCGGCCATTGCCGGTGTCAATCACCGTATCGAAACGGAATTTACCGCTCTCCAGCGCCATCGCCGCGATGATCGGCTTGAGCACCGAGCCCGGTTCAAAGGTGTCGGTGACTGCCCGGTTGCGCAACTGCGCACCACTGAGCGACTCCCGGTTATTCGGGTTGTAGGTCGGCGCATTGACCATCGCCAGCACCTCGCCGGTGCGCGAATCGAGCACCACCACGCTGCCCGCTTTGGCGCGATACGTGTCCATCGCGTTCTGCAGCGCGGTGTAGGCCAGGTACTGGATCTTGGCGTCGATCGACAGGGCAATATCCTTGCCCTCCTGCGGCGTGCGGATCGACTCCACGTCCTCGACGATCTGGCCACGACGGTCCTTGATCACCCGGCGCGACCCCGGCTTGCCGTTGAGCTGGCTGTCATAGGCCAGCTCGACCCCTTCCTGACCGTGGTCGTCGACCCCGGTAAAGCCGAGCAGGTGCGACATCACCTCGGCACCAGGGTAATAGCGCCGGTACTCACGCTGGTCGTGGATGCCGGCGAGCTTCATGTTCGCCACTTGCTCGGCCACTTCGGGCGGCACCTGGCGCTTGAGATAGACAAAATCGCTGTCACGGGCCAGACGGTGGTTCAGGTCACGTACGTCCATGTCCAGCAAGCCAGCCAGCTTGCGCACTTCGGCCGGCGTCGGTTTGGCGTCACCCGGAATCGCCCAGATCGACTTGACCGGCGTGCTCGCCGCCAGGACCGTGCCATGGCGATCGGTAATCTTGCCGCGGGTCGCCGGGATCTCGATCACCCGTGCATAGCGCGACTCACCCTTGGCCTGCAAAAACTCATCATTCACACCCTGCAAATACGCCGCACGCGCCACCAGCGCGAAGGAGCCACACAACAGGGCCAACAAAACGACACGGGGCCGCCAGACAGGCAGCCCTTTTGCGAGAAGCGGATTATGGTTGAAGGTGACGCTGCGCTTTTTCATGGCGAGCCTTCCACGACCAGCATCTGAGACGCCCCCGGCAGCTGCATTTTCAGGCGCTGGCGTGCGATCTTCTCGATCCGCACATGCGCTGCCCAGGTACTTTGCTCCAATTGCAGCTGCCCCCACTCCACTTCGAGCTGGCGCATACGGGCCTGGTCACGCTCCAGCTCGGTGTGCAGCTTGCGCGCCTGATGCTGCGAAGCCACCACACCCAATGCGCTGGCGACCACCACGACCACGAGCATGACGTCGATACGCAGCATGGTCAGGCCTCCGTCCGTTCGGCCACACGCATCACGGCACTGCGCGCACGTGGATTGGCTCGCACCTCGGCCTCACCGGCCTTGACCGCCTTGCTGACCAGGCGCAGCTTGGGCGCGGGGCGATCGACCTCACGCACCGGCATGCCACGCGGCAATTGCGGCGGCACCGACGCGTCGCGCATGAAGCGCTTGACGATGCGATCTTCGAGCGAGTGAAAGCTGATCACCACCAGGCGACCATCGACCACCAGCCGGTCCATGCACTGCGGCAACACTAGCGACAGCTCTTCAAGCTCCGCGTTGATGAAAATCCGAAGAGCCTGGAAGGTGCGCGTCGCTGGGTGCTGCCCCGGCTCGCGCGTGCGGACCGCTTTCTCCACGAGTGCGGCAAGTTGTCCAGTGGTTGCAACAGCCCCCCCTGCCCGAGCAGCAACAATCGCCTTTGCAACCGCATAAGCAAACCGTTCTTCCCCATAGTCCTTCACCACCTCGGTAATTTCGCCGACCTCCGCTCGGGCCAGCCACTGAGCCACGGTTTCGCCGCGACTCGTATCCATGCGCATATCCAGCGGCGCATCGAAACGGAAACTCATGCCACGCTCCGCCTCGTCCAGCTGAGGCGAAGACACCCCCAGATCCAACAAAATGCCGTCGAGCTGACCGATGCCTGCGGCATCCAGCGACTGCGCCATTTCACTGAACGGGGCATGGATCAAAAGAAAACGGGGGTCTTTCAGTTCGGCACCGGCTGCGATGGCGACCGGATCGCGGTCAAACGCCACCAAGCGGCCGTTCGGCCCCAGGCGTTCGAGCACGGCACGGCTATGCCCGCCACGGCCGAAGGTGCCATCAACGTAGCACCCGTCCGGGCGGATATTCAGGGCATCGATCGCTTCGGAGAGGAGGACGCTGACATGGGTGGCAGCGGAGCTCATAGCGCCAGATCTTCCAGGCCCGGCGGCAGCAGATCGGCACCCATGCCAAACATGAGTTCCTGCTGCTTCTGCCAGCCCGCATCGGACCACAGCTCGAAGTGCGAGCCCTGCCCGACCAGCCACACCGACTTTTCAAGCTCGGCAAACTGCCGCAATTCCGGCGCCACCAGCACGCGGCCTGCGCCATCGAGACGCTCTTCGCGGGCAAAACCGACCAGCAGTCGCTTGAGCATCGCCGAACGCGGCTCAAGGCTTGAGCCCGCGAGCACTTTGTCGCGAATCGGCTGCCACGCCTCCGAGGGGTAAATCAGCAGGCAGCGGTGCGGATGCGCCGTCACCACCAGTTCGCCGGCGCTCACCGTCAGCGCGTCACGATGCCGCGCAGGGATCGCCAGGCGACCCTTCGCATCGAGACTGAGCGCTGCAGCGCCTTGGAACATCGCACCCCCTCAGGACGGTTCGGAAGAGAGATTTGGTGCACTCTCTCCCACATTTGTGCACTTGACCCCACTTTAGTGCATAGAACAAGGGGGGTCAAGCGCACAAATCGAGGGTTTTGCCAATGGACACAACCACTTACCGAATGCGCAGGCAGCGCTCGGAAAGGCATTTTCCTAGCCAAATCAATGACAACGGGAATGTATTCGAGATTTCACGCGAAGCAAATGCGCCCGTATCGCCCGAGGGTGGGGGAAAGTGGGCAGAATCGATCGACGATTGCGGAAAAAAAGGCGGGAAGTGGGAAGTCCGCCGATAAGCCGGGTTCTGTCAAACGCTCTTGCGAGCGCCGGGCAGTCATTCCTCTCGGCGACGCGTTGCCACGCCGCTCTAGCAGCCTACCCGGGAGCGACGCGAGCCACGCCAATGCTCCCCTATTTGGCCTTGCCCCGGATGGGGTTTGCCATGCCGTCCGTGTCACCACGTCCGCGGTGGGCTCTTACCCCACCGTTTCACCCTGACCCGACATCTGCGGTCGTCGGCGGTTTGTTTTCTGTTGCCATCGCGCATCTGCTCGGGTTTCCCCACCGCAAGCGGCGCAGATCACAGAACACGCAATGATCACCCCTTCGGGCAATACTTTCCGTCGCTTTAGCCTTTCGGCGTATGGCGCCCGGCCGTTAGCCGGCATCCTGCTCTATGTGGCCCGGACTTTCCTCGATACGCTTTCGCGTGTCGCGACTGCCTGGCGAACTTCCCGGCGCGGATTATAGCGCGAGCGAGGTCGCTTCCACGTCAGAGATTACGGTCGCCGGCGTGCGTGCGCCCAGCGGCCGGAACTGCGCCGTGTCTTCATAGAACGCGCGCACGGCGTTTTCGCGTACCACGCCCGGAATCCCGAGCATCGGCAGGGGCGACAAATCACGCGGCGAACTCAGCAAGCCCTTATCGGTCACCCGGTCTTCAAGCCACGCATCGGCCCACGCGATCTGCGCTGCCAAGGGCGCCGCAAGCACCGCCTCGGGGACCGAAATATAGATGGCTTTGGCGCACAACCCGTTGAACGGCGTACGCATCTGATCATAAGAGGCGTGACCGAACAGCAGAAAGCGTGTCGTCGCCTTCACGCGGGCGCGCGCATCCCAAAAGACCGGCAGCCAGTCGTGCCGGGCCATGGCCTCCAGCAAGGTGTCGTCGGTGCCCAGCACCAGTATTCCGCACTCGTCGAACTGGGTGAGCGCGTCGCGCACCGGGCCGCGACCGCGTAGCCGCGTCACGCCCGCCAGCGCGGAGGCCTGCATATGACAGGCGTTCAGCGCGGCTTTGGCACGCGGAAACGCCGCCCAAACGAGCGCATTGAAGTAGTCGTGCCAGTTGTCGTTCCGTGTAGCGACTTGTCCACAATCAAAGACTGAGAGTTCATAGTCCGTGCTGATCGCGTCTGGTGCCACAAAGCGAATCGCCTCGCCACTGGCGCTTGCAAGGCCGGGGGCGGCCTGCGCGACCAGCCGGTTGAGCGCCAACAGACCGGGCAATCGATCGCCACTGCCTTCGAGCAAGGCAGCCAGAGGCGCAAACAACGGCCACTTGGCCAGCGCCGCCGGCACGAGGTAGTCCGGGCGGTCGCTCACTTCGCGCCCGCGACCGGCTCAAACACCATCTCGCCATCGCGCATGCGGAAACTGCCCACCAAGGCGCCGGGCGGTGTCGCCGGCGCGTCGGCCCAATCCTGCACCCGGCATTTTTCCGTACTGGCCAGATACCAGCGACGCCCCTGATGCAGCGCCCACAGCCGATAACCCGCCTCGTAGACCTCCATGACCGGCCCGTCGCCACTGCCCGGCCAGATGCTGACGCGACGCTGGCACTTGGGCAGGCGCGCAACAACGATGGCCTGCTCGACCTCATCGGCCCAGAAATAGCGCTGCTCACGCATCAGCATCACGGCGTGCTCGGAGCCATCAACCGTGTAGGCGGTGGCGGAGTTCTCGCAGCCGGTCAGGCCCAGCAGCATGAGCGGTAGAAGCAGAAGACGGCGGTCTAACATCATGGTTTTGGCGATGGTTCAGCTCAGTTGCCAGGCGATGGTGCCGCCCGCGCGCAGCGGGATCAGCGGATCGTCCGGCAGATAATCGAGTTGGGCTGGCACGGCGGTGTCGGCGCGTGTCAGCGTCAGGGTGTCGGTGTTGCGCGGGAGGCGGTAGAAGTCAGGCCCAAAGTGGCTGGCGAAGCCTTCCAGCCGATCCAGCGCGCCGGCATCGTCGAAGACTTCGGCATACAACTCGATGCCCGCATTGGCGGTGTAGCAACCGGCGCAGCCGCAAGCCGACTCCTTGGCGCCGCGCGCATGCGGCGCGGAGTCGGTACCGAGGAAGAACTTCGGGTTGCCGGAAATCGCCGCAGCGACCAGCGCCTCGCGATGCGTTTCGCGCTTGAGTACCGGCAGGCAGTAATGATGCGGATTGATGCCGCCAGCGAAGATCGCGTTGCGGTTGAGCAGCAGGTGGTGCGCGGTAAGGGTTGCCCCCACGTTGGGGCCGGCCTCACTCACGAACTGCGCCGCCTCGCGCGTCGTGATGTGCTCGAAGACGATGCGCAACGCCGGGTAGTCTTTTGCCAGCGGTGCCAGCACACGATCAATAAAGACACGCTCGCGATCGAAGATATCAACGTCAGCATGGGTCACCTCTCCGTGAACACACAGCACCATGCCTGACTTTTCCATCCGTTCGAGCACCGGACGAACCGCGTCGATGGCGGTCACGCCGGCATCCGAATTGGTGGTCGCGCCGGCCGGGTAGAGCTTCACCGCGGGGATGAAGCCGGTCTGCAGGGCTCGGTCGATTTCGTCAGGCGCCGTATTGTCTGTGAGGTACAACGTCATCAATGGTTCGAACTTGAGTCCGGCCGGTACGGCGGCGAGAATTCGGTCACGGTAGGCCGACGCCTGCGCAGCGGTGACCACCGGCGGGCGCAGGTTGGGCATGATGATGGCGCGGCCGAAGCGGCGGGCGGTGTCGGGCACGACGGCGGCCAGGGCGGCGCCGTCGCGCACATGCAGATGCCAGTCGTCAGGGCGGGTGATGGTCAATGTTTGCATGCGTGAACCTCGTTTTTCGTCGGGCCGGATTATAGGCCCGACTCGGACTCTGATTTGATGGCCAGCGCGCGCTGATAGAGCGCGTTCTTGGGCTGACCGGTGATTTCGGCGGCAAGCTTGGCCGCCGCGCTGGTGGGCAGCTCGGCCAATAGCAGCTTGAGCACCCGCTCGGCCTCGACATCCAGCCCCTCGACCGGCGGCGCGCCGGACACCAGCAACACAAACTCGCCGCGCTCGCGGTTGCTGTCGGCGTCCAGCCAGGCCTGGGCCTCGCCCAGCGGCAGCCGGGCGATCTCTTCGAAGCGCTTGGTCAGCTCGCGGGCCACGACCAGCTCGCGATCCGGTCCGAGCACCTCGGCCATGTCGCGCAGGCTGTCGCGCACCCGGTGCGGCGCCTCATAAAAGACCGTCACATCCGTGCCCTCGCGCAGCGCTTCGAGCCGGCTGCGGCGCGCGCCCGACTTGGGCGGCAAAAAGCCCACAAAATGGAAGCCGCCTTCGACGAAGCCGGCCACCGACATCGCGGTCACCACCGCACTCGGCCCCGGCACCGGCACCACCGGATGCCCTGCCGCACGCACCGCCGCGACCAGACGGGCGCCGGGATCCGAGATGCCCGGCGTGCCGGCATCCGACACGAACGCCACCTGCTCGCCCGCCACAAGGCGCGCAATGATCTGCGTCGCCGCCTTGGCCTCGTTGTGCTCGTGTGCAGCCATCATCGTGGCGGCGATGCCGTGGGCACTGAGCAGGCCCTTGGTGTGGCGGGTATCTTCCGCCGCCACCACATCGACGGCCCGCAACACGGCCAGCGCGCGCAGGGTGATGTCCTGCAGATTCCCCATCGGCGTGGCCACCACATACAATGACGGCGTCCTGGAAAGCGGTGATTCGGTAATGTCCATGAAGCGCCTGGCTCTGATGTGCAAGTCTGCCATTGTCGACCGCCTCGCCCCTAGTCGGCAAGCCGCCGACCGCGGCCAGATGGCCGAGCAGATGGCCGAAGCGCACCTGAACGCGGCCGGCCTGCACACCCTCGCACGCAATTTCCACTGCCGGGGCGGCGAACTCGACCTGGTCTGCCGCGAGGGCAAGACGCTGGTTTTTGTCGAGGTCCGCCTGCGCGGGCGCAGCGATTTTGGCGGCGCCGCGGCCAGCATCACCTTGCGTAAGCAGGCGCGCATCGCACTCGCCGCGCGCCACTGGCTGGCTCGGGCGGGCCGGCTCGCAGACGCGCCCTGCCGCTTCGACGTGGTGCTGCTTGACGCGCTGGACAGCGAGCGCATCGAGTGGATTCGTGGCGCCTTTGATAGTGGATGAGAATGTAACGAAGCGCGTCAGCCACACCGGCCGCCGACAGCCCGCATGCTAGAATCGGCGCTCGTTTCAGCCCAAGTCTTCGTGGATTCCCGATGGATCTCATCAGTCGCATTACCAACCAGTTCGAGCAGAGCATCGCCACCAAACGAGCTTCACTCGAAGTGCTCGCCGCCCCGCTCGCCCACGCTGTGGACGTGATGACCGGCAGCCTGATGAACAACGGCAAGATCCTCGCGTGCGGCAACGGTGGCTCGGCCGCCGATGCCCAGCACTTTGCCGCCGAGCTGGTCAATCGTTTCGAGATGGAGCGCCCGCCGCTGGCGGCCATCGCGCTGACCACCGACAGCTCCACCATCACCTCCATCGCCAACGATTACGCCTACGACCAGATTTTTGCCAAACAAGTCGCAGCGCTGGGTCACCCGGGCGACGTGTTGCTGGCCATTTCCACCAGCGGCAATTCGCCCAACGTGATCGAGGCGATGAAGATCGCCCATGAACACGAGATGACCGTCATTGCCCTGACCGGAAAATCCGGCGGGCGCATGGCCGAACTGTTGGGACCGGAAGATGTCCACCTCTGCGTCCCGGCCGAGCGCACCGCGCGTATCCAGGAAGTCCATTTGCTGATCCTTCACTGTCTGTGTGATGGCATCGATTGTTTGCTATTAGGAGTCGAATAAATGAGTCAATCCCTGCGCCGTACCGTTCTGACGCTGGCCCTGGTCGCTGGCGTCGTTCCGGCTCTACAAGGCTGCTTCCCGCTGGTCGCCACCGGCGTCGGCACTGGCGCGCTGATGGTCTCGGACCGTCGCAGTTCCGGCGCCTATGTCGAAGACGAAGCCATCGAATGGAAAGCCGCCGCGCAAATCAAGGAAAAGCTCGGCGACCACGTGCATATCAACGTGATCTCCTACAACCGCAACGTGTTGCTCACCGGCGAAGCGCCCGACGCCGGCATGCGCGATCAGCTGCCGCGCCTCATCTCGGTGGTGCCCAACGTGCGCGGCGTGACCAACGATGTGCAGGTTGCCGGCCACAGTTCGCTGACCTCGCGCAGCAACGACACCCTGATCACCTCCAAGGTGAAAGCCCGCATGATTGATTCGGCCAGTGTGCAGGCCAATCAGATCAAGGTCGTGACCGAGGCCTCGACGGTGTACCTGATGGGCATGGTCACGCAACAAGAAGCCGACGCCGCCACCCAGGTGGCACGCACCACCGACGGCGTCAAGAAAGTGGTTCGTGTGTTCGAGTACATCAACGACGCCGAGGCCCGCCGACTGGATCTGCTGCGCAACAACTGAGCGCGCTTATCCTGTCGCACCCGACCGCCCTGAGGGGCGGTTTTTTATGGCCTGCGCCTCATGGGCTGTCGATGTCGATCGGCCGCACCGTGTCGTACCTCACCTCACGCAACACCACCGCCGTACGCACATTGGCCACACCGGAAATCGCAAGAATCTGCGTGTGCACGACGTGCTCGCAGGCCTTCATGTCCGGCACCACCACCTTGAGGATGTCGTCCGCACGCCCGTGCTTGAGCAACACGTGATCGCCGCCGGGTGCCCCAGCGCGGCCCGCTCAAACTCATCCACCGCCGTCCCCACATGGCGCACCAGTGTGACAGGTGCCAACAGGCATTCCGGCAAGCCGTCTCCTCGCGGTCGAGCAGCACCGTGTGCGCCAGATCAGCTCCGCCTTCTCGAACTCCTTCAGCCGTCGCCAGCACGGCATTGGCGACAAGCCGACCCGCGCCGACAGCGCCTGCACTGACAGACTGGCATCGCGTTGCGGTTCCGAAAGAATGCGGCGCACAAATCACTCAAGCATGCGCATCCTCAAAATCAACCCACCTCATCGCAGCGCATCGGTCGGCAAGCGCGGAACGAAACGCCCTGAAATGACGCCTAAGTTGATATCAGCCTACAACACGACGGGCGACATGGCCGGATCCCGCCGTGATCGGCCCCACGGAGAGAGACCATGCGCCATCCCGAACCGCGGGTCAGCGCGCCGACTGCCGCGCCCACTTTATTGGTGGACACCCAGGTCAATCTGGCGCGCCCCGATTACACGCTACGCGACGCCCTCGGCGCCGATCGCGGTGTCGTCTTCCTTACCGGCATCCAGGCGCTGGTGCGTCTGCCACTGATGCAGGCCCAGCTCGACCGCAGCCGTGGCCTCAACACCGCCGGCTTCATCAGCGGCTATCGCGGCTCACCGCTGGGCGGCTACGACATCGCGCTGGGCAAGGCGCAAAAGCATCTCGACGCGGCCGGCATCGCCTTCCAGCCGGCCATCAATGAAGAGCTCGGCGGCACCGCCGTGCTCGGCAGTCAGCAGGTCGAAACGGATGATCAGCGCACCGTCGATGGCGTCTTCGCCATCTGGTACGGCAAGGGCCCCGGCGTCGATCGCGCCGGCGACGCGCTCAAGCATGGCAACGCCTATGGCGCCTCGCCCCACGGCGGCGTACTGGCCGTGCTGGGCGACGACCACGGCTGCGTGTCCTCATCCATGCCGCACCAGAGTGACCTGACGCTGAAGGCCTGGCACATGCCGGTGATCCACCCCGGCAACGTCGCCGAGTATCTTGAATTCGGCCTCTACGGCTGGGCGCTGTCACGCTTCTCCGGCAACTGGGTCGGCGTCAAGGCGATCTCGGAAGTGGTCGAGAGCGGCATGACGGTCGACCTCGACGCCGTGCGCCACGACTTTCCACCGCCGGCTGACTACACCCCGCCCGCCGATGGCCTGCACTACCGCTGGCCGGATCTGCCCAGCCTGGCGCTCGAAGCCCGGCTGGCCGACAAGCTCGACGCAGTGCGCGCCTTCGCCCGCGTCAACAGCATCGACCGCTGGATCCGCGCCACACCCAAGGCCACGCTGGGCATCGTCACCGTCGGCAAGGCGCACTTCGACTTCCTCGAAGTGCTGCGCCGGCTCGAACTCACGCTCGACGATCTGGCAGACGCCGGCATCCGCATCTACAAGGTCGGACTGGTGTTTCCGCTCGAGCCGACCCGCATCGACACGCTTGTCGAAGGCCTGGACGAAGTATTGGTCATCGAAGAAAAAGCGCCGGTGGTCGAGGAGCAGATCCAGACCCTGTTGTTCAACCGGCCCGGCGCCCGCCCGCGCGTGATCGGAAAAATCGCCGCCGACGGCACGCCGCTGCTCTCGGCGCTCGGTGAGCTGCGCCCCTCGCGCATCATGCCGGTCTTCGCGCACTGGCTCGCCATGCACCGCCCGGCGCTCGACCGGCTCAGCCATGTGTGCGACTTCACTGCGCCCGAGGTGCTGTCCAACGCCGGCGACGCGGTGCGCCGGCTGCCCTACTTCTGCTCCGGCTGCCCGCACAACAGCTCCACCAAGGTGCCCGAAGGCTCGGTCGCCCAGGCCGGCATCGGCTGCCACTTCATGGCCTCGTGGATGGACCGCTCAACCACCGGCCTGATCCAGATGGGCGGCGAAGGCGCCGACTGGTCGGCCCACGCGCGCTTCACCCGCCGCCCGCACGTGTTCCAGAACCTCGGCGACGGCACCTACTTCCACTCCGGCAGCCTGGCCATCCGCCAGGCCATCGCCGCGCACGCCAACATCACCTACAAGATTCTCTACAACGACGTGGTCGCCATGACCGGCGGCCAGGCGCACGACGGCGTGATCAGCGTCGAGCGCATCGCCCGTCAGGTCGAGGCCGAAGGCGTCAAGCGCCTCGCCGTGGTCAGTGACGAGCCGGAGAAATACGACGGTGCCGGCGCGCTGTTTCCGCCGGGCACCACCTTCCACCACCGCCGCGAAATGGACACCGTGCAACGCACCCTGCGCGACATCGAAGGCGTCACCGCGCTCATCTACGACCAGACCTGCGCCGCCGAAAAACGCCGCCGGCGCAAGAAAAACGCCTTCCCCGACCCCGACCGCCGTATCTTCATCAACCCCGAGGTGTGCGAAGGCTGCGGCGACTGCGGCACACAATCCAATTGCCTGTCGGTGATCCCGCTGGAAACACCACTGGGGCGCAAGCGCCAAATCGAGCAGTCCTCCTGCAACAAGGACTTCTCCTGCGTGCAGGGCTTCTGCCCCAGCTTTGTGTCGGTGGCCGGCGCCACGCTCAAGAAACGCGTCGGCAAGCTCGACGCCGCCACGCTCGCGCACCTCATCCACGACCTGCCCACCCCGCACACCCACTTGGACGACGCGCCCTACGACCTGCTGATCACCGGCGTCGGCGGCACCGGCGTGGTTACCGTCGGCGCACTGGTGTCGATGGCCGCCCACCTCGACGGCCTGGCCAGCTCGCAACTCGACTTCATGGGTTTTGCGCAAAAAGGCGGCGCGGTGCTGGCCTTCATTCGCTGGGCCAAGACGCCGGACCTGCTCAATCAGGTGCGCATCGACACCCAACAGGCCGACCTGCTGCTGGCCTGCGACCTGGTCGTTGGCGCCTCGGCCGAGGCGCTGCAGACCGTGCGCCACGGCCGCACCCGTATCATCGCCAGTGAGCACCAGAACCCCACCGACCGCTTTGTGCGCGACCCGGACGCCCAACTGCACGCCGACGCCCTGCTCGACAAGCTGCGCTTTGCCGCCGGCGACGACGCCATGGAATCGGTGGACGCCTACGACCTCGCCCTGCGCCTGCTCGGCGACTCGATCGGCGCCAACATTCTGCTGCTTGGCTACGCCTGGCAGCGCGGTCGCGTGCCGGTGTCGCTGGCCGCCATCGAGCGCGCCATTGCGCTCAATGGCGTGGCGGCCGACAGCAATCGCATGGCCTTCCACCTCGGCCGGCTGGCGGCCGAGAAGCCCGAGGCGGTGCTCGCCCTGGCCGAAGAGCCCGCCCACAAAACGCTCACCCTGGACGCCCTGATCGCCCATCGCGTCGCGCACCTGACCGCGTATCAGGATGCGGCCTACGCCGATCGCTACACCGCGCTGGTCGAGCGTGTGCGCAGGGCTGAAGCCGCGCTGGTCGGTACCGATGCGCTTTTGCGCCTGACCGAGGCGGTGGCCTTCGGCTACGCCAAGCTGCTGGCCTACAAGGACGAGTACGAGGTGGCGCGCCTGTACACCGACGGCCGCTTCATGGAGGCATTGCGCGACACCTTCGAAGGCGATCTCAAGCTCAGCTTCCACATGGCACCGCCGCTGCTGGCCAAAGTCGACGCGGCCGGCCGCCTGATCAAGCGCGACTTCGGCCCGTGGCTGATGCGCGCCATGCGCTGGCTGGCCCGCGGCAAGCGCCTGCGCGGCGGCATCTTCGACCCCTTTGGCCGCACGGCCGAGCGCCGGATGGAGCGCGGGCTGGCGCTCGCCTATCCCGAGTTGATCGACGCCCTGCTCAAGCGACTCTGCGCAGCCAATCTTGCTGAGGCGGTCGCACTGGCCGAGCTCCCCCGTCTGTTACGCGGCTTCGGTCATGTCAAACAGGCTGGCCTGCAGACAGTCGCAAAACAGGAGGCGCCACTGGCCCAGGCCTTGGGCGTCAGGCCGATATTTGCTGACGCACTGGCGGCACTGCCGCAGATCACGGACAGCCCGTCCTTCAGAGGTATTCCGGTCGTTTCCGGGAAGTGACCCGACGCCGGCCGGCGCTCCGCTCAGGCGGGCGTCGGCCGCACCCGCGGCAGACACACGCGAAACGTCGTGCCCTCGCCCACGGTGCTGCGCACGTCAATTCGCCCGCCGTGCTTTTCGACAATACCGTAAGACAATGCCAGCCCCAGCCCGGTGCCTTGCCCGACCGGCTTGGTGGTAAAGAAGGGGTCAAACAGCCGGCCGAGATTTTCGGCCGGAATGCCGCAGCCGGAGTCGGCCACCTCCACCCACACCTCGGCCTCGTCATCGCTCACACCGGTACGCAAGGTGATGGTGCCGGGGTCGGCGATCGCATGGCCGGCGTTGACGATCAGATTGAGAAAGACCTGGTTCAGTTGCGACGGCAGGCATTCGAGCTCCGGCGTATCGCCGTACTCCCGGTTCACTGTCACCCGGTGCTTCATGTCCGTCAGCGCGATATTTGCGCTGGCATTGAGACCGGTCTCCAGCGAGGCCATCTGCCATTGATCGTTGCCGCCGGATCGTGAAAAATCGCGCAGATCCTGCACGATGCGGCGCACCCGGTCGAGCCCGTCGCGGGATTCGTCGAGCAGCGCGACGATGTCATCGCGGACGAAATCGAGATCGGCCTCGGCGCGGGCGGCCTCGAACGCCCGCAAGGCCGCACTCCCCTCGGGCGCGACTTCTCGCAAACTTCGCTCGCAGGTGTCGGCCAGCGCCAGCAGGTTGCCCACATAGGTGCCCAGCGTCGACAGATTGGCGCTGACAAATCCGACGGGGTTGTTGATTTCATGGGCCACGCCCGCCGCCAGCTGACCGATCGAGGCCAGCTTTTCGGTCTGCACCAGTTGCTGGTGCGTAGTCGCCAGCGCGGCATTCGCGGCTTCGAGCTCAGCGTTGCGCTCCTTGAGCGCTTCTTCCGTGTGCATCAGCGAGGTCACATCCTGGCCGATGGTGAACAATCCGATCACCTCGCCATTCGGCGCCCGATGCGGTGAAGAGCTGACCTGCAGATAGCCCGCGCTTCCGTCGGGCCGGGTAAAGGGCCGTTGATAGGCGGTCGTCTCGCCATTGAGCGCCCGCCGGAAATAGCCCTCAATCTCGGGATAGACTTCATCGCCGACCAGGTCGCGCAAGGTTTTGCCCGCGTCTCCCGTCGCCACGCCACCAAAGACCAGCTCGCGTTGATTGCTGTACACGCAGCGCAGATCCGCATCAAAAAAGGACAGCTTGCCCGGCACGTTGGCCATCACCAGGTCGAGCTGCCTGGCGCGCGCTTCGGCCTCGCGCTCGGCGCGCTTGCGTGCTGTGATATCCGTCCAGATCGTGACAAAGCCGCCGCCGGGCAACGGCTCACCCCGTACATCCAGCACCGCCCCATCCGGGCGGTCACGCTCAAACTGATGCGGCTCCCGCTTGCGGCTAAGCTCGACCAAGTCGTCCGCCTGCACCTCCGGATCGCCATCGCCATATTCGCCGCGCCGGGCGTTGAATAAAAACAGCTCCCGCAGCATCGGCATTCCGGGGGTAAATAGACTGTCGGGGAAATCCAGCAACTGGCGCGCCTTGCGATTGAAGATGCGCACCTTGAGCGCTGCATCCACCAGCGCCACGCCAACGGGCAGGTTGTCCATCAAGACATGGATTTCCGCCGGATCGAGCGCCCCATCCTCGGCGAGGGCTTCGTTCGCCAGCTCTGCGACTGCGTTGGACAAATCGGTCATTCCCTCTCCTCCGAGGCCTCGGGCGGCAATGCGACATCCCGTCTTTCACTATGTCGGCATCAGCGGGCCAGACTTGAACGCCGCGGCTTGACCGCAGGGCACACCGCTCGCAACACTGACACCTGCCATGAGCACATCACCCCCCAAAGGCCGCGGCACCACCCACGCGCCGGACAGCCGATTTCTCGACTGGCAGCGCTCGCCCTGCGACGACGGCTGGCCGCAAGACGCGCCCACGCCGCCGTTTCGCACGCAGCTGCAGATCGACACCGCGCGCCGTGTCATCACCACCAACCAGTCGCCCGACGTACCGTTTGAGCAGTCCATCAACCCCTACCGCGGCTGCGAACACGGCTGCGTATATTGCTTTGCCCGGCCGAGCCATGCCTATCTGGGTCTGTCGCCGGGGCTGGATTTCGAAACCCGGTTGGCGTGGAAGCCCGACGCCGCCACGCTGCTGCGTGCCGAATTGTCCGCCCGCCGCTATCGCTGCTCGCCCATCGCCCTCGGCGTCAATACCGACGCCTACCAGCCGGTGGAACGCCAGCTCGGCGTGACGCGCGACATCCTCAAAGTGCTGGCCGAATGCCACCACCCGGTGGTGATCATCACCAAATCCGCGCTGATCGAACGCGATCTCGACATCCTCGGACCGATGGCGCGAGATGGTCTGGTGCAGGTGATGATCTCGGTCACTACGCTCGTCACCGAACTGGCCCGCACGCTGGAGCCGCGCGCGACCGCGCCGCGACGACGGCTGCGAACGATTCGCACGCTGGCCGAGGCGGGCGTGCCGGTCGGCGTGCTGTTCGCACCGCTGATTCCGGCGCTCAATGACGAGGAGATGGAAGCCGTGTTGGCTGAAGCGAGCGCACACGGCGCCTGCACGGCCGGCTATGGCTTGCTACGCCTGCCGCGTGAGGTGGGGCCGCTGTTCGAGCGCTGGTTGTCCGAGCACGCCCCGGGACGCGCGGCGCACGTGATGAGCCTGATCCGCCAGTTGCGTGGCGGCCGGGTGAACGACGCGCGCTTCGGTGAGCGCATGCGCGGCACCGGCCTGTTTGCCGATCTGTATCGGCAGCGCTTTGCGCTGGCCTGCAAGCAACGTGGTCTCGCGCCACGCCATGTGGCGCTGGACACCGGGCGCTTCACGCCACCCGGCGCTGACCGGCAAGGCCAGTTGTTTTAGGCCGGCTTGGCCAGTGCTTCGTACAGACCGACGACCAGATTGAGCTGTTCGAGAATCCGTTCGCTGGTTGTTGCGATGGCCTGCAGCGCCTTGGGCGAATTGCCTTGCCCGAGTGCGTTCTGGAAAAAGAACCACTGCTGATCGGCCAGGGCGAGTTCGCTGGTGATCTGCGCCGTGTTCTGGGGCGCCGCCTTGAGCAGTTCCAGCGCCGTGATGAACTCCTCGCGCGCCTTGGCGAGCGCGTCGACCGAGGCCTGTGTCTCGACACCATAGCGGGCAAAGTAGACAAATTTGGCCATGCGCTGCGAGAGCATCCGCTGACGACCCGCGACGTTGATCAGTCGCCCCTCGGTCGTGCCGGAGGCGCGCTCGTAGGCCTGCGTCGCCGCGTGAGCGGCACTGAGCACGGCCTCATTCCGGACATAGATTTGCGCCGCACTGTCGGGCGACGGCGGCACCAGCAGCGCCGCGCGATAGCTCTGCCAGTCGGCACTCAGCTGCACCAGCGCCGTCTGTACGTCGGCGGTCGGTTGCAACCGGGACAACTCAAGCATCTGCGTCTCGAACAGCGCCATCGATGATTGCAGGACTTTGGTGCCCACACTCGGGGTCACCGCAAGCGCCTGCATCAACCACGCCTTGGCGCAGCGCTGCGATAGCATGCGCTGACGACCGGCCTTGTTGATCGCCTCTGGCACCGTCAGCGACGCCTCGGCAGCCGCCGGCAAAGCCGCTGGCGCGGCAAACACGCGTGGCATCGCCAGTGCGCCTGCGCCGGCCAGACAGGCCTTGATTACATTCCGTCTGTGCATCATCTCGTCACCAAAATTCACAAATTGCGTGCATGGTGTAACGACGCGCTTTTGGATTCCTTAATACAAAACAATCGGCCGGCGGGTCTGGATCAAGCAGTGCCACCCACGGTGAGCCGATCGATGCGCAAAGTGGGCTGTCCGACGCCCACCGGCACGCTCTGGCCATCCTTGCCGCAGGTACCGACGCCGGGGTCGAGCGCCATGTCGTTGCCGATCATGGCCACCCGGGTGAGCGCGTCGGGGCCGTTGCCGATCAGGGTCGCGCCCTTGACCGGCCGGGTGACTTTGCCCTTCTCGATGAGGTAGGCCTCGGCGGTCGAAAACACGAATTTGCCCGAGGTGATATCCACCTGACCGCCGCCGAAATTGACGGCATACAGCCCGCGATCGACCGAGGCGAGGATCTCTTGCGGATCGTGGCCACCGCCCAGCATGTAGGTATTGGTCATGCGCGGCAGCGGCAGATGGGCAAAGGACTCGCGCCGACCATTTCCGGTGGGCGCCGCGCCCATCAGGCGGGCGTTGAGCATGTCCTGCATGTAGCCGGTGAGCACGCCGTCTTCGATCAGGGTGGTGCACTGGGTCGGGTTGCCCTCGTCATCGACGCTGAGCGAGCCACGACGATCGGCCAGGGTGCCGTCGTCGACCACGGTCACGCCCTTGGCCGCCACCTGCTGGCCGATGCGGCCGGCAAAGGCCGAACTGCCCTTGCGGTTGAAGTCGCCCTCCAGGCCGTGGCCGATGGCTTCGTGCAGCAAGATGCCGGGCCAGCCCGAACCGAGCACGACCGTCATGGTGCCGGCCGGCGCCGGGTCGGCCGAGAGATTCACGCTGGCCTGATGCACGGCGGCACGGGCGTATTCGCGCAGGCGCGCGTCGTCGAACCAGGCGTAGTCGAAACGGCCACCGCCGCCGCCGCTGCCCTGCTCGCGCTTGCCGCCCTCTTCCATGATGACCGAGATCGACACCCGCACCAGCGGCCGCACATCGGCGGCCAGGTGGCCGTCGTTGCGGGCAACGAGAATGGTCTCCCACGAGCCCACCAGATGCGCCATCACCTCTTTGACCCGGCTGTCTTCGGCGCGAGCGAACTGCTCAAGGCGCTCGAGCAGACGCACCTTGTCGGTGTCGGCCAGCGAAAGGAACGGATCGACGTTGTGGTAGCGCGAGGGCACCGCGATCGGCTTGCCAATCCGGGTGCTGCCACTGCCGCCGGCCTCGCCAATGGCGCGGGTCGCGTCGGCCGCGGCCAGCAGGGCCGTCAGGCTGATATCGTCGGAATAGGCAAAGGCGGTTTTCTCGCCACTGATGGCGCGCACGCCGACGCCCTGATCGATATTGAAACTGCCCGATTTGACGATGCCCTCTTCCAGGCTCCAGGCCTCGGTGCGGTGGTACTGGAAGTACAGATCGGAGTAATCGAGTTGATGGGCGTGCATCTGGCCGAAGACACGTTCGAGCACCGACAGATCAAGCCCGGTCGGCGTCAGGAGGTGGCTCTCGGCAATGGTCAGCGCTTCGGAATGATGGGTCATGTGCGTCCAGTGGGGTCGCCGCCAGAGGCGCGACCCGTTCAGTCAATTCAGGGAAGGCGGCGGTGAGACAGCGCCGGCAAGCGGGTTCGCACATCGCGGATGCGCGCGGGGTCCATCTCGGCCACCACCACGCCGGGCCCCTCAGCCCGTCGCGCCAGCACCTCACCCCAGGGGTCGATGATCAGTGTATCGCCATAGGTGCGTCGGCCGCTGGGATGGCGTCCGCCTTGGGCTGGTGCCATCACATAGCACTGGTTTTCGATGGCGCGGGCACGTAGCAGCACCTCCCAGTGGGCCAGCCCGGTGGTGTAGGTAAAGGCCGCGGGCAGGACGATCAGATCGACCACGCCCATGGCGCGAAACATCTCGGGAAAGCGCAGGTCGTAACACACCGACAACCCAACCCGGCCACAGGGCGCGTCGAAGCAAACGATCGCCTCGCCCGGCTCGATGGTCTCGGCTTCGTCATAGCGCTCGGCGCCGTTGTCGAAACCGAACAAGTGAATCTTGTCGTAACGCGCCACCCGCTCACCCGCCGGGTTGAACACCAGCGTGGCATTGCGCACCTTGTCGCCCGCGTCGGCGACCAGCGGCGTGGTGCCACCGATCAGCCAGACGCCGTGGCGCTTGGCGGCCTCCTGCAAAAACTGCTGGATCGGGCCGTTGCCGTCGCGCTCACGCAGGCGCACCTTGTCGTCTTCATCACTGCTGATCAGCGGGAAGTATTCGGGCAGTGCGACCACCTGCGCGCCGGCCTGCGCCGCCTCGGCCACCAGATCGCCGGCGGTCGCCAGGTTTTCGGCCACATCCGGGCCCGAAACGGTCTGGATCGCGGCGATGCGCACGGGCGCGTCGAAACTCATGTCATTGACTCCCTGCGCCGCTCTTGGGCGGCGCGGATGAGGTCTTGGTCACCACCGGCTCGGTCCAGGTGCCGGTGATGTCGTATTCAAAGGCAAAAACCTTTTCCAGCGGATCTTTCAAGGCCTTCTGTACCAGATAGGTCACCACGCCAGCCACCGGATTGACGGCCCCCAGCGCAGCGCCGACGGCCACCGTTTCGCTCAGGGTCGGTTGTACTGTGACATGTAGATTCTGGGTTTCGTTCGGCACACTGGCCGAGCCGCTCATCAACACCTTTGCCGCCGGCCCGCGGATTTCAAGCGGGTCGGTCCGCAACACCCCTTGATCGACATCGATGCTACCGGAAATGCTGTCGAAGGCGAATCCTTCGCTGAACACGTCGCGAAAGTCGAGCGTAATCCGGCGCGGCAGGGACTGCAGGCTGAGCACACCGAGCAAACGCCCCACACCGGGCTCAAGCTTGCGAAACTGCCCCTTCTCCGCCGAGAGCGTCAGCGCGCCCTTCATCGAGGCCACATCGACATCGGTTGGCGCCCCCTGCCACGCAACCTTGCCACCCAGCATGGCGTACCCGCCCTGCACCGCATCGGCATAACCGAGGCGCTTGAGCAAGGCACCGACATCCGGGCTTTCGAGCGTGAAATCCAGTTCCGTTTTCGCCGGCGCCTGTGGCCACCACAGACCGGTACCGGCGAGTACGCCATCCGGGCTGCCCAGTGTCAGTCGATTCAAGTGCCACAGACCGTCACGATTGAAGGCCTGCACATCGAGTCGGCCCAACTCCAGCCCATGCAGGCCAAAGCGCTCAACGACCACATTCAGCGCAGGCAAGGATTCGGGCGGTTTGAAATCGCTCGCCCCGGCGGCGCCGTCAGCGCCCTTGCCGAGCAGCACGTGTGAGAACCGGGCATGTACACTGCCCTCGCCCGCCTGCAGCCAATCAACGACCCCCGCCGCCTCCTTGGCCTTGAGCGTGACCCGCCATCCATCGTCACTTTGCCGGGCCTCGGCGGCCACGGCGGTCAGGTCCAGGCCGGACACACTCAGGTGCGGCGTATTCAGTTTGACCCCCGCCAGCGGCAGCGACAACGTCCCGGGCGCAGACGCTGCCGACAGCGCCATGCGCCAGGCATCGACATCGACATGCGGCTGCTGAATCACCACCTGCACGCCACGCTCGCTGGCCGGCGCCGGTGCGCCAATGCCGACACCGCCGCGCGGCGCCGCCGCATCCTTGCCGCGCGCAATCTCCACCTGCGCGCTCGCCCGATCGGCCAGGCTCGCATCGAGCCTGACCGGCTGACCCGGCTGCATCTGAAGCGCGACCCGCGTCGGCCAGGCCTCCGTAGCCGATTTGTTGAACGGCGATGGCAAACTGCTGGAGACGCCGGTCAGGGGCGCCTCGACCACCACATCGGCCTGCCGGCCGCGAACGGTAATCTGCGCCGACCACGCCGTTTCGCCCGACAGATGCGCCCATACCGGCAACGGATAGGCCGCGCTCACCGCCGACATCTGCGCCGCGCCCGCCGCGTCGAAACGCACGCCGCGATCGGCCAGCGTAGCGGCGCTCAGCGTCATCGGCTTGCCGAACAGCTTGCCGGTGGCCTGCGGAATACTCAGTTCGCTCGCCGAAAAATTCACCGTGCCGGCGGCTTCGACAATCGGTGCCAGACCCGGCACAACGGTCAGCGCGTTGTCCTTGAAGCGGTAGCGCCCGACCACCTCGGTGTCGACGACGTGCCGCAAGGGCAGCACCAATTTGAGATCGAGACTGCCGTCGCCTTCTGCCCGCATGTCATCGGTAAAGCCATCGATGCGCTCGCGCACCGGGCTGTCGCCAACAAAACGCAGAAAATCCTGCGTGCCGCCGCTGGCCACTCCGGTGATGGTGATCACCTCGTCCGGTACATCCAGATCCGGCAGCACGACCTTCACCTTGCCCAGACGCACACCAAAGATTCGGCCCTGGCTGGCGGTGATCTCCATGCGCGCGCCCTCAAAGCGCAAACCGCCCTCAATCGCCTCTATCTTGGGCCACGCCGATGCGTAGTCGAGCTTGGCACTGCTGATCTTTCCGGTGATCAGGAAGATGCCACCGCCTTCGCGGTACGGAAAATCCGCCAGATCGCCTTGCAAGCGCAGCCGGACATCGTGCCCGCGACCGGCGGTGATGCTGTCGCGCAACCACTGCCGCGTGTCGAGATTGACCACCTTGGGCATGTAGCGCCACACCGAGGTGCCATCCGCCTCGCTCAAGCGCGCCCGCAGGTCGATCACCCCCGGCCCGCCCGCGACCGGCTCGTAGTAGCCGCTGGCCTCGCCGTCGGCATCGGCATTGGTAAAACGCGCCTTGTCGAGCGCGATCCGCATCGCGCCCTCGCGCCGTTGCCAGCCGCCGTCGGCAAACAGCGTGTCAAAACCCAGGGGCGCCTCGAATACCGCGGGCAAATCGAGCGCCATGTCTTTGCTGTCGAACTGAAAACGCCCCGCGCTCTGATTTCCGGCGATGCGTCCGCTGACCCCGCCCACGCCCGGCACGCTGTCGTGCGATTGCATGCCAACGCCATCGAAATCTGCCGACACCTGCCACGCCGACGGCGCTGCCGCATCGCCCGTCCACTGCAACGCGACCTGACGGAAGCGGCCGGTGGGCGCAATCGCCGCCAGACGGTCTCGCATCGCCGCCTCCAGCGGCAGATGCGACGCCAAGGCCGATAAAGCGGCCAGATCAAGCTGATTGACCTCAAAGCGGGTGAGCTCGCGGGCCCCTGCGCCACTGCGGCTGATACGCAAATCAGTCGGATCGACCACCACCCCGTCGCCGGTTTCGAGCGCCAGGCCGCGCGTACTCACCACCATCTCAGTCGTGCTGCGTTTCGCGCTGATGCGCCCGCCCAGACGATTCAAGGACAGCTCCGGCAAGCTCGCGTCGAGTTGGGCGTGCGCCTCGCGCAGCGCCAGATCGGCGGTTGCCTGCGTCGGTTTGCCATCGAGCAGATCGACCCAGACACGGGCATCGCCAAAACCGGTCAGCCCGGCCGGCACATCCACCCACGCGTGGAGGCTATCGAGTGCAGCGCGGGTGACGGATGCAAAAATGCGCCCCGTCCATGCCGCCGGCGCCTGCTCGTCGAACTCTCGCAAGTCGACGCGCAAGTCCACCCGCTCTGCCAGCGGCCCCTCGGGCGCCATGGTCAGCCCCGCTGAATGCCTGCCAAAGCCCTTGACCAGCCGAAAATTCACATCTGCCAGCCGCAGCGGCGGCGCCTGCCGCATGGCATCGCGCCACTCCACCGTCGCCCGACGGATCACAATCTGCCGCTGCGCCATCAGCCAGTGCACGACCTCACCGTCGTCTTCGCCGCTGGCGGTGACCGGCAGACCGGCCACCGAAAAGCCGCCCGCCGCGTCGCGCGCAATGTGCAGCTCGGGTGCAAGCACCTCCAGTCGATGGAAATACGGTTTCAGTTTGAACAAGGATGACCACGCCAGGGTGGCATCGACTTGCGGCAGCACCAGCGCCGGCTCGCCTTCCGCGTCTCGCAGCACCACTTCTTTCAGATGCAGGCGCGGCCTCAGGCCCGACCAGTCCGCCTCAATCGAAGCAATGCCAACCGGCACGCCAAGCGCAGCGGTCGCCTGTTGCGCGATGGGTGCACGCCAACGTTCAATATCGGGCAGCACCCCATAACGCAGGACGAGAATCACCGCGCCAAACAGGAAGTACAGGATCAGCAAACCGGTCAGAATGCGGCGGCGCCACCGGCGAGGGAGGCGCGGCGCGGCAGACTCGGCAGTAGGCACGGCGGAAGTGATTTGAGTATCCTGAGAAACTGGGAGCACCATTGGGTTGCGTTGCACCCGCCGGCATGCCGGACAAAGCTGAACGCATCCCGCTCATTCTACCAAGCCGGATTCACCATGTCCCTGATCGAGCAGGCCGAACTGCCTGAAAAAATTCGTGCCGCACTGCCCTTCTCTCGCTATCTGAAGCAGATGCTGCAAAGCCGCACCTGGCTGGCCGGGCAACTGGCGAGCCACCTCGACACGCCGCTCGACACCGCCGCCATGGCCGCCTTTGTCGACCCGCCCAGCCTCGACCGCGAGAGCATGCGCGCCGCGCTGCGAAAACTGCGCACCTGGGTGCTCTGCCACCTGGCCGTGCGCGACCTGGCCGGCGACGCCGACCTGGCTGAAGTTACCGAAACGATGAGCGCCTTCGCCGATTACGCCGTGCGCGTCGCACACGATGTCGAGCGCGACGCGCTGATCGTGCGCCACGGCCTGCCGCTCGCCCCCGGCGCCTGGGAGCAGGAATTGCTGATCGTCGGCATGGGCAAACTCGGCGGTCGCGAGCTGAACGTGTCCTCGGACATCGACCTCATCTTTGTGTACCCGGACGATGGCGACACCGGCGGCGAGAAGGTAATCAGCAATTTCGAATTCTTCGAGCGCCTCGGCAAACGCATCATCCAGGCGCTGGCCGACATCACCGAGCACGGGCAGGTCTTCCGTGTCGACATGCGCCTGCGCCCCAACGGCGACTCCGGCCCCCTGGTGTGCAGCTTCGACATGCTCGAAAACTACTTCATCGCCCAGGGCCGCGAGTGGGAGCGCTACGCCTGGATCAAGGCTCGCGTCATGCTCGGCAAGCGCTTCGAGCAACTCAACGGCATCACGCGGCCCTTTGTCTTCCGCAAGTATCTCGACTTCGGCGCCATCAACGCCATGCGCGACCTGCACGCGCAAATCCGCCGAGAAGTGGCGCGCAAAGAGCGGGCCTACAACATCAAGCTCGGCCCCGGCGGCATTCGCGAGATCGAATTCATCGCCCAGGTGTTTCAGCTCATCCGCGGCGGACGGGACGACAGCCTGCAGATCAAGCCGACGCAAAAAGTGCTTGATCTGCTCGCCGAGCAAGGCGTGCTCGACCCCAGCGTTGTCGCCGCCCTCAAGAGCGCCTATGTCTTCCTGCGCCGGCTGGAGCATCGACTTCAATACCTCGACGACGCACAAACCCATGATCTGCCCGCCCATGCCGACGATCAGGCGCTCATCGCCAGCGCCATGGGCTTCGACAATTACGCCGCCCTGCTCGCCGAACTGGATCGTCACCGCGCCGAGGTCAGCCAGCACTTCGGCATGGTATTTGGCGATCCGCACGAAGACGGCCACGACCTCGATGCCGTCTGGCTCGAGGCCGACGACATCGACACCATTGTGCCGCTGCTCGAAAAGCTCAACTATCCCGACCCCGTCACCTCGGCACGCCGGCTGCAGAGCCTGAATCGCGGCACGCGCTACCAGCAACTGCCGCCGAAGATCAAAAGCCGCTTCGATGCGCTGGTGCCACGCGTGGTCGAAGCCGCCGCCGAAGCCAGCAATGCCGATGACACCCTGTCACGCTGCCTTGACCTGCTCGACGCCATCGGTGGCCGCGGCGCCTACCTTGCCATGCTGCAGCAATACCCCCAAGCCCTGAACAAAGTCGCCGAGCTGGTGTCCGCCTCGCGCTGGGCTGCGCAATACCTGGCCCGGCATCCCATCCTGCTCGACGAACTGCTCGACGCCCGACAGCTCGAAAGCCAGCCCGACTGGCCCGCCTTCGCCGCCGACCTGAGCCGGCAATGCGACAGCATCGAGCCCGACATGGAACGCCAGATGGACCTGATGCGCGAACAGCATCACACCCAGGCATTCCGGCTGCTCACACAGGATCTGGGCGGCGTGCTCACGGTCGAGGCGCTGTCCGACAACCTCTCGGCGCTCGCCGACATCCTGCTCAACATCACCGTACCGCTGTGCTGGAAGAAAATCCGGCGTCGCCACCGCGAAGACGCACCGGCCTTCGCCGTCATCGCCTACGGCAAGCTGGGCGGTAAAGAGCTGGGCTACGCCTCGGATCTCGACATCATTTTCCTCTACGACGACCCACACCCCGAAGCGGCCGAGCATTACTCCCGCCTCGCCCAGCGCATCAACACCTGGCTCTCCAGCCAGACCGCCGCCGGCCAGCTCTTCGAGACCGATCTGCGCTTGCGCCCCAATGGCGACTCAGGTCTGCTCGCCTGCAGCGTGGACGCCTTCCGCAAATATCAACTCGAATCGGCGTGGAGCTGGGAGCACCAGGCACTCACGCGCGCCCGATTCTCGGCCGGCGACCCCACCATTGGTGACGCCTTCGAAGCCATCCGCGTCGACGTCCTCCGCCAAAAACGCGACCTCGCCACGCTGCGCACCGAGGTGCTCGCCATGCGCAAAAAGATGAGGGATGCGCACAGCAACAAGAGCACGCTGTTCAACCTCAAGCATGATCGCGGCGGACTGGTCGACGTCGAATTCATCGTCCAGTTTCTCGTCCTCGCCCACGCGCATCAGCACCCCGAACTCACCGGCAACCTGGGCAACATTGCCCTGCTGCGCATCGCCGGCGAATTGGGCCTGATCCCCACCGAGCTCGCGCAACGCAGCGGCAACACCTACCGCGAATTCCGTCGCCTGCAGCACCGCCAGCGTCTCAACGGCCTGCGGGTTGAAGTGCCGGCAGAACCGATCCGCTCGCACCGCGAAGCGGTCAGCGAACTGTGGTCGCTGGTGCTCGAATCGTAGGCAGACGGGCCCGCGCCGCCACTGACAGACCTCTGCGCCAGACTGGAAACCTGACGCAGAGGCACCGCCGCCGCAGAAAACAAAAAAGCCACCCTTTCGAGTGGCTTTTTTGTTGAAGATTTTGGTCGGGGAAAGAGGATTCGAACCTCCGGCCCCTGCGTCCCGAACGCAGTGCTCTACCAGGCTGAGCTATTCCCCGACGCATTTTGCAGCTGAGAAGATCAGTGATCTCTCCCAACTGCAAAGTCCGATAATTCTAGCAGACGATCTTTGAAAAGGGAAGGCGGAAGCACGCTCAAAGCGTCGATTGCGAGTTGCGATTCGCGCTTGGCGTACTCGCGCGTGGCGTCGAGCGCGCCGGTGGCCAGAATCGCCTCGTGAATCTGGGCAAACGCGTCGCGGCCGCCCTCTTCGATGGCCTGGCGCACCAGTGCGGCTTGCTCTGGCGTGCCGTGCTGCATGACATGAATCAGCGGCAAGGTGGGCTTGCCTTCAGCCAGGTCGTCGCCGAGGTGTTTGCCGGTGGCCGCTTCTTCGCCAGAGTAGTCGAGCACGTCGTCAATCAGCTGGAAGGCGGTGCCCAGATGCATGCCGAATCGGCCAAGTTGGGCTTCGACTTCGGGTGTTGCGCCGCCAAGAATGCCACCGAGGCGCGCAGCCGCTTCGAACAGCTTGGCGGTCTTGTAGCGAATCACCTTGAGATACGCATCCACCGACACATCGGCGTCGTGACAGTTGAGCAGCTGAAGCACTTCGCCTTCGGCGATGGTGTTGGTCGCGTCGGCCAGCACTTCCATGATGTGCATGTCGCCGACCGACACCATCATCTGGAAGGCGCGCGAATAGAGGAAGTCGCCAACCAGCACGGACGCGGCATTGCCGAACAGCGCGTTGGCCGTTTTGGCACCCCGACGCAGGGAGGACTCGTCCACCACGTCGTCATGCAGCAGCGTCGCGGTATGAATGAATTCAACGACCGTGGCCAGTTCGTGATGCGCCGTGCCCTGATACCCCATGGCGCGTGCGGTGTACAGCACCAACGCGGGACGCAGACGCTTGCCGCCGCTGTTGATGATGTACTCGGCAATCTGCCGGATCAACACCACTTCGGAGTGGAGACGCTGGCGGATGACTTGATTGACGGCCGCCATGTCGTCGGCGATCGGAGCGAAGAGGTGCTGGGCTGACAAAATAGGGCCGCGACGAACAGGAAAAGGGCGATGGTATGAGGGGGACACCAGAGCGTCAAGCGCGATGGTCAAGCCCGCGCCCAATGGCGGGGCACTCAGCCGAGAAACAGCGCTGGACGATCGGTGATCAGGCCGTCCAGGCCCAGTACGAGTGAGTGCTGTCCGCGCTCGGCGTCATTCTCGGTGTATATGGCCACGCCCAGACCGGCTGCATGCGCCCGCGAGATCAAGAGCGCACTGAGTTGGCTTTGCTCGACCACCAGGGCGATGCAGCCGAGGCGCTGCGCCACTGCGAGGCTGTCGGCGTCGACAATCTCCAGGAGCAAGGCGCGCGGCAGATCCGGCGCGGCCAGCGCGGCGGCTTCGAGCGCAGGGATCGAGAATGAGGAAAGCAAGGGCGGCACAGGCGCCGACTTCGGCCACTGCCGCGCGGCAAGCTCGGCCACGGCGTGCCCGGTGGCGCGGTCGGCGCCTTCGGACGGTTTGATTTCGATGTTGGGCGAGACACCCAACGCCAAGCACGCGTCGAGCGCCATCGCCAGGCTGGGGATGCACTCTGGCGACACCTCGCCGCCACGGGTTCTCAGGGCGACCTGCGACAACACCGCCCACGGCGTGTCCGCGACCTTGCCACGGCCCACCGTGGTGCGCTCCAGTGTCACATCATGCATGAGCACCGGCGTACCGCACGCAGCCAGCATGGCGTCAAACTCGGCGCCGCGGCAGCCGACGCCATGCGCGCGCACCAAACCTTCGATCGAATTTTCAGGCGCGAGCAAACCGCCACAGCGATGTGCAATCACCGCCGGCCATAGCCAGCGGTGAGTGGCCTGCGAGCTCATTTCTCGGTGCCCACCCGGGTCACCGCATTGTCCAGCGCTTGCTTGGCGGGCTGACGATCAGCCCAGACCCCTTCGAGCTCTTCGTCGAGAATGGTTCGCACACGCGCCTGGCGGGGCAACTCGGTGCTGACGGGGCTCCCTTTTGGCGCCGCGCTGAGTTGCTTGCGGGCCACCACGACATTGGGCTGATCAATGGCCACACCGCCGCCCGCCACACTGCCCTTCTCGTCCATCGGCAAATAGCCGGTGCCGCGCTGCCAGGCGAGCTGATTTTCGGGCATCAGCAAAAAGTGTACAAAGCGGGCGACAACCTTGTAGTCGTCGCGCTTCTTGCCCTTGGCCACCCACAGCGTCGGGCCGTCCGCGAGCGTCGCGCCGACACCACCGGGAAAATCATCATAGAAGGGCAATTCGCTGACCCCGACGTCAAAACCCGCCGACTGCCGGAACTCGGGCCAATGCGCCGACTCAGCAGCAATGACCGCGCACTCGCCGCGCTTGAATCGCTCAAGTGGCTCGGCGCCCGCGCCGTGCAGGTGCAGATAGCGCGCGCGCACCCAGCTGGCCATCAGGGCGATGTGACGGATCTGCAGCATGCCATTGACCGACAGCTCTTCCTTGCGCCCGGCCTGTCGGGTGACTGCAACGTTCTGGCGCGCGCTGACGTTGTCGACCATGACCCAGCTGGGATTGGACACCGTGCCGGGGCACGCCTGCCCGGCGTCAAAGAGCTTTCCGAGGGCGTCCTGTAGCTCGCGCCATGTTCGCGGCGGCGCGTCTGGATCGAGGCCGGCACCGGTAAACGCCTGACGGTTGATGAACAGCACCGGCGTATGCATCCCCACCGGCAGTGCCACGCGACGGCCCCGCGAATCGGTGGTGTCGCGGTCGTAAGGGACCAACGCGCTGTCGCGACCGAGCGCCATGCCGGCCTCGGCCATCACTTGATAGAGCGGTCGATAGGCACCGCGCTTGCGCAGCGCCTGCTCGGCATCACCTTGCACGATCTGAATCGCCGCGTTCGCTTCAGCGGCCGGATCCGTCACGATATTCACCCGCCCGCCGCGATCCGAGGCGTTGAAGCGCTCGACCATGGCCTCGAGTTGCTTGGCCCGGTCGGGGTCAAACACATGCGACAAGCTCACCACATGGGGCTCGCCCGCGGCATGCGCCAACCCCGCCAACGCCAACGTGACAGCCAGCCCCAGGCGCAAGCATTTCGACATCGACTGCATCACCATCAGAATCTTCCTCCCGCGATTTACGCGGACAATTCACTTGATCCACACTTTTGCGCGGCGACGCCGCTCAAGATTTTTTCCGGGGCGACGATATCTTTCATCGTCAGACCCTATTTGGTACTTGCCATGACAATCCAATCCGCCGTCCTCGCCCTGGCGCTCCTCGCTGCCCTCACGGGTTGCGAGGAGCTTGGCATCCCCGATCCGGTCAAAGAAGCCGCCCGGGCACAGGCCGAAGGCGAAGCCATCGGCAGCGCCTGCCGTTACGCCGGCCGGGCGCTGGAGGATTGTTTCTCGCTCAATCCCAAAGCTTCCAAAGCCGACATATTCAACGGGTGGCGGAATATGAACGACTACATGACCGAAAACAAGATCGATGTGGTTCCGCCCACGATGACCGAAGCACCGTCGCATGAAAAAACCGCTGAAGCCCCAAGCGCAGCGCCCGATGAGCACGCCAGCGAACCCGCCTCGCCACGCCCGCGCTACAATCGCCGCCCCTGATTCTCTCGGCGCTTACGGCACGACCGGCGCGACCGGCTGACCGTATCGCGCGCGCCACCACCGAACAAACGCCTCGACATTCATGGGCCGCGCCAGAAAATAGCCCTGCAGGCGATCACAGCCCATCTCGGTCAGCATGGTCGCCTGTGCTTCCGTCTCGACCCCTTCGGCCACCACACGCAACTTGAACGCACGGGCCATCACCAGCAAGGCCTCAACCATGGCGTGATCCTGCGCATCGGTACACACGCCCATCACGAACTGACGATCGATCTTAAGCTCGTCGACCGGCAAGCGGCGCAAATGCGACAGCGACGAATAGCCGGTGCCAAAGTCATCGAGCGCCACGGTATACCCCGCCTCGCACAGCGCGGCGACGACCTTGCCTGCGGCGAGTTCATCGACCAGCAAAGCCCCCTCGGTGAGTTCGAAACCGACGCGATCCGCCGGAACACGCCAACTCTCAAGCGACTGACGCACCAAGGCGGGCAGATCCGGGTCCCGAATATCCTGAGAGGTCAGGTTGAGCATCAGCGTCACGTCCACCCCGGACCGTGCGAGCTCGTCGGCAATTCGCGCCTGCCGCGACAGCAAGGAGCGCAACATCTGCCCCCCGACCCCCGAGCGTTCAGCCAGGTCGATGACCGCCGGCGGCGCCACCCAGCTGCCTTCGGCACGCCGCCAGCGCAACAGGGCTTCAACGCTGTGACACGCGCCCGAGCCCACATCGATCTGCGGCTGCAAAAACAATTCAAAGTGCTGCATCGCCAGTGCGCGCATGAATTCTTGTTCAAGACCCGAGGCCGCCCGCGACAACTGCGCGACCTCTGGCGAAAACATGGCGACCGGCTGACGGGCGTCACGCGCCGCGAACAAGGCACTGCGCGCGGCGCGCTCGAGCCCTTTGGCATCAGGCGCATCTCCCGGGCCGCGCGCGCCACCGGCGGCAATTGTCAGGCTCTTGCCCACCTCGACAGCGGCCACCGCACTGAGCGCCACTTCACGCAATTTGTGGGCGGCCAGCATGATCTGCGCGGGCGAACGTACCGCACATTGCACCAAAGACCATTCTTCCTCACCGGTCAGGCACAACACATCACCATCCCGGATCGCCGCCGAGAGGCGCTCACTGACCGCCAATTGCAGGCGCTCACGCTCACCGGCCAGCACGGAGGCCGATCCGTCGCCAGTACGAATACTCAGAATCACCAAGCCAACTACCCAGTTCTCGCTGGCCACTGCGAGCGCGGCCTCAAGCACTTGCTCGAAGCGGCGCCGGTTGGGCAGCCCGGTATGGGCATCGACCAGGGTATACGCCCGCAGTTTTTCACGCTCTCGCGAGATCCCCACTTCGGCCAGATACGCGGCCAGCGCCCAGATGACCCGTACCAGCCCGGTCAGCAGATCCATCTCGAGCTGAAACACTTCGGCGCGGCCACCGACGAGCCGTTCCCTGCACGCGGACAGCAGCGCGCCACAAGCCGCCCACGGAAAGTGATCCGACACGCCGTGATCGAGGCAATCGCACCACCGCGCAGCCAGGCGATTGAACCAGTCCGCGTCACCCTGCCAATGGCAGATGTCGAGCAATTCATCGCAAAAAGCAGCCTCGGCTTCGGCCGCCTCCGGCGCCACCGGGGCGCCGGCGCGAGACAGAAAGGCCGTCGCGAAATCTGCCTGCAACTGATCGCGACTGACCACGCGCCCAAAGGCGCGCACCGCGGCGCGATCTTCCGGCCGGTAGCCTTGCTGTGTCAGCAAGCGCGCGAAATCCGCTTCGTCCAGCGAAGGCGGCGCACTCGAAGTCGCGCGGAGCCCGGCGTTCATCCGAGGTAAAACTCCTTCGGATCAATCCCGTAGGCGCCCGGAGGCAATGCCTTGCGGATTTCATAGACCGACCCGTCGGGTGCCACGGGGTCGTACAGCAGATCAAGGGTCGGCGGGTGCGCATTGGGGGAGTGATCCGGCGCCAACAGCACCAACACCCGCGGCCGCAGTCGGCGAACCTGGTTTTGTGCAATCACCACCGCGACTTCGCCGGTGTTCAAGGCCACCAGCGTCCCCACCGGGTAGAGTCCGACACACTGAATGAAAGTGTCGACAACCGTCTCGGAAAAGTCGCGATCGCGCATGGTGTTGATCTGTTCAAGCGCGGTCTGCGGGCTGAGCGCATCGCCCCACGGACGCTCCCGCGTCATTGCGCAATAGGTATCGACCAGACCCGCCATCTCGCTGTAACGACCAATGGCATCCCCGGCGATTCCGTCCGGATAGCCGGAACCGTCGAAACGTTCATGATGACGCGCAACAATTTCGAGCACCTCTGGCGAGCCATCCGGGGTGTCTTTCAGGATCGCCAACGAATAATCGACATGCGCCTGGAAAATCTGTCGCTCCAGCGGCGTAATCAGGCCCGACTTCTTGAGCAGCCGCGGCGGCAAGCGCACCTTGCCGATGTCCTGCATCAAGCCGACGATGCCCAGTAGCGTCATCTCGTGAGCGGTCATGCCGAGCGAACGCGCAAACACCATCAGCAGCACGCTGACATCGAGCGCGTGATCGTAAGCATATTGGTCGGTTCGCTTGAGCCGCGTGAGCCAGAGCAGCGCGTCGGGGTTGCGCACCACGCTCTGCATCATGTCCTCGACATTGGCGCGCACCCGCTCCATGTCCGGACGCAGATTCTGCTGAACATCGGCAATCAACTGCTCGACGGTGCCCTGCGCCGACTCGTAGGCTGGTGCGGCATGGAACAATTCGTCCTCTACGGCGGCCGACTCGATCCAGACCGTCGCGCTGGCGCCCTCGCGCGCAGGACCGAGCGTCTCTTCTTTGTCGGCCAACGGGTCGGCCACCACATAGGGTGCAGGCGCCTCCTCCCTGGCAAACCAGCGCGACATGCGCGCGCGCCAGCCTTCGCGAGGCGAAGCCTCATCGTCTGAAACATGGTCTGTACTGCGACGCCCGGTCGTCGGCACGTCAGCGTCAACGAGCGGGCGCCCAGCCGGCGATGATGACAGCTCGGGCGGCGTCTCGCCTCCGCTGCGCAGCCAGCGCAGCACATCGACAAAATCATGTTTTGGCCGCGGCGTAACGGTGCGCCCGGCAATGCGGGCAGACCCGGCCAGACTATGGCCGACCGTCGACGCCACCGATTCGCGCACCGGCGCGCGATAGTGCTCGCCCGTGCTGCGCTGCCAATCCACGGACACAAATCGGCACAGGTCCTGCAGCTTGTCCAGCGTGGCCTGATTCTCGACGACGAAGCCCTGAATCAGAAAAGGGGAATCCAGCCACGGCCGATCCAGTTCGGCGACAAACATGCCGATCTTCAAGTCTGTCGCGGCGACAATCTCTTTCACTGAGTCGAGTCCTTCACTTCACGTTGTCTCATGGCGCGGGGTTGCTCCACTGCAAATGCACCGCCTCGATCGCGGCAATCTCATCGCCTGACAGTGTCATAGCGGCAGCATCCAGATTGTTCTTTAGCTGTTCGATCGATGTCGCACCAATAATGGTGCTGTTTACAAACCCGCGGCCGAGCACAAACGCCAACGAAAGCGCCGCGGGCGAACGACCGAAGGCTTTCGCCAGCTTGGCATACGCTGCAACGGCGGGCGCGACGCTCGGCTTGTCATAGCGTTGGCCGAATCCAGCAAATTCGTTCAGCCGGCCAGGCGCCTTCGGGTCATCCAGATACTTGCCCGTCAGCAGGCCAAAGGCCAAGGGCGAATAGGCCAGCAGACCCACGCCCTCGCGCTGGCACAACTCGGCCATTCCGTATTCGTATATTCGATTAAGGAGGTTATAGGCATTCTGGACTGACACGACGCAGGGCAAATCGTGCTCGCGAGCGAGTCGTACGAATTCGGCCACACCCCACGGATGCTCGTTCGACAGCCCGACATAGCGCACCTTGCCGGCCTTGACGAGCGCCGACAGCGCTTCGAGTTGCGCACGAATCGATGTGCATTCGCGCTCCCGCGCCGGGTCGTACTGCCACTGACCGAACATGGGCTGATTGCGCTCCGGCCAGTGCAGCTGGTACAGGTCGACATAGTCCGTCTGCAGTCGCCTCAGGCTGCCCTCAATCGCGGCCTGGATATTTGCCGCATCGAGCGCCAGCGGGCCACCCCGTATCCATTGCAAGCCACGGGCCGGCCCCGCCACCTTGGTGGCCAGGACGATTTGATCGCGCGGCTGACGGCGCAGCCAGGTGCCGACAATACGCTCGCTTGCGCCATAGGTTTCGGCGCGCGCGGGCACCGCATAGAGTTCGGCGGTATCGATGAAATTCACCCCCGCCGCACGGGCGAGGTCAAGCTGCGCATGCGCTTCGGCCTCGGTATTCTGCTGGCCGAAGGTCATGGTCCCCAGACAGACACGCGACACCTCCAGCGCACTGCGGCCCAAACGTTGATACTGCATCGACGTTCCTCACACTGATCTGCGCCCGAACATGGCGAGCGGCATCGGATGCCAGTATTATCCGGCCATTCTGCCCAGCCGTCTCCCCCCTGCCCATGCCCCTACCTATCGCCTCAGCCCTGCTCGTCCAATGCCGCCCAGGCTTCGAAAAAGAGGTCGCAGCGGAGCTCGAAGAGCGTGCCACGCTGGCCAGCATACCCGGGCGCGCCACCGCCGTGCGCGAGCGCGACGGTTACCTGATGTTTCAACTCGATGAGCCGCTGATCTGGTCCGAACTGCAAGCCGCGCTCAACTGGCGCGAGCTGATCTTCGCGCGGCAGGCCTGGCCGGTGATTCACACCATCGCGGCACTGCCCAGTCGTGATCGGGTCACCCCCATCGTCGACGCCCTCGCCAAAGCCGGCGCACGCGTGTCGAGCGTGATGTATGAGTATCCCGACACTAACGAGGGGAAAAGCCGCTCGGGCTTCTGCAAGCGCTTTGCCGGCCCACTCGAAAACGGCCTGACGCAGGCCGGACTCCTTCGACCCAACGGCCGCGACCCGCAGCTTCAATTGTTTTTCCCCGACGAAGCCCAGGCCTGGATCGGCCTTGGCAACACGCAACTGACCAACGCCTGGCCGCAAGGTATCGCCCGTCTGCGCATGCCGTCCGGCGCCCCCAGCCGCTCCACGCTCAAGCTGGCTGAAGCACTCATGTGCCTGCTCGACGAGAAGGAGCGCGAGCGCTGGCTGCGCCCGCAGGGCAAGGCCGTCGACCTCGGCGCCGCACCGGGCGGCTGGAGCTGGCAGTTGGCGCAACGCGGGCTTTACGTCACCGCCATCGACAACGGCCCGATGGACAAACAGCTGCTGGCCGGCGGCATGGTCACCCATGTGCGGGCGGACGGCTTTACCTGGCGCCCGCCGCGCGCCGTCGACTGGCTCGTGTGCGACATGGTCGAACAACCCAGCCGGATCGCCACGCTGATGGGCGACTGGAGCGCCAACAAGCGCTGCCGCCACGCCATCTTCAACCTCAAGCTTCCCATGAAGCAACGCTACGCGGCGCTGCTGAAGTGTCAGGACATCATCGAGAACAAGCTCAACGGCGTCCCGCATGTGCTGCGTTTCAAACAGCTCTACCACGATCGCGAAGAGGTCACCGGCTACCTGAGCCGGACCGACTTCCGCTGATCACCGAAACGCCAGCGCAACGCGTTATAATCCTTTGTTTTCTCACCTATTGGGGCGCCGCGCGCCCACTCAGGACACCTGCCGCCTATGACTTTTGCCGAACTCGGCCTGATGCCGGAACTGCTGCGCGCCGTTGAAGACGCCGGCTACTCAGAGCCGACCCCCATCCAACGCGACGCCATTCCGATCGTACTGTCGGGCCGCGACGTCATGGGTGGCGCGCAAACCGGCACCGGCAAAACCGCCAGCTTCACGCTGCCCGTTCTGCAACGTCTGGCCCCGCACGCCAGCACCAGCACCTCGCCCGCCCGCCACCCCGTCCGCGCCCTCATTCTGGCGCCGACCCGAGAGTTGGCCATGCAGGTGCATGAATCGGTGCTCACCTACAGCCGTTATCTGCCACTGCGCGCCACCTGCATCTACGGCGGCGTCGACATGCGGGCACAAACCCAGATCCTGCGCGAAGGCGTCGAGATCGTGGTGGCCACACCCGGCCGCCTGCTCGACCACGTCCAGCAACGCAGCATCCAGCTCAACCAGGTCAAGATGCTGGTGCTCGACGAAGCCGACCGCATGCTCGACATGGGCTTCATCCCCGACATCCGCCGCATCCTCGCGATGCTGCCCAATCAGCGCCAGAGCCTGCTGTTCTCGGCCACCTTCTCGAACGAAATCAAGAAGCTGGCCGACCAGATGCTGAACGAACCGCAGCTGATCGAAGTGGCCCGTCGCAACATGGTCAGCGAGACCATCGAGCATCAGGTGTACCCGATCGAGTCCAGCCGCAAGCGCGATCTGCTGGTGCATCTGCTCAAGACCACCATCGACGCCCAGGTGCTGGTGTTTGTCGACACCAAGTTCGGCTGCAGCCGCCTCACTCACTACCTCAACCGCTGCGACATCCCGGCTGACGCCATCCATGGCGACAAGAGCCAGCAACAGCGCACCGAGGCGCTCGAAGGTTTCAAGAGCGGCACCACCCGCGTGCTCGTCGCCACCGACGTGGCCGCCCGCGGCCTGGACATCGACGACCTGCCCTACGTGGTCAACTACGTCCTGCCCAACACCTCGGAAGACTATGTGCACCGCATCGGCCGCACCGGCCGTGCCGGCAAGAAGGGCAAGGCCATCTCGCTGGTGGCGCCAGAAGATCGCAGCAACCTGGCCGGTATCGAAAAGCTGATCAAGCTGACGATCCCGGTGCATACCGTTGAAGACTTCCAGGCCTCCGGCGTCCGAGACCACAGCGACGGCGCCAGCACCGGCCGCCGCAGCCGCAACGACGACAGCGCGGGTCGGCGCAGCCGTGGCAATGACGACAACGCCGCCCCCCGCGGCCGGAGCGAACGCCCCGAGCGCGCCCGCACATCGCCAGCCCGCAAGAAATCCACCGTGGCCGCCGACGGCTTTGACTACGCCAAACCCTACGAAGCCAGCGACGCGCCCAAAGCGCCCAGCACCAAACCCGATACACAATCGCGCACCAATCGCCCGGTCGCCTTTCTGCTCGGCGGTGTTGGCCGCAAGGCCTGACCCAGCAAGGCTTTCAGCTGTTTATCGTCCCGTCTGCGCACCGACGGGGCCGTGCTGAAACGAATAAACAGAGGGGGAAACGCCCCCCTTTCAAAGTTAAGATCCACCGCGCCGGGTCGATATGATGGTGAGCATCCCGATCACCACCGTCCAGGCTGCCGATGGAACTGGCTCCCGTGCCCCGAGAACCCGCCGATCTTTTCGTCCCCGACTTAGCAGAAGGGGCCGAAGCTGGCTTGTATCTGTCCCTGTTCGAACTCATGAACGAGGGCCTGATCATCGCCAGCGACGAAACGATCCTGGAGGTCAACAGCGCCGTCTGCCGCTTGCTGGAGCGTAGCTACCGTGATCTGGCCGGCCAACCGCTGTCGTCGCTATTCCCCACTGAGCGTGCGTTTCTCAAGGCGCGTGGCGCCCTGTTCATCCAGGGCGAGATGCGCGGCAGCCTGCGCGTCGGCCTGCCCGGTGGCCGCGAGCGCGATCTGAGCTACGTCGCCGCCGCGCGTATCCGGCCCGGCGTGCATGCGCTGATCCTCAGTCCTGACCCGGTCACCGGCCTCACCCCTAATGTACAACGCGCCGCCGACATGGTTTGGCCGCGCCTCGCCGCCGCACTCGACCAACCCGCGCTGGTCATCGATGGTCGCGGCAAGATCATGGCGGCCAACGCGCCGGCCCGCCGTCGTTTCTCGCTCGAAGGCGGCGCCCTGACCGGACTGTCACTGTCCGCGCTATGCACGGTCAGCGCCCCCGCCCGCGAATCCGGGCCGGTCACCGTAACACCGGCCGATGGTGCACCGGCCATGCACGGCCGCCTGCTGGCTGGGCCGGAACCCGGCTGGCAGATTCTGCTGCTCAGCGCATCCCCCCCCATCGCCGCGGTGGACACCCGCGCCAGCCAGGTGTTTCGCCATGCCCCACACGCCATGCTGGTGGTCCGCGGCAGCGACCACACCATCCTCGCGGCCAACGACATGGCTGCCTCGCTGCACGGCCGGGAGCGCTCGGCGCTGATCGGCATGCGCCTCTCAACCCTGCGCGACGAACCCGTCAATACGCTGGAGAGCGGCACCTGGCGCTGGCTCGGTGGCGGCAAAACATTCGCCACCCATACACAGGCACAAGCCCTCGACGGCGCACACACGGAATGGCTGATCGTACATGGCGGGCCGAGCGCGTCGACCACGCCCGCAGATTTCGATTTCTTCGGCGCCAACGCCCGGGCCGTGATCGTGACCGACGCTGATCACAAAATCCTGTCGACCAACGCCGCCTTCGCGATGCTGACCGGGATCGACATCGACGCCCTGCGCGGCAAGCCGCTCGCCGATGCCGCCAGCGGCCGTCAGGACGATGCGTTCTTTGAGCGCATGCGCAGCAGGCTTGGCGCCGAGCACGCCTGGCAAGGCGAGTTCTGGCTGCGCAACCGCAAGGGAGAAGCCTTTCCCGAATGGCTGTCGTTCAATACCGTGCGCAACGCAGAAGGCGCCGCCGTTGCCCACATCGGCCTGTTCAGCGACCTGTCGGCGCGCAAGCAAGCCGAAGCGCGCAGCGACTATCTGGCCAATCATGATGCGCTGACCGGTCTGCCGAAAGCCCATTTCACTCGCGCACGATTCGCCGAACTCGCCCCCGGCGCCCAGCGAAAGCAGCAGCATCTGGCACTCGCTTATGTGGACATCGACCAGTTCAAACAGATCAACACAAGCCATGGCGCCGCAATGGGCGATCAAGTGCTACAACAGTTCGCCACGCGCATTCGCCAATGCAGCCCGCGCATTCAACTCGCACGGGTAGGCAGTGACCGCTTTCTGGCATTGGTCCATGGCGTTGAACTGCTCAGTGAAATCACCCGGGAAGTCCAATCGCTTCACGACGCCATCGCCGCCCCCTTCAAGGCGGGCGACGCATCGGTGACGCTCACCGCCAGCTTGGGCGCCGCAGTGTTTCCCAGCGATGGCACCGACTTCGACGAACTATGCGCTTTGGCAGCCTCGGCACTCGACCGCGCACGCCTGGAGGGCCCCGGTGCGATCCGCTTTCATACCGAGGAACTCAATACCGCCAGTTTTGAGCAGGCCGCACTTGAGCGCGCGCTGACACACGCCGTGACGCGAAACGAATTCGCCATGCTTTTCCAGCCAGTGGTCGACGCTCAGACCGGCTGCATCATTGCGGCCGAAGCCCTGGTGCGCTGGCAGCATCCCGACATGGGCCTCGTCCCGGCCCACCAGTTTCTGCCCATTGCACAAAGCGCGGGGCTGGATCTGGAGATCGGCCGCGCGGCCTTGCGCATGGTCTGCCGCCATGCCGCCGAATGGCACCAGGGCGGTTTGAGCATCCCCGTCGCCATCGGCGCCACCGAGCACATGCTCACATACGGCCGCCTGCAGGAGACCCTGTTCGAAGCACTCGCTGAAACGGGCTTACCCGCCAGTGCCATCGAACTGAACCTGCCGGAGAGCTGCCTGACCCAGGAGCACGGAGACCTGGTCAAAGCTTTGTATGCCCTCGACAACGCCGGAGTACGCCTCGCGGTCGCCGGCGTCGGCGGCACACCGCTGCCGCTCGCCCGTCTGCGCCAACGCCCGGTGCATCGACTCAAACTGGACCGCGCACTGATTCGCGATCTGGGCAATGCCGACACCCACGCCATCCTCGCCGCGACCATTGCCGCATCCACCGCACTGGGCTTGCGCCTGCAGGCCGTTGGCGTCGAATCCATTGAACAGCAAGACGCCCTGCTCGCCCTCGGCTGCCACCGCCAGCAAGGCCGACTGTTCGCCGCCCCGCTTGCACCGGACGATTTCGCCCAGTTGCTATAAACCTAAAAACCGCAGCTGACCGCTTGCCGGTCTCGGCGAGCTATTGTGGGTATTGACGAGTTCGCCGTCGACCGCGATCACCCATCGGGTGAGAGCGCTACGCGCCCGATAGCACGCTTGGCGGGCCGCCTGACGGTGTTGCTTCGTCTGACAACTGAGGTAGCAGGGGCCGCTCCTGCGTCCTCCTCGCGCCTTGTCAGACACCCCGCCAAGCGCACACTCTGGCGCGTCCAACTGCGGTTTCCAGATTAAATAAAAACGCCTCCCCGAAGGGAGGCGCTTCAAACAGCTCGCTGACGGAAAATCAGCCTTCCATCGACTTCACATGGGTGATGATCTCGCCAACAGCCTGCTGTGCCGAGCCGTAGAGCATGCTGCAGTTCTCTTTGTAGAACAGCGCATTCTCGATACCCGAGTAGCCCGTGCCCTTGCCACGCTTGATGACGATCACGTTCTGCGCCTGGTCGGCGTTGAGAATCGGCATGCCGTAGATCGGGCTGGACTTGTCGGTACGCGCCGTGGGGTTAACGACGTCGTTGGCACCGATCACCAGCGCCACATCCGACAGACTGAACTCGGCGTTGATCTCTTCGAGGTCGAAGATCTTGTCGTAGGGCACGCCGGCTTCGGCCAGCAACACGTTCATGTGCCCCGGCATGCGCCCGGCCACCGGGTGGATGGCGAACACCACCTCGACGCCCGCCTCTTCAAGCAGCTGGCTCATCTCCCACACCTTGTGCTGCGCACCGGCCACTGCCATGCCGTAACCCGGCACGATGATGACCTTGTTGGCATAGCGCATGGTGGCAGCCGCGTCGAGTGCGCCCATTTCGCGCATCGAGCCTTCGATTGCCTCACCTTCTTGCGCCTCACCCGTCATCGGGGTGAACAACACATTGGTGATGGGCCGGTTCATGGCCTTGGCCATCAACTGGGTGAGCAAGGTGCCGGACGCGCCGACCACGATACCCGCCACGACCAGCGCCGGATTGCCCAGCACATAGCCCTCGAAACCCACGGCCAGACCGGTGAAGGCGTTCAGCAGCGAGATCACCACCGGCATGTCGGCACCGCCGATCGGGCTGGTCACGATCACACCAAGCGCCAGTGACAGCACGAAGAACAGCACAATCGCCCAGCCATCCGGATCGGTGGCGGTGACAATGGCCAGACCCAGAATGCCGACCACGGCGGCCAGACCCACGTTGAGCTGGTTCTGCATCGGAAAGCGATAGGCCTTCTTCATGATGCCTTGCAGCTTGGCGTAGGCCACGCAGGAGCCGGAGAAGGCCACCGAGCCGATCAGCGCACCGAGCACCGCCAGCAGCGCCACCATGCCGCCGTGCATTTCGCCACGGGCAAACTCGACCGCGGCAATTGCCGCCGCCGCGCCACCGCCCATGCCGTTGTAGATGGCGACCATCTGCGGCATATCGGTCATGGCCACGTTCTTGCCCGACCACCAGGCCAGCGAACCACCGATGACCATCGCGACGATCATCAGCGCGAAGTTCTGCATGCCCGGCCAGAACAGCGTGACCAGGGTCGCAGCGATCATCGCCCAACCGGCCCAGACGATGCCTTTTCGGGCAGTTGCCGGGGAGCTCATCGCTTTCAGGCCGAGGATGAACACCACGGCCACAGCGACATAGGAAATATCAATGAACCACTTCATTATTCGGCCCCCTTCTTCTTGCCCGCCTTGAACATCGCGAGCATGCGCTCGGTGACCACATAACCGCCGGCGGCGTTGGCCGCACCGAGCAACACGGCAAAGAAGCCGAGCGTCAGTTGCAGCGGGCTGTCGGGGTCAGCGTGCCCCATCACCACCATGGCGCCGATGAGCACCACACCGTGGATGAAGTTGGAGCCGGACATGAGCGGGGTGTGCAGAATAACGGGCACACGCGAAATGACTTCGTAACCGGTAAATGCCGCCAGCACGAAAACGTACAGGTAAACAATGCCTTCCATGATCGTACCCTCCGGTTACAGGCCGAGAATCTGTTTGACACCTGCGTGACGCAGTTGCCCGTCGTGGGTCAGGCAGCACCCTGCCATCACCTCGTCTTCCCAGTCCATCGTCAGCACACCGTCCTTGATGAAGGGGCTGATGAAATTGAACAGGTTCTTGGCGTACATCTCGGAAGCATGCACCGGCATGCGACTGGTGATGTGGGTCGGACCGACGACAAGCACATCGTTGATCCAGGTCTTCTCACCGGCCACCGTGCCCTCGACGTTGCCACCGCTCTCGGCGGCCATGTCGACCACCACCGCGCCAGCCTTCATGCCAGCCACCATGGCGGCGGTGATGATCACCGGTGCTTTCTTGCCGGGGATGGCCGCCGTGGTGATCAGCGCGTCGCACTGCGACACCGCTTTGGCGAGTTTCTCGGCCTGCTTGGCCTTTTCTTCGTCGGTGAGCTCGCGGGCATAGCCGCCCAGGCCGGCCGCCGACACGCCGGTGTCGACAAACTTGGCACCCAGCGATTCGATCTGCTCGCGCGTTTCGGGGCGCACATCGTAGGCTTCGACCATCGCGCCGATGCGTCGTGCCGTGGCAATGGCTTGCAGGCCGGCCACGCCGGCGCCGATGACCAGCACCTTGGCCGGGCGGATGGTGCCTGCCGCATAGGTGAGCATAGGGAAGAACTTGGGCGAGTGGTCGGCGGCGATCAGCGCGCACTCGTAGCCGGCAACCGCCGCCTGAGAGGACAGCCCGTCCATGCTTTGCGAGCGGCTGATGCGTGGCAGCAACTCCAGCGCAAAGGAGGTGATGTTCTTTTCCATCATCCGCTCGGCGCGCTTGGCGTCGAACCACGGCTGAAGGAAACCCAGCACCACGGCGCCCGGCTTGAGCTTGCCGATGCGCTTGAGCGACGGCGGCTGTACACTGAGCAGGATGTCGGCGGCGGCACAGACATCGACGTCTTCGTCGACCCAGCTCACCGACTCGAAGGCTTCGTCGCGAAAATGCGCGGGAACGCCGGCGCCTTTTTGCATGACGACCTCAGCGCCCAATGCGAGATACTTTTTGACCACGTCCGGAACGACCGAGAGCCTTCGCTCTCCAGGCGTCGTTTCCGCCGCAATACCAATGACTAATGGCATGTAAAACTCCCTGTTGGCAGTGAATATCAAACCGTCGGGTGGTCATCTTCTGCTGCGGCACCTCTCCCAAGCTCGGGCCGGCATGATGGGCGACTGCTCCCCGTGGCAACTATCATACTGAATCGATCAGCATGGTAAAACTAGGGTAATACCTGTCATTGAGAACGTAACACGCCCACACGCCAGGACGAAGCCCCCGCATGAAAAAGAGACGTAGCACGTCAAACAGCCGAAAAGCCGGTTTGCCCCCGGGCACCCTCGTGCATGTCGGCGAAGTTCGCTCGGATCACACCACGCTGAGCTCGATCAGCTACGACAATGCGCACTTCGCGGAGAAGCCGCTTTCCCCGACCCAGCCGACGCCGCAGAGCGTCGGCCCGTACGAATACACCTGGCTTGATGTTCGGGGCCTGCGGGATGCCGCCTGGCTGGGCAACCTGGGCAAGCAGTTCAACCTGCACCCCCTGATCCTCGAGGACATCCTCAACACCCATCAGCGCTCGAAGGTCGAAGATTACGGCGACGTGCTGTTCTGCGTGGTGCGCCTGTTTGCCTGGGATGCGGCCAGTCAATCACTGGAGTCCGATCAGATCAGCCTGGTGCTGGGACGCAACTTCGTCCTGTCTTTCCAGGAGCGATCCACGGGGGTTTTCGAGCCTGTCCGCGAGCGCCTGCGCACGCTCGGCAGCCCGCTGCGCAACAAACCGATCGACCACCTCGCCCATGCCTTGATCGACAGCATCGTCGATCGCTATTTCCTGGTAATCGAAGGTCTCGACACGGCGGCGGCGCCCATCGAAGACGCCGTACTCGCCCACCCCTCGCCAACCATCCTCAGAACGATCAACGGACTGCGGCATGAGGTGCAGACCATCCGCCGCGCCATCACGCCGCTGCGCGAGGTGCTGATGACGCTCAACCGGGGAGAAAGCCGGTTCTTCGGGGACGATGTGCGCCCCTATCTGCGCGACGTGCTCGATCACACCATGCATGTCCAGGAAGACCTGGACAGCGTGCGCGACGTTCTTGGCGGGGCGCTGGAAATCTATCTGTCGAGTGTCAGCAACCGGCTGAACCTCGAAGTGCGGGTACTCGCCGTGCTGACCACGCTGTTTTTGCCGGCCACGCTCATCGCCGGCATCTTTGGCATGAACTTTCAGGACATGCCCTGGCGCGATGTGCACGATGGCTTCTGGCTGGCGATCAGCCTGATGGCCGTCACCGCCACTGTCCTCGCGGCCGTTTTCTGGCGACGGAAGTGGCTCAAGACCGACGACGAAGCTCAGGGCTGAACACGCTCAGTGCAGTTGCCCGAACGGGGATGCCTCGGTCGGCACCTCAATCAGACGCACCACCGCCAGCGACACGTTGTCGCCCTCGCCCTTGGCGCGCTCCCGCGCTTGCGAGATCAGCGCCTGGCAGGCATCGCGCGCGCTCATCGTGGCCAGAATTTCGCCAATTTCCAGATCGGTGAAATACGCCCACAGGCCATCCGAACACAGCAAGAAACTATCACCCCCGATCAGCGGCGCCACGCCGCCCAGATCCACCCGCGGTTCGCGATCACTGCCCAGGCAGGAGAGCAAGACGTTGCGGTGCGGATGTGTCAGCGCACCGGCCTCGTCCAGTCGGCCTTTGCGCTGCAATTCGCCAACCAGTGAATGATCGGGGCTGCGATAGATGATCTGATCGCCGCGATAGTGATAGAAGCGGGAGTCGCCGCAATGCACCCAGTCCGCGCGATCCGGCTGCAGCAAAAAGGCCACGGCCGTGCTGTGCGGGTCCTGCTCGCTGGTAAAGCGGGTGAGCTTGATGACCAGATGGCTCTCGTGGACGATGCTGGTGAGCAGCATCTCGGGCGTCTCTTCGCGCGGTGCGAAAGCCTCGAAATTCTGTCGCGCCTTGAGCAGCACCTGCTCGGCCGCCATCGCACCGCCCGTATGACCGCCCATGCCATCGGCGAGCACCGCCATCATCATGCCCGGCTTGTCGGGATGGCCAAAAATCGCCACGCGATCTTGCTGTTCAACGCGATCGCCCTGATGCCGGGCGACGCAGGTTTCAACCTTCAGTGCCATAGGATGTGCTGTTCAAGTCCGTTTTTGGCGCCCTTCCGGGGCCTTGTTTTTGTTGTGCCGCGATGCGACGTCGCTGCATGGTAACGTGTCGCCTCCCAGCTAGCATCTACCGGAAACCATATCGCATGCAACTTGGACGCGGATTCAACGAAATCTCGGTCGGCACCTGCTTCGACAGCAGCATGACGCTGACCGAAACGCATCTTGTGCTCGGCGCCGGCCTGTTTGGCGACTTCAACCCGCTGCACGTCAATCAGCACATGGCCGAGGGCAGCCGTTTTGGTGGGCGCATCGCCCACGGCTACCTGACCACCTCGTTCATGGCGGCGGCGCTCGGCATGCTGTTCCATGGCACGGCGCATGCCTACCTCGAGCACACCTCGCGCTTCAAGGCGCCAGTGCGCGCGGGCGACACGCTGACCATCGCCTGGACGGTCACCGCCTTGACGCCCAAACCTCAGCACGACGCGGGGATCGTGGTGCTGTCGGGCGTATGTACAAACCAGGAAGGGGTCGTGGTGGCCGAAGCCGAGGCCAGCATGCTCATCGGCAACAACCGGGCCTGAGTCGCGCGCTGGTCGAAGGCCGCACGTAGCGACGCGCGTTACGGCGCTCACGCCGCGTTGCTCGAACGAGGGGCACCAAAAACGGGGAATACGGCAGACACGATCTCCATGCCCCGCAGTAACGGCCGCCTCTGGAGCATCTTGAGGGGTTTCGCCGGCCGTGCGTGACGTCTGTCACGCACGGCCGGCGCGAGTCATCAGCGAAGCAGTCGCGCGTCGACCAATTCCACCCAGTGCTGCACCGGCGTGTCGGTGCCGGTCTGCAAATGCGTGATGCAGCCGATATTGGCCGACGCAATGCATGCCGCGCCGCCGGCCTGCAAGGCCGTGAGCTTGTTGTCTCGCAAGGTCTTGGACAAAGTGGGCTGCAGCAGCGAATACGTGCCCGCCGAGCCACAGCACAGGTGCGAGTCCTTCACCGGCGTCGGCGCATAGCCGGCCACCGCCATGATCGCCTCCACCTTGCCTTTCACCTTCAGACCGTGCTGCAAGGTGCAGGGCGAATGGAAGGCCAGCGGCGTGGGCGACGCCGGCGGTGCCGGCAGACACGCAGCGAGTGCGTCGAGCTCATCGGCCAGCACCTCGGCGATATCGCGGGTCAGTTCCGACACGCGCGCCGCCTTGGCCGCATACGCCGGATCGGACGCCAGAAAGTATCCGTAGTCCTTCACCTGCACGCCACAGCCCGAAGCGGTCATCACGATCGCCTCGATCTCGCCGGCTTCGATCATCGGCCACCAGGTGTCGATGTTGCGGCGCGCGTCATCCTTGCCGCCCGCGTGGTCGTTGAGGTGATGGCGCACCGCGCCACAGCACCCGGTGCCACCGAGCTGGACCAGCGAAATGCCGACCGCATCGAGCACCCGCGCGGTCGCCGCGTTGATGGCCGGCGCCATGGCAGGCTGTGCACAACCGGCCAGCGACAGCATCTTGCGGGCATGACGCGCCTCGGGCCAGCGCCCGGCGGGCGCCGCCAGCGGCACTTTGTCGGCCAGCACTTTAGGCAATAGCGGGCGCGCCAAGCGCCCCATCTTCATTGCCGCGCCAAACAGACGCGGGCGCGGCACAAACTCGCGCAGCAACCAGCGCGCCGCCTTGTCAACACCGGTGCGGGGCACCTTCTGCTCGACAATGTAGCGCCCTAGGTCGACCAGCCGGCCATAGGCCACGCCCGACGGGCAGGTGGTTTCGCAGGCGCGACAGGTCAAGCAGCGATCGAGGTGCATCCGGGTCTTCTCGGTGACCGGCTGTCCCTCCAGCATCTGCTTGATGAGATAGATACGCCCACGCGGGCCATCGAGTTCATCGCCCAGCAGCTGGTAGGTCGGGCAAGTCGCCGTGCAGAAGCCGCAATGCACGCAGGTACGCAAAATGGCGTCTGCCTCACGGCCCGCTTCGGTGTCCTTGATGAAATCAGCAAGTGTTGTCTGCATGGCTCAGAGTCCGTCGTAGAGCCGGCCGGGGTTGAGAATCCCGTCCGGGTCAAAGCTGTGCTTGAGGCGTTGATGGATGGTGCGCAAGGCCGGCGGCAAGGGGTGAAAGGCGCCCACCGATTTGTCGGCCCCGCGAAACAGCGTGGCATGCCCGCCGAGCGCCGCGGCGCGAGCACGGACGCTGGCCGCGTCCTGCTCGGTGCGCACCCAGCGCTGGGCACCGCCCCATTCGATCAGTTGCGAGCCGGCCAGTCCGGTGGCCTCGGCCACCGAGGGCACCGACAGGCGCCACAACGGCGCTTCGCCACCAAAAAAGCCCTGGCTCTGTTCGCGCAGACCCTGCCAGTGGGCACGTGCGGCCTGCTCATTCAGGCGTTCGCCGCCGAGCCGGGCACAGGCCGCGGTCACGGCCGCTTCAGCGCCCGACAGGCGCACTGTCAGCACGCTGGCCATCCAGCTGGTCGCCGACACCGGCAGCGGCTGGCCGCCCCAGCGATTCATCTGCGCCACCGCCTCGAGTGCATCCATCTCGAAGCGCAGCGTGGCCTCGGCAACGGGCAGCGGCAACACCTTGATGGAGACATCGAGCAGCACCCCCAGCGTACCGAGGCTGCCGGTCATCAAACGGGCGACGTCGTAGCCAGCGACGTTTTTCATCACCTCGCCGCCAAAGTGCAGGCGATTGCCGCGGCCGTCGAGCAGCGTCACCCCGAGCATGAAGTCGCGAACCGCGCCGGCACTCGCCCGCCGCGGACCGGACAAGCCCGCTGCCACACAGCCGCCGACGGTTGCGTCGGGGCCGAAATGCGGCGGCTCAAAGCCGAGCATCTGGCCCTCGGCCAACAGCGCCGCTTCCAGTTCAGCCAGCGGCGTACCGGCGCGCACCTTGACCACCAGCTCGGTCGGCTCGTGGCTGATCACGCCCCGATGCGCCCGCGCATCCAGCACGGCGCCCGCCAGTTGCTGACCGTAAAAATCCTTGCTGCCGCCGCCACGAATGCGCAGCGGCGTCTTGCTCGCTGCCGCCTCGCGGATCTGCTCGGCCCAGCTTTGCTCAATGTCTGTCATCACTTGCCCTCATCATCGCTTGCCTCGTCGCGCGACCGCTTAGGCCAGGCGCGCAAGGTGGCCCATGCGCCAATCAGCCCCAACACCGGTACGACGACCAGCAGGAACTGAATCCATCCCTTCGACATCAGAAACGCTCGATCTCCGGATGCGGCACCTGGCCGCCCTGCACATGCATGCGGCCGAATTCGGCGCAGCGGTTCATCGACGGAATCGCCTTGCCCGGATTGAGCAGCCCCTTCGGATCGAAGGCGGCCTTGACCCGGAAGAAGGTCTGACGCTCGGCCACGTTGAACTGCCGGCACATCTGGTTGATCTTTTCGATGCCGACGCCATGCTCGCCGGTGATCGTGCCGCCCAGATCGACCGACAGGTCGAGAATGGCCGCACCGAACTCCTCAGCGCGCTCAAGCTCGCCGGGCACGTTTGCATCAAACAGAATCAGCGGATGCATGTTGCCGTCGCCGGCATGAAACACGTTGATGCAGCGCAGGTCATAGGTCTTTTCCATGCCCTGGATGGCGGTCAGCATCTCGCCCAGCCGCTTGCGCGGGATGGTGCCGTCCATGCAGTAGTAGTCGGCCGAGATGCGGCCCGCCGCGGGGAACGCCGCCTTGCGACCAGCCCAGAAGCGCATCCGCTCGGCCTCGTCGCGCGAGATGCGCACCTCGGTCGCACCGTGCGATTCGAGCACCGCACACATGCGCTGAATCTCTTCGGCCACCTCTTCGGGCGTGCCGTCCGACTCGCACAGCAAGATCGCCGCCGCATCCAGCGGGTAGCCGGCATGCACAAAGGACTCGACCGCCGCCGTGGCCGGCTGGTCCATCATCTCCAGCCCGGCCGGGATGATGCCGGCGGCGATCACCGCAGCCACCGCCTCCCCGGCCTTGATCACATCGTCAAATGCCGCCAGCACACACTGGGCAAACTGCGGCTTGGGTGTGAGCTTGACGGTGATTTCGGTCACCACCGCCAGCATGCCTTCCGATCCGTGCATCAGCGCCAGCAAGTCGTAACCCGGTGCGTCGAGGCCGTGATTGCCGACCTCCACCACCTCGCCGTCAATGGTCACGCCACGAATACGCAGCACGTTATGCACTGTCAGGCCGTACTTGAGGCAATGCACGCCACCCGCATTCTCGGCCACATTGCCGCCGATGGAGCAGGCGATCTGCGAGGAGGGGTCGGGCGCGTAGTACAGCCCGTGCGGTGCCACCTCTTCGGAAATGCGCAGGTTGCGCACCCCCGGCTGCACCACGGCGGTGCGCGCCAGCGGGTCGATAGTCAGGATCTTGTTCATCCGCGCCAGCGACAGCAGCACGCCATGCGCGTGCGGCAAGGCGCCGCCCGACAGCCCGGTGCCCGCCCCGCGCGCCACCACCGGCACCCCCACCGAGTGACAGATCTTCAGCACCGCAGCCACTTCGGCCTCTGTGCCCGGCAAAACCACGGCCAGCGGCACCTGACGGTAAATGCTCAGTCCGTCGCATTCATAGGGACGCATGTCTTCGCTGTCGTGCAACAGCGCGACGGGCGGCAGCACTGCGCGAAGCTCGCCAATCAGGCGCGCCACATCCACCTGCGAGTAATCGACCTCTCGCAGTGCGTTTTCGGGTAACGATGCCGTCGCGGCAGTCATGGCAGAGCCTCCTCTTCCCAGGGCGCCCGAGGCGCCGGATCCCAGTGGTCAGTATCGATGCCGATGCGGCGTGCCGCCTCGACCATATGTATACGCGCGGCTTCGCGGGCGGCGACGCCGTCACCTGCGGCGATCGCCTCGAACATGCGCTCATGCTCAGCCTGTGCCGCCTCCGCGCGCCCGGCGGCATGCCCCTCGGCGTTCCAGGTCGGCACGCGCGACGCAAAAAACTGATGGCCCACAAAACGGATGAAGCGCAGCAGCGCCGGGTTGCCCGTGGCCGCAGCAATCGCCACATGGAAGTCGTCATCTGCCTGCGTGCCATCGGTCCGCTCCGACACGGCATGGCGCATCCGCAACAAGGCCTCGCGCATCTGGGTCAGATCTTGCTCCGATCGGCGACTGGCCGCCAATGCGGCGGCAGCGGTCTCAACGATGTAGCGCAATTCAAAGATATGCGCCGTCGCCGCCGGGCCGGCGGGATCGACGGCATCGGCCAGCCGGAAGCTGTTCTGACCGGGTCGGGCCTCGACAAACGCACCGGCCCCCTGACGCGAGGCGACATAGCCCTCCGCCTTCAGACGCGAAATGGCCTCTCGCACCACGGCCCGCGACACACCGAACTCGGCGGACAGCGTTTTCTCGGTCGGCAGCTTGACGCCCGGCGCCATGACGCCATCGAGAATCCATTTTTCAATGGTCTTCGAGACGGTTTCACTCAACTGAGAGGGTCGGGCCACGCGGGCAATTTCTGGCATTAATTGATCTGCTTGTCAGACAAGTTTTGCTAGCCTACCCCGAGCCAAAAAAAAACACCAGCGCGGGAAAACCCGCAGCCCGCGTAATCCATACACCGAGCCCACATACCGATTTGCTAACATGAAGCCCTCTCGGCCGACCGCGCCGCCCGCCAACGAGGAGCTGCCCCGATGACTGCCCCGATCAGTCGCCTCGACCGGCTACTCCCCTTCCTGCGCTGGCGCAGCCAATTGACGCGCGCCGCGCTGCAAGGCGACATCCGGGCCGGCCTGAGCGTCGCGCTGGTGGCCATTCCGCAGTCGCTCGCCTATGCACAACTGGCCGGCTTTCCGGCGCACTACGGACTCTACGCCGCGATGCTGCCGGCGGTGATCGGCGCACTGTTCGGCAGCTGCCCACAACTGTCCACCGGCCCGGTCGCACTCACCGGCATGCTCACCGCCGCCAGCATCGCGCCACTGGCCGCCATGGGCAGCGACGCCTACCTTGCCCTCGCCATCGCCATTGGCCTGCTGGCAGGCGCGATACAGCTCGGTCTGGGCCTGCTGCGTCAGGGCTGGGTGCTCAATCTGCTATCGCAACCGGTGTTCGCGGCCTTCATCAACGCGGCGGCGCTCCTGATCTGCTTCTCGCAACTGCCCGCGCTTCTGGGCACGGCGGGGCCACGTGCCCCCCAGCTTGCAGACGAAGCCGTGCGTATCTTCCACGGCGCCATGGCGCCCCACCTCCCCACCCTGGCAATGGGCATCGGGGCCTTGCTCGCGCTCATCGGACTGCGCCGCTTCGTGCCACGCCTGCCCGGCGTGCTGGTCGTCGTCATCGCCTGCACGGTGCTGTCCGCCATGACCGGCTTCGAAGCCAACGGCGGTGCTGTCATTGGCGAACTCCCCGCGCTACACCCCACCCTGCAACTGCCCGAACTGCCCGACTGGGCGATGCTCACCACCCTGCTGCCAGCGGCATTCGTGCTCGCCATGGTGAGTTTTCTCGAAACCGCCTCCAGCGCGAAGCTGATCGCCGAAAGAACCGGCGACCCCTGGAATGAAAATCAGGAGCTCATCGGTCAGGGTCTGGCCAAACTCGCCGCCGCCTGCGCCAGCACACTGCCCACCAGTGCGTCGTTTTCGCGTTCAGCCCTGAACCTGTCGAACGGCGCAACGACGGGCCTGGCGTCGCTGGTCGGCGCACTCGCGGTGGTGCTGGCCGCCCTGGTGCTCGGCCAATGGCTTCACCACCTGCCGCTGGCCGTGCTCGCCGCGGTCATCCTCGATGCCGTCGCGCGGCTCTTCCAGCCCGCTACCCTCATCCGCGCCTGGCGCATCGACCGCGACGACGGCCTCGCCGCCGCCACCACCTTTGCCGCCACCCTGGTGTTCGCGCCCAACATCCAGAACGGCATTCTCACCGGACTGCTACTCTCTCTGGCGCTACTCATCTGGCGCAGCATGAAGCCGCGCATCGCACTGCTCGGCCTGCACGAAGACGGCACGCACCGCGACCTGGAGCGCTTCGGCCTGCCACACCCTCATCCGCATCTCGTGGTCATGCGCTTCGACGGCCCGCTGCACTTCGTGAACGCCAGCCGCTTCCAAGAAGCCGTCAACTGGGCCAGAACCGCACAGTCCGACGTGCGTATCGTGCTGGTCTCCGCGGCCGGCATCAACGCCATCGACGCCACCGGCCTCGACGCGGTGCGGCGCGAAGCCGCCAACCTGGCTAAACACGGACAACAACTCGCCTTCTGCGGCCTGAAAAAACAGGTCATTGACGTGCTCGAACGCGACAAGGTATGGGCCAGCATTGCGCCTCACGCCAGTTACCGGCACGAGCGCCAGGCCATCGACGCCCTCGCCCCGCTGGCCAGCCCGCCAGAAAATCTTTGACAAAACAAAGGCTCGCCAATAAACTGCTGGGTTTTCGCGCAATTCCGATTAACTGGAGCTACACCATGTATGCGGTCATAAAAACCGGGGGCAAGCAGTATCGCGTGTCTGCCGGCCAAAAGATCAAAGTAGAACAGATGCCAGCAGACGTGGGCTCGGAAATCACACTCGACCAGATTTTGATGGTCGGCGAAGGCGAGTCGGTGAAAATCGGCACGCCCGTGATTGAAGGTGCCACCGTGAAGGCCACCGTGCTTTCGCAAGGACGTCACGACAAAGTCAAGATTTTCAAGATGCGTCGTCGCAAGCATTACATCAAACATCAAGGCCACCGCCAGAACTACACCGAAATCCGTATCGATACGATTTCGGCCTAATCAGGAGATTACGTCATGGCACATAAAAAAGCCGGCGGCAGTTCCCGGAACGGTCGCGACTCAGAATCGAAACGCCTGGGCGTCAAGCGCTACGGCGGCCAACTCATCCCCGCTGGCAACATCATCGTCCGTCAGCGCGGCACCGAGTACCACGCGGGCGAAAACGTCGGCATGGGCAAGGATCACACCCTGTTCGCCCTCAAGGACGGCACGGTGTTGTTCGCGGTGAAAGGCCCCAAGAAGCGTCGCACAGTGAGCATCATCCCGGTCGCCGAGTAATCTCTCGGCCGCCTGGCAGGCAGTATCTGAGAGCCCTATCCACCCGGTAGGGCTCTTTTTCTTTTTGGGCACACCCGGATTCCGTCAGGCACTCGCCGCCGGGCCCGGCGCCAGGGCAGACGCAAATGAAGTTCTTTGACGAAGCACGTATTGAAATCATCGCTGGCGACGGCGGCAACGGTGCGTGCTCATTCCGCCGCGAAAAGTTCATTCCCAAGGGCGGCCCTGACGGCGGTGACGGCGGCAAGGGCGGCAGCATCTGGGCCGAGGCCGACTGCAATCTCAACACCCTCATCGACTTCCGTTACAAGCGCATGTTCCGCGCCCCGAGCGGCGAAAACGGCCACGGCAAGGATCGCTACGGCAAGGGCGGCGACGACATCGTGATGCGCATGCCCGTAGGCACCGTCATTGTCGATCAGGACACCGGCGAGCGCCTCGCCGACCTCGACGAACACGGCAAGCGCGTGCTGGTCGCCAAAGGCGGCAACGGCGGCTGGGGCAACATCCACTTCAAATCCAGCGTCAACCGCGCGCCGCGCATCCGCACGCTCGGCCAGGAAGGCGAACGCCGCAATCTGGCGCTGGAGCTCAAAGTGCTGGCCGATGTCGGTCTGCTTGGCTTGCCCAATGCCGGCAAGTCCACCTTTATTCGCGCCGTGTCGGCCGCCAAACCCAAAGTCGCCGACTACCCGTTCACCACGCTGCACCCCAACCTTGGCGTGGTGCGCACCGATGAAAACCGCAGCTTCGTGATTGCCGACATCCCCGGCCTGATTGAAGGCGCCGCCGAAGGTGCCGGCCTCGGCCACCGCTTCCTCAAGCACCTCGCGCGCACGCATGTGCTGCTGCATCTGGTCGACCTCGCCCCATTCGACGATGACGCCGATCCGGTACGCGACGCCCACGCCATTGTCGACGAGCTGCGCCGCTACGACCCCGAGCTTTTCGAAAAACCGCGCTGGGTCTTGCTCAACAAGATCGACCTGATCCCCGAAGAAGAGCGCCAGGCACGCATCGACGCCTTCCTGTCGGGCTACGGCGACGTCGAGCGATTTTTCACCATCAGCGCCATCAACGGCGACGGGTGCCCGGTCGTGATTCGCGCCATTCAAGACCACCTTGACGCGAACCGCCCGCCCCCGCCGAATGCGTCCGGCGAAGTCGCCACCCCCGTCGATCCTGACGAAATCAAACCTTACGATCCGCTCGCCCCATGAGAAGCAAGATCCGCGACGCCAAGCGTCTGGTCGCCAAAGTCGGCAGCGCACTGGTCACCAACAACGGCGCCGGTCTCGACCACGCCGCGCTGGCAGACTGGGCGCGCCAGATCGCCCTGCTCAAGACCGAGGGGCGTGAAATCGCGCTCGTCTCGTCGGGCGCCATCGCCGCCGGCATGCAGCGCCTCGGCTGGACCAGGCGCCCGCACGAGATGCACAAGCTGCAAGCGGCGGCGGCCGTTGGCCAGATGGGCCTCGCCCAAGCCTATGAAGACGCCTTCACACGCCACGGTCTGCATACCGCGCAAATCCTGCTCACGCACGAAGACCTGTCCGATCGCAAGCGTTACCTCAACGCGCGTTCGACCATCACCACCTTGTTGAAACTCGGCGTCATTCCGATCATCAACGAGAACGACACCGTCGTCACCGACGAAATCAAGTTCGGCGACAACGACACCCTGGGTGCGCTGGTCGCCAACCTGATCGAAGCCGACGCACTGGTGATTCTGACCGACCAGGACGGCCTGTTCTCAGCCGATCCACGCAAAGATCCTGCGGCAACGCTGATCTCTGAAGGCCAGGCCGAAGACATTCGCTACGAGAAAATGGCGGGCGGCGCCGGCAGTGGCATCAGCAAAGGCGGCATGCTCACCAAGATCAAGGCCGCGCAGCGCGCCGCACGCAGCGGAGCCCACACCCTGATCGCCGGCGGACGCACCCCCGACGCGCTGCTAAAGGTCGCTCAGGGCGAAGCCCTGGGCACCCTGCTCTACGCATCGAGCACGCCACTTCAGGCGCGAAAGCAATGGCTCGCCGACCACCTGCAGGTGGCAGGCAGCTTCATCGTCGACAGCGGCGCCGCGGTCGCCCTGCGCGCAGGCAAAAGCCTGCTGCCGGTCGGCATTGTCGACGTCAAAGGGAATTTTGAACGAGGTGCGGCCGTGTCGTGCCAGCTTGAGACTGGCGAGGCCGTTGCGCGCGGCCTGAGCAGCTACTCCAGCACCGAGGCGCGCAAGCTCGTTCGCCAATCTTCCAGCGCCATCGAAGCCATACTGGGCTATGTCACCGAGCCAGAGGCGATTCATCGGGACAACTTGGTAACACTCTGACCCACTAGCAACATAAGTCGCTCGTTACCAAACCCAATCCGACCTCAGTGCAGCTTGCCCTGTGGGACAATTTGCTAACACCTGACCAAAGCATCGACGCCCTCCACCCAACAACGGAAAAAAATATATCAGCAGATACTTGATCGCATACACACACCACTGTCGATAGACTTTACACAGGCGATGCCAACGCACAGCCATGATTTCTCAAGACTTTGTTTTATATACACAAACCAATACTGGCCCACTTCCTGCTTATAAGAGATCACCCCGCTCCGGCGCACAAGAACTCAGTCGGTGGGCAGTCAATTTCAGGAGAGACATCATGTTTAAAGTACGCACTCTGGCACTTGCCGTTGGCTCGGCCCTTGCCCTCGGGGTAGCAACGCAAGCGTCCGCTGCACCGGTTTTCACCATTGACCCGACCGCATATTACGGCGCCGGCGCGGTCTTTAACGCTACACAGGCCACGGGATCTTCGAGCGCTCGCATTGTTCAAGCGGGCCTCAACCAAACAGTCGATGGTTACATCACCTTCCAAGGTTTCACAAATAACGGCGCGCCGGTTGGCGCCGGCACCAGCGGCATCACCGTTGGTTACAACCTGTACGCGACCTTCACACAAGGCCTCACCTGCACCGGTCCGCTGGCCACGGGCGTCAGCTGCTCAGTAGACTCCCTCAGCCTTAGCCTGTATGTCGATCCGAGTATGGGTAACAGCTTCACTGCGGCTAGCGTCGGAGCGAACTATTCCATCACTGACACCGCAAACGACATTCTGCTGGGCACATCCAACCTTGTCTTTACCGGGGTGGCCGGTCTCGACGCCCTTGGCGGCGCCTTCGAGAACATCACCAGCAATTTCGCTCTCACCAATCCCGACGGCATGAACTACTTCATCGGTCCGGACCCCTTCTACGACATCGTCTTCAGCGCGTTCAACAATACGTCGCAGGGTATCACCTGCAACTCGGCAAACTGCGCGAACGGGACAGCCACAATCTTTGCAATCAATCAGGAAACAGGCACCGTTGATTTTAACCGGGTTCCGGAGCCGGGCACGCTCGCCCTGCTTGGTCTGAGCTTCGCCGGCTTGGGCTTTGCACGTCGCCGCAAGGTCTAATCGCGACGACGGACATTGATGCGAATAGCCCCACGCATTGCGTGGGGCTTTTTTCTTCACCATTGAGCGGATTTCGATTCACCTTCTCCCGCCGATCACGAAACGACGAGTCCTTGCGTTGCCCACATTGCAGCTGGAAGACGACCATACCGCGCATTGCCTTGCTTAAATAACTGGTTCTGGAAACAACCTCCTGTAAGAACGCGTTTCGCAAACCCGCCTCCGACCTCGTAATGGAGGACGCGACGCAGGCAGCAACTTTCCACGAGGCTGGCAGAGAAGATGCCGTTATCGCACCCGTCTATCTATTCCACTCCACTCAGATTGGCACGATCTTCCGACCCGGCTAAAAAGTGCTTGATCTCGGCTGCGGACAGGCCAATCAGCCTGGTCTCGTTGCCCGCCTTAGCCCGGACATGAACTTCGTGGGGGTCGATCTATCCCCAGAAATATTGGACCGAGGCCGGCACGATCTGAACGCACACGCGACCTACAACGTAAGCCTCAATCATGGCAACATCACTGCACTGACCATGCTTGGCGCTGCAGATGTAGACGCGGTCATGTCAACCATGGTCTTGCATCACCTGCCGGATGAACAAACGCTGTTCAGATGCTTCTCGGAGGTGCGGCGCGTGCTCAAACCGGGGGCGGACTATACCTCGTGGATTTCGGGCATCTCAAGACCGAGGCCGCAATCCGCCACTTCGCCTACCAGTACAAGGGTCGCCAGCCCGAATTGTTCACGATTGACCACCTCAATTCCTTACGTGCGGCTTTTGAACTGGACACCTGGCGCGAGGGCTGGTCCCGATACCTGCACGAGTTCGGCAAGTTGTATTCCACGTTCCTCGTACCCTATATGGTCGCCGCCAAGAGCCCGGTGCGTCGTAAGCTGACGAATGACGCGCTCGAACGCCTGCGGGCGATCAATCGTGGTATGCGGGCCTATCACCAGACAGATTTCAAAGATCTTGCAACCTTCTTCCGGCTGGGTGGGCTTCGCTCTCCCAAGCTTCACTGACAATACCAAGCAGGCGATTCAGCAATTTTTCCGCGTGCGGACCAAGCACGGTGTCCGCAATTACTGCCGGGCTTGCCCTGATTCGGGGCACCGCGTCCTCCGTCTCATCGCCACAGCTGATCCAACCGCTTCCTCACCGATCGCGCGCCCGGCCGCTGCGACACCCCGACCCGGGCAAAGAAACCGAAAGCGTCCTCCGGCAGCGCCCCGACCATTCGCTCGAACATGCCGGTGAGTGCGTCAGCACGATCGTCGATGCCGGCCTGTTTTGAAATGGGACGCCCGGCCCGCACATACCATCTGAAGATCACTGGCGTCATCTCCGGCTGGAGGTGCAAGCCGACCGAGGTCGCCGTCAGCCAGACGCGCTGCATCGCCTCCCCCAGCCTGACGTAGTCCTCGACACCCACCAGCGGCGCCTTCGGTCGGAGCAGCAGATGGGCTGCGCACGCCATGGCAGGGATCAGATCCAGCTGAATGCGTGGCGCCACGGTTCCGAGCAGATAGCGATTGAAGAACTCGATACGCGACCAACTCGCCATCACCCAGCGCATCAGACTCGCGGTCAGCGGATCAACACCGACTGCAGCCTCCGGAATCCGATCCTCACTGTACCGCGCCCCCCATTCGATGACCTCACGATGTACGGCATACGCTTCCGGGCAGGTCAGGCGAATGTAAGCGTTGCGCCACAAGAGTTTCGCTACCATCCAACGCTCGGCGGTCGACTCGAAAGTTTGCAGCTGATAGTCCGCCCCCACGGCGGCGGCGAGCGCTTCGCGCTGCGCGGCGGTGAGCGGCGTCGTGCGCATCGGGCGACGTTGTACCGTGCGGCGCTCGATGTACGGCAGCAAGGGATCAAGGGCAATATCGGAGTGCTCCGACAGCGACACGTCGTAGACCGGGGCCGAATCGCGAGAGTCCGTACGCAGCTGCCATCGTGCCTCAAGCCCATGGGCGGTGGCCGCGATGCGCAGGGTTTCGAGCAAGGCGCCGTGCGCCATGTGGCTCGCGTGCCCTTCGAAATCATACACGCACCAGTCGCGGGTATCGTGGCCATGGATGGCGATATGCGTGTCCGACACGATCTCGAAGCGCCACGGCTGGGTGTTATCGCCACTGGGCGCCCAGCGGGCGAGATCGAGAATTTTCAATAGCGTGTCGCGATCAGCCATGGTTCGACGCCTTCTTCATGTTTGCCAACTGTCGGCGCGCAATGGCCAGGCCGATTTTCTGGATCGGGTTTCGATTGCCGCCAGGTCGCCAGGTGCGGGTGAAGCGATTGCGATACGCGTCGAACTGGTAGCCCCGCGGCGCCACGGGCACACCACCTCGGCCGAGCAGCAGCTTGACGCCCTCCGTCGCGATCACCCCGGCGCATAGCTGACAGGCTGCAATGGTGGATGGCCCTTTGTGTTCGGCCAGATTGACGCGCGACGCGTCGGCCAGATAGCTGCGCTGGAGCATGGCGGGTGACAGCCCAAGCAGAAAGCGCAGCGCCATCTCGTTCTCGTCACAGTCTTCGAGGCAGAAATAGTCCTCAAAACTCATGCTCTCTGGCGTAAAGCACAGGAACGCGACGCCCATGCCGAGCGGCGCGGCGGTAATCGCCGGAATGCCCCGCCGGCGGCACGCAGCAAAGGTGGCGCGCCGGGCGGCAAAAGCGAAGAAGTCGAGGCCGTCGACATAGAGATTTGCGCCGTCGAGAAAGCTGTCGAGATTGGCATCCGACACGCCGTCCGGGAACACGTTCACATTCAGCTCGGGATTGATGTCCTTCGCCATTCGGCACAACACCTCGGCCTTGGGCTGCCCCAGCGTCGACACCACCGCGCCCGCCTGACGATTGAAGTTGACGACATCAAAGGTGTCGAAGTCGGCAATGGAAAAGGCACCGATACCGAATCGCGCCAACGTCAGCAAATGCACGCCGCCAACACCGCCCATCCCGGCAATGGCAACACGCTTGCTCTTCAGCGCGGCCTGCTCGCCCTCCGTGACCCAGCCAATGTTTCTTGAGAATGCCGCACCATAATCAAATGCCCCGCTCATGCGACACCTTCATCTTCCGCAAATCGAACCGTTATCATAGGCAACTCCTTCTCGACATGAAACTGCCATGTGGCGCAACGCCCTCCAACGCCTGAAGCAAGACATTACGCTGGCCGCAAGAAATCTCTTGCGTCATCGCCGGCGGTCCTTGTTTGCGCTCGGCACCGTGGGCGGCGGCGTGGTGGCCTTCTTGCTCGCGGGCGGATTCATTCAGTGGATCTTCATCGACATGCGCGAATCGACAATCCATTCGCAACTGGGCCACATCCAGCTGGTCCGGCCGGGCTTTCTGTCCGGCGGGCAATCCGATCCGTACCGCTATCTCATCGACGAAGCACCGATTGACAGCACCCAGGCCACCGAAACACCTGCCATCAAGACCCTCGCGCCGCGACTGACCTTTGGCGGCCTGCTCAGCAAGGGCGACGCGACGGTATCGTTCATTGGTGAAGGCATTGCCCCCGACCTCGAGGCGCCGATCAGCCGCGCCATCACAGTGCTGCGCGGCAAGGATCTCACCGAGAGCCCCGAGAACTCCGTCCTGCTCGGCGAGGGGCTGGCCGCCAGCATTGGCGCCGAGCCCGGCGACACGGTCGTTCTGCTTGGCACAACCGCCGGCGGCGGTGTCAATGCGGTCGAGTGCCAGGTGGCCGGCATCTTCGCCACCATCACAAAAGCCTACGACGACGTCGTCCTGCGCGCCCCCATCGGCATCGCGCGAAGTCTGATGCGAGTCAGCGGATCGACCTCGTGGGTAGTGCTGCTTGATGACACCGCACACACCGACGCCACAGTTCAGCAACTGCGCGCCTCGCTCGACCAGAAAGCCTTCGACGTGGTGCCGTGGAGCGATCTGGCTGACTTCTATAACAAGACCGTCGAACTATTCACCCGCCAGGTAGGCGTCGTGCGCCTGCTGATCGCACTGATTGTGGTGTTGAGCATTTCAAACACCTTGACCATGTCCGTGCTCGAGCGCACCAGCGAAATCGGCACCGCCATGGCCATCGGCGTAAAGCGCCAGGGCATCCTGCAACAGTTCATTTCCGAAGGGCTTCTGATTGGCGTGGTGGGTGGCGTGGGCGGTATTGCCGTCGGATTGCTGCTGGGGCAGATCATTTCAAGCATCGGCATCCCCATGCCGCCCCCGCCGGGCATGGCGCATGGGTTCACCGGGCAAATCGCCATCACCCCGGCCCTGGCCTTTGATGCGCTGGTGCTTGCAATCACCACCACCCTTCTGGCCAGTGTCTTCCCGGCCTGGAAGGCGTCCCGAATGATCATTGTTGACGCCCTGCGTCACCAGCGCTGACCGCCATGCTGATCAAACTCGCCCTTCGCAATGTGCTTCGCCAGAAAGTGCGCACCGGCATGACGCTGATGGCCATCGTCTTTGGTGTCGCCGGCCTGATCGTCTCCGGCGGCTTCGTGGCGGATATCTTTGTCCAGCTCGGCGAGGCCATCATTCACTCGCAGACCGGGCATTTTCAGGTCTTCAAGCGCGGCTATCTCGAGCAAGGCACCCGGCACCCCGAGCGCTTCCTGATTGCCGATCCTGCCCGCGTCGCACAGCAACTGGAACAGGCCCCCGAAGTCAGCGGTGTCACCGCCCGACTGAGCTTTTCCGGCCTGCTCAACAACGGGAAACGGGATTTGGCCATCGTCGGCGAGGGCATCGAGCCGCGCAAGGAAGCACAACTTGGCAGCTACCTGTCGATCACCGCGGGCCGCCAGCTTGAAGACGAGGACACCTTTGGGATGACCATTGGTCAAGGTGTTGCACAAGCGCTCGGCATCGCCCCTGGCGACCATGTCACCCTGGTGATGAACACCTCGGGCGGTGCGCTGAATACGATCGACATGAGCGTGATCGGCGTCTTCCAGAGTTTCTCCAAAGACTTTGATGCCCGTACGGTGCGCATCCCCCTGCAGGCCGCGCAACAACTCATGCTGACCGAGGGCGCCAACCTGCTGGTGGTGTCCCTCCACCGCACCGACGACACCTCATCCGCACACGAACGCCTGCAGGCGACGCTCCCCGAGGCGCTCGACATTCGCAACTGGCGACAGCTGTCCGATTTTTACGACAAGACCGTTCAGCTCTACGACCGACAGTTCGGCATCTTGCAGCTCATCATCCTGGCCATGGTGCTGCTGTCGGTGGTCAATAGCGTCAACATGAGCGTTTTCGAACGCCAGAGCGAATTCGGCACCATGCTTGCCCTCGGGAGCCGGCCGCCCGCCATCTTCCGCTTGCTGCTGGTTGAAAGCACAATTCTCGGGCTGATCGGTGCCGGGCTCGGCGTTCTTGTCGGCATTGGCGTGGCACTGGGCGTCTCCGCCATCGGCATCCCGATGCCGCCGCCACCCAACGCAAATCTGGGCTATGTCGCATTCATCCGTATCGTACCGACGACCATCGCCGTCGCGTTTGTGATCGGACTTGTTGCCACCGTGCTCGCCGCGGTTTTCCCCGCCCGCCGAGTCGCATCGACCCAGATTGTCGATGCACTCCGCCAGGGCGTCTGAGCGCGAACGGCTTATCAAGGAGTCACCATGTCACTGTTCGATCGCTTCAATCTCGGTGTCGGCTTCAGCAAATATTTCAAGATCGAAGCCGCAGCCACCGACGCCGTGCGCGACGAGGTCTTTCGTGTCCGCCACGAGGTCTATTGCGAAGAGCTCAAGTTCGAGCCCGAACGCCCGGATCGCCGCGAAACCGACGCCTACGATGCCAACAGCCTGCATTGCCTGCTGCGTGGCTCACAGCCGCCTCACCCATCAGTCGGTTGCATTCGTCTGGTGCTGCCACCGCCCAACGCGCTGGACGATCTGCTCCCATTCGAAAACACCTGTGCGCACACCATCGACCGCAAGCTCATCGATCCGAGGAAGCTCGACCGCAGCCGGATTGCCGAAGTCTCACGGCTGGCCGTGCGTTCAACCTACCGGCGACGTAAAGGTGAGCAGGATGTGGCGGTTGCGTTGAACGACGACGACTATGAACTCGCGGGTCGCCAGCCTCGCTTCCCCTACATTCCCATCGGGCTGTACCTGGGCTCTGTCGCCCTTGCCGCTCGCAACGATATCGATACGCTCTTCGTCCTCACCGAACCCCGCCTGGCCTCCCATTTTTCCAAGCTTGGGGTCGAGATCAAGCAGATCGGCGGTCCCGTCGAGCATCGCGGCACGCGCGTGCCCTCAATGATGGACGTGCAAGGGATCATCAAGGGGCTACGCTTCATGGTCAAACCGATCTGGCGGGTCATTCAGTCGCAGATCGACGCCAGCGCACCGCCGCGCTGAACTCCGAGCCCGAAAAAGAAAAAGCCCGCGTAAGCGGGCTTTTTCAATACTACGTCGAACAATTACGCCTTCAGTGCGGCCTGGATCTGCTCCAGAGAAGTCGGATCTTCCATGGTGGTCAGATCGCCCGGATCGCGACCTTCGGCCAGCGCCTGGATCGAACGACGCAGCAGCTTGCCCGAACGCGTCTTGGGCAGACCGCTAATGAAGAGCACCCGACCCGGACGCGCGATGGCGCCCAGCGAGGCATCAACCCGCTTCATCACTTCTTTCTCGAGCGCAGCACGCTTCTCTGCGGTGTCGACCGACGAGGCGTCCTTCACCACGGCAAACGCCATCGGCATCTGCCCCTTGAGCTGATCGGCCACACCCACCACCGCCACTTCGGCGATCGCCGGGTGCGTCTGAACCGCTTCTTCGATCTCGCGGGTGCCCAGACGGTGACCGGCCACGTTGATCACATCGTCCATGCGGCCGAGGATCGTGTAGTAGCCCTTGTCGTCACGGATACCCCAGTCGGACGAGGAGTAGATGACCGGGTCACTGAAAGTGGTGAAATAGGTCGAGACAAAGCGATCGTCCTGCCCCCAGACGGTGGACAGGCAGCCCGGCGGCAGCGGCGGAACGATACCGACGATACCTTTTTCGTTGGCGTCGCACTCGCTACCGTCCTCACGGAACAGACGCAGGTCATAGCCATACACGGGGAAGGCCGGCGAACCGAGCTTGATGGGGCTGTCTTCAACGCCACGGCACACGGCAAGCATCGGCCAGCCGGTTTCGGTCTGCCAGTAGTTGTCGATGACCGGAATGCCCAGCTCGCTCATGATCCACTCGTGCGAGGTTTCGTCGAGCGGCTCACCCGCCAGGAACAGCGCCTTGAGCGTGGACAGGTCGTGCTTCTTGAGGAAGGCCGGGTCCTGCTTCTTGAGCACGCGAACCGCGGTCGGCGCCGAGAACATGACACTGACCTTGTACTTCTCGACGATCTGCCACCAGATGCCGGCATCCGGACGCAGCGGCGTGCCTTCGTACATGATCGTGGCCATGCCAGCGAGCAGCGGGCCGTAGATGATGTAGGAGTGACCGACCACCCAGCCGATGTCCGAAGTGGCAAACATGCTTTCGCCGGCTTCGCCGGTGAAGATGTGCTTCATCGACGCGGTCAATGCGACGGCATAGCCACCGGTGTCGCGCTGCACGCCCTTCGGCTTGCCCGTGGTGCCCGAGGTATACAGGATGTAGCTGGGGTCGGACGATTCGACCCACACTACCGGCACTTGCGCATCCATATGCTTGGCGCGCAACGCCGCGTAGTCTTCGTCGCGGCCGGCAACCTTGGGGAAGCCCTTGTCCAGACCGCGATCGACGATCAGCACTTTGGCTGGCGGGAATTCCGCCAGCTTGCAGGCCTCATCCACCAGATGCTTGTAAGGCACGGCCTTGCCGTTGCGCATGCCGGCGTCGGAGCTGACCATCAGCACCGGCTTGGCATCATCAATACGTGTCGCGAGCGAGCCGGCGGCAAAACCACCGAACACCACCGAGTGGATCGCACCAATACGAGCACAGGCCAGCATGGCGAAAGCCGCTTCGGCAATCATCGGCATGTAGATCAGGACGCGCTCGCCTTTCTTGACGCCCAGTTCCTGATAGATCGCGGCCATGCGTTCGACTTCGCGCTGCAGCTCGGCGAAGCTGTAGACCACTTCTTCGTTAGTCTCGGTCGAGATGTAGACCAGTGCATTGTCGTTGGGCCGCTTGGCCGCGTGACGGTCGACCGCGTTGTAGCACAGGTTGGTCTCGCCTCCCTTGAACCACTTAACGAAAGGCGGACGCGAAAAATCGCAGATCTGCTCGGGCGCCTTGTGCCAGTCAATCAGTTGCGCCTGCTCACGCCAGAAACCATCCCGGTCTTCAATGGAACGGCGGTGAAACTCTTTAAATGTCGTCATGACAACAATCCTCTCCCTATTATTCCCTTCGATTGTGAGTGACGTACTACGTCATACTGCGGTGATACTCCAGCCAGCTAATTTCATAGCTTTGTTGTTGTTCCCTCATGGGGATCCACTTCGCCGGGCGGTCGACGACGCAACTGACGCATCGCGTCCAACGGCAACCCGCAACGAAATTCGGATTCTATCAATTCCAGCACCGGCATCAGCGTTGCCGCGACGTCCGGCAAGCGCAACAGCACCTCCCCCGTGGCGCCAGAGCGGATTTGCATCAGGACGTGATCGATGCTCACCGGCAGGCGCACGAAGCGGCTGAGCTCTCCAGGCGTGATCTCGCCACTTTCGGCGATAACCTTGCTGCCACCGGCGTTGACACCCGACTGGGCGCGCTGCACGGCCAGGCCGATCAAATGGCTGAGTGTCGTCGCTTCGCTGGCACCGGAGCCAGCGGCAATACCCACCGTCACACTCATGCGGATGCGCGTATCCCGGTAGGTCATCACCAGCTTGTCGATGGCGCGTTGCAAGCGCAGCGCGAAGGCCGAGCAGCCATCGAGATCGGTGCTCGGGCACAGCACGGCGAACTGGCCTTGCGCCATTTGCGCCACGGTGTCTTCCTTGCGCACCTTGGACGACAGGATTTTCGACAGCTTGCGATTGATCAACTCGGTGATGTGAGCGCCGTAGTCCGCCAGCATTTTGTCAAAATGATCGATGACGATCACCATCGCCGCCAGATCGCCATTGCGCCGCCGCGCCAGGGCGAGCTCCTGATTGCCATGCCAGTTCAGGTAGGCCTGCGTGACCAGGCCGGAATCCGGGTCCACCGGGCTATGGCTGGCCAGCGCCTCGCGGCTGGCTTCGAGTTCGCGCGTTGCACGGGCGAGGCGGGTCAGGGCTTCGAGGCGGCTTAGCAGCTCAACCGTACCGGTACCCTTGGTGATGAAATCGGTTGCGCCCATTTCGCGCGCCTTGACGCGGGCAGCATCATCTTCTTCGCCTGAGATGATGATCACCGGCAATTCATGGATGCGTGACAGCTTCGACGACCGGATACGCTCCAACAGACCATAGCCATCGAGACGCGGCATGCCCAGGTCGGAGATCACCACCTGGATCGATGGATCGATCAGCAGCGCCTCCCAGCCGGCCTCGCCATCGGCTTCTTCCCGCACATCGAAACGCTCACGAATATTGCGGCTGATCGAGGCACGCACCATCCGCGAGTCATCGACGATCAACACGCGCGGCAGCGAAATGGTCTCGTCGCTCACGAAGGGCTCCTCCCCAAACCGCTCACGCACCGATCCTGACGACCGTGCGGCCGCGAATGCGCCCAGCGATGAAATCATCAAAAGCAGCCGGCAAGGCGTCGAAACCGATGGTCTGTGTGACCGCCTCGAGATGACGCGGACGCAAATTGGTGGCCAGCCGGTCCCATATCTGCTGACGCGCGGGGAAACCCATGTAGCCCGAATCCACACCGAGCAGACTGACGCCGCGCAGAATGAACGGGAACACGCTGGTATCGAGATCAAAACCGGCTGCATTGCCAATACTGGCCACCGTACCAGCCTGCTGCATGGTCGCCAGCATCCAGTGCAGAATCTTGCCGCCGGTGTTGTCCACCGCGCCGGCCCAGCGTGCGCCTTCGAGCGCTCGCACCTTGTCGAAATCAATCGACTCGCGCAGCAAAATGTCACTGGCGCCCAGCGAACGCAGATAGTCTTCTTCGGAGGCCTTGCCGGTCAGCGCCGTGACCGAATAACCGGCGGCCGCCAGAATGTCGATCGCCAGGCTGCCCACGCCACCGGTCGCGCCAGACACCACGACCGGGCCATTCTCGGGCCGCAAGCCGTTGTCTTCCATGCGCTGCACCCCCAGCGCCGCGGTAAAACCCGCCGTCCCCAAGGCCATCGCCTCGAACAGACTCAAGCCCTCGGGCAGCGCCACCACCCATTTGGCGGGAATGCGCGCGTACTCGGCAAATCCACCATGGTGCGCAACACCAATATCAAAGCTGGTCGCAATCACCGGGTCGCCAACAGAAAAGCGCGAGTCCGAGCTCTCGACCACCTCGCCCGACAGGTCGATGCCGCCCACGCACGGAAAGCGACGAATAATCTTGCCCTTGCCCGTGGCGGCCAAGGCATCCTTGTAATTGATACTCGAGTAATGCACCCGGATCAGCACCTCGCCTGCATCCAGGTCGTCGGTGCTCAGGGACTGCATCCCCGCGCGTATGGTTCTATCCTCAGCCTGCTCGATCAGAAACGCCTTGAAAGACTCTTTCACATGCTTCTCCGTCTCGGCCCGCGCGAAGCGCAAGCGCTCATCCCAAAAGATTATAACGAATTCAATCGTGTCGTCTGCACCGCCCCGCCGCAAAGCTCAAGTCAACCGCACGGCGCGCCGTAGATAGTAGTGACCCGGAAAAATGAGATCATCATGACCCGACTGAACGAGGCACTGCCCTCCCTCGATGCCTACGTCGACCTGTTCTCGCAAGGGACGCTTCCCGTCCTTCGCCGCACTGCACGCGATCTGGCGGCGATGCGCGAACAGGAAGGAAGCGTCAATGGAAAGCAGATCGCGCAGATCATTCTGGGCGACCCGCTGATGACGCTGCGCGTGCTCAGCCATCTGGAGATCCACCGACGACAAGCACAAAATCACGCCATCACCACCATCGATCGCGCAGTGATGATGATCGGCATTACGCCCTTCTTTCGCCATTTCGAAGATCTACCCACCATCGAAGACGCGCTGGCCGACACTCCGGCGGCACTGATTGGCGTGCTCGGCGTCATTGGACGCGCCCGCCGGGCATCGCACTACGCCCGCGAGTGGGCCATCATCCGGCACGATCTGGACGTCGAAGAAATCACCATCGCTGCCCTGCTGCACGACACCGCAGACATCCTGCTCTGGGCCTTCGCCCCGGCACTGACCACCAAGGCGCACGCCATGCAGCGCGCCGACGCCAGCCTGCGCAGCGCAACCGTACAACGCGAGGTGTTTGGCTTTGCCGCCAACGAAATCCAGTTGGCCCTGGCGAAAAAGTGGCAGCTCCCCGACCTGATCATCCACCTGATGGACGAGTCGAGCGCAGACAACCCACGCGTGCGCACCGTCGCCCTGGCCAACGCGCTGGCCCGCCACAACGCCAAGGGCTGGGACAACGCCGCAATTCCCGACGACCTGACCGCGATTCAATCACTGCTCAAACTCAACCAGGAACAACTCATCCGCCGGCTGGCCATTCCCGAGGAACACGCGATACGTCTGATGCCCGCGCCAGAAGCCGAGCCCGCATCCAGACCGCCCGCCGCCCCAGACTAACCCCTCGGCAGCAACACCCGCCCGCATTCACCGTCTGCCGCTAAAATAGCCCTGCCCTGCCGGCTCACCGGCCCGTTTTCGAAGGAAGCCCTCGATGTCCGTGTCCGCCCTTGTCCTGCTCGGTGCAATTGCCATTGCCGTGCTGTATGGCATCGTCGTCTACAACAATCTCGTGCGGCTCAAGCACAACATCGCCAAAGCCTGGGCCAACATCGACGTGATGCTCAAACAGCGACACGACGAACTGCCCAAACTCGTCGAAGTCTGCCGCCAGTACAAACAGTTCGAAGAGAGCACGCTCACCCGCGTCATCGAAGCCCGCTCCCGTGTCTCCGACGCCCGCGCCAAGCAAGACGTGCCCGCGCTCGGCCAGGCCGAAGGCATGCTGCGGTTCGGACTGGGGCAGCTCTTCGCCGTCGCAGAGGCCTATCCCGAACTGAAAGCCAACGAACACTTCATGCAGTTGCAAACGCGCATCACCGCGCTCGAAAACGGCATTGCCGATCGCCGCGAGTGGTTCAACGAAAGCACCAATGTGCACAACATCCGCATCGAGCAATTCCCCGACCTGATCATCGCCCGCCTCACCGGCTTCACCGAGCAGCCCCTGCTCGAGTTCTCCACCGCCGAAAAGGCCGACGTCGATCTCAAGGCACTGTTCAGCGCCTAAGCGCCGCCCGGCAAGATCATGCTCGTTTCACTGCGACCGGATCGCACCGGCGCGGCAGTCGCGTCCGGCATCGCCGCGCTCGGCTTTGCCGGCTTTCAAGCCGACGGCAGCTTTCGCGTGGTGGCCTTGGTGCTGGTATTGGCCGCCGCACTGTTCGGCTGGCTACGCTCCATCCACCACAGCCGGCTGATTCTCGACACACCCACCTCGCGCATCGCCTCCGCCGCCCAAGGCTATACCGAGCTATTTGGTCAGGGCATGCCACTCGATGGCGCGCCGCTGTACTCCCCGCTCAACGGCCTGCCCGTACTGTGGTATCGGCTGGTCGTGGATGAAAAAGACGGCGACAGCTGGCGGCGTTTTTCGGACGACGAGAGCGACGCCTCCTTTTTGCTCGACGACGGCAGCGGCCAGTGCGCCGTCGACCCCGAAGGCGCAGAGTTGCTGATCACCCGCAAGGATGTGGAAATACGCGACGACCGCCGCTACACCCAGTGGTGCCTGATCAAGCAAGACCCGATCTACGTGATTGGCGACTTCACCACGCTGGGCAGTATCGACCCCGCGCATGACACGGCTCGCCAGGTGCGCGAGCTGCTGGCCGACTGGAAGGCCGATCACCCACGCCTGCTCGAACGCTTCGACCTCGACGGCGACGGCCAGGTCGATTTGCAGGAATGGGAGCTGGCGCGCGCCGAAGCCAAACGCGAAGTGCGCCGCCAGCAGGCCGAACTCCACGCCGCGGCCGAAGCGCATATCGTTCGCAAGCCCGAAGGGCGGCGGCTGTATCTGATCTCGGATCTCGATCCATCACAGCTTGGCCGTCGCTATCAACTTTGGGGCTGGGGCTTTCTGGTCGCCCTGCTGATCAGCGTCGGCCTGCTGGTCCGCCTGCTCGCCATCTGACCGGCTCAGCCGCCCGCCTGCTGCTCCAGTTCTTCCCAGCGCGCCATCGCCGCCAGCACCTCCTCACCCACCGCCTCCAGGCGCGCGTTCAGCTCGACCGCTGCCTCCGGCGTGTTCTGATACAGGTTCGGATCGGCCAGACGGGCGTGCAGGCTCGCCTCCTCGGTTTCCAGCGCGGCGATGCGATCGGGCAAGCCGTCGAGCTCACGCTGATCCTTGAATGACAGCTTCTTGGCCGGTGCGGCCTTGGGCTTGTCTTTGGCGACAGGCGCTTTCTTCTCGGCCACCGGCGCCGCCGGCTGCTTGCGCAGGCGCTGCCAGTCGGCGTAGCCGCCGACATATTCTTTCCATTCGCCATTACCCTCGGCCGCGATCACCTGCGTCACCGTGTTATCGAGGAAGGCCCGGTCGTGGCTGACCAGAAACAGCGTGCCGGCGTAGTCCGCCAGCAAGGCTTCTAGCAAGTCCAGGGTTTCGATATCGAGGTCATTGGTCGGCTCGTCGAGCACCAGCACGTTGGCCGGCTGGGCAAACAGACGCGCCAGCAGCAAGCGGTTGCGCTCACCCCCCGAAAGCGACTTGACCGGCGAACGCGCGCGCTGCGGCGCGAACAGAAAGTCTTCCAGATAGCCGATCACGTGCTTGCGCTCGTTGCCGATCTCGACATAATCCGAGCCCGGGCTGATCACCTCGGTCAGCGGCGCCTCGGGGTCGAGCTGCGCACGTAGCTGGTCAAAATAGGCCACCTGCTGACGCGTGCCGCGACGCACCGTGCCGCTGTCCGGCTCGAGTTCACCGAGAATCAATTTGAGCAGTGTGGTCTTGCCGGCGCCATTGGGACCAATGAAGCCAATGCGGTCGCCGCGCATGATGCGGGTCGAAAAGTCGCGCACCAGCGGCGCGCCGCCGTAGCCTTTGCTGACGTTTTCGAGTTCAGCCACCATCTGGCCGGACTTGTCGCCCCGGTCGAGCGCCAGCGTCACATTGCCCTGCCGCTCACGGCGAGCCGCGCGCTCACGGCGCAAAGCCTCCAGGCGACGAACCCGGCCTTCGTTGCGGGTGCGACGCGCCTCGACGCCCTTGCGAATCCACACCTCTTCTTGCGCCAGCAATTTGTCGAAACGCGCACTGGCCTTGGATTCAGACTCGAGCTGCTCGGCTTTCTTCACCTGATAGTCGGCAAAGCGTCCATCAAAGTTGGTGAGATTGCCGCGATCGAGCTCGACGATGCGGGTCGACACATTGTCCATGAACACCCGGTCGTGGGTAATGAGCACCACCGCGCCGGAAAAGCTCTTGATCAACTCCTCCAGCCACAGGATGCCGTCGAGGTCGAGGTGGTTGGTCGGCTCGTCGAGCAGCAGCAGCTCCGGATCGCCGACAATCGCCCGCGCCAGCGCCACCCGCTTGATGCCGCCGCCTGACAGCGTGCTGACAATCAGGTCACCATCGAGCGCCAACCGGCCCAGCATCGCCTCGACGCGCTGATTCATGCGCCAGGCGTCGGCGGTATCGACCGCGTGTTGCGTGCGCTCCAGCTCGGCCATCGCGGCCTCCGACGCATCCTCGGCGAGATGATGAAGCGCCGCGTGATACGCCTTCAGCACCGCCGCCACATCACCCAGGCCTTCGGCCACCACATCGAACACCGAACGCCCGAGGTCGAAATCCGCCTCCTGCGACACATACGCTATGCGAATGCCCGGCGCGCGCCAGACCTCACCATCATCCAGCGGCGAATGCCCGACCATGGCCCGAAGCAAGCTCGACTTGCCCGAGCCGTTGCGGCCGATCAGCGCCACCCGCTCCCCCGCATCGAGCTGAAAGCTTGCCTTGTCGAGCAGGGCGACGTGGCCAAAGGCAAGGCAGGCACGATCTACGGAAATCAGAGGCATGAGGCATCCAGCAACAGGGCAGAGCGCGCATTTTACCGCCCCTCGGCCCCGCGCTTCGAAAAAGCCTGAATTCGCGGTAAACTGCGCCCCGCCCCCACGCATACAGGGGCCCGGTCTCTCTCCGTGGTTCAATGGATAGAACGAGCGCCTCCTAAGCGCTAGATACAGGTTCGATTCCTGTCGGGGAGACCAGCACACGCCGCCTCACCGCCGAATCCGCCCCTACCGCGCCGCCCGCGCGCGCTATTTGGTTTTCTTTGGAAACTGCGGCAGTTCGTCCAGCCGGACCTTCACCTCGTCGGGCCCGACCAGCAGCAGCAATTCGACCGCCACACGCATCAAATCACCACGAGTCACCGACGGCGATTGCTCGCGCAGGTGATCACGCATTTTCTTGAGCTGCGTGGCTTCATCGACCGAGAGCACGACCTGGGCCGGTTTGGCCGGCGCAACAATCGCAGGTTTCACCACCGGAGGCGGCCGATTGACCGCCTTGGTGGTCAGTTTGACCGAGGCGCGACGCTTTTCGCTGCGCGACGGCAGGCGCTTCGCCAGCGCAGCGTCTTCATCGTCAATGCTGGCGCGCAACGACGCCTTGATTTGCTTGCGAACACTCATTCGCCTCCTCCCAAACGCTTGACCACCGCGCTGACCAGACGCAAGACCTCCAGCTGTGCCGGCTGTGCCGCGCTGCCCAGATCAAACACGGAGCCGCCAACCGCCGCACTTTGCGCATACGCATTGCGCTGATTCAATATGGCGGACAGCACCGGCAGATCGAACTCGTGCATCACCTCCATCACATCCGCTGCCAGCGAGGTGCGCGTGACCCGGTTCGGCACCAACACCCCCTGCAGGCCGGGATGGGTCGCCTGAAGCGCAACAATCAGTCGCTCCACCGCCCGCGTCGACCACAGATCGGTCGGACTCGGCACCACCGGGATGATCGCCAGATCGGTGTGGTTGAGGGCCGCCAGCGTGCGCGGATGGTCGATCGATGGCGGGCAATCGAGCAGCACCACATCGGCACGCTTGCGCCATTTGGCCAGCTTCTCGGCAAGCTCGCGGGGGTCGTCACTGAAACGGTGCATCCGCGCCGGAAACGGGTGCTCTGGCGACGCCGCGGCCGCCCAGCGGCTGGCCGACTCCTGCATATCGAGATCGACGACTTCAACCTTGCGCCCACGACGTGCCAGCCCGGCGGCCAGCTGCATGGTCACGGTGGTTTTCCCCGCGCCCCCTTTTTGCGAAATCAACGTGATGATCGGCGCGCGCGCCATTGGCAGCTTCCTCGGTTCGAAACAGTGGTATTCCCTGATAGTAGCGCAGCGCCCTGCTGAATTTGATGACATGGCACTGAGGGCGCGCTCTCCAGAGCGCCAGCCATACCGAACGACCGACCACCCGGCCGGCCACGCTGCCCAGCCCCGCCAAGACCCGGTATCGTTCCGGCTACGCCCCTGCCGCCGACACCAACCGCCACACGATGACCGCTCGCTTGCGCATCTTCATCAGCTCGACCGACGCCCTGTGCGACCGGATGGATTTGCTCGCCCCCGACGAACAGCAACGCGCCCACGCCATGCCCCACGCGCGCCGGCGCAAGCAGCTCTGTGCCGGCCGGGCCTTGCTGCGCCTGGCCCTGAGCGAGGGCGGCACACGCGCACCGGCCGAATGGCCACTCCGCCTGCACGGCGATCGGCCGCAACTCGACGGGGCCGACGCGCCCCAGTTCAGCCTCAGTCACAGCGGCGACCACGTCGGCTGCGCCATCAGCCATGAAGCGCGCTGCGGCTTCGATCTTCAAAGGCATGCGCCGCGTTCACGACACGCCATCGCAAACACATATTTTTCTGCCGACGACACGCGCTGGCTTGAGCAACAGCCCGATTTTTCCTCGGCCTTTCACCAGCTTTGGGTGCTCAAGGAATCCTGGGCCAAGGCAAGCGGCACCCCGCTTCTTACCGCGCTGGCGCAGGCCTGCTGCCGACCGCGGCACACGCCCAACGCGGCGGCGACACACTGGGACGCTGGCACGACATGCTTGTCCGGCACATTGACGGTGGGCTGGGCGGCCGACGGCCCGGTCGCCACCACAGACGTCAAAGAATGGCATGACGACGGCTTTTCCCAACGCACGCCCTGCTGGACACGCTGGACGCTGCGCAGCGAAAGCGATTCACCGCAGTGCGCCACATGACACGCGAGAAGACAGAAGGTGTTACAACAGGTAACACTACCCTGTTAGAATCCAGCGCCTTGACCCCCAAGACTGCGCACGGAAGCATGGATTCGTTCTCTTTGCCCTTCGCCACATGGGAGGCATGGGCACCCGGCCGAAACACCCGGCAGGAATGGACCGCTCCGCCACCCGAGGCACTCGATACCGCTGGCCCAAGCGCCGACATCAGCTTCGTCGACCCCATGCTGCGTCGGCGGCTCGGCCCGGTCGCGCGCGCGGCACTCAATGTGGCCCAGCGCTGCCTTGGCGAGCGCACCGGCGTGCCCATGGTGTTTGCCTCACGACACGGCGAACTCGCACGCACACTGACCATGCTCAACGATCTGGCCGCCGGCGAAGAAGTCTCGCCCGCCACCTTCAGCCTGAGCGTGCACAACGCCTCGGCCGGCGTGTTCTCGATTGCCCGCCAGGACACCGCGCCCGCCACCGCCATCGCCGCCGGCGACGAAACCCTCGGCATGGCGCTGATCGAAGCCGCCGCCCGGCTGTCGCCCGAGCAGCCACAGATCCTGCTGGTCTACGCCGACGCGCCGGCGCCCGATCTCTACGCGCAGGACATCGCAAGCGCCGAAACACCGCATGCGCTGGCGCTACTGCTCGACCTCCACGGGCCGTGCCAGCTGCACGTCGCCACGCAATGCACGTCCACGGCCCCCTCGACCGACATGATGGGCCTCAGCCTGCTGCGCCTGCTCGCCGGCCACAGCCCGTGCGAGACCTGGACTGGTGAGCGCAGCACCTGGCAATGGACGCTCGCCGATGCGTAAGCTCAATTACATTTGGCGCCTGCTGATGACCGGCGTGGCCTTCAGCCTGTTCAGCATTGGCGGGCTGTTGATCACGCTGCTCGCCTGCCCGGTGATCCGCCTGCTGCCCGGCGATGCCGCCCGCCGCCGCGAACGCACCCAGTGGCTCATCCACAAACTGTTCGGCGTGTTCGTCGGCTTCATGTGCACCGTCGGCATCATGCGCCTGCACCTCAAAAATGCCGACGCGCTCGCCGAGGCACGTGGCGCGCTGGTACTGGCCAATCATCCGACCCTGATCGACGTGGTGGTCATGATCTCGCTGATGCCGCGCTCCGACTGCGTGGTCAAGGGCGCGCTGTGGAACAGCCCCTTTCTGGGCGGCGTGGTGCGTGCCGCGGGCTACATCAGCAATGAAAAATCCTCGGAAGAGTTGGTCGAGTCCTGCGTCGACGCGCTTGAGCAAGGCGGTGCACTGGTGATCTTCCCCGAAGGCACGCGGACCCAGCCAGGCGTGCCTTTGCGCTTTTTGCGTGGCGCCGCACACATCGCCCTGGGCTGCGACCAGCCCATCCTACCGGTCGTGCTCAGTTGCGATCCACCCACGCTTTCAAAGGGCCGGCCGTGGTATGACATCCCGGCCCGTCGATTCGAGTACCGACTCGAAGTAAAATCCCCTCTTTCCGTTGGTGACCTGATCGAGCCCGACCTGCCGGGCACGCTCGCCGTTCGCCGTCTGACGGATGCCCTGGAAACCCATTTCGCCCTGGAGCTTGCGGCCTGTGGACACCCTGCACACTGAGATCAGCCAACTGATCATCGACACCCTCGACCTCGAGGACATGAGCGCCGCGGACATCGACCCCGCAGCACCGCTGTTTGGCGACGGCCTGGGCCTGGACTCCATCGACGCGCTCGAGCTTGGCGTGGCGCTGCGCAAGCGCTACCAGGTGCGCCTCGACGGCGACGATCCGAGCGTCAAGCGCTACTTTCAATCCGTGAACACCCTGGTCGAACTGGTCCGCGAGCGCCGCACGAACGAAGCATGACAATGGACAACATCATGGCACTGAGCAATGAGGCAATTTTCGACGAACTCAAAAAGATTCTCGTCGACTCCTTCGAAACCCCTGAAGATCAGATCACCCTGGAGGCCAACCTCTATGAAGATCTCGACCTGGACAGCATTGACGCCGTCGACCTGGCCGTCAAATTGCAAACCCTGACCGGCAAACGCATCAAGGCCGACGAGTTCAAGGCCGTGCGTACCGTGGCCGACGTCGTCCGTGCGGTGCGCTCGCTGCTGGACAGCTGATTTGCGCCTGTTGCCGGTCGTTCGCACGCTGCTGTTCGCAGCCACGCCTGTCGCCATCTATCTGGCGCTGGGCCACTACGAACCCCGGCAAGTGATTCCGCTGCTGCTGGTGCTGGCCGGCTTGCGCCTGGTCACCAGCGGCAAAGGCGCCACCGCCACTCGCGGCGCACAGCGCTGGCTGCTGGTCGGTGCGCTGCTCACGCTCGCCGCGCTGGTCGCCATCAGCAACAGCGAAACCGTTCTCCGGCTCTACCCCGTTCTCGTCAATCTGGCCATGCTCGCGCTCTTCGCCCACTCGCTGATCAATCCGCCGACCGTCATCGAGCGCATTGCCCGTCTGCAACGCCCCGACCTGCCGCCGGCGGGCGTGGCCTACACCCGCAAGGTCACCCAGCTGTGGTGCGGCTTCTTCATCGTGAATGGCGCCATCGCCGCCTACACCGCCGTGCTCGCCAGCCGCGAAACCTGGGCCTGGTACAACGGCGGCATCGCCTACGCCCTGATGGGTCTGCTCTTTGTGGGCGAATGGCTGTATCGGCGCCAGCATGTCGGAGCATCACGATGACCGGCGCCACATCGCTGATCGGGCTGGCGCCAAGCGACCGACCGAGCCACACACGGGTCGCCCTGCGCGAAGACGGCACGGTACTGAGCTGGGGCGAATTCTGGTCGCGCGTGAGTGCTGTTGTCCACGCCCTGGCGGCACAGCCAGGACGCCGGATCGCACTGGACGCGCCGGATGCGGCCGACTTTCTGACCGGGTTTCTCGGCGTGCTGCATGCCGGCAAGCAGGTGGTGATTCCCGCCAACTTCCAGCGCGCATCGATGGCGCAGTGCGCCAACACCTGTGACGGCGTCCTCGACACCGCCGCCATCCACCGCCTGCCCGGCGTCGATGGCTGGACGCCCCGCACGCCGCTGTCGCCCGACGCAGCCATCGAACTCACCACCTCAGGCAGTAGCGGCGCGCCAAAACCCATCGCCAAGCGCCTCCTCCAGCTCGACGCCGAAGTGCTCGCACACCAGACGCAGTGGGGCGCGCTGCTGGGCGCCGACCCGGTGTTCGCCACCGTGCCTCATTTCCATATCTACGGCCTGCTGTTCCGGCTGCTGGGACCGCTGAGCACCGGCCGCCCCTTCGACACCGCCGTCGCCGCCACCCCGCACGCCCTGCTCAACCGCCTGCGCGCCCACGGCCGCGGCACCGTGATTTCCAGCCCCGCGCATCTGTCGCGCCTGGGCGATCTGCTCGATCCGGCCGAGCTGGCGCCCTACACCGCGGCCATTTTCTCCTCCGGCGCTCCGCTGGCCGCCGACACCGCCGCCACGCTCGGCGCGGCCTTGGGTGAGGCGCCGATCGAAGTGTATGGCAGCACCGAAACCGGCGGCATCGCCTGGCGTCGCCAGTGGCCGCAGGCCGAATCGCCCTGGCAGCCGTTGCCCGGCGTCGGCGTGGCGGTCGACGCGGCGCAAGCCCTGCACGTGCGCTCGCCGTTTGCCGATGAAGACAGCCCCATGGCGACCGGCGATCTGGCCGAGATGCTGGCCGACGGCCGATTCCACCTGCGCGGGCGCGCCGACCGCATCATCAAGCTCGAGGGCAAGCGGGTTTCCCTGCCGGCCATGGAAAAGCAGCTCACCGCGCACCCGTGGGTCGCCGCCTGCGCGGTCATCGCGCTGACTGGCCAGCGCGAACAACTCGGCGCCATCGCCGAACTCACGCCCGAAGGGCAACGCCAACTCGATGCACTTGGCCGCCGCGCCACCATCGATGCGCTACGCGCGCATTTGCTCGAGCACTTCGAGCGCGTCAGCTTGCCGCGCCGCTGGCGCTTTCCCACCGGCCTGCCCTACAACGAGCGCGGCAAGCTGCCTCTCGACGCCTTGCAAAGCCTCTTCGACGAGGCCGCCGCGCCATGAGCCTGCCCAACGCTCACCTCCTCGAACGCAGCGACACCATCGTTCGTCTGGCGATCACCGCCGACACCGATCTGATCCACTTCGCCGGCCACTTTCCCGGCACGCCGATCCTGCCCGGCGTCGCCCAGGTCGATTGGGCGATCCGCTTCGCCATACAATTCTTCGCACCCGCCGGCACCTGCCAGCACCTGGACGCCCTCAAGTTCAATGACCGCGTGCTGCCCGGCGACACGCTGGAATTGACACTCGACTGGTCGCCAGACAAAAACACCTTGCGCTTCGCCTACACCGCCGACGGCCGGGCCAAATCCAGCGGCAAGGCGGTGTTTCAAGCATGAGCTTCCGCCCCTGCTTTCTGGTGCCGGTTTACAACCACCCGCACACCATCGGCCGCGTCGTGTCAGCGCTGGCAAGCCACGATCTGCCGATCTATCTGGTCGACGACGGCAGCGATGCGCCCACCCGCGCCGCCCTGGCGCAAACGGTGGCCGACTGCCCGCAGGCACGCCTCATCACCCTGGCCGTCAATGGCGGCAAAGGCGCGGCGGTGATCGCCGGCTTCGAGCAAGCCCACGCCGACGGCCTGACCCATGCGCTGCAAATTGACGCCGACGGCCAGCACAACCTGGCCGACGTGCCGCGCTTTCTCGAACTCGGCGCGGCCCAGCCCGAGGCGGTGGTCTGCGGCCGGCCAATCTACGACGACAGCGTACCCAAGTCGCGCCTGTACGGCCGCGCCATCACCCACTTCTGGGTGCGTATCGAAACCCTGTCGTGCGAGGTGCCCGACTCGATGTGCGGCTTCCGGCTCTACCCGCTGGCCGCCACGATGCGCGTCCTCGGCCCGCACATTGCGCGGCGCATGGCTTTCGATATCGAAATCCTCGTGCGCCTTGCCTGGCTCGGCCTGCCGATCGTCAACGTGCCCACGCACGTGACCTACCCGCAAGACGGCATCTCGCACTTTGCGATGCTCTCCGACAACCTGCGCATCTCCGCCACGCACACCAAGCTGGTCGCCGGCATGCTGTGGCGCGCGCCGGCCCTGGTGTGGCGACGACTGCGTGCGGGCGACAATGCACAGCACTGGTCGCGCCTGGCCGAGCGCGGCAGCAGCCTCGGCCTGAGCACGGTGCTCACCACCTACCGCCTGCTCGGCCGCCACGTGGCCAGCCTGATGCTCTACCCCATCGTCGGCTACTTTTTGCTCACCGGCCGCACGGCGCGGCAGGCCTCGCAGCAGTATCTCGACCAAGTGTATCGCCACTTCGGCCCCAGCACCACACTGCCCCGACCGCCCGGCCTGCGCGACACCTACCGCCACATGCTGGCCTTCGCCCGCGCCGGGCTGGACAAGCTCGCCGCCTGGAGCGGTGCCGCGCCATCGCAGCCGCTGAGCTTTCATGGTCAGGCCGACTTCGACGCGCTCATCGCCAGCGGCCGCGGCGCGCTGATCATCGGCTCGCACCTGGGCAATCTCGAAATGGCCCGCGCCCTCGGCGTAGCGGCACGCTTCACCACCATCAACGCGGTGGTGTTCACCGAACACGCGGTGCGCTTCAACAAAATGATGGCCGAGACCAATCCGGACTTCGCCTTCAATCTCATCCAGGTCACCGACTTCGGGCCCGACACGGCGATCCTCTTCAAAGACAAGATCGACCGCGGCGAGCTCTTGTTCATCGTTGGCGATCGCACGCCGGTGGCCGAAAACGGCCGCACTCAGCGTCTGCCCTTCCTCGGCCGGCCGGCGCCGTTTGCGCAAGGCCCCTTCGTGCTGGCGCACCTGCTCGAATGCCCGGTGTATCTGTTTTTCTGCCTCGACACCGGCGGCTGTTACCAAATTCACTTCGAGCCCTTCGCCGAGCGCATCGACCTGCCGCGCAAAACACGCAACACGGCCCTGCAACACCACATGGGCGCCTACGCCCAACGGCTCGAACACTACTGCGGCCAGGCACCGCTGCAGTGGTTCAACTTCTTTGACTTCTGGGAGGAGCGGGCGATACCCCTTCCTTCAAAACCATGAAAGACACTGTTAGCAGAGCGACCGACACGGTCATCATCGGCAACCGCCACCTGAGCATCGAAGACGTGGTCGACGCCGCCGACGGCCGCCGTCCGGCCCGTTTATCCGACGATCCGGATTTCCGCGGGCGCATCGCCCGCGGCGGCGCCTATCTCGAACGCCTGCTCGCCAACAAGGGCACGGTCTACGGCGTGAACACCGGCTATGGCGAGTCCTGCACCGTCACCGTGCCCGCCGATCTGGTGCAGGAGCTGCCGCTACACCTCACCCGCTACCACGGCTGCGGCCTCGGCCGGCATCTGGATGAGCCGGCCACCCGTGCGGTGCTGGTCACCCGCCTCAACTCACTGGCCCAAGGCTACTCGGGCGTTCGCGTGGCCCTGCTCGAACAGATCGAACACCTGCTGATCAACAACGCCCTGCCGCTTATTCCGGAAGAAGGCTCGGTCGGCGCCAGCGGCGATCTCACACCGCTGTCTTACGTCGCGGCCGCACTGGTGGGCGAGCGCGAGCTGCGCTACCGCGGCGTAACGCGCCCAACCCGCGAGGTGCTGGCCGAGCTCGATATCGCCCCGCTGCAGCTCAAGCCCAAGGAAGGGCTGGCGATCATGAACGGCACCTCGGTGATGACCGCGCTGGCCTGCCAGGCCTGGTCGCGGGCCGACTACCTGAGCCGGCTCACCACCCGCATCACCGCGCTGGCCTCGATGGCCATGCAGGGCAATCGCGGTCACTTCGACCCCCGCCTGTTCGCCGCCAAACCGCACGCCGGCCAGGCCGAAGCGGCCGACTGGCTTTTCACCGATCTGCCCGAAGACACCGACGACGGCGCCATGCGTCTGCAGGATCGCTACTCGATCCGCTGCGCCCCGCATGTGATCGGCGTGCTGCGCGATGCCCTGCCGTGGATGCGCCGCGACATCGAGAACGAGCTCAACAGCGCCAACGACAACCCGCTGATCGACCCCGACGCCGACTGGGTGCTGCACGGCGGCCACTTCTACGGCGGCCACATCGCCTTCGTCATGGACGCCATGAAGACCGCGGTCGCCAACCTCGCCGACCTGCTCGACCGGCAGGTCGCGCTGATGGTCGACAGCAAGTTCAACCACGGCCTGCCGCAAAACCTCTCCGGCGCCAGCGCCGAGCGGGCGATGATCAATCACGGCTTCAAGGCGGTGCAGATCGGCGCCTCGGCCTGGACCGCCGAAGCGCTCAAGCTGACCATGCCGGCCTCGGTGTTTTCGCGCTCGACCGAGTGCCACAACCAGGACAAGGTCAGCATGGGCACCATCGCCGCGCGCGACTGCCTGCGCGTGCTGGAGCTGAGCGAACAGGTCGCCGCCGCCGCGCTGCTCGCCGCCAACCAGGGGCTCGCCCTGCGCCTGCGCACCGGCGAGCTGAGCGCCGAGGCGCTGCCGGCATCGGTGCTCGCCTTCCACCAGCAGGTGTCGTCGCTCTCCGCGCTGGTCACCGAAGACCGCCCGCTCGAAGCCGACCTGCGCGCCACGCTGGCTGCGATGCGTGCCAAAACCTGGGCGCTCTACGCATGAGCGCGCTACCCAAGGTCGAGGTCGAAGTCGACGTGCCCTTCTTCCATGTCGACGCCATGGAAGTGGTGTGGCATGGCCACTATGTGCAGTATTTCGAGCAGGCGCGCACCGTGCTGCTGCGCAGCTTCGACTACGACTATCCGCAGATGCGCGCCTCGGGCTACGCCTGGCCGGTGGTCGAGTGCCATATCAAATATGTGCGCCCGGCGCGCTACGGCCAGAAGATCCGCATCGAAGCCGCACTGGTCGAGGTGCAGAACCGGCTGAAGATCAACTACACCATCCGCGACGCCGACACCGGCCAGCGGCTGACCCGCGCCTACACGGTGCAGGTGGCCGTCGACATGACCAGCGGCGAGCTGCAGTTTGTGTCGCCGCCGGCACTGCTCGATCGCCTCGGCGGCACCGAATGAAACGGCGCGCGTTTCTCCTCGCGGGCTTGCTTGCCATCGTGCCGAGCATCGCACTGGCCGACGACGCCCTGCTCACGGAGATTGCCGCCCGCGTGGCCAACAGCCCGGTGCTGCGCGCCGAGTTCAGCCAGACCAAGACGCTCGCCGCCATGCGTAAACCCTTTCGTATTGCCGGCCACTTCACCTACGCGCGCGACGCCGGCGTGCTGTGGCAGGTCGCATCGCCCTACGCCGTGACCTACCTGATCGACGCACACGGCACAGTGGAGATCGGGCCGGACGGCCTGCGCAAGACGCGCAGTGGTCGCGAGGCCGCCGGCGCGGCGCAGGCGGGGCAGATCATGCAGGCGCTGCTCAGTGCCGATCTGGCGCCGCTGGAGTCGCACTTTGTGCTCGACCCCGCCCGTGTACCCGACGGCTGGCAGGTCACGCTCACCCCGCGCAGCGCTGAGGTCGCGCGTCATCTGACGCACATCACGGTCGCCGGCAACACGGCCGTCGAGCAGGTCAACATCGTCGAGGCCGGCGGTGATCACACCGAGATTCGCTTCACCGCGATCCAGCGCGACACGCAGCTCAATACGGCCGAGGCCACGCTGTTCGCCCGCCCCGACTGATGCCGCGTCGCCTATTCACCTTCCTCGCCGCCGCCCTGGTCACGGGCATGATCGCGCTGGCCGCCGTTGGCAAGGTGCCGGTCGAAACCGACCTGCTGGCCATGCTGCCGGCCACCGAACGCAGCCCGATCGCCGAGCAGGCCATGGCCCAGCTCGCCCGCGCCCACGAAGGGCGCATCGTGCTGCTCACCGTCGCCGACGACGCCGCCCAGGCGCGCGCCGGCGCCGAAATCCTGGCCCACACGCTGCGCGCCTCGCCGGCCTTGCAGCACATCACGCTGGAAGTGCCGCCCGATGCGCTCGACACACTGCTCACCACCTATCTGCCGCATCGCTTCGGGCTGCTGTCGGCCGCCACGCGCGAGGCCTTGCAGCACGACGGCCGCGACGCGCTGATACAGGACTTGTACCGCGCACTGTCCAGCCCGATCCCCACCGCCACGCCGGTGCCCCGCCCGCTCGACCCCTTCGGCACGCTCGCCGGCTTCCTCGCCGAGCTGCCCTTTGCCGGTGGTGGCTTCGCCCCAGAGAACGGCGTTCTGATGGCCCACCGCGACGGCCGCAGCTACGCCCTCGTCAGCGCCGAGACCGTCGGCAGCCCGCACGCCGTTTCGACGCAGGAGGCGGTACTCGACGCCTTGGCGCAGGCCCGCAGCGCCGCTCAGGCGCAAGCGCCAACAGCCCATCTTGAAGCGACCGGTCTGGTGCTCTATGCCGCCGCCGCACAAACCACCGCCAAACGCGAAATGTCTCTGATCGGCGGCGTTTCCCTGCTCGGTATCACCGCGCTCTTGCTGCTCGCCTTTCGCTCCTTGCGCCCCGTGCTGCTCGGCATTGTCTGCATCGCTACCGGTGTCGCCGCCGGCATCGCCGTGGTGCTGCTGGTCGACGGCCGGCTGCATCTGCTCACCCTGGTCTGCGGTACCAGCCTGCTCGGCATTGCGGTCGACTACCCGCTGCACTACTTCGCCAAGCGCCGCCTGACCAGGGCCGCCTGGCGGGCCGACGAGGCCATGGCCGCGATGCGCCCGGCGCTCACACAGGGCCTGCTCACCAGCCTGCTTGGCTACACCGCGCTGCTCGCCATGCCTTTCCCCGGCCTGCGCCAGATCGCGCTGTTTTCAATGACCGGGCTGGCCACCGCCTACGTGGCGACACTCATGGTGCTGCCGCTGTTTGCCCGCGCTGCCGACCCGCGCAGCACCGCGGGGCTCGACCGCCTTCGCCGGGCATTTTCGGCGTGGCAGCAGTTCCTGCAACGCCGTGCCCGATGGCTGCTGCCGCTGGCCGTGCTCGCCGGCGTGCCCGGCATCTGGTCGCTGACGCACAACGACGATGTCCGTCTACTCAGCACGCCCGACCCGATGCTCGCACGCCAGGAAGCGAGAATCCGCGAACTCACCCAGCTCGGTCAGGGCAGCCGGCTGTTTTTGGTGAACGGGCGCGACGCCGAGCACCTCCTGCAGCGCGAAGAACAACTGACCGACGCCTTGCGCGCACGCGACCCCGAGCACGCGGGCGGCTTCACGGCAATATCAGCCTTCGTCCCCTCGGCGCAACGCCAGGCCAGCAACCGTCAGCTGATCGGCGCGCTCTTGTTTGGCGACGACCGGTGGGCACAGCACACACTCGACGACATCGGCTATCACCCCCGCATCGGCCAGGCGCTGGCCGACGCGTTCGCGGCCGAGAAGCCACTGAGCCCCGACGCCTGGTTGAAACTGCCGCTATCCACGCCCTACCGCCACCTGTGGCTCGGGCCGGCACAAGCCGGCGTGGCCAGCGTGGTGACACTGCACGGCCATTGGTCCACCGACGCCCTCGCCACCGGCGCCAACCTGCCCGGCGTCACCTTGCTCGACAAGCCCGCCGCCGTCTCCAGCCTGATGGGGCAATACCGCCGCGGCATGGCCTGGGCGCTGGCCTGCGCCATCGGCCTGTCGCTGATCCTGCTCAGCCGACGCCACGGCTGGCGCGGCGCGGCGGCCACGCTGGCGCCGTGCGTACTCGCCGTCGGCGCGCCGCTGGCAGCGCTCGGCTATCTCGGTCTGCCGGCCACCTTGTTCCACTGGCTGGCGCTGATGCTGGTCTTCGGCATCGGGGCCGACTACGGCATCTTTACCCGCGAAGGCGGCCCGCAAGGCGAGGCCACGCTCGGCGTGCTGCTGGCCGCGATCACCACTGTGCTCGGCTTCGGGCTGCTGGCCTTCAGCAGTACGCCGGCCATCGCCAGCTTCGGGCTGACGCTGTTCATGGGCGTGATCACCGCGTTTCTCGCTTCACCGTTGGCACTGATCGGTCGCGGCGCACCCGAGGCGGCATCATGACTGCCATCAACCGACTGGCGCTCCTCGGCGCGCTGGCGCTCGCCGGCTGCGCCAGCGTGCCGCATGAGGCGGGCTGCACCGCCTTGGCGCCCACGCTGCGCTATTGCCTGCAAGCCCTCCCCGCCGGCCAGACGCTGGCCATCAACCAGCTGGTGGAATTCACCCTGCCCGACCGCCCCGACGGCGAGCGCCTGGTGTTCGCCATCGACGCCCGCGAAGCGCGCATGCAGATCGTGGCGCTCACGCCGCTCGGCCAGAAGCTGTTCCGCATCAGTGCCGAGCACGGCACACTGCACTGGGACGGCCCGCAGGCGGCAGAAGCGCTTGGCCTGCGGCTGCCGGCGCTGATTCAACTGATGCTCTGGCCCGTCGACGCCGTGCGCGACGGCCTGGGGCAAGACGCCGAGCTGAGCGCCACCGAGTACGGACGCACCGTCCACCAGGGCGACGCGCCGCCGGTGCTGACGACCCGGCAGTCCGACACCGACCCAACGCGCGGCACGATCGACGCGGTCTTCACGCCCATGGACGCCCGCATCCGGGTGAGCCGCCTGGAGGAATGAGCTTGACCACCATCATCACGCTGCCAGCACTTGGCCTGGTCAACGCCCTCGGACACGACACGGCCAGCATCGCTCAGGCCCTGTTTTGCGGCGACACTGCCGGCATGGTGTGCGAAGACGGCTGGCTGCCGCAGCGCGCCGCACGCGTTGGCCGCGCACGCGTTGCCGACTTGCCCGCGCTGCCTGCATCGCTGTCGCACTACGACAGCCGCAACAACCGGCTGTTGTTCGCCGCACTGGCGCAAATTGAAGACGAGGTGCGCAGCGCCATTGAGCGCTTTGGTGCCCACCGGGTCGGCGTGGTGCTTGGCACCAGCACCTCCGGCATTTACGAAGGCGAGGCGGCCATCGCCCACTACACAACGCACGGCGCGCTGACGCCCGGCTTTCACTACGGCCGGCAAGAGCTGGGCGATTGCGCCCGCTTTGTCGCCGACGCGCTGGCACTGACCGGCCCGGCCTACACCGTATCCACCGCGTGCACCTCCAGCGCCAAGGCCATGGTGTCGGCCCAGCAACTGATTCGCGCGGGGCTGTGCGATGCGGTCATCGCCGGCGGTGTCGATACCCTGTGCCGCCTGACCATCAACGGCTTCAGCGCGCTTGAGGCGACCACCGCCGATCTGTGCAACCCGATGAGCGCCAATCGCCGCGGCATCAATATTGGTGAAGGCGCGGCGCTGTTTCTGGTCAGCCGAAAGCCGGCCGACATCGCGCTGCTCGGCGCTGGCGAGTCGAGCGACGCACACCATATCTCGTCGCCCGAGCCGAACGGCAAAGGCGCTGAAGCCGCCATCCGGCAAGCACTCGCCGCCGCCGGCGCGGCGCCGGACGACATCAGCTACCTGAACCTGCATGGCACGGCGACGCCGAAAAACGACGAAATGGAAAGCCGGGCCGTGGCGCGTCTATTCCCCAAGGGCGTGCCCTGCAGCTCAACAAAACCCCTCACGGGTCACACCTTGGGCGCGGCCGGCGCCACCGAGCTGGCCTTTTGCTGGCTGGCGCTTTCGCACCATAATGTCGACCGCCGCCTGCCGCCGCATGTCTGGGACGGCTGTGCCGACCCGACACTACCCGAACTGAATCTGGTGCGCACCGGCGATACGATTGACCGACACCCAAGAAGAATCATGCTGTCCAGTTCCTTTGCTTTTGGTGGAAGCAACTGCTGTCTGGCCATCGGAGACGCGCCGTGAGTCCGTTTCCTGCGCCCGATGCCCTGCTGCCGCACCGCTCGCCCAATCTGCTGATTTCGGGCCTCACGGCGTGCACGGCCGATCACGTCGCCGCCTACGCCGAGATCGTGCCCGATCAATGGTATTCGGACGCCAAGGGCGGCATGCCGGCATGGGTCGGCATCGAGCTGATGGCCCAGGCCATCGCCGCTTTTGTCGGCATGGAAGGCCGGCGCAACGGCCGTCCGCCCAAGATCGGCTACCTGCTCGGCACCCGCGCCTATCGCAGCGAATGGCCGACCTTTCCGGCCCATACCCGCATCGACATCAAGGCAGAACTCGTGTTTCGCGACGATTCTGGCCTCGGCGCCTTCGATTGCACCTTGCATCACGATGGCATGCAAATCGCCGACGCCACGCTCAAGGTTTACGAGACACCCGACCATGAATGACACCCCGCTCCGCCGCGTCCTCGTCACCGGCTCCAGCCGCGGCCTTGGCCGCGCCATCGCCCTGCAGCTCGCCTCACAGGGCTTCGCCGTCACGGTGCACTGCCGCCAGGGCATCGCCGCGGCAGAAGCGGTGATTGCCGCCATTCGTGGTGCCGGCGGCACCGCCGACCTGCTGGTATTCGATGTCACCGAGCGGGACGCGGCCCGCGCGGCGCTGGAGGCCGATATCGAGGCCAAGGGCGCTTACTACGGCGTCGTGGTCAACGCCGGCATCACCCGCGACAACGCCTTCCCGGCGCTCAGCGACAGCGACTGGGACGAGGTCATCGACACCGGACTCAACGGTTTCTTCAACATCGTGCATCCGCTAGTCATGCCCATGGTACGCAAGAAAAAGGGCGGCCGCATTGTCACCATGGCCTCCGTATCCGGCGTGATGGGCAATCGCGGCCAGGTCAATTACAGCGCCGCCAAGGCCGGGCTGATCGGCGCCACCAAAGCGCTGGCGGTCGAGCTGGCGAGCCGGCGGATCACCGTCAATTGCGTGGCCCCCGGCCTGATCGACTCGGACATGACGCGCGATCTTCCGATGGACGAAGCCCTCAGGATGGTGCCCATGAAACGCGTCGGCACGCCTGAAGAGGTCGCAGGCGTGGTCGGCTTTCTGGTGTCCGACGCCGCGTCTTATGTGACGCGTCAGGTCATTGGCGTGAACGGAGGCATTATCTGATGCACCGTGTCGTGGTCACCGGCATGGCCGGCATCACCTCGCTGGGCGACACCTGGGCGGCCATCGACGCCGCCATGGCAACCGGCCGAAGCGGCGTCCGCCGCATGCCCGAATGGGACGCCATCACCGATCTGCAGACCCGCCTCGGCGCGCCGGTCGACGATTTTCAGGTGCCCAGCCACTATCCGCGCAAGATGCTGCGCTCGATGGGCCGCGTGTCGCTGATGTCCGTCTGCGCCACCGAACGCGCCCTGGCGCATGCCGGTCTGCTCGGCGACGCGCAGATTAGCGACGGTCGCATGGGCATCGCCTACGGCTCATCCGGTGGCAGCGTCGAGCCGGTGCGGGTATTCGGCAAGATGCTCGACACCGGCCAGATGAGCGGCGTCACCGCCACCAGCTATATCCAGATGATGGCGCACACCACGGCGGTCAACATCGGACTGTTCTTTGGTCTGAAGGGCCGGGTGATCCCGACCAGCAGCGCCTGCACCTCGGGCAGCCAGGGCATCGGCTACGCCTACGAGGCGATCCGCTATGGCAAGCAAGCCCTGATGATCGCCGGCGGCGCCGAAGAGCTGTCGAGCCCGGCCGCGGCGGTGTTCGATACGCTGTTCGCCACCAGCCAGATGAACGATCAGCCAAGCCTGACACCCCGCTCCTTCGACGCCCGTCGAGACGGCCTGGTGGTTGGCGAAGGCGCGGCCACGCTGGTGCTCGAATCCTACGAACACGCCGTCGCGCGCGGTGCGACCATCCTCGCCGAGATCATCGGCTTTGACTGCAACTCCGACGGCAAGCACATCACCCAGCCCTCGGCCGACACCATGGCCACCGTCATGCGGCGCGCCCTGGCCGACGCCGATTTGCCGCCATCGGCCATCGATTACATCAGCGCGCACGGCACCGCCACCGAGGTGGGCGATATCGCTGAATCAACCGCCGTCGCCGAGGTCTTTGGCGGATCGACGCCCATCAGCAGTCTGAAAGGTCACTTCGGCCACACGCTGGGCGCCTGCGGCGCCATCGAAGCCTGGCTGGGCATCGAGATGATGCACGCTGGTCGCTATGCGCCAACGCTGAATCTGGACACGCCCGACCCGCGCTGCGCCGCGCTGGACTACATCATGGGCAGCGCCCGCCCGCTGGACGTCACGACCTTCATGAGCAACAACTTTGCTTTCGGCGGCATCAACACATCACTGATCTTCAAACGCCATCATGCCTAAGCCCTATCACCTCCTCGGCATTGCCACACTGGCGCTCTCACTGCTCTCGCCGGCCAGCGCTATCGCGGCCGAAGAGCCACTCTGGGAGTTCGGCGCCGGCGTCGGGCTGCTGTCGATACCGGACTATCGCGGCTCGGATCAACGCCAAACCTACGCCTTGCCGATTCCTTACCTGGTGTACCGCGGCGAATTCCTGAAGATTGATCGCGACAAGGTGCGCGGCGTGTTCTACCAGGACGCCCATACGGAATGGGACATCAGCCTCGCCGCGTCCGTGCCGGTGAAGAGCGACGACAACCGCGCGCGGCGCGACATGCCTGACCTCGACCCGACGGTCGAAATCGGTCCGCAATGGAGTTACAAGCACCGCCAGTCATGGGGCGACATCACCCTGCGCCTGCCGCTGCGAAAAGTGCTGGCAGTCGACTTTCCGGACGTGCGCGACGTCGGCACGGTGTTCACGCCCACGCTGGCGTTCGATCGAGACAATCATCCGTGGCCGGGCTGGCATGCCAGCGTCTCGACCGGCCCGATTTTCGGCGACAAGCACTACTTTGCGTACTACTACAAAGTGGCTGACCGCTTCGCCACAGCCGATCGCCCCGCCTGGGACGCGAAGTCCGGCTACGGCGGATGGCAACTCACCATGACGCTGGCCAAGCGCTTCAAAAAGATCTGGGTTGGTGGATTCCTGCGTGCCGACCATCTCGGCGGCGCCAGCTTTGAAGACAGCCCGCTGGTTCGCCAGCAAACCTCGTGGACCGGCGGCATCGGCATCTCGTGGATATTCCTCGAATCAAGCCAGCGCGTCGCTACCTCCCGCTAACGCACACTCATGCCCCAATCCATGACATCGAATGCTTACGTGCCAGAGACACGCTTTGGCTTCTGGTTTCTCGGCACCACTATCTGGCGAAACCACGTTCTCAAGATTGCCATCGACGATCTCCGCCGGCTGACGGATACCCCTTTTCCGCCGGCACCGATCATCGCCGACGTGGGATGCGGCCAAGGCAACTCCCTGAGCCTGCTGAAAGCCGCATTTGCACCCGCGCGCCTGATCGGCATTGAGTTTGACGCCGAGAGCCTGCGCATCGCTCGCGACACGCTGGCGACACAAGGGATCGAAGCCGAGTTCAAGCAAAACGACTGCGCCGCAATCGACCTGCCCGACGCCAGCGTCGACATGGTGTTTTGCCACCAGACCTTTCACCACCTGCTGCGTCAGGACGAGGCCATGCGCGAGTTCTACCGCATTCTCAAACCCGGTGGTCGATTACTGTTTGCAGAATCGACGCGCGCCTATATTCACTCGTGGGTCATCAAGCTACTGTTTCGCCACCCAATGCATGTGCAGCGCACGGCCGACGAATACAAGGCGATGATTCGGGCGGTCGGCTTCGAGTTCAACGCCAGGAACGTCTCGGAGCCCTATCTGTGGTGGAGTCGCTCTGACCTGGGCGCGTTCGAGTGGTTCGGGTTCAAGGTGCCGACTGAGCGCGAGGAAACGCTGGTCAATCTCGTGGCGACCAAGCCGAGCATTTAACACGCATCCCTGTCGCGGCGGTCGCGCCGCAATCCAAGGATTGACCTGCCGCACTCTGCGGCAGGGCGGATAGCAACAGCGGCAGTGCCGCCGTTGCGCCAAACACCCTAACGGGAAATCCGGACCACCGTTCCCTTCAAAGCGACGCCAGCCATGATGGCCCCTGCGCCGCACTCATAGGTCTCGTTGCTGGACGTCTCTTTGCCACGGTAATTGCTCTTGATATTGATCACCGCGTTGCCGCCCTCTTTTTTTACCCGCTCCTGCAACTCAAGCATTGCACTGAGGAATGCCCACTCGCAGGCCACCTTGTCGTCCTTACCGAAGGCGTTGGTTTTTTTGTTTGTGCCCCATTCGCCAATTCGCTTTATGACTTTTGGATGCCTTTGTGTTCCGAAAAAGAATTTGATCTCGGGATCCAGTTTGTCTTGGGCGGCCGAGGCTGACATGGCATCGGACAGCGGGAAGTTGTGGTGGGTATCACGTGCAAAAACCGGCTGCGATACTATCGCGACCAGTCCAATCAAGACGATGCTGCGACGAATAGACACTGAAAATCTCTCCCACGAAATAAACAAAATGCATGACGTGGGGCCAGTTTACTGCAGTGCTCACACCTGGCAAGCGATAATTGCCACAAAATCATTGACTCCGGTAGGAACCCGCTCATCATGAACGCATTGAAAACCCTGACCATCGCAGCATTCTGCCTGCTTGTAGCCGGACCGGTTGCAGCCAGGGCGTCAGTGCCCATCGTCAACCACGCCCAAATCACATGGGCGCAAGGCGGCGGGCAACAAGCGACACCCGATCAGGTTCGAGACGCAATCATTCGAGCCTGCCAAGAAAAGGGCTGGACCGTTACGCCCACAACTGACGCAGACACGCTGATTGCAACGCTCGTCGTTCGCAACAAACACACCATTCAGACGTCGATCTCGTACTCCGCCAACACGTTCAGCGTGACCTACGCTGGCAGCACCAACATGAACTACGCCATCAAGGAGCCGAATCCCTATACGCCCAGCGTCAGCGCCGGCGACGTGCAGGTTCGCACGGAAGTCATTCACCCAAATTACAACCGCTGGGTCAGCAGTCTTGTCAGTGCGATCCGTTCACGATTGGCACCGTAGGCGAGAGTCGCATTGAATTCCATCATCCTTCAGAACCAAGGCATGCGAGAGAAGCGCACCCGGTCGAATACACCGGGATCTCACCACTGCGGCCTCCCGCATTGTGCGCTGTGTGGCCCTGGCTCCACCGACACGTTCAGTGAAACGTACCCGAAAGCTCGCCGTCCTCAACGTTCGAAAACACTATGCACGCAATGAACACAAGCCCGGACCATCGTGTTGTCGTCACCGGCATGGGGGCAATATCCTGTATTGGCAACACCCTTGATGAGATCACCTACGCGCTCAGGAACCAGCTTAGCGGTGTGCGTCATGTACCTGAATACGCCGAGCTGGGGCTGAAGAGTCAAGTCGCAGGCATTCCCAATCTCGGTTCGGAACGTCCAATACCCCGAAAGACTGCCCGATACATGGGCGATGCCGCCATCTACGCCTACCACTCAATGCGCAAGGCCCTTGATGACGCGCAACTCCCGGGCTCGGCAGTGAGCCACCCTCGCACCGGACTGATCGTCGGCTCTGGCGTCGGCTCCAGCTTCCACCTCGTCGCTGGCATTGACATCCTGCGGAACCGGGGGGCAGACAGGATTCCGCCCTATCTGGTCCCGCGGATCATGGGCAGCACGACATCAGCATGTCTATCGACTGCCTTTGGAATACAGGGCGTTTCGTTCTCCATTACCTCCGCCTGTGCGACCTCTGCTCACTGTATCGGGCAGGCGGCTCAGATAATCCAATCCGGAAAACAAGACGTCGTATTTACCGGTGGTTCGGAAGAAGTCTGCTGGACCTCCACCGCTTTGTTTGATGCGATGGGGGCACTCTCCAGCGGATTCAATCACTGTCCCCAGCAAGCGTCCCGCCCCTATGCAATCGACCGGGACGGATTTGTCATCGCCGGAGGCGGCGGCATGCTGGTACTTGAATCACTGACCCACGCGACGGCGCGTAAAGCGCGTATCTACGCAGAAGTTGTCGGGTTCGGTGCGACATCAGACGGCATGGACATGGTGAACCCCCATCCAGACGGCGCAGCACGCGCCATGCGACTGGCGCTGGCAGAGACAGACGCCCCCATTGACTACGTCAACACCCACGCGACCTCGACCCCTAACGGAGATCTCAGCGAGGTGAACGCTCTGCACAACGTGTTTGGGCCGACGCTGCCTGCCTACTCTTCGACCAAGGGCATGACCGGACATCCGATCGGTGCGGCAGCCGTCCATGAAGCCATTTTTTGCCTTCTGATGATCGATCAAAACTTCATCGTCGGAAGCCCCGTATTCAGCGAGCGTGACCCCAGCCTTAATGGTGAAGCAAACTTGGTGACGTCGAGTATTTCCCGGCGGATCGACTCCGTGATGTCGAACAGTTTTGGATTTGGGGGCACGAACGCCTCTCTGATCTTCCGTCGGCTATAAGCAAGGCGCGAATCAAAGGGCTGGACGCCTTCACTCGGTAAGCGCCCGGCAAACCCACCTAGACGCAGCAAACGTCCATCCGCTATGCAGATGCCTGCCAGCGATGCGGCAGCAATTCCCCGATCCGGCTGTAGGGCTGCGCAGGCAGTCGCTCGAGCACATCCTTCAGATAGGCGAAGGGCTCGTGTCCGTTCAGGCGCGCTGACTGGATCAGGCTCATGATGGCGGCGGCGCGCTGGCCCGCGCGCAGGCTGCCGGCGAACAGCCAGTTCTTGCGTCCGATCGCGATCGGACGGATCTGGTTCTCGATCCAGTTGTTGTCGATGGGCACGCGCGCATCGTTCAGGTAGTGCGTCAGCGCCGCCCAGCGTTTGAGGCTGTAGTCGATGGCCCGCGCGATGCTCGAGCCGTTGGGCACCTCGGTGCGTTGCTTGAGCAACCAGGCGTGCAGCCGCTCGAGGATGGGACCGGAGCGTTCCTGCCTCAGCCTCAGTCGTTCATCCAGATCCAGTTCGGCCACTTCACGCTCGATGCCATAGAGCTGGCCGATCGCCTCGAGTGCCTCGCCGGCGATCTGGCTGCTGCCCTGCACGGTGAGGTCGAAGAACTTGCGCCGCGCATGGGCCATGCAGCCGGCTTCCTTGACCCCCTGGGCGATCAGCGCCTTGTAGCCGGCGTAGTCGTCACAGACGAGCGTGCCGCGCCACTGCCCGAGAAACGCCTGGGCGTGACGGCCCGCGCGGCTGTCGGTGAAGTCATAGATCACCGCCTTGAGCGGATCGAAGGCGCCCACGCTGTAGGACCACAGGTAGGCCCGGTGTGTCTTACCCGCGCCCGGCTCGAGCATCGCCACCGGCGTCTCGTCCGCATGCAGCACCGGATGGGCGAGCAGTTCGGCCTTGAGCGCATCGACCAGGGCTTGCAGGTGCACGCCGCACTGGCCCACCCACTGGGCCAGGGTCGATTGCGGGATCGCCAGCCCGGCCCGGCCGAAGATGCCTTCTTGCCGGTACAGCGGCAGGTGATCCTGGTACTTGGCCACCAGCACCTGGGCCAGCAAGCCGGCGGTGGGGATGCCCTTGTCGATGATGTGCGCGGCCACCGGTGCCTGCACCAGGCTCTGGCATTGGGCGCAGGCCCACTTGCCGCGGATGTGACGCTCGACCGTGAAGTGCCCCGGGGTGTAGTCGAGCTTCTCGGCCACATCCTCACCGATGCGCTTCATCTGGCAGCCACAGGCGCAGGTGGTCGATTCCGGTTCGTGGCGGATCTCGGTGCGCGGCAACTGGACTGGCAGCGCCTTGCGCCGGGCCTGGCCCTTCGGTGCTGCTACCTTGCTGTCCGCTTGCAGTTGCTCAAGCTCTTCGCTCATCGCCGCCAGATCGGCGTCGGTGGTCTCTTCGAACAGGCGCGCTTGCTCGGCTGACAGGCGCTCGGCACGCACGCCATAGCGCTGGCGCCTGTACAGCGCCAGCTCATGGGTGAGCCGTTCGATCTTGCTTTGGCGCCACACCAGCTCGCGCTCCTGCTCGATGAGCAGTTGGCGCAAGGCGTCGGCGTCCAGATGATCGAAATTGGCAGGCAGCGGCATGGGCGAATCATGCCCGAGGCCCCAGCGGCCACGCTATCGGGGGAAGAGGTGGCCCCGTCAGTTAGGACAGCGTTGTCCGTTTTCTAAGTGAACGCTCTGCGGTTCTGATCTGCGCACCGGGGGTACGTACCCCCGGTGCGCAGATCGGCATATTTGTCATGCAGCCAAGGACTCCGAGTATGCCTCATCGGGGGTCCGCTTCCCTAGCGAGGAATGCGGCCGCTCGGTGTTGTAGAACCGAAAGTAGCCGGCCAACTTCGCACGCGCGTCGGTAACACTCTCGTAGGCATGCAGATAGACGTGTTCGTACTTGACGCTGCGCCACAGCCGCTCGACGAAGACGTTATCGACCCAGCGGCCCTTGCCGTCCATGCTGATCTTGATGTCGTGGTCTTTGAGCACCTGGGTAAAATCGACGCTGGTGAACTGGCTGCCCTGATCGGTGTTGAAGATCTCCGGCACGCCATACCGGGCAATGGCCTCTTCGAGCGCTTCAACGCAGAAATCTGGGGTCATGGTGATAGAGAGCCGATGCGCCAGCACCTTGCGCGTAGCCCAGTCGACAATGGCTACCAGATAGACGAAACCTCGCTTCATCGGGATGTAGGTCAAGTCGGTCGCCCAGACATGGTTGGGCCGCTCGATCGCTAGATGCTTAAGCAAGTACGGGTAGATGCGATGCTCGGGGTGTGGGGCGCTGGTGTTGCGCTTGCGGTAGATCGCCTCGATGCCCATCTTGCGCATCAAGGTGCCCACATGCCTGCGCCCGATCTGGATGCCTTCGCGCCCGAGCATGTCGCGCAGCATCCGGGCGCCCGCGAACGGATAGTTCAGATGCAGCTCGTCCATACGGCGCATCACCGCCAGGTCGGCATCGGCCACGGGCCGGGGCAAGTAATAGACATTCGAGCGCGAGATGCTCACCAGCTTCGCTTGCCGACAAATCGGCAGCCCATGGCGCGGATCAATCATCTTTTTGCGCTCGCATCGCCCATGCGATCGAGCGCGCCGGACAAAAAATCGTTCTCCAGCGCCAACTGGCCGATCTTTGCCTGCATGTCCTTGACGCTCGGACCGACTACCTCTCGCTTCTCGGCGGGCGTCAGGAATACCCCCGTCGCCCCCTGCAGCAATTGCGTCTTCCACTGAGTGATCTGGTTGGCATGCAGATCAAATTTCTCCGCCAACTCTGCCAGCGTCTTGTCGCCTTTCAACGCCGCCAGCGCTACCTTCGCCTTGAACGCTGCCGTGTGGTTCCTTCTGGGCCTTCTCATTGCTGCTCCTCCATCGGGCGAGTCCATCGCCCATCAGAGCAGAGTCTTCACTTAACAACCAGTCCTGATTTCCGCGGCCACCTCTGGATGTGCCGATGGCGCCAGCTCAAAGTGTTCGGATCACGCCCTCGTCGCGCAGTTGATGCCATGGCAAACCGAGCACCAGCGCATCGAACTGCGCGCGCGTCAGCTCAAATCCGCCCTGGCCCGTGGCCCAGTGAAAGCGCCCCTGATTGAGCCGCCGGCACGCCAGCCACACCCCGAAACCGTCATGGACCAGCACCTTCAGGCGCGTGCCGCGCCGGTTGGCGAACAGATAGGCGTGATGGGGCTGCGCCGCACCGAACACGCGCACCACCTGCGAGAGCAGCGTATCCATGCCCGCACGCATGTCCAGCGGCTCGGCCGACAGCCACAGCGCCTCGATGCGGATCATGCCAGCCACTGGCGCAGCCAGGCGCCGCAGGCATCGGCCGCCTCGATCGGCCACTCGAGCTTGAGCCGAGCCGCACCGCGCTGCACGTCGAGGCGAATGACGGGCTTGGGCTCGGCCTCAGGCGCCAACGCGAGCGGTACAAAGCGCGGCTCGGCGGTCGGAGCAGGCGAAACGGCCTCGCCTCCGCGACGACTGGGCGGCTCAACGCCGCGCTCGCGCAGCCAGCGGCGCACCTGGTTGGCGTTCAGTTCGTTGGCCAGCGCCACGCCCGCCACCGACACCCCTGGCGAGCTGCAGGCCGAGATGACCGATTGCTTGAATGCTTCGCTGTGTCTGCGCCGACGCCGGCGCGGGATCACGACGTCCATGGTGTCCACTATTGAAATTGGTGGACACGATCTTCAGCGCACTACCGCGTGAAGGACAGATGGGTTTGCCGGGCGCTTACTTCACTCGAGCTGGCATTGACGTGGGAAGGTGAATCGGACTAGATCCGGACTGTGTATTTATTATTTTCTGTATTTTTGTTGTTGCAATAAAAAACCCCGCAATCGAGCGATTGCGGGGTTTTTCTTTGGTTAGTCTGACGATGACCTACTTTCACACCCGTATGGGCACTATCATCGGCGCTGTTCCGTTTCACGGTCCTGTTCGGGATGGGAAGGGGTGGTTCCAGAACGCTATGGTCGTCAGACTTGACGGTTGGCGTCGCAGGGCTTTGGGTGTCTGCGTCGCCGCAACAGGAAGAAGTCGAAGTAAGTAGTGTTGTGCGATTGCTTAGCACATGTTCTCAAGGTTATAGGATCAAGCCTCACGGGCAATTAGTACTGGTTAGCTTAACGCATTACTGCGCTTCCACACCCAGCCTATCAACGTCCTGGTCTTGAACGACCCTTTAGCGTGATCGAGTCACGGGGGAAGTCTCATCTTGAGGCAAGTTTCCCGCTTAGATGCTTTCAGCGGTTATCTCTTCCGAACTTAGCTACCCGGCGATGCCACTGGCGTGACAACCGGTACACCAGAGGTTCGTCCACTCCGGTCCTCTCGTACTAGGAGCAGCCCCTCTCAAACTTCCAACGCCCACGGCAGATAGGGACCAAACTGTCTCACGACGTTTTAAACCCAGCTCACGTACCACTTTAAATGGCGAACAGCCATACCCTTGGGACCGGCTACAGCCCCAGGATGTGATGAGCCGACATCGAGGTGCCAAACTCCGCCGTCGATGTGAACTCTTGGGCGGAATCAGCCTGTTATCCCCAGAGTACCTTTTATCCGTTGAGCGATGGCCCTTCCATACAGAACCACCGGATCACTATGACCTACTTTCGTAGCTGCTCGACTTGTCAGTCTCGCAGTCAAGCACGCTTTTGCCATTGCACTTTCAGCGCGATGTCCGACCGCGCCAAGCGTACCTTCGCACTCCTCCGTTACACTTTGGGAGGAGACCGCCCCAGTCAAACTGCCTACCATGCACGGTCCCCGAGCCCGATTCAGGGCCCCAGGTTAGAACCGCAATGACATCAGGGTGGTATTTCAACGTCGGCTCCAGCGCACCTAGCGGCACGCCTTCAACGCCTCCCACCTATCCTACACAGATCCCATCACAGTCCAATGCAAAGCTACAGTAAAGGTGCACGGGGTCTTTCCGTCTAGCCGCGGGTAGATTGCATCATCACAAACATTTCAACTTCGCTGAGTCTCGGGTGGAGACAGTGTGGCCATCGTTACGCCATTCGTGCAGGTCGGAACTTACCCGACAAGGAATTTCGCTACCTTAGGACCGTTATAGTTACGGCCGCCGTTTACCGGGGCTTCGATCAAGAGCTTGCACCCCATCACTTAACCTTCCGGCACCGGGCAGGCGTCACACCCTATACGTCCACTTTCGTGTTTGCAGAGTGCTGTGTTTTTAATAAACAGTCGCAGCCACCGATTCTCTGAGACCTCCTTCTGCTCCGCCCGCAGGGGCTTCACATACAAGAGGCACACCTTCTCCCGAAGTTACGGTGTCAATTTGCCGAGTTCCTTCTCCTGAGTTCTCTCAAGCGCCTTGGTATTTTCTACCTACCCACCTGTGTCGGTTTGCGGTACGGTCACTCTTTAACTGAAGCTTAGAGGCTTTTCCTGGAAGCATGGTATTAATCACTTCAGGCTCAATGAGCCCTCGTCATCACGCCTCGTCTAAGCCCGGCGGATTTGCCTACCAGGCACGACTACACGCTTAAACCGGGACGTCCAACACCCGGCTGATCTAACCTTCTCCGTCCCCCCATCGCATTAAAGAGTGGTACAGGAATATTGACCTGTTTCCCATCGACTACGCATTTCTGCCTCGCCTTAGGGGCCGACTCACCCTGCGCCGATGAACGTTGCGCAGGAAACCTTGGGTTTTCGGCGAGGGAGCTTTTCACTCCCTTTATCGCTACTCATGTCAGCATTCGCACTTCTGATACCTCCAGCATCCCTTACGAGACACCTTCGCAGGCTTACGGAACGCTCCCCTACCACGTGTCAAAGACACATCCGCAGCTTCGGTTCATGGCTTGAGCCCCGTTACATCTTCCGCGCAGGACGACTCGACTAGTGAGCTATTACGCTTTCTTTAAAGGGTGGCTGCTTCTAAGCCAACCTCCTAGCTGTCTATGCCTTCCCACCTCGTTTGCCACTTAGCCATGCATTTGGGACCTTAGCTGGCGGTCTGGGTTGTTTCCCTCTTGACACCGGACGTTAGCACCCGATGTCTGTCTGCCGTATATCACTTTCCGGTATTCGGAGTTTGCTATCGCGGGGTAAATCGCAATGACCCCCCCAACGATGACAGTGCTCTACCCCCGGAAGTGTCCGTACGACGCACTACCTAAATAGTTTTCGGGGAGAACCAGCTATTTCCGGATTTGTTTAGCCTTTCACCCCTATCCACAGCTCATCCCCTAACTTTTCAACGTTAGTGGGTTCGGACCTCCAGTACCTGTTACGGCACCTTCATCCTGGCCATGGATAGATCATCCGGTTTCGGGTCTACGCCCAGCGACTAAGTCGCCCTTATCAGACTCGCTTTCGCTACGCCTCCCCTATTCGGTTAAGCTCGCCACTGAACGTAAGTCGCTGACCCATTATACAAAAGGTACGCAGTCACCCCTCAAGGAGGCTCCCACTGTTTGTATGCATGCGGTTTCAGGATCTATTTCACTCCCCTCCCGGGGTTCTTTTCGCCTTTCCCTCACGGTACTGGTTCACTATCGGTCGATTACGAGTATTTAGCCTTGGAGGATGGTCCCCCCATATTCAGACAGGATTCCACGTGTCCCGCCCTACTTGTCGTACGCTCAGACCCGCCAGAAACACTTCACATACAGGGCTATCACCTTCTATGGCCGGGCTTTCCATCCCGTTTTGTTGAATCTCTGGTTTAGTCGTACAGGC